>NZ_BAAAMV010000008.1:0-660799 GCF_039529455.1 Nonomuraea bangladeshensis
GGGGCGCGCGCGGCGGCCCGGCGCGCGGCGGCCCGGCGCGCGGGGCGGGCCTGTGCGGGGCAGCCCTGTGCGGGGGCAGACCGGCGCGGGGGCAGACCGGCGCGGGGGCGGCGCGCGTGCTCAGCTCGTGGGTGGGCTGGCCGCGCGCCGCGCTTTCCTGGCGAGCAGCGTGATGAGGTAGCAGCCGCCGATCACCGTCGTCACCACGCCCACGGGCAGGGCGACCGGGGCGAGCAGGACCTGGGCGACCACATCGGCGGCCGGCAGCAGCACCGCGCCCGCCAGCGCCGCCGGGGCGAGCGCGACGCCGGCCGTGCCCGCCAGCAGCCGGCCGATCTGCGGCGCGGCCAGCGCGATGAACATGATCGGCCCGGCCGCCGCGGTCACCGTCGCCGTGCAGCCGACGCCGGCCAGCACGAGCAGCAGCCGCAGCGGGTTCAGCCGCACGCCGGAGGCGATCGCCTGCTCGTCGCCGAGCGCCGTCTGCCGCATCGCGGGCGAGAGCGCCGCCAGCAGCAGGGCGAGCGCGGCGATGACGGCGATCGGCACGGCGATCTCGTCCCAGTCCAGCCCGTTCAGCGAGCCCGAGCTCCAGCCGGTGGCGGCGATGGCCACGTCCAGGTCGGCGCGGAGCACGATCCAGGAGTTGAGCGCCGTCAGCATGGCGTTGACCGCGATCCCGACGACGATCAGGCGCAGCCCGCTCAGCCGCGTCCCGAGCGACAGCAGGTAGACGGCCGCCGCCGCCAGCAGGCCGCCCGCGACGGAGCTGCCCGCGAGCGTCCCGGCACCGCCGCCGAGCACGGTGATCGCGAACAGCGCGCCGGTGTAGGCACCGGCGTCCAGGCCGACGACGTCGGGGCTGCCGAGCGGGTTGCGGGTGAGGCTCTGGAAGACCGCCCCCGCCAGGCCGAGCGCCGCGCCGAACGCCAGCCCGGCGACGACCCTGGGCAGGCGCCACTCGCGTACCACGACGACCGAATCGCCGTAACCGGCCAGCGCGGCCAGCACCTCGCCGGGGGCGGTCCACGAGCCGCCGCCCAGGCAGAGGCCGAGCAGGCCGACGCCCAGGGCCGCGACCAGCAGCGCGCCGGACACCATCAGCGTCCTGCGGCCGGCACGGAAGGACCACGAGCCCACGCGCAGCACGACGGACCGGGCCAGGACGGGCGGAGCGGCGGTGGCCCGGCTCATGCGACTCCGCCTTCCGGTGGGCCGGCTCATGCGGCCACCCGCCCGCCGGTGGGCCGGCTCATGCGGCCACCCGCCCGCCGGTCAGCCGGCTCATGTCGCCACCCGCCTGCGCGCCCGTACCGCCCAGATGAGCGCGGGCGCGCCCGCGAAGGCCGTGACCACGGCCACCGGCACCTCGCCGGTCGGCAGCAGCACCCGCGCGGTGACGTCCGAGGCCAGCAGCAGCACCGGCCCCAGCACCATCGTGTACGCCATCAGCCACGGCACCGACCCACCGGCCGGCCGCCTGGCCAGGTGCGGCACCATGAGCCCGAGGAAGGCGATCGGCCCGGCGACCGCGGTGGCCGCCCCGGCCAGCAGGGTGACCAGCACCAGCACCGCCACCCGGGTGCGCACGACGTTCCCGCCGAGCGAGCGCGCGGCCTCGTCCCCCAGGGCCAGCGCGTTGAGCGGCCGGGCCACCAGGACGGCTCCGGCCAGCGCGAGCACGATCGTCGCGGTGGGGAGGGTGAGCGGCGCCTGCTCGTGCCCGGCCAGCGAGCCGATCGACCAGAACCGGTACCTGTCGAACACGTCGGGCAGCATCAGGCGCAGGCCGAGCGAGATCCCGGAGAGCACCGCGCTGAGCGCGACGCCGGTCAGCACCAGGCGCAGCGGCTCGGCCGAGCCGAGCGCGTACACGAGGACGGCGGTCAGCGCGGCGCCGAGCGAGGCCAGCGCGAGCTGCCCCGCCTGCCCGCCGGCCAGCCCCAGCAGGCCGCCGACGTTGATCGCGAAGCCGGCCCCGGAGGTGACCCCCAGGAGGCCGGGCTCGGCGAGCGCGTTGCGCGTGAGCGTCTGGACCAGCATGCCCGCGACGCCGAGCGCCGCGCCGACGCAGAGGCCGAGCAGCGTGCGCGGCCCGCGTACGTCATGCACGATCAGGTACGCCTCGCCGCCGTCGGCGCCGACGAGCGCCCGCCAGACGTCGGCCGGCGCGATCGCCCGCGCTCCCACGCAGACGCTCGCGACCAGCGCGGCCAGCAGCAACAGGACGAAGACGGCGAGAACGACCACCCGGCGCCGCGCCGCCTGGGCGGCCGGCCGGGCGGAAGAGCCGGTCCCCAGGACGCCCCGCCGCCCGGAAGAGTCAGTCCCTGGGGCGCCCCGCCGCCCGGAAGAGTCAGTCCCTGGGGCGCCCCGCCGCCCGGAAGAGTCAGTCCCTGGGGCGCCCCGCCGCCCGGAAGAGTCAGTCTTCAAGCCCGGCGACTCCGCGCTTCCAGTAGCCGGTGAACAGCGCGTCCAGCCGGCCGGTGCTCCAGGCGCGCAGCGGCTTGATGTCGCCCGCCTCCCCCGCCGCGAACAGGAACGCGGGCCCCTCCGGCAGCCGCAGCCCCCGTACGGTCTCGGCCAGCAGCGACCGCCCGCCCTCGCGGACGAGCCAGGTCACCTCCACGCCGGCGCGCTCGGCCAGCGGGTACGCGTGTTCGGCCGGATCGTCGGTCTCGATCACCAGGTGCGCGGAGACCCCGGACGGCGACTCCTCCAGCCAGCGCGCGGCCGCGGGCAGCGCGGTGGCGTCCACCGCGAACACCCAGTGCCGGTAGTGGTGCGGGAACGCCTTGGCCCCCGGCGGCCCGGCGATCGTCACCGGGTCGCCGACCGCGACGCGGGCCGCCCAGCCGGCCGCCACGCCGCCCTCGTGCAGGACGAGGTCCAGGTCCAGCTCCCGCGAGGCGGCGTCGTAGCGGCGCACGGTGTACTTGCGGGTGGTGGGATACGGCCTGGGCCAGTCCAGCTCCAGATGGTCGTTCGGGACCGGGGCGCGCAGGGTGCCGTCGGCGTCCGGGAAGACGATCTTCACGTGGTCGTCGGCCTGGTAAGTGTGGAAGCCGTCCAGCTCGGGGCCCGCCAGGGTGAGCCGGAGCATGCGCGGCGTGACGAGCTCGCGCCGGGCGACCGCCGCCGTACGGACGCCGATCGGGTAGCCGATCCTGGCCACCCCGGTGCCGCCGGCGTGGTGGGCGGCAACCCGGCCGCGCGGGTCGTGGCGCTCGATGTCCACGGCCCGGCTCACTGGGCGAGCAGCGGCGCGAACGCCTGGTCGATCGCGTCCAGGGTCTTCATGGCCGAGGAGTACGTGGCCGCCTCGCTGTAGCGGACCGGGAACGTCCGGCCCGCCTTGACCGCGGGCAGGCTCTTCCACAGCTTGGAGTCGAGGACGTACTGGACGGCCTCGTTCGGCTTGCCGTCGGCCTGCACGGTGTAGGTGATCGCGTCCGCCTCGCCGAGGCTCTCGTTCAGCTCCTCGATCGAGGGGTACTCGCTGACGTCCGCGGCGTTGCCGCCCTTCTTCTTGACCTCGCCGTAGTAGGTGACGCCGATGTCCGTGGCGATGTTGGTGCCCCAGGAGCCGGCGAACTCGCGCTGGAACGTTCCGCCGGCGATTTCGCCGTACGCGCCGACGTGGCCGAACTTCAGGTCCGCCAGCACGTCCTTGTACTTGGCGGTCAGCTCGCCGGCCTTCTTCTCGTAGGCGGCCTTGGCCTCGCCGAAGTTCACGGCGCGGCCGGCGGCGTCGCTCTGGCGCTGCGACAGCTCGCGCCACGCCGACGGGACGGTGGGGCCGATGGCGACGACGGGCGCGATGGACTTCAGCCGGTCCAGGTCGAGGTCTGCCATGGCGGGCGCAGGAACGCCGATGACGATGAGGTCGGGCTTGGCCTTGGCGATGGCCTCGTAGTTGGTCTCCGCCGCGGTCTCCCCGGCGATCTTCTCCAGCCTGTCGTAGGTCGCCCGGTCCTCGTCCGACATCAACGGCAGGCCGCGCTGCCAGGAGGAGATGCCGACCAGCGCGGCGTCGGCCTCGATGAGGGCGGGCACCGCGTAGCCCGTGGCGACGACCCGCTTGGGGTCGGCCGGGATGGTGACCTCGCCGTTGTCGGCGGCGAAGACGCGCGTGGCGGACCCGGCGCCCGCGGCGCTGTCGGCGGTGCTGTCGGCGGTGCTCTCACCGGATCCGGCTGAGCCGCAGCCGGCCGTCATCGCGAGCGTGAGTACGAGGGCTCCGGCGGCGCGCCGGAGGTGGACGTGGTGCATGGGGTTCCTTCAACTCCTAGAGATGAGGTTAGGCTACCCTTACCACTGGTTCCGCTGATGTCTCTGAGAGGCCAACCGATGTCGCCGAGACGCCAATCCGTCACCCTCGCCGACCCCGTGGGCACCGACCCGCTGTGGTGCGAGGAGTACGGCTACGGCCTCGGCCGACCGGACGGCATCCTCGTGCTCAAGTACCGCTCCGCGGCCGTGCTGGAGTTCAGCGAGGGCCGCCAGGACTTCCTGCACCAGCTCTACTGGTCCCCCGACGGCATGCTGGCGACCAGGTACGGCGCCCGCACCCAGTTCGTCGGGCCACGCGAGGCGTTCTGGGCGCACCGGGCCGTCACCCACGAGGTACGCGCCGCGGACCGGCAGAGCGTCTACCGCGTCTGCCTGCGCCAGGTGCCCGAGGCGCTCGCCGGCCTGCGGGCCGGCGCGGTCTCGATCGACCCGAAGGCGGCGCGGCTCGTCGAGGCCATCTGCCGACCCGGCCACGACGAGGGCGCCGCGCTCGCCGCCCGCGCCCGCATCATGGCCGGGCTCGGCGCGGGCGCCGCCGACTACGTCGGCCACCACGCCACCGGCACCGGCTTCGCGCTCACCGTGGCGCGGGCGCTCTCCCACGACCCTGGGGACGAGGCCGGGCTCGCCGAGTGGGCCGAACGGCTGCACATCAGCGTCAAGACGTTGCAGCGCGACTTCGAGCGGGAGTTCGGGATGCCGTACTCGAAGGTGCGGACCAAGCTGCGGCTCAGCACCTCGCGGGTGCTGCTGGAGACCCGGCCGGTCGCCGAGGTGGCGCACCGCGTGGGCTACTCCAGCCCGTCGGCGTTCATCTCGGCCTTCACCAAGGAGTACGGCTGCACGCCGGGCCGCTACGCCGACCGCCGCCCGACCATGGACGCCTGACCGCTTCAGTCCAGCGGTTCAGTCCAGCAGTTCAGTCCAGCAGTTCAGTCCAGCAAGGTGCGCTCCAGCACGTCGGTCACCCAGGAGGCCCACCGCTCCACGCCCCAGTCGCGGTCCACGACGAGCGCCCGGATCGCGGTGGTGGTGAACAGCGCCCAGACGACGTCCGCCGCCTCCGCCACGGTGATGCCATGCCTCAGGCCGGGGGCCAGGGCCTCGGCGATGGCGGTCATGTCGGTAAGGCGGCGCTCCTCGTAGGTCGCGAACACCTCCGCGATCTCAGGGTCGGCGGCGGCCGCGGTCTGGAAGGCGTGCATGACCGGCAGCGCGTACGGGATGCCCGCGACGAGGATCTCCCGCAGCCGCCGCAGGACCTCGCGGGGGTCGGACGCCTCCAGGACGCCGCGCATGCCCGGCCGCTCCAGCACCGTCTCCGGTCCCTCGTCGCCCGCCAGCGCCCGGTCCACCACCTTGAGCAGCAGCGACGCCTTGTTGCCCTGGGCGTAGACCGTCTCCACCGAGACGCCGGCCCGCGCCGCGATGTCCTTCATCGTGGTCGCGACGTAGCCCGTCTCGACGAAGCACCCGGTGGCCGCGTCGATCACCGCGGTACGCGTCCGCCGGGCCTGCTCCTCCCTGAGCGGCGATCGGTACCTTCTTGACGGCTCACGGTTTTTGGCTACAGTCATCTTGTATCCAATCCAGCTCGGCTGGGATAAACACTACCAAGGAGCCGCGATGACCGCGACCTCGGCCGAACGCCGCCACCCCTCCGACGCCGGCACCTCCCCCATGAGGCGGGAGGGAAGCGTGTCGCGGGTCATCGCCGCCGATCCCCTGCGGCTCTACCACTGGGTCTCCGACATCACGCGCACCCCCGAGTGGAGCCCCGAGACCCGGCGCTGCACGTGGACCGGCGACGTACGCACGGCCCGCGCCGGTGCCCGCTTCGCCGGGGTCAACCGCTTCGCGCTGCTGCGCTGGACCCGGCAGTGCGAGGTCGTCGTGGCCGAGCCCGGGCGCGAGTTCTCCTTCCGTACGCTGCCGGACGCCAAGGTGGCCGACTCGACGGTGTGGACCTTCCGCCTCGAACCGGCGCCGGGCGGGACGCGGGTGACGCACGCGTACGAGATGGTGGCCCACCTGACGCCCGGTCAGGAGCGGCTCGCGACGCTCCTCATCCCCCCGCACCGGGACCGGCGGCCGGACATGGCGCGCTCACTGGACCGCCTCGCCGACGCCGTCGAGGGACGCACCCACGCCCGGCAGGCCCGGCTCGGCCAGACGCACACGGCCGAGGGTCCGATCGACCTCACCGGCGTGTACGCCCTCCACCACGCCCTCCGCCGGGACCTCGACCTGCTGGCGCGCGCCGTGCCCGCCACGCCGCCCGCGGACGCCGAGGCGTGGGCGGCGCTGGCCCGGCGCTGGCATCTCTGCGCGGCCGTCCTGCGCCACCGTACGACCGGGGCCGACGCCGTCCTGCCGCTCCTGCTGGAACGTGCCGAGACCGCCGGCGACCCGGCGGCCCGCGAAGCGGCGGAACGGGCGCGGACCGAACGCGACCGCCTGACCCCGATGATCGACGCCTGCGCCGCGGCCTTCCACACCCTCACCTCCGAGCCGATCCCCGGGGCCGGGATCCGGGAGCGACTCGCCGCCGAGGTCGCCGGCCTTCGTGACGCGCTGGTCGACTTGCTGGCGTACGAGGAGAGCACCGTCCTGCCGCTCGTCCAGCGACACCTGTCGGTGGCCTCGTGGCAGGAGGCCGAGCAGGCGGCATGGCAGGCACTCGGCCGGCTCGGCCCCGACGTCACCCTGCCCCGACTCGCCCTGCCCTCGCTCGCCCTGCCCCGACTCGCCCTGCCCTCGCTCGTCCTGCCCTGGCTCGCCCAGGACACACCGCGCGACGAACTCGGCCACGTCCTCGCCCACACCGGCAGCCCCATCGCCCGCGTTCTCCTCGCTCTCACCCGGCGCCGCTTCGAGCGGGAGCACCACGTCGCCTTCCGGTGGCTGTGACGGACCGCCCCTCTCCAAATCCCTGTCAAACGACCGCGAAATCGCCCTATATGCGATATTTCGTCCCTATTTGCAAGCTAGCGTCGTGTTGAAGGGATCAGACCGTCAGAGGGAGGAACCATGGCCGGATATGGGTTCCGCGAAGGCGGAGGCTGCTGCCGCCGCCGCCGTTGGTGCGGTCGTCGCTGCCGCTACCGCAGACGGTGGTGGGGCGGCCCCTGGGGAGGGGACGACTGGGGTGGCTGGTGGTGGTGATCCATCCCCAGTGAGAGCAGCCGGCGAGAGCAGCCGGTGAAGACAGCGGGTCACGACGGCACGCGACAACCGCGCCCGTACCGGCATCGGTAGCGGCTGCGGTTCTCGCCCGACCTCACGGCCGATTCCCGTCCACACTCGGCCGTGGTCCGGCCAAGCCGCCGTGATCCGCCCTGTTGACCCCGGTCAGAAGGTGGCGATCGGGTTGACCGGGCTGCCGGACGTGCCGGCGAAGCGGACCGGCGCGACCGCGAGCTGGAAGTCCCACTGGCCGAGCTCGGCGGCCGTGCTCGCGCACGCCTCCAGGTCGCAGTTGTCGAGCATCCACAGCCCCATCGCGACGAGGCTCACGGCGTGAACCGGCATGAGCACGCCTTCGTACCCCGACGGCTGAACGTCCTGGGGCGTGTCGGCGCCGATCAGCGCGACCTCCCGTTCATGCAGCCACGGCAGGCAGGACGCGTGCCACCCGGCCTGCGTGAAACCGCCGGCCGGACCGTTCTCGTGCCGGTGGCGGCCGTAGCCGGTCCGCAGGAGCACCGCGTCGCCGGATCGCACCCGCACACCCTGACGACGCTCGGCCTCCTCGAGATCGTCGGGGAACACGCCCTCCCCCGGCTCCAGCCACGGCACCTCCCGCACGCTCGCGACGTCCAGCAGGACCCCACGCGTGACGATCCCGTTCGCCGCCGCCGTGACGGACGCCCACGCCGATCCCGTCGCGGCGTCGACCAGCTCGTGCGACCGCCCGTTGTACATCGCGCCGTCCCAGAAGATGTGGCACGGCGAGTCGAGGTGCGTGACGGTGTTGCCGTGGAAGGTGAGGCCGAGCCGCTCCGACGAGAAGCCCCAGTGCCGGTCGTTGCGGAACGTGGACGACGGCATGTTCTCGGCGCCCGGCATGTCGGCGGCGCACGGGCACGCCGTCGTCGACCGCTCCATCTCTTCCGGTACGGCGACCTCCCAGGCGCACGACACGCTCCTGCCGTGACGAACGGCTCGCGCCGCCGCCAGCCGGACTTCGTCGGTGATGTGGTTCAGAGTGCCGAGCTCGTCGTCGTCGCCCCACCGGCCCCAGTTCGACAGGGTGTCGAAGTATCCGAGCACGTCGTCCTGCGTAGGCATCGTTCGCTCTGCCGTCATCCCAGCATCGACTCCTTCAGTCACGCGGTTCGAAGCACGGCGGGCAGGTCATCCCGCCTCACCAACTGCGAGGGATCGGTCCGACCGCGCGAGATGTGACCGTACGGCTGCGCCCGATCTCCGTGGCCCGCCATCGTGGAGGTCATGCACGACGACCCACTGCCCACCACCGACGCCCCACCCCCCGCACCCAAGCCACAGGATCCGCCCGAGTCAGCAGACCCACCCGATCCCGACCCCGAACCCGTCCCCGAACCCAAGGCCGAGCTTGAGCCCGACCTCGGGCTTAGACCCGACCCCAATCCCGACTCTGATCCCGGCCTCGGAACCGAGCCCCACCCCGGCCTCGGAACCGAGCCCGCCCCCAGACCCGAGCCTGTCCCCCACCCCGAGCCGCTGCACGTCCGTGACCTGTTCACCTGGTGCGAGTCGAACCCCCCGGGCCGCTGACCGGGCCTCCCGGCCTCCTCCGGGGTCACCCCTCACACCGCGTGCACCGGCCGGGCTTCCTCGGAGCCCTCCGCGTCGCCCGTACGGGCGGGAAGCAGCAGGGCGGTGCCCACGACGGCCACCGACAGCACCGCGCCGATGACGAACGCCAGCCGCATGCCGTCGAGTTGGGCCAGCGCCTCGGGGACCCCCGCCTCCCGCAGCGAGCCGGCCCGCGCGCTCATGACGGTGATCACCAGCGCGGTGCCGAACGCCGCCGCGACCTGCTGCAGCGTGCTGAGGATCGAGCTGCCGTGGGAGTAGAGCCGCGGCGGCACCGCCCCGAGCGCGAGGGTGAACACGGGGGTGAAGGTGGCGGCCAGGCTGACCATGAGCAGCGCGTGCAGGCCGAGGATCTGCCAGTAGGGCGTGGTCATCGACACCTGGGTGAGCCCGGCGAGCGTGAGCATGATCCCGACCGCGCCCGGGACGACCAGTACCCGGCCGCCGAACCGGTCGAACAGCCGCCCGACGGTCGGCCCGAGCAGCCCCATCGCGAGCCCGCCCGGCATCACCAGCAGCCCGGTCTCCAGGGCGTTGAGCCCGCGCAGGCTCTGCAGGTAGAGGGGCAGCAGGATCATGGAGCCGAGCATCGCCATGAAGGCGATCGACATCAGGATCAGCGCGACGGTGTAGGTGCGCTGGCGCAGGGTGCGCAGGTCCAGCAGCGGCACGCCGTGCTTCTGCAGCCACAGCTGGCGGAAGACGAAGACGGCGATGGTGACCAGGCCGGCCGCCACGATCGCCGCGGCGAAGGCGGGGTCGCCGCCCTCGAACCGGCTGAGGCCGTAGACCAGGCCGCCGAACCCGGCCGCCGCGGTGACGACGCTGAACCAGTCGATGCTGCTCACCTCGGTCTCCCCGACGTCCTGGAGCCGCTTCAGCCCGCCCCAGGTGATGACGGCGGCGATGGGGAGCACCACGGCGAACAGTAGCCGCCAGGAACCGAACTGCAGGATCACCCCGGAGACCGCCGGCCCCATGGCGGGCGCGACCGACATGGCGAGGCTGACGTTGCCCATCACCCGGCCCCGGTCCTCCTCGGGGACCACCCGCATCAGCGTGGTCATCAGCAGCGGCATCATCACGGCCGTCCCCGCCGCCTGGACGATGCGGGCGCCCAGCAGCACCTCGAACGTCGGCGCAACGGCGGCCAGCGCCGTGCCGGTCAGGAACAGGCCCATCGCGGTGGCGTAGGCGTGGCGGGTGGTGACCCGCTGCAGGAACCAGCCGGTGGCGGGGATGACCGCGGCCATGGTGAGCATGAAGGCGGTCGAGAGCCACTGCGCGGTCTGCTCGGTGATGGCGAGGGCGCTCATCAGCCGGGGGATCGCGTTGATCATGATGGTCTCGTTGAGCACGACCACGAACGTGGCGAGCACCAGGAGCCGGATCACCGCCGGCGTGCCGCCAGTGGACTTGGCTCGGGAGTGGGGCTGTCGGCCGGACACGGCACCTCGTTCAGGGTCGTCGGACGGAACGTGCTCACGGCCGGCGTCGCGGCCCTCGATCGCGCAAGCGGAATTCGTTGTCATGCACAGAATGACAGCCGCCACCGACAGAACTCATCGGTGGCGGCCGGCCAAAACCGTAGGGTGTCAGTGACCGCCGGTCGGCTCCCCGGACAGGGCGCCGCGCATGCGGGCGCTGGGCTGGTTGAGCCCGACGATCCGCACGCTCTTGCCACGGGCGGCGCACTCGGCCTCGACGGCGTCCAGCGCGGCGACGGAGGAGGCTACCAGGGCGGCCGGCGAGCCGACGACCACGCCCACCGCCAGGTTGTGGGTGACGACCACGACGGCGACGGTGATGACCATGACGCCGATCTCGCCCGCGGGCATGCGCCTGAGCAGAACGTGACCGCCCGCCGGCGCTGTTCCGGCGCGCCGGTCAAGAGGTCTCCAGCGACCCGCCGCGCGGGCTCAGCAAGCCTTCGATGAGGTCGGCGGCCCGCGTGGTGCCGCCCTCGGCCCGCACCTCGGCCTGGAGCCGCGCCGAGCGGCGGCCGACCTCGGGGTCGGAGACGAGCTCGCGCAGGGCGGTGCGAAGGGCCTCCGCCGTGGCGTCCTCGGTGTCGATCCGGCGGGCGACGCCGAGCTCCACGAGCCGGTCGGCGTTCTGGAACTGCTCGGCGGCCTGCGGCACGGCGATCATGGGCACGCCCGCCAGCAGCCCTTCGCCGCAGCCGCCCATCCCCGCGTGGGTGACGAACGCGTCCGCCTGCTCCAGGATCGCCCGCTGGGGGACCCACGGGTGGACCTCGACGTTGGCGGGGATGTCGCCCAGCTCGCCGGGGTCGGTGTGGCGGCCGATCTGCAGGACGACGTGCCAGCCCGGCAGGTCGCCGAAGGCGGCCAGGCACTGGCGGTAGAACTCCGGCCGGCGGGTGTAGGCAGAGCCGAGGGAGATCAGCAGGACGTTCGCGGCGCCCGCGGGGCGGCTCCACGCGTCCTTGTCCTCGCTCAGGTCGAAGCAGGGGCCGACGAAGGTCACCCGGCGGCGATCGACCCGGTCGGCGTGCGGCTGCATGGCGTACGGGATGAGGGCGAGGGCCCGTTCGGGGCGGCTGGAGAAGGCGTCCACGTCGGTGGTGGTCGCGCCGCAGCCGGCCAGCCAGCCGGCGAACCTCTCCCGGTAGGCGGCGGCGCCCGGCAGCTCCCAGAGGTGCGCGGCCACCTCCTGGTCGTAGCCGTCCCAGCCCACGATCGTCGGCGAGAGCTGCAGGAGGGGGCGGCCCTGCGCCTCGGCGAGCGCGCGGGCGGCATAGGCGCCGATGTCGTACAGGTAGAGGTCGGCGGGGTCGTCGTCGTAGACGGCCCGGAGCTGCGGCAGGGCCTGGACGGCGTCGTCCAGGAAGAGGCTCATCGCGGCGATGGGGTCGTCGGGCCAGAGGTTGTCGGCGACCGGCAGCGTGGACGAGCACGGCACCAGCTCCGCGCCGGCCCCGGTGACCAGGTCGCGGACCGCGGGGTCGTTGGCGTAGGTCACCCGGTGACCGCGGGCGGCCAGCTCGCGGATGATGTCCAGGCTCGGCAGGACGTGGCTGACGGCGGGAATGCCGATCATGGCGATGTGGGCGCGGGAGATGTGGGCGCGGGACACGTGGGAGTCCTTCGGTTCGGTTCTGGGGACGCGACGGTGGTCAGGAGCGGCCGACGGCCGGCGCGACCGCTTCGAGCTCGGCGACGGTGCCCGACATGATCGTGCGCACGTGCCGGGTGATGTGCTCGACCGGCCAGTCCCACCAGGCGACGGCGAGCAGCCGGGCCACGTCCTCGTCGCTGTGGCGGACGCGGATGAGCCGGGCCGGGTTGCCGCCGACGATGCCGTAGTCGGGGACGTCCGAGGTGACCACGGAGCCCGCGCCGATGATCGCGCCGTGGCCGATGCGCACGCCGGGCAGCACCGTCGCGCCCCGGCCGAACCAGACGTCGTTGCCGACGACCGTGTCACCGCGGCCGGGCAGGCCGGTGAGCAGGTCGAAGTGCTCGGCCCACGAGCCGCCCATGGTGGGGAACGGGAACGTGGAGGGGCCGTCCATGCGGTGGTTGGCGCCGTTCATGATGAAGCGCACCCCGGTGCCCAGCGCGCAGAACCTGCCGATGACCAGCTTCTCCGGCCCGTAGTGGTAGAGCACGTTGCGGGTCTCGAACGCGGTCGGGTCGTCCGGGTCGTCATAGTACGAGAACTCCCCCACCTCGATCAGCGGGGACGTCACCAGCGGCCGGAGCAGCACCACCCGCGGCTGCCCCGGCATGGGGTGCAGGACGTCGGGGTCGGCGGGGACGAGCGGTTGCATCGGCCATTCCTTCACCATTAATGCGACAACTTATACATTAGGATGGTGTCATGACCTCGTCCGCAGGGCAAACGGATTCAGGGGAGACGCCCGCCCCCGCCCGTCAGGTGCGCCGCCGCCCGGGCGGCCGGACCAGCCGCACCCGCGCCCGGGTGCTCGACGCGGTGCGGGCCGAGCTGGGCGAACGCGGTTACGACGCACTCACCCTGGACGCCGTCGCGGCCCGCGCGGGCGTGCACCGCGCCACGGTGTACCGGCGCTGGCGGGACGTCGGCGGTCTGCTCGCGGATCTGCTCGCGGCCACCGGCGACGACGACTGGCAGCCCCGGGACACCGGCTCCCTGCTGGGCGACCTGACGGCGCTCAACGAGGAGAACCAGGAGGCGCTGACCGCACGGCCGTCGGTCGCGGCCGCCCTGCTCGCCGCCTCGTTCCGGTCCGAGGAGGCCGAACGCGGCCTGCTGCGGCTCTGGACGGACCGCTACACCCGCTGCGAGGTGATCGTGGCCCGCGCGGTGGCGCGGGGCGAACTGCCACCGGACACCGACGCGCGGCGGCTGCTCGTCGCCGCCACCGCGCCGCTCTACCACCAGCTCATGCTGCTCCGTACGCCACCCGACCCCGAGCTGCCCGCCCAGGCGGCCAGGACCGCCGTCCTCGCCGCGTCCGCCGGCGCCTTCACCGGCGCCGGCGAGGCGGTCAGCTGACCGCGAAGAGCAGGGCCGCGCAGATCAGGACGACCACGGCGGTCGCGAAGTGGATGCCGAACGCCGCGGCCTTCGTCCCGCCGTTGCGCAGCACGATCAGGGTGTCGCCGAACGGCACCAGCGCCACGACCAGCATGAACCATGCCTCGGCGGTGGGCCCCGCGAAGGCCAGCAGCGCCAGGCCGATCAGGCCGCAGACCCCGTCGCGCACCCCCTTGACGGCCAGGTACGCCCGGTCGCCGCCGGCCTTGGCCGGCACGCCGTAGGCGGCCGCCGCGGCCTGCGGGACGAGCAGGAAACGGGCGCCGATGAACAGGATCATCAGGTTGAGCACGACGGCCAGGCCGTAGGCGAGGTAGGTGAGCATCTTCGTCTCCAGGGGAATCTAGCAGCGCTAGGAACAAGAATCACGCTAGCAGAGCACTGACAATTCAGCTAGCGATGCTAGATTCTGAAGCATGACAATCCAGTCGCGCCGGGAGCGTGAACGCGCGGAACGCGAGAAGCTGATCATCACGGCCGCCCGCGAGCTCGCCGAGACCGAGGGATGGGAAGCGGTGACCACCCGGCGGCTCGCCGACCGGGTGGAGTACAGCCAGCCGGTGCTCTACAGCCACTTCAAGGGCAAGGACGCCATCATGGCGGCCGTCGCGGTGGAGGGCTTCGCCGAGCTGGCCGGCGAGCTGCGCGCCGCGCGCACGGCGGCGCGCGACGAGACCGGCGCCCTGGAGGGGGTCGGGCAGGCGTACGTCGCCTTCGCCGAGCGGCGGCCCGCGCTCTACGACGCGATGTTCCGGCGCGGCGTGGACCTGCCGTTCGCCACCCCGCAGGTCCCGCCCGCGCTCGCGGCGAGCTTCCAGGAGCTCGTCGAGGCCGTCCGGCCGCACGCCGGCGACGACGACCTCGCCCTGCTGGCCGAGACGTACTGGGCCGCCCTGCACGGCCTGGTGACGCTCACGCTCGGCGGCCGGCTGCCCCGCGAGCCGCACGAGCGCAGGCTGGCGCTGCTGCTGGCCCGGTTCACCGCCGGGAGAGGCTGAGGCCGGGCCAGGCGAGGTGGTCCACGGCCAGGAACGGCTCCGCGGCGAGGGCCGACGGCGTCGCCCCCGTGAACGCCATGACCTCGCGGCGCAGGTGCGACTGGTCGGCGTAGCCGCCCTCCGCCGCCACCCGGGCCGCGCCCTCCCCCGCCACCAGGCGATGGGCGGCGCGGTCGAAGCGGACCAGCTTCGCGGCGCGCTTGGGCGGCAGGCCGAGCTGCGCGCGGAACCGGGACCACAGACGTTTGCGGCTCCACCCGACCTCGCCGGCCAGCCCCTCGACCCGGACCAGGCCGCGGCCTGCGACGATCCGCCGCCAGACCCAGGCCACCTCCGGATCCACCGGCGGCCCCGCCCGGTGCCGCCGGAGCCGAACCCCGGCCCGGCGGCGACGTTCCCGACCGGCCGCGGCCCGGCGGCGTGGTCCAGGACGGGCGTCCCGTCGCCGAACCCGACGAGCAGCGTCACGGCGGGACGCGGCACCATCCGGATCGTCCGCAGGTCCGGGATGCGGAACCCGGCCATGGTGACGCCGGCGACCCCGCTGGGCCGGAACGGGCACGCCACGCCCCACGCGGCGGCGCCGTGCACGAAAGTCCGTACGCTCCGATGCCAGGTCCCGATGCCGGCGGAAGAGGCCGGGAACATTCGTCCCCCGCTGCTGACCGGCCGCGACTACCTGGAGGAGCTCCGCAGGGCCGAGCGGGTTTGTCCCGCGACGCTGAGGGCATGGTGGTGTGCCCGACCGAGGGAACGTACGTTCGAGGAGATGAGCACATGAGCCACGGACCGGTGGAGAAGGACCCGGAGGAGTGGACGACCGGCGACGAGCCCATGACCGGGCCGCAGGAGTCCTACCTGCGCACCCTCGCCCGTGAGGCGGGCAAGGAGGTGCCGGAAGGGCTCAGCAAGGCCGACGCGTCCCGGATGATCGACGAGCTCCAGCAGGACAGCGAGCGTCTGCGCGCGTCCGACGCGCCTTCCCGGGATTCGAAACCGCGCCGCACGACATGAGCGCCTCGCCGGGTGTCCGGCGAGGTCACGACTCCGCTTCACCCGCTGTTCTTCCGCGGACGCGAGAGTAACCTCGCGTCCAGCGCCGGCATCCGCGCCGGCGTCCGGCGAGGAAGGGTGATCGCGTGTCCCAGCCCGGCGGACCCCCGGCTCCGGGACGGACTCCCGCGTGGCGTTACGCCGTCGGGATGTTCGGCACCTCGATCCCGATCAACATGATCAAGGGGTCGATGATCCTCTTCTACGTGGACATCCTCGGGCTGGACGTCCGCGCGTACGGGGTGGTCATGGTGGTCTACGCGGTCATCGACGCGCTCGACAACCCCGTGCTCGGCCACCTCTCCGACCGCACCAGGACCCGGTTCGGCCGGCGCCGGCCGTGGCTGCTCGTCGGTGCGCCGCTGCTGACCGCCTGCATGATCGCGTTCTTCTCCGCGCCGTCCTCGCTGGAGGGCATGGGCCTGCTGATCTGGTTCGCGGTGTTCGCGATCCTGTGCGAGGCGTTCGACTCGATGCTCAACGCCAACTACGGCGCGCTGCTGCCCGAGCTGTATCCGCGCGAGCGCGACCGCGCGGTGGCGAACGGCCTGCGGCAGGGCTTCCAGCTCGTGGCGCTGGTGATCTCGCTCGCGGTCACCCCCGTGCTGACGACCCAGGTGTTCGGCACCGAGGACTCCACCGAGGGCTTCCGCACCACGGCGGTCATCTACGGCGTGGTGGCGCTCGCCGTGATCGTGTTCATGGCGCTCGGCGCCCGGGAGAACCCCCGCTACTCCACCCGCGAGCAGCCGATGCTGCTGCGCAGCGTGTGGTCCATCGTGCGCAACCGGCTGTTCTGGACAGTCGGGCTCACCGGCGCCTGCTACGGCATCGCCATGGCGCTCGTCCTCGCGGGCATCCAGCTGTACGTCCGCTACTCGCTCGGCCTGCCGGTCGGCAACGCGCTCTACCTCCAGGGCGTCGTCATCCTCGTCACGGCGGCCGGCCTGGTGGCCTGGACGCGGGTCGTGGCCCGGCGCGGCGCGCTGTGGGCCTGGCGGGTCGCCTTCGTGGTCCTCGCGGCCGGGTTCGCGGCGCTGTTCTTCGCGGGCGACCTGGTCACCGCCATCGCGGCCGGCGTGGTCGTCGGCGCGGGCTGGTCGGGGATGCTCGCGACGAACGACCTCATCGTCGCGCGGGTGCTGGACGCCGACGCGGCGCGTAACGGCGAGCACCGCGAGGGGCTGTTCCTGTCCGCGTTCGGCTTCTTCGGGCGGCTCAACGGGGTCGTGACCGGGCTCGCGCTCACGTCGCTCGGCGTGTTCTTCGGCTACAACTCCGGCGACGACCCCGGCGGCGATCCCGGGCTGGCGTTCCGGGTCTATCTGTGCGTGTACCCGTTCGCGTTGACGGCGATCGGGGCGGTGGCCGCGCGGTTCGTCTCGGTGCCGGTCGCGACGCCCCCCGAGGCGGCCGTACCGGAGGATCCGCCGCCCGCGGACCCGGCCGGCGAGCCCGCCGTGGAGCGTCCCCGATGAGCCGCCGCCTGGTGATCACCGCCGACGACCTCGGCAGGGAGCCCGGCTCGACCGAGGTCATCATGGGCCTGCTCGCCGAGGGTCACGTCAGCGCGACGACGCTCATCTGCCTGTCGCCGTCCGCGGCCCACGCCGCCGAACGGGTCCGCGCGCTCGGTGTCGTGCCGCGCGTGCACGTCACGCTGACGAGCGAGCGCGGGGTCCCGCCCTGGCGGCCGCTCACCGGCGGCGCGAGCCTCACCGGCCCGGACGGGGCGCTGTTCGACGACCCGTTCGCGCTCGGCGCCCGGGGCGAGGCAGGGGACGTCGAGCGGGAGGCGGAGGCGCAGCTCGGCTGGCTGCGCGAGCGCGGTCTCGCGCCGGAGGCGGCCGACTCCCACGCCGGCACCCTGTACGGCCTGCACGGCAGGTCGTGGCTGGCCGAGACCCTGCGCTGGTGCGCCCGGCACGGCCTCGCGTTCCGGCTGCCAAGGGACCCGGAGCCGTACATGGGCGGGCCGCTCCCGCCGGAGCTCGCGGCGGCGCACGGGCAGGCCGTCGCCCTCGCGGACGCGCTGGGCGTGGCCCTTCCCGAGACGATCGCCACGAACCGCAGCACGGCGGCCGAGCTGGGCGGCTACGAGCGGCTGCGCGAGGACTACCTGCGCCGGCTCGCGGCGCTGCCCGAGGGCACGAGCGAGCTGTTCCTGCATCCGTCCAGCGAGGAGGCGGTCGCGGGCCCGGACGGCGTCGTACGGTCCTGGGAGGCCCGGCTGCTGCGCGACCCCGTCTGGCACGACGCGCTGAAGAGCGAGGACATCGAGGTCGTCGGCGGCTGGTGGCCGCCCCGCCCCTGACCGGCGGCGGGAATCAGGGCAGCAGGATGATCTTGCCGCCGGTGGCGGTGCCGGCCTCGGCGCGGCGGTGGACGGCGGCCAGTTCCGTCAGCGGGAGCCGTTCGGCGACGTCCACGGCGAGCCGGCCCTCCTCCGCCAGCGCGGCGAGAGCGGCCAGGTGGGCGGCGTCGTTGCGGGCCACGAAGCGGATCGCCGTGACGCCGGGCGGCGCCTCGACCGGCACGGTGGCCGAGACCAGCACGCCCCCGGGCCGCACCAGCCGGGCCAGACCGGCCCCGTCGGCGGGGTCGAGCGGGACCAGGTTGATCAGCGCGTCGAGACCTCCTGGCAGCGGGTCCGTCCGGTGGTCCACGACCTCGTCCGCGCCGCAGGCCCGCGCCCGCGCCGCGCTGCGCGCGCTCCCGGCCGTGGCGATCACGGTGGCCCCGGCCAGCTTGGCGAGCTGCACGGCGAACCCGCCCACCCCGCCGCCGGCCCCGTTGACCAGCACCCGCTGCCCCGGCCCGATCCCGGCGTGCTCGTGGACGGCCTGCCACGCCGTCAGCCCGGCCACCGGGATCGCGGCGGCGTCGGCGAGGGCCACGCCGTGCGGCGCGCGGACGAGCACGCGGGCGGGGGCGAGCGCGTACGAGGCCGCCGCGCCCCCGTCCAGCCGGCCGACCACCTCGTCGCCCACGCGCGGCCGGCCGACCCCGGGGCCGGTCTCGACGACGGTCCCGGCGACGTCCCAGCCGAGCACGTACGGCAGCGGCAGCCCGGCGAACTCCGGCACCGCCGCCGCGAGCAGCCCGGAGCGCAGCCCGGCCTCGGACGGGTTGAACGAGGTGCCCGCCACCTTGATCAGCACCTCGCCCGGCCCCGGCGCGGGGATCGGGACCTCGTCGTGGCGGATGACGGAGGGGTCGCCGTAGGCGTGGAGGCGCGCGGCCCGCATGGTGGCGCGGAAGCGGTGGGCGTGCTCGTCCGCCCAGGCGCGGAAGGAGCGGGCGCCGGGGCGCGGGGTCACCGGCCACGGGGAGTCCACCAGCTCGGCGCGCGCCCGCAGCACGCCGTCCGCCACCTCGGCCGGCCACCCGGCCGCGACCAGGCGGCGGCGGCCCTCCTCCGGAGGCCGTTCCTCCCAGCGGGCCGGGCGGCCGGCCGCCTCGCCGACGATGCGCACCTGCTCGGCCTGCGTCAGCGTCTCCGGCCCGGTCAGCTCGTGCACGACCCCTGCGGGCCCGCGCCCGGTGAGCGCGTCGGCGGCCACCTCGGCGAGGTCGCGCTCATGGATGGGGGGCGCGGCCGACTTCCCGTACGGCTCGGCGACCACGCCCTCGGCCAGGAACCGCGGATCGGCCGCCCAGCGCAGGGCGGCGCCGGCGAACTGGTGCGGGCGCAGGATCACCCACTCCAGCCCGGAGCGCCGGACCATCCGCTCGATCTCGCGCTCGGCCGGGCGGCGGGCGGCCGAGGAGAGGTACACGACGCGGCGGGCGTGCCGGGCGAGCACGTCGAGCACCGCGCCGAACCCGTCGGCCGTGCCGAACGGCCACAGCAGGAAGGCCGCAGTGACGCCCTCGACGGCGGCGGCGAACGAGGCGGGGTCGGTGAGGTCGCCGCGCACCGGTTCGACGCGCGGCGGGAGTACGGCGGCGGGGTCGCGGACCAGGGCGAGGACGCGCGGCCCCGCGGGGTCGGCGGCCAGCTCGGTCACGAGGGCGCGGCCGACCGTGCCCGTGGCCCCCGTGACGAGGATCTTGGTTGACATGACTGCCACGCTAGGGCGGCGGCGCGAGACGACCAATGTCCTGGAATCCGGGAAACATACGCGTTCGTCGGTAGGGTGGCCGGATGGACGTGCTCAGCGACGTGATCGCCCTCATGCGCACCGGCCGGCCGAACACCGCGCGCATCGCCTGGCACGGCACCTGGGGGCGGCGTTTCCCGTCGGTGCCGGGGGCGGCCGGGTTCCAGGTGATTCTCAAGGGGGCATGCTGGCTCATCCCGCCGGAGAGCGACCCCGGCGCCGCGCCGCTGCCGCTGTCCGCCGGTGACGTCGTGTTCTTCCCGCACGGCGAGCCGTACGGGCTGGCCGACTCCCCCGGCACCCCGCTGGCCGTCACCGGCTGCGATCCCCTCGCCGAGCAGCCGGCCCTGTTCGCCACCGACACCGTCGGCAGCGGCCCCACGGGCGTGGTCACGCTGTGCGGCGGCTACCGGCTCGATCCCCGGCACGCGCACCCGCTCCTGCACGACCTGCCCGGCCTGATCCACATCCCCGGACCGCGGGGCGACGCCGCCCCGGCGGCGGCCGGGCTGCACGCCCTCGTCGAGGTGCTGGGGCGGGAGATGGACCAGCCGCGGCTCGGCACGGACACCGTCATCCCCGCGCTGCTCGACACGCTCCTGCTGTTCATCCTGCGGGCCTGGCTGGAGGAGCGGCCCACCGGGGACGACGCCACCGGCTGGGCGGCGGCGCTGACGGATCCGCCGGTCAGCGCCGCGCTGCGCGCCATGCACCGCGAGCCGGAGCGGCCGTGGACGGTCGAGTCGCTGGGGCGCGCGGCCGGGATGTCGCGGGCGGCGTTCTCGGCCCGGTTCACGGCGCTGGTGGGACGGCCGCCGCTGACGTACCTGACCTGGTGGCGCATGACGACCGCGGCCCGGCAGCTGCGGGAGAGCGACCTCGGGCTGGCGCAGATCGCCGCCGGGGTCGGCTACAGCTCGGAGTTCGCCTTCGGCACGGCCTTCAAGCGCGCGTACGGCACCGCCCCCGGCCGCTACCGCCGGGCCGCGCAGGGCGGCTGACTCCCCGGGCTCAGGCCAGGAAGTCGATCTCGGTGCCGACGCCCCGCCGCCTCGCCTCGCGCCAGGCGAGCAGGCTGAGGGCGAGGTCCTGCCACGGGAGGCCCACCGGCCCGTACACCGTGATCTGCTCGGGGCCGGTGCGGCCCGGGTGGTCGCCGCGCAGGATCTCGCCGAGGGTGGCGTGGGCGGCGCCGGCCGGCAGGCCGGTCGCGGCGAGCACGCCCATGGCGGCGGCGAGCGGGCGGTCGTCGACCGCGAGCACGCCGGCGGCCCGTACGAGGGCCGGCGAGAGCTCCTGCTTGCCCGGCTCGTCCACGCCCAGCGTGGTCAGGTGCCGTCCGGGGCGGACGTCGGCGAGGTCCAGGAGCGGGGTGCGGGACCAGGTGGCGAGCACCACGATCCCGGCGCGGGCGGCGACCTCGGCGGCCGAATCCACGACCGAGCCCACGGCTGAGCCCGCGACTGAGCCCACCACTGAGCCCGCGGCTGAGCCCGCGACGCGGCCGCCGTGCCGGGCGGCGAAGGCGGCGGCCCGCTCCGGCGACAGGTCGTGGACGACCAGGTCGCTCACCGGGCGCAGCAGGCGCAGGCCGGTCACCACCAGGTCGGCCTGAGCGCCCGCGCCGACGACGCCGACGACATCGCTCTCGCCGGCGAGGGCGTGCGTGCCGAGTGCCGCCGCGAGCCCGGTGCGCCAGGCCGTGATCGTGGCCGAGTCGAGCAGCGCCAGCAGCTCGCCGTCCGCGCCGCCGTGCAGGCAGATGACGCCGCGCAGCGCCGGTGAGGCCGCGGGGAACTTGGCGTTGACCTTCACCGTGTACGCCTCGGCGCCGGGCAGCAGGCCGGGGAGCAACGCGGTGGCGGTGCCGGGGAACGGCAGGTCCGTACGGATCCGCTGCCCCGCGACCGCCGCCCCGCCGGCGTCCCCGACGAAGCCCTCGCGCAGGGCGTCGAGGCAGGCGCCGGGATCGAGCAGGGTGAGCAGGTCGCCGCGGGTGAGGATCGTGGTCATCCGATCATGATGGCAGGCCGCTCAGGTGTCCTCCTTGGCCACCGCGGACAGCGAGATCAGGTCGTCCACGAAGCGGCGCATCAGGCGTTCGAGCTCCAGCAGGTCGCGGTCGCTCCAGTGCTCCAGCACCGGCGTGGCGATCCGCTGGCGGGCGGCGTCGAGCGCGTCGGTGACCTGGCGGCCGGCGTCGGTGATCAGCGCCTCCTTCACCCGCTTGTCCACCGCGCCCGGCCGCCGCTCGGCCAGGCCGAGCTCGGCGAGCTTGGCCACCTGCCTGCTCACGGTGGTGTGGTCGCGGCCCGTCCGCTCGGCGAGCTCGCCGACGCTGATCGGGCCGAACCGCTGGATGCCGATGAGCAGGGGGAACAGGGCCCGGTCGAGCTGGAGGCCGGCCTCGGCGAGAAGCGCCTCGTCGCGCTGCGGCAGGTTCATGAGCACGGTGAGATCGACCATGGACTCGTGCAGGCGCCTGAACGCGGCCTGCCGGCGGTGCTTGGAGGTCATGCTCGTCGTGCTGCCTTACGTAGACGGGCGGGGCGGTGCTGACGCGAGGATACCGCTACGACGAATATGTTCTCCTTACACGGATATTCATGCTGTTCACAGGCTCTATCTTGACCAGGTCTCCGAATTATGTGCAGAATACACGCACTTATCCAAGGAGGCACACACCCATGACCGCACTCGGCGTGATCATCTGCGGCGCCGGTCCGACCGGCCTGACCCTGGCCATCGACCTCGCCCGCAGGAACGTCCCCTTCCGCCTGATCGACGCGGCGACGAGCCCGTTCCCCGGCTCGCGCGGCAAGGGCATTCAGCCCCGTACGCAGGAGGTGTTCGAGGACCTCGGCGTGCTGGACCGCGTCGTCGCCTCCGGCGGCGAGTACCCGTACCAGCGCCTCTACACCGATGCCGGGCCCGTCGACCGGCCCGCCGGGCAGCTGCCCGACCCGACGCCGGCCGAGCCGTACCACCTGGCGCTGCTCGTCCCCCAGTTCCGCACCGAGAGCAGACTGCGCGAGCGGCTGGCCGAGCTCGGCCACGCCCCCGAGTACGGCCACCGCCTCACCGGCTTCGAGCAGGACCCGGACGGCGTCACCGCCACGATCGAGACGCCCGGAGGCCGCGAGACCGTACGGGCGGGCTACCTGGTCGGCGCGGACGGCGGCGCCGGCTCCGTGCGCAAGGCCCTCGGCATCGGCTTCCCCGGCAAGACGCTCGGCGTGCGGGCGCTCGTGGCCGACGTGCGGCTGGACGGGCTCTCGTCCGGCTTCTGGCACCGCTGGAACCAGGGGACGCCGGAGGACGTGTCGCTGTGCCCCCTCTACGGCACGGACCTGTTCCAGCTCCAGGCCCCCGTCCCCTTCGGCGTGGACGTCGACCTGTCGGCCGAAGGGCTCACCGCGCTGGTCCGCGCCCGCACCGCCCGCGACGACCTCACGGTCCGCGCCGTGACGTGGGCGTCGGCCTACGAGATGAACGCCCGCCTCGCCGATGCCTACCTGGACGGGCGGGTGCTGCTGGCCGGGGACGCCGCCCACTGCCATCCGCCGACCGGCGGACAGGGGCTGAACACCAGCGTCCAGGACGCCTACAACCTCGGCTGGAAGCTGGCGGCCGTGCTCGGCGGCGCTCCGGAGTCGGTGCTGGCGTCGTACGAGCTGGAGCGCCGGCCGATCGCCGAGGCGGTGCTGGGCCTGTCGGAGCGGCTGCTGCACGCGGCCATGAACCGCGACACCCGGCGCGGCCGGGAGGTGACCCAGCTCGACCTCGGCTACCCGGACTCGCCGCTGACGGTCGCCGGGCCGGACCGCGACAAGGGCGTGCGGCCGGGCGACCGCGCCCCCGACGCGCCCGTGACGGGGGCGGCCGGGGTCGCGACCCGGCTGTTCAGGCTGTTCCAGGGGCCGCACTGGACCCTGCTCGGCCACGGGAGCGACCCGGACGCCTTCACCGGGCCGCGCCGTGGCCTGCGGGTCCACGTCGTCGGCTGGGACGTGCTCGACACCGGCGGCCACGTCCGCGACGCCTACGGATTGTCGCGGGGCGAGTGGGCGCTGGTCCGCCCGGACGGATACGTGGCGGCGGTGGGCGGCCAGGACGGGCTCGGCGCCCTCGCGGCCTACCTCGACGGCGTCGGCGTCCGGTGAGCTACCAGGCGACCTCGAACGAGGTCAGCCCGTAGACGACGTTGAAGGAGCGGAAGCGCGGCGGGACGCCGCTCTCGCGCAGCCCGGGGAAACGCTCGAACAGCGCGGGGAAGGCGATGCGCATCTCCATCCTGGCGAGCGGCGCGCCGAGGCAGTGGTGGACGCCGTGGCCGAAGGCGACGTGGCCGAGGTCGCCGCGGGCGATGTCGAAGCGGTCGGGGTCGGCGATGAACGCCGGATCGCGGTTGGCCGCGGGCAGCGCGACCATCACCAGCGCGCCGGCCGGGATGCGGACGCCGGACAGCTCGGTCTCGACCTTGGTGAGCTTGCCGGTGCCGGAGTGCACGATGCTGAGCCAGCGCAGCAGCTCCTCCACGGTGGCGCCGATCCGCTCGGGCTCCTTCTTCAGCAGGTCGAGCTGGTCGGGGTGGCGCAGCAGCGCCAGGGTGCCGAGCCCGAGCATGTTGGACGTCGTCTCGTGCCCGGCCAGCAGCAGCAGCCCGGCGACGCCCACCAGCTCGTCGGTGGACAGGTCGTCGCCGTGCTCGCGCACCAGCATGCCGAGCATGTCCTCGCCCGGCTCAGCCTGGGCGCGGGCGACGAGCTCGGCCATGTAGGCACGCTGTTCGAGGCTCGCGGCCTGCCGTTCGGCCACCGGGAGCGAGATGTCGAGCAGCGCGCCGGTGCGCCGCTGGAAGTCGTCGCGGTCGTCGTACGGGACGCCCAGCAGCTCGCAGATCACGAGGGACGGGATCGGCAGGGCGAAGGCGGTGACCAGGTCGACCGGCGGCCCGGTGCGCTCCATCGCGTCCAGGTGATCCCGGACGATCTCGTGGATGCGCGGCTCCAGGCGGCGGATCCTGCGCATGGTGAACTCCGGCGTCAGGATGCGGCGCAGCCGGGTGTGCTCGGGCGGGTCGAAGGCGAGCAGGTTGCCCGCCCGCACCTGCCGCAGCTCCTCCTCGCTGAGCCGTGTCCCTCCCGTGGGACGGAAAGCCGTGCCCACGTCGTTGCTGAAGCGCGTGGAGTCACCCAGCACCTCGCGCACGTCGGCGTAGCGGCTCACCACCCACGCGTCCACGCCGAACGGGGTCGGCACCCGCCGGACGCCTTCCCCGTCGCGCATGGCCGACAGCTCGGGGACGGGGTCGAAGCCGTCACGCCGCATGTGAAGCGGCACCACCGCAGGATCGCTCATGTCATCTCCACGGAGTTCCTGACAACGCTCACATCCCGACGGTAATGCCTGCGCCCGCCCGCCGCGCGGACCCGCGGGTCACCACGTGACGGGAAGTTCGTAGACCCCGTACACCTGGCCGTCGTGCTTGAACGGGATCCGCTCCAGGTCCGTCGCCAGGGCGAGGGTGGGGACGCGCCGGTAGAGGGTGGCGTAGGCGACCTGCAGCTCCATGCGGGCCAGCGGCTGGCCGAGGCACTGGTGCACGCCGAAGCCGAAGGCCACGTGGCGGCGGGCGTCGCGGCGCAGGTCGAGCGTGTCGGGGTCGGGGAAGACCTCGGGGTCGCGGTTGCCGAGGTCGTTGGCCATGATGAGCCCTTCGCCGGCGCGGATGACCTGGCCGGCGATCTCGATGTCGGCCAGCGCGACCCGGTGGCGTCCCCGGTGGGTGATGTTGAGGTAGCGCAGCAGCTCCTCCACCGCGCCCGCGACCAGCGCGGGATCGTCGCTCTCACGCAGCAGGGCGAGCTGGTCGGGGTGCTGCAGCAGGGCGAGGGTGCCGAGGGCGATCATGTTGGCGGTGGTCTCGTGCCCGGCGACGAGCAGGAGCACGCCCATCCTGGCCGCCTCCTGCCTGCTCAGCTCGCCCGCCGTGACCTGGGCGGCCACCTTGGACAGCAGGTCGTCGCAAGGGTGCGCGAGCTTGTCGGCGACGAGCCCGTCCAGGTAGTCGGTGAGCCGGCCGCCGGCGGCGGCGCGCTCCTCGGGCGTCACGTTCCGCTTGACGATGACCTGGCTGTTCTCCTGGAAGAAGCCGTGGTCGGCGTAGGGGACGCCGAGCAGCTCGCAGATCACCAGCGACGGCACCGGCAGCGCGAACGCCTCCACCAGGTCCACCGGCTTCGGCCCGGCGAGCAGGTCGTCGACGAGGTCGTCCACGATGCGCTGCACGGCCGGGCGCATGCCCTCCACCTTGCGGACCGTGAACGAGCCCTGCACCATGCGGCGCAGCCGGTGGTGCTCGGGGTCGTCCATGAGGATGAAGCTCACCGGGCTGTCCGGGCGTCTCAGCGCCTGGCTGGGCAGCGGGTAGCCGGGCCGGGTGATGTCCGAGCTGACCTGCGGGTGGCTGAGCAGCGCCTTCTGCTCGGCGTACGCGGTGACCAGCCAGGCGGTGCTGCCGTCCCACAGCCGCACCCGGGTGAGCGGGGCGTCCTTCTGCAGGGCGCGCAGCGCGGGCGGCGGGTCGAACGGGCACGAGGCCGCCCTGACGCCCGGGAACTCGGGAAGTGTCTCGGTCATGCGGTGTTCCTTCCTGCTGCCGTGACGGGGGCCGTGACAGGGGCCGTGACGGGGGCCGTCCAGATCCCGACCACCGCGTCGATCAGCCCGGTCGCGGCGTCGTGCCAGCTCGGCCGGAGGGTCGGGCGGCCTTCGGCGAGCGCGCGCTCGCGCTCGGCGCACATGTGGACGACGAGCTGGCCCGCCATGTCGGCGCGCTCGGCGTGCACCTCGGGGGGCAGCTCGGGCAGGCAGCGCCGCAGGCCGTCCACCACGCGGCGCAGGGTCGGCGAGTTCAGCGCCTCCTCGGCCATGATCAGGCGGAGCGCGGGGTCGGTCATGACCTGGGCGGCGAAGCGGGCGTACCAGGTGGGCGGGCCGAGGTCGTCCAGGTGCCCGGTGAACGAGCGGACCAGGCAGCCCACCCAGTCGCGTACGTCGTCCGAGCCCTCGACCTCGGCCAGCAGCCGGCGGCGCAGCAGCTCGACCCGCTCGGTGTGGGCGCGCACGATGGCCCGCACGAGGTCGGCCTTGGTGCCGAAGTGGTAGCCGACGGCGGCGTTGTTGCCCTGGCCGGCCACCTGGCTGACCTGCCGGTTGGAGACGGCGTAGACGCCGCGCTCGGCGAACAGCCGCTCGGCGGCGGCGAGGATCTGCGCGCGGGTGGCGTTGACGCGCTCGGCGCGGACGGCGCTCACTGACAGCCGGCTTGACGCATGGTGTGCCCCCTTTGTCGGTTTCACTCAACCTCACAGGCCCACGCAAGTCAAGCGGCTGCTTTACGTCCTGCCGGTCACTCCTCCTTCAGCTCCACCGGCTCCAGCGGGCTGACGGCCGGGCCCTGCAGGACGCGCCCGTCCAGGCCGAAGCGCGAGCCGTGACAGGGGCACTCCCAGGTCCGCTCGGCCTCGTTGAACCCGACCACGCACCCCAGATGCGTGCAGACCGCCGAGACGGCGTGCGCGCGGCCCTGCTCGTCGCGGTAGACCGCGCACCGATGGCCGCCCACCTTGACCACCGCGCCCTGGCCGGGCCGCAGCTCCGCGACGTCGGCGGCGTCACCCGCGGCGAGCCGGTCGGCCACGAAGTGGCGGGCGACCGTGGCCTGCATCTTCGCCATCGGGACCGCCTCCTGCCGCGGGTGCAGCCGGCGCGGGTCGTACAGGCCGCCCCACGGCTCGTCCTCGCCGGTGACCAGGGCGGACAGCAGCAGCCCGGCCAGCACGCCGTTGCTCATGCCCCACCCGCCGAACCCGGTCGCGACGTAGGCGTGCCCAGCACCCGGATGCAAGGGGCCGACGAACGGCAGCCGGTCGGTGGTGTGGTTGTCCTGCGCCGCCCAGCGGTGCGTGATCCGCGCCCGCGGGAAGTGCTCGCCCGTCCAGGCGGCCAGCCGCTCGAAGCGGTCGCCCACCCGCCCGGCCCCGGGCCGGTACGACTCGCCGGTCACGATGAGCAGCCGGCGGCCCCCGGGCAGGGGCGCGGTCCTGACCGAGCGGGTGTTCTCCTCCGAGGTGATGTACATCCCCTCCGGGTCGTCCTCCGGCGGCAGCGTGCCCGCGACGACCAGCTCCCGCGTCACCTCCATCCGGGCGAACAGCAGCGCGCGGTCGAAGATCGGGTAGTGGGTGGCCACCACGACGTCGGCGGCGCTCACCACGGCCCCGCTCTCGGTCGTCACCCGGCACGGCCTGCCCTCGCTCAGGCCGGTGACGCGGGTGCGTTCGAAGAGTCGGCAGCCGCGCGCCGTCATGGCGTCGGCCAGGCCGAGCAGGTACTTGCGCGGGTGGAACTGCGCCTGGCCGTCCACCTTGACGGCCCCGGCCACCGGGAACGGCAGCGCCGTGCCGGTGACGAAGGAGGCCGCGAGCCCCGCCTCGGCGGCCGCCCGCGCCTCGGCGCGCAACTGCTCCACCTGGTCGGCCGAGCGGGCGTAGGTGTAGGCGGGACGGCGTTCCAGCTCGCAGTCCACGCCGAGCTCGGCCGCCGTGCGCGCCACGTGCTCGACGGCCTCCTGCTGGGAGCGGGCGTAGCGGCGGGCCGTCTCGGGGTCGCGGCCGGCCAGCTCGGCGTAGATCAGCGTGTGCTGCGCCGACAGCTTGGCCGAGGTGTAACCGGTGACGCCGGCGGCCAGGCGGTCCGCCTCCAGCACGGCGACGGACCGGCCGGCGCGGGTCAGCTCCCAGGCGGCCGACAGCCCCGCGATGCCGCCGCCGATGACGGCCACGTCCACGGTGACGTCCTCGGCGAGCGGCGGGTGCTCGCGCGCGGGCGCGGAGTCCATCCAGTACGACAGCATGCTCATGCCTCCCCCGCCGCCTGCGAACGCTGCTTCATCTCCGCCTCGTACACGTGCCGGCGGCCGGCCATGAGCCGGTCGCGGACCTCGCGTTCCAGCTCGCGGAAGGCCGCGTAGTAGTCGTCGTCGTACTCCTCGACGATCTGGAACGTCCACCGGCCGGGCAGGACGTCGCGGCCGACCAGCTCGGCGGCCAGCCGGCGGGCCAGGTCGTCGTGGGCGCCCCCTTTCAGCAGGTCCACGGCCTCGGCCACGGTGGCGTGGGCGGAGCCGGTGAGCTGATGGAAGGAGTAGAGGTGGCCGCGGGCGCGCTCGACCGTCTCCAGCGCCTCCGACAGCATGCCGGCGGCCTTGACCGCCTGGTCGTCGGCGCCGTCGGGGCGGCGGTGGTCCTGATCGGGTGTGTATGCCATGGACCCGCGTTACCCTCCGGAGCACGAAGGATGCGCCCGGGACGCGCGCGGGTCGGCGTGCGGACTCTGCTAGTTTTACCTTTCCGGCCGGATTCACTTCCGGCCGAAAGTGTTTTCATGACTATTTCTCCGGTTCTCGTGCGGCCCGTGACCGCCGCCGACCGTCCCGCCGTCGAACGGCTCTGGCTGATGTTCCGCCACGACATGGCCGACTACCAGGGCGGCCTGCCGAGCCCCGACGGCACCTACCACAGCGACCGGCTGCGTCAGGCGTTCGAGGACGACGACTGGGTCGCCTACCTGTTCACCAGCGGCGACCGGCCGGTCGGGTTCTCGTTCGTGCGCGCCCTGTCCGGCCCCGCGCACGTGCTGAACAGCTTCTTCGTGGTCCGCGGCGCGCGCCGGTCCGGCGTCGGGTCGGCGGTCGTCCGCGACGTGATCGACCGGCACCCCGGCCCATGGCGGATCGCCTTCCAGGACGCGAACACGGCGGCCGTCGCGTTCTGGCGGCGCGTCGCCACCGAGATCGCCGGCACGGCGTGGGCCGAGGAACGCCTCCCCGTACCCGGCCGTCCCGACGTCCCCCCGGACGTGTGGATCTCCTTCACCACCGCCTGACGGCGACGCTCAGGTCAGCTCGTTCCTGTGCAGCCGGCGGGCGATGAGGGCCAGGTGGAGGCGCAGGCGTCCGGGCGGCTCCGTCACGTCCCAGCCCAGCAGGCCGGACGCCTGGCCGAGGCGGGCCTGCAGCGTGGAGTGGTGGACGTGCAGGACCCCGGCGGCGGCCCGCAGGCTCGGGGCGGTGACGACGGCGTCCAGCGTGGCGAGCATCCAGGGCGCGGCGACGGCGGCGCGGCGCAGCGCGTCCACGTCGGGGGGCGGCGGCGTCCCCGGGTGGATGGCGGCGGCCAGCGTCGTCAGGGTGCCGAGGTCGCCGGCGTGGACCAGGCGCGGCCCCGGGTCGTGCTCGCCGCCGGCGGCGGTGAAGCGCAGGGCCGTACGGGCGCTCTCCCAGGAGGCGGGCAGGTCCAGGACGGGCACCGTGACGCCGATCCCCGCCCGCCGTCCCGCCGGCACCCCGGGGTCGGCGGGCCCGCCGCCGGGCGGCATCGGCTGGACGCGGGCCGTCTCGCCGTGGACCGCGATCGCGCGGGCCGGCCCGGTCAGGCCGAGCCGGGCGGCGGCGGCCCGGCGCTCGTGCTCGGCGGCGTGCCCGTCGACCAGGACCTCGACCCAGGCGGGATCGTCCGGCGCGGCCCGGCCGCGGGTGCGCTCCAGCACCGTACGGGCCACGCCCGCCGCCCGTTCGAGTATCACGGCGTCGAGGACGGAGGCGGGCCGCTCGCGTTCGAGCAGCAGGCGGCCCCCGCCGCCGGGGGTGAGGTCCTGCGCCGGCCAGCACGCCAGCACCGGCTCCCGGGCGTCGAGCGGCGCCCCGTCGGGGCCGATGCGGATGCGCAGGTGGCGCGCGTCGTCGACCAGGCGGGCCGGGCAGCCGGCCAGGAACGCCGCGCCGCGGACGACCGAGCCGAGACCGGCGGGGTGCCCGGCCAGCTCGTCGAAGTAGGCGATCACCCGGAGGGCGGCCCCCGCCTCGGGGTCCAGCGCGGCGACCCGCCCAGCCAGCTCTCTCATCGTCACATCATGCACTCGGGCGGCGGGAGCGTCGGCCGGGCCCCGGTCAGGAGGCCAGGATGCGCCGCAGCCAATTCGCGCGCGCCTGCTGCGAGCCGATCGAGATGGCCGCGTGCGGCGCGATCCCCTCGAAGGCGTGGCAGCCGCCGGGCCAGACGTGCAGCTCGGCGTCGCCGCCCGCCTGCCAGATGCGGGAGGCGTAGGCGACGTCCTCGTCGCGGAAGGTCTCGGCGGAGCCGGCGTCGATGTAGGCGGGCGGCAGCCCGGACAGGTCGGCGGCGCGGGCGGGGGCGGCGTAGCAGGACACGCCGGGCCCGCCGCGGTCCTCGCCGAGCAGCGCCGTCCAGCCGGTCTCGTTGGCGGCGCGGTCCCAGACGCCGAGCCCGGCCATCTGGACGGCCGACGGCGTGTCGTTGCGGTCGTCCAGCATCGGGCACAGCAGCATCTGCCCGATGAGCGCGGGGCCGCCGCGGTCGCGGGCCAGCAGCGCGGTGGCCGCGGCGAGGCCGCCGCCCGCGCTGCCGCCGGCGACGACGATCCTGCCGGGGTCGGCGCCGAGCTCGGCGGCGTGCCGGGCGGTCCACACCAGGCCGGCGTAGCAGTCCTCGACCGGTGCGGGATGGGGGTGCTCGGGCGCGAGCCGGTACTCCACGGAGACGACGGCCGCCGGGGTGCCGTCCAGCCAGTCCTGCACGTCGGCCACGCCGAGCCGGCGGTTGCCGGAGATCATGCCCCCGCCGTGGATGTGGTAGATCACCGGCACCGGGGTGGCCGCGCCGCTGGGCCGGCAGATCAGCAGCGTGAGGTCCGGCGCGCCGTCCGGGCCGGGCACCTGGCGCTCCTCGACCTCGTACGCCCCGTCGCGCCGCAGGTCCTCCAGGGTCACGTCCATGCCGGGCAGCGGCGCGCGCACCGCGTCCAGGTTGTCCAGGGTGACGCGGGGCATGAAGTCGCGCACGGTCGCGAGCGCCGCCGCCACGTCGGGGTCGAACGGCACGGGCGGGCCGGGCTTCACGCTCATGCGCACTCCTCGGGAGTCGGGATCCCACCATTCTGGCCGCCGCGCGGTGCGCGGTCCGCGCGCGGATGGCGGATGTCGCCCGCCGATCCGGCGGCGCAGGGAGACCTTAAGAAATGCGTAAGCGGGCTCCGCGAGGCTGTGACCAGACAACGACGGAGGGCCGCACACCCGGCCCCCTTCCCCCTGGAGGACCATCATGAGGACCATCGCCGCCGGCTTGTTCATCTCCCTCGACGGTGTCGTGCAGGACCCGGCCGACTGGCACTTCCCGTACTTCGACGAGGCGATGGGCGCCGCCGTGGAGGCGCAGATGGCCGACACGATGCTGTTCGGGCGGGTGACGTACGACGGTTTCGCCGAGGCGTGGCCGGAGCGGGAGGCGGAGGGCGGCGAGGACGCCGGCTTCGCCAAGACGCTCGGCGACGCCCGCAAGATCGTCGTCACGCACCGGCCCCTGGAGTCCACCTGGCGCAACTCCGAGGCCATCCAGGGCGACCTGGTCGAGGCCGTGACCGCGCTGAAGCAGGAGGAGGGCGGCCGCATCGCGATCAGCGGCTCGATCTCGGTGATCCGCCAGCTCCTGGAGGCGGGCCTGCTGGACGAGCTGCACCTGCTGGTGCACCCGATCGCGGTCCGCAAGGGCGAGCGGCTGTTCGACGAGGGCAACCCGATCCCCCTGGAGCTGGTCCGCTCCGAGACCTTCCCGACGGGCGTGCTGAACCTCGTCTACCGTCCCGCCGCGCGCAACGAACCGTAGAGAACGCCCGGTCAACCCCTCTCCCCCTGTCCCGGAGCGAACTCCGGGGCAGGGGGCGCTTCAGAGCAGGTCAGGCGGCTCAGTCGCGCGGGTCCCAGCCGTCGGTGTCGACGTCCAGGTCGAGCTCGTCGGCGATGTCGTCCCACTTGGTGAACTTGAAGTTGGTGATCTCCCGGTCTCCTTCGGCCGGCGTGTTGACGCCGTCGTGGGCGATGAAGACGCCCTCGTCGAAGTCGCCCAGCGGCACGTTGAGGACGGTCGAGCCGTCGCTGACCTCGACGCCGTCGATGCCGTTGCCCGCGCCCACCCTGAACTGGCCGAGGTAGGAGTTGGCGCCCTCCCTGCGGTAGACGGCGAAGGTGTTGTCGCCCTGGCTGGAGGCCAGCAGGTAGCCCTTGCCGTCCTCGCGGTAGTAGATCGTGAGGCCCTCGGCGTCCGCGGTCAGGTGGTGGCCGCCGAAACCCGGGTCGGCGCCGGGGGTGCACTCCTCGGTCGCGGGGTCGTAGGTGCCGGGGACGCCGTACTCCTTGACCTTGTCCACCAGCACCGGCGTGCCGGTGAGGTCGGCCCGCATCCGCCAGATGCCGACGTCCTCCTGCGCGGCGTAGAGGACGTCCCGGTCCTGGTCCACGACCATGCCCTCGACCTGCGCCTGCTCGTCAGGCTCCAGGCACGGGGTCCACGACTGACCGTTGGGGAGGGTGAACGAGGCGGGCAGGTCCAGCGTCCTGACGAGCTGGTAGCCGACCTTGCCGCCGGGCTTGGCCAGCAGCTTGACCAGGCCGATCGAGGTCTTGTGCCGGCGGCTGACCAGCGCGTACGTGCCGGTGGAGTCCTTCCACGCGCCCAGGCCGTACGCCGTCTCGCCGTCGTTGACCTGCCCCTGGCTGGTGTTGAAGACGAACGGCGCGGCCGGGTCGGTCACGTCCGTGAGGCGGCCGTTGGAGATGGAGTAGATGCGCAGGGTGTCCCGGCCGCGGTCGGAGACGATCGCGAGGTCGCGTCCGGCGAAGCCGTAGGTGACGTCGACGTTGTTGAACCGGCCGGGCTCGTCGTCGGGCCCGGGGGCGGCGGGCGCCGCGAAGTGCTGGAGCGGGCGTCCGTCGAGGTCGTAGACGTTGAGCCCGCCCTCCTTGGCCGTGGTGACCACCACGCTCCTGCCGGAGTCGGACGGGTGCACCCAGATCGCCGGGTCGTCGCCGTTGGCGTTGCCGCCCGCTTCGTCGTCGTATAAGGCGGGGGTCTCGACGTCAGGGTGCACCGTCGGGACGGTGGAGCCGGACGCGGGGACCGCCGTGCCCGCCGCGAGGGTGAACATCAGGGCTGCCAGGGTGAGCCTGGGCAGGGGACGCATTGCGCCTCCTCGTTCTGGGGAGTGATGGTGCGAAGGTAACCACTAGGTGCCAGGATTTCAACCGGTCATCCTTATGTCAGGACATAAGGACTTATAGGAGGCCCAGGGCATGCGAGGCCGGCCGCCCGGCCGAGGTCTCCGGCCGGGCGGCCGTTCCGGTGCGCCGGCTAGCTCTTGTTGACGCGCCAGAAGTCGGAGATGTTCTGGCGGTTCTGCAGGTCCCCGAGCAGGCCCTTGGGGTCGGTGTGGAAGAGCTGGCCCTGCCAGTCGGACAGCCCGGCCGGGGTGACCAGCGGCTTGACCGTGCTGTTGCCCGAGATGCCGCCCTCGCCGATCTCGTGCTTGACGCCCTCTTCGGTCATGATGAAGTGCACGTACAGCTTCGCCGCGTTGGGGTGCTTGCTCTTGCTGGCGATCGCCACGTACTTCGGGTAGCTGAAGCCGGTGAAGGGCGCCATGCCCTCGCACGTGGACTGGTGGTAGCCCTTGTCCTCGTTGTTGCGGAACTTCGAGATCGACATGAAGCCGATCTTCTTGTCGGTCGCGTTCGGCGCGCCGACCGCGCCGGAGATGTCCTCGTCGGAGCCGGTCAGCACCGGCCGGTTGCCGGCCAGCCGCTTGACCCACTCGTAGGCGGCGCTCTTCTCCTCCGTCTTCAGCGGCTTGCCGTACTTGGCCTGGAACGCCTGCTCCAGCGCCTGGTTGCCGTGCGCGTCCAGCTGGGTGAAGAACGACAGCACGGTCGGCTTGCCCAGCGGGTCCTGCATCACCAGCTTGCCGGCCCATTCCGGCTCGGTCAGGTCCCAGATGTTCTTGACCGGGCAGCCGCCGGGCGACAGCTTGGTGTTGTAGGCGAAGACGGTGGCCTTGGACAGGGCGAGCAGCGGGTTCTGGTTCTCGGCGGGGATCTGGTCCTTCAGGTCCGAGGGGATCCAGGTCTGCGTCACGCCCTGCGGCGCGAGCTGGCCGACCAGCACGCCGCCGTCCTCGTACATGGCCGCGTCGATGGTGACGTTGTCGGCGGCGTGCTCCCTGAGCATCTTCTCGGCGGTCTGCGGGGTGTCGGACTTCACGCCCTCCATGGCGATGCCGTACTTGGCGGTGAAGGCCTTCGCCACCTCCTCGATGTCGCCGCTGGAGTCGTAGACCAGCAGGCTGCCTTCCTTCTTCGCGGCGGCGACCAGCGCCTCCAGGTCGAAGTTCGCGTCGAGCGAGGGGCCGGGCAGCGCCTTGGCGGTCGCCGTCGACGGGGCGTTGCCGGCCGTGGAAGGCGCGCACGCCGCAGCGGCCGCCGCCAGCACCGCCACGGAGATGATCTTCGCGGTACGCCTCATGATGGCGTCACTCCTCTTACCTAGCAAGGGTGAAGCGTCGCACCAGCCCCGACGACGCCATGGTGAGCTCACGATGAACGTCGCGTGAACAGTTTGTCAAGACATTCTTACGTCATATTGCCACTCTCTTATAGGCAGAAATTAGGCCCTGTCCTCACATAGTCAGGACATACAGACATCACTTACGTTCGGCCTCGTGACTCCGAAACTGGACATCGACCTCGACAGGACGAGTCCCATCCCCCTCTACTTCCAGGTGGCCGAGCGCATCGCCCACGCCATCCGGACCGGCGAGCTGGCTCCCGGCTCCTGGCTGCTCAACGAGGTCGAGCTGGCAGGACAGCTGGGGCTCTCGCGCCCGACCGTGGGCAGGGCCATCCAGTACCTGGTGGACAGGGGCCTGGTCGTCCGCAAACGCGGCGTGGGCACCCAGGTCGCGCACAGCCAGGTCAAGCGGGCGGTCGAGCTCACCAGCCTGTACGACGACCTGCGCAGGTCAGGGCAGGAGCCGAGCACCAGGGTGCTGTCCATCGGGACCGTCGCGGCCGAGGACGACGTGGCGGTCGCGCTGGGGATCGCGCCGGGCGCCGACGTGGTCCGGCTGGAGCGGGTCAGGTACGCCCGCGGCGAGCCGCTGGCCCTGTTACGCAACTGGCTGCCGCTCAGGCCCCAGTCCCCGCCGGCCCGCGTGTCGGCCGAGGCTCTTGAGGAACACGGGCTCTACGAGCTGCTGCGCTCAGGCGGCGTGCGGCTGCGGGTGGCCAACCAGCGGATCAGCGCCCGCGCCGCCAGCCAGGAGGAGGCCACGCTGCTCGGCGAGCGGCCGTCCTGCCCCCTGCTCACCCTGGTCCGCACCGCCTACGACGACCAGGGCGGAGGCGTGGAGCACGGCTCGCACCTCTACCGCGCCTCCCACTACTCACTGGAGGTCACCCTCGTGGAGCGATGAGCAACTTTCTCCTTATGTCAGGACAAACTGTTGACTGTTCATCTCCCGTTCATCTACAACTGGAGACCCCTGGATGAGGAGCGATCATGCGTGTGGGTCTACTGGGCCTCGGGCGGATCGGCATGTTCCATGCCGCGACCCTGTCCGCTCTCGTCGACGAGCTCGTCGTCACCGACGTGGACGCGAGCAGAGCCGAGGAGGCGGCGCGACGGCTGGGAGCCCGGGTCGGCGACCCCTTCGACGCCGACGCGGTGGTGATCACGACCCCGACGTCCGCCCACGCCGAGGCGCTGCTGCGGGCCTGCGAGCTGAAGGTGCCGGCGTTCTGCGAGAAGCCCGCCGCCCCGACCGTGGCCGAGACCCTGCGGGTCGCCGCGGCGGCCGAGCGCAGCGGCACCCCCGTGCACATCGGCTTCCAGCGCCGCTTCGACGCCGGCTACACGGCCGCGCGCACCGCGCTGCGCGCCGGGGAGCTCGGCGAGCTGCACCGGGTCCACCTGCTGACCGGCGACCCCGCGCCCCCTCCCGCCGCGTACGTCGCCCAGTCGGGCGGCATCTTCCGCGACTGCCACATCCACGACTTCGACATCCTGCGCTGGGTCACCGGCCACGAGGCCGACAGCGTGTACGCGATCGGCGCCAACCGCGGCGCCGAGTTCTTCGCCGAGTCCGACGACGTCGACAACAGCGCCGCGCTCATCACCATGGACGACGGCACCCTGGTCACGCTGCAGGGCTCGCGCTACAACGGCGCGGGTTACGACGTGCGCATGGAGCTCGCGGGCACCCGCGGCACCTGGACGGCCGGGCTGGGCGACCGGACCCCGCTGCGTTCCGCCGAAGGTCTCGATCCCGCCGGGCCGCCGTGGCCGGACTTCCAGAGCAGGTTCGAGGCCGCGTACGTCGAGGAGATGAAGGCGTTCCTCGCGATGGCGCGGGGCGAGATCGAGAGCCCCTGCACCGTCCGGGACGCCCTGGCCGCGCTCCACCTCGCCGAGGCGGCCGACCTGTCGCGCCGCGAGGGCCGCAGCGTGCGCGTCACGGAGGTGACCAAGTGAGGATCGCCGCCGCCCCCATCTCCTGGGGGGTCTGCGAGGTCCCCGGCTGGGGCCACCAGCTCCCCGCCGGACGCGTGCTCGCCGAGATGGCCGAGCTCGGTCTGACCGCCACCGAGCTGGGCCCCGAGGGCTTCCTGCCCGCCGACCAGGACCTGCTCGGCCGCCACGGGCTGCGGCCGGTGGGCGGATTCGTCCCCGTGGTCCTGCACGACCCCGGCCACGACCCGCTGCCGGGACTGCGGGCCACGTGGTCCGGGTTCGAGGCGGGCACGGTCGTGGTGCTGGCCGCCGCCACCGGCCAGGACGGCTACGACACCCGCCCCGAGCTGGACGAGACCGGCTGGCGCACCCTTCTCGGCAACCTGGATCGGATCGCCGCGGAGGCGGCGCGGGCGGGCCGCGTCGTCACCCTCCACCCGCACGTCGGCACCATGGTCGAGAGCCGCCGGGAGGTGGACCGGGTGCTCGAAGGCAGCTCCGTCGCGCTCTGCCTGGACACCGGCCACCTGCTCATCGGCGGCACCGACCCGCTGGACGTCGTCGGCCGCGCCCCCGGCCGCATCGCCCACGTCCACCTCAAGGACGTGGACGCGGCACTCGCGGCGCGCGTGCGCTCCGGCGAGCTGTCCTACACCCAGGCCGTGCGCGCCGGGATCTACCGCCGGCTCGGGCTGGGCGACGTGGACGTCAAGGGCATCGTCGCGGGCCTGACGGCCGCCGGTTACACCGGCTGGTACGTCATGGAGCAGGACGTGATCCTCGACGCCGAGCCCCCGGCGGGGGCGGGCCCGGCCGACGACGTCCGCGCGAGCGTGGCGTTCCTGCGGGGCCTCGCGTGAGGCCGCCGGAGGTGCTGACGATGGGCCGGGTCGGCGTGGACGTCTACCCGCTGCAGGTCGGCGTGCCGCTGCGGCAGGTGGAGACGTTCGGCAAGTACCTGGGCGGCAGCGCGACGAACGTGGCCGTGGCCGCCGCCCGCCTGGGCCGGCGCAGCGCGGTGATCACCAGGACCGGGGACGACCCGTTCGGCGCGTTCGTCCACGACGCGCTGCGCGCGTACGGCGTGGACGACAGCCTCGTCACCGCGGTGCCGGGGCGGCCGACCCCGGTGACGTTCTGCGAGATCAGGCCCCCCGAGGACTTCCCGCTCTACTTCTACCGCGACCGGGCCCCCGACCTGGAGATCTCGCCCGGCGAGCTGGACCTGACCGCCGTCACGCGGGCCGGGCTGTTCTGGGCCACCGTGACCGGGCTGTCGACCGAGCCGTCGCTCAGCGCGCATCTGGCCGCGTGGCGGGCCCGGGGGCGCCGGCCGTACACGGTGCTCGACCTGGACTACCGGCCCATGTTCTGGCCCGACGCGGCGCTCGCCCGCGAGCGGGTGCGCGCCGCGCTCCGGCACGTCACCGTCGCGGTCGGCAACCTCGACGAGGCCGAGGTCGCCACCGGAACCCGCGACCCGGTCGCGGCCGGCGCGGCCCTGCTCGCGGCCGGCGTCGAGCTGGCGATCGTCAAGCAGGGCTCGGCCGGCGTGCTGGGCATGACCGCGACGGAGACGGTACGGGTCCCGCCCGTCCCCGTCGAGGTCGTCAACGGCCTCGGCGCGGGCGACGCCTTCGGCGGCGCGCTCTGCCACGGCCTGCTCGCCGGCTGGCCGCTGGAGCGCACGCTGCGCTTCGCCAACGCGGCGGGCGCCATCGTCGCGGGACGCCTGGCCTGCGCGCCCGCGATGCCCACGGTGGACGAGATCGAGGCCGCCCTGTCCACCCACTCGGAAGGAGGTCTCACCCATGCGTGAGCAGGACTACCGCAGACTGCTCGACGAGCGGGCCTGGCAGCCGGAACTGGTCGCCGAGGCGGCCGCCGCGCGCAGGCGCAGGCCGCTCAGGAACGGCAGGGAACACCTGCTCATCATCGCCGCCGACCACCCCGCGCGCGGCTCGCTCGGGGTCGCCGGTCACCCCATGGCCATGCGCAACCGCGTGGACCTGCTGGACCGGTTGATGACCGCCCTGGCCAGGCCGGGCGTGGACGGCCTGCTGGCCACCCCCGACATCGTCGAGGACCTGCTGCTGCTCGGCGCGCTCGACGACAAGCTCGTCATCGGGTCGATGAACCGCGGCGGCGTGCAGGGAGCGGTGTTCGAGTTCGACGACAGGTTCACGGCTTACGACGCCGACTCGATCGCGGCGATGGGGCTCGACGGCGGCAAGATGTTGTGCAGGATCGCCCCCGAGGACGCCGCCACCGCCGCCACCCTGGCCCACTGCGGCGAGGCCGTGACCCAACTGGCCGGCCACGGCCTGATGGCGATGGTCGAGCCGTTCTGGTCCAGCCGTCACGAGGGCGTGGTCAGGCACGACCTGTCGCCCGAGGCGGTGATCCGCAGCGTCAGCGTCGGCCAGGCGCTCGGCGCGACCTCCGCGCGCACCTGGCTCAAGCTCCCGGTCGTGGCGGACATGGAGCGCGTCATGGAGGCGACGACCCTGCCCGTGCTGCTGCTGGGCGGCGACTCCGGCCAGGACTCCGACGAGATGTTCGGCTCGTGGAGCAGGGCGCTGCGCCTGCCCGGCGTGCGCGGCCTGGTCGTCGGCAGGACGCTGCTCTACCCGCCGGGCGGCGACGTCGAGGGCGCGGTCGACACCGCGCTGAGCCTGCTGGAGGCGACCGGCCCCCGGCCGGTGCCCGCGGGAGGTGCGTCATGAGGCTGACCACGGCGCAGGCGCTGGTGCGCTTCCTCGCCAACCAGTGGTCGGAGCGCGACGGCGTCGAACACCGGCTCATCGCCGGCGTCCTCGGCATCTTCGGCCACGGCAACGTGGCGGGGATCGGCCAGGCCCTGGCGGAGGAGGGCGCGGGCACGGGCGATCCGCTGCCTTATTACCTGGCGCGCAACGAGCAGGCCATGGTGCACACCGCCGTCGGCTACGCGCGCACCCGGCGCCGGTTGTCGACGTTCGCCTGCACGGCCTCCATCGGCCCCGGCGCCACCAACCTGGTCACCGGCGCGGCCCTGGCCACGATCAACCGCCTTCCCGTGCTGCTGCTGCCCGGCGACATCTTCGCCACGCGGGCCGCGGGACCGGTCTTGCAGGAGCTGGAGGACCCGCGCTCCTACGACGTGTCGGTCAACGACTCGCTGCGCCCGCTGTCACGCTTCTTCGACCGGATCAACCGGCCCGAACAGCTGCCCTCCGCCCTGCTGGCGGCGATGCGGGTGCTGACCGACCCGGCCGAGACGGGCGCCGTCACGCTGGCGCTCCCCCAGGACGTGCAGGCCGAGGCGCACGACTGGCCGGAGGAGCTGTTCGCCAGGCGGGTGTGGCACGTGCCGCGCCCGGTGCCCGAGCCCGCCGCGCTGGCCAGGGCCGTCGAGCTGCTGCGGGAGTCGCGGCGGCCGCTGATCGTCGCCGGGGGCGGGGTCAGGTACAGCGAGGCGTGGACGGAGCTGGCCAGGTTCGCCGAGAACCACGGCGTCCCGGTCGGCGAGACGCAGGCGGGCAAGGGCGCGCTGCCGTACGACCACCCCTGCGCGGTCGGCGCGATCGGCCACACGGGCACGCGGGCCGCCGACACCCTGGCCCGCGAGGCGGACCTGGTCATCGGCGTCGGCACCCGCTACACCGACTTCACCACCGCCTCGCGCACGCTGTTCGGGCAGGCCAGGTTCCTCAACGTGAACGTCGCCGCCTTCGACGCGGCCAAGAACTCCGGCCTGATGCTCGTCGCCGACGCCCGCGCGGCCCTGCGCGCGCTCGACGAGGTGGACTGGCGGGCCGACGCGGACTGGACCCGCCGGGCCACGACCCTGGCCACCGCCTGGCAGGCCGAGGTCGGCCGCGCCTACGCGGGGACGCAGCTCACGCAGCCCGTCGCGCTCGGCATCGTCAACGAGATCGCCGCGGGCGGCGTGGTGGTCAACGCCGCCGGCTCGATGCCCGGCGACCTGCACCGCCTCTGGCGCGCGAGCGACCCCGAGCAGTACCACGTGGAGTACGGCTACTCGTGCATGGGCTACGAGATCGCCGGCGGGCTCGGGGTGAAGCTCGGCGCGCCGGAGCGCGAGGTGATCGTGCTGGTCGGCGACGGCTCCTACCTGATGATGGCCCAGGAGATCGCCACGGCCGTGCAGGAAGGCGTCAAGCTCGTCATCGTCCTGGTGGACAACCAGGGCTTCGCCTCGATCGGCAGGCTCAGCGAGTCCGTGGGCGCGCGCAGGCTCGGCACCGCCTACCGGGCGCGCGGCGCGGGCGGCGAGCTCGACGGCGCGCCCCTGCCCCTGGACCTGGCCGTCAACGCCGCCAGCCTGGGCGCCGACGTGCTGCGCGCCGACACTCCCGAGTCCCTGCGGGCGGCCCTGGTCAAGGCCAAGGAGTCCACCAGGACCACCGTCGTCCACGTGGAGCCCGTCCCCGGCGACGGCCCTGACGCCGAGGCATGGTGGGACGTGCCGGTCGCCGAGGTGTCCGCGCTGCCCGAGGCCCGGGCCGCGCGCGAACGCTACGACGAGGCCAAACGCGACCAACGGTCCTACCTCTGATGGGCTGGACGCTGGCCTTCGCCCTGGTGGCCGTCCTGTTCGTGCTGATCAGCGGGGCCAACGACGCGGCCACGCTGATCGGGCTCGGGCTGCGGTTCCCGCACATGCCCGGCTGGGTGGCCGTCACGCTGCTCGTGACGATCCTGTTCGCGGTGCCGTACGTGCTGGGCGTGGCGGTGGCGCGGACCTTCACCGAGGGGCTGGCGGGCCTAGGCACCAGCATCGGCGCGGCGGTGTTCCTGGTCGGCGTGGTGGTCGCGATCGTGGTGGTGGCGGTGCTGACCGGCAGAGGACTGCCGACCAGCCTCACGCTGGCCGTGATCGGCGGCATCTCCGGCGCGGGCCTCGGCGCCGGCGTGCCGGTGTCGTGGGGCAGCCTGGCCGGCGTGCTCGCGATCGGGCTCTGCGCTCCCGTGGTCGGCCTGGTCCTCGGCTACCTGCTGGGGACCGCCTCCCGCCGGGTGCCGTCCTACCGGCGGATGCCCAGGCTCGTGCTGGCCGCCCACCTGGTGGCGTACGCGGCCCAGTGCACCGCGTACGCCGTCAACGACGGCCAGAAGATGATCGCGGTCGTGAGCGTGGCGCTCGACGTGGGCCGCAACGGACTCGGCGGGGTCGGGCCCGTCGCCGTCTCCCCCGCGTGGATGGCCGTCCTCGTGGCGCTGTTCCTGGCCGGGTCCCTGACCAGTCTCGACCGGGTGGGCGAGCGGATCGGCCGCGGCCTGGTCATCGCCCGGCCGCTGCACGTGCTGTCGGCCGAGACGGCGGCCACCGGCGCCGTGCTCGGCAGCTCGGCCCTGGGGAGCCCGGTGAGCATGACCCAGTCGGTGACGGCCGGCGTCGTCGGCGTGGCCGCCAGTGAGGGAAGCAGGAGGGTGCGATGGCAGGGCGTGGTGAACATGGGCACGGCGTGGCTGGTCACCCTCCCGTCGTCCCTGGTGCTGGGCTGCCTGGCCGGACTCGGGCTGAGGCTGCTGTGAGCGGCGCGAAGGGCCGCGCCGGCCGGCTCGGCAGGGTCCTGGACGACCTGCGGGGCCGTACGGGACGGCGGGTGATCGACCTGCTCCGCCGCCAGGTCGCCAGCGCGCGGGAAGGCGCCGAACTGGCGTGCACGGCCGCGTCGGGCACGGTCGAGAGCACGCGGGCCCGCGCCCGCATGTCCGTGGTCGAGCACGAGGGCGACGAGGCGCGGGCCGAGCTCGTCCGGGCGCTGTCGCGGACGCTGGCCACCCCCCTCGACAGGGAGGATCTGTTCCGGCTCTCCCGCTCCATCGACGACGTGCTCGACCAGCTCCGGGACTTCGTCCGCGAGGCCGACCTGTTCGGGCTGCCCGACCTGAGCTTCGCCGTCGAGCCGTTGCGGGCCGTGATCGACGGGCTGGACGAGCTGGAACAGGCCCTCGTGAAGATCCTCGGCGATCCGGGCTCCGTCATGGCCGCCCTGCTGGCCACCAGGAAGTCCCAGAGCCGGGTGCGCCAGCTCTACCAGGCGAGGCTCACCGCGCTGTTCGCGGGGCGTCTGGAGATGGACACCCTGCGCGAACGCGAGCTGCTGTCCCGCCTGGACGCGGTGGGCCGGCGGCTCGGAGAGTCGGCCGACGCCCTCGCCGACGCGATGCTCAAGAGAAGTCACTGAGCTCAAGAGAAGTCACTGATGCCCAACCCCCCGAAGGAAACGCCATGGCTGTTGTGACGAAGACGGAGCCGCCACCTCGCCCGCCGAGACGGCGCAGACTGCTCTACCGCCTGCAGGTCATGCGGCACGACCCGACGGCCGCGCTCGGCCTGATCCTCGTCGTCCTGCTGGCCTACCTCGTCGTGGCCCCGCTGTTCGCGGTGCTGTCCGACGCCTTCCGCCTGCAGTACGGCGACGAGGTGCACGCCGGCCAGCAGCCCGGCGAGTGGACCGGCTACTACCTGTGGCGGGTCTTCCGCTCCCAGATCAGCGAGCTGCTGTTCTGGGAGCCGCTGGTCAACACGCTCGTCGTCGCCGTGGGCACCACCCTGTTCGCGCTGGTGCTCGGCGGCGGCATGGCGTGGCTGGTGACCCGGACGAACGTGCCGGGGCGCAAGTGGCTGGCCGGGGCGCTGGTGGTGCCGTACATGCTGCCGTCGTGGACGTTCTCGCTGGCCTGGCTGACGCTGTTCAAGAACGAGCGGGCCGCGGGGCAGGTGGGCTTCCTCCAGGCCCAGGGCATCCGCACGCCGGACTGGCTCGCCTACGGCCCGCTGCCGATCATCGTCACGCTCGGGCTGCACTACTACCCGTTCGTGCTGCTCCTGGTGGGCAACGCGTTGCGCCGCATCGACGTGCAGCTGGAGGACTCGGCACGGATCCTGGGCGCGCCGCGGCGCGTCGTCGTCCGGCGGATCGTGATCCCGCTCATGCTGCCCGCGTTGTCGTCGGCCGTGCTGCTCGTGGTCGGGCGGGTGCTCGGCACGTTCGGCACGCCGTACGTGCTGGGGCTGCCCACCGACTACCGGGTGCTGTCCACCGGGCTGTTCCAGTCGATCCGCGACCGCAGCACCGGCGTGGCCTCCGTGCTAGCCACCGTCATCGTGATCATCGGCATCGTGATCGTCTTCACCGACATGCGGCTGATGCGCGAGCAGCGCAGGTTCGTCACCGTGGGCGGCAAGGGCGCGATGGACCGGCTGAGCGACCTGCGTCACTGGCGCTGGCCCGCCTACGCGCTCGGCATGGCGGTCTTCGCGGTGAGCGTGCTCGTCCCCGTGCTCACCCTGCTGCTGTCCACGGTGACCAGGACCCCGCTGGACCTGTCGACCTTCACCCTCGACTTCTGGATCGCCGAGAAACTCCCCGGGGCGGTCGGCTTCCCGCACGGCGTGCTGCGCGGCTCGGAGCTGTGGGAGGCCGCGTGGAACTCGGTGCGCATCGTCGGACTGGCCTCGCTGATCTGCGCCGTCGCCGGCCTGCTCGTCGGATACGTGGTGGTGCGCGGGACGGCCCCGCGCATCGCGGCCTTCCTGCGGCAGGTCTCCTTCCTGCCCTACCTCATCCCCGGCATCGCCTTCGCCGCCGCCTCGCTGTCGCTGTTCGCCGTCGCCCGCGGGCCCGTCCCCGCGCTGTACGGGACGACGTTCCTGCTCATCCTGGTCATGGCCGTCACGCACCTCCCCTACAGCTCACGCTCGGGCATCGCGGCCATGATGCAGCTCGGCAGGGAGCCGGAGGAGGCCGCGCAGATCGCCGGGGCGTCCTGGTGGCAGCGGATGCGCCGGATCATCTTCCCCATCCAGAAGGGCGCGCTCGTCACCGGGATCGTGCTGCCCTTCATCTCGGGACTCAAGGAGCTCAGCATCGTCATCATGCTGACCACCACCGGGACCCAGCTGCTCACGACACTGTCGATCGGCCTGGTCGACTACGGCTACACCCAGCTCGCCAACGGCGTCGTCCTCATGATCGCCTTGCTCTCCTTCACCATGACCTACCTGACCCAGCGCCTCACCAAGAGCAGCCTGGCTTCCGGACTAGGAGGATAGATGCCGGACATCACCCTCAGCGCGATCTCCAAGAGCTACGGCGGCGGAGAGTTCGCGGTGAAGAACCTCGACCTCGTGGTCCCCGACGGCGCTTTCATGTGCCTGCTCGGCCCTTCCGGCTGCGGCAAGACCACCACCCTGCGCATGATCGCCGGTCTCGAACAGCCCACCGCGGGCAGCATCGCCGTCGGCGACCGGGTCCTCGACTCCGTCGAGCAGGGGATCTACGTCCCTCCCGAGAAACGCGCCATGGGGCTGGTCTTCCAGAACTACGCCCTCTGGCCGCACCTGTCGCTGCGCGAGAACGTGGAGTTCGGCCTGCGCATGCGCAAGGTGCCCGGCCCGGAACGGCGGGCGCGGGCCGAGGCGGCGCTGAAGATGGTCCACGTCGACGCCGCCATGGACCGCTACCCCTCCCAGCTGTCCGGCGGCCAGCAGCAGCGCGTCGCCCTGGCCAGGATGCTCGCGGTCAACCCCACGGTGCTCCTGCTCGACGAGCCGCTGTCGAACCTCGACGCCCGGCTGCGCCTGGAGATGCGCGCCGAGCTCAAGCGCATCCACGAGGAGAGCGGCGCGACGATCGTCTTCGTCACCCACGACCAGCTCGAAGCGCTCACCATGGCCACCGACGTGGCCGTCATGAACGAGGGCGAGCTGCAGCAGCTCGCCGCCCCGATGGAGATGTACGCCAGGCCCGCCAACCGGTTCGTCGCCGAGTTCGTCGGCAGTCCGCCGATGGCGATCGTGGATGCGGGCGCCTCCCCCGGCGGGCTGGCCGCGTCCCTGCTGCGCTTCGTCGAGTCGCGCGGCGCGCAGAGCACCCCGGCCGCCGTCGGCATCCGGCCGGAGGCGCTGCGCTTCGGCACCCCGCCCGCCGCCGCCTGGAGCGAGGAGGCGGTGGTGGAGGCCGTGCTGCCGGCGGGCTCCTCCTGGACGGTACGGCTGCGCGTGCTCGACACCGAGCTGTACGCCGTGTCCTACCAGCCGGTCCAGGCCGGCCCGGGCGACGTGCTGACCTGCTGGACCGAGCAGCTGCACCTGTTCGGCGCCGACGGCGCGCGGATCACCTCCTGGGACCGGGCGGAGGTCAGCGCGTGAACCGTCCCGAGGCGCTGCTCCTCGACTTCGGCGGCGTGATCGTCGAGACCGTCAAACGCCCGTCCTGGGCCGCCGAGCTGGCCGCCGAGGTGCACGCGCTCCTCGCCAGGACCGGGTTCGACGGGCTCACGGCCGAGGAGGTCGAGAGCGACATCCGGGCCGCCGCGCGGGCCGACAAGTACTGGAAGGACTCCACCTCCCGGCAGTTCGCCCCGGAGGAGATGACGCACCGCAGGTTCTGGGCCGAGTTCGTGGCCACGGACTGGCCCGAGCGGGCCCGCACGCTGGTGACCGTCGAGGCGACGCCCCTGTGCAAGCGCATGGGCGAGCTGCGCAGCGACCGCAAGCTCCGCACCGGCATGACGGAGCTGCTGGCCGCCTGCTGGGAGCACGGCGTCGTCCCCGGGGTGGTCAGCAACTCCCTGTCCGGGGCCGTGCACCGCGACTACATGACCGCCGCCGGGCTGGACGACCAGGTGGCGGTGCAGGTGTACAGCGACGAGGTCGGCGTCCGCAAGCCGAACCCCGAGATGATCCGGCTCGCCTGCCGGTCCCTGGGCGTGGACCCGGCCGACGTCTGGTACGTCGGGGACAACTACGACCGTGACGTCATCTGCGGCGCGCGGGCCGGGGTGGGCGCGACCGTCCTGATGGTCTCCGCGAGCACCGACAAGATCCCGTACGCGGTGCGGCAGAGCCCTCAGGCCACCGTCGAGGACCCCCGCGCCCTGCTGAGACTCCTGGAGCAGACATGGATGTGAACACCTCTCGCGAGCTGGCCGACATCGCCGTCGAGGCGGCGAGGGCGGTCGGCGACCGCCTGCGCGGCGCCTTCCGCTCCCGCCCCGAGATCCAGACCAAGCGTGACTTCCACGACCCGGTCACCGTGCACGACAAGGCGGCCGAGGAGGACATCCGCGCCTTTCTGGAACGGCGCTGCCCCGACAGCGTGGTGGTCGGCGAGGAAGGCGGCACGCGCGGCGAAGGCGCCGTCCGCTGGTACGTCGACCCGATCGACGGCACCGCGAACTTCGCCGCCGGCCTGCCGTTCTTCTGCACCTCGATCGCGGCGGCGCTCGACGGCGAGGTGGTGGCCGGGGTGGTCTACGACCCCGTACGCGACGACGAGTTCACCGCCTGGCTCGGCGGCGCCGTCTGCAACGGCGAGCCGATCCGCAGCGCCGGCGCCGCCACCGAGCGCGAGGCGATGCTGCTGTCGAGCTACCCCACCCCCCGCGACCTGGCCGAGGACGAGGAGGGCGCGCTGCGCCGCTTCTCGCGGATGACCCAGGCGTTCGCCGCCATCCGGCGTCCCGGCAGCGCGGCGCTCAAGCTCGCGCACGTCGCCGCCGGCTGGTCCGACGTGGCCTACGGCACGCGCGTCAACGCCTGGGACGTGGCCGCGGGCTCCCTCCTGATCGAGCAGGCCGGCGGCGTCTACATCCCGCTGTCGGGCAGCGTCTTCGAGCCGGGCGGTTACCTCGCCACCGTGGGCGGCTTCGACCTCGCGGGCTCCGTGCTCGCCGACGTCGCGGAGTCCGCGCGGGCCGGCAGGGCGGAGTCCGCGCCGGCCGATGTCGCGGGGGCGGGGAGCTCCCGGTGATCCGCTGGATCGTGACGGACCTCGACGGCACCCTCGTCGGCCGCGACCTGGCCATGGTCCCGGCCAGCCGGGAGGCCCTGCGCCGCTTCCGCGCCGCGGGCGGCGAGGTGATCCTCGCCACCGGCCGCATGGCGTGCTCCGCCCGCCCCTACTACGACGAGCTGGGCCTGGACGGGCCCGCCATCCTCTACAACGGCGCCGCGACCGTGAAGCCGGCGGCGGGCGCCGTGCTGCGCTCGCGCAACCTGCCGGCGAGCGCGTGGAAGACGCTGCTCGGCCTGTTCGGCGAGCTCCCCGAGGGGGTCTACCCGGTCGCGTTCTCCGGCGGGGAGGCGCTGGCCGTGCACGACGTGCCCGAGCTGCGCGAGTACGCCAGGCGGGACGGGATCACGCTGCGCGACCCCGGCGACTGGGCGGCGCTGCCGCCCGACGAGATCGTCAAGTGCATGCTCATCGGCGGCCCGTTCCCCGAGCTGGACATCCCGGGAACGGTCACGGTCCGCTCCGAGGAGACCTACCTGGAGGTGCTGTCGGAGCAGGCGACCAAGGGCACCGCCCTGCGTGCGCTGGCCGCGGCCATGGGCGTGCCGATGGAGCAGATCGCCGCCATCGGCGACAACCCGAACGACCACGACATGATCGCGGCGGCCGGAGTGGGGTTCGCCGTCGGCGACGGCCACCCGGACGTCGTCGCCGCGGCCGACGTCGTGGCGAGGGCCTGCGCCGACGGCGCGCTCGTGGACGTCGTGGAGCTGGCGTTCCGGTCCAACGGTTGGGCCGGGGGGAAGGGAGAGCTGTGAGGTCGGTCAGGCATTGGATCAACGGCGCCCGCGCGGACGGCGACGCCCGTTCCGCCGAGCTGTTCGACCCGGCGACCGGGGAGGTGGGCGGGCATGTCGCGCTGGCCTCGCCCGCCGACGTGGACGCGGCCGTGGCGGCCGCCGCGGCCGCCTTCCCCGCCTGGCGTGACACCTCGCTGGTCAAGCGGGCCCGGGTGCTGTTCCGCTACCGCGAGCTGATGGAGGCCCACCGCGACGAGCTGGCCGCGCTGATCTCGGCCGAGCACGGCAAGGTGCACTCGGACGCGCTGGGCGAGGTGGCGCGCGGGCTGGAGGTGCTGGATTTCGCGTGCGGGATCCCGCACCTGCTCAAGGGCGCTTTCTCCGAGGGCGTCTCGACCCGGGTCGACTCCTGGTCGATGCGTCAGCCGCTGGGCGTGGTGGCGGGGATCACGCCGTTCAACTTCCCGGTCATGGTGCCGATGTGGATGTTCCCGATCGCGGTCGCGTGCGGGAACACGTTCGTGCTGAAGCCGTCGGAACGCGATCCGTCGGCGTCGCTGCTCATGGCGCGGCTGTGGAAGGAGGCGGGGCTGCCGGACGGGGTGTTCAACGTCGTGCAGGGCGACAAGGTCGCCGTGGACCGGCTGCTCGAACACCCCGGTGTCCGGGCGGTGTCGTTCGTCGGCTCCACCCCGATCGCCAGGTACGTCTACGAGCGCGGCACCGCGCACGGCAAGCGGGTGCAGGCGCTCGGCGGGGCCAAGAACCACATGCTGGTGCTGCCCGACGCCGATCTCGACCTGGTCGCCGACGCCGCCGTGTCCGCGGGCTTCGGTTCGGCGGGCGAGCGGTGCATGGCGATCTCGGTGGTGCTCGCGGTGGAGCCGATCGGCGACGAACTGGTACGGAAGATCGTCGAGCGGGTCGAGCGGCTGGTGGTCGGGCCGGGCGACGACCCGAAGTCGGAGATGGGGCCGCTGGTCACCCGGGCGCACCGGGACAAGGTGGCCTCCTACCTGGACCTGGGGGTTCAGGAGGGCGCCACGCTCGTGGTCGACGGCCGCGGCGCCCCCGTGCTCGGCGGCGGCAGGGCCGCGGAGACGCCGGGCTTCTGGCTGGGCCCGACCCTGCTCGACCACGTGCCCGTCGGCTCGCGGACGCACGTGGACGAGATCTTCGGCCCGGTGCTGTCCGTCGTGCGGGTGTCGTCGTACGACGAGGGGCTGAAGGTCATCAACGACTGCGAGTACGGCAACGGCACGACGATCTTCACCAACGACGGCGGCGCGGCCCGGCGTTTCCAGAGCGAGGTGGAGGTCGGCATGGTCGGCGTCAACGTGCCGATCCCGGTGCCGATGGCGTTCTACAGCTTCGGCGGCTGGAAGGCGTCGCTGTTCGGCGACACGCACGTGCACGGCACCGAGGGCGTGCACTTCTACACCAGGGGCAAGGTCGTCACGTCCCGCTGGCCCGACCCTTCGCACGGCGGCGTGAACCTGGGCTTCCCCACGAACGCGTAGCCCGCCCGCCGTGACGGGTGGACCCCGGGCTCGGCCGGCGTGAGCCGGCCCGGGGTGTGGGCGGGGTCCGGCCGGGGGGCGCCAATCCCGTCGGCCAGGCCGCGGCCCGCGGCCCTCTTCTTTCAGGGCCGCCGCGAAGGAAGCTCAAGAAGCTCGCTGCCGGACATTCACCACGGTAAGCGGATGATCGGCAGAGAGCCATCCATTTATCCGGCCGTCCCTTTATCCGGCCGTCCCTTCATCCGGGCAGCCCCGCGCTCTCGACGCGGAAGCGGGGCAGCGCCTCCGGATGGTTGTCGCGCACGTAGTCGACCAGGAACTCGCGCACGTCGCACTTGAGGTCCCACGCCGAGGGCGAGTCGGCGGCGCTCATCAGGCAGCGCAGCTCGACCAGCCCGTTGGGCAGCACGTCGGTGACCTGCAGCGTCCAGTCCTTCTGGTCCCACAGCGGGTTGCCCTGAAGGAACTCGTACAGCGCCTCGCGCAGCCGTTTGACCGGCACCGACCAGTCCACCCGCAGCTGGACCGCGGCCAGGACGCGGCTGCCGTGCCGGGTCCAGTTCTCGAACGGGTTCTGGGTGAAGTAGCTGACCGGCAGCACGAGCCGCCGCTCGTCCCAGAGCCGCAGCACCACGTACGTGAGCGTCAGCTCCTCGATCCGCCCCCACTCCTCCTCCACCACGACCACGTCGTCCAGCCGGAGCGCGTCGCTGAAGGCGAGCTGCAGCCCGGCGAGCACGTTGCCGATCGTGGGCTGGGCGGCGATGCCGACGACGGCGCCGGCGATGCCGGCCGAGGCCAGCAGGCCGGCGCCGAGCGCGCGCACGCCGGGGAAGGAGAAGAGCATCGCGCCGACCGCGATCACGATGATGACCGCGGCGGCGATGCGGCGGACCAGCGCGATCTGGGTCATGATGCGCCGGGCCCGCCGGTTGCGCTCGCCCTCGATCTGCACCAGCCGGTCGAGGACGACGTCGGTCAGCGCGTACGAGGCCTGCACGATCAGCCAGGTCACCGCGGCGATGGTGAGCAGCCCCAGCACCCGGTCCACGCCCTCGGCGAGCGCCCGCTGCCGGCCCGACTCGCCGAGGATGCCCACCCCGAACACCACGTTGGTGGCCACCACGGCGGCCACCGCGAACGCCGGCCACGTGCAGCGCTCCACGAGGTGCTGGGCGAGCGCCCATTTGCGCCCGATCCTGCCGAGCACCCGCCGGACCACTTCGACCAGGAGGATGGATCCGATCACCGAGAACACGAGGATCGGCCAGTCCGCCGGATGCTGCACGCTCTTGCCCCCTAAAAATCCTAGAACGTCTCGTCGAAGCTCACATTGCCCTCAACCGCCACCTGGTAAGCGGAGACACGCCTTTCGAAGAAGTTCGCCAGCTCCTGCACGTCCTGGAGCTCCATGAACGCGAAGGGGTTGGCCGAGCCGTACCTGCGGGGCAGGCCGAGCCGGGTCAGCCGCTGGTCGGCGACGTATTCGAGGTATCGGCGCATCTGGTCCACGCCCATGCCCGGCATGCCCTCGCCGCACAGGTCCTCGGCGAAGGCCAGCTCGGCGGCGACCGCCTCCTCCAGCATGGCGGTCACCTGCTTGCCCAGCTCGTCGTCGAAGAGCGACGGCTCCTCGGCGCGCACGGTGTCGACCACGCTGAAGGCGAACTCCATGTGCATGGACTCGTCGCGGAACACCCAGTTCGTCCCGGTGGCCAGGCCGCCGAGCAGGCCGCGGGAGCGGAACCAGTAGACGTAGGCGAACGCGCCGTAGAAGAACAGGCCCTCGATGCAGGCGGCGAAGCAGATGAGGTTGAGCAGGAACTGCCGGCGCTGACCGGCGTCCTCCAGCCGGTCGAGCCCGCCGATCGAGTCGATCCACTTGAAGCAGAACTCCGCCTTGTCCCTGATGGACGGGATGTGCTCGACCGCGGCGAACGCCTTGACCCGCTCGTCGGGATCCGGCAGGTACGTGTCCAGCAGCGTCAGGTAGAACTGCACGTGCACCGCCTCCTCGAAGAGCTGCCGGCTCAGGTAGAGCCGCGCCTCGGGCGCGTTGACGTGCTGGTAGAGGTTGAGCACGAGGTTGTTGGCCACGATCGAGTCGCCGGTCGCGAAGAAGGCGACCAGCCGGTTGATCAGGTGCCGCTCCTGCGGCGTCATCCGCGCCAGATCGGCGACGTCGCTGTGCAGGTCCACCTCCTCGACGGTCCAGGTGTTGCGGATGGCGGCGCGGTAGCGCTCGTAGAAGTCCGGATAGCGCATGGGGCGCAGGGTGAGGTCCATTCCGGGGTCGAGCAGCATGACGTGGGACTCCTTGACGTCGGTGAGGGGGCTACTACTGGCAGGCTTCGCAGGTCTCGGGGTTCTCCAGCGAGCACGCGATCGCGTCCAGGGCGGCCGGGGCGGCGGCCACGGTGGTCTGGGCGATGCGGGTCGCGGGGCGCGAGCGCAGGTAGTAGGTGGTCTTGAGGCCCTTCTTCCAGGCGTAGGCGTACATCGAGGAGAGCTTGCCGATGGTCGGCGCGGCCATGAAGAGGTTGAGCGACTGCGACTGGTCGATGTACGGCTGGCGGGCCGCGGCGAGGTCGATGAGCGCCTTCTGCGGCAGCTCCCAGGCGGTGCGGTAGAGCGTCTTCAGGTCGTCGGGGATGCCGGGCACGTCCTGGACCGAGCCGTCGGCGCGCTTGATCGCGTCGCGCATCTCCTGCGTCCACAGCCCGCGCTCCCGCAGGTCGGCCACCAGGTAGCGGTTGACCTGCAGGAACTCGCCGGACAGGGTCTCGCGCTTGAACACGTTGGACACCTGCGGCTCGATGCACTCGTAGCAGCCGGCGATGGAGGCGATGGTGGCGGTCGGCGCGATGGCGACCATGAGGGAGTTGCGCAGCCCGGTCCGCGCGATCTTGGCGCGCACCGCGTCCCAGCGGGGCGTGGCCGGCAGGTAGTGGTCGGGGTGCAGCACGCCGCCGGCCGCGCGGGTGTCGGCGTAGGAGGGGTGCCGGCCGCGCTCGGCGGCCAGGTCGGCCGAGGTGTCGTACGCGGTGAGCGCGATCTCCTCGGCGATCCTGGTGGACAGCTCCAGCGCCCGCGGCGAGTCGAACGGCAGCCGCAGCGCGAAGAACACGTCGGCGAGCCCCATGACGCCGAGCCCGATGGGCCGCCAGCGCCGGTTGGCCGCCTCGGCCTCGGGCGTCGGGTAGAAGCCGAGGTCGATGGTCCGGTCGAGGAAGCGCACGGCGGTGCGTACGGTGCCGCGCAGCCGTTCCCAGTCCAGGTCGCCCTCCGCCAGGTGGGCGGCCAGGTTGACCGAGCCCAGGTTGCAGACGGCGGTCTCGCCGTCGCTGGTGACCTCCAGGATCTCGGTGCACAGGTTCGATAGGTGGATGACGTTGCCGGGGCGGGCGGTCTGGTTGGAGGTGCGGTTGGCGGCGTCCTTGAAGGTCATCCAGCCGTTGCCGGTCTGGGCGAGGGTGCGCATCATCCGACCGTAGAGGGTGCGGGCGGGGATCTGCCGGACGAAGCGGCCGGCCGCCTCGTACGCGCGGTAGGCGGCGGTGAACTCTTCGCCGTACAGGTCGGTGAGGTCGGGCGTCTCCTTCGGGTCGAACAGCGACCAGACCTCGTCGGCCTCGACCCGGCGCATGAACTCGTCCGGCACCCAGTTGGCCAGGTTGAGGTTGTGGGTGCGGCGGGCGTCCTCACCGGTGTTGTCGCGCAGCTCCAGGAACTCCTCGACGTCGGCGTGCCAGGTCTCCAGGTAGACGCAGGCCGCGCCCTTGCGCCGGCCGCCCTGGTTGACCGCCGCCACCGAGGAGTCGAGGGTGCGCAGCCACGGGACGATGCCGTTGGAGTGGCCGTTGGTGCCGCGGATCAGCGAGCCGCGCGAGCGGACCCTGGTCCAGGAGATGCCGATGCCGCCGGCGTACTTGGACAGGCGGGCGACCTGGCCGTAGCGCTCGTAGATGGCCTCCAGCTCGTCGCGCGGCGAGTCGAGCAGGAAGCACGACGACAGCTGCGGACGCCGGCTGCCGGAGTTGAACAGCGTGGGCGAGCTGGGCAGGTACGACAGCGTCGACATCAGCCGGTACAGCTCGGCCGCCTCCGCCACGGTCTCGGCGAGCCCGCAGGCGACGCGCAGGAAGAAGTGCTGCGGCCGCTCCAGCACCGCCCGGGTCTCGGGGTGACGCAGCAGGTAACGGTCGTGGACGGTGCGCAGGCCGAAATACTCGAAACGGTCGTCGGCCGCCGGGTCGACGAGGGCGTCCAGCTCGGCGGCGTGCTCGGCGACGAACGCGGCCAGCCGGTCCTGCAGCAGCCCGGCCGCGTGGCAGGCGGCCACCGACTCGGAGAAGGCGCGCACTCCCTGCCCGGCCGCCTCCTCGGCGATCTCCTCGGCCAGCAGCCGGGCGGCGACCCGTGAGTTCTCCGGGTCCGTGATCACCCGGGCGGCGGCCTCCTCGATGGCCAGCCGGCGACCGGCCGCGTCCAGGTGCCTGGCGGCCTCGACGGTCTGCGTCACGTGCTCTCCTCGCGAGCTCATTCCCGGGGAAGGGCACGCCAGAGCCACGCGGGCAGGCCGCGTCGCCCCGCCGGCCCTCCCTCGGGGCCATGGACGGTCACGTCGCGGGCAGGTCTTCGGGCTCGCGGGCACGCCTCATCGGCTCCTACTGGCCGTCGCTTCCCGGATCACTCCAGTGCTCATGACGGCGGTCGTTCCCGCTCACCGCTGCGGGGCAGCCCCGGAATCGCACCGGGTTCCCTTTCACTCCGCCCCGAGGGGCGAACCAGCGACGACCTGGATCCTACATCTAGTGGCCGTTCCCGCAACTGCCCCTACAGGTTGTGGCTCGCGCCGAGTTGATCAGCCCCAGGTCATGGAGCACGGCCCGGGTGCGCTCGACCTCGGAGGCCAGCCAGAGCACGAAGTCGTCGCCGCCGAGCGGGATCGAGACCCAGCCGGCGGCGCGGCAGGCGGCCAGCCAGCGGGTGGAGGAGGTCGCCTCCTCGCACATGCGCACGGCCGCGTCGCGGCTCTCGTCCGGCATCTCTTCGGGACCGAAGGCGGCGGTCCAGTCGGTGAAGTCGACCCGTACGCCGGACTCCAGCAGCGTCGGCGCGTCCACCTCGGGCACCCGGTGGGCGCACGAGACCGCGAGCGCCCGGAGCCGGCCGCGGGCGAGGCCCTCCCGCCAGTCGGCGAGCGCCCCGGTGGCCGCCGCGGCCTTGCCGGACAGCAGGGCGGTCACGACCTCCTGGCTGCCGGGATAGCCGGTGTAGTCGACCTGACGGGCGTCGGCGCCGATACCCTTGGCGATCAGGCCGAACAGCAGGTGGTCGGGCGCGCCCTGCGGGCCGCCGGCCAGCGGCGTGGCGCCGGGCCTGGCCAGCAGCTGGGCGGCGAAGCCCTCGAAGTCCTTGAAGCGGGAGTCGCCGGGCACGACCACGACCTCGACGTCGCCGGCCAGCCGGGCGAGAGGGGTGGCCAGGTCGAGCAGGGTCTGGCCGTTGTTGAGCTCGGCGGCGGTCATCGCGGACAGGCCGCTCACGGTGACCTTGGTGCCGGTGCCGGTCTCGTACCCGGCGGCGCGGGCCGCGCCGGCGAGCGCCCGCCCGACCTCGCTCCAGCGGCGGGCGGCCGGGTTGATGACGAACCGCGCGCGCAGCCCCGGCCGGCCGGGGCCGCCGCCGGCCTGCCAGGCGCCGCAGCCGCCGAGCACCGCCGCGCCGGACGCGGCCAGCAGGCTTGCCAGGAACCGTCGACGGCGCATGTGTCTCTCCCCCGAAGCTCCGCGAATCCCCCTTACCTACAGTTATTCACACATTACGCAGAGATACACATATAGGCGACACATCCCACCAGCCGAAATTTGGTGAAATGTGGCTTTTTAGGCGGAAGTGGAATGATCGATTTTCCGGGCCACGCCCGCCATGAGCGACGACGGCAGCGCCCAATCGCCCACGAGTTTCGGCCGGTCCGGCCGCCAGTCGACGGCCTGAACCAGTCCGGGCGGATCAAGGGAGAACTCGCCGAAGAAGCGCCGGATCTCGGACGGCCGCCGGTCCGCTCCCCCGCTCCCGGACGAGCCCCGGTAGCCGCGGGGGACCTCCTCGTCCCCCAGCCGTCCCATCGTGGTGGCGTGGCTGATCACCAGGAAGCTGCCGGGGACGACCCGCTCGCGCAGCCGGGCCACGGCCTGCCCCGGCTGGGCGGAGTCGGGCAGGAAGTGCAGGATCGACACCAGCAGGACGGCGACCGGCCGGTCCAGGTCGAGGAAGTCACCGGCCTTGGCCAGCACGTCGTCGGCGTCCAGCAGGTCGGCCTCGACGCAGACGGCCCTGCCCACGTTCGTGAGCAGGGCCTTGGCGTGGGCGGCCACGACGGGGTCGTGGTCGACGTAGACGACCCGGGCGCCGGGCGCCACCTCGTGCGCGCTGCCCTGGGTGGGCAGCCCGCTGCCCAGGTCGATGAACTGGTCGATCCCGGCGGCGGCGACGTAGCGCACGGCACGCTGCAGGAAGGCCCGGTTCGCGCGGGCCAGCGGGACCGCCTCCGGGACCAGCTCGGCGAGCTGCTCGATGGCCAGGCGGTCGACCGCGAAGTTGTCCGTCCCGCCGAGCATGTAGTCGTACATGCGTGCGAGATTGGGCCGTTGCTGGTCGAACTGCCGCACGTATCGAATTTATGCTGTCCGGCCCCAGATAACACTACCCAGAGCGAAATGTGGCTTAATTGGAGTCAATTACTCAACAGTAACGCTCTTGGCTAGATTGCGCGGCTTGTCGACGTCCCGGTCCAGCGCGACCGCGGCGTGGTAGGCGAGGAGCTGGAGCGGGATGGTGAGCAGGATCGGGTCCAGCTCGACCTCGTTCTTCGGGATCACGATGACGTCGTCGGCCAGCTTGGTGTCCGGCTCCCGGTGGCCGACCATGAGCACCTGGCCGCCGCGGGTGCGGATCTCGCCGAGCGTGGTGAGGTTCTTGTCCAGCAGCTCGTCGTCGGGGACGATCGCGACCGTCGGCATCTCGGGGCCGATCAGCGCGAGCGGGCCGTGCTTGAGCTCGCTCGCCGGGTAGGCCTCGGCGTGCACGTACGAGATCTCCTTGAGCTTCTGCGCGCCCTCCCTGGCCACCGGGTAGCCGCGCACCCGCCCGACGAACATCATGCTCGGGTGGCCGGCGTACTTGCGGGCCAGCTCGGCGATCTTGTCGCCCTGGGTGAGGATCTCGGCGATCTGGCCGGGCAGCCGGCGCAGGCCCTCCACGATGCGCCGCCCGTCGGCCGGCGACAGGTCGCGCACCCGGCCGAGGTGCAGCGCGAGCAGGGCGAAGGCGACCGCCGTGGAGGTGAACGCCTTGGTCGAGGCGACCGAGACCTCGGGCCCGGCGTGCAGGTAGATGCCGCCGTCCACCTCGCGGGCGATGGCGCTGCCCACGGCGTTGACGATGCCGATGACCCGGCCGCCCTTGCGCTTGAGCTCCTGGACGGCGGCGAGCGTGTCGTAGGTCTCACCGGACTGGCTGATCGCGACGTAGAGCGTGTCGGGGTCGACGACCGGGTTGCGGTAGCGGAACTCGCTGGCCGGCTCGGCGTCGGCGGGGATGCGCGCCAGCTCCTCGATGAGCTGCGCGCCGATCTGGCCCGAGTAGTACGCCGACCCGCAGCCGATGATCTTCACCCGGCGGAACGAGCGGGTCTCGCGGGCGTCCATGTTGAGCCCGCCGAGGTGCGCGACGTGGAAACGCTCGTCGAGCCGGCCGGACATCGTCCTGGTGATCGTCTCGGGCTGCTCGGAGATCTCCTTGAGCAGGTAGTGCTCGTAGCCGCCGGTGTCGTAGTGGCCGGCGTCCCAGTCGACGGTCAGCGGCTCCTTGGCCGTCTCGCGGGCGTCGCTGGAGAAGGTGTGGAAGCCGTCGGCCTTGATCACCGCCAGCTCGCCGTCCTCCAGGTGCACGACCTGGCGGGTGTAGCGGATCAGGGCGGCGACGTCGGAGGCGGCGAACATCTCCTTCTCGCCGATGCCGAGCACGATCGGGCTGCCGTTGCGGGCCACGACCACCTCGCCGGGGCGCTCGGCGTCGATGACCGCGATGCCGTACGTGCCGACGATGCTCTTCAGCGTCTTCCTGACCGCCTCCTCCAGGGTCTCGTTCTCGTCCACGGCGGCGGCGATCAGGTGGGCCAGCACCTCGGTGTCGGTCTCGGAGGCGAACTCGACGCCGTCGGCGACCAGCTTGGCGCGCAGCTCGGCGGCGTTCTCGATGATGCCGTTGTGCACGACCGCGATGCGCTGGTCGGCCGACAGGTGCGGGTGGGCGTTCTCGTCGCTCGGGACGCCGTGCGTGGCCCAGCGCGTGTGCCCGATGCCGAGCCCGCCCTTGAACCTGGCCGGCACGACCTTGGCCAGGTCGGCCACCCGGCCCTTGACCTTGCGGAGCTTCAGCCCTTTGTTGGACACCACGAGCCCGGCGGAGTCATAGCCTCGGTACTCGAGCCGCTGCAGCCCCTCCAGCAGGATGGGCGCCGCGTCCTTGGGGCCGACATAGGCCACGATTCCGCACATCGAGGTCTCCTCTGCGTTTCTGGTTATCCGTAGACGATCCTGCGGAGCTGCCGCAGTGACAGCTCGGGCGCGGCCACCCGGCGGCCGCGTAATTCGGCGGCGATCCTGGGGAAGATCTCGTCGTTGGTGTGTCCGCGCGCCTTGAGCTCGCCGTGGCGGCGCCGGACGTACTCCTCGGCCGTCTCGGAGAAGTAGGCCAGCACGTCGGCGACGACGCGCGCCGCCTCCCCCGGGCCGAGCGCGCTCGTCCGGATGAGGTGGGCGATGAGGTCCTCGTAGGGATGCCGTGCCGTGGACACAGAGGAGGACACTACGCATCTGGAACGAGGCACGCCAACATCCTGCCCGAAATCGGGCAGGAATTAACTCCTTCTCACGTCCCATCAGTAACACTGGCCCCGTCTGACCCAGCGCTTTCTGGGGAAAGCTACGGAACGTAGTCACGTCGTGACGCGCTTCAGGGGGATGGACATGCACTTCTGGCTGGCCTGGCCGCTCTCGCTGCTCGCCGCCCTCACGCCCGCGGCCGGGCCCCCACGGGAGGCGCCGGCCGGGCGGCAGGGCGAGTTCGCCGCGGCGGCGCGCGAGTTCGGGGTGCCGCAGAGCGTGCTGCTGGGGGTGGCGTACCTGGGCTCGCGGTGGGACGCGCACGAGGGGCGGCCCAGCACCGCCGGCGGCTACGGGCCGATGCACCTCGTGGACGCCCTCCCCGCCGGCGCCCTCGCCGTCGGCGACGCACTCGGGGACGCCCGCGGCGACGAGACCCGGCCGATGCCGCCCCGGCCGGTGCACATGCTGTCCCCGCTGAGCGCCGCCGCGAGGCCGGCGCACACGACGCTGCCCGAGGCCGGGCGGCTCATCGGCGTCACGCCCGCCCGGCTGCGTGACGACCCGGCCGACAACATCCGCGCCGGCGCGGCCCTGCTCGCCTCCTACCACGACAACCCGAGTACCGATGTGGACGCCGGGCTCGCCGGCTGGTACGACGCCGTCGCCCGCTTCTCCGGCGCCGACGACCCGGCCGCGGCGCGGCAGTTCGCCGACGAGGTGTTCGCGGTGATGAGGGAGGGCATGGTGCGGCGCACCGACGACGGGCACGTGGTGCGCCTCGACCCGGTGCCCGGCCTGCGCGTGCGGCGGTCCGACCCCCCGTACGACGAGGCCTACGCCGAGCTCTTCCCTGACCAGTACGACGACGCCGCCGAGCCCTCTCAGGATGACGACGTCGCCGAACCGTACGACCCGGACGAGGTGACCGCGGCCTCGGGCCGCTCCTCCTCGGTGGAGTGCCCCGCGAGCCTGGCCTGCGAGTGGATGCCGGCCGCGCACAAGCGCTTCGGCAAGAAGGGCGGCAAGGACTACGGCAACCACGACCGCCTGTTCAAGACCCGGCACGTCGACTACATCGTCATCCACGACACCGAGGGCGGCTACGGGGGCATCCCGACCATGGTCCGCGACCCCAAGTACGTGAGCTGGCACTACACGATCCGCTCCCGCGACGGCCACGTGGCCCAGCACGTCAGGACCAACGACCTGGCCTGGCACGCCGGCAACTGGGACGTCAACACCCGCTCGATCGGCATCGAGCACGAGGGCTACCTGGCCAAGGGCGGGGCGTGGTACACCGAGGCGATGTACCGGTCCTCGGCCAGGCTGGTGCGCTATCTCGCGAACAAGTACGGCGTGCCGCTCGACCGGGCGCACATCCTGGGCCACGACAACGTCCCCGGCACCACTCCCCAGACCGTCGCCGGCATGCACGACGACCCGGGACCCTACTGGGACTGGGCCCACTACTTCGAGCTGATGGGCCGGCCGCTGCGGGCCGCCAAGAACGGCGACTCGGTGCTGATCCGGCCGTCGTACGACGACAACCGCCCGCGCTTCACCGGCTGCGTCACCACGAAGGCGGGCAAGGACTGCCCGCCGCACGGCGCGTCCACGGTCTGGCTGCGCACGGCGCCGCGGGAGAGCGCCTCCCTGGTCACCGACGTCGGCAAGCACGGCGGCAAGGCCAGCACGTACAGCGTGTACGACCACGCCGCCCGCGCCTCGACCGGCCAGCGCTACGCGGTCGCGGAGCGGCAGGGGGACTGGACGGCGATCTGGTACCTCGGGCAGAAGGCGTGGTTCCACAACCCGGCCGCGCGGCCGGTCGCCGTGCCCGCCAAGGGACCGCTGGTCACGCCGCTGCGGGCGGGCACCAGGGTGTACGGGCGGGCCTATCCGGAGCGGTCGGCGTACACGAAGGCGGCCGCGCAGCCGCTGACGCCGCTGCAGTACCGGATCGCGCCGGGGCAGACGTACACGGTGGGCGACACGATCACCGGCTCCCACTACTCGGCCGGGGCCTTCAGCCCGTCGCGGCACGTCACGACGACCGGCACCATCCGCTACCACCAGATCCAGCTCGGGCACCGGATCGCGTTCGTCATGGCGAAGGACGTGCGGTTGATCCCGTGAATTTTCGCCGCACGGGCCGCCGAGTGCGCACGGGCACTCCGCGGAGACGATATGGTTTTCCCGTGGCCCGGAGCACGTAGCCTGGGGTTCACGCGGAAGTGGCTCAGTGGTAGAGCATCACCTTGCCAAGGTGAGGGTCGCGGGTTCGAATCCCGTCTTCCGCTCGGAGTGTGACTCCTGGTGGAGTGGCCGAGAGGCGAGGCAGCGGCCTGCAAAGCCGTCTACACGGGTTCAAATCCCGTCTCCACCTCGCTGAACGGCGGACCCGCCAGGATCCGCTAAAGTAAAGGCAACGCCATGCGGAAGTGGCTCAGTGGTAGAGCATCACCTTGCCAAGGTGAGGGTCGCGGGTTCGAATCCCGTCTTCCGCTCTGAGTTCCAACTCAATACGGACGATTAGCTCAGCGGGAGAGCGCTTCCCTGACACGGAAGAGGTCACTGGTTCAATCCCAGTATCGTCCACCCTCATCGAAAGGCCCCGCCGACCGCGGGGCCTTTCGGCGTTCCGCGCCTCAGTGTCGATTTTCGCCGCACCATCTGGGCGATTTGTCGGGTCATGAGAAGTTTTGATGTCCCTTTGCGCATGCGCCGTCGCTCTCCGGGTAGCGCCGTGGCACTCCCCGGAGGAGGAAAACGTGGACATCAACATAGGCCAGGGCCTCACCGACGCCTGGCGATCAATTGCGACGTTCGTGCCGAGGCTGGTCGCGTTCGTGGTCATCCTCATCATCGGATACCTCATCGCCAAGGCCTTGGAGAAGGTGGTCGACAAGATCCTGCAACGGGTCGGCTTCGACCGCGCGGTGGAGCGCAGCGGCGTGCGCCGCTGGCTGGAACGCAGCAAGTACGACGCCAGCAGCCTGCTGGGCAGGATCGTCTTCTACGCCATCGTGCTGGTCACCCTGCAGATAGCCTTCAGCGTCTTCGGGCCGAACCCGATCTCGGCGCTGCTCACCGGCGTGGTCGCGTGGCTGCCCAGGGCACTGGTCGCCATCGTGATCATCGTGGTGGCGGGCGCGATCGCCAAGGCCGTACGGGACATACTCAACGGGGCGCTCGGCGGGCTGTCGTACGGCGGCTGGATCGCCACCGCGGCCGCCGTGTTCATCTGGGCGCTCGGCATCATCGCCGCGCTCAACCAGATCGGCGTGGCCACCACGGTCACCACCCCGGTGCTGATCACCGTGCTCGGGACGATCGGCGCCATTCTCGCCATCGGCATCGGCGGCGGCCTGATCCGGCCGATGCAGCAGCGCTGGGAGCGCTGGCTGAGCCGGATGGAGTCCGAGGCTCCGCAGGCCAGGGCGCACGCCGAGGCCTACCAGCGCGGGCGGCGGGACGCCGCCGCCATGAGCGGCGAGGAGACCGCGCCCATCGGCGCGGCACCGGGCGCGACGGCCGCCGGCCGGCCGGGCACGCCCCAGGGCGGGACGTCCGCGTCTCAGGGCGGGATGTCTCAGCCTCCGGGCGGGACGTCCGCGCCTCCGAGCGGGATGTCTCCGCCTCCGGGCGGGATGTCCCCGCCTCCTGGCGGCAGGCCCCGGCCTCCGGGGCCGCACCGCTCCGACATGCCTCCGGACTGACCTCTCCGAGAACGGCCCGCCGCCCGGCACCGCCCACCCGCCCGGAGCGACGGGCGCATCCCGCCGGCCGGCCGCCGCTGTGGACCAGCACGCGGCCGGCCGGCGGGAACCCCGGGCAGGACGTTCAGGCGGGGAGCTCGTCGCCCAGGAAGCCGTGCTCGCGGGCGAGCCAGCAGACCGCCGTCAGCCGGAGCGACGGCTCGTCCAGCTCTCCGGTGAACACCCAGCCGCGATGGCGCAGCTCGTCGACGAAGCCGAGCAGGTAGTCGCCCAGCGTCTCACGGTCGATGGGGATCGCCTCCCGCAGCTCGGCCGCGTGCTGGTCCACGGCGGCGACCAGTCCGGGCTCGGTGCCCAGGCGGGCGAGCTGGGAGTCGCCCAGCGCGTTCATCAGCCAACGAAGGGGCGAAGACGCCCAATTATCCCCAAAGACCACCAAAACACCTTAAAGCACGTTTAGGCGTGAGTCATCGGGGAACGGCAGCCCGACGTAGTTCTCCGCGAGCGTCGTCGCCGCCGCCTCGGACGAGGTGACGTAGTCCAGGTAGGAGAGCTGGAGCCGCCGCCCGTAGGCGTCCTCGTCCTCGAACGTGTGCAGCAGCGTCGTCATCCACCACGAGAAGTGCTGCGCCCGCCACACCCGCTTCAGGCACGCCTCCGAGTAGCCGTCCAGCAGGGCGGTCGAGCCGTCGGCGAAGTACGCGGCCAGCGCCTCGGTCAGCACCCGCACGTCGGCCACCGCCAGGTTGAGCCCCTTGGCCCCGGTCGGCGGCACAATGTGGGCGGCGTCCCCGGCCAGGTAGAGCCGGCCGTACTGCATGGGCTCGGTCACGAACGAGCGCATCGGCGTGACGCCCTTCTCCGTGATCCGGCCGGTGGTGAGCGTGAAGCCCGGCACGCTCTCCAGCCGGACCCGCAGCTCGTCCCAGATCCGCTCGTCCGGCCAGTCCTCCACCCGCGTGTCGGCGGGGACCTGGAGATAGAAGCGGCTGACCGTGGGCGAGCGCATGCTGTGCAGCGCGAAGCCGCGGTCGGTCCTGGCGTAGATCAGCTCCTCGGACGAGGGCGCGACGTCGGCCAGGATGCCCAGCCAGGCGAACGGATACTCCCGCTCGAAGACGGTCAGGACGCCCTCGGGGACCGAATGCCGGGACACGCCGTGGAAGCCGTCGCAGCCCGCGATGACGTCGCAGTCCAGCCGCTCCCCGTCGCCGAAGGTGATGTACGGCTCGGACTCCAGCGAGTGCGGCACCACGTTGTCGACCTCGAAGCGCACGTCTCCCCCGGCCGCCAGCCGCGCCGCGATGAGGTCCTTGACGACCTCCTGCTGCCCGTAGACGGTGATCGCGCGGCCGGGCACCAGCTTCTCGAAGGCGATGCGGTGGCCGGCGCCGCCGTACCGCAGCTCGATGCCGTGGTGCGGCAGGCCCTCGCGCTGCATCCGCTCCCCGACGCCGGCCTCGATGAGGGTGTCCACGGTGCCCTGCTCCAAGACGCCGGCCCGTACCCGCCGCTCGACGTAGTCGCGGCTGCGCCGCTCCAGCACCACGGAGGAGATGCCCCGCAGGTGGAGCAGATGAGACAGCAGCAGGCCCGCCGGGCCCGCGCCGATGATCCCGACCTGAGTTCGCATGACCGAAGCATGCTGCCTCGTCCCCCTTCGGGGGGAGGGTCGGCTTCCGTCCAGTGGAATCCTGATGCAGGATTTACCCCATGGCAGGAGGATCCAGGGAGCCGGGCCGGACCGTGACGTCCAAGGTGCTGGCCCTGCTCGGGGCGTTCGACGCCGCGCACCCCCAGCTCACGCTCACGGAGCTGGCCCGGCGCGCCGGCGTCCCGCTGAGCACCGCGCACCGGCTGGTCGCCGAGCTGGAGGAGTGGCAGGCGCTGGCCCGCGACCCCGACGGGCGGCTGCGCGTGGGGCTGCGGCTGTGGGAGCTCGGTCAGCTCGCCCCCGGCCGGCTGGTGGCGCTCGCGCATCCGTGGTTGCAGGAGCTGTTCGGCACCACCGGCGAGAACGTGCACCTCGCCGTCCGCGACGGCATGGAGGTGCTGTACGTGGACAAGGTGTACGGCCGCCGCGCCGTCCCCATCGTCTCCAGGACCGGCGGCCGGCTGCCCATGCACCCGACCGGCGTCGGCCGGGCGCTGCTGGCCCATGAGCCCGACTGGTTCGTCACGTCGTACCTGGCCCGCACGCTCGAACGGCCCACTCCGCACACGATCACCGAGCCGGGGCGGCTGGCCAGGGAGCTCGCCGCGGTGCGGGCGCAGGGGTACGCGCTCACCTACGAGGAGATGACGCTCGGCTCCTGCTCGGCCGCCGCGCCCGTCCTGGTGGACGGGCGGGCCATGGCCGCGCTCGGCATCGTGCTGTCCTCGCGCCGCGCCCGCGAGCTGCCCCGGCTGGTCGAGCCGCTGCTGCGCGTCGCGGGACGGATCGGCCGCGCCTTCGCCGACCCTCCGGCCGCCGGCGAGCGGCCGGGCCCCTGAGCGTGGTGGCGGTGTTTTCTACCCCTGACGTGCGAAGACATGTCAGACCAGGGCAATCGGGGGTAGTGGGGGCCGCATGCGGATTCTGGTCACGGGAGCGACGGGCATGCTGGGCAGGGCCCTGGTGCCCGCACTGGTGAAGGCGGGTCACCAGGTACGGGCGCTGAGCCGTACCAGGAGGGAGAGCCGCGGCAACGTCGAGTGGGTGTGGGGCGACCTGTTCTCCGGGCACGGCGTCCCGGAGGCCCTGGCCGGCGTGGACGCGGTCGCGCACCTGGCCACCAGCGGCCGCAGAGGGCGCGGCGCGGCCGACATCCCGGGCACCCGCCGGCTCGTCGCAGCCGCCCGCGAGGCCGGGGTCGGGCATCTGCTGCTCACCTCGATGGTCGGCGCCGATCGGGCTCCGGTCGGCTATCTCGGGTACAAACTGGAGGCCGAACGCCTGGTCGCCGCCGGCGGCCTCGGCTGGACCGTGCTCCGCAGCACCCCGTTCCAGCAGTGGCTGCACCGGCGGTTGCGCGACTACGCCGCGCTGCCGGTGCTGCCCGTGGATCCGACCGTGCTCATGCAGCCGGTGCACACGGGCGAGGTCGCGGCACGGGCGGCCGAGCTCATCGGCGGCGAACCGCTCGGGACGGCGGTCGAGTTCGGCGGGCCGGAAGTGCTCGACCATGCCCTGCTGGCCCGTACCTGGTGCCGTCTGCGCGGGCTGCGCCGGCTCTGCCTGCCGATGCGTTTCCCCGGCCGGCTGTACGCGGCCCAGCGCGCCGGCGAGCTGACCACGGACGCGACGCCCAGCGGCACGATCACCTGGGACGACTACCTGTCGCCGCCCGCGACGGCCCGCGCCGCCCGCTGGGGCGGCTCGGCCGCCTTCCCCGACTCCGACGACTTCGCCTCCGAGCACACCGCCTCCCCCACCAGCCCGGCCACGCAGCCGGAGCAGGACCCGGACGTGCACGTGTACGGCGGCGACGACGGCTACGAACGTCCCACCCGCGGCTGACGCGATCTTTTCTGACACTTTGGGCCTTGCGTCAGGGGCGGCGTCAACTTATGCTGCGCCGCAAATTAGGAAACTTTCCTAACCCTGAAGATTAGGAGTCGTACGTGAGGCGAAGTGCATGGGCGAGCATCCTGACCGTCGTGGCCGCGATGGCGTTACCGCTGGTCGCGCCGTCCGGCGCGGGCGCGGCCACGGCGCGGCAGGCGGCGGCCGACCCCCTGGTGTCACAGGGCAAGGCCGTGACGGCCTCCTCGACCGAGGCCGCCGGCCTGGAGCCGGGCAAGGCGGTCGACGGCAACCCGGCCACCCGCTGGGCCAGCGCCGAAGGGGTGGATCCGCAGTGGATCCGGGTGGACCTCGGCTCCGCGCACAACCTCTCCCGGGTCCGGCTGACCTGGGAGGTCGCCCACGCCACCGCGTACCGGGTGCAGACCTCGTCCGACGGCTCCACCTGGAGCGACGTCTACTCCACCACGAGCGGCGACGGCGCGGTCGACGACCTCACGATCAGCGGCGCCGGCCGCTACGTCCGGGTGTACGGCACCCAGCGCGGCACCCCCTACGGCTACTCCCTGTGGGAGCTGGAGGTCTACGGAACCCCTGCGAGCAGCGGCGGTGGCACCCCCGTCCAGGCCAACGGCCAGCTCCGCGTGTGCGGCGTCAAGCTCTGCAACCAGAACGGCAAGCAGATCCAGCTCCGCGGCATGAGCAGCCACGGCATCCAGTGGTACAGCCAGTGCCTCAACACCGCCTCACTCGACGCGCTGGCCACCGACTGGAAGGCCGACGTCCTGCGCATCTCGATGTACATCCAGGAGGACGGCTACGAGACCAACCCCCGGCTGTTCACCGACCGCGTCCACTCCCTGATCGAGATGGCCACCGCCCGCGGCATGTACGCCATCGTCGACTGGCACATGCTCGACCCCGGTGACCCGATGTACAACCTCGGCCGGGCCAAGACGTTCTTCACCGAGATCGCCCAGCGGCACGACAACAAGAAGAACATCCTGTACGAGATCGCCAACGAGCCCAACGGCGACGCCGTCACCTGGTCCGTCATCCGCGACTACGCGCACCAGCTCATCCCGGTGATCCGGCAGCACGACCCCGACGCCCCGATCCTGGTCGGCACCCGCGCGTGGTCGTCGCTCGGCGTCTCCGCCGGCGCCGACGAGACCGAGATCGTGAACAACCCGGTCAACGCCGCCAACATCATGTACACGTTCCACTTCTACGCGGCCTCGCACGGCACCGCCTACCTGAACACCCTGTCCAGGGCCGCCGACCAGCTGCCGATCTTCGTGACCGAGTTCGGCACCCAGAGCGCGTCCGGCGACGGGGCCAACAACTTCACCAGGTCGCAGCAGTATCTCGACCTGCTGGCCCAGAAGAAGATCAGCTGGGTGAACTGGAACTTCTCCGACGACTTCCGCACGGGCGCCGTCTTCACCCCCGGGACCTGCCCGAACGGCTCGTTCGCCGGCACGGGCCGGCTGAAGGAGGCCGGCGTCTGGATCCGCGACCGCATCCGCACCGCCGACGACTTCTGACGCCCAGGAGTGCGCGGCGAGGGCGTCCCGCACCCGCACGCGGGACGCCCTCAGCCACGCGAGGGACGCCCGCAGCCACACCCGGGACGCCCGCGACCGTACTCGGGACGCCTTCAACCGCACGGGCGACGGCCTCAACCGCCCCCGCTCGTGCGGCCCCAAGGGTCGTAGTCGACCTCCAGGGGCTCCTGCTCCGGCCGCTCCCCCTCGGGCACGTTGTGCAGGTTGACCCGGATCCGATACCAGACGCTGCTGCGCCCGCGCATGCCGTCGACCAGCACATCGGCGGGCTCCAGCCGGGCCGCCGCCTCCGGATGCCTGGCCTTCCAGCGTTCGAGACCGGCCAGGGCCTCGTCCTTGTGCTCGGCCCGCGCGATCTCGATGACCGGCTTCGTCTGCTGCCTGCGCCCCTCGCCCTTGGGCGGCTTGGGCGCGGGCCCCAGCTCCTCGGCCAGCTCCAGCAGCCCGTCGAGGGTGCCCGGGTGCAGGTCGAGGTCCTCCCAGGGGTCGCCGCGCTCGACCAGCCGCCTGGGCACGGTCTCGATCGTGAACAGCTCCGGCCGGCAGTCCGGCACCTCGTCCCAGGTCAGGGGCGTGGACACGCGTGCGTCGGCCACGGCACGCACCGAGTAGGCGGAGGCCACGGTGCGGTCGTAGGCGTTCTGGTTGAAGTCGACGAACACGCCGTGCCGCTCCTCCTTCCACCAGCGGCTCGTGGCCAGGTCGGGGGCGCGCCGCTCGACCTCCCGGGCCACCGTCTCGGCCGCCTTGCGGACCTTTGCGAACGGCCAGCGCCGCTCGATCCTGGCGTAGACGTGGAAGCCACGCGATCCGGACGTCTTCGGCCAGGCCACGAGCCCGTGGTCGGCCAGCACCTCACGCGCCACCTCGGCGGTCCGCAGCACGTCCGACCACGGCACGCCGGGCACGGGGTCGAGGTCGATGCGCAGCTCGTCGGGGCGGGACAGGTCGTCGGCGCGTACGGGATGGGGGTTGAGATCGACGCAGCCGAGGTTGACCACCCACAGCACCTGCGCCAGGTCGGTGCAGACGACCTCCTCCGCGCTCAGCCCCGAACGGTACTTCAGCGCGGCCACCTCGATCCAGTCGGGCCGCTTGGCCGGCGCCCGTTTCTGGAAGAACGCCTCCTCCTCGATGCCGTGCACGAACCGCTTGAGCACCATCGGCCGCCCGTGCACGCCCCGCAGCGCCGCCTCGCCGACGGCCTGGTAGTAGCGGATCAGGTCGAGCTTGGTGTGCCCGCTCCGCGGGAAGACCACCTTGTCGGGGCTGGTGATGCGCACTTCGCGGCCGGCAACCTCGATCTCAGGCATGACCTCACGATACGTTCCGCCTCCGACAATCAGCGGCCCCGCGTGCCGTGTCAGCAGCGCCCGTTTCAGAAGCGCCGTTCTTATGGCCGTTCTCAGAAGCGCCGTTCTCAGAAGCGGCCGTGACGGCCCGCGCCCCCGGCGAAGCGCGCCGCGCCGTCCCTGGCACCGGGCAGCGATCTCAGCCCATGCCGCAACTCGTTACGCATGGCCTCCGCCTCACCGAGCCCCTCCTGCTCCAGCACCGAAAGTCGGTCACCGCGCAGGCACGCCTGCGGAAAACGGGCGATCTCACGAGCCAGCTCCTCGGCACACGACCGGCTCTCACCTCGCGGGACGACCCGATTGGCCAGCCCTATCTCGTACGCCTCCCGCGCCCCCACCGGCCGCCCGGTGAGGATCATGTCCATGGCGCGGGACGTACCGACGAGCCTCGGCAGCCGCACCGTGCCACCGTCGACGAGCGGCACACCCCACCTGCGGCAGAACACCCCGAACACCGCGTCCTCCTCGGCCACCCGCAGATCGCACCACAGGGCCAGCTCAAGCCCGCCCGCCACCGCGTGACCGGCGACAGCGGCGATGACGGGCTTGCCCAGCCGCATCCTGGTAGGCCCCATAGGCCCGTCGCCCTCCTCACCGACGCGATTGTCCAGCGATTTGAGATCCGCACCCGCGCAGAACGTCCCTCCCTCGCCCCACAACACCGCCACGTCGGCATCGGACTCCTCGAACCCGCGAAAGGCGTCCGCGAGCGCGCCGGCGGTCTCGCGATCGACGGCGTTACGCGCCTCCGGCCGACTGATCACCACAGTGGTGACCGACCCCTGGCGCTCCACACGTACGGTCATCAGACCCTCCTCACATAAGTTGTGGTTACGTATCGTGTTTGTTATGTCACAATGAGTCCATGCCATCCCCCCCACACGACGCACTCACCCAGATGTTCACCGAACAGCCAGAGTTGGCGGTGCAGATCCTGCGCGACCACATGGGCGTTCCCCTCCCCGACACGCCCTTGGTCCGCCAGGAGGAGCGCACCTTCAACACCCGGTCCTCGGACGACTTCGACGCCGATGTGGTCCTCAGTCTGGGGCCGCACACCTCTCCCCTGCACGCCGTCATCATCGAAGTCCAGCAGGACAAATCCAAGGAACCGAAACAGCTCTCCCGGTACGCCGCCGCATTGTGGTTGCTCATGAAGTGCGACGTGACGGTCCTGATCGTCTGCCCCGACCGCGCCGCGGCCAAGTACTACGCGCAGCCGATCGACAGCGGGCTGACCGGCTACCGACTCCAGGCCCAGGTGCTGGGACCTGACGACATTCCGGTCATCACCGACGCCACGCAGGCCGCCGCCAACATGGCACTGGCGGTCATGTCGGTGATGGTGCACGGCAAGCAGCGGAAGGTGGTGGAGGCGTTCACGACCGCGCTGAACGACTCGGCCACTGATTACGCTACGAAGTACACTGAATACGCGTACAGCATGTCCTCGTTCGAGATCCGATGCCTGCTGGAGGAACTCATGGCGTCCACGTCCTGGCCGGTGTACAGCCCCTTCGCCCGCGAGCACTACGGCCGCGGCCTCGAAGAAGGCAAGGTGGAAGGCCGGGCGGAAGGCCAGGCCGAGGGCAAGGCTCGGGAGGCGGCGAAGCTGGTGCTGTTGTTCCTCTCCGCGCGAGGGCTCGACGTCACCGACGATGTCCGTATCCGCATCACCGACTGCACCGACGTCGAGACGCTCGAAGCCTGGGCCGTGCGCGCCGCCACCGTACAGACGGCCGACGAGTTGTTCGACGAGTCCGGCCAGTAGCTTCCTCCGTCAGAAGGGTCGGCTCGTCCTCGGGCCGGCCCAGAGGCGGTGCGGTCCCGGAGTGTTTCGGCCGGGACCGGCACATTCGCCCGTCAGCAGGTGAAGGCTCCCGCGACCAGTGCGTCATAGGGGTCCTCGGCGGGGGCGTCGAGGCCGCGCAGGGGGCCGTGGTCGGCCAGGTGGGCGTCGGCGTACAGGCGGGCGACCAGCGACTTGCGGCCGTCGTCCAGGCCCCAGCCGGCCTGTTCCTCCAGCAGGGCGGCGGCGTAGACGTCGGCCATGAACTGCGCCAGCGGGTACAGCCGGGCCTCGGCCACGGCGGGCTCCAGGGCGGCCCAGGCGGTGATCGCCTTGGTGAGGTCGTCGATGCGGGTGTGCACCAGGTCGGAGGTGGCGGCGGCTCGCAGGCGGTCGAGGAAGGGCAGGTGGGCCTGTTCCTTGGCCATGGCGCGGCGTACGTCCAGGCAGAGGATGTGGTCGCCGCCTTCCCAGATCGGGTTGACCTGGGCGTCGCGCAGCAGGCGGGCGACCGGCCACTGCTCGATGTAGCCGTTGCCGCCGTGCACCTCGACGGCGTCGCTCGCGGCGGTGAGGCCGAGGCGGGAGGCGCGCAGCTTGATCAGGGCGGGGGCGAGCCGCAGGCGGGGTCCGAGGTGGCCGTCGAAGACGAGTGCCTGCGCGGCTTCCACCTCGACGACGAGTTCGGCCAGCTTGCGGCGCATCAGCGGCTGCTCGGCGAGCGGGCGGCCGAACGCCTCGCGGGCGCGGGCGTAGCAGATCGACTCGACCAGCGCCCGGCGGGCCACGCCGAGGCCCATCATGGCGACGCCGAGCCGTGAGCCGTTGGTGAGCTTCATCATGGTGCCGAGCCCGGAGCCCGAGCCGCCCGACGTGGCCGCGTCCTGTGCGCGGCCGTCGCCGTCCGGGCGGTCCATGAGCAGGAACGCCTCCGCGTCCGCGAACTCGACCTCGCCCGACGCCACCGACCGGGTGCCGAGCTTGTCCTTGAGCCGCCGGATGCGTACGCCGTTGCGGCTGCCGTCCCGCCGCTCCCACAGCACGAGGAACGGCGCCACCGTTCCTTCGGGCAGCCGGGCGAGCACCACGAACGCCGAGCCGTTGGCGTTGGAGGCGAACCACTTGAAGCCGGTCAGCAGCCAGGCGTCGCCGGCGGGGACGGCCGCGGCCTCCAGGGCGGCGAGGTCGGAGCCGCCGGTCCGCTCGGTGAGCATCTGGGCGGCTTCGCCGGAGTAGTAGCCGTTGGCGAAGATCTCCCGTACGCGGTCGCGGACGTCCTGGGGGGCGTGCTTCTCGGCGAGCTGCACCACCATGTCGCCGCCCGTGCCGAGCGCGCAGCCCATCCCGATGTCGGCCTGGTCGAGCAGGTACGTCCACGCGGCGGCGAGCGCGGACGGGTTCGCCCCGTTGGCCCTGGCCTGCTGGGCGAAGGCGGGCGAGGTGAAGTTGTCGGCCATGAGCGCCTGCCGGGCGGCGTGGAACGACGGCGGCATGACGACCTCGCTGACGTCCCTGCCCCACTTGTCGTACTTCTCCAGGCGCGGCGGGTTGCGGTCGGTCTCCTCCGCCCAGGCGGCGACAGGGCCGCCCATGAGCGCGCCGAGCCGGTCGAGGTGCGGCTCGGCCCAGGCGTAGCCGTCGCCCAGGTGGCGTCGCATGAGCAGGTGCAGCGTGGGATCGCAGGCCCACCAGTTGCGCCCGGCCGCGCCCTGGTAGCGCTCGGTCGCGTAACGGTCGCTGCGGTCGAAGGGTTCGATGAGATAGCGCCCCATATCTGCGAGTGTTACATATACTCGACACGCGATGGAAGAGCGTAATACGTTGAGCGCCCGCTCGGCCGTGCTGAGCGCGCTGCTGGGCAGCCATCCCCCGCGCCTGCCGGCCCGGCACCTCGTCCGCATCGGCGCGCTGTTCGGGGTCGCGGAGGGCACCGTACGGGTGGCGCTGTCCCGCATGGTGGCGGCGGGCGACCTCGTGCAGGAGAACGGCTTCTACACGCTCTCGCCACGGCTGATCGAGCGGCAGGCCCGCCAGGACGAGAGCCGCGACCCCCACATCAGGCCCTGGGACGGCACGTGGGAGGTGGCGGTGGTCACCGCCGAGCGGCGCGCCCCCGCCGACCGGGCCGCGCTGCGGCACGCGATGACCACGCTGCGCCTGGCCGAGCTGCGCGAGGGCACCTGGATGCGGCCGGCCAACCTGGTGCGTTCCGGCTGGCCGGAGGTCGTCACGGCCCAGTGCACGCTCATCGACGGACGTCCGCACGGCGATCCCACTCCCCTGCTGTGGGATCTCGACGGCTGGGCGGCCGAGGCCCGCCGTCTGGAGGGGGCGCTGGAGCGGGCGGACGGGCTGGCGGAGGGCTTCCTGGTGTCGGCCGCGGTGCTGCGCCACCTGCTGGCCGATCCGCTGCTGCCGCCGGAGCTGCTGCCGGCGGGCTGGCCGGGCGCGGAGCTGCGGGCCCGCTACGACGCCTTCGACGCCCGCTACCGCGAGGTCCTGCTCCGGCACCTCGTCGGCTGAGCCCGCCTCACCGCCGGGTCACAGGGTGACGGCGAAGACGACGCGCTTGCCCTTGAACTCCGTGAGGCTCCACAGCCTGCCGTCCTGCACCGTGAGGTCCTCGGGGCCGATGGGGAACGGCCTGGTCTGGAACTTGCCGGCGCGGTGCACCAGCAGCTTGCCGTTGCGGGCCGAGCCGCCCGTCTGGCTGAGGTACCAGGTGTCGCCCTGGGAGAGCGCGCCCTGGATCTTGGGCTGGCCCATGACGTACGCCTCGGCGGGCTCGCCGCCCGAGAAGGGCAGGTTCCAGCGGGCCACCCGGCCGCCGGGGTCGTTCTCGCGGTACTCGCCGGTGATCAGTTTGCCGGCGCCGCCGCTGCGGTCGAGCGCGACGAAGGAGAAGACCGGGCCGGGGGTCGCGAGCCGCCACATGTCGGTCTGCGGGATGACGTAGCGGTAGCCGAAGGCGTGGAACCTGCCGCCCTGCCGGCCGATGCGGTCGGCGTCGCCGAGGTCGTTCTGGGCGGTGCGCAGGTCGAGGATGCGGCGCAGGTCGAACACGCGCAGGCCGCGCGTCGTGTCGGCCACGTAGAGCAGGTCGCCGTCGATGGCGATGCCGCCCGCGTGGATGTTGATCGGCCCGTACGAGCCGTCCGGCTTGGCCAGCACGAGCAGCGCGTGCCGGTACTTCAGCGTCCGCGGGCTCAGGAACGACACCCGGATGCCGCGTTCGCCGGCCGTCGGCTTGAAGTACCAGCTCACGACGAGCGTGGGCACGCCGATCGCGCCGGAGTCCGTGCTGCCGGTGATCCCCTGCGGGTACCAGTCGACGGTGTCCTGGTCGCCGGCGTCGAAGGCGTACCATTCGGCCGGTCTCGGCTGCATCGGGCCGAGGGCGGCGGTCGCTCCCCTGCGTGCCGCCGCCCGGTTGGCCTGGGCCAGCACCGCCTCGACGGCGGTGGCGCCGATCTCCTCGGCCAGTTTGGCCGCTCCGTCCGCGAGGTCCCCCGTCGCCCTTTTCAGGACGAAAGGTGATTTATCGGTTACTACCATCCCCGTCACCGACATAACTTCCTTCCTTTTCCGTCCTTTTACCCAGTGTGACGGAAACGAAAGGGGGATGGTTGTGACTCAACGCCACATATGCACCGGCAGTCCCGACAGGGCCAGCTCACGATAACGGCGGACCAGCTCCTCGACGTCGCCGCCGAGACGCTCCAGCGTCTCGCGCTGCCACACCGCGCCCGTACGGCGCAGCCGCGTACGCTGCTCCATGATCTCCAGGGCGTGATCGGCGTCGCTGGGGGCCACCCCCGCGCCCAGCAGCCCTTCGCGCGCCTCGGGCAGCAGCCGGAGAATGAGGTCGGCGGCCTCGTGCTCGCCGTCCCAGCCCGGCCAGGACAGCTTGGCGTCCAGCCCGTGCATGGCGGCGCGGTAGAAGTTCTGGTACGCCTCGGCGAAGCGGTAGCCGGTCAGGTCCCGTTCGGCCTGCGAGAGCGTGAGCCCGATCAGGAACGCGGTGTTCGCGGCCATGTCCGCGCACGAGGGCCCGGCGGGCAGCGCCCGCATCTCGATGCGCAGGTGGCCGCCGTCGGCCGGGTCGTAGACGGGCCGGTTCCACTGCCAGATGGTGCCCTGGTGCAGCCGCAGCTCGGGCACGTCGTGGGGCCCGGCGTCGTCGACGAGGTCGGGCACGATGGGCTCGTAGTCGGCGACGTACCGCTCGAACAGCTCGATCGCGCCCTCGCGCACCCAGTCGGAGCCGAACGTGACCCGCCCGTCCCGCCGTTCGAGCCGCGCCACGTCGCGGTCGTCGGCGGCCTCCTCCATCAGCGCGATGCGGGTCTCCTCCCACTTGCGGGGGCCGAGGAAGATCGGCGAGTTGCCGCAGGCCGCCAGCACCGGCCCGATGGCGAGCTGGGCGGCGTTGAACAGCCGGGCGAAGCGCTCCGGCGGGGTGCGGATGTGCACCTGCCAGGAGGTGTTGGCGCTCTCCAGGATGACGTCCTCGACCGACAGCTCCAGATCGTCGATCTTGACGAGGAACGGCTCCAGCCGCAGCCGCCGCAGGCCCCTGCTCATGGCCCGGTAGCGGTTCTGGTCGCTCATCGCGCCGACCGTGAAGTCCTCGGTCCGCAGCGTGGGCAGGATGCCGATGGGCAGCGCGCCACCGCCCTCGACCGCCGCGTCCACCTTGGTCACGGTGTCGTGGATCTCGGCGCCCAGCAGCTCGAAGGGCTTGCCCTCCAGCGTCGTGGGGGTCAGGTTCACCTCGAGGTTGTAGCGGCCGAGCTCCAGCACCACGCGGGGGTCGCCGAGGGTCTCACGCACGTCGCTGTTGCGCGGGAGGGGCCGGCCCCGGTCGTCGACGAGGAACAGCTCCAGCTCCGCGCCGATCGTCACCGGCCCCTGACCGAAGCCGGGGGTGTCGAGCAGCTCGCGCAACGTGCCGAGCTGCTCGCGGATGCGCTCTCCGAAGCGGAGGAACTCGTCCTCCGAGAAGCGCTCCTTGTCCAAGTCTTGTCCCATCAGCTCTAACTGTCCCGCCCACCGGATTCCACACCTGTGACAGGGCAGGTGCTTGCGCAGGTCACGGCCGCTCACTCTAAGCTCATGAGATGCGAGCGGTTGCGTTTGACGTCTTCGGGGGCGAGCTCGACATGCGCGAGCTGCCGGATCCGGCCCCCGCCCCGCACGGCGCGGTGATCAGGGTCCTGGCCACCGGGTTGTGCCGGTCCGACTGGCACGGCTGGCAGGGCCACGACCCCGACATCACGGCCCTGCCGCACGTTCCCGGGCACGAGTTCGCGGGCGTCGTCGAGGCCGTCGGCTCCGACGTACGGGGATGGCGGCCGGGCGCGCGCGTGACCGCGCCCTTCGTGTGCGCCTGCGGCACGTGCCCCTCCTGCGCGGCGGGCGAGCAGCAGGTGTGCGAGCGGCAGACGCAGCCGGGCTTCACCCACTGGGGCTCCTTCGCCGAGTACGTCGCGATCGACCACGCCGACGTCAACCTGGTCGCCGTCCCCGAGGACATGGCCTTCGTCACGGCGGCCGGGCTCGGCTGCCGCTTCGCCACCGCCTTCCGCGCCGTCGCCCAGGTGGGCGAGGTACGCCCGGGCGAGTGGGTCGCGGTGCACGGCTGCGGCGGCGTGGGGCTGTCCGCCGTCATGATCGCCACGGCCGCCGGCGCCCGCGTCGTGGCCGTGGACGTCAGCGGCGACGCGCTGCACCTGGCCGAGCTGGCCGGCGCCACGCACTTCGTCAACGCCTCTGCGGGCGACGCGGCGGCCCAGGTGCGCGAGCTGACCAGGAGCGGCGCGCACGTGTCGCTCGACGCGCTGGGCAGCCCGCAGACCTGCGCGGCCTCGGTCGAGAGCCTGCGCCGCCGCGGCCGGCACGTCCAGGTGGGCCTGCTGCCCGGCGGGCCGACCCCGGTGCCGATGGACCGCGTGATCGGCCAGGAGCTGCGGCTGCTCGGCAGCCACGGCATGGCCGCGCACGCCTACCCGCGGATGCTGGAGCTGATCAGGGCCGGGGTGCTCCACCCCGACCAGCTCGTCACCAGGACCATCGGGCTGGCCGACGCGGGCAAGGCCCTCGCCGCGATGGGCTCGGTGCCGGGCGTCACGGTGATCACTCCTCGATCGCCGCACTGAACGCCGATCACTCCTCGATCGCCGCTCTGAACGTCGATCACTCCTCGATCGCCACTCTGAGCGTCCGCAGCACCAGCGCCAGCATCCGGTAGTGGGCGACCAGCATGACCAGCTCGATCCGGCCCTCCTCGTCGTAGCGGTCGCAGAGCGCGGCCCAGGTGGCGTCGGTCAGGTCGCCGCCGTAGTGCAGGTCGTCGGCCACCTGGAGGACGAGCCGGTCCTCGACCGGCCACAGCGCGTCGGGGTGGCGTACGGAGTCGATCTCCAGCTCCGTCAGGCCCGCCTCGCGGCCGAGGCGGGCGTGGTGGGCCCACTCGTAGGCGCTGCGGCTGTGGTAGGCCGTGCGCAGGATGGCCAGCTCGCGGTCGCGGGCCGGCAGCGTGCCGTCGAGCAGCGCGCCGCCGAAACCGAGCCAGGCCCGGTAGAGCTTCGGGTGGCGGGCGATGGTGGCGAAGACGTTGTAGGGATTGGCCCTGATGAAGCCGTCCCACTCCTCGGGAGGCAGGGGCCGCACGCGGGGTTCCATCCTCGCAGCATCCCCCGGATCGGGGAACAGGTCGACAGGGCGGAAACCCGTACGTTCCGCCCCCTAATGTGAGCGGTATGGATTACACGCGACTGGGTGACACGGGTTTGCAGGTCTCGCGGGTGTGCCTCGGCATGATGAGCTACGGCGACCCCGCCCGCCAGGACTGGGCGCTGCCGCAGGACGAGGCGGAGCCCATCATCCGCCGGGCGGCCGACGCCGGCGTCACGTTCTTCGACACGGCCGACGTCTACAGCCAAGGTGAGAGCGAGGTCGTGACCGGCAACGCGCTGCGCGCGATCTTCCCGCGCCGCGAGGACTACGTGCTGGCCACCAAGGTGTACTTCCCGATGAGCCGCCGGCCCAATGACGGCGGCCTGTCGCGCAAGCACATCATGGCCGGCATCGACGCCTCGCTGCGCCGGCTCGGCACCGACCACGTCGACCTCTACCAGATCCACCGCTGGGACCCCGAGACGCCCATCGAGGAGACGATGGAGGCGCTGCACGACGTGGTCCGGGCGGGCAAGGCGCGCTACCTCGGCGCGTCCAGCATGTGGGCGTGGCAGTTCGCCAAGGCCCAGCACGTGGCCGAGCTCAACGGATGGACGAAGTTCGTGTCGATGCAGCCGCACTACAACCTGCTCTACAGGGAGGAGGAGCGGGAGATGCTGCCGCTCTGCCTCGACCAGGGCGTGGGCGTGATCCCGTGGAGCCCGCTCGCGCGCGGGGTGCTGGCCAGGGCGGGCGGGGCGGCCTCGACCGCCCGGGCCGGCTCCGACACCCGCATCGAGTCCCTGTACGACCCGGAGAACGACAAGGTCATCGTGGACCGCGTGACGCGGGTGGCCGCCGACCGGGGGCTGCCGGCCGCGCAGGTCGCCCTGGCCTGGCTGCTGCACCAGCCCGCGGTCACCGCGCCGATCGTCGGGGCCACCAAGGACCGGCACGTGGACGACGCGGTGGCGGCGGTGGACGTACGGCTGTCGGAGGAGGAGCTGGCGTTCCTGGCGGAGCCGTACCGGGCGCGTGAGGTGCGGTTCTGACCTCCCCGGTTTGTCGGTGCGGGCCTCTAGGGTTAGGGGCATGCGGGCAAATGAGGAGGCGGCGTCGGCGCTGCAGGAATACGCGGAGCTGTTCGCGCTCTGCGGCGGCGACGCCTTCCGGGTGCGGAGCTACCAGAAGGCGGCCAAGGCCATCGCCGGGTTCCCCGAGGACATCTCGGTGGTCGATGTGCGCTCGGTGCCCGGGGTGGGCGAGGCGATCGCCAAGAAGATGGAGGAGTTCCTCCAGCGGGGCAGCTTCCGGCAGCTCGACGACCTGCGGGGGCGGGTGCCCGAGGGCGTGCGGAGGCTGACGCGGGTGCCGAGCCTGGGCCCGAAGACGGCGATCATGCTGTTCGAGGACTACGGCATCGACTCGACCGACGCGCTGCGCGAGGCCATCGAGGGGGGCCGGCTCAAGGGCGTCAAGGGTCTCGGCCCGAAGACGCTGGCCAACCTGCTGAAGGGCGTCGAGCAGCTGGAGCAGTCCGGCAGGCGGGTGCACATCGGGGTCGCGATGTCGCTGGCCGAGCAGGTGATGGGGTCGCTGAGCGCCGAGCGCATCACCTACGCGGGGTCGCTGCGGCGGATGAAGGACACGATCGGCGACATCGACATCCTCGCGGTCGCACCCGAGTCGATCATGGAGGAGTTCCGCGCGCAGCCCTACGTCGCGGAGGTCATCGCGGCCGGCGACAAGAAGACCTCGATCCGCACCACGTCCGGCGTCCAGGTCGACCTGCGGCGCATCCCGGCCGGCTCGTGGGGCGCGGCCCTCCAATACTTCACCGGCTCCAAGGAGCACAACGTGGCCATCAGGGAGATGGCGGTGAAGAAGGGGTGGAAGCTGTCGGAATACGGCCTGTTCGAGGGCGAGCGGGTGATCGCGGCCGAGTCGGAGGAGGAGATCTACCACGCGCTCGGCATGCAGTACGTCCCGCCGCCGATGCGGGAGGACGGCGGCGAGGTCAAGGCGGCGCTGCGGGGCGAGCTGCCGGCGCTGGTGGAGCTGGCCGACCTCAAGGGCGACCTGCACACGCACACCGACCTCACCGACGGCATCGCCTCGCTGGAGGACATGGTGGCCGCCGGGCACGCCCGCGGTTACGCCTACTACGCGGTGACCGACCACGCGCCCGACCTGTCGATGCAGCGGATGACGCTGGACAAGGCGCTGGAGCAGCGGGAGCGGCTGTCCCGGCTGCAGGAGAAATATCCGGACATGCGGCTGCTGCACGGCTCCGAGCTCAACATCGCCCCCGACGGGTCGGTCGACTGGCCGGGAGAGGTGCTGCGGGACTTCGACGTGTGCGTGGCGTCGGTCCACTCGCATTTCGGCATGTCACGGGACGAGATGACACGCCGGTTCATCGCCGCCTGCGAGAACCCGTACGTCGACGTCATCGGCCACCCGACCACCCGCAAGATCGGCAAGCGCGAGCCGGTGGACGCCGACTGGGACGCCGTCTTCCGCGCGGCGGCGCGCACGGGCACCGCGATGGAGATCGACTCCTATCCCGACCGCTCCGACCTGCCGGCCGACCTGGTGCGGCTGGCCAAGCACCACGGGGTGAAGTTCTCCATCGACAGCGACTCGCACGCGATCCCGCACCTGGCGCACCAGCGCTTCGGCGTCGGGATCGCGCAACGGGCCTGGCTGACGCCGGACGACGTCATCAACACCTGGCCGCTCGAACGCCTCCTGGCTTTCCTGGGGCGTTCCCGGTGACAGGCGGGAAAGGGTAATAAGGGCCCGGGTGGGCGGGGAGCTCCCATGTGTGGTCCTCCTCTCCCCGCTTAGCCTGCTCCAGAAATCCGGATATAACACCATAAAGCTGGTGTCCATGACCCTCTTTTGACCAGGATCGGACGGGCTCCACTCTCTCGGCCTCGCTTGGGAACGGCCGCAAAAGCGGATGAACAACGTCGGGGTCGGGTGAAAGGGTGGGCTCGTGAGCGAGACGCGAACCGTGGTCCTGGTCGAGGGCGCCAGCGACAAGGCGGCGTTCGAGGTGCTGGCCCGGCGCCATGAGCGGGATCTGGCGGCCGAGGGCATCTCCCTCGTGGCGATGGGCGGCGCCACGAACATCGGCACGTACGTCGCCCGATTCGGCCCCGCCGGGCTCGGCCTGCGGCTGGCCGGCCTGTGCGACGCCGGGGAGGAGGACGACTACCGGCGCAGCCTCGAACGCGCCGGCCTCGGCTCCGGCCTCGACCGGGACGGCCTGGAGGCGCTGGGGTTCTTCACCTGCGTCGCCGACCTGGAGGACGAGCTGATCAGGGCGCTCGGCACCGACGCGGTCGAAGAGGTCATCGAGGCCGAGGGCGAGCTGGGGTCGTTCCGCACGCTCCAGCGGCAGCCGGCCTGGCGCGAGGGCTCCACGCACGACCAGTTGCGCCGGTTCATGGGGGCGGGCAGCGGCCGGAAGATCCGCTACTCCGGCCTGCTCGTCGCGGCGCTCGAACTCGACCGCGTGCCACGGCCGCTGGACCTGCTGCTGGCCCACGTCCTGAGCGACAGGCCGAGCCCGCTCGCCGGGTGAGCCCCCGGCCGCGCCCGGGTAGGGCCAGAGCGTCACAGTCCGGGTAGGGCCAGAGCGTCACGGTAGAGCCCTCGCGCTCCCCCAGGGGAGTGCGACGGTGAAGGCTTGTTCCGGTAAAGGATCGCGACGGAAGCCGACGTGAGGAGATTAAATGGTTTACAGGTAGGGAATACCGAGTAGCGAGGTGACAGCAGCCATGAGGAACGCCACGGCGAGCATCCTGAAGCCCCTGCCCGGCCACCTGTTCAGGGTGCGCGGCGAGAACGCCGAGATGCGGTGGGAGGCCATGTCGGGGCAGGGATACCACACCCCGATCGACCGGTTCTTCGTCCGCAACCACACAGGCACACCGCTCATCGACGCCGCGACCTGGCGGCTGCGCCTGCACGGCCCCGGCCTGCGATGTCCGCGCGCGTTCGGCTACGAGGAGCTGCGCGCCATGCCCTCGCGGACGTACGACGTGGCGATCGAGTGCGCCGGCAACGGACGCCGCTTCTACGGCCGCCAGCAGCACGACCCCGCGCCGGGCACCCAGTGGGGGCTGGGCGCGATCGGGGTGGCGCGCTGGCGCGGCGTGCCGCTGAAGCACCTGCTCAAGGAGGCCGGCGTACGGCCCGAGGCGGTGGACGTGCTCCCGTCGGGACTGGACGAACCGTTCGAGGACTACGGGCACGTACGCCGCCCGCTGCCCATCGCCAAGGCCATGGACGACGTGCTCGTGGCTTACGAGATGAACGGCGAGCCCCTGCCCCCCGACCACGGATTCCCCGCCCGGCTGGTGGTGCCGGGATGGGTGGGAATCGCGTCCATCAAATGGCTCGGCGACATAGAGGTCTCCACGAGCACCCTGCTGAGTCCCTGGAACACCGTGTTCTACCCCGATGTCACCGTTCAGCCGGTGAAAAGCGCGTTCGAACTGCCGTGGAACGCGCGGCTGGCGATCAGCGGCGTCCCCCTGGTGCTGCACGGGCGGTCCTGGTCGGGGCAGGGCCGGATCACCCGGGTCGAGGTCAGCTTCGACGGCGGCGACACCTGGCGCGCGGCCGCGTTGCACGGAAGTCACCTGGTCAGCGCCTGGTCGCAGTGGCATGTCACCTGGGCGCCCCGGCGGCCGGGCCGCTATGTGCTCATGGCCAGGGCGACCGACGAGACGGGCGCCACGCAGCCGCTCGCCATCCCCCGGCACCCGTTCGGCTACCACTTCAATGCTGTGGTGCAACACCCTGTTGAGGTTGTTCTTGGCTAGATAAATGTCACGGATAGCTGCTGAGCTGGCCATTTTCTCACAGCTTGCGCGAAGCGGACCGATTCCTCTGAAACACTCTCCCGGAAACCTTGCGGAAATCCGCTCGTGTGATGCTGCTCGTACGACGGCAGAAAGGAGAGCAGATGCGCCAGCTCACCGCGCTCGACGCCCAGTTCCTCAACGTCGAGACCGCGACCACCGCCGCGCACGTGGCCGGACTGGCGATCCTGGACTCCGGCGAGGGCGCCGTCAACCGGGACGCGCTGGCGGACCTGCTGCTCGACCGCCTGCACCTGTCCCCCGCTCTGAGCCTCCGGCTGGCGGAGGTCCCTCTGGGGCTCGACCGCCCGTACTGGACGCAGGATCTCGACTTCGACATCGCCAACCACCTGTTCGAGCTGACGCTGCCGCAGCCGGGCAGCGACTGGCAGCTCGCCGAGGTGGTCGCGGAGCTGCACGCCCGCCGGTTGGACCGCTCCCATCCGCTGTGGGAGATGCACCTCATCCACGGGCTGCCGGAGGGGCGGGTGGCCGTCTACACGAAGGTGCACCACGCCGCCATCGACGGCGTCTCCGGCGCCGAGACCCTGGCCACCCTCCTCGACCTCACCCCCGACGGCCACCTCGTGAGGCGTCAGGAAGCCGCGCCCCCCACGGGCCCGTCCAAGTGCGGGGTGGGCCGCGAAGGCGGGGACGGGACGTCGCGGGAGGTCGCCGCGGGTCGCGGGCCCGGGGTGGTGGGCATGCTGGCGGGGGCGGCGGCGCGGTCGGTGACGCAGCCGGTGCGGACGGTGGGGTCGGCGGTCAGAATGGCCGGGGACATGGACGCCATCCCGCTGGCGTCGCGGCTGCCCGGCGCGAAGGCGATCGCGAGGGCCGCGCGGGCCGTGACCGGGCAGCGGCGGGACCGGCCCGAGCTGCCGAGCCTGGCGGCTCCGCGCACGCCGTTCAACGGGCCGATCAGCGCCCGGCGGCACGTCTCGTTCGGGTCTCTGTCGCTCAAGGACGTCAAGAACGTCGCCAAGGCCAACGCCCTCAGCGTCAACGACGTCGTCATGACCCTGTGCACGTCGGCCCTGCGCGCCTGGCTGTCCGAGCGCGGCGCGCTGCCGGAGGAGCCGCTGGTGGTGGCGGTGCCGGTCGCGGTGCGCAAGCACGGCGCCAAGGAAGCGGCGGGCAACCAGATCTCGGCCATGATCGCCCCGATGCCCACCGACGTGCCCGACGCGCGGGAGCGGCTGCGGCTCGTGGGGGCGACGATGCGGCGGGCGAAGCGCAGGTTCGCGCTGGCCCCGGCGACCTGGCTGCAGGAGCTGTGCTCGCTGCTGCCCGCCCCGGTGACGGCGCTGGCCACGCCGGCGGTGTTCCGGCTGACGGGCAGGCTGGCGGACATGGCGCTGCCGCCGGTCAACCTGATCATCAGCAACGTGCCGGGGCCGCAGTTCCCGTTGTACCTGTGCGGAGGCAGGGTGCTGTCCTACTACCCGATGTCCGTCCTGACGGACATGAGTGGCGGGCTGAGCATCACCTGCTTCTCCTACGACGGCATGCTGGACTTCGGCGTCGTCGCCTGCCCGGAGCGCGTGGACGACGTCTGGAGCCTGGTGCGGCACCTGCGCGAGGCGCTGGAGGAGCTGCTAGACGAGCGCGTGGGCGACGAGTTCCGCGACGGCGTCGGGGTCGATCTGGTGTCCTGTGAGCTGCCACAGGTTCTCCTGGTAGATGAGGACGGCGGCGAACATGGCCGCCGCGACCTCCAGCCGCGCCGCGTCACCGCGGGCCCCGGGTAGCGCCAGCTCCAGCGCGAACCGGGCACGCCGGACGAGCTCGCCGTTGAGGCGGCCGAGCCGCTCCTTGACCGAGCCGTGCGTGTCGGCCTCGCGGAACAGGATGCGCCGCATCGCCGGGGAGGCGCGCAGCGGCAGCGCGCGGGCGAGCCGGGCGAGGGTGCCCGCCGGGTCGCCCGGCACCGCGTCGACGTCGCGCCCCTCCTCGATGTGGGTGCGTTCGTCGATCAGCGCGACCAGTACGTCGATCTTGCGCGGGAAGTAGTCGGAGACGATCCCTCCGGGCACCCTGGCGAGCTTGGCGATGACAGCCGTCGGTGTGGCCTCGTAGCCGGATCCCGCGAACAGCTCCTCCGCCGCGTCAAGGATGCGCGTGCGCACGTCACCCGTCACCACAGCACGAAGATTAGCGGCACCGCCGCGCCGTCGTCACGCCCTCTCCGGCCCCTGTGAGCGGGCTCACCGCGCGCCGATCGCGGACACCAGCATCGGGTAGGCGCGGTGCAGCTCACGCTGCCAGTACGTGTGGTTGTGCCCGCCACGGTAGAAGTGCGTGCGCACCGGGATGCCGAGGTCGTCGAGGCGGGCGGCGAAGGAGCGGGCGGCGCGGTTGGCCAGGTCCTCCACCAGGTCGCCCTCGCCGGCGGCCACGTACAGCTCGACGCCCTTCAGCTTCTCCGCCAGGTCGTACGGGTTGTGCGCCCGCCACACCTGCCGCTGCTCCTCCGGGTCGCCCCAGACGCGCTTCCAGTCGGTGCCGAAGCAGCCGACCGTCGTGCCGGCCATCACGGCCTGGGGGACGCCGGGGGCGGTGATGTTCACGGCGCCGCTGAAGGAGGCGGCCGCCTTGAACAGGCCCTTGGCCGCGTACAGCATCGCGCCCTGGCCGCCCATCGAGTAGCCGGCGATCGCGCGGTCCCGGCCGGCCCGGTAGCGGGATTCGAGGAGGGGGAGCAGCTCGCGCAGGTGGTAGGTCTCCCAGCGGGGCGGGCCGCCGTGGCCGCCGTTCCACCAGTCGGAGTAGCTGCCGCACTTGCCGCCGTCCGGCATGACGACCATGACGCCGGTGTCGCGGGTGAGCGCGGCCACGTCGGTCCTGGCCGTCCAGGAGGTGTGGTCGTCGAGCCCGCCGTGCAGCAGCCAGAGCACGGGCCAGTCGCGGCGGGACTCCCAGCCGTCCGGGAGGAGCAGGCGCACTTTGGTGGTCTCGTCCCCGAGTGCCGGGGAGCGGATCGTGAGCTCCAGCCTGCGCTCGTCGAGGCGCCGCTCGTCGACGACCTCGGCCGCCGGTGACGGGCTGGGGGTTACGGACGCGGGAGCGGTGGTTTCCGGGCCTGCCCTTTGCGCGCCGCGGGGCAGCAGCACGACCAGCCCGAGCAGGAACAGACCGCCGGCGACCACCGCGCCGACCAGGCATCCACGTAATCGGGGCGCCATCCGGGCCTCCTTGTCGGATCGTCGGATAATAGCGGGATGAGATCGATAGGCACCACGGACCTGTCCGTTTTCCCGATAGCACTCGGCACGAACGTCTTCGGCTGGACGGCCGACAAGGAGGCCTCGTTCGCCGTGCTCAACGCCTACGTCGAGGGCGGCGGCAACTTCATCGACACCGCCGACGTCTACCCGTCCTGGGTGACCGGCGAGTCCACGTCCGAGATGATCATCGGTGAGTGGCTGGCGGAGCGGCGCATCCGCGACTCCGTCGTCCTCGCCACCAAGGTCGGCATGCTGGAAGGGCTGCGCGGCCTGGCTCCGGCGACCATCCGCACCGCGGTCGAGGATTCGCTGCGGCGGCTCCGCACCGACTACATCGACCTCTACTGGGCGCACGTGGACGACCACGACACGCCGCTGATCGAGACCCTGTCCACGTTCGACGACCTGGTGCGCGAGGGCAAGGTGCGCTACGTCGGCGCGTCCAACCACACGGCGCGGCGGCTCGCCGAGGCGGTCGAGCTGTCCGACAAGGAAGGACTCGTCAGGTACGTCGCCCTGCAGCAGGAGTACAACCTGGTGGAGCGCGGGTACGAGGGCGAGCTGCGGGACGTCGTGGCGCGGGAAGGGCTGGCCAGCACCCCGTACTTCGGGCTCGCGCGCGGCTTCCTGACCGGCAAGTACGCGCCCGGCGTGACCGTGGAGAGCCCGCGGGCCGCGTCGGCGGCCGAATACCTCGCCACCGAGCACGGGCAGCGCACGCTGCGGGCGCTCGCCGAGGTGGCCGACGCGCGGGGCGTGCAGCAGGCGTCGGTCGCGCTGGCCTGGCTCGCGGCGCAGCCGACGGTGGTGGCGCCGATCTCCAGCGCGCGCGACGTCGCGCAGCTGGGGGCGCTGATGGCGGCGGCCGAGCTGGAGCTGAGCGGCGAGGAGCTCGCCCTTCTGGACGAGGCCTCCCGCCCGGCCGGCTGACCGTACCCGCCGGGCCGCCGGTGGTCAGTGGGTGCGGTTGACCAGGGACTCGCACAGGGCGCGCAGGTCCGCCGCCCCGGGAAGGTGCGCGTCCAGGAGGTGGAGAGCCCCGGAGAGGTGGCGGGCGGCCAGCGTGCCGGCGGCGGCGCGCCCGCCCGCCTCCTCGACCAGCCGGGCCGCCGTACGCACCGCGTCCTCGTCCTCCAGTCCCGCGGCCAGCACGGCCGACAGCTCGCGGGCGGCCGTCCCGCCCGCGGCGAGCGCGCACAGCACGGGGAGCGTCTTCTTCTCGCGCCGCAGGTCGCTGTGCACGGGTTTGCCGGTGACGGCCGGATCGCCCCAGATGCCGAGCACGTCGTCGGCGATCTGGAAGGCCACTCCCAGGTCGCGCCCCATCCGGCCCATCGCGTCGGCGGTCTGCCGCGACGCCCCGCCGAGCGTGACGCCGAGCGCCGCGGCGGCCCCGAGCAGGCTGCCGGTCTTGCCGGCCGCCATCTGCGTGTACTCCTCGACGGTGACCGCGTGGGGCCCGCGCCAGGGTCGGTTCTCGAAGGCCATGTCGGCGCTCTGCCCGTGGACGAGCTCCGTGAGGGCCGCCGACAGCAGCCGCATCGCCTCCGGGGCGGCGGCGAGCTGGGCGACGGCCAGGGCCAGCAGCGCGTCGCCGGTCAGCAGGGCGGGCCCGGGCCCGTACGCCTTCCAGAGGGTTTCGCGATGCCTGCGCCGTTCGTCGTGGTCGATGATGTCGTCGTGCGCCAGGGAGAACGCGTGCACCAGCTCCACCGCCACCGCCCCGGGCAGCGCGGCGGCCACGTCGGCGCCCACGGCCTCGGCGGCGAGCAGGACGATGGCCGGGCGCACGCCCTTGCCGCCGTCCCCGGTCTGGGGGCGGCCGTCCGCGTCGGACCAGCCGAGCGCGAACCCGGCCATCCGCGAGCTCCACGGGTGCAGGCCGGCGACGGCCTCGCGGAGCGCGGGTTCGAGCAGGCCGCGGCAGCGTTCCATGGCGGCGGTGGCGCCGGCGGCCGGGGGTCGGCTGACGTTCAACTGGTGCTCCTCCCCCGGTCCGATGCCCTTCCAGGACCCTATGCCAAAAGTGACTAACGACGCGTAGCGGTCCTCACGTGGGCGGGGACAGGTACGCGTGCAGCTCGGCGGCGGCCGACAGCATGGCGCGGCCACGGGCCGAGAGGCGGTCGCGCCAGCCGTCCAGGGCGTCCCGCAGGGGCTCGACGCCGCCGGCGGCGCGCACCTGCTCGATGAGCGGGGCGATCTGCTCCAGCAGGTAGCCGCCGCGCCTGAGCTGGTGCGCGAGCCGGGCGTCGCGTACGTCGGCGGCCGAGTAGACGCGGTAGCCGGTCTGCGGGTCGCGGCGCGGGCGGACCAGCCCGGCCCGCTCCCACTTGCGCAACGTGGCGGGGCGCAGCCCGAGCCGGCGGGCCAGGGGGCCGATGAACGTCGCGTCCGGCCCGTGCTCCCCATCGGGGGGAGTGGTGAGGTCGGTCAGGGCGCGTTCCACCGCTTCCAGGGTGCGGCGGTCGTCCAGGAGCTGGGCGTGGCTCTCGTCGACGCGCCGCAGCGCCTCCTCGACGGCGCCCTCGTTGACGGCCCGCATGATCGCGGTGGCCGTCGCGTGCCCGTGGGCGGGCACCAGGGCGAGGAACGCCCGCAACGCCTGCGCGTGCCGGGGCGTGTAGGCGCGGTAGCCGGCGGCCGTCCGGTCCGCGGGCGGCAGGATGCCCGCCTCCTCGTAGTTGCGTACGGCCTGGGTGGACAGCCCGTGCGCGCGCGCCAGGTCGACCGGCCGCAGCCGACGCCCGTCTCGTGACACCGCCGCTCCTCGCCAGAATCCTGCATGAAAAGTCCGACGATACCGCCGGACGACGACGGGTAGGCTGGCGGGATGATCTTCGTCACGACGCCCCTCACCCGGGAGATCCGCGAAGCCGTGGCTTCGGCCTGGGGTGTCACGGGAGAGGGTGAGCGGTTGCACGGCGGAGAGGAGTCCGCCGCCTACCGCCTCGACGGGCACGTCGTCCGCGTCGGCCCCGCGTGGCGGAGCGCCGCCGAGTCGGAGTGGTGCCACGCGGTCGCCCGGCACGCCGCCGCCGGCCTGCCCGAGGCCGTCGCCCCGCTGCCGACGGCCGGCGGCGCGACGGTCGTCGTGGTGGAGGGCCGCCCGATCTCCTGCTGGCCGTACGTCGAGGGCGCCTGGCCGGACTCCGACCTCCCGGCCCAGCGCGCGGCCGGCGCCCGTCTGCTCGCCAGGCTGCACAGGTCCCTGGCCGGCTGCCGTCCCGGCCCGCGCCCGGTGCCCGCCTTCCAGGAGTCCGGCCTGTACGGCGATCCGCCCCAGGACGCCACCGAGCTGGACGACCCCGGCCTGGACCGGTGGCTGCGCGCCTTCCACGCCGCCCACCCCGTCCGCCACCCCCTGCACGGCGACTACTACACCGGCAACACCCTGGCCAGGGACGGCCGGATCGTGGCCGTTCTCGACTGGGACGAGAGCTTCGTCGGCGCCCCTGAGCTGGAGCTGGCCGCCGCCGCCCTGGAATGGGGCGACGACGTGAAAGGGCCGAGCGCGGAGTTCGTGGCCGCCTACCACGAGGAGGGCGGCACGGCGGCCCGCCTGGACGAGGAGTCGATCGCCCAACTCGTCAGGCACAAGCTGCGCAGGGAGCACGCCTACTTCCGCAAGGCCGCCCGCTCAGGGGTGGCGCACGACGAGGAGGACGTCGAGTACCACCGCGTCCGGGTGGAGCTGTTCCACCGGCTGCGCCCCTGACGGCGGCGGCACGCGAGAAGGGCCCGGCCTCGTCACCGAGACCGGGCCCTTCGGTGCGGAAGGCGCCCGGGCGGGGGTGGGCGCCTTCCGCGGAGAGGCGCCCTCAGGGCAGGAGGCGCCTCACGCTCGCGGTCAGTGCGGGTCGGCCTTCTCCGCGCCGACGCCGGTCAGGGAGCGGACCTCGATCTCGGCGTACTTGGCCTCGTTGTGCTCCTTGCTCAGGATCGTGCCGAGCCAGCCGCACAGGAAGCCGATCGGGATCGACACGATGCCCGGGTTGCTCAGCGGGAACCAGTGGAAGTCCACATCCTTGAACAACGCCGTCGGGGCGCCGGAGACCACCGGCGAGAAGATCACCAGCAGGAGGGCGGAGACCAGGCCGCCGTAAATGGCCGACACCGCGCCGGCCGTGTTGAAGCGCCGCCAGAACAGGCTGTAGAGGATGGCGGGCAGGTTGCCCGAGGCCGCGACCGCGAAGGCCAGGGCCACCAGGAACGCCACGTTCTGCTTCTGGGCGAGGATGCCGAGGCCGATCGCGACGGCGCCGATGACGAAGGCCGAGACGCGGGCCACCATGACCTCCTGCCGCTCGCTGGCCTGGCCGCGCTTGAAGACGTGCGCGTACAGGTCGTGGGCGAAGCTGGAGGAGGAGGCCAGGGTGAGGCCGGCGACCACGGCCAGGATCGTGGCGAAGGCCACCGCGCCGATGAACGCGAGCAGGATCGTGCCGCCGACCGAGCCGAAGATCTCCTCGCCGATCTTCTGGGCCAGCATCGGCGCGGCCGTGTTGCCCGCCGCGTCACCCTCGGTGATCGCCGTCTTGCCGACCAGGGCCGCCGCGCCGAAGCCGAGGACCAGGGTGAGCAGGTAGAAGACGCCGATGATGCCGATGCCCCACAGGACGGACTTGCGGGCGTCCTTGGCGGTGGGGACCGTGTAGAAGCGGATCAGGATGTGCGGCAGACCGGCCGTGCCCAGCACCAGGGCGAGGCCGAGGCTGATGAGGTCGATCTTGCCGGCCAGGCCCTGCGCCTCGGTGCCGTACTTCAGGCCGGGGCTGAGGAAGGACTCCGGGTTCGCCTTGGGGCCGCTCGTCGCGGCGGCCTGGCCGAGCAGCGCCGACAGGTTGAAGCCGAACTTGCCGAGCACCAGCAGCGTCACCAGCGCGGCGCCGCTCATGAGCAGCACGGCCTTGACGATCTGGACCCAGGTGGTGCCCTTCATGCCGCCGAAGACCACGTACACGATCATCAGGGCGCCCACGCCGACGATCGTCCACGCCTTGCCGGCGTCGCCGGTGATGCCGAGCAGCAGGCCGACCAGCGCGCCCGCGCCGACCATCTGGGCCAGCAGGTAGAAGATGCTGACCACGATGGTGGAGACGCCGGCGGCCGTGCGGACCGGGCGCGGGCTCATCCGGAAGGCCAGCACGTCGGCCATGGTGAACTTGCCGGAGTTGCGCATGAGCTCGGCGACCAGCAGCAGCGCGACCAGCCAGGCCACCAGGAACCCGATCGAGTACAGGAACCCGTCGTAGCCGGACAGCGCGATGATGCCCGCGATGCCGAGGAAGGAGGCGGCCGACATGTAGTCGCCGCCGATCGCCAGGCCGTTCTGCACGCCGCTGAACGAGCGGCCGCCCGCGTAGTAGTCGGCCGCCGTCTTGGTCTGGCGGCTCGCCCAGAAGGTGATCGCCAGCGTCGCGGCGACGAAGATGAGGAAGAGGATCATCCCCAGGGTGGTGGAGCTCACTTCGTCTTCTCCTCCACCTCGTGGCGCAGCTTGTCGGCGATGGGATCGAGTTTCTTCTCGGCGTGCCTGGAGTAGGCCCACGCGATCAGGAACGTGGACACGAACTGCAGCAACCCGAAGATCAACCCGATGTTGATGTCGCCGAGGACCTTGGTGGCCATGAACCCGCGCGCCCAGCCCGACATCACGACGTAGAGCAGGTACCACACGAGGAACGCCACGGTCATGGGGAACGTCCAGGCCCGGAAGCGGCGTTTCAGCTCCTGGAACTCACTGCTCTCCCGAACGCTTTCATAGACCGATGCGTCATGTTCTTGAGTCGTCACGAGACCTCCACTGTGATGCGGATCACGCTCAACGTAAGAGCGCAACGTACCCCGCGTGGAGGTCCCGGAAGGGGTTGTTCGCCGAGCCGCCGCCGAGCGGCGATTAGTTGGGGCGGACCTGCGGTGAAAGGTCCTTCTCGCGCGATGAGCGGTCGGTGATCCCGTTCACCCCCTTCAGCGCCTTCAGCGCCTGGTCGAGATCGTTGATCAGGGTGTCGGCCGGTTCGAGGCCGACGGACAGGCGGACGAGGCCGGCCGGGATGCCCATCGTGGCGCGTACGCTCTCCTCGGTGGACAGGGCGGGGGCGTTGACCAGGCTCTCGAAACCGCCCCAGGACACGCCGATTCTGAAGTGCCGGAGTTTGTCGAGAAAAATCGCGACCTGATCGGTGTCGTCCGTCGCCAGCTCGATGCTGAACAGGCTGGAGAACCCCGACATCTGCCGCAGCGCGACCGCGTGCCCCGGATGCGACGGCAGGCCCGGATGGTTGACCTCCCGCACGGCGGGATGGCCGGCCAGGAACCGCGCCACCGCGAGCCCCCGCTCCTGGTGGGCCGGCATGCGGACGGGCAGAGTGCGCAGGCCCTTGATCACCTTGGCCGCGTCGTGCGGCGACATGGCGGCGCCGTAGAGCTGGTACTCGGTCAGCGCGAGCGGCCTGATGAGCCGGGACGGGCCGATCACGACGCCGCCGACCAGGTCGCTGTGGCCGCCCACGTACTTCGACAGCGAGTGCACCACCAGGTCCACGCCCAGCGTGAGCGGCTTCTGGAACAGCGGCGTGGACCAGGTGTTGTCCATCACCGTCACCAGCCCGCGCTCCCGCGCCCAGGCCGCGACCTCGGCGATGTCCACGATCGCGTACGCCATGTAGGAGGGCGACTCGAAGTAGAGTAGGCGCGTCCGCTCCTTGATAGCGCTGTCACACTCCGCGAGGTCGCTCACGTGCGTATGCGTGACCCCGAACTTCTCCAGGTAGCGCAGGAACTGCGTGGTCGGCCCGTAGATCGCGCCCAGCACCAGCACGTGGTCACCGGCCGACACCAGCGACGAGATCGTCGCCGCGATGGCGCCCATCCCCGAGCCGAAACACTTGGCCCGCTCTCCCCGCTCCAGCGCCGCCAGCTTACGCTGGGCGAGATCGACCGTCGGGTTGGTCCCCCGCCAGTAGACGTAGCGCTCGTCCTCGTTCCTGATGGCCTCGCCCAGCTCCCCCGCCGTCGCGAACGTGAACAGCGAGTTCTCGAACACCGGCGGATTGACCGCGCCCAGCGTCCACGGCTCGTCCTCGCCCAACCGGCCACAGATCCATGCGTCATCCATGCATTCGTCATCCATGGGGGCAGAGTATGACAACGCGCAAGCCGACCATGGCCGACGTCGCCAGGCACGCGGGCGTGAGCCTCAAGACCGTCTCCCGGGTGGTCAACCAGGAGCCGCACGTACGGGCCTCGCTGCAGCAGCGGGTGCAGGCGGCCATCAGCGCGCTCGGCTACCGCCGCAACGAGGCCGCCGCCCGGCTGGCGCGGGGCGCGACCATGCTGACGCTCGGCCTGGTCATGGAGAACATCTCCAACGAGTTCTACGCGCGGCTCGCGGCCGCTGTGGAGGCCGCCGCGGCCGAGCACGAGGCGCTGGTCGTCTTCGGCTCGTACGAGGAGAGCCCCGACAAGGAGCGCATGCTCATCGAGTCCATGGCGGCGCGGGGCGTCGACTCGCTCATCGTCGTCCCGTCGGCGGCCGACCACGCATGGCTGGCCGAGCACGCGAGCCTCAGGATGGTGTTCGTGGACCGGCTGCCGCCCGGCCTCGCGACGGCCGACGTGGTCGTGCTCGACGACGAACGGGGCGGGCGGGCCGCGACCGAGCACCTGCTGGCGCGCGGGCACCGGCGGGTCGCGCTGATCTCCGACGACGACGGGCTGAGCTCCGTCCACGAGCGCGCCGCCGGCTACCGCGCCGCTCTCGCGGCGGCCGGGCTGCCGGTGGACGAGGGGCTGGTCGTGCACGGGGTGTTCGACCCCTGCCGGGTCGCGGAGGAGGTGGCGCGGCTGCTCGACCTGGCCGATCCGCCGACCGCGTTCTTCGCCGCCAACAACCGGGCCGCGATCGGGATCCTGCGGGCGCTGCGGGAGCGGCCGGAGCGGCCCGCGTACGTGGGGTTCGACGACTTCGCCCTCGCCGACGTCTTCAGCCCCGGGGTGACGGTCGTCCGCTACGACGTTTCCCTGCTCGCGCGCACGGCCGTGGACCTGCTGCTGCGTCCGGCGGAGGGGGCGGCCCGGCTGGTGAAGCTGCCCGTGGAGCTGGTCCCTCGCGGCTCCGGAGAGCTCCCGCCCTCCTGAACGTCCCGGGGTGGGATTCGGCCGCGTTCTGTCGGCGGTCCTCGCTAGTCTCGTGCCGTGCCGCGCACGAACGCCGAACTCACCACCCTCCTGGAGCACCGCCCGGAGCTGGCGGCGGCTCCCTCGCTCGACGTGGTCGAACGCCTGCTGGCCCGGCCCGAGCCGGCCATCCCCGTCCTGCTCGGCCTCGACGCCGACTGCCACGTGGTCAGCCAGGCCGTCCAGGCGGCGGGCGGGGCCACGACCCGCGAGCGCCTGGCGGCGGCCCTGCACGACCCCCGGGGCCGCCTGGGCGAGGTGCTCGGCACGCTCGCCGCCCACGGCCTGCTCACCCTCGACGGCCCTTCCGTACGCTCGCCGCACCGTGGCGGGCTGTGGGCGCACCCGTTCGGGCTGGGCAGGCCGCTGCGCGAGCTGGCCGGCGAGCTGAGCGCCGAGATGCTGAAGACGCTGGTGAGCGCGCACGGCGGCCGGGCCAGGGGCCGGCGGGCGGAGCTCGCGGCCGAGGCCGGGCGGCTGCTGGCCGACGGCGTGGCGGTCCGGGCCCGCGCCGCCCGCCTTCCCCGTCAGGCGGCCGATCTGCTGCGGACGATGGCTGCCGGACGGCCGGTGCTGGAGAGCGAGCAGGTCCACTTCGGGGCCGGGGTTCGTACGCATCCGGTGCAACGGCTGGTCGAGGCCGGGTTCGTGGTGCGCGACGGATGGGCCTACGAGATGCCGCGCGAGATCGGCCTCGCGCTGCGCGGCGACGACTGGCGGCCGGCGCTGACCGGGCAGCCCGACGTTCCCGTGCGCGAGGCCGGGCCGTCCGCCGACGGGGTGGGCGCCGCCCTGCGCGCGCTCGACCTGGTCGAGGCCCTGGTCGAGCTGGCCACCGCCACGCCGCTCACCGAGCTGAAGGCGGGCGGCGTCGGCACGCGGGAGCTGCGGCGGGCGGCCAAGGCGCTGGGCGTCACGGAGCAGGAGGTGACGTTGTGGCTCGACGTCGCCCACGCCGCCGCGCTGGTCGCCTCCGACGGCGGCGAGCGGCTGACCGGCACCACCCTGGCCGACGACTGGCTCGCCCGCTCCCCCGCCGCCCGCTGGCGGGTGCTCGCCGCCGCCTGGCACGGGCTGCCGCAGGCGGCGACCCACCGGGTGGTGGGGTGCTGCGAGGGGCACCTGGACCCGCTGCCGCCGCCCTACGTGTTCGAGTGCGGGGCGGGGGCGATCCGCCGGGCCGTCCTGGACACGCTCCGCACCCTGCCCGAGGGCGTGGGCGCGGAGGCGTCCGGGCTGATGACGGCCGTCCACTGGCGCACCCGCGCCGCCGCCGAGTCGCCGCCGGCCGCCGAGCCCTTCGTGACGGCCGCCCTCCGCGAGGGCGACCTCCTCGGCCTCACCACCGACGGCGCCCTCACCCACCTGGGCCGCGCCTACCTCGCGACCCCGGGCCCCACACCCCCACCCACCACCAGCACCCGCGACGGCCCCGCCGCAGGCGCCTCTGCCGGCGCCCCCAGCGGGGAGGCGGAGGAGCCGCTGGCGGGGCTGTTTCCCGTGCCCGCTCTCACCGTCACGCTGCAGAACGACCTGACCGCCATCGTCACCGGCCTTCCCGCGCCCGCCCTGGCCGCCTTCCTCGGCTCGTGCGCCGACCTGGAGTCGCGTGACCGGGCGAGCGTGTGGCGTTTCTCCGAGCGGAGCGTGCGGCGGGCCCTCGACGCGGGCGGCGACGCCGAGTCCCTGCTGGCGGGCCTGGCCCGGCACAGCGCGAAGGACGTTCCGCAGGCCCTGCGCTACCTTGTCACCGACACGGCGCGCAAGCACGGCACGCTCAAGGTCGCCGCCACCCCGTCGGTGGTGATCGCCGCCGACGCGGTCACGCTCACCGGGTTGTGCCGCGCGAAGTCGCTGCGCAAGCTCGCCCTCCAGCAGGTCGCGCCCACGGTCGCGCTGTCCGCCCGCCCGCCCGAGGAGACCCTGCGTCTCCTCCGCGAGGCCGGGCAGGCGCCCGTGGCCCTGGCGCCCGACGGCACGATCAGGGCCGAGCCGGCCCGCCGGCCCCGGCTCACCGTCGACGCCGAGCCCGCTCCCGACCCGGCCGCCACGGCCGCCGCCATGCTCAAGGGCACCGCCACGTCCGGCACCGCCGAGGCCCTGGCCCTGGCGGCGATGACCGGCGAGCTGGTCGTCATCGTCTCCCAGCGCCGCGAGCACTACATGGACGACCTCGCGATCGCCGGCGACGCGATCACCGGCTACTGCCACGACTGCGACCGCGGCCACACCTTCGACCGGGCTCGCGTCACCAGGGCCTACCTGCCCTGAGAAAAGCCCTAGGACGAGCGGGGCCGCCAGTCGCCGCGGTTGAGGTCCAGGTTCTCGGGAGTGTGCAGGCGGACCATGACGCGCGCCACGTTCGCCGGCACCCGGTGCGGGGTCAGGAAGGACACCGCCACCATCACCACGAACGCGATCGGCACCGTCCACGCCGCGGGCTGGGCCAGCAGCGCCGTCGTGAAGCCGTCGTACGGCGCCCCCGTGATCGTGGCCAGCACCGCGCCGCAGGCGAGGCCGCCGCCCACGAGCAGCCCCGCCAGCGCCCCCGTCGTCGTGAGGCGGCGCCACCAGATGCCGAGCACGAGCAGCGGGCAGAACGACGAGGCCGCCACCGCGAAGGCCAGCCCCACCACGTCCGCCACCGGGAGCTGGCGCGCCCACAGCGCCAGGCCCAGCGGCACCACCACGGCCATGAGGGTGGCGATCCTGAACGAGCGCACCCCGCCCTTGAGCAGGTCCTGCGCGATCACCCCTGCCACGGACACGGTCAGCCCCGACGAGGTGGACAGGAACGCCGCGAACGCCCCGGCGGTCAGCAGCGCCGTCAGCAGCTCGCCCAGGGTGCCGCCGATCATCCGGGCGGGCAGCGTCAGCACCACCGTGTCGGTGCGGGTCAGGTCGGGGGCGTAGAGGCGGCCGAGCCAGCCGTACATGGCGGGCAGCAGGTAGAAGGCGCCGAGCAGGGAGAGCACGACGAGCGTCGTACGGCGGGCGGCCCGGCCGTCGGGGTTGGTGTAGAAGCGCACGAGCACGTGCGGCAGCCCCATGGTCCCCAGGAACGTGGCCAGGATCAGCGAGTACGTCGAGTACAGCCCGTACTCCCTGCCCCCGCTGAGCGGCGTCTGCCAGGTGACGGCGTCCGCGGCGCTCACCCCGGGCGCGCCGTCCGCGCGCCAGGCCATGAGCAGGAACACCAGCGGCACGGCCAGCGCCGTCAGCTTGAGCCAGTACTGGAACGCCTGCACGAACGTGATCGACCGCATGCCGCCGGACAGCACGTTCACCGCCACGACCAGGGCCACCAGCAGCCCGCCCGCCCACGGGGGCGCGCCGGTGATCTCACGCAGCACCAGCCCGGCGCTCTGGAACTGCGGCATCAGGTAGAGCCAGCCGATGAGCACGACCAGCACGCTCGCCGTCCTGCGCACGGTCATGGACTCCAGCCGGGCCTCGGCGAAGTCGGGCAGCGTGTACGCCCCGGAGCGCCGCAGCGGCGCGGACACCAGCACCAGCAGCACCAGGTAGCCGCCGGTCCAGCCGACCGGCAGCCACAGCATGTCCACGCCGAAGGCGAGGATGAGCCCGGCGACGCCGAGGAAGGAGGCGGCCGACAGGTACTCGCCGCCGATGGCGGAGGCGTTCCAGAGCGGGCTGACGGTGCGGGAGGCGACGTAGAAGTCGGACGTGGTGCGCGAGACGCGGATGCCGAAGGCTCCGATGAGCACGGCCGCCACCACCACGACCAGCACGGCGGTGAGGCTCATCGGCGCTCGACCAGCTCGGCGAAGTGGCGTTCGTTGCGCTCGGCCTGGCGGACGTACAGCCAGGCGCCGAGGACGAAGGCGGGGTAGATGAGCCCGGCGAGCACCGCCCACGGCAGCGGCACGCCGAGCAGCTCGACCTCGCGCAGCTCGGGGATGAGCAGGAACAGCAGCGGCAGGCCGCCGACCACGCAGGCGAGGACGGTGCAGACGAACAGCGCCAGCCGGAACTGGGTGCGCAGCAGGGAGCGCATGTAGACCTCGCCGAGGCCGGTCTGCTCGTCGATCTCGCGGGTGGCCGGATAGCGGGGGCGGCGCGCGGCGGCGGTGCGCGGGCTGGTCACGGCGGTCCGCCGCGCCCGCCGGCCGGGCCGCGGCTCCTCCGGCGGCGTCCCCGGCGTTTCCCCGAGTGTCATTCCGGGCGTCCCTTCCGTGCGCGCCGGACCAGCAGGTCGCGCAGCTCCCGCGTGTGCCTGCGGCTGACCGGGATCTCGGTGCCGGCCACCCGGACCGTGCACCTGCCCGAGTCGATGTGCAGCTCGTCGATGTGTTTGACGGCCACGAGGTGGCTGCGGTGCACCCGGAGGAACCCGGCCGGGGCCCACCGTTCCTCCAGCGTGGCCAGCGGGATGCGGACGAGATGGCTGCCGGCCGCGGTGTGCAGCCGGGCGTAGTCGCCCTGCGCCTCGACGTAGATGACGTCGGCGCTGGAGACGAAGCGGGTCACCCCGCCCAGCTCGACCGGGATCGTGTCGCTCTCGCCGCCGTCGGCGGCGGGCACGTCCGCCGAGACCGCGACGCGCCGGATGGCCTCCGACAGCCGCTCCGGCCGTACCGGCTTGAGCAGGTAGTCCTCGGCCTTGATCTCGAAGGCGTCCACGGCGTGCTCCTCGTACGCCGTCACGAACACCACCCGGGGCGGGTTGGCGAACTGCGACAGCAGCCGCCCGAGCACCACCCCGTCGAGCCCGCGCATGCGGATGTCGAGGAACACCGCGTCGATCGGCCGCCCGTCGGCGATGGCGCGGTCCAGCAGCCGCAGCGCCTGCGCGCCGTCCCGCGCGGTGGCGACCTCACCGATGCGGGGGTCGGCGCGCAGCAGGTACGACAGGTCTTCGAGGGCGGGCAGCTCGTCGTCGACCGCGAGAACCCGGAGTTGTGCCATAGACAGTGATGAAACCGACAACAAAGATCAAGGTCAACGGGCAGAGACACCCGGGTGATACTTCGGCAACCTGATGTTGACCTTCGTGCCCGCCCCTTCGCCGGTCTCGACGACGAGGCCGTACTCGTCGCCGTAGACCTGGCGCAGCCGCTCGTCGACGTTGGCCAGCCCGACGCCGCCCGCCGGGACGATCTCCCCGGCGAGGATGAGCCGCAGCCGGTCGGGGTCCATGCCGAGGCCGTCGTCCTCGACGCTGATGCGGCACTCGGCCCCGGCGTCCTCGGCGACGATCGTGATCCGGCCGACGCCGTTGCGGCTCTCCAGCCCGTGGCGTACGGCGTTCTCGACCAGCGGCTGCAGGCACAGGAACGGCACGGCGACGGGCAGCACCTCGGGCGCGATGCGGAGGGTGACCTGGAGCTGGTCGCCGAACCTGGCTCGCTCCAGGATCAGGTAGCGGTCGATGGAGCGCAGCTCCTCGGCGAGGGTGGTGAACTCGCCGTGCCGGCGGAAGGAGTAGCGGGTGAAGTCGGCGAACTCCAGCAGCAGCTCCCTGGCCCGCTCCGGGTCGGTGCGGACGAAGGAGGCGATGGTGGTGAGCGAGTTGTAGATGAAGTGGGGGGAGATCTGCGCCCGCAGCGCGCGTACCTCGGCCTCCATGAGCCGGGTGCGCGAGCGGTCGAGCTCGGCCAGTTCGAGCTGGGAGTCCACCCAGCCGGCGACCTCCTGGGCGGCGCGGACCAGCCCGGCCGAGGCGCTCTGGCTGTAGGCGATGAGCGCGCCGACCACCCGGTCGTCGGTGGTGAGCGGCACCACGACGGCCTGCCTGATCGGACATTCGAGCAGGTCGCAGTCGAGGGTGAGCACCTGGATGCGGCCGTCCTCCAGGGTGGCGGCGGCGTGCTCGAAGGCGTGCTCGGCGTGGTGGTCGTCGCCCTCGCCGTCGTAGACGAGCAGCCGCTCGGCGTCGGCGATGGCCAGGGCGGGCGAGTTGAGCAGGGCGCGCAGGTGCCGGGAGGCGCGCTCGGCGCCGTCCTCGGTGAGCCCGGCGCGCAGCGGCGGCGCGGCCAGCGAGGCGGTGTGCAGGGTCTCGAACGTGGCCCGCTCGGCCGGGCTGGTGCCCAGCTCGCGGCGGCCCCGGAGCACGCGCCAGAGCACGATCGCGGGCACGCCCACGAGCACGGCGACCACGGCGCTGCCGACGACGTACTCCACGCGGCCGAAGCCTAGCCGAGGCCGGAGCCCGAACACACAGGGCCCGCGCACACCGGACGGTCCGGCGGCTCAGAGCGCCGCCGCGACGCGGGCGGCGTACGACTCGGCCTCCTCGGCGGAGTCGTATTTGGTGCGGGGCCAGAAGAAGCCGCGCAGACCGTCCTTGCGGTGCCGGGGCACCACGTGCACGTGCAGGTGGGGGACGCTCTGGCTGATGCGGTTGTTCATGGCGACGAACGTGCCTCCGGCCTCCAGCCCCTCCTCCACGGCCCGCGCCAGGGCCTGCACCCGGGTGAAGAACGGCCCGACGTCGCCGAGGTCGGCCAGCGTCTCGGCGTGGACGCGCGGCACGACCAGCACGTGGCCCTTGAAGACCGGCCGGGCGTCGAGGAAGGCGACCGCCACGTCGTCGGCGTGCACGAGGTGAGCGGGCCGCTGGCCCGCGATGATCTCGCAGAACAGGTCTGTGCTCACGGTCCGACCCTATCGGCTCGACATTTGGCGACAGGTCGTTGCTATCTTAGGGACATGGTGTCGCTAAACGAGCGGACCCGGCAGAGCTGGCTCCCCCTCTTCGTGCTCGGCGTCGGCATGTCGATGATCATCATCGACGCGACGATCGTGAACGTGGCCGTCCCCGCGATCATGGCCGACCTGTCCTTGTCGGCGACCGACGTCGAGTGGGTCAACTCGATCTACTCGCTCACCTTCGCCGCCCTGCTGGTCCCGCTCAGCCGCACCGGCGACGCGCACGGCCGCCGGCGCATGTTCGCCTCGGGCCTGGTCGTGTTCCTGGTGGCCAGCGTGCTCGCGGCCATGGCGGGCAGCGGCGCGCTGCTCATCGGCGCCCGCGTGCTCCAGGGCGTCGGCGCGTCGATGGTGGTGCCGATGACGCTCGCCGTCATCAACGCCCTCTACGTCGGGCCGCGCCGCACGATCGCCTTCGCCGTCTGGGGCTCGGTCATCGGCGGCATGGCCGCGCTCGGCCCGCTGCTCGGCGGCTGGCTGGTGACCGGCCACGGCTGGCGCTGGGCGTTCTGGGTGAACCTGCCCATCGGCCTGCTCGTGCTGCTCGGCACGCTCAAGGTGCCGGAGTCCAAGGACCCGGACGCCCGCGGCTGGGACGTGCCCGGCGTGCTGCTGTCCGTCATCGGCACCTCGGCGCTGGTGTTCGGGCTCATCGAGGGCCAGCGTTACGGCTGGTTCGCCCCGGCCGAGGGGCACTCGATCTCGCCCATCCCGTTCGCGTTCGCGCTGGCGGCGCTGGCGCTCACGGCGTTCACGCTGGTCGAGCGGGCGCGGGCGCGGGCGGGCCGGCCGGTGATCCTGGACCTGTCGCTGCTCGCCATCCCCTCCTTCCGTTACGGCTGCCTCACCGCGATGATCGTCACGCTCGGCGAGTTCGGCATGATCCTGGTGCTGCCGCTGTTCCTGCAGTCGGCGATGGCGTTCACCGCGTTCGAGGCCGGCCTGGTCATCGCCTCGCTGGCGCTCGGGACGTTCCTGGCCGGCGGCATGGTGCCGAAGCTCCGGCTGACCCCGCGCCTCATCGTCCGGCTCGGCCTGGCCCTGGAGGCCGTCGGCGCGATCGCGGTCGGCCTGTCGGTCTCCCCGTCGCTCGGCCACTGGACGCTGGTGCCCTGGCTCGTCGTGTACGGCGTCGGCGTCGGCTTCGCCTCGGCCCAGCTCCCGAACCTCACGCTGGCCCAGGTGCCGCCCCGGCAGTCCGGCGTCGCCTCCGGTTTGCAGAGCGCGATCCGCCAGCTCGGCGCCGCGATCGGCATCGCCGTGCTCGGCTCGGTGCTGGTGACCGGCCTCGGCTCGGCCATGGCCGACCGCCTGCCGGCCGACCCGGCGCTCGGCAAGGCGGTGCGCGACAGCGCGGGCGCGGCCGTCGCCATGATCAAGGACCCGGTCAGGCACGCCGCCGCGGTCGCGGCGGCCGCCGACGCCACCCGCCGGGTGACCGTCTTCACCGGGATCGTGCTGTTCGGCGGGGTCGGGGTGACGCTGCTGCTGCCCGATACTGGGGTGGGACGACGCGAGGAGGAGTGAGACAGCGGTGCCGAGGATCAGCGCGGCCACGGTGGCCGACCATCGGGCGGGCCGGCACGCCGCGCTGCTGGCGGCGGCGATGGAGATCCTGGCCGCCGAGGGCGCGGCCGGGCTCACCCCGGCCGCCGTCGGGGCCCGGGTCGGGCTGGCCCGCTCCAGCGTCTACCGCTACTTCTCCTCGACCGCCGACATCCTCGCCCAGCTCGTCGAGGACGCGATCCCGCGCTGGGCCGGCCGGCTGGCGAGCGCGGCGGCGACCGGCGACGACCTGGAGACCCGGGTGCGCGCCTACGGCACGGTGACGCTGTCGTTCGCCGCGCATCCCGACTACGCGCTGCTGCGCGCCCTGAGCGCCGTGGACCTGCCGCCCGACTGCCGCGAGCGGCTCGACCAGCTCCACGAGACGATGATCGGCCCGCTGCGCGAGATCCTGGCCGAGGCCGGGCACGACGACCCCGGCCTCGTGGCCCACCTGGGCTGGAACGTGCTCGGCGAGGGCCTGCGCCGGCTCGCCGCCGGCCCGGCCGACCCCGCCGCCGTCACCCGGACGGTGCTGGAGGTGCTGGTCCGCGGGATGTCGCCGGGCCCTCCTTCGTCACCGTGAGCGTGAAGACGGCCTCGCCCGACTCGCTGCGGCTCTGCTCGCTCTCCGGCGTCCCGCCGGTGCCGCAGCGCCAGCAGTCGTACAGCCTGACCTCGGTGGTGCCCGGCTGCTTGGCGTTGAACACGAAGTAGGTGGTGCCGCCCCCGCCGACCTGGTCGCCGTCGCCCTCGTGCTCCTGGCTGATGAACGACACCACCTTCGTGTCCGGCAGGGCCTTCAGCGACCAGCTGTCGCCCACCGACGCGTTGCCGGTCACCGCCAGCGAGAAGCGCTGCCCGCTGCGCAGCTCCACCGGCACGGTGGCGCCCTTGGCGCCCTTGACCACCGTGCCGAGGTCGCTCACCGCCGAGCCGGCCCCGCAACCGCCGCAGGCGGCGAGCAGCAGCAGGCCGAGCCCGGCGGCGGCCGTTCGAAGTGTCATTCCGGCAGGCTATCGGCCTTCGGCTCGTCGCGGGGCACGGCGTACGGCTCCCGCTCGGCCGGGCGGCCCCCGGCGATCGCGCGCTGCCGGATCAGCTCGGCGTCGAACTCCGCGCCGAGCAGCAGCGCCATGTTCGACAGCCACAGCCAGACCAGGAACACCACGATCCCGGCCAGCGCGCCGTACGTCTTGCTGTAGGACGCGAAGTTGGCGACGTACAGGGCGAACCCGCCGGAGACGATCACCCACAGCACGATCGCGAGGATGCTGCCCGGCGAGATCCAGCGCAGGCCGGGCTGGCGCACGTTCGGCGCGGCCCAGTACAGCAGCATGATCAGCCCGGCGGCGACCAGCACCATGATCGGCCACTTGAGGATGTCCCAGGCGAGCACGGCCGCCTCGCCGAGACCGAGCGCGCGGCCGAGCGCCGCCGCGAGGTCGCCGGTGAGGGTGACGGCGATCGCGCCGACCGCCAGCAGCACGGTGGCCAGCAGGGTGAGGCCGATCCGCAGCGGGGTCGTCTTCCAGAACGGGCGGCCCTCGTCGATGTCGTAGATCGTGTTGCCGGCCCGGATGAAGGCCGCGATGTAGCCGGAGGCCGACCACAGGGCGACCACCAGGCCGACGATCGCCACGGCGCTCGCGGCGCCCGCGCCGTTCTGCGCCGCCTGGATGCTCGTCACCATCAGGTCGCGCACCTCGGCGGGCACCAGCACCATGACGCCGGAGAGCTGGGCCGCGGCGTCGCCCCGCCCCAGCAGCCCGAACACCGACACCAGCACGATCAGCGCGGGGAAGATCGACAGGACCGCGTAGTAGGTGAGCCCGGCGGCGAGGTCCTGAAGACGGTCGTTCTTGAACTCGATGATCGTCCGCTTCAGCACCGTCCACCAGGTCCGGCGGGGGAATTCGCCCGGGCCGTCGGGCACTCCGGCGGCCCGTTCCGCGGCGTCTCTGGAAACCGTCACCTACCTGCTCCCGAGTCCCATCAGGCGACGGCGCGCGGGACGGCCCGTCAGGCGTCCCTTGACGACGGCGCCCTTGATGACGCCGCCCCTTGTCACGCGTCCGCTCGTCAGGCGGGCCTTCACGCGGCCCGCCGCGTCGCCCCGCACCACGCGCTCCACGAACGTGCGGCGCGCGGTCATGCGACGCCGCGCCATCCGCCGTACGACGAGGACGGCCACGGCCCCGGCGGCCACGGCGACGAGCAGCGCCGGACGCCGCCTCGCCTCCACGGCGACGGCCTTCATCTGCTCGGGCGTGTGCTCGCCGACCTGACCGGCCATCTCGGAGGTCCTGTCCTTGATCACGACGGCGGCTTCTGAGGCGCGGGCCCTGACCGTTCCGGCGGCCTCGGACGCCCGCTCCTTCGCCACGCCCGCGGTCTCGGCCGCCCGCTCCCTGGCCACCGCGGCGGCCACCCCGGCGCGGTCCCTGGCCACCCCCGCGGCCTCGGCGGCGCGGGCCCTGAACGCCCCGGCGGCCTCGGCCGCCCGGTCCTTGGCCACCTCGGCGGCGTGGCTCGCCCTCGACTTCACGTCGGCCTTGTCCGCCAGCGCGCTGACCGTGCGGCCCAGCTGCTCGCGGGTCTCCTCGATGTCCCTGCGCACGGCGGCTCTTCCGTCGTCCTCGTCCTCGTCGTCGGCGCGCCTCCGGGTGCCGTGGGCGCGTTCGGCCCGGTGCACCTCGCGCATGGAACGTTCCTCCGTGCGCAGGCTCTCGACGGCCTCGGCCCGCTCGTCCCTGATGGGCCCCTCCGGGATGAAGGTCTCGTGGCCCTCCCGCGCGGCCTCCGCCCGCCTGGCGTTCTCCGTCGCGCCCGGCCTGGTGGGAGGCACGTTGACGGACTCAGGCTCGGTGGGGGCGCCCACGGTGGCCCGGTGCGCGCCCACGTCGCCGGCGTGCTGCTCGCTGTATCCGGGATCCGTCTCGCTCATCGATGTGCCCTCTCCTTGACCATGTCGATGTCGGCCTTGACGCTCGCGATGGTCTCCTCGGGGACCGGCGGCGTGGCCCGTTGCACCTGGTTCTTGCCGACCAGGCCCAGGACGGCGGCGACGACGAGCAGGACGACCCCCACGACGGCGGCCGCGACCCACGCGGGCATGGCCAGGGCGAGGAGCAGGATGACGGCGGCCACCAGCGCGGCGGCGCCGAAGAAGGCGGCCGTTCCGGCCGCCCCGAACAGGCCCGCGCCGAAGCCGGCGCGCTTGCCCTTCGCGGTGAGTTCCATCCTGGCCAGGCGGAGTTCGTCCTTGACCAGCCGGGAGACCTGTTCGGAAAGGTCACTGACCAGTTTCTGGGTGTCGCTCACGATCGTTCGCCTCCTCCGTCCGAGTGAGGCGACTACCCAGGCACTTGGCCTTCTATCACGCGGCTATTTCCGCCTGGCGGACTTCAGCACGAGGTCGAGGACCTTCAGCACGGGATCCTTAGGCGTCTCACACCAGTTGTCGGGCTGCTTCGGCTTGCTCCACGGAGACGGGAGCTCGCACGACGGAGCCTGCGGCTTGGGTCGTTCACACCACGATCCGGGATTACTGGTCATATTTCCACTTTACGCTTTCAGGGGCCGCTTATATAAGCGCGAACGATTTCCCTGACGGGCGACGGTAATCTGCCCTGGTGCTGGTCGTACACGGGGTCTGGACAGAGGACGGGCTCGCCTTCTGGGCGGAGGACGTCGAGGGCGGCGGGCCGGCGGCACGGACGGGCCGCGGCTCCCGCCCCCATCCCTTCGCCGCCCCGGCCGCCGCCATTGCCGCCGCGCTCGGCCTGGACGAGCCCGCCGAGCGGACGCTGGAGCTCTTGCTCCCCGGCTCGGCCGCGGAGCCGTCGCCGTCGCCGGAGACCGGGCGGCTGACCGAGGCCACCCGGCCGCGGCTGCGGCCGTGGCGGGTGCCGGCCGTCGTCCCGCCCGCCGCCACGGCGCTGCGCCTGCTCGCCGGACGGCCGGAGACGGCGACCCTGCGCCACTGGGCGGCGGTCGCCGATCTCGCCCGTGACCTCGTACGGCGAGGCCGCGTCCTGCCCCAGCTCGCCCTGGAGCCGGGCGGGGCACGGGCCGTGTGGCGGCCGGTCGTCAACGGGACCGACGGCGGCTACTTCCGCGAGCTGGCCCTCGCCATGCCGCCCGCCTGCCGGACCGCCGCCGCCGAACGGCCCTCCGCCGGCGTGCTGCGCGCGGCCCTGGAGACGTTCGTGGACGCGCTGGTCCGGCAGGCGCTCACCGAGCCGCTGGTCACCCGCCCCGCCGCCCCCCGTGACCGCTGGCTGGCGGCACTGACCGGCCCCGACCCGTCCTGCCCCGACGTCCCGGAGCTGCGCGCCGAGCTGGCCGCCTGGCACGACGCCGCCGCGACAGCCGAGGGCGCGGCCCGCGTGTGCTTCCGCCTCATGGAGCCCGCGGCGGACCCCACGGGCGACGGGGCGGACGCCTGGCGGGTCGAGCTGGCCTTGCAGGCCGCCGACGACCCCAGCCTGTACGTCCCCGCCGCCGCCCTCTGGGCCGGTGAGCGCGCCCCCGGCCTGCCCCCGGCCCCCGAACGCGAGCTGCTGACCGGCCTCGGCCGCGCCGTCCGGCTCTACCCCGAGCTGGAGCGCGCCCTGCGGGTGCCGGAGCCGGCCGAGCTGGCCCTGGACACCGCGGGCGCGTTCGGGTTCCTGCGCCAGGCCGCGCCGCTGCTCCAGGCGGCCGGGTTCGGCGTGCAGCTCCCCCGCTGGGCGGGCCGCGCGAGGCTCGGGCTCAAGCTGACGACCAGGACCAGGACGCAGACCGCGGCCGTGAGCCAGGGGTTCGGCATGCGGGAGCTGGTCGACTTCCGCGTCGATCTGGCGGTGGGCGACGAGACGATCAGCGAGGAGGAGCTGGCCGAGCTGGCCCGGCTGAAGGTGCCGCTGGTCCGGGTGCGCGGCCAGTGGGTGGAGCTGGACGACCGGCAGCTCAAGGCGGCCCTCCGCGCCGTGGAGGGCGCCCGCGCGGGCGAGGCGGCGGCGGGCGAGATCCTGGAGCTGGTGGCCCGGCACGACGGCGAGCTGCCGCTGCTGGAGGTGGACGCCGACGGCGCGCTCGGCGACCTGCTGTCCGGCCAGGCCGAGCAGCGGCTGCGGCCGATCGCCACGCCGCCGGGCCTGGACGCGGTGCTGCGCCCCTACCAGGAGCGCGGCCTCGCGTGGCTGAGCTTCCTGTCGGAGCTGGGCCTCGGCGGGGTGCTGGCCGACGACATGGGGCTGGGCAAGACGGTCACCACGCTCGCGCTGCTGGTCCACGAGGGCCGCGAGCGAGAGGGACCGCCGACGCTGCTGGTGTGCCCGATGTCGCTGATCGGCAACTGGCAGCGCGAGGCGGCCAGGTTCGCGCCGGGCCTGCGCGTCTACGTCCACCACGGGGCCGCCCGCGACGCCGCGCTCGTCGGGGACGCCGACCTGGTGATCACCACGTACGGCACCGCCCACCGCGACCTGGAGACGCTGAAGCGGCACGAGTGGCGCCGGGTGGTGTGCGACGAGGCCCAGGCCATCAAGAACAGCGGCACCCTGCAGGCACAGGCCGTCCGCGCGATCCCGGCCGCCACCCGCCTGGCCCTCACCGGCACGCCGGTCGAGAACCACCTGGCCGAGCTCTGGTCGATCATGGAGTTCGCCAACCCGGGGCTGCTGGGGCCGCGCTCGCGGTTCCGTACGCGCTTCCAGGAGCCCATCGAGGCCCGCCAGGACGAGGAGGCGGCGCACGCGCTGCGGCGGGCGACCGGCCCGTTCATCCTGCGCCGGCTGAAGACCGACCGGTCCATCATCACCGACCTGCCGGAGAAGATGGAGGTCAAGGAGTGGTGCCCGCTCACGACCGAGCAGGCGAGCCTCTACCAGGCGGTCGTGGACGACATGCTGGCGAAGATCGACGACAGCGAGGGCATCGAGCGGCGCGGGCTGGTGCTCGCCACCATGGCCAAGCTCAAGCAGGTCTGCAACCATCCGGCCCACCTGCTGAAGGACGGCTCCCGCCTGGCGGGCCGCTCGGGCAAGCTGGCCAGGCTGGAGCAGCTCGGCGAGGAGATCCTGGCCGAGGGCGAGAAGGCGCTGGTGTTCACCCAGTACGCCGAGTTCGGCGGCCTGCTCCAGCCCTACCTGGAGCGGCGGCTGGAACGCCCGGTGCTGCTGCTGCACGGCGGCCTGCCGAAGAAGACCCGCGACCGCCTGGTGGACCGGTTCCAGAACGACCCCGAGCCGATGTTGTTCGTGCTGTCGCTCAAGGCGGCCGGCGTCGGGCTCAACCTGACGGCGGCCAACCACGTCGTGCACGTGGACCGCTGGTGGAACCCTGCCGTCGAGGACCAGGCCACCGACCGGGCCTTCCGCATCGGACAGCGCAAGAACGTACAGGTGCGCAAGCTGATCTGCGCGGGCACCCTGGAGGAGCGCGTGGACGAGATGATCGAACGCAAGAAGGCCCTGGCCGAGCGGGTGGTGGGCACCGGCGAGGAGTGGCTGACCGACCTGTCCACCAGCGAGCTGCGCGAGGTGTTCAGCCTCACGGGTGAGGCTGGGGGGAGCTGAGATGGCCTGGTTCGACGACTACGACCACCGCGGCCCGATCCGGGTCGAGGGCGGCCTGCGGGCCCGCTCGAAGCGCGGCTCGATCGGCTCCACCTGGTGGTCGCGGCGCTTCATCGACATCCTGGAGCGCGTCTGCGACAAGGGCCGGCTGACCCGCGGCCGGGCCTACGCCCGCCAGGGCCAGGTCCTGTCGATCGACCTGGCCGCCGGGGAGGTCAGGGCGGCCGTGCAGGGCTCGCGGCCCGAGCCGTACGACGTGGTGATCAGGATCGAGGCGTTCGGCGAGCGCCGGTGGGCCGAGCTGGAGGAGGCCATCGCGGCGCAGGCCGTGCACCGGGCCCGGCTGCTGGCCGGGGAGATGCCGCCGGAGATCGAGGAGCTGTTCGCGGCGGCGGGGGCCGACCTGTTCCCGCGCGACCTGGACATGGACTGCTCGTGCCCCGACTGGGGTTTCCCGTGCAAGCACCTGTCGGCGGTGCTCTATCTGCTGGCCGAGGCGTTCGACGACGACCCGTTCCTGGTGCTGGCTTGGCGCGGGCGCACCCGCGAGCAGCTGCTGGGGTCGCTGGCCACCGACGAGGGCTCCGGCGTGCCCGAGGTCGTGGACGTGCCGTTCGCCGAGCGGCTGGCCGACTTCTACGCCCCCGGAGCCACCGCACATCCGCCCGAGCGCCGACCGGCCGCCTCCCCGGCCCTGCTGCTGCGGGTCTTCCCGCCGCCCGGCGACCTGGGCCGCGTGCTCGCCCCCGCCTACGAGCGGCTGGGCGAGCGGCTGGGCGAGCGCCCGGCCTGACGCCCGGCGCGGGCGGTCAGCGGTCCTCGAAGGAGTCGGGCACCATCACGCGCACCCCGTTGGGCACCACGCGCAGCCTGATCGGGGTGCGCAGCCGCACCTCGCCGTCCACGTCGGCGGCCATCGGCGGATCGGTCTCCAGCAGCATCTCCCGGCCGACCACGAACGGCCCGCCCGCGAGGCTGCGCCAGCGGCCGGTGGTGGCGCGGAGCAGGGTCTCGCCGAGCAGGCGGAGCTTCTTGCCCGAGCCGAGCTGGTAGGCCACCAGCGTGCCGTTGTCGATGCTGATGTCCCTGGCGACCTGCCAGCCGCCGTGGAAGCGGCCGTTGGCGATGTTGAGCTGGTGGGTGAGCAGTTCGTGGCGCTGGCCCTCGACGGTGATGAAGGCGCGAAAGGGCCGGTGGCCGGGCAGGATCGTCAGCGCCGTCAGCGGGTAGGCGGGCCGGCCGAGCAGGCGCTTGAGCCACGGCTTGACGGTGCCCGCGACCTCCACCGACACGCCGAAGCTGGCCAGGTTGGCGAACGGCCGGTCGTCGGCCATGCCGAGGTCGATGTCGGCCACCTTGCCGGTGGCGAAGACCCGGATCGCCCCGGCCAGGTCGAGCGGCAGGCCGAGGCTGCGGGCGAAGTTGTTGGTGGTGCCGAGCGGCAGCACGCCGAGCGCCACGTCGCGGTGCGCCACGTGCCGCACGGCCGAGGAGAGGGTGCCGTCGCCGCCGCCCACGATGAGCAGGTCGGGGTCGGTCGCGAGCGCGGTGTCGAGCAGCTCGCGCAGGCGCTTGGGGTTGTAGACCGACAGCTCGACCAGGGGCTCGAAGCCCGACTCGTGGAGCTGCTCGATGACCTCGAAGTAGTGGCGGCGGCCCCGGCGCGAGCGAGTGTTGACCACCACGGCCACCCGGCGATCCCGCTGGATCGCCGCGGTGTGCTCGGCTTTGGTGCGCAAGTCGCTCATGGTCACTTATGGTAGGGCCGCCGGGAGACCCCGGCGGCCCGTGAATTACTTCTTCGGATCTACTTCTTCGGCGGGACGACCTGGACGATCGCGCCCAGGTTGCCCGGCAGCGGGCTGATCAGCTTGAACTGCACGCCGAGCGCCTTGCCCTCGTCACCGGGGTTGCCGGTGCCGAGCACCGAGCCGGCGACCGCCTGGCCGTACAGCTCGGGGGCGGGGGTGCCGTCCGCGTGCACCGCGCGGGTGCTGTAGGACTGGTCGCCCTTCGACGGCACGACCACCGAGGCGTCGAAGTCGCGGTAGGCGAGGGCGCCGTTGAGCAGCTCGATGCCCGGGTACCACGTCTTGGCGTCGGTGAAGGTGCTCACGCCCTTCTGCGCGGGGAAGTCCGTGCAGTAGGTGCTGAACGGCTCGTTCGCCGCCTCGATGCACTCCTTGAAGGGGTACGTCTTGCCGAACCCGAACGCCGCGTTCGACGTCTGCACGCGCCCCTGCAGGTTCTTGTTGGCCGTCGGGTCCTTCTCGGCCGCGACCCCGGTGCGGCGCAGCGGCTCGAAGTGGGAGTCCACGACCAGCAGGCTGCCCTTGGGGCCGAGGCTCGGCGGGAGGCGCAGGTTGTTGGCGACGGAGTTGTTGGTGTAGGTCGAGTCGCGGTACCACACCAGCAGGCCGGGCGCGTTGTACTTCACCTTCTGCACCTTCCACGCCCCGTCGCGGCTGTAGTCGGTGTCGTAGGTGTAGGCCAGGCCGTTGTCGAAGCCGTCGAAGTTGCGCCACTCGGCGAGGTAGAAGCGCTGCACCTCGCGCTCGCCGTTGTTGCGGGTCCAGCCCTGGCCGCTCGTGTTGGTGAAGGTGCCGCCGGTGGCCTTCCAGCCGTTGTCGCCGCCCTCGACGTCGTCGCTCCAGACGGTCTCGCCGCCGTTGGTGAGCGCGAAGTCGTCGACGTGCCAGCCGCGCGGGGTGAAGGCCGCGTCGGTGTTGTACGTCAGGCGGAACTTGACGGTCTGCCCGGCGAACGCCGTCAGGTCGACGTAGTCGTGCCGCCACTGCTCGCCGGTGTCACCGGTGATGCCGTACTTCTTGCCGCCGAACGTCTTGAGGTTCTTGTTCGGGTCCGGGTAGCCGTCGGGCGTGGTGACCTCGTTGCCGGCCTCGTCGTACATCTTCTGCTGCGCCCAGGTCTGGCCGCCGTCGGTCGAGACCTCGACGAAGCCGAAGTCCCAGTCCTGCTCGATCTCGTAGTTGTTCCACATCCACAGCCGGACGTCGGAGCCGGACGGGACGGGCAGGTCACGGGTGAGGGTGACGTTGGCCCACTCCTGGTCGAGGTTGGTCCACCAGGCGTTCGAGCCGCTGTGCGGGGTGACCATCTCCAGCGGCTCGGAGGCCAGGTTGACCCGGACGCCGTCGGCGGTCAGCTTGGGCGTGCGCGAGGACTGGCCGACGGTGACGAGCTTGGCGGCGTCGCCGGGGTCGAACGTCTTCGGGTTCGCCCAGCCGAGCACCCACTTGTCCCACAGGCCCATGTGCGCCGGCATCGACTGGAAGATCGGGCCGGAGTGCGAGCCGCTGGACATCAGGTCCCAGAAGTCGACCGCGGAGCTGGCCGAGCCCGAGGTGTCGTACAGGTCGGGCAGGCCGAGGTCGTGGCCGTACTCGTGGGCGAAGACGCCGACGCCGGAGTCCTCGGGCTGCACGATGTAGTTGGAGATCTTCTTGTTGGTGCCGGGGACGGTGTAGCCGCCGGCGACCGCGCTGGAGTGGGCCCAGATGGCGTAGGTGCCCTCGGCGCCGCCGTCGGAGGACTTGTCCTTGCCGGCGTGCACCAGCACCAGGTGGTCGATGACGCCGTCCGGCTCCTGGAAGTTGCCGTCGCCGTCGGCGTCGGAGATGTCCTCGACGTCGTAGTCGGCCCACGGGAAGTTCGGCTGGGCCTGGGCGAGGGCGTTGACCGAGTCGATGGCGAGCTGCTGGGCGCCGACCTCGTTGCTCGGGTGGCCGGACATGTCCTGGGGCGCGCCGCCGCAGGCCGCGGCGCCGTAGTACGCCTCGGAGTGCGGGACCTTGATCCAGCCGACCGCGGAGCCGGTCACCGAGTAGGCGCCCTTGGACATCTCCTCGTACATCTTCTTCATCGTGAAGCCGGAGATGTCGATGCCGGGCTTGCCGTCGCGCGGGTCCTTGAGGTCCTTGCGCACGCGCTCGGTGATGCCCTTGTCGCTGTAGAGCATCTTGTTGAAGTGCTCGGTGCTGAAGTCCTTGACCCAGAAGGAGTTGTTGTCCAGGTGGGGCAGGGTGGCCGGGTCGGGGATGTTGTTGTGCAGCGGGCCGTTCTTCAGGGTGCCCGGCGGCTCGACGACGCAGTCGTCCGGGGCGCTGTTGACGGTGCGCAGCCGGTTGAAGCCGGAGAAGTCGTCGTTGGCCTGCTCGTTGAACTCGACGAGGACGGTCAGGAGCTTGGCCGTGCGGGTCTGCTTGCTGTTCTTGAAGATCCACTCGGCCGGGTTGCGGCCGGTTCGCAGTGCCTCCCGCTCCCGCGCGGCGAGAATGCGCCCGGCGGCCGGGTTCCCGCTGCTGAACTTCCGGTCGTACTTCTGCGCCGGGGTCAGCGAGCGGGCCTTCTGGTCGGCGAGGCCCGGCTCCCGCGGCTCCCTCTCGACGGCCGGCGGGGCGTAGTTGATGTAGTGGTCCGCGGCCGTGGGCTCGTAGTGGGCGACCGAGGCCGCCTGAGCGGTGGGCACGGACAGGGCGGCGCCAAGCAGGGCGACCGCCGGAAAAGCTGCCAATAAGCGCTTAGTGCTGGGCACCAGGAACCCTTTCTGCCCGGGATCTCCGGGCGAATGGCCATAGGGCATGCAATGCCGGACGCTAGAGCTTTTATCAACGAATCGTAAAGTGCGTTGTTGAAACGTGACCAAAACACCACAATCGGAACATCAACGCTGCGGTGATCAGGTGGGAACGGGGGTCCTGCGGGGTCAGCCCTCCGTGTCCTCGCCCGGCTCCCGCTTCTCCCCCTCACGGGGGTAGTGCAGGTCGAACGCGGGCCGTTCGGAGCGGATGGGCGGGATCGCGGTGAAGTTGTGCCGGGGCGGCGGGCAGGAGGTGGCCCACTCCAGGGAGTTGGCGTACCCCCAGGGGTCGTCGAGGGTGACCTTGGGCGCCCTGCGTGCCGTCCTCCACACGTTCCAGAGGAACGGCAGCGTGGAGACGCCCAGCAGGAACGCCCCCACGGACGAGACCTCGTTGAGCGCGGTGAACCCGTCGCCGGGGCTGTAGTCGGCGTAGCGGCGGGGCATGCCGATCTGCCCCAGCCAGTGCTGCACCAGGAACGTGGTGTGGAAGCCGACGAACAGCAGCCAGAAGTGCAGCCGCCCGAGCCGGTCGTCCAGCATCCGCCCGGTCATCTTCGGCCACCAGAAGTAGAAGCCGGCGAACATCGCGAACACCACCGTGCCGAAGACCACGTAGTGGAAGTGGGCCACCACGAAGTAGGTGTCGCTGATGTGGAAGTCGAGCGGCGGCGAGGCCAGGATGACGCCGGTGAGCCCGCCGAGCAGGAACGTCACGAGGAAGCCGACCGCGAACAGCATCGGCGACTCGAAGCTCAGATGGCCCCGCCACATCGTGCCGATCCAGTTGAAGAACTTCACGCCCGTCGGCACCGCGATGAGGAACGTCATGAACGAGAAGAACGGCAGCAACACCTGCCCGGTCGGGAACATGTGGTGCGCCCACACGGTCATCGACAGCCCGGCGATCGCGATCGTCGCCCCGACCAGCCCCATGTAGCCGAAGATGGGCTTGCGGCTGAAGACCGGGAGCACCTCGGTGATGATCCCGAAGAACGGCAGCGCGATGATGTAGACCTCGGGATGCCCGAAGAACCAGAACAGGTGCTGCCAGAGCAGCGGGCCGCCGTTGTCGGCCACGAAGACCTGGGTGCCGAGCTTGCGGTCCGACTCCAGCACCAGCAGCGCGGCGGCCAGCGCCGGGAACGCCATGAGCACGAGCATGCTGGTCAGCAGCACGTTCCAGGTGAAGATCGGCATCCGGAACATCGTCATGCCGGGCGCCCGCATGCCGATGATCGTGGAGATGAAGTTCACCGCGCCGAGGATCGTGCCGAGGCCGGACAGCGCCAGCCCCATGATCCACAGGTCGCCGCCCACCTGCGGCGAGAACGTGGCCGACGCCAGCGGCGTGTACGCGAACCACCCGAAGTCGGCCGCACCGCCGGGCGCGAAGAACCCGGCCACCGCGATGATCCCGCCGAACAGGAACAGCCAGTACGCCACCGCGTTCAGCCGGGGGAAGGCCACGTCGGGCGCGCCGATCTGCAGCGGCATCACCACGTTCGCGAAGCCCGCGAACAGCGGCGTGGCGAACAGCAGCAGCATGATCGTGCCGTGCATGGTGAACAGCTGGTTGTAGAACTGCTGGTTCACCAGCTGCATGCCGGGCTGGGCCAGCTCGGCCCGCATCACCATGGCCATGACCCCGGCCACGAGGAAGAACGCGAACGAGGTGATCAGGTAGAGATAGCCGATGACCTTGTGGTCCGTCGTCGACAGCCACGACGCGATCACCGTGCCGGTGCGGCGGCGCCTGACCTGCTCGATCGAGGTCTCGCGGACAGTCGTCATCGGCTGCTCCCTCCGGTGTGGAGTGGGGATGCCCCCGATCCCCCCATTGCACGCCAAGGACGGCCGCTCGTGAAGCCGTTGACCGACATTCGCCCCCGGCGACTTCGCACGCCGCCGATTCTTCTATCCTTGGGCGGGCACCGATCCGATCCGGAGGAGAGACTTCTCGTGACCGCACAGCGTGACTACGACGCCCTCGTCCAGCGTGGGCTCTCGCTCGACCTCACCCGGGGCAAGCCGTCACCGCGCCAGCTCGACCTCTCCGACGATCTGCTCAAACTGCCCACGAGCTACCGTGCGGCCGACGGCACCGACGGCCGCAACTACGGCAACCTCCAGGGTCTCGCCGAGCTGCGCGAGCTGTTCGCGCCGCTGCTGCAGGTGCCGGCCGGGCAGCTCGTCGTGGGCGGCAACGCCAGCCTCGCGCTCATGCACGACACCGTGGTGCACGCGCTGCTCAGCCCGGTGCCCGGCGCGGCCCGGCGGTGGGTGGAGGAGCCCGAGATCACGTTCCTGTGCCCGGTGCCCGGCTACGACCGGCACTTCACGATCTGCGAGCGCCTCGGCATCAAGATGGTGCCGGTGCCGATGACCGCCGACGGCCCCGACATGGACGTCGTCGAGCGCCTGGTCGCCGCCGACGCGAGCGTCAAGGGCATGTGGTGCGTGCCGAAGTACAGCAACCCGACCGGCGTCGTCTACAGCGACGAGACCGTCAGGCGGCTGGCCGCGATGCCCACGGCGGCGCCCGACTTCCGCATCTTCTGGGACAACGCCTACGCGGTGCACCACCTCACCGACACCCCGGTCGAGCTGGCCGACCTGCTCGCGCTGGCCGCCGAGGCGGGCAACCCCGACCGGGTGTTCGTCTACGCCTCCACGTCCAAGGTGACGCTGGCCGGCGCGGGCGTGTCGTTCTTCGGCTCCTCGCCCGCGAACGTCGAGTGGTTCCTGCGCAACACCGCCAAGCAGTCCATCGGCCCCGACAAGATCAACCAGCTCCGGCACGTGGAGTTCCTGCGCGACCCGGCGGGCGTCGAGGCGCACATGCGCAAGCACGCCGCGCTGATCGGGCCGAAGTTCGAGCTGGTGGACAAGGTGCTCTCCGAGCGGCTCGGCGGCCTGGCGAGCTGGACCAGCCCCAAGGGCGGCTACTTCATCAGCCTGGAGGTGCCGCACGCGGCCGAGGTCGTCGCCAAGGCCAAGGCGGCGGGCATCGCGCTCACGCCGGCCGGGGCCACCCACCCCTACGGCAAGGACCCCGACGACCGGACGATCCGCATCGCGCCGACCTACCCGGACCTGGACGAGCTGGAGCAGGCCATCGAGGGCCTGACCGTCTGCGTCAGGCTGGTGGCCGAGGAGCACGGGCTCGCCTGAGCCCTTCAGGCATCAGCGGCCGGGGCGGAAGCCGAAGATGTACTCGCGCGTCTCGCTCGGATGGAACGAGACGCCCACCCCGGGCTCGTAGACGACGTTGTCGCGCGCGCAGTAGTAAAGGCGCTCCCACACGGCCAGGGCCTGCTCCCTGGCCGGCGCCTCCTGCGCGTCGCGCCTGCGCGCCCCGCGCGCGCCGAGCACGTTGAGCAGCCCGAACCCCCAGAACAGGCCCGTCAGGCAGAACGGCGCGAGCAGCACCTCGCCCCACTGCGGGTCCTGCCCCATCGCGATCACCAGCGAGACGACCAGATGCACCAGGGCCGCGCCGAGGAGCAGCAGATAGCCCTGGTTCCTGGTCCAGGCCGTGTAGTGGCGGCTGGGGAACGACAGCCACACCGCGAGCTGGGTGCGGCTCATCACGTGTTTGGACGCGCCGAGCACGGCGGCGGTGGGCAGGTCGGCGACCTCCCTGGCCCCGGGGAGACGGGCCCGCCCGATCTTGTACGTGGTCCCGGCGGCGACCGCTCCGGGGACCGCGACGACCTGGTCGGTCTCCGAACACACCGGGCACCTGACTTCCACCCGGGCAGTTTGTCCTTAAGGGCCGCCTTGCGCAAACCGTAGGCTGCTCCGCGTGAGACCGATTGATGCCCTGGCGCACTCCCTGTCCGAAGCCCGGGTCGTGACCGACCCCGACGTGATCGACTCCTACGCCCGGGACCGGACGTTCCTGGAGCCCGGCAGGCCGCTCGCCGTCGTCCTCGCCGCCTCCCGCGACGACGTGGTGACCACGCTGCGGTGGGCGAGCGAGCACCGGGTGCCGGTGGTGCCGCGCGGCGCGGGCACCGGCCTCGCGGGCGGGGCCGTCGCCGGGGACGGGGCGATCGTGCTGTCGCTGGCCCGGATGACCGCCATCAGGGAGCTGTCGCCGGCCGACGAGATCGCCGTCGCCGAGCCGGGCGTCATCACCGCCGACCTGGACCGGGCGGCCAGGGAGCACGGCCTCATGTACGCGCCGGACCCGTCGTCGCACGAGATCTCGACGATCGGCGGCAACCTGGCGACCAACGCGGGCGGGCTGCGGTGCGTCAAGTACGGCGTGACCAGGGACTCCGTGCTCGGCCTTGAGGTCGTGCTGGCCGACGGCCGGGTGCTGGAGACCGGCCGGCGCACGATGAAGGGCGTCACCGGCTACGACCTGACCGGGCTGTTCGTCGGCTCGGAGGGCACGCTCGGCGTGATCACGGCGGCCACGCTGCGGCTGCGGCCCGCGCCGGCCGGGCCGCCCGCGACGTTCGCGGCCGAGTTCGGCTCGCTGCGGGACGCGGGCGCGGCGGTGTCGGCGATCATCGCGGCGGGCTGCGCGCCGTCGCTCATGGAGCTGCTCGACCGGGCCACGCTGGAGGCCATCGACGACTGGCGGCACATCGGGCTGGAGCCCGGCACGCAGGCCATGCTCATCGGCCAGTCGGACGCGGGCGACGGGCAGGCGGCGGCCCGCCGGATGGAGCGGATCTGCGCCGAGCACGGGGCCTCGTTCGTGGCGGTGTCCTCCGGCCCGGCCGAGACCGAGGAGCTGGTGGGGTTGCGGCGGCTGGCGTACCCGGCCACCGAGCGCCTCGGCGCCTGCCTGGTGGAGGACGTGTGCGTGCCGCGTTCGGCGTTGCCCGACATGATCACCGCCATCGAGGCGGCCGCCGTCCGGCACGGGGTGCGCATCTGCACCGTCGCGCACGCCGGGGACGGCAACCTGCACCCCGTCTTCGTCTTCGAGCACGGCGCCGCCGAGCCGCCCCCCGAGGTGTGGGCCGCGGCGGACGAGGTGTTCACGCGGGCGCTGGAGCTGGGCGGGACGCTGACCGGGGAGCACGGAGTGGGGCTGCTCAAGCAGCGGTGGCTGGCGCTGGAGTCGGGGCCGGTGGCCGCCGACGTGCAGCGGGGCATCAAGGCCGTCTTCGACCCCCTCGGCCTGCTCAACCCGGGCAAGGCGATCCAGCAGCCGCCGCAGGTCTAGAGTTTGCCAAGCCGTGACCTTGGGTTTCCGGGTGCACACGACCTGCGGTGGGAGCTGACTGGCCGGGTCAGGATGCGGAAACTTCTGTCCGGACCGGCAGACGCCCCGCTTATCACGCTGGTAGCGTTTTGCCCCATCTGTTGGGGTTGTTATGGGGGTCCGACGTGAATCAGTTCCAGCCGTTGGCGGCGGACGATCCGCGGCGGCTGGGGGCGTATGACATCGTCGCCCGGCTCGGCGAGGGTGGCCAGGGCGTCGTCTATCTCGGCAAGAGCGACACCGGGGAACAGGTCGCGGTCAAGCTGCTGCACCACGCCCTGGTGGCCGACGCCGACGCGCGCACCCGGTTCCTGCGCGAGGTGGCGGTGGCGCAGCGGGTCGCGCGGTTCTGCACCGCGCCCGTGCTCCACGCCGACCTGGACGGCAGCCGGCCGTACATCGTGAGCGAGTACGTCCCCGGCCCGTCGCTGCGCGAGCTCGTGCTCACCGAGGGGCCGCGGCGGGGCGCGGCGCTGGAACGGCTGGCCATCAGCACGGCCACTGCGCTCGCCGCCATCCACCGGGCCGGGATCCTGCACCGCGACTTCAAGCCGGCCAACGTCCTCATGGGGCCCGAGGGGCCCGTCGTGATCGACTTCGGCATCGCGCGCGCCCTCGACTCGCCCGGCGCGACGGCCACGGGCATGGCGATGGGGACGCCGTCGTACCTGGCGCCTGAGCAGCTCAGCGGGGCCGCGGTGTCGGAGGCGGCGGACGTGTTCGCCTGGGGCGTCACCATGGTCTTCGCCGCCACCGGCAAGCCCGCCTTCGGGGCCGACTCGATCCCCGTCGTCATGAACCGGATCCTCAACGAGGAGCCGGAGCTGGGCGGGATGGAGGGCGAGCTGGGGGAGCTGGTCGCCGCCTGCCTGTCCAAGGACCCGGCGCAGCGGCCCACGGCCGACGGCCTCATCCTCCGGCTCACCGGCCAGCCCGCGCCGAAGGCCGCCATCGAGCCGGTCACCGGCCAGCACCTCACCGGCGCCCCCGGCCCGGGACAGCCCGGACAGCCGGGACAGCCCGGACACCCGGGACAGGACGCCGGCCCCTGGGCTCAGGGCGGCGGCCCGCAGCCCATGTTCCCGCCCCAGCAGGGCGGCCCCTTCCCCCACCTCGCCGCCGCCATCCAGAACGGCCCCGGCCAGCCCTCCGGCGCCCCGGGCGGCCCGGGCTCGGGCCACAGCGCACCGGGCGCGGCCTCGGGCCCCGGCGCACCTGGCGGTCCGGCAGCGGGTCCCGGCGCACATGGCGGCGCGGCCGGAGGTGCCGGCGCTCCCGGTGGGCACGGGAGCGTGGGCGGGGTTCAGCCCGGCGCTCCGAGTGGGCCCCAGGCCGGAGCGCCCGGTGGTCCTGCGCAGGCGGGCATGCCCGGTCAGGCCGGGCCTGGCGTCCCGCCGCAGGCACCCGGTCAGGCCGGGCCCGGCGTCCCGCCGCAGGCCGGTGCGCCCGGCCAGGGCGGAGGCCCTGGTGTTCCGCCGCAGGCGGGGAGGCCCGGTCAGGGGGGCCACGGGCCGTACAACGGGCCCCGTTCGCAGTCTCCCGGTGGACAGGGCGACGGGGCGCCGGCCAAGCAGCGGCGGACCATGACCCTCGCCCTCTCCGGCGCCGCCGCGGCGGCCCTGCTGGTGGTCGCCGGCGCCGTCGTGGTGCAGGCGAACAGCAAGGAGGTGCCGGTCGTGGCCGTCGGCGACGCCTCGCAGCGCACCGAGGACGGCGGTTCGGCCGCGGGCAAGCCCGTCGAGCCTCCGTCCACGCAGCCGACCGCCGACCCGGTGCTGCCCACGGACAGCCCCGTCCCGGTGGGCACCCTGGACATCGAGGAGCCGGAGAAGAGCGACAAGAAGAAGCGCTCCGAGCAGCCGGTCGCCCAGATCCCGACCCAGCCGAGTACGGCGCAGCCGCGCCCGCAGACGAACGACACCCAGCGCCCGCAGGCCACCTCGACGCCCAAGCCGACCAAGACGAAGAAGAAGGAGAGCCTCGGCGTCGACCCGGAGGCCGAGCCGACGGACGCGCCCACGCACAACCCGGACGAGACCACCAAGACGCACCCGCCGACCAAGCTCCCCGCCAAGCGGAACCCGTACACGGCGGCAGGCGTCTGCGGCGCCGGCTACAAGGTGATCAACTCCCACGCCCTGGGCAGCTACGCGACCGTCTACCTGCTCTGGAACGCGAGCGCGGGCAAGAACTGCGTGGTGACGCTGTCGCGCTACGTCTATCCCAACAAGGTCGAGATGAACGCGATCCTGCAGGTCAAGGGCGGATCCAGCGGCAGCAACCCGGGCTCGTTCAGCACCTACGCGGGCCCGGTCCGGCTGCCGGCCACGAAGAAGTGCGTGATCTGGGGCGGCTCGATCTCCAACGTGAGCTGGAAGTCCGGCTGGAGCCACTGCAAGTAGGCCGCCGGTCCGGCACGAAGCGTCCGGCTCTTCCGCATCGGAGGGCCGGACGCTACCGTACTTGGCGTGATCATCAGGTCGTCGGCGGGACAGCCGTGATCAGAAGCAGGCTCGATCCCGGGGGCGAGGACTACCTGGCGCGCCGCGAGGCCATGCTGGCCAAGCTGCGCGAGCTGGACGCCGAGCACGCCAAGGCGGTGGCCGGCGGCGGCGAGAAGTACGTCGAGCGGCACCGGCGGCGCGGCAAGCTGCTCGCCCGCGAACGGGTGGAGCTGCTCGTGGACGCCGACTCGCCGTTCCTTGAGCTGTCGCCGCTGGCGGCGTGGGGCAGCGACTACCCGGTCGGGGCGAGCGTGGTGACCGGCATCGGGGTGATCGAGGGCGTCGAGTGCGTGATCACCGCGAACGACCCGACGGTGCGCGGCGGCGCGACCAACCCGTGGACCCTCCGCAAGACGCTGCGCGCGGCCGACATCGCGCTGCGCAACCGCCTTCCGTACGTGAACCTGGTCGAGAGCGGTGGCGCGGACCTGCCGACGCAGAAGGAGATCTTCATCCCGGGCGGCCAGGTCTTCCGTGACCTGACGCGGCTGTCGGCGGCCGGCGTGCCGACGGTGGCGCTGGTGTTCGGCAATTCGACGGCGGGCGGCGCGTACGTCCCCGGCATGAGCGACCACGTGGTGATGGTCCGCGACCGCGCCAAGGTGTTCCTGGGCGGCCCGCCGCTGGTGCGGATGGCGACCGGCGAGGAGTCCGACGACGAGTCGCTGGGCGGCGCGGAGATGCACGCCCGGGTGAGCGGCCTGGCCGACTACCTGGCCGAGGACGAGTACGACGCGCTCCGCATCGGCCGCCGCGTGGTGCGCTCGCTGAACTGGCGCAAGCGGGGCGTCACGCCGCTGCCCGCCGAGGAGCCGCGCTATCCGGCGGAGGAGCTGCTGGGCATCGTCCCCGAGGACCTGAAGGTGCCGTTCGACCCGCGCGAGGTGATCGCGAGGGTGGTGGACGCGAGCGCGTTCGAGGAGTTCAAGCCGCTGTACGGCACCTCGCTGGTGACCGGGTGGGCGCGCGTGCACGGCTATCCGGTGGGGGTGCTGGCGAACGCGCGTGGCGTGCTGTTCAGCGAGGAGGCGCAGAAGGCGACGCAGTTCATCCAGCTCGCCAACCAGTCGAGGACCCCGCTCGTCTTCCTGCAGAACACGACCGGCTACATGGTCGGCAAGGACTACGAGCAGCGCGGGATCATCAAGCACGGCGCGATGATGATCAACGCGGTGTCCAACTCGACGGTCCCGCATCTGACGATCGTCATGGGGGCGTCCTACGGCGCCGGCAACTACGGCATGTGCGGCCGGGCCTACGAGCCCCGGTTCCTGTTCGCCTGGCCGAGCGCCAAGTCGGCGGTGATGGGGCCCGCGCAGCTCGCCGGGGTGCTGTCCATCGTCGGGCGGGCGGCGGCCGAGGCCAGGGGGCAGGCGTACGACGAGGAGGCGGACGCGGCGATGCGCGCCCTGGTGGAGGCGCAGATCGAGGCCGAGTCGCTGCCGTTCTTCCTGTCGGGGCGGCTGTACGACGACGGGGTGATCGATCCGCGCGACACCCGTACCGTGCTGGGCATGTGCCTGTCGGCGATCAACAGCGCGCCGGTGCCGGAGCCGGCCGGGTTCGGGGTGTTCCGGCCGTGATCAGCCGTCTGCTCGTCGCGAACCGGGGTGAGATCGCCCGGCGCGTCTTCCGTACCTGCCGGGCGCTCGGGATCGAGACGGTCGCGGTCTTCGCCGACCCCGACGCCGACGCGCCGCACGTGGCCGAGGCCGATCTCGCGGTACGCCTGCCGGGCGACCGGCCGGCCGGGACCTACCTGGACGCCGGCCGCGTGGTGGCCGCCTGCCGCGCCTCCGGGGCGGACGCCGTGCACCCGGGTTACGGGTTCCTGTCGGAGAACGCGGAGTTCGCGCGGGCGGTGCTGGCGGCCGGGCTGGTGTGGGTGGGCCCGCCGCCGGAGGCGATCGCCGCGATGGGGTCCAAGATCGAGGCCAAGCGGCTCATGGCGGCGGCCGGGGTGCCCGTGCTGCCCTCGCTCGACCTCGCGGCGCCCGATGAGTTCCCGCTGCTGGTCAAGGCGTCGGCCGGGGGCGGCGGGCGGGGCATGCGGATCGTCCGCGGGCCGGAGGAGCTGGCGCGCGAGGTCGACTCGGCGCGCCGGGAGGCGGAGGCGGCCTTCGGCGATCCCGCCGTGTTCGCCGAGCCGCTGTGGGAGCGGGCCAGGCACGTCGAGGTGCAGGTGCTGGCCGACGCGTACGGCACCGTGTGGACGCTGGGCGAGCGCGAGTGCAGCGTGCAGCGGCGGCACCAGAAGGTCGTCGAGGAGTGCCCCTCCCCCGGCATCGCGGCGGAGGTGCGCGAGCGGCTGTGCGAGGCGGCGAGGCGCGCGGCGGCCGCGATCGGCTACGTCGGGGCCGGGACCGTCGAGTTCCTGGTGCGCGGCGACCGGGTGGCGTTCCTGGAGATGAACACCCGGCTCCAGGTCGAGCACCCGGTCACCGAGCTGGTGCACGGGGTGGATCTCGTACGGCTGCAGCTGGAGGTGGCCGAGGGCGGCGCGCTGCCCGCGGAGCCGCCCCGGCCGTCCGGGCACGCCGTGGAGGTGCGGCTCTACGCGGAGGACGAGCACTACCTGCCGCAGTCGGGGGTGCTGCGGCGTTTCGAGGTCGGAGGAGACGTCCGGGTGGACTCCGGGGTGGAGTCCGGGTCGGTGGTGTCGCCGTACTACGACGCGATGCTGGCGAAGGTGATCGCGCACGGGGCGTCGCGGGCGGAGGCGGTCAGGAAGCTGGTGACGGCGCTGCGGCGGGCACGGCTGCACGGCCTCACCACGAACCGCGACCTGCTGCTGCGCATCCTCACCCATCCGGACTTCGCGGCCGGGGACACCCACACCGGTTTCCTCGACCCCGACGGGCCTCTCGCGACATCCCCGCCCGAGCCGACAGCCCCGTCCGAGCCCACAGCCCCGCCCGAGCCGACAGGGCCGGGCGAGCTGGCCGGGCTGGCCGCCGCGCTCGCGCTGGCCGCCGGCAACCGCCGCCGCGCGCCCGTGCTCGGCGGCCTGCCGAGCGGGTGGCGCAACGTCCGCTCCCAGCCCCGCCGCACCGCCTTCACCACGGGCGACGGCGGCACGATCGACGTCGTCTACGACCCGCTGCCCGCCGGCGTCACCGCCGTCAGCGCCGCGCCCGACCGGGTGGTCCTGGAACGCGACGGCGTCCGCCACGCCTTCGCCGTCGCCCGCTACGAGCCCGGCGGCCCGGTGTACGTGGACCACGCGGGCGGTCACGCCGAGCTGACCCCGCTCCCCCGCCTGCCGGAGCCCGTCGAGCACGTCGTCCCCGGCTCCCTGCTGGCCCCGATGCCGGGCAGCGTGCTGCACGTGGAGGTGGCGCCCGGCGAGCGGGTCGTCAAGGGTCAGGCGGTGCTGGTGCTGGAGGCGATGAAGATGGAGCATCGGATCACCGCTCCGGCCGACGGCGTGGTCTCCGGGCTGCACGTCGAGCAGGGCCGGCAGGTCGAGGCGGGGGCCGTGCTCGCGATCATCCACGAGGGGGACCTATGACGAGCCTGGTGCACGCAAGCCTGGCGGACGGTGTCGCGACCGTCACGCTCGACTCGCCGCACAACCGCAACGCGCTGTCGAGCCGCCTGCTGGCCGACCTGAAGGAGCAGCTGACCCGGGCGCTGGCCGAGCCCGGGTGCCGGGTGATCGTGCTGACCGCCACCGGCACGGTGTTCTGCTCAGGGGCCGACCTGAAGGAGCAGCGCGCCGCCGAGGGGAAGCCCGGCGCGCCGGTGACCGCGTCCCTGCCGGAGATCTTCACGCTGCTGTGGGAGAGCCCGAAGCCGGTCGTGTGCCGGCTCAACGGCACCGCGCGGGCGGGCGGCCTCGGGCTGGTGGCCTCGTGCGACTTCGCGGTGGCGCCGCTGACGGCGTCGTTCGCGTTCACCGAGGTGCGGCTGGGCGTGGTGCCGGCGATGATCTCCGTACCGGTGCTGCGGCGGCTCGATCCGCGGGCCGCGGCCGAGTACTTCCTGACCGGCGAGGTCTTCGACGCCGCGCGGGCGGCCGAGATCGGGCTGGTGTCGCGGGCGGTGCCGGAGGAGGAGCTGGACGCGGCGGTCACGCACTACACGGAGCTGCTGGTCAAGGGCGGTCCTGAGGCGCTGGCGATCACCAAGCGGCTGGTGCGGGAGGTGCCGGCGCTGCCGTTCGAGGAGGGGCTGCGGCGGATGACGGAGCTGTCGGCGGAGCGGTTCACCTCGGAGGAGGGGCAGGAGGGCATCGCGGCGTTCTGGGAGAAGCGGCCGCCCAAGTGGGTCTCGGGATGAGCCTGCGGATCGCCAACTGCAGCGGGTTCTACGGCGACCGGCTCTCTGCGGCGCGCGAGATGGTCGAGGGCGGCCCGATCGACGTGCTGACCGGCGACTGGCTGGCCGAGCTGACGATGTTCATCCTGGCCGGCAACCGGCTGAAGGGCCGGCCCGGCTACGCGCCGACGTTCCTGACGCAGCTTGAGCACGTCCTCGGCACGTGCCTCGACCGGGGCATCAGGATCGTCTCGAACGCGGGCGGCCTCGACCCGGCCGGCTGCGCCGAGGCGGTGCGCGAGCTGGCCGCCCGCCTGGGGCTGTCCGCGAGGGTCGCGCACGTGACGGGCGACGACCTCATCGGCCGCGACCTCGACCTGGTCAACGCCGACACCGGCGAACGCCTGACCGAGACGCCCCTGACCGCGAACGCCTACCTCGGCGGCCGGCCCATCGCCCAGGCCTTGGCGGCGGGGGCGGACGTGGTGGTGACCGGCCGGGTGACGGACGCCGCGCTGGTGACGGGCCCCGGCATCTGGCGCCACGGCTGGGGTCCTGACGACCTGGACCCGCTGGCCGGGTCCGTGGTGGCCGGGCACGTGATCGAGTGCGGCTGCCAGGCGACGGGCGGCAACTACGCCTTCTTCCAGGACGTGCCGGACCTGGCGCACTGCGGGTTCCCCCTCGCCGAGCTGCGCGCCGACGGCTCCGCCGTCATCACCAAGCATCCGGGGACGGGCGGGCTGGTGTCGGTGGGGACGGTGACGGCGCAGCTCGTGTACGAGCTGGGCGGCCCCCGCTACCTCGGTCCTGACGTGGTCGCCAGGTTCGACACGATCACCCTCACCGACGACGGGCCGGACCGGGTGCTGATCTCGGGCGTGCGCGGCGAGCCGCCGCCGGACACGCTCAAGGTCGCGGTCAACTACCTCGGCGGCTACCGCAACACGATGACGCTGGTGCTGACCGGGCTGGACGTCGAGGCCAAGGCGCGGGCGGCCGAGGCGGCGATCTGGGCGCGGATCCCGAAGGAGTCCTTCGACGCCGTGGACGTGACGCTCACCGGCTCGGGACTGCTGCGGATCACGGTCATGGACGCCGACCGCCGCACGGCCGGCCGCGCCTTCTCCTCGGCGGTGGTGGAGACGGGGCTGGCGAGTTATCCGGGCTTCCACGCGCTCTCGCCGCCGGGCGACGCCTCGCCGTACGGGGTCTACTGGCCGGTGCTCGTCCCGGCCGCCGAGGTGCGCCCGCGGGTCTGGCTCGACGGCGAGGAACTGCCGTACACGCCCGTCGCAACCTCGGCGGAGCCGATTCCCGTGCGCCCGGTGGAGAGGCGGGCCGCCGTCCCGTCGGGGCCGTGCGTGCGGCTGCCGCTCGGCCGAGTCGCGGGGGCGCGCTCCGGCGACAAAGGCGGCGATGCCAACCTCGGCGTCTGGGTGGACACCGACGAGCGGTACGCCTGGCTGGAGGCGTACCTGACGACCGGACGGCTGGCCGCGCTCCTGCCGGAGCTGGCCGCGTACCGGGTCGAGCGCCACGAACTGCCCAATCTCAGGGCGCTCAACTTCGTCGTCCACGGCCTGCTCGGCAGGGGCGTGGCCGCGAGCACCCGCATGGACCCGCAGGCCAAGGCGCTGGGCGAGGAGCTGCGGGCGCAGGTCGTGGACGTCCCCGCGGCCCTGGCGCGATAGCCGGGTTGACCGAGGGGTAGGGCTCTCGTAGGGTCCCCGCTAGAACATCATTCTGTCGAGAGGTGATCATGACCTCCACGCACATCGACGTCGGCGCGATCGACTTCGGCGCGCTCGGCGCGTGGATGGACGCCCAGGGACTCCCCGGCGGCCCGATCACCGGCGCGGCCCCGGTGATCGGCGGCACCCAGAACGTCATGGTCCGCCTGGAGCGCGGCGGCCGGTCGTACGTCCTGCGCCGCCCGCCCCTGCACGCCCGCAGCAGGAGCAACGAGGTGCTGCGGCGCGAGGCGCGGGTGCTGGCGGCGCTGCGCGGCACTCGGGTGCCCGCGCCGGCGCTGGTGGCCGCCCAGACCGAGCGGGAGCCGGTCTTCTACCTCATGGAGCCCGTGGACGGGTTCAACCCCTCCACAGGGCTCCCCGAGCCGCACGCCTCCGATCCGGCGATCCGGCACCGGATGGGGCTGGAGGCCGCCGCCGCGCTGGCCGAGCTGGGCCGGGTCGATCCCGGCGTGCTGCCGGGGTTCGGGCGTCCCGAGGGCTTCCTGGAGCGGCAGGTGCCGCGCTGGCTCAAGGAGCTCGACTCCTACGGCGACCTCGACGGCTATCCCGGCCCCGACATCCCGGGCCTGCGCGAGACCGCCGACTGGCTGAGCCGGCGGCTGCCCCGGTCGTACACGCCGGGGATCATGCACGGCGACTACCACTTCGCCAACCTCATGTTCGCCTGGGACGGCCCGCGGGTGGCGGCCATCGTGGACTGGGAGATGTGCACGGTCGGCGATCCGCTGCTCGACCTGGGCTGGCTGCTGGCGACCTGGCCGAGCGGCAACGGCTACGTGCCGGGCCTCCCCTCGCCCCAGGAGCTGGTGTCGTACTACGCGGCGCTGTCCGAGCGCGACCTGTCGGCCATCGGCTGGTACGCGGTGATGGCCTGCTTCAAGCTCGGCATCGTGCTGGAGGGCACGCACGCGCGGGCGTTCGCCGGCAAGGCGCCGAAGGAGACCGGCGACCTGCTGCACGCGATGACGCTGGGCCTTTTCGAACGGGCCGGGGAGTTCATGGAGGGCGCCCTGGACTGAGCGCCCACTACCCAAAAAGGACAATTTCCGGAAAAACGATCACAAAACACTCCCCGGGTCGTACAATTGCGCGCAATTGCACTTTGCATCGGGGAAGGATCGTCATGCGCATGAGATTCCTCGGCTCCACCTCGGAGGCCGGCGCCTGTCCCACCCTGTACGAGACCGACCGCGGCACCATCGTGGTCCAGGGCCTCGAGGTCACCGACGCCGAGGCGCTCGCGGACCTCCGCGACGTCCTCGCCGGCGAGACCGCGGTCGAGGTCCCCCGCGAGCTCATCACCGAGATCGCCCGCCGGGTCCTTCCCGACGGCGCAGCAACCGCTTTCCCGACCAGCGGAGGAACACCCTCGGCTACCGCTTGATCACAATTGCGGCGGGCCCTGGCATGATCCGAGCAACCAGGGCTAGCCTCTTGCCGCGTGACGTCGTTTCAGCAGGCGCGCATCGACCTCGGCGGTCAGCTGCGCCAGCTTCGGGAAGCCGCCGGCCTGTCGGGCAAGGAGCTGGCCGAGCGGGTGCACTGGCAGCCGTCCAAGGTCTCCCGGCTGGAGAACGCCAGGCAGACCCCCACGGAGGACGACGTGGTCACGTGGGCGCAGGCGGTCGGCGCCGCCGCCGACACGACGGACGACCTGATCAGCCAGGCCCTCGCGCTGCAGGAGCGGCACGACAGCTGGAAGCAGCGCTACCGCAGCGGCCTGGCCGCGATCCAGGAGGACATGCGCGACCTGGAGGCGCGCACCAGGCTGTTCCGCGCCTTCGAGCCTGGCATCGTCATGGGCCTGCTCCAGACCTCCGAGTACGCCCGCCACGTCTTCCGCAAGGTCAAGCGCCTCTACAGCGCCGCCGACCAGATCGACGCGGCCGTACGGGTACGCATGCAGCGCCAGGAGATCCTCTACGACCGCGGCCGCACGTTCCGTTTCGTGGTGCCGGAGGCCGCGCTGCGCACGATGCTGGCCCCGGCCGACGTGATGCGCGGCCAGATCGACCGGCTGCTCGCGGTCAGCACGCTGCCCAACGTGGAGTTCGGCGTGATCCCGGCCGAGACCGAGCTGCCGTCCGCGCCGATCAACGGCTTCTGGATCTACAACGACGCCATGGTGGGCGTGGCCACCATGACCAAGGACCTCGTCCTGCGCGAGCCCGACGACCTGGCTTTCTACGTGCAGGCGTTCGATGATTTCGCGAAGGTCGCCGAATTCGACGAGAGCGGGCGGGAGGTGATGATTCGCATTCTGCACGCGTACCGGAAACAAACTCCACATTAACCGCAGCAATTGCTTGCCCTCCGCCACAAGATCGTGCAATTCTGTCGCGAGACGTTGCGGAGGTGACGCATGATGCTTGATACGGCGCTCAGCCTCGAGCGGTTCGCCTGGCACGCGGGTCGTCACGCCGACCTGTCCGTCCAGAGCCTCGCTCTGGCCAGCGATCCTGCCTACGTGTCGGTGCGCAACCGCTTCTCCGCCACGCTCGCGGAGACGGTCACCTGCTCCGACGAGGGCGCGTTCGTCACCTCGTGGGGCTACCGGCTCGGCACGACGGACGACGTCGAGTCCGCCGCCGCCCGTCTCGCCTTCCTCCTCGCCGCCCTGCCCGCCTGAGCCTGGTCAGGCCGCGCAGTCGCGCAGGCCGTCCTGGCCGTCCACGGCGGCGCAGTTCTCCTGCACCCAGCTCGACACCTCGCCGCCGCCCCGGCCGGGGCCGCCGCCGGTCATGACGTACCTGAGCCGGCCCGAGGAGACCAGCTCGCGCAGCCGGTCCACGGTCATGGCCGGGTCGCCGCCGGTGAAGCCGCCCATCGCGATCACAGGTTTGCCGGTGGCGAGGATCAGGCCCGACGCCTGCTGGGCGCTGTTCACCGCGACCAGCCAGGTGGCCGTGCCCTGGTGGGCGACGAGGTACGCGGTCATGGCATCACTGACACCACCGCCGGGCCCGCCCCGCAGCGAACCGCGCGGCCCACCGCCCGGCCGCCCCGGTTGCCCCGTTCCTCCGGTAGAGGGCCCCGCGGTCGGGTTGGTGCCGTTCACCGGGGACGCGAGCGGCGTCACCGCGTACGCGGCCGGCCCGCCCAGCGTGGCGACCACCGTCGCCGCCAGCGCGAACGCCGTCACCTTCGCCGTCACCCGCGCCCGCGCCCGCGCCAGGACCAGCGCCGCCACGGCCACCAGGGTCGCCCCGAGCACGACCCAGGCCAGCCACGGCGTCCAGTCCGGCGTCCGGCGCAGCACCGTGAACGCCCACGCCCCGGTCGCGGCCACCGCGACCGGCAGGAGCCACGCCCAGGCCCGCGAGTTCCGGTACGCCCGCCACATCACGACCGCGCCCATGCCGGTGAGCGCGGCCACGGCGGGAGCCATCGCGGTCGTGTAGTACGGATGGAACGTGCCACTGGAGAAGCTGAACACCACGTAGTGCACGACCAGCCAGCCGCCCCACACCAGCCAGGCCGCCCCCGAGGGGGCCTCGCCGACGGGGAGCCGCCGCGTCCGCAGCAGCACGGCGACGGCCAGCGCCGCCACGCAGAACGGCAGCAGCCAGGAGATCTGCCCGGCCAGGACGTCGTTGAACAGCCGCCCGGCCCCCGGATCGCCGCCCCAGCGGGCCCCGCCGCCGCCGAAGCCACCGCCGAAGCCACCGCCCTGGCTCTGGCCGAAGATCCGCCCGAGCCCGTTGTAGCCGATGACGAGGTCCCGGACGGTGTTGTCGGTGGAGCCGCCGATGTAGGGCCGCGAGTCCGCCGGCCACAGGTCGACGATCACCATCCACCACGCGCTGGACACCGCCAGCACCGCACCCGCCGCGAGCAGCCGCCCCAGCCGCTTCGGCCAGGAGATCCCGGCGCACGCCAGGTACGCCACCGCGAACGCGGGCACCACCAGGTACGCCTGGAGCATCTTGGCGTTGAAGGCCAGCCCCACGAAGAGCGCGGCGAGCAGCAGCGGGCGCAGCCGTCCGGTCCGCAGCGACTCCAGGCAGAACCAGCCCGCCAGCGTCAGCAGCAGCACGAGCACGGTGTCGGGGTTGTTGTCCCGGTTGATCGCGACGGTGATCGGCGTCAGCGTCATGACGACGGCCGCGACCAGCGCGGCGGCGTGCGCGTCGCGGCCGGGCGGGAAGGACCGGCGCACGGCCGAATGCACGAGCGCCACGGCGGCCACGCCGGCCAGGGCCTGCGGCAGGAGCATGCTGTACGTGGCGTAGCCGAAGATCCGGGCCGACAGCCCCATCACCCACAGCGCGAGCGGCGGTTTGTCCACGGTGATGAAGGACCCGGCGTCGATGGCTCCGAAGAAGAACGCCTTCCAGCTGCCGGTGCCCGACAGGACGGCGGCGGCGTAGTACTCGTTGGCGTCGCCGCTGAGCGCCCAGGCGTACAGGAAGAAGGCCGCCGCGAGCACCGCCCACAGGGCGGGGCGCGACCAGCGCGGCGCGGGCAGGGCATGGCTGCCGGCGGCCCGGTGCGCGGGCCGCGGGAGGGTGAGGTTCATCGTGCGGTCCTCCGCCGGGGGTTGAACACCCACACGCGCAGGAGCAGGAAGCGGACGAGCGTGGCGGCGGCGTTGGCGGCGATGACCGCGGCCAGCTCGACGCCGTGCGTGACCTCCGCGGGCAGCAGCGCGAGGGTCCCCGAGGTGAGCGACAGCCCGACGAGGAAGGCGATCAGCCCCTCGAACTGGTGCCGCAGCGCGCCCGCCGAGCCGGTGACGCCGAAGGTGAAGCGCCGGTTCGCGGCGGTGTTGGCCACGGCGGTGACCAGCAGCGCGAGGGCGTTGGCGGCGAGCGGCGGGATGACCGGCCGCAGCAGGGAGTACAACGCCAGGTACGCCAGGGTGCTGACCACGCCGACGACCGCGAAGCGGGGAAGCTGGCGGGCCATGCCGCGCGGCAGCTCGGCCCGCTGGATCCGGGGCGGGACGGGGATGCCCGCGGCGCCGGAGAGCGTCTTGCGCGCCACCCTGACCATGCCGCGCAGGTCGTCCAGGGCGGTGCGGACGATGTCCACCCGGCTGTCCGGGTCGTCCACCCAGTCGACGGGGACCTCGTGGATGCGCAGGCCGTACCGTTCGGCCAGCAGCAGCAGCTCCGTGTCGAAGAACCACTGCTCGTCCTCGACGCCGGGCAGCAGCGCCCGGGCGACCTCGGTGCGCACGGCCTTGAAGCCGCACTGGGCGTCGGAGAACCGGGCGCCCATCAGCGAGCGGAGCAGCAGGTTGTAGGAGCGGGAGATGAACTCCCGCTTCGGTCCGCGCTCGACCCGCGAGTCCCGCGCCAGCCGGGTGCCGATGGCGAGGTCGCTGTGCCCCGACAGCAGCGGCGCGACCAGCGGCAGGAACGCGTCCAGGTCGGTGGAGAGATCGACGTCCATGTAGCTGACGACGTCGGCCTCGCTGCGCGACCAGACCTGGCGCAGCGCCCGTCCGCGGCCCTTCTCGTCCAGGTGCACGGCGCGGACGTGCGGCAGCTCCCGCTCCAGTTCGGTGGCGATCTGCCAGGTGTCGTCGGTGCTGGCGTTGTCGGCGATGGTGATCCGGAATCCGTAGGGGAAGTTCCTGGTGAGGTATCCGTGGAGGCGGGTGACGCTCGCGCGGAGCGCCCGCTGCTCGTCGTACACGGGGACGACCACCTCGACCAGGCGGGTCCGCACTGCTGTCGTGTCCATGCACCCAGCTCACGATTCGGATCTTTAACCGGACTTATCCGATTCTGAGCCACGAATGAGAGTTCCGGGAAGGTCCATTGTTGCGACCGCGCCGCCACCGGGCGCGTTCGCCAGGCTCACCTGACCGCCCGCCTCGGCCACGGCCTGGGCCACGATGGCCAGGCCGAGCCCGGATCCCGGCAGGCCGCGCGCGGACGGCGAGCGCCAGAACCGCTCGAAGACGTGCGGCAGCTCCTCCTCGGGCAGCCCCGGGCCGTGGTCGCGGACGGTCAGCCGCCCGTCCCGCAGCGACACCTCGACCCCGTTGTCGGAGCTGAACTTGGCCGCGTTGTCGAGGAGGTTGATCACCGCGCGCTCCAGTGAGGCGGCGTTGCCGACGACGTACCAGGGTTCGAGGTCGGTGACCACCTGCGCGCCGCGCAGCCGGGCACGCTCCACAGCGGCCGTCACGACCTCGTGGAAGGCCAGCTCGACGTGCGGCTCGTGGTCCTGGTCGCCGCGGGCGAGCTGGAGCAGGTCGGCCACCAGCGTGGTCAGCTCGGCGAACTGCGCCTTGACGTTGACCAGCAGCCGCTGCTTGGCCTCGGGGTCGATGCTGCGGCCGGTCTGCTCGCTGCGCAGCAGCAGGTCGATGTTGGTCCGCAGGGTGGTCAGCGGGGTGCGCAGCTCGTGGCCGGCGTCGGCGACGAGCTGTTTCTGGCGTTCGCGGGAGCCGGCCAGGGCGGAGGTCATCGCGTTGAAGGACGACGACAGGCGAGCGATCTCGTCGGTGCCGCGTACGGGGATGCGGGTGTCGAGGTCCTCGGTCTGCGCGATGTGCTCGACCGCCCTGGTCAGCTCGCCCACGGGGCGCAGCGCGGCGCGCGAGACGGCGAGGCCCGCCATGGCCGCGCCGAGCGTGCCGAGCGCGGCGATGCCGCCGAGCCCCACGGCGGCGTAGCGCAGGGTGCGCTCGACGTGCCAGAGCGGCCGGGCCGCCATCACGGCGAGGCCCGGCTCCACGTTGACGGTCACGACGCGCACCCGTTTGCCGTCCGTCGTCACCCCGTTGCGGTAGATGGGCTCCGGCAGGGGCTCCAGCGCCTTGCGGTCCTCCTGGGTGGGCACGATGGCCCGGCCGAGCGAGCAGGTGGTGCCGTCGGGGCGGAGCACCGTCGCCATGCCCTCGAAGTAGGGGCCCTGCGTGCCTTCTGGGCGGCACTCGTGGAGCAGGTACTTCACGTCCCCCTGGTTCTCCAGGATGCTCTGGTCCACCTGCGCGAGGACCAGCATCTGGATGATGAACCACGACAGGACCGCGCACAGCACGACGGCGGACGACACCGCCCCCGTCACGAGGAGCGTCAGCCGAGCCCGGAGGCTGCGGGGTCTCACGCGCCGGCCCGCAGGACATAGCCCACCCCGCGGACGGTGTGGATGATCCGCGGCTCGCCTCCCGCCTCCGTCTTGCGCCGCAGGTACATGACGTAGACGTCGAGGGAGTTGGAGGTGGGCTCGAAGTCGAAGCCCCACACCTCGCTCAGGATCTGGTCGCGGGTGAGCACCTGGCGCGGGTGCGACAGGAACAGCTCCATGAGCAGGTATTCGGTCCTGGTGAGGTCGAGCCGGCGCTCGCCGCGGGTGACCTCGCGGGTGGCGGGGTCCATGCGCAGGTCGGCGTACGTCAGCGTGTCACCCTCGGGGCCGCCGGTGCTGAGCGCGCCGCGCCGCAGCAGGGCGCGGACCCTGGCCAGCAGCTCGTCCAGCTCGAACGGCTTGACCAGGTAGTCGTCGGCCCCGGCGTCGAGCCCCGAGACCCGGTCGCCCACCGCGTCGCGCGCGGTGAGCATGAGGACCGGGATGTGGTTGCCCGAGGCCCGCAGGCGGCGGCAGGCGGTCAGCCCGTCGAGCCGCGGCATCATGACGTCGAGCAGCACCGCGTCGTAGGAGGCGCGGGCCAGCTCGTCGAGCGCGGCCTGCCCGTCGTTCGCGGTGACGACCCTGTAGCCCTCGAACTCGAGGCTGGACTGCAGTGCCTCGCGCAACGCGGGCTCGTCGTCGACTACCAGCAACCGTGCGGCCTCACTCATGCAGCAAACGCTAAGGGAACATCATGAGAACCCTATGAACGGGCCGTCCGTGTCCCCCGGGGTCACCAGGTGACGGGGAGCGCGTTGAGCCCGAAGATGGCGGCGTCGTACTTGGCGGGCACCTCCTCCTCGCTCACCGTGGCGCGCAGGTCCGGCAGGCGCTCGAACAGCGTGCGCAGGGCGATCTCCAGCTCGGCGCGGGCCAGGTTCTGGCCGAGGCACTGGTGCACGCCGTAGCCGAAGGCCACGTGGTGGCGGGCGCCGCGCCGGGCGTCGAAGTCGTCGGGGCGTTCGAAGGCCCGCTCGTCGCGGTTGGCGGAGGCGCCGAGGACGAAGATGCCCTCGCCCCGGCGGACGAGCTGCCCGCCGATCTCCTGGTCCTCGGTGGAGACCCGGTCGAAGGCCACCCAGTCGACGATGGACAGGTAACGCAGCAGCTCCTCGACCGCCATGGGCCAGCCGTCGGGGTCGGCGCGCAGCGCGGCGAGCTGGTCGGGGTGGCGCAGGAGGGTGAGCACGGCCAGCGGGATCATGTTGGCGGTGGTCTCGTGGCCGGCGACGAGGAGCAGGAAGATCACGCCGACGATCTCGTCGTGGGTGAGCCGGCCGCTGGTGATGATCCGGCCGAGCAGGTCGTCCTCGGGGCCCTTCTCGGCGGCGGTGACGAGCGCGTCGAGGTAGTTCCTGATCTCGGACGCGGCGGTGAAGCGGACCTGCTCGTCGTCGAGCGCGCTGAGCATCGAGCGGGTGCGCGACTGGAAGAACTCGTGGTCGGCGTACGGGACCCCGAGCAGCCTGCAGATGACCAGCGACGGCAGCGGCAGCCCGAAGTCGGCGACGAGCTCGGCCTCCGGTCCCTTGTGCAGCATGTCGTCGATGAGCCGGTCGGCGATGTCCTGGATGCCGGGGCGCATCTCCCGTACGCGGCGGACGGTGAACTCGGGGATGAGCAGCTTGCGGAAGCGGGTGTGCTCGGGCGGGTCGAGGTCGATGAAGTGCCCGGGGGCGTTCTCGGCCAGGAGCGCCTGGCGCTCGGGGGTGGCCCCTCCGGGGTGGAAGACGTGGTGGGGGTGGCCGGGCGTGGCGGGGCTGGTGCTGATGCCCCCTCCGGCCAGGACCCGCTGCGCCTCTGCGTGCCTCGTGACCAGCCAGACGACGCCGCCGGGCAGCTCGGCGCGGACGAGGGGGGCCTGCTCGCGCAGGTCGGCGTACTCGGGGGGCGGCGCGAAGGGGCACCTGCGCTGAGCGGGGAAGATCTGAGCCATAGTCTGCTCCCTACAGGCTGGACCACATTGCTTACTTACACGAAAGTAAGCAATGTGGGAACGTGCGTCAAGGATGGGAGCGGCATGGCAGGGCGGCGGACGGACACACGAGAGCGGATTCAGCAGGTCGCGCTGGAGCTGTTCGCCGAACGCGGATACGACAAGACCACGCTCCAGGAGGTCGCCGAACGGCTGGAGATCACCCGGCCGGCGCTCTACTACCACTTCCGGACGAAGGAGGCGATCCTCGCCAGCGTCGTGGAGCGGCTCGCCCAGTCGATGGACGAGCTGGTGGCGTGGGCCGAGGAGCAGCCGGCGACGGCGGAGGCCAGGAAGGAGATCCTGGCACGCATCTCGGGGCTGCTGGAGGACCAGTGGCGGCCGCTGTTCCAGTTCGCCCAGGTGAACCAGGGTGTGATGCGCGAGCTGCCGGCCGGGGAGCGCATGCAGCGGGGCCTGATCGCGATGATCTCCGTGCTGGCCTCGCCCGGCGACGATCCGGTGCGGGCGTTCGAGGCGCGGCTGGCGGTGCTCGCGGTGGTCCTCGGCAGCGTGCCGTTCCTGTTCGACCTGAAGGTGCCGGACGAGCGGCGTACGGAGGTGGCGCTGGAGGTGGCCGGCAAGCTGGTCGCCGGCGGCTACTAGCGGGCGGGCGATTACGCGCAGGCGAGCAGTTACGGGCGGGCGGTTACGGGCGGGCGAGCAGGGCCATCGCGGCGTTGTGGCCGCCGATGCCGCTGACCCCGCCGCCCCGGCGGGCGCCCGCGCCGCACATGAGGATGCGCTCGTGCTCGGTCTCGACGCCCCAGCCGCCCCGGCCGTCCTCGTCGTACGGCCAGCTCAGGTCCGTGTGGAAGATGTGGCCGCCGGGCAGCCCGGCGTCCCGCTCCAGGTCCACCGGGCTCTTGGCCTCGACGCAGGGCGTGCCGTCGGGCGCGCGGAGCAGGCAGTCCTCGATGGGCTCGGCGAGCACGGCGTCCAGCGAGGCGAACGTGGCGCGCAGGGCCGCCGCGCGCGCCCCCTCGGGGTCCTCGCGGAACAGCCGGGCGGGCATGTGCAGGCCGAACAGCGTCATCGTCTCGGCCCGGCCGCGTAGCTCCGGTCCCAGGATCGACGAGTCGGTGAGCGAGTGGCAGTAGACCTCGGCAGGCGGGAGGTCCGGGATCCGCCCGGCCGCCGCCTGCGCGTGGGCGCGGGCGAGCTGGTCGCGGGTCTCGTTGATGTGGAAGGTGCCACTGAAGGCCGCGCGCGGGTCCACGGAGTCGTCCTTGAGCCGGGGCAGCCGGCTCAGCACCATGTTGACCTTGAGCTGCGCCCCCTCGGGGACGGCGGGCTCGCGGCCGAGCAGCCGGTCGAGCACCGCGGGCGGCAGGTTGACCAGCACGTGCCCGCCGGTCACGGTGTGCTCGCCGCGCTCGTCGGCGAACGTGACCTCCCCGGACGGCGCGATCCCGACGATCTCCGCGCCGGTCCTGATCTCCGCACCCGCCCGGCGGGCCGCCGCCTCCAGCGCGCCCGAGACCGCGCCCATGCCGCCGACCGGGACGTTCCACTCGCCGGTGCCGTCGCCGATCACGTGGTAGAGGAAGCAGCGGTTGGCGAGCAGGTCGGCGGACGGGTCGGCGAAGGTGCCGATGAGCGCGTCGGTGAGGACGACCCCGCGGACCGTGTCGTCGGCGAACCGCGCGTCCACGGCCTGGCCGATCGGCTCGGCGAACAGCGCCCGCCACGCCTCCGGGCCGACCAGGCGCTCGATCTCGGCGGGCGCGCGGAGGGGTTCGAGGAGGGTGGGGGCCAGGGCCTCGGCCACCCGCCCGGTCATCGCGTAGAACTCCTGCCAGGCCTTGTGGTCGCTCTCGCCGCCGGTGACCGCCGCGAACGAGGCCGCCGTGCGGGCGGCGTCCTCGTTGTCGACCAGCAGGCCCGTGCCGGCCACCGGCGTGTACGAGGCGTAGCGGCGGCGGCGCAGCTCCAGGTCGAGGCCCAGGTCGCGGACGATCCGCGCCGGGAGGAGGCTGACGAGGTAGCTGTAGCGGGACAGCCGCACGTCCACCCCGGGGAAGGCGCGTGTGGAGATCGCCAGGCCGCCCACGTGGTCGTACCGCTCCAGCACCAGCACCCGCCGGCCGGCCCGGGCCAGGTAGGCCGCGGCCACCAGCCCGTTGTGCCCCGCTCCCGCCACGATCACGTCATACGCGCCCATCCCCGCACTTTACGTGTCATACCACGCCCCGCGTCAACGCCGGACGTGTGATCACCGGTGGGGATGACCGACCCCGGGAATGGCCGTAACCTGCATTGTCGGCGAGCGATGCCGTAGAGTTCGCCGTTCCCCGCCCCCGGATTTCGCAAGGAGCACGAGACCCACCATGCGCAGCACCGCCGACTCCGTCCTGCAGCCGTCCGACGAGGTGGCCGAGGCCCTGGCCAGTGGCGCCCCCGTCGTGGCGCTGGAGTCCACGATCATCTCCCACGGTCTGCCGCAGCCGCGCAACCTGGAGGTCGCGCGCGAGCTGGAGGAGATCGTCCGCGCGGCGGGGGCGGTGCCGGCCACGATCGCCGTGCTCGACGGCGTGCCCCGCGTCGGGCTGGACGCGGCCGGGCTGGAGCGCATCGCGACCGAGCCCGGCCTGCGCAAGCTGGGCCAGCGTGACCTGCCCATGGCCGCCGCGCTCAAGGCGAGCGGCGCGACCACGGTGTCGGCCACGTCGTTCCTCGCCGCGCGGGCCGGGGTCCGCATCTTCGCCACCGGCGGGCTCGGCGGCGTGCACCGGGGCTGGACCGAGGACCAGGACGAGTCCGCCGACCTCGACACGCTCGCCCGCACCCGCATCACCGTCGTCTGCGCGGGCGTGAAGTCCATCCTCGACGTGCCCGCGACGCTCCAGCGCCTGGAGACCCGCGGCGTCAGCGTGGTGGGCTACCGCACCGACGCCTTCCCCGGCTTCTACCTGCACACCTCCGGCCTGCCGATCGACTGGCGGATCGAGTCGCCCGACGAGGCGGCGGCGATCATGCGCGGCCAGGACGCGCTCGGCGGCCAGGAGACGGCCCTGATCGTCGCCAACCCCGTCCCCGTGGACCAGCAGCTCGACCCCGAGCTGCACGACCGCGTGCTGGCCGAGGCGCTGGCCGCCGCCGAGCGCGACGGCGTCAAGGGCCAGGCGATCACCCCGTTCCTGCTCGGCTACCTGGTCGACGGCACGGGCGGCGCCTCGCTGGAGGCCAACCTGGCCGCCGTGCGCGGCAACGTCGCCCTTGCCGCCCGGATCGCGGTGAGCTGGGCGGACTCGTGACCGACCGCGGTCTCCTGGTCGTCGGGGACGCGGTCACCGATGTGGTGGCGCTGCACGGCTCCCCCGTCCTGGCGGGCACCGACACCGCGGCCGACATCATGCTGCGTCCCGGCGGCTCGGGCGCGAACACCGCCGCCTGGGCCGCCCACCTGGGCGCCGACACCCGCCTGCTGGCCAGGCTGGGCTACGACAGCAGCGACTGGCACATCGCCGAGCTGACCAAGGCCGGCGTACGGCCCCAGGTGACCGTGGACCCCGACCACCCCACCGCCGTCGTGATCGCGATGGTGGACCCGAGCGGCGAGCGGTCCATGCTCACCAACCGGGGCGCGGGCGGCCTGATCTCCGCACGCGACTGGGACCCCGCCCTGCTGGAGGGGGTGGTCCGGCTGCACCTGTCCGGGTACGTGCTGTTCGCCGAGCCGGGTCTGGGCCTGGCCAGGGCCGCCCTGGCGGACGCGGCGGCGGCCGGGGTCGCGGTCAGCGTGGACCCGGCCTCGACCAAGCCCCTGCTCGACTTCGGCGCCGAACGTTTCATGGCCGAGACCGCCGCCGCCGACCTCGTCATCCCCAATCTCGACGAGGCCCTGCTGCTGTCAGGCGCGCGGACGCCGGAGCGGGCGGCCGAACTGCTGAGTGAGAGATACGGCACAGCCGTGGTGAAAATGGGCGCCGACGGCGCGCTGGCGGCGGTGGACGGCACCATCACCGCGCGGGTTCCCGGGCTGCCGAGCCAGGTCGTGGACACGACCGGAGCTGGGGACGCGTTCGCCGCCGGGTTTCTCGCGGCGACCTTGCGGGGATGCGGGGAAAGAGCCGCTCTTGAGGAAGGATGTCGTGCGGGTGCCGCATGTGTGGCCCAGGTGGGGGGTCGTCCACGGTACGGTTTGGATCTGAACCGTCTTTACCCTATTCACACTGATTGATAGCTTGCCGCGTAGGCTGCACCAAGAGCCACATGCGCAACGGGCAGCACACGCGGCACACTGGGGAGGATAAGGTCCGCCGATGGAAGTCGAGTCATCGATCTGCCTGAGCGACCTAGTCCCAGCTCTTCGCTGGAGCCGACCACAGCAGGTGGCCGAGGCGCTGGGCGACCCGCGCCTGCCCGCGGGATGGTGGTCCTCCCTCCCCCTCTCCAAGGCGCTCGGCACGGCGGGGCTCGACTGGATCTGCGAACGCCTCGGCCGGCTGGCCACCGCCCGCTGGGACCACCTGCCGCTGTCCGACCTGGTGCCCGCGCTGACCGTCCATCCCGTCGATCCCGCGCTGCCCGGCTGGCCCGAGGCCACCCGTACGGCGGTCATCGGCCTCGGCGGCTGGCAGCGGCTGCGCCGCCTGTCCCCCAGCGATCTCGGCACCCCGTCCGCCACGCCTGAAGTGGTGGTCGGCGCGGTCCTCCGCGAGATCCTCGGCCGCATCCCCGCCCTTCCCGCCGCCGGTCAGGCCGAGCTGACGCGGCCGGTGCCGCGCGGCGCGGACGGCGCCGAGGAGACCAGGAACACCGGCTCCTTCCCCGCCGTACCCTCGGGCGGCCCCTTCGTCGCCCCCTCCCCCAACGGCCAGAGCGGCCCCTTCCCCGCCCCTGCCGACGGCCGCGACGCCCCACTCGCCGCCTCTCCGGGCCAGAGCGGCCCGTTCCCCGCCCCTGCGGACGGCCGCGACGCCCCGCTCGCCGCGTCCTCCGGCCAGAGCGGCCCGTTCGCGGCTTCCGGCGGCGGGCAGAGCGGCCCGTTCGCCGCTTCTTCCGGTGGTGGCCAGAGCGGTCCGTTCGCCGCGCAACCGGGCGGGCAGAGCGCGCCCGGCACGGGACAACCGGGAGGGCAGCCCGGTGGGCAGCCGGGCGGGCAGGGCAACGGGCTGCCGCAGCGCCCTGCGGCGGCGTTCCCCGGGCGGCCCGCGGAACCGCCGGCGGGCGGGCAACCCGGCGAGCCGCGCCAGACGGGCTCGTTCCCGGCGCAGAGCGGCGACCGGCACACGGGCTCCTTCCCCTCCTTGCCCGGCGACCGGCAGGCCGGCCCCCTACCTGGCGGCCAGCAGACGGGCTCCTCCCCTGCCGTGCCCGGCGACCGGCAGGCCGGCCCCTCCCTACCCGGCGGCCCGCAGACGGGCCCCACCCCCGCCGTCCCCGGCGAGTCCCGCCAGACGGGGTCGTTCCCGGCGCAAAGCGGCGCGTTCGCCGCCCAGCCGCAGAACGGCGCCCTGCCGCAGCGCCAGACCCCCGGCCAGCCGTCTCAGCCCGGTCAGCCCGGTCAGCCCGGTCAGCCTGGCGCGGGAGCGCTGCCGCAGCGTCCGACGGCCCGGCAACCCGGCCGCGAGGAGACCGGCTCCTTCTCCGCAGCCCCGGGCAAGACCGGCGCCGGCTCCTCCCCGGTGCCGTTCGACACCGACCACGCGATGGTCCGCGTCGTCGACAACCTCTTCCGCGGCCTGGACAAGCTGGAGCTGGCCGTGGCCGTGCACCGGCTGTTCGCCGAGGACCCGATCAGCCTCCGCACGCTCGCCCACAAGCTGCTGGTCGAGCGCGAATCCCTCTCCCACGCCCAGCGCACGGCCGAGGAGCGCGTGCTGACCTGGCTGCGTTCCTCGGAGTCCGCGCCGGTGACCGGGCACATGTTCCGCCTGACGGAGTGGCTGGGCGCGGCGGCCACCGAGGAGCAGCTGATCGGCGCCGACCCGGCCCACCCGGTGATGGTGCCCTCCCTGCGCACCCCGCTCTGGCGGGTGCTGGTCACGCTCATGCCCGACCGCCGGCTCCAGGACGGCTGGCTCGTGGTGGGCGACATCCACGGCCTCCAGGCCCGTACGCGCCAGCTCCTGGCCTCGGCCCCGCCGGACGCCGACATGGTGGAGCTGATGGGCGAGCTGGGCATCCGCGCCCACTCCGCCAAGGCGTGGCTGGACGCCCTGCCGTCGGAGTCCGCCGACCCGATGGCCTCGGCCCCGTCCCCGGCCCAGCCCCTCCCCCGCCGCACACCGGGCGCGAACGGCCACCACCACCGCGGCGGCCAGCCGATCCCGTCCGCGACGGCCGGCTCGATCGACCCGTCGGCCGCGCTCGCCACGCTGTCGGCGCTGTCCGGCGGCCGGTCGGGCATGCTGCCCGCCGGCCTGGCGGGCGCCCCGGCGACGCCGCCCCCGCCACTGCCGAGCCCGTCCTCCGACCCGCGCCGCTGGCAGCGGATCGAGGTCACGCCGGAGCACCTGCGCGGCGGCCCGGTGCCGGTCCCCGAGGGGTACGCGGCCCAGCTCGGCATGCGCCCCGGCACCCTGCTGTCGGTCACCGGCCCCGGCGACAACGCGATCGTCCTGGTCTGGCAGGGCCACCAGCCGGTCTTCGACTCGCTCCAGCCGGTGCTCATGCGCCTGAACGCCCGCCCCGGCGACCAGGTGTACGTCACGGTGGACGGCTACCGCCTGGAGGCCCAGCTCACCGGCTAGCGGCGCCCGTACCCTTGATCACCACCTCCTTCGCGACGATGCTCTAACCCGGACGAACCTGTGCGGAGCAACGCGAAGGAGATCCATGAACGCCGGGACGACCCCCGACACCTCGGCCCAGCCACGCACCCCTTGGGGCACGATCGCCGTCGTCTACCTCGGAGGGGTCGTCGCGGCCATGAGCCTCGGCAAGTTCAGCCCCGTCGGGCCGGCGGTGGCGGCCGAGCTCGGGCTGTCGCTGGCGCAACTCGGCTGGGTCATCTCCACGGTGGTCGGCGTCGGTGCCGCCGTCGGCCTGCCCGCCGGCTACCTGATCCGCCGCCTCGGCGCCGAACGGTCACTGGTCGCCGGACTCGCCCTGACGGCGGTGGCGAGCGCGGCGGGGACGGTCGCGGGCGGCTACGCCTGGCTGCTCACCGCCCGGGGCGTCGAGGGCATCGGATACCTCCTGGTCACCATCGCCTGCCCCGCGCTGATCGTACGGCTGGCCAGGGAACGCGACCGCGGGACCGCGCTGTCCATCTGGGCCACGTTCGTCGCGGTGGGCCTGGGCGCGAGCACGCTCGCAGGGGGCGCGGTCGGCGCCGCGATCGGGTGGCGTGGCTGGATCGGCGTGCTCGCCGGGCTGACGCTCGTGATGGCGCTGGTGGTGCGTTTACGGCTGCCGCGCGGCTCCGCCCGGCCCCAGGGTGCCGGACCCGTGCCCCGCGTGCGGGCGCTGGCCTGGCCGGGCCTCCTGGCCGCGGCCTTCTGCCTGGCCGTGCTCGTGACCATGCCGGTGCTCGTCCTGCTGCCCACGCTCCTGGTCGAGCGGTACGGCCACTCGGCCGCCTCCGCCGGCGCGGTCACCGCCGTGATCTCGCTGCTCAGCGCGCTCGGCGGGGTGACCGTGGGGATGCTGCTGCGCCGGGGCACGCCGGTCGGCGTCCTCGCCTCTGCCGGGCTGCTCACGCTGCCGGCCGCCTGGCTCATGTTCGGCGGTCACGGCTCGTCGCCGGTCGCGCTGACCGGCGCGGCCGTCATCTCGATCGAGAACGGCTTCCTCGGCGCCCTCGTCATGGCCGTCCTGCCGCTGGTGCTGGAACGACTCGACCACGCCGACGTCGGCAACGGCATCATCGCCCAGGCAGGCAGCATCGGCTCCCTCCTCGGCCCGCCGCTGTTCGGCCTGGTGGCCGATGGCCTCGACCTGCAAGCCCTGGTGCCGGTCATCGCCGCCGGGATCGTGATCTCCGTCAGCGCACTACTACTGATCGGCCGAAAAACCTCCCGCACACTGCCCGCCACCTGACCCGCAGCCGTGGCCACGGACCTGCGGACACGGCGGCGCAGGGAAGGGACGGTGGGCTACGGAGAGACCTGAGTCACGGAGGCCCGGTAGGTCACGCGATTTCCCGAGTGTCGCAGCGGCTCCGTGCAGCAGGGAAGTACCCGGCGGTCGCAGGGCCCGCTGAGTCGCTGCGGTCCGGTGGATCGCGGACGGCCCGTGGATCGCGGAGAGCCCTCGGATCGCGGAAGGGCCCGCGGGTCAGGGGAGGTCGTCGAACAGGTGGAGGCGGTGGGCGGTGGCGGCGGCCTCGCCTCGGCCGGCGACGCCGAGCTTGGCCAGGATGTTGGAGACGTGCACGCTCACCGTCTTCACCGAGATGACCAGCGTCTCGGCGATCTCGCGGTTGCTGCGGCCGTTCGTCACCTCGCGCAGCACCTCCAGCTCGCGCGCCGTCAGGCCGAGCGGCTGCCCGTCGCCGGCGGGCTCGTCGGACGGGCCGCCGCCGAGGCGGGCCCGGCGGCGGACGACGTCGAGCTGTTCCAGCAGCGGCGCGGCGCCGAGCCTGGTGGCCAGCTCGCGGGCCCGTTCGAGCCGCGCCGCCGCCCCCTGCCGGTCGCCCGCCGCGAGCAGCGCCTGCGCCGACCCCAGGAGGGCGCGGGCCTCCGGATAGGGCTGCCCCAGATCGACCCAGGCCCCGACCGCGGCCTCCCACGCCTTGACCCGCCACGCGACCCGCGCTTCCACGTCGGCGGCCGGCGACTCCGACCTCGGTCGCGCAGCCTCGCCCGCCGCCGGCGGCTCCGGGCCCAGCAGTGCCTCGAAGGTGAGCCGCTGCGCCTCCTGCAGCTCGCCCTCGGTGCCGATGCGCCGCGCCACCTCCCGCAGCCGGGGCAGCGCCGCCGTCGCCTCCTCCGCCACGGACGCCCGCCCCGGAGCCGTCCTGCCCCCGGCTGTGGTCAACAGGTGGGCGAAGGTCACCAGGAGCTGCCACACGTAGCGCGGGCTGGACACCAGGTCGCGTTCCGCCAGTGCCTCGGCGGCCTCCCGCACCGCCTCGCCGGCCTCGCCGCGTGCCTCCAGCAGCTCCACCTTGCGCCGCAGATGCGGCAGCAGCGTCTGGTCGCGGTAGGTGCCCCGCGACAGCACCCCGCGCGAGGCGTCGAACAGCTGCTCGGCCCGGTCGAGCTGCCCGCGCGCGAGCGCGATGTCGGTGATGAACCCCTGCAGGCTCGCCCGGTAGGGCGCGGGGGGCGTGAGGTCGAGGGCCTGTTCGATGACCTCCAGCGCCTCGTCCCACCGCCCGAGCGAGACCAGCGGCTCGGCGAGGTTGATCGCGAGGAAGGTGCCGGAGGTGCGCGCCAGGCCGTAGTGGGCGGAGTCGGCGATGCCCGCGCGGGCGACCTCGGCGGCCCGCTCGTGCCACCCCGCGCCCTCCAGCGCGTCGGACTCGGAGATCGCGCAGCGCATGAGCGCGTTGTAGGCGTCCGCGGCGGCGGCGATGCGGCGTGCCTCGGCGAACGCCTCCATCTGCGTCTCGATCTCGTGATAGCGGTAGCGCGCCCAGGTGGCGGTGATGAGGGAGTTGGCCTCGACGTTGGCGTCGCCGACCGCGCGGGCGATCTCCCTGGCGATCTCGGCGGTGGCGATCTTCTCGTCCTTGTCCTCGGGACGGAAGAGCATGCGGGACAGGCTCTCCAGCACCTGGGCGCGCAGCCGCGAGGGCGGCTCGGCGGGCACCAGCGAGGCGGCGCGGCGCAGGTCGTCGAGATGGCCGGGGCGGCCCAGGTCGTAGCGGGTCAGGCCGCGCTGGCGCAGGACGACGGCGGTGCGCACCGGGTCGGTCGCGGGGTCGAGCTCGGCGAGGAGTGCGCCGGCCAGGGCGATGCTGCGTTCGTACTCGCCGGCCAGGTGGGCGACCACGGCGGTCTGCCGCAGCACCTCGAGGCGGTCGGCGCCGATGCGCCCGGCGGCGTCGGGCACCTGGTCCCACAGCTCCAGGACCCGCGAGAGCATGCGGAGCTGCTCGTCGTAGGCGGTGGAGGTGCGCGCGGCCGCCGCCGCCCGCCACGCGCTGACCAGCGCCCACGTGGAGTCGTGGGCGGCGTGCCAGTGGTGGGCCAGCTCGATCGCGCCGCGCGGGGCGGGCAGGATCGACAGGTCGCGCTCCAGCGCCTCGGCGTAGCGGGTGTGCAGGCGGGTGTGCTCGCCGGGCAGCAGGTCGTCGTGGAGCGCCTCGCGGATGAGCGCGTGCCGGAAGCTGTAGCCCTCGCCGTCGACCACGAGCACGTTGCCTGCGACGGCCGGGCGCAGCGCCCGCGACAGGGCGTTGTCGTCGAGCCCGGCGACGGCCGACAGCAGGTCGTGCTCCAAGCGCTGGCCGCCCGCGCTGGCCACCCGCAGCAGCTCCTGCGTCTCCTCGGGCAGCCGCTCGACGCGGGCGAGCAGCAGGTCGCGCAGCGACTCGGGCAGGTCGCCCCGGCCGCCGCCCTCGCTCAGCAGCGCCTCGACGAACAGCGGGTTACCCTCGCTGCGGGCGTAGATGAGGTCCATGTCGGCGTCCGCCGGCCGGCGCTCCAGGATGCTGGCCGCCTGCGCGACGGCCTCCCTGCGGGTGAGCCTGCGCAGCTCGACCCGGGTGACCCACTCGACCCGGCCCAGCTCGGCCAGCATGGGCCGCAGCGGGTGGGTGCGGTGCAGCTCGTCGCTGCGGTAGGTGACCACGAGCAGCAGCCGCCCGGCGGTGCGTTGGTAGCGGACCAGGAACGACAGCAGGTCGCGGGTGGAGCGGTCGGCCCAGTGGGCGTCCTCGATGACGAGCGCGACCGGGCGCTCCTCGGCCAGCCGCTCCAGCAGCCCGAGCACCAGCTCGAACAGGCGCGCGCGGGCCTCGGCGCCCTCCCTGCCGGGCTCGCCGAACTCGGGCAGCAGCCTGGCCAGCCCGCCGGCCGCGCCGCCGGGCACGAGCGCCGCGACGCCGTCGCGGCCGAGCCGCCGCACCAGCCCGCGCAGCACGGCGGTGAACGGCGCGAACGGCAGGCCCTCCGTGCCCAGCTCCAGGCAGCCGCCGACGAGCACCAGGGCGTCGTCGGCGCGGTCGGCGAACTCGCCCAGCAGCCGCGTCTTGCCGACCCCGGCCTCGCCGCCCACCAGCACGGTCGCGGGCACGCCGGCGCGCGCCTCGCCGAGCGCGTCGCGCAGGACGGCGAGCTCACGGGCACGCCCGACGAACAACGGGCTGACGGCGTGTACGGTCACGTACGCAAGGATGCCATCGCCCCCCGACAGAAGCGCCCGCCGATCGCCCTCAGCGCAGCACCTTGCGGAAGAACGTGGCCGACGCCTCGTAGCCGAGCGCGTGGTAGAACTCCGGCGCCCGCCGGGTGGCCATGGCGACGTAGCCGGCCTCCCGCGAGCGGGCCCACTGTTCGAACTCCTCCAGCAGCGCCCGCCCGATGCCCTGCCGGCGCGAGCCCGACTGGACCATGGCCTCCTCGACCCAGGCGACCGGCCCGTTGGCGAACAGCGTGAGGTGCGTGAAGCCCAGCAGATAGCCGCGGACCCGGCCTTCGGCGACGGCCACGAGCAGCAGGGCGGAGTCGTCCGCCAGCAGCTCGGGGAGTGCGGCGTCGAAGGCCTCGCGCTCGGGCCGGAACGTCAGCCCGAAGTCGCGGGCCAGCGCGAACACCTCGTCCGCGTCCGCCTTCTCCGCCCTCCTGATGAGAAGATCGTCAGCCGTCATGACCCCTGACAGTAGATCCTCGCGCGCCGGTGGCGCAAACATGGAAGCCCTCACGGGCCGGCGACCTCACAGGTCGGCCAGGCCGAGCTGGCGGGCGATGAGCATCCGCTGCACCTCGCTGGTGCCCTCGCCGATCTCCAGGATCTTCGCGTCGCGGTAGAAGCGGCCGACGGGGAACTCGTTCATGAAGCCGTAGCCGCCGAACACCTGGGTGGCGTCGCGGGCGTTGTCCATGGCGGCGTTGGAGGAGACCAGCTTGGCGATCGCGGCCTCCTTCTTGAACGGCATCCCGGCCAGCATGCGCTCGGCCGCGTGGTAGTAGGCCAGGCGGGCGGTGTGGGCGCGGGCCTCCATGTCGGCGACCTTGAACTGGATGGCCTGGTAGTGCCCGATGGGGTTGCCGAAGGCCCGGCGTTCCCTGACGTACTTCAGGCACTCGTCCACGCAGCCCTGGGCCAGGCCCACGCTGAGGGCGGCGATCGCGATGCGGCCCTCGTCCAGGGTCTGGAGGAACTGGGCGTAGCCGCGGCCGCGCTCGCCGAGCAGGTTGGCCGCGGGCACCCGGCAGTCGGAGAAGGACAGCTCGCGGGTGTCGGAGGCGTTCCAGCCGACCTTGGAGTACTTCTTCGACACGGTGAAACCGGGCGTCCCCGCCGGTACGAGGATCGTGGAGATCTCCCGCTCGCCGGTGAGCGCGGCCACGCCGACGACGCTGGTGATGTCGGTGCCGGAGTTGGTGATGAACGCCTTCGACCCGTTGATCACCCATTCGTCCCCGTCGAGCACGGCCGTGGTGCGCATGCCGCCGGGCACGTCGGTGCCGCCGCCCGGCTCGGTCAGGCCGAACGCGCCGAGCTCCGCGCCGGAGGCGAGCCTGGGCAGCCAGTGGGCGCGCTGCTCCTCGGTGCCGAAGCGGTAGATGGGCATCGCGCCGAGCGAGACCGCCGCCTCCAGGGTGATCGCCACGCTGGAGTCCACGCGGGCCAGCTCCTCCAGGGCCAGGCACAGGGCGAAGTAGTCGCCGCCCATGCCGCCGTACTCCTCGGGGAAGGGCAGGCCGAACAGGCCCATCGCGCTCATCCTGGCCACGATGTCGTAAGGGAACTCGCCGCGCTCGTAGTAGTCGCCGATCACGGGGGCGACCACGTCGCGGGCGAACGTCTCGACCGTCTTGCGCAGCTCTTCGTACTCGTCCTTGAGCATGTCAGCCTTTCGCGAGCGCCTGTACGACGCGGGATGGGCTGGGCCGGCCGAGCAGCCCGGCCAGCCAGGTGCTGGTGGCGACGAGCTTGCCCAGGTCGAGCCCGGTGTCGATGCCGAGTCCCTGCAGCATCCAGACGAGGTCCTCGGTGGCGAGGTTGCCCGTGGCGGACTCGGCGTAGGGGCAGCCGCCGATGCCGCCGGTGGAGGCGTCCACGGTGGTCACGCCGGCGCGGAGCGCGGCCAGGGTGTTGCCGAGGGCCTGGCCGTAGGTGTCGTGGAAGTGCACCGCCAGCCGCTCAGGCGAGCGGAACGCCTTGATGAGCGCGGTGACGTGGCCCGGCGTGCCGACGCCGGTGGTGTCGCCGAGCGAGAGCTCGTGGCAGCCGAGCCCGAGCAGCCGTTCGCCCACCCGGACGACCTGCGCGATCGGGGTCGGCCCCTCCCAGGGGTCGCCGAAGCACATCGACACGTACGCGCGCACCCGCACGCCGTTGTCGAGCGCCCTGGCGACGACCGGCTCGAACATCTCGAACTGGCTCTCCAGGCTGCGGTTGAGGTTCTTGGCGGCGAAGGTCTCGGTTGCGCTGGCGAACACGGCGATCTCGGCCACGCCGCGGTCGAGCGCCCGGTCCAGGCCGCGCTCGTTCGGCACCAGGACCGGGTAGCGGACGCCCGGCCTGCGGTGCAGCCGGGTCAGCAGCTCGTCGGCGTCGGCGAGCTGCGGCACCCACTTGGGGTGGACGAAGCTGGTGGCCTCGATGACCTTGTGTCCGGCGTCCGCGAGCCGGTCGATGAACTCGGCCTTCACCTCGACGGGCACGATCGCGGACTCGTTCTGCAGGCCGTCGCGCGGCCCGACCTCGTAGACGGTGACCTGCTTGGGAAGGCCGTCCAAGGGATGCGGCATCTAGTCCTCCTCGGGGGTCACGACGGCCAGCACGGCGTCCATGTCGACCGGCTGGCCGGGCTGGACCGGGAGGTCGGTCAGCACGCCGGCGCACGGGGCGGTGACGGCGTGCTCCATCTTCATGGCCTCGACGACGATGAGCGGCTGGCCGGCGCTCACCCGGTCACCCGGCTGGGCCTTGACGACGAGGACGGTGCCCGGCATCGGGCTGCGCACCACGCCGTCGCCGGAGGCTGCGGCTCCGGGGCGGTCGCCGGGGTCGCCGATCAGGTGGCGGGTGAACGCCCACGCCCGGCCGTCGTGGCCGAGCCAGAGCGTGTCGCCGTCGCGGGCGCACAGGTAGCGTACGGTCCGGTCGCCGAGCGTGACGGCCACCTCCGGGCCCTCCGCGCGCAGGCGGGCGGGCACCGGGCGCTCGTCCATCAGCACCTCGGCCGACTCGGCGGGCAGGCCGCGGACCCGTACCTCGTGGACGCCGTCCCTGGACGCGAGCCGCCAGGTCGTCCAGGCCCGCTCGCCGACCCGCCAGCCGTCGGTGACCTCCCACGGGTCGTCGCCCTGCGGCAGCGCGTGGAAGACCAGCCCGGCCGCGGCGAGCACGCCGGCGGGGGCGGCGGCGTCGGTGACCAGCTCGGGCAGGGCCCGCTCGACCAGGCCGGTGTCCAGCTCGCCCGCGCGTACGGCGGGGTGGGCGGCCAGGGCGCGCAGGAACGGCACGTTGGTCACCACGCCCAGCACGGTGGTGCCGGCGAGGGCGCGGTCGAGGGCGCGCAGCGCGGCCTTCCGGTCGGGGGCCCAGGCCACCACCTTGGAGAGCATGGGGTCGAACTCGCTGCCGACGACCCCGCCCTCGGACAGCCCGGAGTCCGTACGGACCAGCGGGCCGGAGCCGGCCGCGTGAGCGGCGGGACCGGGGACGCCGGGCTCGCGGAGCAGCAGGACGCGCCCGCCCGTCGGCAGGAAGCCGCGCGAGGGGTCCTCGGCGTAGACGCGGGCCTCGACGGCGTGCCCGCTCAGCCGCACCTCGTCCTGGCCGAACGGCAGCGGCTCGCCGGCCGCCACCCGGAGCTGCAGCTCCACCAGGTCGAGGCCGGTCACCAGCTCGGTGACGGGGTGCTCGACCTGGAGGCGGGTGTTCATCTCCATGAAGTGGTAGGCGCCGGTGGCGCCGTCCACGATGAACTCGACCGTGCCCGCGCCGACGTAGCCGACCGCCCGCGCCGCCTCCACGGCCGCCGCGCCCATACGGGCCCGCAGCTCGGGGGTGACGAACGGCGACGGCGCCTCCTCGATGACCTTCTGGTGCCTGCGCTGCAGGCTGCACTCGCGCTCGCCCAGATGCACCGCGCCGCCGAGGGAGTCGGCCAGCACCTGGATCTCGATGTGGCGGGGGCTGTCGACGTACCGCTCGATGAGCAGCGTCGCGTCGCCGAACGCGGCCCGCGCGGTCCGCCGCGCCGAGGCCAGCGCGTCGGGCAGCTCCGCGGCCGAGCGCACCAGCACCATGCCCTTGCCGCCGCCGCCCGCGGACGGCTTGATGAGGGCCGGGAAGTCGCGCCACTCCTCCAGCACGTCGCCGGGCTCGGCCCCGCCCGGCACCACCGGCACCCCGGCGGCCGACACCGTGGCCTTGGCCCGGATCTTGTCGCCCATGGCGTCGATGGCCTCGGCCGGCGGCCCGACGAACGCCGCACCAGCGGCGGCGCAGGCCCGCGCGAAGGCGGCGTTCTCGGCCAGGAACCCGTAGCCGGGGTGCACGGCCTGTGCCCCGGACGCGAGCGCCGCCCCCGCGATCGCGTCGGCGTCGAGGTAGCTCGGCACCTCCAGGGCGAGGTCCGCCTCGCGTACGTGCCGGGCGCCGGCGTCGGACGGCGTGTGCACGGCCACCGCCGTGACGCCGAGCCGGCGCAGCGTGCGGGCGATCCGTACGGCGATCTCGCCCCTGTTGGCGATGAGAACACGGTCGAACAGCATGATCACATCCGGAAGACGCCGTATCCGGCGGGTTCGAGCGGGGCGTTGGCCGCCGCGGACAGCGCCAGGCCGAGGACGGTGCGGGTGTCGAGCGGGTCGATCACGCCGTCGTCCCACAGCCTGGCCGTGGAGTAGTACGGGTTGCCCTGGTGCTCGTACTGGGCCCTGATGGCGTCGGCGTCGGCGGTGCCGACGGTGGTGAGGACGTTCGCGGCCTGCTCGCCGCCCATCACGGAGATGCGGGCGTTGGGCCACATCCACAGGAAGCGCGGCGCGTACGCCCGGCCGGCCATCGCGTAGTTCCCCGCCCCGAACGAGCCGCCGATGACCACGGTGAACTTGGGCACCCGCGCGCAGGAGACGGCGGTGACCATCTTCGCGCCGTGCTTGGCGATGCCGCCCGCCTCGTACGCCTTGCCGACCATGAAGCCGCTGATGTTCTGCAGGAACACCAGGGGGATGCGGCGCTGGTCGCACAGCTCGATGAAGTGGGCGCCCTTCATGGCCGACTCGCTGAACAGGATGCCGTTGTTGGCCACGATGCCGACCGGGTGGCCGTGCAGGTGGGCGAAGCCGGTGACGAGGGTGTGGCCGTACTCGGCCTTGAACTCCAGGAAGCGCGAGCCGTCCACGAGGCGCGCGATGACCTCGCGCACGTCGTACGGCTGGCGGGTGTCGGCCGGGACGATGCCGTACAGGTCGCGGGGGTCGTGGCGGGGCGGCTCCGGCGTGACCACCGGCCAGGGCCGCTCGGCGCGCGGGGCGAGCGTGGAGACGATGTCGCGGACGATGGCGAGGGCGTGCGCGTCGTCCTCGGCGAGATGGTCGGTGACGCCGCTGACCCGGGCGTGCAGGTCGCCGCCGCCCAGCTCCTCGGCCGTGACCTCCTCGCCGGTGGCCGCCTTCACCAGCGGCGGGCCGCCCAGGAAGATCGTGCCCTGGCCGCGGACGATGACCGCCTCGTCGCTCATCGCGGGGACGTACGCGCCGCCCGCCGTGCACGAGCCGAGCACGGCGGCGATCTGCGGGATGCCGCGGGCGGACATGGTGGCCTGGTTGTAGAAGATGCGGCCGAAGTGGTCGCGGTCGGGGAACACCTCGTCCTGCCGGGGCAGGAACGCGCCGCCGGAGTCCACCAGGTAGACGCAGGGCAGGTGGTTGTGCAGGGCCACCTCCTGCGCGCGCAGGTGCTTCTTGACGGTCATCGGGTAGTAGGTGCCGCCCTTGACCGTCGCGTCGTTGGCGACGATCACGCACTCGCGGCCCGAGACCCGGCCGACGCCCGTGATGATCCCGGCGGCCGGCGCCTCGTCGTCGTACAGGCCGTTCGCGGCCAGCGGCGACAGCTCCAGGAAGCGCGAGCCGGGGTCCAGCAGGCCGTCCACGCGGTCGCGCGGCAGCAGCTTGCCCCGCTCGACGTGCCGCCGCCGCGACCGCTCGGGGCCGCCGGGCGCGGCGGCGGCGAGGCGGTCGAGCAGGTCGGCGGCCAGGCGTTCGTTGATCTCGGTGTTGCGCTTGTACGCCTCCCCCGCCGGGTCGGCGGCCGAGCCCAGCACCGGCCAGTCGCTGCTCATGCGTCCCCTCTCATGCCCTCATGGCTCGAATGTTAGCGAGCGTTAACGTCATCGTCTAGCATGTGAGACGTGACCAGCACCTCCGCCACCCCTGCCCGCTCCCGGCGCAACAGGCGTGCGGAGATCCTGGAGGCGGCGGCCCGGCTGTTCGCGGCACGGGGCTTCCACGGCGTCCCGATCGAGGAGATCGGCGGCGCGGTCGGCGTCTCCGGCCCCGCGCTCTACCGGCACTTCAGCGGCAAGGAGGCGCTGCTGGCCGAGATGCTGCTCGACGTCAGCTCGCGGCTGCGCGAATCCGCCGTGGCCGTCGTGACCTCCTCCCCCGGGCCGGAGCAGGCCCTCGACGCGCTGCTCGACGTGCAGATCACCTTTGCCACCGAGCAGCCGGCGCTGATCGTCGTGCACGACCGGGAGCTCGGCAACGTGCCCGAGCCGCACCGGCGGCAGATCAGGCGGCTGCAGCGGCTGTACGTCGAGGAGTGGGTGACCGTGCTGGCCGAGCTGCATCCCGCGTGCCCGGCCGCCCGGCTGCGGGCCGCCATGCACGCGGTCTTCGGGCTGCTCAACTCGACCCCGCACAGCGCGGGCGAGCTGCCCGGCGGGGACATGCGGCCGCTGCTGCGCGCGATGGCCCGCGCGGCGATCGACGCCGCTGTTAACGCTCGCTAACACTTCCGTTGTCGTGGTGCGCGCCGACTAGGACTGACTTTCGCATCTCCCTGCGCTCGATCAAGTACGGAGGGTAACTTTCCCGATGTGGCCGCGCGGCTTCCCTCCGTCCTCCCTCCGCAGTAAGGAGCGCACCGAATGTTGGATCTCCAGAAGAAGTACGATGACCTGGAAGTGCGGGTCACGGCACTGGAAGCGGCTACTGTAAGCGGCGTGCCACAGCTCACCATCGCCGACCGGATCGACACGCTGCACCGGCGCGTGGACGACGTCGCCGAGAACCTCCTCGACAAGATCGACCGCGAGGTCGGCGCACTCAGGTCCGAGATGAGGGCGGGCTTCGCCAGAATCGACCAGCGATTCACCCAGATCGACCAGAAGTTCGCCCAGATCGACGAGCAATTCGTCAACATCGACCAGCGGTTCGTCCAAGTCGACCAGCGGTTCGCTCAGATCGATCAGCGGTTCGAGCAGGTCGATCAGCGGTTCGACCAAGTCGACCAGCGGTTCGCTCAAATTGACCAGCGGTTCGAGCAGGTCGACCAGAAGTTCGCTCAGGTCGACCAGCGGTTCGACCAGATCGACGAGAAGTTCGCTCAGGTCGACCAGCGGTTCGACCAGATCGACCAGAAGTTCGCTCAGATCGATCAGAAGTTCGTCGAGATCGACGGGCGCTTCGCCAGGGTGGAGGAAAGGCTCGACAGGCTCGAGAAGCGGCTCGACTCGCATGACGATCGCTTCGATCGCCTGGAGTCGATTCTCGGCCGGATCGAGAGCAAGCTCTCCAACTAGCAGCCGGCGACACGAAAAGGCCCGGAGCCGAAGCTCCGGGCCTTTTCCTGCCTACCTGCGGGTCACCCGGACATAATCCGTACGGCTGGAAGACCCGTACGTGTCGTCGTCACCCTTGAACACGAACTTCCAGCGCCCCGAGTCCCAGGCCCTGGCCTTCACGTAGAGGCGCCCGCTGTCACTCGACCGGAACGCCTTCACGTACTCCCACTTCTTCGACCCGGCCTTCTTGAAGTACAGCCCGACCTTGCCGCTGTACCCCTCCCAGCCGTCGTCGTCGGCGATCTGCAGCCGCCCCTTGAACCTCAGATACTTGCCGCGCTTCACCGGCTCCGCATAGGCGTTGAACCCGATGATCCGGCTGTCCGCCCTGCTCACCGCGGGCGGCGGGGCGGGCTGTTCGACCGTCACCCAGTCGGCGTCGCTGACGCTGCCGTTCACGCCGCGGGTGCCCGCGTACTCGGCCCGCCACCAGCCGGAGGCGACGGCGGTGGCGGAGGCCCAGAAGCGGCCGTCCCTGCCGGTCACCGCGCTGGTCACGTCCTCCCAGCGGGAGGAGCCCGCGGCCCTGAAGGACACGGTGACGCGCTGCCCGGCGAGCCCGTCGCGGCGCTCGGCCCTGAGCGTGCCGGTGAACGTCAACCGGTCGCCCTTGTCGACGGGCTCGGGCCGGGCGTCGAAGCCGTCGATCCTGCTGTCGGCGTTCGGGCGCCTGACGGCCACGCCGGCGAGGTCGCTGACGGAGCCCTTCGCGGCGGCGGTGGCGGCGAACACGGCGCGGAACGTGCCGCTCGTCCGGATCCGCACCCCGTCGCCGAACCAGCCGTCCTTCCCGGTCGTCGTTCTCGCGACCTCGCGGAAGTCGCCGGAGTGGCGGCCGCGGAACTGGAGGGAGACGGTCTGTCCCGCGTACCCCTTGCCGTCGGCGAGCAGGCGCCCGAAGACCTTGACCACGTCACCGCGGTCGGCCTCGCGCGGCCGGACGCCGAAGGAGGCGAACTTGGTGTCGAGCGCCTTCTTGACGACCACGTCGAAGGTCCCGGAGGCGGACTTCTCCTGGCCGCCGCCCGTGGCCGTGGCGAGGTAGCTCCACGTTCCGGTGGGCGAGGTCTCGAACTTCCTGGTGCCGGTCCACTTGACCCAGTCGCGTACCGGCGTCCTCGTCAGCTCGCCTATGGAGGTGTAGACCCCCGCGGGCGGCTTGAGCTGGAGGGTGGCCTTGTCCGCGTTCTTCGTGAAGACGGTGAAGGTGGCGGTGACCGGGCCGCCGGTCACGTCGAGCGGCGATGCGGGGCTGATGACCACCCTGCCGATCTCGACGGGTTTCTGCGGGGCCGCCGACGCGGCTGCCGGCGCGAGGGCGACCAGGGCCCCTGCGCCGATCATCACGGCGAAGGCGGTGACACGAAGGCGTTGTAACATGCGGGTTCCTTTCTGGAGACCCCAGTGCTTCAACGCGGCATTGAGGGTGCCACGTGTGTCTCCTTTAGAGACGCCCAGGTGAGTGGCGAGGTTCGAAATACTGACAAACGGTTATAGATAAGGGTCTATAACGACCGGACCGCAACCTGTCCCCACGCGTCGGGCAGACGCCGGGCCCGATGACAGACATAATCGGGGTGTGGCGCGGGACACTGTTGAAACACATTTCACCGAAGCCGTCGCGACCCTTGAAGCGGGCCCCCCGCGAGATCCGGCCCTGCCGGTCCGGGAGGGGACGACGCTGACCGGCGAGCGATGCCGGGCGCTGTTCCGGCGCCAGCTCGACAGCCGGCTGCTCGACATCGCCGCCCGCTGGCTGCGCGAGCAGAACGAAGGCTTCTACACGATCGGCTCGGCCGGGCACGAGGGCAACGCCGCGGTCGCCGCCGCGCTGCGGCCCACCGATCCCGCGCTGCTCCACTACCGTTCCGGCGCGTTCTACCTCACCCGCTCCGAGCAGAAGGGCCGGCTGCCCGAGCAGGGGCTGCGCGACGTCCTCATGGGCCTGAGCGCGGCGGCCGACGAGCCGATCGCGGGCGGCCGGCACAAGGTGTTCGGCCATCCCGAGCTGGCGGTCATCCCGCAGACCTCGACCATCGCCAGCCACCTGCCGAGGGCCGTGGGCATCGCCTTCGCCGTCGAACGCGCCAAGGCGCTCGGCGCGCCCTGCGCGTGGGAGCCCGACGCGGTGGTGGTGTGCAGCTTCGGCGACGCCTCGATCAACCACGCGAGCGCGCTGTCGGGCCTCAACCTCGCCTCCTACGCCACCTTCCAGGGGCAGGCGCTGCCGATCCTGTTCGTGTGCGAGGACAACGGGCTCGGCATCAGCGTACGCACGCCCAAGGGCTGGGTGGCGGCGGCCGCGCGGCGACCCGGCATCGAGTACTTCGCGGCCGACGGGTGCGACCTGGCCGACGCCTACGACGCCGCCGCGCGCGCGGTCGAGCACGTACGCACCCGCCGCTCCCCCGCCTTCCTGCACCTGTCGACGGTGCGGCTCATGGGGCACGCCGGGTCCGACGTGGAGGCGGCCTACCGCACCCAGCGCGACATCCGCGCCGACCTGGCCCGTGACCCGCTGCTGCGCACCGCCGCGATGCTCGTCGAGGCCGGCCTGGAAACCCCGGACGAGCTGCTCAAAAGGTACGAGAGCGCACGCGAGCACGTGCTGCGCATCGCCCTGGAGACCACCCGCCACCCGCGGCTCGGCACCGCCAAGGAGATCAAGGAGCCGCTCGCGCCGCGCGACCCCGACCTGATCGCCCGCATCAGCCCGGTGGCGGCCCCGCCCGCGGCCAGGGAAAAGGCGTTCGCCGGGGCGCTGCCCGAGCTCGACAAGCCGCTCACGCTCTCCCAGTCGATCAACCGCACGCTCGCCGACGCGCTCGCCGTCCACCCCGAGATGCTGGTGTTCGGCGAGGACGTCGCGCGCAAGGGCGGGGTCTACGGGGTGACGCGGGGGCTGCAGAAGCGCTTCGGCGCGGGCCAGGTGTTCGACACGCTGCTGGACGAGCAGGCCATCCTGGGGCTGGCGCTCGGGTCGGGGGTGTCGGGGCTGCTGCCGGTGCCGGAGATCCAGTATCTCGCCTACCTGCACAACGCGCTCGACCAGATCCGCGGCGAGGGGGCGACGCTGTCGTTCTTCTCCCGCGGCGCCTACCGCAACCCGATGGTGGTGCGGGTGGCGGGCTACGCCTACCAGAAGGGGTTCGGCGGCCACTTCCACAACGACAACTCGGTGGCGGCGCTGCGCGACATCCCCGGCCTGGTCATCGCCTCGCCGGCGCGGCCGGACGACGCCTCGGCGATGCTGCGCACGTGCCTGGCGGCGGCGCGGGCGTGCGGGACGGTCGCGGTGTTCCTGGAGCCGATCGCGCTCTACCACACGCGCGACCTGTTCGAGGAGGGCGACGGGGGCTGGCTGGCGCCGTACGCGCCGCCGTCGCGCTGGGCCGAGACGCACGTGCCGATCGGACGGGCCCGCTCCTACGGCGACGGGCGCGACCTGACGATCGTGACGTTCGGCAACGGGGTGCGGATGAGCCTGCGGGCCGCCGTGCGGCTCACCCAGGAGGGCTACGGCTGCCGCGTCCTCGACCTGCGCTGGCTCGCGCCGCTGCCGGTGGAGGACCTGGTGCGGGCCGCGGAGCTGACGGGGAAGGTGCTGATCGCCGACGAGACCCGGCACTCCGGCGGCGTCTCCGAGGGCGTGCTGGCGGAGCTGGCGGACGCCGGGTTCACCGGGCAGGTGGCGCGGGTGACGTCGGACGACAGTTTCATCCCGCTGGGCGGGGCCGCCGATCACGTGCTGCTGTCGGAGGCCGAGATCGAGCAGGCGGCCCGCAAGCTCCTCGGATGAGGCTTCAGAGCGGGTTCATCAGGTAGGCCCCGAACACCGCCGCCGTCACCGCCACCACGAAGAAGAAGAACACGAAGAAGCCGCCCGGCAGGATCGTCAGCCGGGCGAGCTGGTCGGCGTCGGAGTCCCTGGCCTGCCTGCGGCGCCGCTTCTGCTGCAGCTCGATGATCGGCCGGATCCCGCCGAGCAGCAGGAACCACACGGCGACGAAGGCGACGCCCTGCTGGACGGCGGCGGGGGCGTACATGCTGAGCGCGAACACCGCGCCCCCGGTGGCGAGGAGGATCAGCGCGCCGTAGAGGTTGCGGATCAGCAGCAGCATGCAGACCAGGAACAGCAGCACCGTCCAGATCAGCAGCGTGATCCGCCCCTGCTGGGTCAGCCACGCGGCGGCCAACCCGAGCAGCGGGGGCGCGAGGTAGCCCGCCATCGCGGTCAGCACCATGCCGGGCCCGGTCGGCCTCCCCCTGGTGAGCGTCACGCCGGAGGTGTCGGAGTGGAGGCGGATGCCCTCCAGCTTGCGCCGGGTGACCAGCGCCATGAGCGCGTGGCCGCCCTCGTGGGCGATCGTGATCAGGCCCCGGGAGACCTGCCAGGGCATGCGGAAGGCGACGATCGCGAGCGCGACCAGAGCCGAGACCACCACGACCCAGGGGTGGGGGTCAGGCTGAACCTTGATCAGGTGGGCCCAGAGCTTGTCCATCGAGACAGAACCCTATCGAGGTAAAGTCACGGCCGTGGTCACGGAACGACATTCTGACCAGGGGGTGCCGGAGTGGTGGCGGCGGCTCGGGCTGCCCGGCCTGGTCGACCTGCACGTGCACTTCCTGCCGGAGCGGATGGAGCGGCGGGTCTGGCATCACTTCCGTCACGGCGGGCCGCTGATGGGCGAGGGCTGGCACATCGCGTACGAGTGGCCGGTGGCGGAGCGGGTGGCGCACCTGCGGGCGATGGGGGTGCGGAGCTTCCCCGCGCTGGCGTACGCGCACAAGCCGGACATGGCGGCCGACCTGAACGCCTGGACGATGGATTTCGCCCGCCGTACACCGGGTTGTCTCCCGTCGGCGACCTTCTACCCGGAGCCTGGGGTGGTGGCGTACGTGCGGCGCGCCCTGGACGACGGGGCCCGCGTCTTCAAGGTGCACCTGCAGGTCGGCGGGTTCGATCCGCGGGTCCCCGAGCTGTCGGAGGTCTGGGGGCTGCTGGCGGAGTCGGGCGTGCCCGTCGTGGTGCACGCCAGCTCGGTGCCGGTGCCCGGCGGGCACGTCGGCGCGGAGCCCATCGGCGAGGTGCTGCGCCGCCATCCCCGGCTGCGCCTGGTGATCGCGCACCTCGGCATGCCGGAGTACGACCCGTTCTTCGAGCTGGCCCTGCGCTACGAGCGGGTGGCGCTGGACACCACGATGGCGTTCACCGACTTCAGCGAGCGGGGCATGCCGTTCCCCGCCCGGCTCCGCCCCGCGCTGCTTGATCTGGGACTTGCGGGGAAGGTGATCCTCGGCAGTGACTTCCCGACCATCCCCTACCCCTACGCGCACCAGCTCGACGCGCTCGCCCGCCTGGACCTCGGCGAGGACTGGCTCAGGGCCGTGTGCTGGCGCAATGGGCGGGCCGTGATCTGATATGAAGGTGAACGAACGTCACATGGCGCTGATCAGCGCTTTCTTCGACGCGCTGGGGCGAAACGACCTCGCGGCCATGGAGAGCTGCTACCACCCCGAGGTCAGCTTCGGCGACCCCATCTTCCAGGAGATCGAGGGCCGCGACCGGGTGATGCGGATGTGGCGGCTGCAGCTCGGCGTGCGCGACGGGTTGCGGTCCGCCTACAGGGACGTATGGGCCGACGACCACACCGGCACCGCGCGCTGGACCGCCCGCTACACCTTCTCCAGCACGGGGCGGGAGGTGGTCAACGAGGTGGAGGCGCTGTTCAGGTTCGAGGACGGGCTGATCGTGCGGCACCACGACGAGTTCGACTTCAAGCGCTGGTCGAGGATGGCGCTCGGCCGCCCGCACGGGCTGCTGTTCGGGTGGACGCCGATGTGGCGCAAGACCATCAGGGATCGGGCGACGCAGCAGCTCGACGCGCTCGCCTAGGAGAGGATCGGAGGGGCATGGCCAGGGTCAGGAGTCTGCGCCGCGGCGGTGACGCGCGCGAGGAGCCGCCCGAGCACTCGATGGACCCGCGGGCCACCGAGGAGCCCCCCTACCAGCCCACTGTCATCGACAACGCCATCTACCGCGACGGCGAGCGGGTCGACAACCCCGGCTCGCTCGCCGACGCCTTCGAACGGCTCAAGGACATGCCGGGCAGCATGGCCTGGATCGGCCTCTACCGGCCGAAGGAGTGGGAGCTGGTCAAGCTCGGCGAGGAGTTCAAGCTGCACGAGCTGGCGCTGGAGGACGCCATCGTCGGCTCCCAGCGCCCCAAGGCCGACCGCTACGGCGACACGCTCTTCGTGGTGCTGCGCGCCGCGCGCTACCTCGACGAGGCGGAGGAGGTCGCGTTCGGCGAGCTGCACGTCTTCGTCGGCCCCGACTTCGTGATCACCGTACGGCACGCGGAGGCCCCCGACCTCCAGGGCGTCCGGAGGCGCATGGAGTCCGACCCCGACCTGCTGCGGCAGGGCCCGCAGGCGGTGCTCTACGCGATCGTCGACGCGGTCGTGGACGGCTACGCCCCTGTGGTGGCCGGGCTGCAGAAGGACATCGAGGAGATCGAGGCCCAGGTCTTCAGCGGCGACCCCTCGGTCTCGCGGCGCGTCTACGAGCTGTCCGGCGAGGTCATCGAGTTCCAGCGGGCCACCGCGCCGCTCGTCGGCATGATCCACGGCTTCATCGCCGGAGCCCCCAAGTACGGACTCAACGACGAGCTGCAGAGCTACCTGCGTGACGTGGCCGACCACGCGATCACGGTGTCGGAGCGGGTGTCATCCTTCCGGCAGATGCTCCAGAACATCCTGGTCGTCAACTCCACGCTGGTCACCCAGGCGCAGAACGCCGAGATGGCCCGGATGACCGAGGCCAGCATCCAGCAGGGCGAGGAGGTCAAGAAGATCTCCGCGTGGGCGGCCATCCTCTTCGCGCCCACGCTGGTCGGGACGATCTACGGGATGAACTTCGACTTCATGCCGGAGACGCACTGGGCGTTCGGCTATCCGTTCGCGATCGTGCTGATGGCGGCCGTCTGCCTGGTGCTCTACATGGTCTTCAAGCGGCGCGACTGGCTCTAGTATCCCACCTCATGATCTCTCGTTTACCGGCGGCCGCGTTCGCCGCCGCCCTGACCCTGCTGTCCACCGCGACCGCCGCGCACGCCGCGCCCGTGACGGGCGCGCCCGAGCTCACGCACAACGCCCTCTACAAGGCGGCCAAGCTGCCCAAGGTCGGCTGCGGGCTGAAGAAGGGCACGACCGCGGCCTCCACGAGGAAGTACGTCACCACGCTCGTCGGCTGCCTCAACAAGGCGTGGAAGCCGGCGATCAAGGACTTCACGCCCGTGGAGGTGCAGTTCAAGGAGTCCAAGGACAAGAAGTCCTGCTCCACGGGCCTGGAGGTGTCGGGCTCGTTCTCGGAGATCTGCGCCACGGCCGTACGGGTGCGCCTCGCCGACGACTGGATCAAGGCGAAGGACGACAGGAAGGTGTTCACGTCCGTGGTCAGGACGTGGAGCGGGGTCGTGACCGGCCAGACCGGCATCGGCCGGGCCTGGTGGGGGCTGGAGAACGGCGGGGTCGAGACCGTCATGGACGAGCACAACCGCCGCTACTACCTGCAGCTCGACTGCTTCTTCGGGGTCTCGGCCAAGAGCCTCGGCCGGGTGGTCAAGGACTGGAAGCCCGTCCTCGGCATCCCGGACATCTGGAAGAACCGTTTCCACGGCAAGACGGCCAACCGCCTGTCCTGGGTGCGGGCGGGATACGAGACGGGCAAGCCGGGGGCGTGCAACACCTGGAAGGCGAGCTCGGCCAAGGTGGCCTGACGTCCTAGGGCTGTCACAGGGCCCCGACGACCAGGCCGACGAGGATCAGGGCGACGAGGGCGAGGCGTAAGGCGGCGAGCGCGCGCCGGTTGCCGTCCACTGCGGTCAGGGCTTCAGGCCGGCGTGCGTCTCCAGGCGTTCCAGGCGCTCCACGATCGGCCGCAGCTCGGCTTTGAGCTGGGCCTTGAGCGCGGCGGCCAGCTGTTCGGCCTGGCCGGGCGCGGGGGCGGGGGCGGCGGCCTGCTGGGTGTTGGCGCGCAGGTGCACGTACCCGGCCAGGGCCGCCGACACGGCGCGGCGGGTGAGGCGCGGCTCGGCGCCCAGGGCGCGCAGCACCTGCCCGGCCGTGCCGTCGGGCTCGGCGACCAGGCCGAGCAGCAGGTGCTCGCAGCCGACGTAGTTGTGGCCGAGCGCGATCGCCTCGGTGACGGCCAGTTCGAGGGCGTTGGCGGCGGGCGAGCTGAGCCGCCGCGAACCGGCCCCTGCCGGGTCGGCGTAGGCGGACTCGGCCGGGGCCGGGTCGGTGGCGGGCGGGACGTGCCGGTCGAGGTCGCGGCGCACCTGGTCGAGGCCGACCTCCATGGCGCGCAGCACGTGCAGGGCCAGGTTGGTGCCCTCGCTGAGCATGGCGTCGAGCAGGTGCCCGGTGCCGACCTCGGCGGTCCCCTGCGTGCGGGCGGCCTCGGCGGCGAGCTTGAGCACCGTACGGGTGCGGGCCGTGAGGTGGGTCAGCGCGCCGGTCGGCTGGTCCAGGTCGAGATCGCCGAGCGAGGTCTCCCTGATCGCGGTCACCCGGCGTACCGCCTGCTCCAGCGCCCGCTGGCAGACGGCGGACACCGGCACGCCGGCCTCCTTGACGGCCTCGGCGAGGTCGTCGGGCAGGTACACGTTGATCTTTGGCATACCCCCACCATAACCCTATTGGGGTTACACGTCCAGGGTCATAGTGGCGTCGAGTTCTCCGACTGTCGGTGGGAAGCCGTACCTTAGAGCGCGTGTCCCAACAGCCCCTGACCCTCGACGCCGTCCTCACCGACGAGGCGGTCCTGTCCACCTACCGCCGCATGTTCGCCGCGCTGGCCCGCGACAGCGGTGCCGTGGTCGACGACCCGGTGCTGGTCGACATCGCCGAGACGCTGTTCGCGGCGTTCGCGGAGGCGGGCGAGGAGTGGCTGACGCACGAGCAGATGCGCTTCGCCTGCCGCGCCTACCCCGGCGAGCAGTTCGACAACCGGCTGCGGGTGCTCAAGGGGCTCGGCGCGATCCGCGAGGTGTTCCCCAAGCCCAACCAGCTCCGCTACCGCGCCTCGTTCACCAGCGTCGTCGGGCTGATGTTCATCCGGCGCATGATGGACGACGGCGGGCAGTCGGAGATGCACCGGCTGCTCGCGCTCGAAGACCTCAACGTCGCCGACCCGCGCACCACCATGGAGGAGGCGCGGCAGAGCGCGGTCAACCTCGCGCGGGCGTTCCGGCTGTGGGCGCTGGAGCTGATCACGCTCACCACCGGCACCATCGAGGAGCTGCGCGAGCAGGCGCCCAAGCTGTGGGGCACCGAGGAGATCGCGCGGCGGGCGCAGGGCCTGCACGGCACCATCCTGACCCGCTGGCCCGAGCTCGACCGGGTCTGCACCGATCTGCGGGCCGCCATCTACGCCTACAGCGACGCCTCCCGGCGGGCGGCCGGGCGGCTGGCGGACTCGGCGGGCACCACCCGCAACCTCACGCTGCTGCCGACCGAGACGTGGCGCACCTTCTCGCAGACCGCGTCCAAGGAGCGGCTGGCCGCTGTGCTCGACGGGTTCGTCTTCGACGCGCCCGCGCCGTGGCACGATCCGGCCGCCATCGCGCGGGCCGTGGACGAGGCGCCTCGCCCGGCTCCCGCGCAGCCCACGCCGCCGCGCTCCACCCTGCCCGATCCCGGGCCGTCCGACTCGCTCGACACCTCGCCGGGAGCCGCCGTCGAGCGGCTGCGGGAGATGGCCGAGTCGCTGCTCGGCGGGTCCGCCCGGGTCGCGCTCGGCGACGTGCTCGGGCCCGACTGGGTGACCGCCCGGCGGGTGCTCGCCGACCTCACCAGCATCGATCTGCGGCCGGAGCTGCCCTACCGGCTGACCTGGAGCGACGAGCTGTCGGTCGATCCCGGGCGGGAGCCGGCCTGGCTGTCCTGCGGCCACCTGGAGCGTACGCGATGAGCACCGGTGAGGGGCAGGGGCTTACCGGGGAAGAGCGGGCCGCAGCGGGCCCGGACGCGAAAGGTCCGGTGGTGCGGGGGCCGGTTCCGGAGGGGCCGGTCGCGCATGTGCGGGCGCGGTCGGGCGGGCCGTTGCCGCTCGGGCCTGGGGCGCCCGCTCCGGCCGGGATGATACGGCTGACCTGGCCCGACTCCACCGGGCAGGCGCTGCCGGTGTGGCCCGACGGTGTGACGCCGGCGCTGCTGGAGGAATACCAGGTGGCGCCCGCGCCCGTGGAACGGGCCGGGGAGACGCGGCGGGTGCTGGCGGCCGTGCTCAAGTGCTGCTGGACCGACCTGTCGGTCGATCCTTGGCCGGGTACGCCCGCGCCGGTGGAGCTGGTGCTGGACACCTATCGGGCGCTGATCGGGCGTACCGACGACCTGATGCGCAACTGGGCCGTCGGGGCGCTGCGGCGGCTGCACGACTCGGCGTGGGTCGTCGTGGACGACGGTGTGGTCGTGCTCGGGCCGAGATGCGCGCTGTGGCCGGTGGAGGCGCACGCGCAACTCCAGGAGCTGGTGCGCCGGCTGCCCTCACCGGACCGGGCCGAGCTGACCGTGGTGGGCGACGCCGACATCGTGGCCGCCGCCATGCCCACGATGTCCAGCATGCCCGCCGAATCCGGAGAGTTCGTACAATCCGCCGGGCTCGCCGCGTCCGCAGAGGCCGCCGGGTCCGGTATGCCTGCCGCGTCCGTTCCAGATGCCGCCGCCGGTGGGCGGGCCGAGGGTGGGGGTGCCGGGTTCGATGACCTGCTCGGTGCGTACGACGAGCGGCGGCGGGCGGAGCTGGTGGCGGCTTACATGGTGGTGGAGCACGCGGCGGAGCCGGTGCAGGAGGTGCGCTTCGCCGCCCTGCGGGATCCGGCGCTGCGCCACACGCTGAGCGAGATGCTGGCCCGGCGCGGCCGGGTCCTCGTCCAGCACCGCGACCGCTGGATCTCGGGTTACGACGACGCCTGCGCGGCGATCCCGGCCGCCTCCGGCCCAGACGACCGCGCCGCCGAGACCCCGCCTTCCGTGGGCGGGGGGCGGCTCGGGGTGGCGGAGCGGGCGGTGCTGACGCTGGTGCTGGTGCACTCGGTGGCGATCCCGCGGGCCGAGGGGCTGCTGCCGGAGGACTCCTGGCTGTCGCCGCACCCCACCCCGGCCGACGAGCTGCGCCGGCACACGCAGCTGCCCATCGGGGAGCTGGAGGCGGCGCTCCGCACCCTGCGCCACGCCGGGCTGCTCGCGCAGGTGAAGGCCGGCGAGGAGGCGGGCGGCTACGTCCCTGGCCCGCAGTTCCACCGGCTCACCCCGGCGGCGCGGCGGCGGCTGCAGGAGGAGCTGATCCTCGCGGCCGGGCCCAACACGCCGCTGGCGGCGGCCGTACGGGCCCGCAGGTCGGCCAGATGACACGAACAGACACAGGCAGAGCCAGAGCAGCCACAACGGGCGGAAGGGTTACGGGGGTCACAGGTGTCGCAGGTGGAGAACGTCGTCGGAGACCGGGTGCTGATCGCCGTGCAGGCGGTCAACATCTCGCGGCTGTCCACCCATCCGGTGCCCACGGTCCCCGGCACGCTCATCGTGGTGGCGGGCGCCGGGCCGAAGGACTCCAACGGGGCGGGCAAGTCGTCGTTCATCGCCTCGATCACGGCGCTGCTGGGTGACGAGCAGTGGCGGTTCGCCTCGGGCGCGAAGGCGGTCTCCGAGCTGCTGTTCAACGCCGAGCTGGCGAGCGGCGCGGGCGGCCGGCAGTGGGCGAGCGCCGACCACGGCTACATCGTGGGCGTCTTCGCGCCACCCGGCATGAACGGCTTCCCCGACGACGACGCCCAGCCGGCCCAAGTGGACGAGCCGGACGCCGTGCCCGCTGACGAGCTGCTGCTGGTGGACTCGGGCGAGGCGGGCGGTGAGCTGTTCGAGGTGCCCGACACCTCCGGCGGCGCCCTCACGGTGTGGCTGCGCGTCAACCAGGAGGCGCCCCACCTGGAGATCCGCTGGCGTGAGGGCGTTCATCTGGCGGCGTCGCCGTCGGAGGCCGAGCGGGTGGCGCGGGCCGACGAGATCTGGGCGTCGCTGCCGAAGTCGGCGGGCAAGCGTGACGTCGTGGCGCGCGACCTGACCAAGGCGCTCTACGGCGACCGGGTCAGATGCGTGTCGTTCCTGTCCACGTCCGTACGCAGCAAGGTCGCCACGAACCTGCTCTCCCAGCCGCTCAACGAGATCTCCCCCGAGCGCGTCTTCGAGGCCATCGCCGCCCTGACCGGTCTGGACGCCGAGCTGGAGCAGGAGCGGGAGGCCCGCAGGGACGAGCACGCCAAGCGGGTGCGCGCGGCGCAGGCCGGCGAGCGGCTGGCGGAGTTCGAGGCGGAGTCGAAGGCGTTGCTGGGGACGTTCGACCGGCGGGACGAGGCGCGGGTCCGGCTGGCGGAAGCGTTGCGGTGCTGGCGGGGGCGGCAGGCGCGCAAGCTGGCCGACGCCGCGGCCAAGGACGACGCGCTGGCCGCCGAGCTCGACCGGCACCGCGCGGCCGGCGAGGCGGCGGGCGAGGCGATCGCCCTGGTCAGGGCCGAGATCGGCACGCTGCGCGAGGACACGCTCGACCGGCAGGTGTCCGAGGCGCGCAAGGAGCTGGCGGCGCTGCAGGCCAGGGCCGCCAAGCTGGACGCCGACCGGGCCGTGGCCGACAACTCCGCCGACGAGCTGCGCGGCCGGATCCCGGCGCTGGAGCAGAGCCGCAGGTTCGCCGACGGGCGGGACGTGCCCGCCGCCGAGCGGGAGCTGCGCGAGGCCAGGCTCCGGCTCAACGAGGCGCTGAAGGCGCTCGGCGTGGCCGACCAGGAGGTTGCGTCGGCGCAGGCGGCGCTGGACGACGCCGAGGGCGGGCCGGCCGCGGCCCAGCTCAACGCGCTCGCCGCGGCGGGCGTCGGCGCCACCGGCCTCCTCGACGCGCTCGACGTGGCCGAGCAGGCCCGCGACAACGCCGCGCACACGCCCGGACGGACGCGTACCGCCGGGCAGGCGGGCACTACCGGGCAGGTGGGGCGGTCGGTCGGGCAGGTGGTCGGGTTGCGGGGGTGGCCGCATGAGCATGCGGTCATCGTGGACGCCGCCCGGCTCGGCGAGGCGGCCGAGGCGTTGGCGGGGCTGCCGGGGTCGGTGCTGGTCAGCGCGGCCGGGGTGAGCGTGGTGGGGGCGTTCGAGGGGGTGGCGACCGGGCGGGAGGCTCGGATCAAGGCCGCCGAGCAGCGCCTGCACCGGGCCAAGGACGCGCAGGAGACGGCGGCCCAGGCCGTACACGACGCCGAGGAGGCCGTCGCCGAGGCGCAGCGGCGGCTGGACGGCGCCCAGGCCGGGGTGCGGCTGGCCGAGGTGGAGGCGAAGCTGGCCGAGCGGCGCGCCCGCCTGACCGAGCTCAACGCGGCCGTCGAGGAGCTGGCCCCCAAGGTCGCCGAGGCCGAGCGGCTGGCCGGCGCGCTCGACTTCCGGGCCCGCACCCGGGACATGGAGATCGAACGCCTGGAGGGCCGCAGACAGCGGCACGAGAGCGAGCGGGCGCAGGCCCGCGACCAGGAGGCGAAGGTCGCCGCCGAGCGGGAGGCGCTGCGCCTGGACGCGCTCGCCGCCGACTGGGGCGGCACGGCGGAGACCGCCAGGCAGTGGCTGGAGGCGCTGCCGGAGGATGAGCGGCCGCGCACCGCCGACGAGTGGTGGCGGGTCGCCGAACGCCACTTCGACCAGGCGCTGCGCGACACGTTCCCCGAGGAGGACGCCGAGATCCCCGAGGAGCTGGCCTTCCTGCTCAACGAGCGGGGCGGGAGCACGGCACGCGAGCAGGCCACGTTCGCGGCGGTGTGCGGGGCGCTCGCGTCCTATCTGCGCGCCCAGGAGGAGTACGAACGGCACCAGCGGCGGCAGATCGAGGCGCAGCTCGGCTCCCGGCAGCGCGACCTCTCGGCGGCGGCCCGGGGCGCCGAGGAGGCGGCGCAGTCCACGGCGGTGCACCGGGCGGCGCTGACCGCGGCGATCAGGGCGCGGCTGACGCGGGTGGCGGAGGAGTTCGACAAGCTCGACACCTCCTACGGCGGCTACGGCGCGACCCTGGAGTTCCCGGTGCCGCCCGCGCCCGCCGATCCCGAGCAGCGCTGGCAGTGGCGGGTCACGCCTAAGTGGCGGCGCGGCGAGGGCCAGGGGTTCGTGCCGTACAACCGGCGGGCCAACACCGCGCTCATGGACGAGAAGGCGGTCAAGCTGGTGTGCGCGGCCGCCATCGCCTCGTCCGGGGGCGGGCACCTGTGCCTGGTCCTCGACGAGCTGGGCCGCAACCTGGGCAAGGAGCACCGGCGGGAGGCGGTGGCGCTGTTCCGGCGGATCGGCGAGACCTACGGCATCACGGTGATCGGGGCGTTGCAGGACGACATGGAGCCGTACGCGATCGACGCCTGCGGCCAGTACGTCAAGCTGCGCCGGTCGTCGGACGCGATGCCGTACAACGAGCCGCCGGTGATCGTGGGCCACGACCAGCACGCGGAGCGGGTCCGGGCGCTGGCCGCGTACGTCGAGCGGACCGCTATCTGATCGGCGGGCCGGTGTAGGAGGCACGCAGGCGGAGGAGGCTGCCGCGCTCGTACTCCTCCATGGCGTGCGCCAGCCAGCCGGCCACCCGCGCGACCGCGAAGATCGCCTCGCCGGCTCCGGGAGTCATGCCGGCGACGGCGGTGAGGACGGCGAGGGCGAAGTCGACGTTGCGCTCGGGGAGCCGGCGCCGGCGCATCTCGGCGGCCAGCGCCTCGGCCGCGGCGATCCGATCGTGCCCGGGGACGGCCCGTTCGACCAGGTCGAGCAGGACGGCGCCGCGGCCGTCGCCGTTCTTGTAGACGCTGTGGCCGAAGCCGGGGACGCGCTCGCCGCGCCGGACCCGCTCGGCGACGGCGCGGGCGGCCTGGCCCGGCTCGGCGACCTCGCGGAGCAGCCGTTCGGCCCCGTACGACGCGCCGCCGTGCAGCGGGCCGCCCAGCACGCCGAGGCCGGTCAGCACCACCGCGTACGGGTCGGCCTTGGCGGAGGCGGCGACCCTGGCGGCCAGGGTGGAGGCGGCCAGTTCGTGGTCGGCGAGCAGGACCAGCGCGGCCCGCAGCGCGTCGAGCAGGGCGGGCGTCGCGGGCTGCGGGCACAGGCGGGACCAGAGCCGGGCGGCGATCGACTCGCCGGCGGGCTCGCTCAGGGCGGGGAGGGCGTCCACCAGGCCGGCGATGAGGCGGCGGCCGGTGGCGGCCACCGAGGCGCGGTCGAGCTGGAAGCGCAGCGAGTCGGACGCGCCGAGGACCGTGGTGATCACCTGGAGGCGGTCGAGCGGCAGGAGGTCGGCGGGCAGGTCCCGCTGCGCGGCCACCGCCGCCCGCAGCGCCTCCTCCTCACCCCGCCACGGCCCCCCGTCCCCGCCATCTGCCGAAGCGTCGGAGCCAGGCGGATGGGAGAGGGGGGCGGAGGTGGCGGTCCAGAGCCAGGTGGCGACGGTTTCGAAGGGGTGTCTTCTGGCCAGTTCCAGGGCGTCGGCCCCGCGATAGTACGGCCGGTCCACGCCCAGCGCCGTCACCGCCGACTCGATGACCAGCTCCGGCGGCTGGCTGCGCGGCCGGCCGCGGCGGGCGAGGCGTTCGATCTCCTCGGCGGAGAAGAGGCTGCGCCGCCCGTCGTCGGCGTGCCGCCGCTGCAGCACTCCCCTGCTCACGTACGCGTACAGAGTGGCCGGTTTCACCCCGAGCCGTTCGGCGGCCGTGGCCGCGTCGATCCACTCCATCGGACCCTTCCACGTTGACGAAAATCAATATTGATCCATATTGAGCAAGCATGTCAACGTGAGTGCATGCCCAAAGTTCACTTCCTCGACGTGACCAACCGGGACGGCGTGCAGACCGCGCGTACCGGCCTGTCGAAGTTCGGCAAGACCATGGTCAACTTCTATCTGGCCAAGCTCGGGGTGGCGCAGTCCGAGATCGGTTTCCCGTTCCTGTTCCACGAGGTCCCGTACGTACGGGCGCAGCTCGCGCTCGCCGAGGCCGGCGCGTTCGGGGAGCTGCGGTTGTCCGGCTGGTGCCGGGGCGTGCCGCAGGACGTGGAGCGGGCCGCCCCGCTCGGGCTGAAGCACTACAACCTGTCCATCTCAACGTCCGACTACATGATCCAGAACAAGTTCCGCGGCCGGCTGGACCGGGAGGCGATCATCAGGGAGATGACCGCGGCGGTGCGGGCGGCCAAGGCCGCGGGCGCGCTGACCGTGGGAGTGAACGCGGAGGACGGCTCGCGTACGGACGACGCCTTCCTGCTGGAGTTCGCGCTGGCGGCGAAGGAGGCCGGGGCCGACCGGGTGCGCTACTGCGACACGATCGGCGGCGACACGCCCGACCGGATCCGCGAGCGCTTCGCCAAGCTCGCCTCGGCCGCCGCGATGCCCGTCGAGACGCACTGCCACAACGATCTCGGCCTGGCCGTGGCCAACTCGGTCTCCGGCGCGCTCGGCGACCTCGACGCCGGCCAGGACGCCTGGATCAACACCTGCGTGAACGGCATCGGCGAGCGTTCCGGCAACGCCGACCTGCTCTCCACCATCCTGGCCTTCCGGCACGGCTTCGGCCTGGACGCCGAGATCGGCGACGACCTGGACCTGTCGTGGGCGCGGCGCTTCGCGTTGTGGGCGGCGTACGCGTTCGGGCAGCCGCTGCCGTACAACCAGGTCGGGGCGGGGCGGAACGCCTTCGCGCACGAGTCGGGCATCCACGCCGACGGCGCGCTGAAGGACCACGGCAACTACGAGCTGTACGACGAGGCGACGCTCGGCCCGTTCCCGCAGGACTGGCACGCCCGCTCCGGCCGGGTGGTCCTGACCGGCGAGTACGGCGGCAAGGCCGGCTTCCGCCACGTCATGGACGGCCTCGGCGCCGAGGTGGCCGCCGGGGACGAGGAGCTGGCGTTCCGCCTGGTCCAGCTCTGCAACGCGATGACCGGCAAGCCGCTCACGGACGACGAGCTCCGCCTGATCGCCGCCCACCCGCGCGAGCTGTCGCTGCTCTTCCCCGGCCTCACCGAGTGACGGTCAGGCCGCCCGGGGCGCGTCGAGCGCGGCGGCGGCGCGGAAGTCGGCGTCGGCGTGCTCGATCGCCTGGAGCGGCACGGTCTCCCTGCGGAAGATCGCCGACAGCGCCCAGTCCGTCAGCACCCGGGCCTTGTTGCCGAACGTCGGCACCCACGCCAGGTGGTACGCCCGGTGCGCCAGCCACCCGAGGAACCCGGTCAGCCGCAGCCGGTACACCTGGGCGACCCCCTGGTGGTGCCCGAGCCCGGCGACCGACCCGAGGTAGGCGTGCCGGTACGGCCGCAGCCGCCGCCCCCGCACGTGGGCCACCACGTTGCGGGCGAGCAGCTTGGCCTGGCGGACCGCGTGCTGGGCGTTGGGGGCGGTGAACTCGCCCGGCCGGGTCAGGTCGGGCACCGCGGCCCCGTCACCGGCCGCGAACGCGTCCGGCACCCCGGCCACCGTCAGGTATTCGGTGGCGACGATCCGCCCGAGCCGGTCCACGGGCAGGCCGGCGGCGGCGGCGAGAGGGTTCGGCCGGCCGCCGGCGGCCCAGACCAGCGTGCCGGCGTCGAGGCGGGTGCCGTCGCTCAGCTCGGCGACGCCGCCCTCGGCCGAGACCAGCCGGACGCCGACGCGGACGTCCACGCCGCGAGCCCGCAGCGCGCCGACGGTCCACCGGCCGAGCGCCGCGTCCAGCTCGGGCAGGATGCGCTCGCCGGCCTCGACCAGGGTCCAGCTCAGGTCGGCGGGCTCGACGCCGGCGTGGTGCCGGACGGCCTCGTCGGCCAAGCCCTGCATCTCGGCCAGCGCCTCCACGCCCGAGAACCCGCCGCCGACCACCACGAAGGTCAGCGCCCGGCGGCGTATCTGCTCGTCGTCGGTCGAGACGGCGGCGGCGAGCTGGGCGAGGACGCGGTTGCGCAGGTGCACGGCCTCGCCGACGGTCTTGAAGCCGACGGCGTGCTCGGCCAGCCCGGGGATGGGCAGCAGGCGGGTGACCGAGCCGGCCGCCATCACGAGGATGTCGTACGTGAGAGTCCTGGCCGGCCCCTGGACCGGCTGGAACTCGGCGGTGCGGGCCGCGTGGTCCACGCGGGTGACGTGACCGGTCAGCACGCGCGCGCCGGGCAGCGCCGGGGCGAGCGGGGCGACGACGTGCCGCGGCTCGACCGCGCCGCCGGCCGCCTCGGCGAGGAAGGGCTGATAGGTCATGTAGCCGCGCGGGTCCACGATGGTCACGCTCGCCTCTCCCGAACGGATCAGCTTGCGCAGCCCCAGAGCGGTATAGAAACCGACATATCCGCCGCCGACGATCAGAATGTGCTTGCTCACTGTCCCCAGCTCCTTTCGGTTCTCACCATGAGGACGGGACAGCGCCGCCGGACGTGACAACCCGGCGCGGAAAACTCACGACGTCCGGCTCACAACGTCCGGTCGCCGGTCTCCGGCAGGGCGAGCAGGCAGAGCAGGCTCAGCAGGGCCATCGCGGAGACGTACGCGCCGACCGCCGTCGCCCCGAGCCCGCCGGCCTGCATGCCGGTCGCGACCAGCGGCGGCACCGCGCCGCCGAGCACGCCGCCGAGGCTGTAGGCGACGGAGGCTCCGCTGTAGCGGTATTCGGTACGGAACAACTCCGGCAGATAGGCGCCCATCGGCCCGAAGACCAGCCCCATGAGGCCGAGCGCGCCCGCCAGCGCCACGCCGACGAGGACCACCGACCGGGTCTCCATCAGCGGGAACATCACCAGCCCCCACGCGATCGCCAGCCCGCACCCGGCGACCAGCGTGCGCCGGCGGCCCAGCCGGTCGGACACCAGCGAGGAGGCGACCGTCCCCGCCGCCATGAAGAGGACGCCGACCATGGTGAGGCCGAGCATCGTGGTGCGCGGGATCTCCAGCGTGCCGGTGCCGTACGACAGGCAGTAGGTGGTGGCGGTGTAGAACAGCGTGTACGCGACCGTCATGGCCCCCGCCCCGAGCAGCACCCGCCGCCACTGGTGCCGCATGAGGCCGACGAACGGCACCCTGGCGATGCGCCGCTCGTCCATCGCGGCTTTGAAGACCGGCGTCTCGGAGATCTTGAGCCGGACGTACAGGCCGACGATCACCAGCAGCAGGCTGGCCACGAACGGCAGCCGCCACCCCCACCCGTCGAACTGCTCCTCGCTCAGCGCCTCGCCGAGCACGAGGAAGAGCCCGTTGGCGGCCAGGAACCCCACCGACGGCCCGAGCTGCGGGAACATCGCGTACAGGCCGCGCTTGCCGGGCGGCGCGTGCTCGGTGGCGAGCAGCGCGGCGCCGCCCCATTCGCCGCCGAGGCCGATGCCCTGGGTGAAGCGCAGCAGCACCAGCAGCACGGGCGCGGCCACGCCGATGGCGGCGTAGCCGGGCAGCAGCCCGATCAGCACCGTCGACAGGCCCATCACCAGCAGCGACACGACGAGCATGGACTTGCGGCCGATGCGGTCGCCCCAGTGACCGAACACGGCCGAGCCGAGCGGCCGCGACACGAACGCCACCGCGAACGTCGAGAACGAGGCCAGGGTGCCCGCCACCCGGTCCATCTCGGGGAAGAACGCCGTGTTGAGCACCAGGGCGGCGGCGGTCCCGTAGATGTAGAAGTCGTAGAACTCGATGGCGGTGCCGGCGAGGCTGGCGACCGCGATCCTGGACCGGCTCGGGGCGGCCGTGTCCGGCCGGGGGGTTGTCTTCATTGGGGGCTCACTCTGCGGACTGACGTGCGGCGACTCGACCTGTCAACGCTACCTGCCGATAGGGTCGGAACGAACAAGGGGAGGTAAGGCGCGTTGGGTGTCGAACTGGTCATCTTCGACTGCGACGGGACATTGGTGGACAGCGAGGCCATATCGGTCCGCGTGGGCACCGCCGCGCTGCGACGCCTGGGCTGGTCGATCGACGAGGCGGAGTACGCCGAGCGCTTCGTGGGCTGCACCAACGAGTTCTGGGCCGAGCAGGTCGGCGAGACCCCTCCCGGCTGGAGAGAACAGCTCGACGCCGAGTACGAGGCCGCGATCACGGCCGAGCTGCGCGTGATCGCGGGCATCGAGACGGCGCTCGACCAGCTCGACGTGCCGAGCTGCGTGGCCTCCAACGGCCGCCACCGGACCATCCGCCGCAGCCTGGAGATCACCGGGCTGGCCGAGCGGTTCGCGGGCCGGGTGTTCAGCGCCGAGGACGTCCCGCGGGGCAAGCCTGCGCCCGACCTGTTCCTGCACGCCGCCGCCACGATGGGGGCCGACCCCGAGCGGTGCGTCGTGGTGGAGGACAGCCCGTTCGGGGTGATGGCGGCGGTGAGCGCGGGCATGCGGTGCCTCGCCTACGCGGGCGGCTTCCACCCGCCCACCCGGCTGACCGGTGCGGGCGCCACCCACCTGTTCCACGACCCGGCCGGCCTCCCCGAACTGCTCACCAGGCTGGACTGAAATTCTCCCGTTCGGGTTTTCTCTTGTTATCGCAAATTGACATTGATGTGTTATGCTGTTTGCATTCCCATAAATGCCGTGGCTAATATCGCCGCGTGTTCAGCGAGAAACCCAGCCAGACCGCGATGATGGCCGCCGCCGCGCGCGCCGCCCACCTCGTGGTCGACGAGCCCCCGCACATCTTCGCCGACCGTCTGGCCGCTCCACTGCTCGGCGAGCGGGCCGGCGAGCTGCTCGGCTACCACCGCCTGCACGGCGGCCATCTCATCCTGTCCGGCACCCGCGCGCAGGTCACCGCGCGCAGCCGGCACGCCGAGGACCGCCTGCTCGGCTCCGGCCTCACGCAGTACGTCAGCCTCGGCGCCGGCCTCGACACCTTCGCCTACCGGCAGGCCGGCGGCCGGATCCGGGTCTTCGAGGTGGACCATCCGGCGACCCAGGAATGGAAGAAAAGGCTCCTCGCCGACGCCGGCATTTCGGTGCCGGAATTTCTCACGTTCGTCGGCGTGGATTTCGAGAGGGAGGACCTGAATTCCCGGCTCGGCGCGGCGGGATTCGCGTTCGGCCGGCCCGCGTTCGTGAGCTGGCTCGGGGTGAGCATGTATCTCACGGCGGAGGCGGTGTCGGCCACGCTGGCCGCGTTCGCCGCCTTCGCGCCCGGCTCGGAGCTCGTCATGGAGTACGCCCTGCCGCCCGAAGCCCGGGACGCGCTGGGCGCGGAGATGGCCGGCTACGCCCTGCCCGCCGCCGCCGAGCGCGGCGAGCCCTGGCTGACGTTCCACACGCCCGAGTCGGTCACCGCGCTGCTGGCCGGGCACGGGCTGCGGGTGGTCGAGCACGTGCGCCAGCCCGACCTGCCGGCGGTGGCCGCGCGGACGGCGGCCACGCCGGTCAGCGTGGACCTGTGCCGCCTGGTCGTCGCCACCCCCGCCTGAACGCCGTCAGCCCTCCTTGACGCGGGCGCGGCCGTTCTCGTCCAGGTAGTCGCGCCACGACCGCTTCGGGGTCCAGCCCAGCAGGCGGTGCGCCTTGGCGCAGGAGACGCCCGAGGCGTCGGGACGGGCGAGCGGCCGCAGCTCGATCGTCTCGCTCACGTGCTCGCGCAGCGCCGCCGCGAAGTCGTGCCCGCCCGCGTTGTCGGGGGCGGCGATGTAGAACACCTCATGGCCCGGCAGGTCGGACTCCACGGCCAGCACGATCGCGTCCGCCAGGTCGTAGGCGTCGGTGTAGCTCCACAGCCCCGCCCCGGGCTGGCTGACGTCGCGCACCTGCGGGCCGAGGTTGCGCTCGTAGTTGCCCTCGTGCTGCACCCAGCTCGGCCGCAGGGAGATGCACCTGAGGTCGGAGCGGCGCACGGCCGCGTCCATGAGCTGCTCGCCGACGTGCTTGGACAGCGCGTACGGGTCCTGCGGCCGGATCGGGTGCTCCTCGTCCACCGGCACGTAGTCCGGCAGGAACGGCCGCTCGGCGAAGAAGAACCCGGGCACCGTCTCGCTGGAGATGTTGACGAACCTGCTCACGCCGAAGCGCACGGCCGCCTCGACCAGGTTGAACGTCGCCATGACGTTGTTCTGGAACACCACGTGCGGCGGGTTGTGCGTGGGGTCGGGGATGGCCGCCGCGTGCACCACCGCCTCCGCCCCGCGCGCCACGGCGAACGCCTGACCGGCGTCCGTCAGGTCGGCCTGCACGTAGCGGGGGGTGCCTGGATCCTCCCGTTCCCAGACCGGACGGGTGACATCGGAGGCGGTCACCTCGTGACCGGCCGCCAGCAACGCCTGGACGGCCGCGCGCCCCACCTTGCCGTGGGCCCCCGTGACGACGACACGCATGGGTTTGTCTCCTTCGCCGCTTAGTGGTGGATCCTGCAAGATCATCCCACCCCGGAAATGGCGAGCGCCGAGCCTCTGCGGGTCTTGGTGACCTTGAGCTGAGCGGTGATCCGGGACCGCAGCTCGGCGACGTGGCTGACGATGCCCACCGCCCGGCCGCCGTCCCTGAGCCCGTCGAGGATGTCGAGCACGCCGTCGAGGGTGTCCTCGTCCAACGTGCCGAAGCCCTCGTCCACGAAGAGGGTGCCGATCTCCGCGCCGCCCGCCTCCGCGGTGACCACGTCGGCCAGGCCGAGCGCGAGGGCCAGGGAGGTGATGAAGCTCTCGCCGCCCGACAGGGTCGCCGGGTCGCGGTCGACGCCGGTCCAGCCGTCGGACACGCGCAGCCCCAGCCCGCCGCCCGAACGGCCGCGCGAGCCGGCCGTCTTGCGCAGGTCGTGCTGGAGCAGGTAGCGGCCGGCCGACATGTGGTCGAGCCGTTCATTGGCGGCCTCGACGACCGCGCGCAGCCGCTCGCCGAGGACGTACGACGACAGGCTCATGCTCCACCGGTTGTCGCCGGAGGTGCCGCCGGTCAGGGCCGCCATGCGCTCGGCCAGGCGGTGCCGCTCCTCCGCCGGGCGCCAGCGCTCGACGCACGCCGACAGCTCGGCCTCCAGCTCCGCCAGGCGGCGGGCGCGGGCGGCGGCCCGGTCGCGTACGCTCGCCAGGCTCGTGTGCGCCTGCTCGGCCGCCTCGCGGGCGGCGGCGGCCCCGGCCAGGTCGGGGGCGGGCTCGGCCGCGGCGGCGGCCAGCTCGGGATCGGCGAGGGCGGCGGTGACGGCGGCGTGCTCGTCGTCGAGCCGCCGCAGGGCCTCGGCCTTGCGCTCCCGCTCGGCGGGGCCGCGGTAGGCGGCCTCGGCCTCCTGGACGTCCGCGAACCCGGCCTCGGCCGCCGCCTCCCGCACCTGGTCTCGCGCGCGGGCCAGCTCGTCGTCCGCCGCCAGCGCGGCCCTCGTGGCCTCGACCGCCTCGCGCAGCAGCTCGGCCTCGTCGGTGAGCCGGGACAGGCGGGCGGTCAGGGTCGCGTCACTGCCGCGCGCCGCGTCGAGCCGCGCGGCCAGGCGGGCGGCGTCGGCGCTCAGCTCCTCGTGCCGGGCGCGGCCCGCCGCCAGCCGGGAGGCGACCGCGCGCGCCCGCTCCTCCTGCTCCCGCGCCTCCTCCCGCCGCCGCGCCGCCTCCCGCACCGCCCCGCTCTCCAACTCCGCCGCCCGCCGCAACCGCCTCAGCTCCCCCTCGACCTCCGCCAGCACCGCGACAGCGGCGTCGGGCGCGGAGAGATCAGGCATCACGGAATCGGGCACAGCGCCAGCGAACGCGCCCGCATCGAGCACAGCGGCGTCGGGCGCGACAGGCACGGCCGCATCGGGCGCGGTCGCATCGGGTGTATCGGGCGCGCCGACACCAGCCACAGCAGCATCGGACGCCGTGGCGTCGGTGGCGGCCGCATCGGGCGTGAGGGGCGTGCCCATCGCGGCTTCGGGCGTGCCCGTGTCCGGCCGGGAGAGGTGGGTGCGGAGGCGGGTGTGGTCGGTTGTCAGGCGGGTGTGGAGGCGGGTGCGGGCGGACTCCAGGTGGGTGCGGTGGGCGTGGCAGGCGGCCAGTTCCTCGGCGACCCTCGCCGCCTGGTCGCGTACGCGCTCTCGCTCGGCCTCGACCCGCTCCAGCGCCGCCGCCAGGGCGGCCTCACGCCCGGCCACCTCCCGCAGGCGGGACAGCTCCTCCTCCGCCTGGTGTACGCGGTCGGCGGCGGTCTCGGGGTCGAGGCCGCCGGTGGCCTCGGCGGCGTCGGCGTGCCGGGACCCCAGGGAGGCGAGGTGGCGTTCGGACGCCTCCCGCTCGGCCAGGGCGCTCTCGTGGGCGTCCTCGGCCGCCCGCTCGTCATCGGCGGACGGCGCGCTCGGGGCCGGGGACGCCGGATGGGGATGGTGTTCGGAGCCGCAGACCGCGCACGGGCGCCCGTCGGCGAGGTCGCGGGCCAGCTCGGCCGCCATGCCGTCCATCCGGGCCTGGCGCAGGTCGAGCCAGCGTTCGCGGAGCGCCTGGGCCTGGTCGACCAGCACCTGATGGGCTGCGGTGGCGGTCTCCAGCTCGGCGGCCAGGGCGTCGCGGCGGCGTACGGTCTCCAGCGCCGCCCGCGCGGCGTCGAGCGCGGCGGACGCGGCCGGGATGGCGGCGGCCTGGGCGCGCACCTCCTCCAGGGCGGCGCTCGACGCGGCCAGGCGGGCGGGCAGCTCGGCCTCGGCGGCCGACACCTCCGCCTCGCGCCGCTCCAGTGTCTCCAGCTCCGCCGCGAGCCCCGCCAGCTCCCTGTCGACGCCGATGAGGTCGGCGGCGGCGTCGCGTACGGCCTCGGCGGCCGGGATCCTGGCGGCGGCGGCGCGGCACCGGGCCAGCTCGGCCTCGGCCTGCTCGATCAGGGCGGGGAGCGCGGCCAGCCGGGCGGCCACCCGCTCGTCCTCGGCCGCCAGCCGGGTCAGCTCCTCCTCGACGCGGAGCAGGTCACGCCGTACGCCGGAGAGCCTGGACTCCTCGGTCAGCAGCTCCGACAGGCGCGCGATCTCGGCCCGGCGGTCCCGCTCCAGCGCGGCCAGCTCATCCGCCGAACGCAGGGACGACGAAGGCAGGGACGACGGAGGCAGGGACGACGGAGGCAGGAGGGGGTGGGCGCGGGCGAGGGCGTCGGCAGCCAGGGTGCGGGCCTTGGCGGTGGCCTCCTCGCGTTGCCGTACGGCGGTGACGAGCGGGATGACCCGGTCGGCGCGGGCGGCGTCGTCGAGGACGGCCTGGAGGTCGGCACGCTCGTCGGCGCGTTCGTCGAGCGCACGCCGGGCGGCCAGCGCGTCGGCGTGACGGCGCTGCCGGTCGGCCAGGGCGGCGGCCTGGTCGAAGCGCAGGCGGGCCTCGCGCAGCGCCCGCGCGGCGGCCTCGTGCTCCTCCTCGGAACGTACGGCCACCGCCCTGGCGGCGGCGAGCAGCGCCCCCGCCCAGCGCAGGGGATCGTCGTCGCGCGAGGGCGCCCCGTCATCGGGAGCGGCGGGCAGCGGGATCAGGGGGTCGAACGTGGCCTCCTCGACGCGCTGGACGGCGAAGTCCACCTGCCGCCGCAGCTCCTGCGCCTCCCGCCAGGCCAGTTTGCGCTGCTCGGCCAGCCATCCCTCCGCCGCCGTGAACACCTTGACGGTGAACAGCCGCTCCAGCAGCTTGCCGCGCTCCTCGCCGTCGGCGCGCAGGAACTTGGCGAAGTCGCCCTGCGGCAGCATCGCCACCTGCCAGAACTGCTCGGCGTTCATGCCGAGCAGCCCGCCCACCAGGTCGCCGGCCTCGTCCAGCCGGGTGGTGAGCCCGTGCCAGGCGCCGTCGCGGCGTTCGGAGACGATGACCTTGGACTTCTCCTCCGTGACGCCGCTGCCCCGCAGCTTGGGACGCAGCCACGCCGGGGAGCGCTCGACGCGGAGTAAGCGGCCCCGGATGGTCGCCTCCAGGGTGACCGACGGCCCGGTGCCGGCCGGGGCGTGGTCGCAGCGCAGGCTGCGGGCGCTGTTGCGCTGCCCGGGAACCTGCCCGTAGAGGGCGAAGCACAGGGCGTCGAGGATGGTGGTCTTGCCCGCGCCGGTCGGCCCGTGGATGAGGAACAGGCCCGCCTCGGCCAGGGCGTCGAAGTCGACCGTCTCGGTGCCGGGGAAGGAGCCGAACGCCGTCAGCGTCAGCCGGTGAGGCCGCATCTACGCCATCGTCTCCTTTGTCCTCGACGCCTCGATGGCCCGTCTTAGCAGGTCTTCCTCCTCGGGTGCGGCAGGCTCGCCGCGCACCTCGCGGACGAAGTCGAGGGCGACCTCGGCCTCGGGCCGCCCGCTCAGGCGGACCGGCTGCGCGGCCGGGGCGGCCTCGACCGGGTCGAAGGCGAGGGCGAGGGTGTGCGGGAAGCGGGCGCGCAGCCGGTCCATGGCCGCCTTGGGGCGTACGGGGTCGGTGAGGGTGACCTGGAGCCAGTGGTCCTCGACGGCGGTGTGCCGCGGATCGGCCAGCAGCCGCTCCAGCTCGCCGCGCAGCCGTCCGACGGGACGGGGCACCGGCGCGGGCACGAACTCGGCGCAGAACCCGTCACCGCCCCCCAGCGTGACCAGCCACGAGCCCTTCACGTGGCCCGTCTCGGAGAAGGAGTAGGCGATCGGCGAGCCCGAGTAGCGCACGGTCTCGGACATGCGCTGGCGGCCGTGCAGGTGACCGAGCGCGACGTAGTCGACGCCGTCGAACGCGGCGAGCGGCACGTGCGCCACCCCGCCCACGCTGATGTCGCGCTCGCTGTCGCTGGCCTGCCCGCCGGTGACGAAGCAGTGGGACAGCACGACGGCCGCGCGGTGGCGGGCCGCGTCGGCACGGACGCGGTCCATCGCGTACGTGATCGCCGCCGTGTGGCTGCGGTCGGGCAGCTCCCACGGCGTCCGCACCAGCTCCGGCTCCAGGTAGGGGATGCCGTAGAAGGCGACGCCGTCGACGAGCACCGGCTCCCAGGCCCGCTCGGGCGCGCAGCGCACGTGCACCCCGGCGGACTCGAACAGCGCCGACCCGAACCGCAGCCGCAGCGCCGAGTCGTGGTTGCCGCTGATGAGCACCACCCGCGCGCCCGCGCCGGTCAGTCGGGCGAGCGCGTCGTCGAGCAGGGCGACCGCGTCGACCGGGGGCAGCGCCCGGTCGTAGACGTCGCCGGCGACGGCCACGACGTCGACCCGCTCCTCCCGCACCGTCTCGACCAGGTGGTCGACGAACGCGGCCTGCGCCGCGAGCAGGCTCTCCCGGTGGAAGGCCCGCCCGAGGTGCCAGTCGGAGGTGTGCAGGATCCGCATGTCGCAGGAAGCTAACAGCTCTCACCGACAAATGTGGCCCCACTGGTCCCAGGAGCCGGGAGTACGCTAGAAGATCGGCGGGCAAACCAACGCACATGGGGAGGCCGATGCGCACGGGCCGGGGCACCTTGAGCATCGCCGCCGGTCTGGTGCTGGTGGCGCTCGCGACGGTCGGCTACGTCCTGCCGCCCGCCTTCGACCCTCCGCCGCTGAAGGCGGACCCCGCCTTCCAGGCGATCCCCCCGCAGCCCGAGCACGAGCTGAAGCCGCCGGCGGCGACCGCCGCGATCCGCCGGCAGGAGATCTCGGTCGCGGCGGAGGGCCAGCGCCTCTACGGCACGCTGCGCACGCCGCTGACGCCGGGGCGGCATCCGGCGATGGTGTTCGTGTCGGGGTCGGGCAACGGCTCGCGCACCGAGTTCACGCCGCAGGCGGAGTTCCTGGCCAAGGCGGGCGTGGTGACGATCGCCTTCGACAAGCGCACGGTCGGCTACGACTTCCGCGAGCGCGACTTCGGCCTGCTCGCCGACGACGCCCTTCGCATGGTGGAGTACCTGCGCGCGCTGCCCGAGGTGGACCCGGCGCGGGTCGGCGTCTGGGGCGTCAGCGAGGGCGGCTGGGTGGTGCCGATCGCGGCGGCCAAGAGCGCGGCGGTCGGGTTCGTGGTGCTGGTGTCGTCCCCGAACGTCTCCCCGCTGCGCCAGGTCGCCTGGGCGCTGAACGAGCAGCTGCTGCGGCTGCGCGCTCCCATCGGCGCGCGCGACCTGCTGACCAGGGCGATGGGCGGGGTCGGCTTCACGTTCCTGCGCTACGACGCGATGCCCGCGCTGAGCGGGATCAAGGTGCCGGTCCTCGCGTTCTACGGCACGACCGACCCTTCGATCCCCTTCGTCGAGTCCACCAAGGCGCTCGTCACCGCGATGGGCAGGGCCGGCAACGACGACTACACGATCCGCTTCATCGGCCAGGGCGACCACGCCATGCGGGTCGGCGGCGGGCCGTTCGCCAAGGGCTACCTGGAGACCCTCGGCAACTGGATCAGCGGCCTGCCGGCCACGGCCAAGCCGGCTGCGCACCTGGCGGGCGCGACGCCGGTGCAGCGGTTCGAGGCGAGCGACGTCCCCGCGGCCCCCTGGTACGCGGGCGGCACGATGCTCGGCCTGACGATCTGCTTAGCGGCCGTCGGCTACGTGGCGGGGCCGGTCGCCGCCGTGGTCGTCCGGCTGCGGGGCCGCGGACATCCGCTCGTCGTCGCCGAGGCCAACGCCCGGCTGTGGCCGCCGATCCGGCGCCGGCTGGTCAGGATCGCGTGGACCAGCCTGGGGCTGCTGGCGTCGGTGGTCGCGTTCATCACGCTGCTGGTGCTGTTCTCCATCAACCAGGCGGGCGCGTGGCCGGCGGTGCTGGCCGGCTGGCTCGTGGTGCGCATCCTCGCCGTGCTCATGCTGGTGCAGGAGGTCACGGCGGTGGCGGCGGTGCTGTCGGCGCTGCGCGAGGGCATGCGGCCGGGCCGCTGGCAGCACGTCGCGGTGGCGGGCGTGCTGGGCGGCACCGGCCTGCTGATGGTGGCGGCGGCCTACTACGGCCTCTTCGCGTTCCCCTGGTGAGCGTCTCCCTGGTGAGCGTCTCCCTGGTGGATGTAGGTGCTCATCCAGCGGTCCAGCTCCGCGAAGACCTGCTTGCGCACCGGCTCGGCCGACAGCACGAGGTCGTGCACGCCGTCCTGGATCCGTACGCAGGTGACGTGCGGCCCCACCGAGGTGGACCAGCGGGCGATGTGGGCGGGGTCGAGCACGATGTCGGCCGAACGCGCCTCCGGGACGAAGTCGCGTACCCGCAGGCCGTTCGACGAGGCCAGCACCAGCACGGGCACGTCCACCGCGAGCCCCTTGTGCAGGCGGCGCTGGGCCCGCCGGATGGCGGCCAGCCACATGGCGTGCACCGAGAACCCGCCGAGCGGCTTGAGCTCCAGGTCGTAGTCCCATTCGCCGCCGTGGTCGCGGTGCAGCGTCTGCCCGTAGACGGTGCTGACGCCCAGCGGGAGCGGCCGGCGGGTGTACGACAGCGGCGTCCGCAGCAGGTCGGCGGCCATCCGCAGCGGCGCGGGCACGTTGAGGTCGAAGAACGGGCTGTTGAGCGCGAGCCCCTGCACCAGCCCCCGGCCGCGGACCCGGTCGGCCCACAGGGCGGCGACCAGGCCGCCGGTGGAGTGGGCGTTCAGTGTCAGCTCGTCGTGGTCGCGCCGGATGAGGCGGACGGCCTCGTCGATCTCGGGGAAGTAGTCGGTGACGCTCCTGATCAGGCCCCTGGTCTGGTGCGGGAGCAGGGAGCGGCCGTACTTGCGCAGGTCGAGGGCGTAGAAGTCGATGCCGCGCTGGACGTAGTGCTCGGCCAGGTGGTCCTGGAAGAAGTAGTCGGTGAAGCCGTGCAGGTAGAGCACCGCCCTGCGGGACGCGGCGCCCGCGGTCCTCGCCACCAGGGTCGCGACGACCTCGCCCTCGAAATCGTCGGGCAGCCGCAGAGTGGTGATTTCGTACATGTCAGACACCATAAGGATTGTCGGGCCAGGACGGTACACCCGGCGGCAGGTCCTCGCTGACCTTCATCGGGAAGTCGGCCTGCCGCTTCTCCAGGAACGCGGTCACCCCTTCGACCGAGTCGGCCCCGCCGCCCAGCTCGGCCATGAGCCGCGAGTCGGCGGCGTGCGCCTCCCACGGCGAGCTCGCCGACAGCCCGGACCACATCAGGCGGCGGATCGCGGCGACGGAGACGGCCGAGGTGTTGTCGGCGATCTCCCTGGCCAGCGCGTACGCCGCCGGCAGCAGCTCCGCGTCCGGCAGCACCCGCGACACCAGCCGCCCCGCCAGCGCCTCGGCGGCCGGGAAGACGCGGCCGGTCGCCGCCCACTCCATGGCCTGCGCGATGCCGACGATCCGCGGCAGGAACCAGCTCGACGCCGCCTCGGTGACGATGCCGCGGCGGGCGAAGACGAACCCGAAGCGCGCCGACTCGGCCGCCAGCCGCACGTCCATCGGCAGCGTCATCGTCACGCCGACGCCCACGGCCGGGCCGTTGATCGCGCCGATGACCGGCTTGAGCGAGCGGGCGATGCGCAGGGCCACGGTGCCGCCGCCGTCGCGCGGCGCGCCCTCGACGGTCTCGCCCCGCTCCCGGTGGCCGAACGTGCCGCCGCCCCCGCCGAGGTCCGCACCCGCGCAGAAGGCCCGGCCCGCGCCTGTCACCACCACCGCGCGGACCCCGTCGTCGGCGTCGGCCCGGTCGAACGCCTTGATGAGCTCGACGCGCATGGTGTGCGTGAACGCATTCAGCCGCTCAGGGCGACACAATGTGAGGGTGGCCACGCGGTCGGCCACGTCGTACGCGATCTCGGTGAAGGCCATGAACCGAATCTTATTCGGTCAGTGGTGTTCACCCGCCGATAACGACATCATTCGTTTTCGGTGCGTATGCTGCCGCCTCGGTCCGGTGGCCTATGGAGACCTTTACGGGGAAACGGGGATGTCGTGCAGGCAAAGGAACCGGTGAGCACCGGCGCGGTGCTCGGCTGGCTGGCGCTGTCGGCGCTGGCTCCGGGCGCGGCGCACCTGCGCGCGGGCCGGCGCAGGACGGGCCTGGTCCTGCTGTCCTGCTACGCGGTCCTGCTGCTGACCGCGCTCGGGGTGTGGCTCGCGGTCGACACCGGCGACCTGGTCGGCGCCCTGATGGACAACACCGCCATGACGGCGGTCATCGCCGGGACGATCGTGCTCGGGGTGGCCTGGTTCGCCCTGATCGTCCACTCGTTCGTGGTGCTGCGGCCCAGCGGGCTGTCGCAGGGCGGGCAGATCCTCACCGGCACGCTCGCGGGGCTGATGGCGGTGCTCGTCGTGGTGCCGTTCGGCGCGCTCGGCAACCTCGCGTGGACCGCCCAGGCGACGATCAACGACATCTTCCAGGAGCCCGCCGCCGCCGACCCGGGCACCGGGCTCAGCGCCGACGCCGGCACCCCGGCCACGGCCCAGCCCTCGCCCGAGGACCCGTGGGCGGGGCGCAAGCGGGTCAACATCCTGCTGCTGGGCGGCGACGCCGACGACCACCGCGTGGGGGTCCGCACCGACAGCATGAACCTGGCCAGCGTGGACGTGGAGACCGGCAACACCGTGCTGTTCAGCCTGCCGCGCAACCTGGAGGACGTGCGTTTCCGCCCCGGCACGCCGATGGCCGAGCGCTTCCCCAGCGGCTTCCGCCTGCCGGCCGACCCCGGGGGCGGCCGCAGCGACCTGCTCAACAGCGTCTGGGAGTACGCCGACGCGCACCCGGAGATCTTCGGCGGCAAGCAGCACCAGGGCCCCAAGGTCCTGATGGACACGATCGGCTACACCCTCGGCCTCAGGGTCGACTGGTACGCCCTGGTCAACATGTGGGGTTTCGCCCGCCTCATCGACGCCATCGGCGGCATCACGCTCACCGTCGAGACGGACGTCGTGTTCGGCCGCTACAACGAGGGCCTGGTCAAGGCCGGCACGCGCAAGCTCAAGGGCGCCGACGCGATGTGGTACGCCCGCTCGCGCACCAACAGCGACGACTTCACCCGGATGCGCCGCCAGCGGTGCGTGCTCGGCGCGCTGCTGACCCAGGCCGACCCGGCGACGGTGCTGACCCGCTTCAACCGCATCGCGCTGGCCACCAAGGAGCTGATCAGGACCGACATCCCGTTCTCGATGCTGAAGAACCTGGTGCCGCTGGCTCTCAAGGTCAAGAACGCGAAGGTGTCGAGCGTGCAGTTCGTGCCGCCGCTGATCAACACGGGCTATCCCGACTGGGACAAGATCCGCGGCATCACGGCCAAGGCCATCCGCGACTCCTCCGCCGCGAGCCCGGCCGTCGCGGCCACCGGGCCCGCCACGCCGGCGAACGCCGACAGCGGCGCGTCGGCCGACCCCTCGCCGACCAAGACTCCGGAGAAGAAGGCCCCCAAGAAGAAGCAGCAGTCCGGGACGGACGACGACCCGGTCAAGGGCCTGACGGAGGGCTGCGGCGGCGCCCTCTGAGCGCCATCGTCCCCGCCGTCGTCAGCGGCCAGGTGGGCGCCGGGTTCGACAACTCCACCTCGCTGGCCCTCGCCCGCTCGACACCGCCCGCAGCTACCGGATGCGCCGCCGCTCCCGGCTGATCCACCTGGTGCTGCCCGGCGCCGGCCCGCCCACCCGACCCGCGCATACCACGGTATGCTGGGTCTATGGCCGAGACGACGCGCATCACGGTGACCCTGCCGAACGACCAGGTGGCCGAGCTCAAGAAGATCACCGACAACCTCTCCGCCTATGTGGCCGAAGCGGTGGCGCGCCAGCTCCGGCATCAGCTCCTCGGCGCCGACCTGCTCCATTACCAGGAGGAGCACGGCAGGTTCACCGAGGAAGAACTCGCTGAGGCCCGGTCGAGGATCCTCGGTGCAAGGGGTCACGGCCACGAGGCGGGCCCGGAGTGATCGGCCACGTCGAGACCGTCGTCCTGGACTCCGAAGGGCTGGCCGCCTGGATCGCGCAAGACCGTAAGGTGCTCGCGATGTTCCAGGTGTTCCACGGCATGGGCGCGGACCTCGTCATCAGCGCCAACACCATCGTGGAGGTCAGCCACGCGCGGGTGAACCTGTCCCGTCTGCAGTGGGCGCTCTCGCGGGTCAGGATCGAGCCGGTGACCGCGAGGGCGGCCAAGGCTTCCGCGAAGCTGCTTCAGACCGCGGGACTGCACGGTCACAAGTACGCGATCGACGCGACCGTGGCGGAGGTCGCCCTGCGGCAGCCCGGACCGGTCGCCATCCTCACCTCCGACATCGACGACCTGGCCCGCCTTTGCGGTGGCCGCGTACGGCTCATCGCCCTCTGACCGCGATGATCCCGGCAGCCTGCGGTCAGGTGGCCGCGAGATCGCGAGCCATCTCCTCGGCGTGCTCCAAGCGCTTCACCTGAGTGTGGTAGCCGCGCTTGAGGCCGGGCCCGTGGACGGTCAACGCCCACCAGGGGCCGCTCCTGCGGCGGTGATGGTGTAGGCGTCACGTTCGTTCACTGACTCTCCTGCTCCTTCGCGGCGGGGGTGACGGTTTCCGTGGCCTCGTTCCAGCGCCACGCCACCTGGTGGCCGTGCAGGTGGACGCCGCCGATCCACCGGTCGACGCCGTTGAGCGTGACCTGGTCGGCCTGGCCGGCGAGGACGCGCGCGCCGGTGTCCGTCAGGCGCAGTCGGGTCGCCCGCGTCACTGGGCCGGCGGCCGGGTCGAGGTCGAGCAGCGGGTGCGGGCCCCGCGCCAGCCGTTCCATCCGGTCGAAGCAGGTGAGGTCGCCCATGAAGGGCCGCGGCTCGCGTGCCCCGGCCCGGACGAAGGCCGTGCCCGCGTCGGGCGCGCCGGCGGCGACGGCGGCCAGCACCCGACGTTCGGACAGCGACAGCCCGTCCCGGGTGGAGGGGTATTCGCGGCCGAGCCGGTCGAACGCCTCGCCCAGGAAGCGCAGCTCCCCCAGCCGGGCGGCGGCGATGGCGGCCAGGCCCTCGGGCGTCGGCGCGCGGAAGGCCGCCCACGCGCGGGTGGCCAGCTCCAGCGCCGCCGGGGTCAGCCGGGCGCACGCTCCGGTGCCGGGCAGCTCGCGCAGCTGCTCGGCGGTGAGCTGCCCGAGGCCGCCGAACTGAGCGATGCCGGGGTATTCGCCGATGCAGATGAGCGTCACCCGCTCTGCGGGAACGCCCAGGGCGGCCAGGCGGGCGAGGATCTCCACGATATGGAGCTGGTCGTACAGGTCGGCCTCGAACCACAGGACGTACGCGCCGTCGCGGTTGTCCTCAAGGGCCTGGTCGCGTTCGGCGAAGGCGCGCAGCGTCGCCTCGCGCTCGGCGCCGTGGCAGGCCGTGAGGTGGTCGGCGCGGACACGGCGCAGCTCGGCCGGGGCGACCTCCGGCACCGGGCCCTCGTGCAGGACGTCGCGCCAGTAGACCACGCGCCGGGCGAGGCCGGTGCCCGGCACGTCGGTGGCGTCGCCGTTGCTGAGGTGCAGCGCCTCCTCGGGCAGCACGGCGCTCGGCCCGTTCATGCCGTGAGCGAGCGGTGGAAGGTGGCCCGCCAGCGGTGGCGCCCGCCGTCCCGCAGGTCCTCGACCGTGCCCCGCTCCAGGCCGTCCGTCGCGAACGCGGCGATCTCGGACGGCGTCAGCGGCCACGGCGGCGCGAACACCGGCCCGCCCTCCTCCCGCCCGGTCGCGATCACCAGCAGTGTGCCGCCGGGGCCGACGAACCCGGCGACCGCCTCGGTGGCGGCGGCGTGCAGCGGCTCCGGCAGCGCCTGCACCGTCATGATTTCCACCACCAGATCGTACGCCCGCCGCCACTCCTCCGGCGGGCGCAGCAGGTCGGCCACCTCGTAGCGCACCCGGCTTCCGGGGAACCGCTCGCGCGCCAGCCGCACGGCCGACTCGCTCACGTCGAAGGCGACGGTGTCGTAGCCGAGCCCGGCGAGGTGTTCGGCGTCGTCGCCGAGCCCCGCCCCCACGACGAGCGCCCGCCCCTTTCCGTCGGCGTGGGCCTCGGCCCACTCGCTGAGCAGGGGGTGCGGGGCGCGCGAGTCCCAGGGCACGATCGCCTCGCCGGACGCCGACTCGGCGTAGAGGCGTTCGAACCAGCCCAGCGGATCGCCGGCCGCCAGCGACTCCCCGGCCAGCCGGATCGCGTCCTCGTCGGCGTCCCTCGCCATCAGCCCACCTCCGGCAGCGGCCCGGACGTCCCGCCGCGCCCGGCTCTCAGGCCAACTCCACCACGTCGGCGCGTCCGCCGGGCCGCCCGGCCGGTACGCGTTCGGCGAACACCGGCCTCAGGCGTGGAAGGTCTCCTTCGCCATCCGGCGCAGGCGGGTCTCGTCGATGTCGTGGCCGAGCCCGGACTGCGTCAGCGGGACGGCGATGACGCCCGCGTTCGCCCCCACGATCGGGGTGACGAGCTGGTTCTGCCGGGGCGGCTGGGTGACGTCGCAGGGCAGCGTGCAGCCGGGCAGGCTGGCGACGGCGACGGTGGCCGCCCTGGCCAGCCCCATTCCCTGGCCGCCCGCGCACTGGATGTCCCAGCCGGCCGCCGCCGCCCGGTCGTGGGCGCGGCGGGTTTCACTCAGGGACGGGAACGCCGTGGGCCGCAGCAGCAGCACCCGCGCGGCCCGTACGGTGAGGAAGTCGTCGAGCTCGGCGGTGGAGGCGACCTCGACGGCCACGGAGGCCGTCACCTCGTCCTGGAGCGCGGCGTGGGCGTAGACGTCGCCGGTGGCGAACGGCCGCTCGATGACCTCTAGGCCGTAGGAGTCGAGGGCGACGAGCTGGCCCTGCTCGGTGTAGGCGTTGCCGCAGTCGACGGCGAGGGTCAGCGCGGGGTAGGCGGCCCGGACGGCGCGTACGGGCTCGACGTCCCAGCCGGGACGCACGTCGAGCGTGACGTGCCCGTAGCCGGCGCAGACCTGCTGGTTGACCCGGCTGACCAGGCTCTCCGTGGACGGGTCGGGCGACAGGCGGACGGTGGCCATGAGGGAGGTGCGGGTGCCGCCGATCGCCTCGGCGAGCGGCACGCCGCGCATCCTCGTCCACAGGTCCCAGCAGGCCATGTCGACCGCCGGGTCGCCGCTCGGGACGGCGTCGGGGTGCTCCCAGTCGACGCCGATGAGCAGGGCGGCCAGCGTCTCTTCCAGCTTCGACCAGGTCTTGGGCTGAGGGGAGAGCGCTTCGCCCCACCCGGTCATGCCGCCTTGGTCGGTGAGCTTCACGAGCAGGGTCTCCGACCTCCTGCCGTACGGCAGGACGAGCCGGAAGACCTCGAGCTCACGCACTCGCGGCATGTACCCCCCTCTTACGGCCCACTTAGGGCACGGTCACTTCCATAGTGCCTGCTGTGCGGGACCGGACCAAACGGGGGGCCAGCGCGAACGCCAGCACGGCCAGCGCGACGGCGGTGAGCAGACCGGCCGCGTAGCTGCCGCCGGAGGCCGTGAAGATCGCGCCGCTGGCCGCGACGGCGCCCACGGTGAAGACCGACTCGCCGACGCCCACGGCGGCGCTGTTCTGGCCCTCCTCCCCCGGCGCGGACATCTCCAGCACCAGCACCGAGACCGTCGGGTGCAGCATGCCGATGCCGAGTCCGGCGATGGCCATGGCGACGTGCGCGAGCGCCAGCGGCACCGAGTCCACCAGCACGAGCGTGACCAGCGCGAGGCCGGTCGCGAGCAGGGCGGCTCCGCCGCGGACCGCGAGCAGGTTGCTGATCCGGCCGCGGCCCTTGAGCCAGGAGCCGGTGGACCAGCCGAGCGCGCCGACCGTGAGGACGATGCCGGCGGCGGTGGCGCTGAGCCCGCGCTCGTTGATCAGCATGAGGGGGATCAGCACCTGGGCGGCGGTGAGCGAGCCGAACGCCAGCCCGCGCAGCACCGGCGCGCTCGGCAGGCCGGGCGCGGCCCGCAGCGAGCCGGTCGGCAGCAGCCTGGGCAGTGCCACGGCCAGCAGGACGACGCCCGCAGCGAGCAGGGGCAGGCCGGCCAGCTCCAGGGCGCTGCCGTACTGGATGAGCGCGGCGGCCACGGCCGTCACCGCGGCCCAGACCAGCTTGCGGCCGAGAGCGGGGGCGGGGTCGGCGCCCGGTGCGGGCTCTCCGGAGCCTGTGCCGAGGTCGCGGCCGGTGGTGCCGCGCCAGAGCAGCAGCGCCGACGGGACGACGATGAGCGAGACGCCGAGGAAGATCCACCGCCAGTCGGCGTTCTGCACCACGAACCCGGCGATCGCCGGGCCCACCATCGACGGCACCACCCACGCGGCCGAGAACAGCGCGAACACCTTCGGATGCAGCGCGGCGGGGTAGACGCGGGCGACCAGCACGTACAGGGCGACCTGGGTGGCCCCGGCGCCGAGCCCCTGCACGAACCGCCCGGCCACGAACACCTCCATGGTCGGCGCGAACCCCGCCAGCAGCAGCCCGGCCACGAACGTCACCACCCCGGCCGCGATCGGTTCGAGCGGCCCGCGCCGGTCGCTCCACCGCCCGCCCAGCACGGTCGCGATCACGCTGGCCGCCAGGGTGGCGCTGAAGGCCAGGTTGTACAGGGGCATGCCGTCCAGCTCGCGGGCCACCACGGGCATGGCCGTGGCCACCGCCATCGCCTCGAACGCCAGCAGGGTCACGATGGCCACGAGCCCGAAACTCAGCGCACGGTACGGCGCCGACACCACGCCGGCCGGGGCCGGCTTCTCCTCAACGATCGTCGTCATGCCGGTCACGCTAGGGCGAAGGCACAGCTCAGCACATCGGCCGCTGGTCCTAGCCGCCTCTCGGCACTTGGACCTAGATCAGGCTCTGGACCGGGGCCGGATCAGGCGCCGGGCATGCGGTTCTCCAGGCCGTCGAGCATCAGCTCCAGCCCGTACATGAAGCGGTTCTCGCCGTCGTCGGCGACCAGCTCGTCGATGTGCTGGTGCAGGTGCGGGAAGGTGGAGGCGGGCAGTGCGCGGTAGTAGGTGGCGATCTGGCCGGAGAACCGCTCGAAGTACTCCTGCGGGTCGGTCAGCCCGGCGGCGCGCATCCTGGCGCGGTGCAGGGAGCCCTCGTAGGCGTCGCCGATGAGGTAGAGCGAGAGGCGGTCCATGACCAGCGACGCCTCCCTCGGGTGCATGCCGGCCTCGATGAGCAGCCCGTAGACGAACTCGCCCGCGCGCAGGGAGTTGGGGCCGGTGGGGATGCTCGCCAGCGCCGCGCGGGCCACGTCGGAGTGGTGGCCGAGGACGCGGTGCACCTCCAGGCAGTACGCGCGCAGCTGCTCCTTCCAGTGGGCCGCGTCGCGCTCGGGCAGCCGGATCTCGCCGAGCACCCGGTCGTAGATCAGCTCCAGCAGCTCCTCCTTGTTCGCGACGTGCGCGTACAGGGACGCGGGGCCGGTGTCGAGCTCCTGGGCGACGCGCCGCATGCTGAGCGCCTCGAACCCCTCGTCGTCCAGGATCCGCAGCCCGGCCTCGACGATGAGGTCCTGGCTGAGCTGGCGCTTGGGCTGCGGCTGCCGGCGTGACTTGCGCCAGGGAGGGGCGGGCACGCCGTCGGTCGTCCTCGTCCGGTCCATACCGAACACTGTACTTGACACGAACAGTGTTCGCTACTAAAACGGTGTTCGTGACGAACACCGTTCGTTCCTCAGAACACTGTTTCATCCGTCAGGAGTTACCAAGATGACCGTCACCGCCTCCCAGGAGACAGGCGAGGCCCAGGGCTACCGGTGGCGATGGGTCGCGCTCTTCGTGATCCTCGCCGCCGAGGTAATGGACCTGCTCGACGCCCTGGTCACCACCATCGCCGCCCCCACGATCCAGCGCGACCTGGGCGGGAGCGACAGCCTCGTGCAGTGGCTCGGCGCCGGCTACACGCTCGCCATGGCCGTCGGCCTCATCACCGGCGGCCGGCTCGGCGACCTCTACGGCCGCAAGCGCATGTTCCTCATCGGCGCCTTCGGCTTCACCGCGGCCTCGCTGCTGTGCGGCATCGCCGTCAGCCCCGAGATGCTGATCGCCGCACGGGTGCTGCAGGGCCTGTTCGGCGCCGTGATGCTGCCCCAAGGGCTGGGCCTGATCAAGGAGATGTTCCCGCCGCACGAGATGGGCAAGGCGTTCGGCATGTTCGGGCCGGTCATGACCATCTCGTCGGTCGGCGGCCCGGTGCTGGCCGGCTGGCTCGTCGACGCCGACTTCTTCGGCACCGGCTGGCGCATGATCTTCCTGATCAACCTGCCGCTCGGCCTCGCCGCCGCGCTCGCCGGGATCCGCTTCCTGCCCGAGTTCCGCCTGTCCAACGCCACCCGGCTCGACCTCGGCGGCGTCGGGCTGGTCTCGCTCGCCGCGCTGCTGCTCGTCTACCCGCTCATCCAGGGGCGCGAGCAGGGCTGGCCCTGGTGGACGTTCGCGTCCATGGCCGCCTCGATCGTGGTCTTCGCCGTGTTCGCCCGGTACGAGACCCGCCGCGCCGCCTCCGGCAAGGACCCGCTGGTCGTCCCCGGCCTGTTCCGCAAGCGCGCCTTCACCGGCGGGCTCGTCGCCGGGCTCGCCTTCTTCACCGGCATGATGGGCATCGGCCTGGTCTTCGCCCTCTACACCCAGATGGGGCTCGGCTTCTCCCCGCTCAAGGCGGGCCTCGCCGGGCTGCCGCAGGCCGTCGGCGGCGTGGTCGGCTTCGGCCTGGCGATGTCCGGGCTGCAGGAGAAGCTCGGGCGCGGGCTGCTGCAGATCGGCGCGACCGTGATGGGGGCAGGGGCGGCCGTGCTCGCGCTCACCATCCACTTCGCCGGGCTCGACGTCACCGTCTGGCAGCTCGCCCCCGGCCTCGGCCTCGTCGGCATCGGCATGGGGCTCACCATGGCGCCGTTCTTCGACATCGTGCTCGCCGGTGTCGAGCCGCACGAGTCCGGCTCGGCGTCCGGGACGCTGACCGCCGTGCAGCAGCTCGGCGGCGCGCTCGGCAGCGCCCTGCTGGGGACGCTGTTCTTCAACCTGCTCGCCGACCAGTGGGGGTTCGGCGCCTCGATGGAGGTCACGGTGTGGGTCGAGGTCGGGCTGCTGGTGCTGACGTTCGCGCTGTCGTTCCTGCTGCCGCGGCACGCCCGCCCCGACCAGGAATCCGCCCACTGAGCCCCGTCGGCCATGAGGACGGCAGGGCGGACGGCAGGACGGGCGGCAGGGCGGGCGGCAGGGCTGTGGGATCAGGCTCCGAAGGTGTGCTCCGCCCAGCGGCCGATGTCGCGGCGCTCGATCGCCGCCGCCATCAGCCCGGGAAAGGCGTCGGGGGTGCAGGCGAACGCCGGCACCCCCATCGCGGCCAGCGCGGCGGCGTTCTCGTGGTCGTAGAAGGGCGCCCCCTCGTCGGACAGCGCCAGCAGCACGATCACCTGGACGCCGGCCTCCTTCATCGCCGCCACCCGGCGCAGCATCTCCTGCCGGACGCCGCCCTCGTACAGGTCGCTGACCAGGACGAAGATCGAGTCAGCCGGACGGGTGATGAGGCCCTGGCAGTAGGCGACGGCCCGGTTGATGTCGGTGCCGCCGCCGAGCTGGGTGCCGAACAGCAGCTCCACCGGGTCGTGCAACTGGTCCGTGAGGTCCACCACCGCCGTGTCGAACACCACGAGCGACGTCCGCAACGACCTCATCGAGGCCAGCACCGCCCCGAACACGCTTGAGTACACCACCGACGCCGCCATCGACCCGCTCTGGTCGACGCACAGCACGACCTCCCGCTGCACCGCCCGCCTGCGCCGGGCGTAGCCGACCAGCCGGGACGGGACCACCGTGTTGCGGTCGGGCAGGTAGTGCTTGAGGTTCGCCCGGATCGTACGGTCCCAGTCGATGTCGGCCGTCCGCTTCGGTCGGTGCGTGCGCGCCGAGCGGTCGAGCGCGCCCGCCACCGCCGCCCGCGTCCGCTGCGCCAGCCGGCGCTCCAGCTCCGCCACCACCGTGCGGACCACCGCCCGCGCCGACTCCCTGGCCTGGTCGGGCATCACCTTGTTGAGCGCGAGCAGGGTGCCGACCAGGTGCACGTCGGGCTCCACGGCCTCCAGCATCTCCGGCTCCAGCAGGAGCCTGGTGAGGTTGAGCCGCTCGATCGCGTCCTTCTGCATCACCTGGACGACCGTGGCGGGGAAGTAGGTCCGGATGTCGCCGAGCCAGCGCGCCACGCGCGGGGCCGACGCCCCCAGCCCGCCCTCCCTGCCGCCGCCGCCGGTCCCGGCGCCGCCGCCCTCGCCGTGGTCGTAGACGGCGGCGAGGGCGGCGTCCATGTGGGCGTCGTCCCCCTGCAGCCCGAACCCGACCCCGTCGGCGTCGCCGCCTCCCAGCACCAGCCGCCAGCGCCGCATCCGCTCGTCGTTCATCGTTCCCCCTCGGTGGTGCGGGCGGGTGTGCGGCCGATGATCGACAGGACGGTGGCGACGGCGCCGGCCGCGCGGCGGTCGTCCAGGTCGTGGGCGTCGTCCCGGTCCCGTTCGCGTCCCGCCGAACGCAGGCGCTCGCCGATCGAACGGCGCTCGGGGGCGGCGAACGCGCCGAACGTACGGCGCAGCAGCGGCAGCACGTCGGTGAACTGGTCGCCGGACAGCCCGGTGAGCCAGCCGTCCACCAGGGAGAGCAGCCGAGGGTCGTGCACCAGCAGCAGGCCTCCCCCGCTCAGGAAACCCTCCACCCAGGATGCGGCCCGCGCCGGCGCCTGTCCGCGGGACATGGCCCGGGACATGCGGTCGCCGGCGTCGTCGAGCTCGCCGCAGTCGAGGAGGATCCGGGTGAGCCGGCCTTCGATGAGGCCGTGCAGATCCTGCCGGTCGCTGAGCCCACGCAACGTCGCCAGCCAACGTTCCCGCTCCCGTCCCCCCTCGGGCCGCTCGACGGGCTCCGCATGTTCCGTCCCGTCCACGTGTTCGGTGAGGAGGGCGACGGCGGCGTGGACGGCGTCGATGTGTTTGAGCAGGTCGGCCGCGGCGTCGTCGTCCAGGCCGGTCACGGCGACCGGCAGCCCGATCCTGATCCGGTCCAGCATCGAACGGACGATCACCGCCAGCCCCTCGGCCGGAGTGCCGCGTACGTCGCCGTACCGGTGGGCGCGGACCATCGCGGGCAGTGCCGCCATGAGGTGCGTGACGTCGGTGTCCAGGGCGGCCCGCGCCGACAGTGCGGCAAGCACGGCGGGCAGCGCGTCCGGCAGGTCGGCCAGCAGGCAGTGCTCGACCAGCGCCGTCAGCTCCGCCAGCGCCGCCGAGCCGCCTCCGGCGCGGTCGGCGGCCCGCCGCGTGGCCGCCGCCGCGACGGTGGTGCCGAGCGCGGCGTGCTCGATGAGCGCGAGATCGTGCTCCGGCCGCCACCGCAGGGTCCACGTCTCGCGGAAGGTGCCCTTGCCGCGCGCCTGCCCCGGCGTGCCCCAGCCCACCTCCAGCAGCCGCAGCCGGTGCAGCAGGTGGCTGCGTTCGAGGTCGAGGGGCTTGCGCAGGTCGAGGTCGAGCTCGCGGTCGAGCGCCTCGGGCCGCAGCCGCAGTCGCCGTTGCTGGTCGCGCAGGTCGCGCTGGAGCGGCACCATCGGCACGCCGTCCGGTACGCGGCCGAGCCGGTCGCCGACGACCAGCCGCCGCTGGATCAGCTCCACCGCCAGGTCGTCGCCCTCGCACAGGACCGCTCGTGCCGCCTCGGTGACCTCGCTCAGCCCGGCCAGGGGCCGGCCGCGGAGCGCGGCCAGGCTCTCGGCGAGCCGTACGGACTCGATGACGTGCGCGGACGACACCGCGAGCCCTTCGCCGCGCAGCACCCCGGCCGCCTCGGCCAGCCACCGCTCCACCGGGTGGTCGGGCACGGTGAAAAGGTGGTGGTACCAGCCCGGCGAGGTGACGCCCGCGCCGTAGCCACTCCAGGAGGCGAGCCGGCCGTACGTCCACGGCACCCAGGTCAGCTCCACCTTCACCTTGGGCAGGCCGCGCAGCAGCGCGTTGTCGGCCGCGGCGGACGGCTGCGGGCCGGTGAGCGCGGGCACGTGCCAGGCGCCGCAGACGACCGCGACGCGGGTGTGGCCCTGTTTGAGCGCGGCACGGACGGTCCTGCGCATGTGGGCCTCGCGCCTGGCCTCCCGCTCGTCCGGCACGTGACCCTCGCGTACGGCGGCCATGGCCTCGGCGATCACCTCGAACCAGGGCGCCGGCGCTTCGGCGGTGGGGCCGGGCCGGTGCTCGACGACGTCCTCCCACCAGCGTTCCGGGTCGTCGTAGCCGGCCGCGGCGGCCAGTGTGCCGATGGGGTCGGCCGGTCGTGCGGCGGGCGGCTGGTCCTCGCCGCCTCGCGGGTCCTCGGCCAGGGTGTGCGCGGCCGGCAGGTCGCAGAAGCGCACCGGTACGCCGGCCGACACCCCGTACAGGATCGCCTGCCACTCCGGCGAGAACCCGGCGAACGGCCAGAACGCCGCACGCGACGGCGCCCCCGGCACGTGCGCCAGCAGCGCGACGGGCGGGTCGAGACCAGGGGCGAGGCGGACGAGCGCGTCGGCCTCGGGCGGCCCCTCGATGAGGATCGCGTCGGGACGCAGGCGTTCGAGCTCGGCGCGGACGGCCCTGGCCGAGCCCGGCCCGTGGTGGCGCACGCCGAGCACCGTCACGCGCGCCTCCCCCACCACCAGCGCTCCGGACGTGGTCATGTGGCCTCGCGGCAGGCTCGGTAGAAGTCGCGCCAGTCGGAGCGCTCGCGGACCACGGTCTCCAGGTATTCGCGCCACACCACCCGGTCGGACACCGGCTCCTGCACCACGGCCCCGACGATGCCCGCGGCGACGTCGGCCGGGCGCAGGACGCCGTCGCCGAAGTGGGCGGCGAGCGCGATGCCGCTGGTCAGCACGGAGATGGCCTCGGCCGTGGACAGCGTGCCGCTCGGCGACTTGAGCTTGGTGCGCCCGTCCTCGGTGACGCCCATGCGCAGCTCGCGGAAGACCGTCACCACCCGCCGGATCTCCTCCAGCCCCGTGGCCGTCTCCGGCAGCTCCAGCGAGCGCCCGAGCTGGGCGACGCGCCGGGCGACGATGTCGACCTCCTCCTCGGCGGTCGCCGGCACCGGCAGCACCACGGTGTTGAAGCGGCGGCGCAGGGCGCTGGACAGCTCGTTGACGCCGCGGTCGCGGTCGTTGGCGGTGGCGATGACGTTGAAGCCGCGTTCGGCCTGCACCTCGCGGTTGAGCTCGGGGATCGGCAGCGTCTTCTCCGAGAGCACGGTGATCAGCGCGTCCTGGACGTCGGACGGCATGCGGGTCAGCTCCTCGACCCTGGCGATGCGTCCCTCGGCCATGGCCCGCATGACGGGCGACGGGGTGAGCGCGTCGAGCGAGGGGCCCTCGGCGAGGAGGCGGGCGTAGTTCCAGCCGTAGCGTACGGCCTCCTCGGCGGTGCCGGCCGTGCCCTGCACGAGCAGCGTGGAGTCGCCGCTGACGGCGGCGGCGAGATGCTCCGACAGCCACGTCTTGGCGGTGCCGGGCACGCCGAGCAGCAGCAGCGCGCGGTCGGTGGCGAGCGTGGCGACGGCGACCTCGACGATGCGGCGGGGGCCGATGTACTTGGGGGTGACGCGGTCGCCGTCGCCCAGCACGTAGGTGGTGACCGCCCACGGCGACAGCCGCCAGCCCGGCGGCCGTGGCCGGTCGTCGTCCTTGGCGAGGAGGGCGAGCTCCTCGGCGTACTGGTCTTCCGCGTGCGGGCGCAGAACGGTCATGGGTGCTCCTTCGTCGGTCTCATGACCGGGGCGCTGTCGGACATCTCGGGCAACAACTCCTTGTGCAGGTCGGCGCGGAACCGCAGCAGGGCCGCGACCTGCTGGATCGGCTCGACCGGCGAATAGCTCTCGGCCAGCGGGAACAGCGTGGGGTCGATGTGCTCGCCGGCCAGCTTGACCAGCTCGCCGAGGTTCCACGGCTGTGTGGCCGACACCTTGACGATCTTGTGGAGGACGGCCGTGGCCAGCTCCTCCTTCCACGGGGACGACACGCCGCCGAGCACCATGATGAGCTGACTGTCGGGTTCGTGGCCGCGTACGAAACCGGCCGCCAGGTCCTGCTGCTCCTGCGGCGGCAGCGACACCAGCAGGTCGGCGATCGGGTCCCAGCCGAACATCGCCCGCGCCCACGCGGGGTCGCGCTGGAGCACGGCGGCGCGTACCCAGGCGGTCCTGACCTCGGCGTCCCAGTCAGGAACGCGCATGGCCAGCAGCCGCTCGGGCGGGTGGCCCCATGCCGCGAGAGGGGCGCGGGAGATGAGCTGCTGGAGCCACCAGGCGCGCTCGCCGAGGCCGCGCGGGGGCTTCGGACGGATGCCGTCGCGTTCCATCGCCTTGTCGCACGCCTCGGGGGCCTCGATGACGATGACGTCGCCGGTGACGGTGACACACGACCGCAGCCGCTCGGCCATCCGCCGCGCCATGCGGGAGGCGGGGAGGCGGGTGAGGAGGTTGGCGGCGGTCTGGCGTACTTCGCGGCGGCGGTCGTCGAGCGCGGCCTCCAGGAACGGCTCGTCGGCCATGCTCAGCCCGTCGGCCAGCAGCGCGACGAACTCGGCCCGGTCGTCCGGGGTCTCGCGCTCCCACGTGCTCTCCAGCAGCAGCCTCGCCTCGCCGGGGTCGGCCGCGCGCAGCGCCCGTAGGTGGGCGCGGCGGTCGGCGGGGCCGCCGAGCTCCCAGGTCTCGCCCGTGGGCTCGGCCAGCAGGTAGGCCCACGCCGGGTTGAGCGCGGCCAGCCACCTGCCGCGCCGCCCGGCCAGCACGCCGAGGTGCGCCCGGATGGAGCCGTCGCGCCGGCCGCGGTCGAGCAGGTCGGGCAGCATGCGCGGGGGGACGCGGCGGCCGGTCGCCGCCGCGGCGGCCAGCCACTCGGGCAGCAGCCGCTCGTGCTCGCCGCCCAGGATGCGGGCCAGGCGCTCGGCCGCCTGCCGTCCGACGGCCGGGCGGTCCTCGGCGGGCGCGGGGTCCGGAGGCGCGAGCGGGCCGAGGCGCCGCCCCGCCCGCAGGCGCGCCACCTCTACGGCCGCGTCCTCCAGCAGCACACCGTGGTACGGCCGCCGATCGGTGCCCACGAGCGCCGCCGACGTCAACTCGTCCCACCGGCTCACCGAGCCCCCTCCCCCACTGCTCCCACTGGCCCTCGTACGCTCACAGGATCACCGCCGTGCCGTCGTCGTCCCAGGTGGTGAGGGGGCGCAGGCCCCGCGGCGTCCACTCGGCCGCCACCGTGAGCGGATGGCCGCCCGACACCGCAAGCAGTCGCCAGGGGTCGTGGGCGGCGGGGTGCAGCGGGAGCCCGCCGATCGCGGTCCGCTCGGGGACGACGTCCGTCAGCACCACCGGCCACGACTCCACCCACGGGTCCTCCGCCACGGCGCGGGCGACCTCCTCCAGCGCCTCCTCGGGCGGGCCGCCGGGCGGCGGGCCGGCGGCGGGGACGGTGCCGTGCCGGTCGGCGACCAGGGCCCGCAAGGGGGCCGCGCCGGGGTAGAAGGCGACGTCGGCGTCGAGGGTGACGCCCGTGACCAGGGAGGCGTCCAGCGGCTGGCCCTGCGGCGCGAACGACAGCACCAGCGCGGCCCGCCCGCTCCGTCGCCCGCGCAGCCACACGCGGCGTGCGGTCAGGCGGTCCTGCACCTCGTCGCGGCGGCCCAGGATGTCCCAGTGGTCGCGGAGGGCCGGGCCGGCCAGCACCTCCTCCCGCGTGACGGGGAATCCGGCGCGGATGAGGACGGTACGGGCCAGCGGAGCGGGCAGCTCGGCGCGCCGCCGGTAGGCGACGGCGAGCAGGTTGATCAGCGCGTACTCGGCCAGCAGCCGGCCCGGCCAGTCGTCGCCCGCCCGCACCTGGGCCAGCCGAGACACCATGCCCGCGACGCCGGGGGCCTGCGCGTCGATGAGGCGTTTGGCCAGGCCGTCCCACTCGTGCTCGGCCGCTCCCGCGAGCCCCTGCCTGACCTGGTCAGCCAGCCACCGCTCCACCTCGGCCAGCCCCGCACCCACCCGCCCATGCCGCACCGACTCCGCCCCAGAGGGCTGCCGCGCCGGCCCCACCTCGACCCCATCGGCCGGCTGCTCGGTCCCTACCTCGGCCTGCCGCCCTGTCCCGGCTTCGGCGAGCTGCCGCTCCGACCCGACCTCCGCCTCGTCGGGGCGTCGCTCAGGCCCCGAGGCGGCCCCGGCGGCCTGCCGCCTCAGCGCCCCGTCAACCCGCTGCTCCGGCCCCAGTCGATCCTCGGCGGGCCAACGCTCCGGCGCCGGTTCGGGCCCGGTGGGGGGCTGCGCCGGAGATCGGGTGGAGGTTGCGCGGGCGGTGCGGGCGGTGAGCCACTCGGTGGCCCAGGCCGGGGCCTGGGTTCCCTCCGGGACGGCGTCGCCCGCCCACAGCAGCAGCAGCCCCAACGCGTGCTTGCAGGGGAACTTCCGGCTGGGGCAGGTGCAGCGGTAGGCGGGCCCGGTCAGGTCGACGCACGCCAGGTAGGGCGTGGCGCCGCTGCCGCGGCACGCGCCGTAGAGAAGCGCGCCGGCCACGCCGCGCACCTGCCATTTCCCGGGCGACGCCACGCCCTGGGCGGCCTTGCGGGAGGCGGCGTCGGGGGCGAGGGCGAGCACCTGATCACGGCTCCACCGTTCGATCACCCGTCGCAGACTAGCCACTCCGACCGACATTTCGCGGCCCCCTAGACTCGGCCGGGTGGAGCTCAAGACCTACCCCGACGGGCCGTCCGTCCACGTCGCCGACGAGGCCGCCGCGCTGGCCGCCGGCCTGCCCGGACAGCTCGTCCTCGACGGCACCCGCTTCCTGCGCAGGGACGTCACCGGCGCCCCGGTCGCATTCGTCGAGCGCCCGCCCGTGGCCGCCGCCCTGGACCTTCTCCCCCACCCGGAGGGCGGGTGGTTCAGGGAGACCTGGCGTACGGGGGTGACGTTCGAGCCGCCCGGCTACGCCGGTCCCCGCGCCACCGCGACCGGCATCTACTTCCTGCTCAACCCGGGCGAGGAGTCCGTGCCGCACGTGGTGAAGTCGGACGAGGTCTGGCTGTGGCACCGGGGCGGGCCGCTGGAGCTGACGATCGGCGAGCGCACGGTCGTCCTGGGGCCGCGGGTCGAGGACGGCGAGGTCCCGCAGGCCGTCGTCCCCGGCGGCGTCACGCAGTCGGCCCGGCCGGCGGCCGGCGAGCCGGTGCTGGTGAGCTGCGTCGTCTCGCCGGGCTTCGACTTCGCCGACTTCACGGCCTGACGCCGCCGAGGCCCGGACGCGCCGATTCAGCCGATCCAGGCCGTCAGGCCCGCCCTCGTGCCGCGCCGGCACAGGCGGGCCAGCGACTCGCGTTCGAGCTGGCGCACCCAGTGCGGGGTCACGCCCATCCGGTCGGCGATCTGGCGGGGGGTGTGCTCGTCCTGGCCGTCCAGGCCGTAGCGCATCCGTACGATCATCGCCTGGCGCGGCGCCAGCCCGGCCACCAGCGCCGTCAGCACGTCCTTCAGCGCCTCCCGCTCGGCGCTCTCCACGGGCGCCGGTCCGCCGGGGTCCTCGACGAGGTCGCCGGGCGCCAGGTCGAGGCTGACGCAGCCCTGGGAGATCCGCCGCAGCAGGACGAGCCTGGCCGGCTTCTCGCCGAGGTGGGCGGCCAGCTCGTCCTCGGTGGGGGTGCGGCCGAGGCGCTGCGCGACGGCGCTCTCGGCCCGCGCCAGCCTGCCGAGCTCGTCCTGGACGCCGATCGGCAGCCGCACGGTGTGCGCGTACTCCAGTCCTTGCTGGATGTACTTGCGGATCCACCAGGTGGCGCAGGTGGCGAAGCGGTGGCCGCGGGTGTGGTCGAAGCGTTCGACGGCCTCCATGAGGCCCAGGTTGCCGTCCTGGACGACGTCGGCCCAGGACATGCCGCGGTAGGCGTACCGCTTGGCGACGGAGACCACGAGGCGCAGGTTCGCCCGGATGAGGTGCTCCCGCGCGGCCCGGCCGTCGGCCGCCAGCTCCTCCAGGCCGGGCCGCGCGTCGCCGGCGGCGAGCAGGCGGGCGGCGGACCTGCCGGCCGCGACGCGCCCGGCCAGCGCGACCTCCTCCTCGGCGGTCAGCAGCGGCGTGCCGCCGATGCGGGCCAGGTAGTCGCCGAGCCGGTCGGCCTGCGGCCCGGTGTCGTGTGCCGTACGGGAGCCGTCGGACCCCACCATGCTCATCACAGCCTCCTGATCACTCCGGCTCCCATGACATCGCCGGGGCGGGCGGCGGGCCCAGCGGCGAAAGTCCTTTTCGTGAGGGACCTCCGGGCATGTACGCGGCCGTAGGCTGGCGGGCATGGCGCCGCTCGTGCTCTTCGACCTGGACCGGACCCTTCTCGACCTGGACACGGCGGTGGCCGGATGGGCCGCCGAGCTGGCGGAGGAGCGGAAGCTCGGGCCGGAGGCGGCCGGGCTGATCACGGCGCTGGACGCCGAGGCGGGTGCGGACCGGGCGCGGTTCTTCGCGGGGGTGCGGCGGCGGTTCGGGCTGCCCGAGCCGGCGGCCGAGCTGTGGGAGGCGTTCCGGCGGCGGCTGCCGTCCCTGGTGGACTGCTATCCGGGGGTCCGCGAGGCGCTGGCGGAGCTGCGCGCCGACGGCTGGCGGGTGGGGATCGCCACGAACGGCTCGGGCGAGCGCCAGCTCGCCAAGATCCGGCGGACGGGGCTGGACACGCTGATCGACGGTTACGCGATCTCCGGGGCGGAGGGCGTGCACAAACCGGCGGCGGAGCTGTTCGCGATCGCGGCCCGGCGCTGCGGGGCGGACCTGGCGGCCGGGGGCTGGATGGTGGGCGACGACCCGGTCACGGACGTCGCGGGCGCGAGGGCGGCCGGGCTGCGCAGCGTGTGGATCGACCACGGCGTCCGGCCGGTGGACGCGAACGTGGCCGACCATGTGGTCGGCCACGTTCTGGCGGGTGTGTCCGTTCTGCGGGAAGCCGGCGCCGGGGCGGGCGGTCCGGCTACCTGAGCCACGCGTTCTCGCGGACGATGCGCAGGTTGCCGAGGCCGAGGGTGGCGCCGGCGTCGGCGAGGGCCAGGCCGGCGAGGACGATCGCGTAGATGAGGTGCTCGTCCATGAACGGGTTCGTGGTAAGGGGCAGCTCGGCCGCCCACATGAGCACCAGCATCACGGTCCCGGCGACGGCGGCGATCCGGGTGCCGACCCCGAGGACGAGCGCGGCGCCGACGCCGAGGAGGCCGAGCATGAACAGCCAGTCCACCCAGACCTGTCCGGCCAGCGGGGTGAACAGGCCGCCGAGGGCGTTCTCGCCGGTGCCCTTGAGGAAGCCGGTGGTGGGGCTGCCGCCGTTGATCCAGGCCTTGGCCGCCGGGGTGGCGAAGCCCCAGCCGAAGGTCTTGTCCAGGAAGGCCCACAGGAAGACCCAGCCGAGGGCGACGCGGGCGGCGGCCCAGACGTAGTCCACGGGGCGGCGTGCGCTTTCGGTGGCGACGTGGCCCGGGGTGGCGTGCTTGCTGGCGGTGGCGGTCATGACGGCGTCCTTTCGTGGAGATCGCGTCGATTTCCGGTATCTCAAGGACATCGCTTCACCTGGTTTTGACGCAGAGCCGTACGACCCGCCTGGCGGGGCCTTTGGTCCTCAACCCGGCGGCATGGCCACGAGGTCGTCCACGGCGCAGCGCACGTCCGCGACCACGTCGATGACGCCCTCCACCGCGCGCAGCCGCTCCACGAGCGCGATCACCTGCGAGCGCCGTTCGGCCTCGCCCGCGACGCGCACCACGCCCCGGTCGATCTCGATCGTGTACGCCCCCCGCTCGGGCAGCACGGCCCGCACGTCGGCCGCCAGCTCCTCGCCCGGCCGGGTGAAGACGCGCAGCACGTCCCGCTGGTGGAGGGTGCCGACGATCCTGCCGGTGTCCGGGTCGACCACGGGGAGCTGCTTGATGCGCCTGTCGTGCATCAGCCGGGCCGCCACCCGCACCGGGTCGCGGGGCGTGACGGTGATCGCCGGCGAGGTCATGAGCCGGGCGGCCGTGACCGCCGCCGCCTTCTCGTGCTCCGCCCGCTGCCGGTGCGACTCGTACATCGAGACGCTGTGGCGCACCTGGTCGGTCTCCTTCATGAGGAGATCGTCCGCGGTGACCACGCCCACGGGACGCCGCTCGGCGTCGATGACGGTGACGGCCCCGACCGCGAACCGCCGCATCGCGGCCACGATGTCGGCGAACGACGCGTCCTGCCTGACGGCGATGGCCACCCGTCCCATGAGGTCCTTGACTTCGATGGTCATGCTCTTCCCACCTCGCTTTCCCCACCCACGCTCCGCTACCCGCGGGCGTGCCCGTCACCGGCGAACGTCCCGTGCCGGTGGTGGCTTAAGTCCTCTGCGCGGGGACGTCCGCTCCCGGAGCCCGTACGACGGCGACGGTGCAGCGGGCGTGGTGCAGGACGCCCCGGCTGACCGAGCCGAGCACCGCCGCGCCGAACGGCCCGCGCCCGTGGGAGCCGACCACCACCAGGTCGGCCTCGGCGGAGGCCGCGGTGAGCGCGTCCACCGGGTGGGCGAACCTGACGGCCTCCTCGACCTCCAGGTGCGGATAGCGCTCGCGGAAGGCCCGCAGCCGCTTCTGGACGACCCGGTGCCGGCCGGCGCGCACCTCGTCGAGGTCGCGGGCGATCTCCGGCGCGAAGGCGTGCACGACCTGGAGGGCGCTGCCGCGCAGGTCCGCCTGCTGGAAGGCGTAGGCGAGCGCGGGCTCCGACGTGGGCGAGTCGTCCACGCCGGCCACGATCCTGCCCTGCCGGGGCCGTCGTTCGCCGCGTACGACGACGGCGGGGCAGCGCGCCTGCCCGGCCACCTGCGCGCTGACGGAGCCGAGCAGCGTCCCGGCGAAGCCGCCGAGCCCCCGGCTGCCGAGCACGATCTCGCCGGCCCGCTCCGCCTGCTCGCGCAGCACGGCCACGGGCGAGCCCTCGAGGTCCCGCGTCGTCACCTCGACCGAGGGCTGCCGCTCGCGCGCCAGGGCGACGGCCTCGCGCAGCACCCGCTGCCCCTCGCGGACCAGCGTGTCGGCGCCCCCTGAACCGCCGGACCTGTCCACCTGGTACGGCGAGCGGTCCACCGCGTGCACGATCCGCAGCGGCAGGTGAGCGCGGAAGGCGTCCGCGGCCGCCCAGTCCACCGCCGCCCGCGCGGTCATCGATCCGTCCACACCCACCACGATCATGATGGCCTCCTCTCGTCCTTCCATCGCAGCGCGCGGGCGGGCGCAGGGCGCAGGGCCGGAGGTCCATCAGGCGGGGGCCGAAGGACCCTCCGCACGCCCACCCGAACGTCCGCCCCGCCACCGCCCTTCGGCACTGGCCGCCGTCAAGGGGCAGAACGGACACTGAAGACATGAGAGGTTTCTCCAACCCCCGGCCGTTCTGGTGGGCGGCCGTGCCGGTCGCGTACCTGCTGCTCGTCCGTCCCCGGCTGCTGCGCTGGGGCGCGACCCGCGAGGAGGCCCGCGCGGCGCTGCCGGGCGACGAGCTGGTGACGTACCCGCACGTCGTCGCGACCCGCGCCGTCACGATCGAGGCGCCGCCGGAGGCGGTGTGGCCGTGGCTGGCGCAGGTGAGCGGCCCTGACCAGGGTTTCGCGCCGGAGCCGGGGAAGCTCGGGGTCGGCGACCTGTTGCCTGCCAAAGGCGGCGACGTGGGCTACCGGGTGACGCAGGCGGAGCCGGACCGGCTGCTGGTGCTGTCCATCCGCGCCTTCCACGTCACGCTGGCCTGGACGATCGCGCTGCGCGACCTCGGTGAGGGGCGCACGCGGCTGGTGTCGCGGCAGCGGATCCGCTGCCGCCCGGGCGTGCCGGGCCTCGTCTATCTGCTGCTGTCGCAGTCGGCCGACTTCCTCGCCGTACGCGGCCGGCTGGCCGCCGTGAAGACGCTGGCCGAACGCGAGTTCCGGCGGAGTTTCCTCGAGCCGCGGGTGGGCAGCCGGGTGCCATGAGAGCGAAAGAATGGAACGTACGCCTGGAGCTGACCGAGGACGGCGACGACACCTCGGCGCGGGCGGAACTGGTGACCGACGCCGGTGTCGAGGTGACGGGCCAGGGGCGGGCGCGACGCAACCCGTCGGACCCGTCGGTGCCGCTGATCGGCGACGAGCTGGCGGCCTCGCGGGCCCTCGCCGACCTCGCGGAACAGCTGGCGCTGACCACGCGGAAGGACATCGCGAGCTCGGCCGAGACGTCCGCACCGAACCGTTCGTGGTGATTTCGTCATGAAATGATCCCGGTGACGTGCCCACACCTCGCGAAGGAGACCCACGTGGTGCGCAAAGCCGTGATCCCGGTGGCCGGTCTGGGCACGAGGCTGCTGCCTCTGACCAAGGCGCTGCCGAAGGAGATGCTGCCGATCGGCGACAAGCCCGTCATCGAGCACACGATCAGGGAGCTGGTGGAGTCGGGCATCGACGACATCACCATCGTCACCTCCTCACGCAAGGAGCTGGTCCAGCGGCACTTCGCGCCCGACGCCGACCTGGAGGCGCAACTGGCCGCGGCCGGCAAGGACGAGCTGGCGGCGGCGATGGCCGAGCTGTCGTCGCTGGCCCACATCACGTACCTGTACCAGAACGGCCCCTACGGCAACGGCACGCCGGTGCTCAACGCCGCCCGCGTCATCGGCGACGAGCCGTTCATGGTGCTGTGGGCCGACGACGTGTTCGTGGCCGAGGTGCCGCGCGCCCGGCAGCTCAAGTCCGCCTACGAGGCGACGGGGGCCCCGGTGCTGGCCCTGATGCCGATGGCGGTCGAGGACGCCTCCCGCTACGGCGTCCCCGTGGTCGAGGAGGATCTCGGCGGCGGCCGGCTGCGCATCTCGGGGCTGGTGGAGAAGCCGCGCCCGGAGGAGGCCCCGTCCCGTTACGCCGCCATCGGCGGCTACGTCGTCACCCCGGGCGTGGTGGCGGAGCTGGAGACCGCCACCCGCCGCTGGCACGAGCACCCCGAGGGCGAGATCTACCTCACCGACGCCCTGCACCGCCACGCCGCCGCCGGCAACCCGGTCTACGGGCAGGTCATCGACGGCACCTGGTGGGACACCGGCACTCCGCTCAACTACCTCAAGGCGCAGTTCGCCGCCGCGCTCGCCGATCCCGCCTACGGGCCGGAGCTACGTAAATTGGCTCAGGAGGGCTAGCGTCTACCGCAACACTTACGGAGGAGGCCCGGTGAGCCGACAAATCATGTCCGTCGTGGGCGGCAAGGAGGCCGCGAGCACGGCCACGTACGACTCGACCAACCCGGCCAGGCCGGCCGAGGTCGTGGCGCGGGTCGGCCTGGCGGACGCCGCCACGTTCGCCGCCGCCTGCCGCACCGCGGCGGAGGCGCAGCGCGAGTGGGCGAAGGTGCCGGCGCCGGTGCGCGGCCGGGTGATCGCCTCGATCGGGCGGCTGGTGGAGGCCAACGCCGAGGCGCTGGCCCGGCTGGTGACCGAGGAGATCGGCAAGCCGTACGCGGAGGCGCTGGGCGAGGTCCGCGAGATCGTCGACACGTGTGACTTCTTCCTGGGCGAGGGCCGCCGGCTGTACGGCCAGACGGTGCCGTCGGAGATGCCGGACAAGAACCTGTTCACCTTCCGCAACCCGGTCGGCGTGGCGGCGGTCGTCACGGCGGGCAACTTCCCGGTGGCCGTCCCCTCGTGGTATCTCGTCCCGGCCCTGCTGTGCGGCAACGCGGTGGTGTGGAAGCCCGCCGAGTACGCCGCCGCCTCCGCCCACGCCATGTTCCAGCTCTTCACCGCGGCCGGCCTGCCCGACGGCGTGCTCAACGTGCTCTTCGCGGACGGCGCGGAGACGTTCGCGGGCCTGGAGCGGGCGCTCGGGGAGGGCACCGTGCACAAGGTGGGCTTCACCGGCTCCAGCGAGGTCGGGCGGCGCGTCGGCGAGCTGACCGGCCGGCACCTGCAGTCGGCCTGCCTGGAGCTGGGCGGCAAGAACCCCATGGTGATCATGCCGGACGCCGACCTCGACCTCGCCGCCGAGGGCGCGCTGTTCTCCGGCTTCGGCACCGCGGGCCAGCGCTGCACCAGCCTCGGCACGGCGATCGTGCACGAGAGCGTCCACGACGCGTTCGTCGAGCGGCTGGTGCGGGCGCTGGCGGCCGCCACCGTCGGCGACCCCACCGGTGACGTGCTGGCCGGGCCGCTGCTCGACCGCAAGTTCGCCGACCGCTACGAGGAATACCTCACCTGGATCCAGCCGCACCACACGGTGGTGTCGGGGCCGGTGGGGCGCATCACGAAGGACAACCCGCGCGGCGGCTTCGACGGCGGCGAGGGCCTCTACTACCACCCGGTGGTCGTTGACGGCGTACGTCCCGGCGACCGGCTGTTCATGGAGGAGACGTTCGGCCCGATCGTGGGCGTCACGACCTTCGCCACCCTGGACGAGGCCGTCGAGCTGGCCAACCTGCCCGGCTACGGCCTGTCCAGCTCGATCTACACGAGCGACGCGCGCAGCGCCTTCCGCTTCCGCGAGGGCGTCTCGGCCGGCATGGTCAGCGTCAACAACTCCACCTCCGGGGCCGAGGCGCACCTGCCGTTCGGCGGCAACGGCAAGTCGGGCAACGGCAGCCGTCAGTCGGGCATGTGGGTGCTCGACCAGTTCACCCGCTGGCAGGCGATGAACTGGGACCACTCGGGCCGGCTGCAGAAGGCGCAGATGGACGTCGCGGAGATCGTCCCCGACCTGGACTTCCGGCTCGCCGAGACCCGCCTGCCCTGAGCGCGCGAAAAGGGGGCTCCCGCCCGGCGGGAGCCCCCTTTCACGTCTGGGATCAGACCTGGCCGGCCTTCTCCAGCGCCGCGCAGCAGGTGTTCACCAGCAGGCGGGTGACCACGTACGGGTCGACGTTGGCGTTGGGGCGGCGGTCCTCGATGTAGCCCTTCCTGTCCACCTCGACCTGCCACGGGATGCGCACCGAGGCGCCGCGGTCGGAGACGCCGTAGGTGTACTTGTTCCAGGGGGCGGTCTCGTGGTGGCCGGTGAGGCGGAGCTCGATGTCGGCGCCGTACTGGCGCACGTGCTCCATCGGCTTGTCGCCCTCGCCGAGCGCCTCGCAGGCGGTGATGATGGCGTCGTAGCCCTCACGCATGGCCTTGGTCGAGAAGTTGGTGTGGGCGCCGGCGCCGTTCCAGTCGCCGCGGGCGGGCTTGGCGTCGAGGGTGGCCTCCACGCCGAACTCCTCGGCGGTCCGGTAGAGCAGGTAGCGGGCGACCCACAGGTGGTCGGCGACCTCGACCGGACCCGCCGGGCCGACCTGGAACTCCCACTGGCCGGGCATGACCTCGGCGTTGATGCCGGAGATCTTCAGGCCGGCGGCCAGGCAGCGGTCGAGGTGCAGCTCGACGATCTCGCGGCCGAACACGGCCTCGGCGCCCACGCCGCAGTAGTAGTGGCCCTGCGGGGCGGGGAAACCGCCCTCGGGGAAGCCGAGCGGGCGGCTGCCCTTGAAGAAGGTGTACTCCTGCTCGATGCCGAACCAGGACTCCTGGTCGGCGAACTGCTCGGCGATCGGACGCAGCAGGGCGCGGGTGTTGCTGGCGTGCGGCTCGCCGTTGATCTCCTCGACCTCGCACAGCACGAGCTTGGCGTCGCCGCCGCGGATCGGGTCGGGACAGGTGAAGACCGGGCGGAGCACGCGGTCGGACGCGTGGCCCTGGGCCTGGTTGGTGCTGGAGCCGTCGAAGCCCCACACCGGCGGCTCGACCCCGTCAGCCACGATCTTGGTCTTCGAGCGCAGCAGGGCGGTCGGCTCGGTGCCGTCGATCCAGATGTACTCAGCCTTGTAGCTCACGGTGGTCCCTTTCACGTCTCTTCCAGCCACGCCGAGTCTTGCGGACGGCCGTTTCCCGCTTTTTGCCCGAATGTGAACGCCGTGTTAAGGCGCAGGCAGCCTCACGGGAAGGTCACGGGAGGCATAACCAGCGGAAGGTGGGACAGACGTTACTCATGAGCGTCTCGCCGCTGGTCTGGGGTCTCACGATCGCCGGGATCGTCGCGCTGCTGCTGTTCGACTTCTTCTTCCACGTGCGCAAGGCGCACATCCCCACGCTGCGCGAGGCGTCGCTCTGGTCGGCCCTGTACGTCGGCATCGCCCTCGTCTTCGGCGCCGGCGTGTGGTTCTTCGGCGGCTCCGACCCCGGCGCCGAGTACTTCGCCGGTTACGTGACGGAGAAGGCGCTGTCGGTCGACAACCTCTTCGTCTTCCTCGTCATCATGTCGAGCTTCAAGGTGCCGCGCGCCGACCAGCAGAAGGCGCTGCTGTTCGGCATCGTGTTCTCGCTCGTCGCGCGGACGCTGTTCATCCTGCTGGGCGCGGCCCTGATCAACACCTTCGCCTGGGTGTTCTACCTGTTCGGCCTGATCCTGCTGCTCACCGCGGGCAACCTGCTCAAGCCCGAGAGCGAGGAGAGCCACTCCCCCGACAACCTCATGGTGCGCCTGGCCCGCCGGGTCTTCCCCGCGACGGACGCCTACGACGGCGACCGGCTGTTCACCGTCAAGGACGGCCGGCGGGTCATGACGCCGATGCTGCTGGTGATGATCGCCATCGGCGGCACCGACATCCTGTTCGCGCTCGACTCGATCCCCGCGATCTTCGGCCTCACCCAGAACGTCTACATCGTCTTCACCGCCACCGCGTTCTCGCTGCTGGGGCTGCGCCAGCTCTACTTCCTCATCGACGACCTGCTCGACCGGCTGATCTACCTGGCCTACGGCCTGGCCGTCATCCTGGGCTTCATCGGGGTCAAGCTGATCCTGCACGCGCTGCACGAGAACAACGTGCCGTTCATCAACGACGGCGAGCCCGTGCCGGTCGTCGAGATCAGCACCGGCCTGTCCCTGATAGTGATCATCTCCGTCCTGCTGATCACCGTGGTCGCCTCGCTGGCCAGCCCGAAGGGCCGGGCGCAGAGCACCGTCTCGGCCGCGCGCCGCTACACCCAGGAGTACCTGGAGGTCGAGCACGACCCGAAGCGGCGGGCGGAGCTGTTCGCGAAGGTGTGCGCCAAGGAGCGGGACCTGCGGGAGCTGCCGGAGAAGTACCGCAGGCGCATCCGCGAGGAGGACAAGCTGCTGGCGCTGCTGCGCCGGGTCCACGAGGAGCACGACCGGCACCAGGAACGCGAGGAGCGCGACCGGAGCCGCTGAAGGCTCCGGCCGCGCTCCTCGGGCCCGGGGTCAGGTACGGCCGTCGCGCCCGTTGCCGTTCCCGTTGCCGTCGTAGCCGAGCAGCCGCAGCGCGGTGTCCGGGTCCATGGCGGCGGCGAGGAGCTGGGCCCGCGCGTGCGCCTCGTCGCGCTCTCGCTCGGCCTTCGCCTGGGCCGCGCGGACGCCCTTGACCGCGACCAGCGCGAGCCCGCCGCCCACGATGACCGCGACGATCACCACGAACAGCACCAGCAGCAGCCCTGGAGAGGCGATCCCGGGGGAACCGGCGGCGTTGAGCAGGTCGCCGCCCGCGCCCGTCACGGCCAGCGCGGCGATGACGGACAGCACGACCAGGCCGAGCAGGCTGGCGACGACCAGCCACACCCTGCCCGCGGCCCGGCGTCCCCGCGAGGGCCCCGGCACGGTGGCCGCCGGCCCGACCACCACCGGCGCCGCCGGCGCGGGCGTCGGCGGCGGCTGCTCGGCCGCCCACGGCACGAACTCCGGCCGCTCGACGCCCTCCCCCAGGGCTGCGGGAGGTGGGGTCGGGGGCGGCAGGATCACCCCCGGGGGCGGCCCGGCGACCGCCGGCGCGCCGGCGCCATGCGGGCCTGCGCCATGCGGGCCTGCGCCATGCGGGCCTGCGCCATGCGGGCCTGTGCTATGCGGGCCAGCCCCATGCGAGCCGGAGGGCACACCCGGCGCACCAGGGGGCGTGGGGGCGGGGGGCGGGGGTCCGATCTGGACGGCCGTCGCGACGGTGCCCCCCGCGTGGGCCGCCGCCGGGACGGGCGCGCGGGCCGGGCCCGGCAGCTCGCGCTCGACCCGGCTGTGCTCCCGGTGCGCCCGCGCCGCCTCCGCGTGGTACTCCTCCAGCTCCTCGTAGAGCGTGTCGGAGGCGTAGACGGTGCCGTCGACGAGCGGCCCCGGCTCGCGCCGGATGATCGCCACGACGTCGTCGCCGTTGAGCGTCTTGTGCGTCTCCAGCGCGTGCGCCACGCAGAGCACCTCCCTGCGGTGCTCGCGCAGCAGCTCCTCGGTCCGCTCCAGCAGCCGTACCAGGTTGAACTCGATCCGCTCCCCCAGCACGTCGGGGGTGAGGTCGGGCTCGCGCCTGGCCGGCTCCCTGTCGGTGATGCCGATGCCGCCGCCCCCGCCGGCCGGGCGCTTGCGCACGGCCTTGCCGCCCAGGATCTCCAGCTCCTGGAGCGCGGGCAGCGAGGTGACGCCCGACCCCATGCCCCAGTACGACTCCATCATGGCCGTCAGGTAGGTCGCCGAGAACAGGTCGCCGGAGACGCCGGAGGAGTTGTCCTCGCCGAAGAACATGCGCTCGCCGGCCAGCGACGCCAGCGACACCATGATGTCGGCCTCGTGCTCGGACTTCCACCGGGTGAACTGGTCCTCGGGCTTGATCGAGGCGACCATGCCGAGGTAGTCGGCGCCCTTCTCGATGGTGGCGATGTCGATCTCCAGGTGGAACCTGGTCGCGTACGCCACCACGGCATGACAGGCCTCGTGCACGGCGACGGCGTGCCGCTCGCGCTCGATGTACTCGACGTCCTCGGGCGGGCCGAGCTGCTTGAGCCGCTTGGCGCGCAGCACGTCGGACCAGGTGATGATCTCCCTGCCGTCGCGGATGGCGGTGATCAGGGACTCGTTGACCAGGTCCTTGATCGTGGCGCCCGTCGCGTACGGGGTGATGGTGGCGAGCTTGTCGATCTGCTCCGGGGTGAGCTCGTGCCAGACCTTGTCGAAGTAGCCCTGGTAGGTGCGCACCCGCCCGGCCTTGGACGGATAGCCGACCTTGTAGATGCGGTCGATACGGCCGGGCCGCAGCAGCGCCTCGTCGAGCGCGTCGGGCCGGTTGGTGGCCATCATGACGAGGATGCGGTATTTGGGCGGCGGCTTGGGCCGCATGCCGAGCAGCCGGCGGACGAACCGGTTGACGAAGCCGCGCGGTTTCTTGAGCCCGGACAGCTCGGTGAGCAGCGCCTGGAGGGTGCCGGGGTCGCCGCCGCCCATCATGCCGCCGCCCATCATGAAGCGCTCGCGCCCGCCGGGCTCGTCGCGCTCCTCGCGCCGGGAGCGGAAGGTGAGCATCTGCCGGGTCGGCTCCGACAGGTAGCCGAAGCCGTGGCAGCCGTGCGCGTCCGTCATCGCGGAGAAGCCGCCGCCGGGCACGTTGGGGCCCTGCTGGGCGAGCCGGCCGCGCTTGCCGAGCGAGTCGGCCTCGTCGAAGAAGACGATGACGCCGCCGTAGCGGAGCGCCAGCTTGCGCAGCTTCCTGAACAGCGTCTTGACCTTGAGGATGCCGATGCCCATGAACATGTTCGTGAACGCGCCCGGGTCCACGAACACGTACGGCTTGCCGGTCTCGCCGGCCACGGCCTCGGCCATGAGGGTCTTGCCGGTGCCGGGCGGGCCCCACAGCAGCAGGCCGCTCGGGACGTACCCGCCGCGCCGCTCGATCTCGTCGGGCCGTTCCAGGAAGACGATGTTCTCGCGGACCCGCTCCACCACGTGGTCCTGCCCCCACACGTCGTCGAAGCGGGTCTTGATGTCGTCGGGGAAGTACGTCTCGACGCCGCCGCGCGACAGGAACCAGAACAGGCCGACGAACTGGATGATGACGAAGAAGAACAGGAAGACGATCTGGAGGAAGAACGGCAGCGCCTGCCAGATCAGCGCGGGCGCCTGCAGCAGCGCGGTGAACGGGCTGACGCCCAGCACCGCCCCCAGCACCAGGGCGGCCAGCGCGATCAGAAAGGCGATCTTGAGCGCGCGGGAGAGCCGGTAGCGGGTCCAGTCGTCGAAACGCCGGTGCGCCCACCGTTCGAAGCCGCCGAAGACCCCCTGGCTCCAGAAGCGGTGGTAGCCGGACCAGTGCTCGCTGACGAGGAAGTGCAGCTGACGCACGGACTCGATGCCCAGCAGCCAGAAGATCCACGGGTATTTCCTGGCGATCTCCCGCATGCCGTCGATGAAGGGCATGATGCCCGTGAAGTCGACCGTCTCCTTCCACGCCAGGACGAGAAAGGCGAGCACCAGGGCGAGGAGGAACTTGCTCCGGTCCCAGAACTGCATCTTCTTCCTGGTCGCGGATTCGGGATCGGAGGGCCCGCTGCCGGGTGCGCGCAGCCCTTCAAGGTGATTGGTCAATGGTGCTCCCTCATCCAGGCAGCCGGAGCAGCTTGAAGGAACTCGCGATCCTGTCGAACTCGTCGGCGCGCTGCCGGTAGCAGGTCGTCTGGCAGGCGATGAGCATGACGGAGACCGTGTCGCCCTTCGCGCCGAGGATGGCGGTGTGGTCGAAGGTCTGGACGTCCCCGCCGATCTGGTAGTTGAACCGCACCCGTACGCCCTTGGCGCCGTCGTCGAGGCTCAGGACCTGGTCGTCGAGGAGCTCGAAGTTCCTGAAGACCGGCGGCTGCCCGGTGGCGGCGGCCTGCTGCGCGTAGAGCTCGCGCACCTGCTCGGTGACCGGGAGCACGAAGTCGCGCAGCCGGTTGAGCGAGATGCCGTCGCGCTGCTCCTCGGTGAGCTGGTGCACGGTGGCGTAGACGAAGGGGTCCTTGGAGCCCAGCAGATGGTCGACCGAGGGGTCGGCCGACTGGTCGAAGGCCGTCGACCAGACCCGCTGGGCGCGCACTGCCGCCGCCGCCGAGCCCGGGTGGTCGCCCGACAGATACTGCTCGATGGGGTTGGCGTCGAGTTGCTTGAACGAGGACGGCACCTTGAAGTATGTCGTCCCGTCGCGGTCACGGACGTAGGTGAACTCCGGCTGCCCGCAGGCGGACAGCAAGGTCACCGTCACCATGAGCGCGATCAAAGCCCGTGTCTTGGTCACCAGGGCTTACCTCCGGTTTACGGACCGACGGAGTTGTTGTGCCCGCTTTGCAGAGGGAATGAGCCCGCGACGGAATGAGAAATCTTGACCAAATCTTGCCCGGCTCTTGGCTCGATTTGTTACAGATCCGCCCGAGAGGCGGAGTCTCCGGTGACGTCGGGGTCACTACAACGTTCATGCAACCCCCATTGGTTCAATCCAGGAAGTAGCGAAAGATATGAGGATCCCTATCGACCCGGAGCTCGTGATGACGGAACCCGCAATGCAGATCGTCGACTCCTTCGGCATGATGGCCGAGCGCCGGTTCGCCGACGTGTGGGCGAGGACCGTCCTGCCGGTCAGGGAGCGAAGGATGCTCCTCCTCGGACTGCTCGTCGGCCAGGGTCTGGACGATCAGGTGGAGATCCATCTGGACGCCGCGCTCCGCACCGGCGAGCTCACCGAGACAGAGCTGCGCGAGGTGGTCGTGTTCCTGTCCCACTACGCCGGCTGGGCGCGGGGAGCGCGCCTCAACGACCAGGTGGAGAGCCTGATCGAACGCGCCGGCCGGCCCCGCTCCGGTGCCGCGGGGCACGCGGGGTAGGCGTTAGGGTTGCGGGCATGCCCACCGCTCTGATCACCGGCGCCACCGCGGGCCTCGGCGCCGCCTTCGCCCGCCGCCTGGCCGCCGAGTCCTTCTCGCTCGTCCTGGTCGCCCGTGACGAGGCCCGCCTCACCGAGACCGCCGGCCAGCTCAAGCTGAGGTACGGCGTGAGCGTCGAGGTGCTGCCCGCCGACCTGACGACGGAGGAGGGCCTGGCGGCGGTCGAGTCGCGCGTCCGCGACGGCGTCGACCTGCTGGTCAACAACGCCGGTTTCGGCAACCGCGGCCATTTCCCCGAGGTGCCGGTCGCCGACGAGGTGCGCATGCTGCGGCTGCACTGCGAGGCGGTGCTGCGGCTCACCCTGGCCGCGCTGCCCGGCATGCGCGAGCGCGACCGGGGCGCGATCGTCAACGTCGCGTCGGTGGCGGCGTTCTTCACGCGGGGCACCTACAGCGCGTCCAAGGCGTGGGTGGTCAACTTCAGCGAGTCGGCCGCGAACGAGGTCGGCAACCCGCGCATCAAGATCATGGCGCTCTGCCCGGGGTTCGTGCGCACCGAGTTCCACCAGCGGGCCGGCATGGACACCAACGGCATCCCGGGCTTCCTGTGGCTCAGGGCCGACGACGTGGTCCGCGAGGGGCTGCGCGACCTGGCGCTGGGCAAGCGGGTGTCCGTGCCCGACCCGCGCTACAAGGCGATCGTGGCGGTCGGCCGGCTGGTGCCGCGCGGCCTGCAGCGCTACGTCTCCTCCCGCATCGGCCGCTGACGGCTCCGCATGAGAACGGGCCCCCGCCGCGGGAGGGGGGCGCGGTGGGGGCCCAACGGCCGTGAGCGGAGCTCACGGCCGGGATTCAGGAGACGGGAAGCCCGCTCAGCGGTTGGCCTCGTGGCCGATGGACAGGCCGGAGGTCGTGTCGAAGAAGTGCAGGTTGTGCGTGTCGACGACCAGGTCGAGGCTCTGGCCGGAGCGCGCGTGGCTGCGGGCGTTGACGCGGGCGGTCCACAGCGACTTGTCGCCCGCCAGCGGCAGCGTCGCCTCCTCGTCGTCACCGGTGTCGGCGGCGGCGACGGTGTCCTTGTGCTCGACCGGCGGGGCGTCGATGAGGAACAGCACGTTGATCTCGGAGCCCAGCTCCTCGGTGACCTCCACGCGGACCGGCAGGGTGGCCCAGCCGTTGGCGTGGTTGCCGGCCGAGTTCGCGTCCTCGAAGTCGGACGGGCGGATGCCGAGGATGATCTTCTTGCCGACGTACTGGTCGAGGCCCGGCTTGTCGGTGAAGGTGGAGTCGGGGATGGGCAGCTTGTAGCCGGCGAAGGCCACGGCGGCGCCGCCCTCGTCGCGGACCAGCTCGGCGGTGACGAAGTTCATCGCCGGGGAGCCCATGAAGCCCGCCACGAACAGGTTGACCGGCTTGTCGAACAGGTTCTGCGGGGTGTCGACCTGCTGGAGGATGCCGTCGCGCAGCACGCAGACGCGGTCGCCGAGGGTCATGGCCTCGACCTGGTCGTGGGTGACGTACACGGTGGTGACGCCGAGGCGCTCGTGCATCTGGTTGAGCGAGGCGCGCATCGAGACGCGCAGCTTGGCGTCGAGGTTGGACAGCGGCTCGTCCATGAGGAAGGCCTGCGGCTCACGCACGATCGCGCGGCCCATGGCGACACGCTGGCGCTGACCACCGGAGAGGGCGGCCGGCTTGCGCTTGAGGTACTGCTCCAGGCCGAGCATCTTGGCGGCCTCGTTGACGCGCTTCTGGATCTCCGGCTTAGGCATCTTGCGCAGCTTGAGACCGAAGGCGAGGTTCTCCTCGACGGTCATGTGCGGGTAGAGCGCGTAGTTCTGGAAGACCATCGCGATGTCGCGGTCCTTCGGCGGCAGGTGGTTGACCACCTTCTCGCCGATGGAGATCTCGCCCCCGCTGATGTCCTCAAGGCCGGCGATCATCCGGAGCGCGGTCGACTTACCGCAACCGGACGGGCCGACCAGCACCATGAACTCGCCGTCCTTGATCTCAAGGTTGAGTCCGTTCACGGCCTTCACGCCACCGGCGTAGATCTTGTCGACGTTGCTCAGAACGATGGATGCCATGACAGTCCTTCGTGCTCCAGGGCGCGTTGAAGCCCGGATTGGTAGCGTGTCCCCACGTACGTGGATACGTTTTCAAACATCTCACCGGAAAGGGTGATCCGTGTCAAGAGTTCCCGTGTGACCAGGCGTTGGCAGCATGCGTAGCTTCCCTCTTCGCGGAAACCATGATGGAATCGTTTCCATGGAGAAGCGGGCGACCATCAAGGATGTGGCCGAGGCGGCCGGCGTGGGCGTCGCGACCGTCTCCAGGGTGCTGTCCGGCGGCTCGGCCAGCCCCCGCACGCGGGAGCACGTGCTCGCCGTCGCCGCGCAGCTCGACTACCGGCCGAGCGCGCTCGGCCGCAACCTGCGCCAGCGCCGCACCGGCGGCATGGGCCTGCTCGTCCCCGACCTCACCGACACCTTCTACGGCCAGCTCGCCGAGGGCGTGCTGGCCTGCGCCCGCTCGACGGGCGAGCCCGTGGTGGTCGGCTCCACGGGCGACGACCCCGAGCAGGAGTCGGAGCTGATCGGGATGCTGCTGGAGCAGAGCGTGGACCGGCTGATCGCGGTCCCCACGGGCGACGCCGAGACCTGGGCGCCGGCCGTACGGGCGGGGATGACGGTGGTCTTCGCCGACCGCCTGCCCGCGCGGCCCGCCGAGGAGGAGCAGCAGGACGCGGTGGACGACCTCATGCGCCTCGACGGCCTGATCCCCGCCGCGCGCCCGCGCCCGCCGGAGGTGCCGTCGGTGCTGGCCGACGACCGCGCCGGCATCCGCACCGCCGTGCGCTACCTGCGCGGCCTCGGGCACCGGCGCATCGCCTTCCTCGGCGGCCCCGGGCACGACCGGCGGGTGGCGGCCTTCCGCGAGGCGGTGGGCGCGCCGGTGGACGAGGAGCTGGTGGTCTTCGCCACCGGCAGCCGCGACTCGGCCTACGCGGCGGCCTCCGGGCTGTTCCAGAGCCGTCCCGACCTGACGGCCGTGGTGGCCGGGGGCAACGTGCTCGGCGAGGCGGCGGTGCTGGCGGCCAGGGAGCTCGACCTGCGGGTGCCCCGGGACGTCTCGCTCGTCATGTACGACGACGTGCCGTGGGCCGAGCTCTGCTCCCCGCCGCTCACGGTGATCGCGCAGCCGGGGCGCGACATGGGCTACCGGGCCGCCGAGCTGGTGCTGCGTCCTGGCGGCCGACGGCCGCGCACGGTGGTGCTGCCGACCGAGCTGATCATCCGGGGAAGCTGCGGCCCGCGCCGCTGACCGGCTCCGCACCCGTGTCCGTCACGGCTCCGGTGTAGCGGCGCGGCAGGATCATCGTCGGGTTGTCGTCCAGGATGACCTCCGGCGGCCCGAACCGCGCCGCCACCTCCCTGATCTCCGGATCGTCGAGCAGCAGCAGCCGCCCCCGCTCGATGAACAGCTCGCCGTCCACCACCATCGTCGGCCGGTCCACCTGGATGTCGCAGTGGGCGAAGCCGGGCCCGCTCGTGACCGGCACGCCGTCGGTCAGCCCGTCGAGGCCGCAGTAGAAGGCGCCCGCGTGCTTCTCCCGCTCGAACTGGGTGCCGCCCGCCACGCGTACTTTCGGGTTGAGCCCGAGGAGGCCGTGGCGCATGTAGAAGCCGCCGGGCGCGTAGCGGCGGAGCTGCTCGGCCCCCATGCCGCCCTCGATCTTGCGGACCAGGTTGCCCTCCAGCGTGACGCGCAGCGGCTCCTCGGGCACGCCGGTGACCGTCGAGTCCTCGATGACGATCACGCCCTCGGTGTCCGTGGGCCAGAAGTTGGCGCCGCCGTACGGGAAGGGCCGCCAGTCCCCCGGCCGCATCGCCCCCGGATCGGGGTCGAAGGTGAACCCCGAGTAGGTCACGTCGGTGCCCCGGTCGCTGGTCACCCGGATCGAACGGGCCGGCGAGAGGCGCTCCAGCGTCCGCCGCAGCAGGGCGTAGAAGACCTCGGCGGGCAGCCGGCCGCCGGTCAGCAGCGCCCCTGCGGTGGCCGTCATGTGCAGCGACAGCCAGCGCGAGGGGCGGGCCTTGATCTGGTCGAAGAACAGCGGGGCCGTGTGCACCTCGCCCCACCACGTCCCGGCGATGATGACGTCGGCCTCGCGGAAGGCGGCGGTCTCGATGGTGAGCGGCGCCTCCCGGTCCCATCCGCCGGCGCTGAACGGCGGCACCGACAGGATCCGCACGTCCGCGTCACGGAACGCGGCCGCCGCCGCGAACGCCTGCACCACGACCGGGTCGACGGCGTGCTCCATCATGAGCAGCACCCGCTCCCCTGCCCGCAGCCGCAGGTAGTCCAGCGCGTTACGGACGCCGGGCATCAGCTCGACGATCGAGTACGGCGCGGCGGCGGGTTCGGCGGCGTAGCCGACGTGGGCTCCTGCGTACGGGTTGCTCGTCATGGGTCACCGATACCCCGCAGCGGAAATCGCGTACCGTAACCGGACGATCTCTCTCAGCTCAGGAGCTTGTCGATGGCCGAGGTGACGGCCGGGTCCTCCGGCGTGGTGCGGGGGCGGAAGCGGGCGACCGGGGCGCCCTCGCCGTCGACCAGGAACTTCTCGAAGTTCCACTGCACGTCGCCGGCCTCGCCCTCGGCGTCGGCGAGCTGGGTGAGCTCCGCGTAGAGAGGGTGCCGGCCGGGGCCGTTGACCTCGGTCTTGGCGAGGAGCGGGAAGTCCACGCCGTACGTCGTGGCGCAGAAGGTCTGGATCTCCTCCGCCGAGCCCGGCTCCTGCCCGGCGAACTGGTTGCACGGCACGCCGATGACGGTGAGGCCGCGCGGGCCGTACTGCTCCTGGAGCTTGACCAGGCCGCTGTACTGCGGCGTCAGGCCGCAGCGCGAGGCGACGTTGACGATGAGGGCGGGGCGGCCCGACGTGAGCTCGCGGAGCGTGGTGGGGGCGTCGGCGAGCGTGCGGAGCGGGATGTCACTGAGGCTCATGATCCGACGATACAGAACCCCGCTCGGCGGTCGGTCCGCCCAAAATGTGACGCAGACCTCATTTAGCTGACAAAACCCCTGGACAGCGAGATACGACTACCTTTACTAAAGATCTACTCTTTCATGGTCAATTCGCAACGAAAGGTGCTTATCGGGCAGGGTGACGCGGTCCATGTCACCTTCGAAAGGGAATCCATGCCCATGCTCCGCCGTACCGGCGTCCTCGTCCTGACCGCCACCCTGGTGGCGGCGGGCGGCGCCTCGGCCGCACAGGCGCAGAGCTCCCAGACGAGCAGCAGCAGGAACAAGTCGATCGCCAAGCCCATGGTGGCCGCGCGCGGCTGGAACAGCGTCCAGTTCAGGTGCCTGGAGCGGCTCTGGGCCCGCGAGAGCGGGTGGAACCACCGGGCCGCGAACGGCTCCGGCGCCTACGGCATCCCGCAGGCGCTCCCCGGCGTCAAGATGTCGTCATCGGGCCGCGACTGGCGCACGAACCCCCGCACCCAGATCAAATGGGGCCTCGGATATATCAAGCAGCGATACGGCACGCCGTGCGGCGCGTGGGGACACTTCCTCTCCCACAACTGGTACTGACCCAAACCCCAGGATTGTCCGCACTTTGCGGCAAGACCTCGTCAGTGCCGCGACCGGCCCGGCAATACCGGCCCAGCGAGGCCGCCTTTTATCCGCAACGATCACACAAAGGCCTGTCCTTCGCGTGTCCCGATGTATGACCCGTGGTGACACCGCGTAATAGGAATCGTGCTAAAGGACACGTCGCGGTGCCCTCCGGGCCGCCCAGCAGGATCGGGCGGAACCAGAATCCCGGAGGGCCGGCGGACCCCTTCGCGTGCGCGCCACGTACGCGGAGCGGCAGGGCGCCCCGTTTCTGCGGGGCGCCCGTCCGCGCGCGACCCGGAAGCAAGGATCGCTTTGGACAGCAAACGCGCGCGCGGCGGCACGCTCATCGGCCTGACCGCGTTCACCGCGCCCGTGATCGCGCTCAGCACGATCACCACCCCCACGGCCTGGGCGGGGACGGCGGAGACGCCGTTCCCGATCAGAACCAGGACGTGGACGACATCAGCGCAACCCGCCATCCCGGCCGTCGTGCCGGCCAACAGAAACAAGCGGATAGCCCTCGGCCACGTCGTCCAGCGATCGTGGAACCTCAGGGAGTTCCGCTGCCTGGACCAGCTCTGGACCAGGGAGAGCAACTGGAACCATCACGCCTACAACCGCTCGTCCGGCGCGTACGGCATCCCGCAGGCGCTGCCCGCGGGCAAGATGAGCGGCGCCGGCCGCGACTGGCGGTCCAACCCGGAGACGCAGATCCGCTGGGGCCTCGCCTACATCAAGGGACGCTACGGCAGGCCGTGCGGCGCATGGGGACATTGGAGGTCGCACAACTGGTATTGACGCCTGATTCGCCGACGCCCGGGAGGGCGCCCGGTCAACGGGCGCCCTCCCGGCTCACCTGCCTATCTGCGTGCCCGGCGCGCGGGCCGTGGCCGCCTGGATGAGCATCTCCAGCCCGAACTCGAACTCCCCTTCGTGGTCGCACGTGCCGAGCAGCGACGCCATCGCGCCGACCTCGGGGAACAGCGCGGGATCCACGCCCGCCGGCGGGAGCGCCGGGGCGCTCGCGGGCGCGAACGCCGGCGTCACCCCGACCTCGCGCAGCAGCGACCCCACGATGTAGGCGATGAACACCCGCAGCATGCTGACCGCCTCCGCGCCGTCGAACCCGGCGCTGCGCAGCGTGGCCAGCGCCCGCTCGACCGGCAGCAGCCCGGCGGCGGAGTGGAGCTGCCTGCTGACCACCAGCATCGTCGAGCGCGGGTAGTGGCCGGCGATCTGCCGGAAGGCCCGCGCCTGCACGCGCACCCGGTCGGCCCAGTGGGCGTCGGGGTCGTCGGTGAACTCGATCTCGCTCAGCACCGCCTCGGCCACGCCACTCAGCAGGGCGTCCTTGCTGGGCACATGGTTGTAGAGGGACATCACGCCGACGCCGAGCTCGGCGGCGATGCGGCGCATCGAGACCGCGTCCGCGCCCTCGCGCTCGATGAGGTCGATGGCGGCCGCGACGATCCGGGCTCGGGAGAGCGGCTTCGTGGGCATGGCTCATTCTGTACCAGAAGGGCAAGGAGGAGGTTGTCAGGTCCCGCCGTGGAAGCGGCGGTGCAGCTCCCTGACCTGCTCGGCCAGTTCGGGCACCGGGCCCTCGACCGGCACGCCGGGCACGATCTCGGCGATCGGCAGCGTACGGACGGGCGGCGCCGGCACGCCCAGCTCGCCCAGCCAGGCGGCGAGCTGCGCCGACGAGGCGACGTACACGATACGGCCGAGCCCCACCCAGCCGTGCGCGGCCGCGCACATCGGGCAGTGCTCGCCCGAGGTGTAGACGGTGGCCGCGGCGCGCGCGGCCGGCGTGAGGTGCTCGGCCGACCAGCGGGCCGCCGCGAACTCCGGATGCCGCGTGCGGTCGCCGGAGGCCACCCGGTTGTGGTCCTCGAACAGCACCTCGCCGTCGGCGGAGACGAGCACGGAGCCGAACGGCTCGTCGCCCGCCTCCAGGGCGGCAGCGGCCAGCTCCACGCAGCGGCGCAGATGGCCGAGGTCGATTTCGGAGATCATCTTCTCAGTCTACGCCGCGCATTGTGCATGATCCTTCACGTTTTCCCAGGTCACATACGTGAAACGCACCTCGGGGCCACAAAAAACGGGTTGATCGCCGGTATTAGCCTTGAGGGGATGCCTCCCGATACTGACGTACCTCGCCGTCCCCTGCTCTCCTCACTCTCCTCCAACTCCCTGTGGCGGATGAAGTCCTACCTCCGCCCCTACGTCGTCAGGCTGATCTTCATCTGGCTGTCGGCGATCATCGGCATAGGCGCGAGCATTGCCCTCCCCCTGATCAGCAAACAGGTCATCGACGGCCCCGTCTACCACAAGGACGCCGGCGCTCTGCTCCCCCTCGGGCTGCTCGCGCTCGGCGTCGGCGTGATCGAGGCGGGGCTGATCTGGCTGCGGCGGTGGGCCCAGGTGAAACCGGTGCTCGGCCTGGAGACCGCCATCCGCGACGACCTCTACCAGCACCTGCAGCGCCTGCCCATGCGCTTCCACGGCGACTGGCAGTCGGGCCAGCTCCTGTCGCGGGCGACCACGGACCTGTCGACCATCCGCCGCTTCCTCGGCTTCGGCCTGCTGTTCCTGGTCATGAACATCCTGCAGCTCATCACCGTCACCGTGCTGCTGCTCAACATGTACTGGCCGCTCGGGCTACTGGTGCTCGCCTCGGCCGTGCCGATCGTGTGGACGTCGCTGCGCTTCGAGAAGCGCTACATCCGCATCTCCCGCCAGGTCCAGGACGAGCAGGGCGACCTCGCCACGCTCGTGGAGGAGTCCGCGCTCGGCATCCGCACCATCAAGGCGTTCGGCCGCCGCCACCACGTCTACGACCGCTACGACGACGCGGCGCTCAAGGTGTACGACACCTCACTCGCCAAGGTGCGCATGTCGGCCCGCTTCTTCTCCTTCCTGGAGGTGATCCCCAACGTCACGCTCGCCCTGGTGCTGCTGCTCGGGGCGCTCGCGGTCGGCGGCGGCGGGCTGACGCTCGGCGCGCTGGTCGCCTTCACCACGCTGATGCTGCAGCTCGTGTGGCCGATCGCGAGCCTCGGCTACATCCTGGCGATGGCCCAGGAGGCGATGACCTCGGCCGACCGCCTCATGGAGGTCATGGACACCGTCCCGTCCATCGAGAGCGGCACCGAGACCATCGAGCGGCCCCGCGGCCACCTGCGTTTCGAGGGCGTCGGGTTCAGCTTCCCCGGCGCCGAGCGGCCGGTGCTGCGCGACGTCCGGCTGGAGGTGCGGCCCGGCGAGACCGTGGCGATCGTGGGCCCGACCGGCGCGGGCAAGACGACGCTCACGGCCCTGGTGCCCCGCCTGCTCGACCCGACCGAGGGCCGGGTCACGATCGACGGGCACGACGTGCGCGACCTGGAGCTCACCGCCCTGCGCACGGTGGTGGCCACGGCGTTCGAGGAGCCGACGCTGTTCTCGATGAGCGTGCGCGAGAACCTCATGCTCGGCCGGCCCGACGCGACCGAGGAGGAGCTGGCCGAGGCCATCCGCACCGCGCAGGCCGGGTTCGTCCACGACCTGCCGTGGGGTCTCGACACCCGCATCGGCGAGCAGGGCCTGTCCCTGTCCGGCGGCCAGCGCCAGCGCCTGGCCCTGGCCCGCGCCGTGCTCAGCAGGCCGCGCATCCTGGTGCTCGACGACACCCTGTCCGCGCTCGACGTGGAGACCGAGGCCCTGGTGGAGGAGGCGCTGCGGCACGTGCTGCGCGACGCGACCGGCATCGTGGTCGCCCACCGCGCCTCCACCGTGCTGCTGGCCGACAAGGTGGCGCTGCTGCGCGACGGCACGATCACCCACGTCGGGCAGCACCACGAGCTGCTGGCCGAGGTGCCCGAATACCGCGAGCTGCTGGCCCAGGACGCCGACCTCGACGACGCCTCGGAAGGAGCGCTGCGATGAGCACCACCACCACCGGGTCCTCGCGGGCGTCCTGGCGCGGGGTCGCCTCCGAGGACCAGGACGAGCTGCCGGAGAAGGTCTCCGTCCTGCTGCGCGACCGGTCGCGGCGGCTGCTCGGCGCGCTGCTGCGGCCCTACCGCAAGCAGATCGCGCTGCTCGTGGCCACCATCGTGCTCTCCAGCGCGGCCGGGCTGTCCATCCCGTTCCTGGTCTCGATCGGCATCGACGAGGGCATCCCGCCGCTCTCCCGCGGCGACGGCCCGGCGGTCCTGCTGACCGTGGTCGGGGTGATCCTGTTCGCCACCCTCGTGCAGGCGGTGACCAGGCAGACGTTCCTCAACATGTCCGGCCGGATCGGCCAGAACACCCTGCTGGAGCTGCGCCGCCGGGTCTTCGACCACTTCCAGCGGCTGTCGCTGAGCTTCCACGAGCAGTACACCTCGGGGCGGGTCATCTCGCGGCTCACCTCGGACATCGAGAGCATCGCCGAGCTGCTGCAGTCGGGCTTCGACGCGCTCGTACGCGCCCTGCTGACCATGGTCGGCACCGCCGTGCTGCTGCTGGTGCTGGACGCGCACCTCGGCCTGATGGCGCTGCTCCCGCTGCCGTTGCTGCTGCTGTTCACCCGCTGGTTCCGCCGGCAGTCGGCCATCGTCTACCGGCGCACCCGTGAGACGGTCGCCTTGGTGATCGTTCACTTCGTGGAGTCGATGACCGGCATCCGCGCGGTGCAGGCCTTCCGCAGGGAGCCGCGCAACCAGGAGATCTTCGAGCAGCTCAACGACGACTACCGCGACGCCAACGCGGGCGGCATGAAGCTCGGCGCGACGTTCATGACCGGCATCAGGCTGGTCGGCAACCTCACGGTCGGCGGGGTGCTGCTCTACGGCGGCTACCTGGCGCTGCACGACGAGGTCAAGGTCGGCGTGCTCGCCGCGTTCCTGCTCTACCTGCGCCAGTTCTACGAGCCGATGCAGGAGGTCAGCCAGTTCTACAACACGCTGCAGTCGGCAAGCGCCGCCCTGGAGAAGCTGTCGGGCGTGCTGGAGGAGGAGCCGTCGGTGCCCGAGCCGCGCGATCCGCAGCCGCTGCCGCAGGGCCGGGCGCGCGGCCGGATCCGTTTCGAGCACGTCAGGTTCGCCTACGTGGAGGAGATGCCGATCCTGCCCGACCTCGACCTGACGGTCCCCGCCGGGCAGACGGTGGCGCTGGTCGGCTCCACGGGCGCGGGCAAGACGACGCTCGCCAAGCTGATCTCGCGCTTCTACGACCCGACCGAGGGCCGGGTGCTGCTCGACGGCGTGGACCTGCGCACGCTGGACGAGCCGACGCTGCGTGGGGCCGTGGTCATGGTGACCCAGGAGAACTTCCTGTTCAGCGGCACGGTGGCGGACAACATCAGGTTCGGCCGTCCGGGGGCCTCCGACCGGGAGGTGCGCGAGGCCGCCAAGGCGATCGGCGCGCACGAGTTCGTCACGAGCCTGCCCGACGGCTACGACACCGAGGTCGGCAAGCGCGGCGGCCGGATGTCGGCGGGGCAGCGGCAGCTCATCGCGTTCGCGCGGGCGTTCCTGGCCGACCCCGCGGTGCTCATCCTCGACGAGGCGACCTCCAGCCTCGACGTGCCCAGCGAGCGGCTGGTGCAGCGCGCGCTGCGGACCATCCTGGCCGACCGTACGGCGCTGATCATCGCGCACCGGCTGTCGACCGTCGAGATCGCCGACCGGGTGCTGGTCATGGAGCGCGGCCAGATCGTCGAGGACGGGCCGCCCGACCGGCTCATCGCCTCCGCGGGCCGGTTCGCCGGCCTGCACCAGGCGTGGCTGGACAGCCTGAGCAGCTGACCCGTCAGTGGTGCACGGGCCGCACGATCGCGGCATACAGCTCGTAGCCGACGAACAACGCGATCGGCGCCCCGAGCGCCACCAGCAGCCGGCCGGGCAGGGTGACCCGCTCCACGGCGGCCACCCGGTCCGGCGGCCTGACGGCCGGCACCCGTACGGGGTCGGGGTCCGGTTCCTGGGCCGCCACCAGCTCGGGGTGGCGGCTCAGGTAGCCGGACGGGAACGAGGTGACCCGGTAGGCGCCGCATCCCGGGCAGGACGGCCCCGACCAGGGCGGCTGCACCGCCACACCGGAGCTCAGCCAGATCTGCCTCTCGTTGCCGCGCGCGTCGACGACGGTGCGGAGGAGGTAGTCCTCCTCCCACACGTGTAAGCAACGCAGGCACTCGAAAAGCCATGACACCCGGGTCTCGAACCCATCGGGCACGATGATCACCCCCGACCGCGGATCGCCGTTCGCCCTCAGTGTCCGCCTGGTCACATTGGACCGGCAAGGCGGTCTTGTGACACCTGACGTCAGGGAAAGCTCACCAACCGTCAGGTTTGCCCTAATAGAGCCGCCTCGGGACGGGGCTCAGCAACGGCGTCTCGTCGGGCGCCGCCGCGGCATCCGGCGGGACCAGCTCGGGATGCCGCAGCAGGTAGCCCTCGGGGAACGTGGTCGCGTGCTCGCAGCCGCACCTCGGGCACCTGGCCCCCGGGGAGGGCGGCGGGACCGGAACCCTGTTGCGCAACCAGAGCGTCGCCTCGTTGCCGTGCTCGTCCTCGACGTGCCGGACGAGGTATTCCTCCTCCCACACGTGCCAGCAGCTGCGGCACTCGAAGGGCACGTTTCTGCGTTCTTCCTCCAACGAAATCACCCCCTCATCCAGAGTCTCCGCCCTGGACGCCGGATCACGCAAACCGGCTCTTCGCAGGTCAGAGGGTGCGCGACGCGACGAAGACGGCCGCGCCCAGGACCACGCAGAGGGTGCCGAGCCAGGCGACCAGCACGTCCGCGCCGTGGTCGAGCGGCCGGCCGCCGTGCAGCGCCGCCTGCACCCGGCGGTAGCGGGCGCGCGTCCTGATGAGCAGCACGCCGCCGCAGAACGAGGCTGTCGCGAACACCGCCACCGCGGCGACCGGCAGGCCGTTGCGCAGCGCCACCCCGGCCGCGCCGAGCCCGCCGGTGGCCAGCAGCACCGCCGTGCGCACCCAGGCCAGCCGGGTCCGCTCGCTCTGCAGGCCGCTGTCCCAGACCTCCTCCTCCGGCGCGCTCCCCATGGCCGCGTACCCCCGTCAGGCCGCGAGGAGGACGAGGACGAGCGCGATGACCGCCACCAGCGCCACGCCGTAGCCGAACACGGCGGCGAGCGCGGGCGGCGGCAGCGGCGCCTGGGCGCGCAGGGCGCGCTGGATGTTGCGCCAGCGGGGGTAGGCCAGGCCGGCGGCCAGCGCCGAGAGCGCGACGAGCACGACGGCCAGCGCGGTGCGGATCCACGGCACGAACACGTCGGCGGGCAACGCCGCCATCGCCACCCCGCCCGCGCTGAGCGCCAGCGCCGTGCTCAGCCAGGTGAGGAAGGTGCGTTCGTTGGCCAAGGTGAAACGCGGGTCGGGTTCCATGGGAAAAACGGTAATTCGTCCACTTTTCCCCTAGAGAAGGCGGGATTGCCCGCCCGCTCAGTTGGTGCAGGCCTGCCGGACCGTCTCCAGGTACGCGACCGTCTCCTTGCCCACCTGCTGGGCCGCGTCGACGGCGTCGTTGACGTTCTGGACCGAGATGCCGCTCAGCTTGTCGGCCAGGTTGTCGGAGGCCTCCTTGAGCGTGGTGTTGGCGGCCTGGTCGGCCACGTCGCCGAGCTTGGCCGCGGCGTCGTCGAGCGCCTTGTCCATGGCCTGGGGATCGTCGGTGAGCTTGGTGATCTGCGCGCCCAGGTCGGTGACGATCTTCGGCGCCTCCAGGCACGCCTGGGCCTTGTCGATGGTCTGGTTGACCTCGCCGCATCCCGCGACGGCGAGGGCGGCGGCGGAGAGGACCGCGAGGGACAGCAATCGGCTCTTGTGGAGTCGCATGCCCCGACCCTACCCAAGCAGGTGCCGACGCGCGGTTGCCGAAATTCGCGGACATCCCGACCAGGGATGATATCGGGATGGATATCGCCTGATTGCCGATATCGCTATTAGACATCTGGTGATCCGGTCTGGTGTGCTGCTGCCTTCTGACGGACGACAGTTAGGACAGGTCACATGCGACACGCCTCCGCCCGCCGCCTCGCCGCCGCCCTCGCGGCCACGCTGCTCACCGGGAGCACGCTGGGAACGGCGACGGCCGCGACCGCGGACGCCGCCGTCGCGCCGCAGCGGGGCGGGCAGGCTCAGGTGACGAAGGAGCTGCGGGCGCTGGAGAAGTCCTACAAGGGACGGATCGGGGCGTACGCCATCGACACCGCCACCGGCCGGACGGTCGGCTACCGCTCGGGCGAGCGGTTCCCGCTGCTGTCCACGTTCAAGGCGCCGGCCTGCGCGGCGGCGCTGCACAAGGCCCGCACGTCCGAGCCCGGCCTGATGGACAAGGTCGTCAAGTGGACGAAGGCCGAGCTCAAGCCCAACTCGCCGACGACGGAGAAGCACGTCGCCGACGGCCTGACCGTCGCCCAGCTCTGCGAGGCGACCATCACCCTCAGCGACAACACCGCGGGCAACATGGTGCTCAAGCAGATCGGCGGCCCGGCCGGGCTCACCCGCTACTTCCGGTCGCTGAAGGACCCGGTCTCTCGCCTCGACCGCTGGGAGACCGAGCTGAACGACTGGACCGCGAAGGACAAGCGGGACACCACCACGCCCGCCGCCATCTCCCGCGACCTGCGCCTGCTGACCTGGGGCGACGCGCTCAACGCCAAGGACCGGCGACGGCTCAACGGCTGGCTGCGGGCCAACCGGACCGGCGACAAGCGCATCCGCGCCGGCCTGCCCAAGAGCTGGACGATCGGCGACAAGACCGGCACGAACGCCGAGGTCGGCGGCGCCAACGACATCGCCGTCATCTGGCCGGACAAGGCGGCCGCCCCGATCATCATGGCCGTCTACACCACCCGCTCGACGCCCGCGGTGGACGACAAGGTGCTCGCGAAGACCGCGACCGTGCTCGCCCGCGGGCTCGGCAGGCTCTGATGGCGGGCCGGGGGACGAAGATCGTACGCCTGGCCGCCGCGGGGGCCGCGGCGGGCGTGCTCATGGCCGGGATCGCCGTCCCGGCCGTGGGAGGGGCCGGGTTCGGGCTGGTGGCGGCGGCCGACGAGGTGGACCTCAAGCCGGTCGACCTGGTCGAGCCGCCGCCCGCCGAGGTCACGATCGTGCGGGACGCGAAGGGCCGCGAGATCGCGCGTTTCTACGAGGAGTACCGCGAGGTGGTCGGCTTCGACGCCATCGCCGAGGTCATGAAGACGGCCATCGTGGCGATCGAGGACTACCGCTTCTACGAGCACGGCGCGATCGACGTGGAGGGCACGCTGCGCGCGCTCGCCACGAACCTGCGGGCGGGCAAGGTCGCGCAGGGCGGTTCGAGCATCACCCAGCAGTACGTCAAGCAGGTGCTGCTCAACTCCGCCGGCACCGACGCCGAGCGCGAGGCCGCCCTGGAGGCCAGCTACACGCGCAAGCTGAACGAGCTGCGTTATGCGATGGGCGTGGAGAAGAAATACACCAAGGACCAGATTCTTGAGAAATATCTGAACATCGCGTACTTCGGCGCCGGTGCGTACGGGGTCGAGGCGGCGGCCAGGCGCTTCTTCGGCGTCCACGCCGCCCGGCTGACCCTGCCGCAGGCCGCCACGCTGGCCGGCGCCGTGCAGGACCCGAACGCGACCGACCCCAACCTGGGCCGTGAGCAGCGGGCCCGCTTGCTGAAGCGGCGCAACGTGGTGCTCGACCGGATGGCGGAGCTGGGGAAGATCACCCAGGCGGCGGCCGACCGGGCGAAGCGCACCAAGCTCGGCTACAAGGGCACGAAGCTTCCCGGCGGCTGCGAAGCCAGCAAATATCCCTATTTTTGCCTGTACGTCCGCCAGGAGATCCTCAACAACCCCGACTTCGGCCGGTCCGCCACGGCCCGCCTCGCCACCCTGAACCGCGGCGGCCTCACCATCAGGACGACCCTCGACCCGGTCAAGCAGGCGGCCGCCGAGCGGGCGATCCGCGCGTACGTCCACGCCTCCGACGGCCCGGTCGCCGCCGAGGCCCTGGTCCGGCCGGGCACCGGCGCGATCGAGGCGATGGCGGCCAGCCGCCCCTACGGCAACCGGGCCGCCCGCCACGAGATCTCGTACAACGTGGTCGCCGACGCGGCGCACGGCGGCGGGACCGGGTTCCAGGCGGGCTCGACGTTCAAGACGTTCACCCTGATCAGCGCCCTGAAGCAGGGCATGAAGGTGGACGACGGGTTCACCGTTGGCGCGGGTTACCGCGCGCCCGCGTACACGACGTTCAAGAACTGCGCGGGCGAGAACGTCGGCGACCCGTCCCACACGGTCACCAACGACGAGGGCTCCCCCGGCTGGAAGACCCTCAGGACGGGCACGTGGGGGTCGGTGAACACGTTCTTCATGGAGCTGGAGCGCCGGGCCGGCCTCTGCGAGACAGTGACCACGGCCAAGTCGCTCGGCATCCGCCGCGCCGACGGCCGCCCGCTCCAGGAGTACGAGACGTTCACGCTCGGCATCAACGAGATGGACCCGGTCACCGTGGCCACCGCGTACGCGGCGATCGCGGCACGCGGCACGTACTGCGCGCCGATGGCCATCACTGCCATCACCGACAGGAACGGCAAGACCGCCCGCTACCGTCCGAAGTGCCGCCAGGCCCTCGAACCGGCCGTCGCGGACGCCACGGCGGACGTCCTGGCCGGCGTGTTCACCCAGGGCACGATGCGCGGCGTCGGCGGCATCGGCCGGGACGCGGCCGGCAAGACCGGCACCACCGACGATTATGCGACCGCCTGGTTCGCCGGTTTCACCCCCGATCTGGCGGCGGCGGTGAGCATCGGCGACCCGCGGGGCTCGCAGCGGCACAAGCTGGTGGGGGTGACGATCGGCGGCCGGTACTACGGGATCGTCGCCGGGGCGAGCCTTCCCGGGCCGATCTGGAAGGCGACGATGCTCGCGGCGCTGAAGAACGTCCCTCCGACGTCGTTCACCCCGATCGACCGGGACCGCTTCGAGGGCTGCGCGGCCCACTGCCGTCCGGCCGGGGACACCGATCCGGAGCGGGAGAGCCAGGAGGAGACGCCTCCCGAGGATCGGCCGCAAGGGCGGTGAGCAGGAAGAACGCCCCGATGATCGCCTTTGTCACCGCGTACTAGGATGATTGATATGGCTAGTTGCGAACATCTTTCCCAGGCCGACGACCCTGCGGCGCGCACTCCTGACGGTTGCGAGGAGTGCCTGGCGGCGGGCGGCCGGTGGGTCCATCTGCGGCGCTGCCTGGAGTGCGGGCACGTCGGCTGCTGCGACTCCTCGCCGAGCAAGCACGCCACCGCCCACTTCCACGCCACCGGGCATCCGGTGATGCAGTCGTTCGAGCGGGGCGAGAACTGGCGCTGGTGCTTCGTGGACAACCAGATGGGCTGAGGCCGGCCGGCCTCAGCGCTCCAGGATGGCCTCCTCGAAGTCGAGCTGGGCCATCACCTCGCGCAGCACCTCGTCGTCGAGGCGCCGCTCGTCGCGCAGGCGGACGAACACCTGGCGCTCGGCCTGCAGCATGTCGCGGCGCAGCCGCCGGTAGAGCGTGCTCGGCGTCTCCGCGCCGCCCTGCCCGGTGCCGCCGCCGAGCCGCTCCCACGCGGTGAGCGAGCGCCGCCAGGACTTCTCCCTGAGCTGGTCGACGACCTGCTTCTGGATCTCGTCGGGCTCGCTCCCGAGCTCGGCCACCAGCCGGTCGAGCTCGGCGAGGCCCGCCTCCAGCGCCGCCTGCTGGGCCGCCGCCTCGGACAGCCGGTCCTCGTAGCGCTCCTGCTCGCTGGACACGCCGAGCCGCCTGATCAGCGCGGGGAACGTGGTGCCCTGGATGAGCAGGGTGCCGATGACGGTGGTGAAGGTCAGGAACAGCAGCATCGCCCGGTCGCGCGGCGGCACCTCGGGCGGGATGGCGAAGGCCGCCGCCAGCGACACCACGCCGCGCATGCCCGCCCAGCCCAGCAGGACGGCCTGCTGCCGGCCGGGCCCGGCCGGACCGCCCCGCGCCTTGATCAGGAACGTGGCGGCGAACACCCACACGAACCTGGTCAGGATGGTCGCGCCGAGCACCGCGGCGGCGTAGCCGGCCACCTCCCAGGCGCTGTAGCCGGAGATGCCGCGGATCACGGTGACGAGCTGCAGCCCGATCAGGGCGAACACGATCGTCTCTAGGAAGAAGGCGGTGACCTGCCACACCGCGTCGGACACCAGCCGCGTGCCGAACCCGCGCAGATGCATGCGGGAGCCGAGGTAGAGGCCGACGATGACCACCGCGATCACACCGGAGGCGTGCACCGACTCGGCCGCGAGGTAGGCGGCGAACGGGATGAGCAGCGTCAGCGTGTTCTCGACCAGCGAGTCGCGGGTCAGCGTGAACAGCCAGGCGAACACCAGGGCCAGCGCCAGCCCGATCGCCACGCCGCCGACCGCCGCCAGCAGGAACTCCCCGACGCTGTGCAGCAGATCGACGGTGCCGCCCAGGAACGCGCCGATCGCCACCCGGTAGGCCGTCAGCGCGGTCGCGTCGTTGAACAGGCTCTCGCCGATGAGGAGGGTCAGCGTGCGGCGCGGCAGCCCGAGCCGCCGCCCGACCGCCACGGCGGCGACCGCGTCGGGCGGCGCGATGATGGCGCCCAGCGCGAACGCCAGCGCCAGCGGCAGGTCCGGCAGCAGCAGGTGCACGACGAAGCCGACCGCCGCCGCGGTGAACAGCACCAGCCCGATCGACAGCAGCCCCACGGCCCGCCTGGCGTCACGCAGGCGCAGGTAGGAGCTGTCGAGGGCGGCGGAGTAGAGCAGCGGGGGCAGGAAGACGAAGAGGACCAGCTCCGGGTCGAGCGGCACGAACGGCACCAGCGGGGACACCAGCAGCCCGGCGGCCACCAGCAGCAGCGGCGCGGGCCAGCCCTTGCGCCTCGCCACCGCAGCGACGGCGATCGCGCCGCCCGCCACCAGCAGCAGTTGCAGGCCCATGATGGGACTCACCGCTGTGCCTCCCCCCGTCGGCTGATCGGATTCGCCGACGAGAGCGTACCTGGCCGCGCGGACTCCGCAGTCCGCTCACCAGTCCCTGCGGTCGCTCCGCTCGTGGTAGTCGGGCTGGTCGGGGCGCAGGCGCTCGCCCGTGGAGAACATGGGGTCCCCGACGTACGGGCGGGTCATGCCGGGGTCGGACTGCTGCTGGTACTGCTCCTGGCGGCCGAGGGCGAGCAGCGGGTCCACCGGGTTGGGCTGGGGCTGCTGGTAGGAGCCGTAGTCGTCCCGGTAGTCGGCGCCGTAGCCGGCGGAGGGCTGCTGGGGGGCGGACTGCTGGGGGGCGGTGCGGCGGCGGCCCGCGCCGGGGATGCCGTGCATGGGTGTGCCGAGCCCGGCCCCGCCGGAGGCGCCCTGGCTCTGCTGCTGAGCCGGCTGCTGGGCGTAGGAGTCCCGGCGGCCGTAGGAGTCCGATCCGTAGGAGTCCGGCCCGTACGGGTCCGGCTGGTAGGGCTGGGCCTGCTGCCCGCTCCCTGCGTACGTGCCGGCGGCCTGGGACGGGAAGCCGAGGGGGTCGGTGCTGAGCGGCGCCGGGCGGCGCTGGTCGGCGCCGGGCATCTGGTAGAGGGGCTCGTTCTCGGCATACTGGGGCTCGGCGTACTGGGGCTCGGCATACTGGGGGCCGGTGAAGCGGTCGGGCTGCTGCGGCGGCGGCTGGTAGGCTGGCCGGTCGGCGGTGTACTGCGGGCCGCTGAACGGGTCGCCGGTGTACTGGGGGCCGCTGGCGGGGTCGCCGGAGTAGTGGGGGCCGCTCGCCGGGTCGCCGGTGTACTGCGGGCCGCTGTAGGGGTCGCCGGTGTAGCGGGGCTGGGGGCCGGTGCTCTCGACGTACTGAGGGCCGGTGAAGGGCGCCCGCTCGCCGTAGGCGGGGGTCTGCTCCCTCGACCCGGTCGTCTCGCCGAACCCGGCCACGAGTTTGTCCTGGGGCGCGGGGCCCCGGGCCACGAGGACGTCGTTCGGGGACAGCGCGACCGGCCGTTCGTCGAGCGGCGGCTGCGGCTGGTGGAGGGGCTGCGCCGGGCGTTGGTACTGGCCGGTGCCCGGCATGACCTCGGTGCCCGGGTCGTGCTCGGGCACGGCGGGCTGCTCGCCCGTGGCCTCGGCGAAGCCCTCGTCGAGGGTGTCGAGCAGCCGGCCGACGTCCTCCATCGGCATGCGGAAGCTCGCTGTGCACATCTCCCCACGCCACAGGCTGAGCACCAAGGTGCCCTCGTGCCACGTGACCCGGAGACAGCGCTCCTGACCTCGTGCATCGAAGAAGACTTCGCCGAACGACGGCAACGGGACAACTTCCGACATGGCAGACATACTGTATTAACCAGCCTTTATGCGTCCACTCAACCCCGGAAAACCCTACTGAACCGGCTCTCCCATACACACCCCAGGCCCCCTCGTCAACCACCGTGAGCGCGTGTCCGACTTGTTGGGGTCCCGATCGCCCAGTGTGCCACGCCCGCCGCCGCACGCGTTCGGGAATGCCGGGATGCGTCTGGCCGATCACACCGCGTTCGGCGCGGCGACCCGGCAAATGCGGGTAGCGTTTACTGCCGTGCCGGACTCCCATCTCCCGTCAGTCGACGAACTGCTCAGCATCGCCGTCAACGCCGTCGGAGGGAGCGAGCGGCAGGGCCAGGTCACCATGGTCCGCGCCGTGCAGCAGGCCATCGACGCCGACGAGCATCTGGCCGTGCAGGCCGGCACGGGCACCGGCAAGTCGCTGGCCTACCTCGTCCCGTCGATCCGCCACGCCATGGACAGCGACAAGCCCGTGGTCGTCTCCACGGCCACGATCGCGCTGCAGCGCCAGCTCGTCGACCGCGACCTGCCCCGCCTGGCCGAGGCGCTGGGCAAGGAGCTGCCGCACGAGCCGACGTTCGCGATACTCAAGGGCCGGCGCAACTACCTGTGCCGCTACAAGGCGACCGCCGGCTGGCCCGAGGACGACGAGCAGGACCAGCTCTTCGACCCGCGCGAGGTGAGCGCCACCGGCCGCATGGTGCAGCGCATCCAGGAGTGGGCCGAGGAGACCGAGACCGGCGACCGCGACGAGCTGGTGCCGGGCGTGAGCGAGCAGGCATGGCGGCAGTTCTCGGTCAGCGCACAGGAGTGCCTGGGCGCCAACCGGTGCCCCAGCGGGGCCGAGTGCTTCGCCGAGCTGGCCCGGCAGCGGGCCGGCGAGGTCGACGTCGTGGTCACCAACCACGCGCTGCTCGCCATCGACGCCATGGGCGAGCTGCCGGTGCTGCCCGAGCACAAGGTCGTGGTCGTCGACGAGGCGCACGAGCTGGTCGACCGGGTCACGTCCGTCGTCACCGGCGAGCTGTCGGAGCTGACCGTGTCGCTGGCCGTACGACGGGTCGGCCGGCTCATCGAGCAGTCGGTCGCCGACCAGCTCCAGGAGGCCGGCGAGGACCTCAAGGCGCTGCTCGCCGCCGCCCCTCCGGGGCGCGTCGACGAGCTGCCCCAGGTGCTGGGGCTGACCCTCCAGCTCATCCGCGACACCGCCTGGCGCTGCGTCACGGCGCTCGGGCCGCGCAACGCCGACAAGGACGACCCCGACAAGGCGGGCCAGCGCAAGGCCGCGTTCACCGCCCTCGACGAGGTGCACGACACGGCGGTGCGCATGCTGGACGCCTACGGCCACGCCTCCGAGGCCGACCGCGCCGAGGTCGTCTGGCTCGACGGGGGCACCGACCGCCGGCCGCCGTCGCTGCGCGTCGCGCCGCTCACCGTCAGCGGCATGCTGCGCGACAAGCTGTTCGGCGAGCGTACGGTGGTCCTCACCTCCGCCACGCTCGCGCTGGGCGGCACGTTCGACGCGCTGGCCGCGCAGTGGGGGCTCAGCGGGCCCGGCGAGTGGCAGGGCATCGACGTCGGCTCCCCCTTCGACCACCCCAGGTCAGGCATCCTCTACGTCGCCAAGCACCTCCCCCAGCCCGGCCGCGACGGCCTGCCGCAGCAATACCTCGACGAGATCACCGAGCTGATCGAGGCGGCCGGAGGGCGCACGCTGGGCCTGTTCTCCTCGATGCGGGCCGCCAAGGCCGCGACCGAGGCGCTGCGCGACCGGCTCGACGTGCCGCTGCTGTGCCAGGGCGACGACTCGACGATGCTGCTGGTCAAGCAGTTCGCCGAGGACGAGCCCACCTGCCTGTTCGGCACGCTGTCGCTGTGGCAGGGCGTCGACGTGCCAGGGCCGTCGCTGCGGCTGGTCATCATCGACCGGGTGCCGTTCCCGCGCCCCGACGACCCGCTGACCTCCGCCCGCCAGCGGCACGTGGCCGCGCGGGGCGGCAACGGCTTCATGGCGGTGGCCGCCAACCACGCCGCGCTGCTGCTGGCCCAGGGGGCGGGGCGGCTGCTGCGCTCGCAGCACGACAAGGGCGTCATCGCGGTCCTCGACCCGCGCCTGGTGACGGCCCGCTACAGCGGCTTCCTGCTGAACTCGCTGCCCCCGTTCTGGCGCACCACCGACCCGGCGATCCCCCGCGCCGCACTGAAGCGCCTGGCCGCCGAGTCAACGGAACCAGCCGACGCCTGAGGATTGCGAAGGGCCGCCCCCACCGAAGCACAGCGGACGGCCCGCAGGTGCTTGGCCCGGAGCTTGAGCCGAGGCGAGCGCTCAGCCGATGGCCCACGCCCTGAAGGGTTGGCGGCCTCCAGGACTCGAGGCCGGATGCCAATGGCCACCGGGCACGCGAGCTGCAGACCGACGGCCATCCAGCACGTGTGCCAGACGTCGGAGCGCCCAGGACGCGAGCCGGACGCCGGGGCCGCTCAGGGCGTGAGCCGCAGGCTTGCCGCAGCTCAGGGTGTGAGGTGGCGGGCGGCCTCCGCCCAAGGTGTGAGGCGGAGGGCGGCCTCCGCCCAAGGTGTGAGGCGGAGGGCGGCCTCCGCCCAGGACGTGAGGTGGAGGGCGGGGGTCAGCCCCAGGGGGTGAGGTGGAGGGCGGGGGGTCAGCCCCAGGGGGTGAGTTCGGGGCGTTTGGGGGACAAGCCGTCGCCCGAGGAGACGCCCCGCAGCCGGCGCCCCACCCAGGGCACCAGGTACTCGCGGATCCACTGGGCGTCCTCGCGCCGCCGCGCCCGCGGGTCGACGGACCGCTCCGGCCAGTCCTTGCGCCAGTCGTCGAACGGCACGCCCAGCACGTCCAGGACCCGGGCGGCCACCAGCCGGTGCCCGTCCTCGTTCATGTGCAGCCGGTCCGGGCTCCACGCCCGCCAGTCGCGCAGCCCCTGCATGGACCACTGGTCGACCAGCCGGCACCCGTAGAGGTCGGCGATCGAGCGCAGGTGCAGGTAGAAGACGGCGAAGCGGCCCCGCAGCCGGCGCATGAGCGGCGTGTCGCGCGGATCCACGCCGGTGAACAGCAGCACGTCGGCCCCGCCCGCCCGCAGCTCCCGCACCGCGCGGGCGAGCTTCTTCGCCATCACGTCGGGGTCGCTGCCCGGCCTGAGCAGGTCGTTGCCGCCGGCGCAGAAGCTGACCAGGTCGGGCGCCATCTCGACGGCCACGGGCACCTGCTCGGCGATGATCTGGTCGAGCAGCTTGCCGCGTACCGCGAGGTTGGCGTAGCGGAAGGAGGGGTCGTCGGCGGCCAGCCGCTCGGCGACCCGGTCGGCCCAGCCACGGTAGTGGCCGTGGGGGCCCGGGTCGTTCAGTCCTTCCGTGAAGCTGTCGCCGAGCGCGACGAAGGACTTGTAGTGCCTCATGAGGTGGTGTTCATCTCCGCGATAGCGTGCAGCGCAAGGACGTACGACTGTAGTCCGAAGCCGGCGATGGTGCCCGTCGCCACCCCGGCGACGACGGAGTTGTGCCGGAACTCTTCCCTGGCCGCGGGATTGGTGAGGTGGACCTCGACGAGCGGCGCCGTACGCTGGGCGATGGCGTCGCGCACCGCGTAGGAGTAGTGGGTGAACGCGGCCGGGTTGAGCACGACCGGGATGCGGCCGTCGGCGGCCTCGTGCAGCCAGCCGATCAGCTCGGCCTCGTCGTCGGTCTGGCGGACCTCGACGTGCTCGCCCAGCTTCTTGCCGGTGTCGCGGCAGAGCGCGGCGACGTCCTCGAAGGTGTCGGCGCCGTAGACGTCGGGCTCGCGGGTGCCGAGCCGGCCCAGGTTGGGCCCGTTGAGCACGAGGATCATGCCGAGATCTCCTTGTAGGCCGCTTCGAGCAGCTCTTCCGGGGGGCCTTCGAGCCGGCCGGGCTCGGCCAGGCCGTCGAGGACCACGAACCGCTGCTTGGCGCCGCGGTTCTTCTTGTCGAGCCGCATGTGGTCGCGCAGCCGCGGCCAGGCGTCGGCCCGGTAGGAGACGGGCAGCCCGACCGAGGTGAGCACGGCCCGGGTGCGCGCCACGAGGTCGGCCCGCCCGGCGAGCCTGGACAGCTCGGCGGCGTAGACCATGCCGATGGCGACGGCCTCGCCGTGGCGGATGCGGTAGTGCTCGTCGCGTTCGATGGCGTGGGCCAGCGTGTGGCCGTAGTTGAGGATCTCGCGCAGGCCCGCCTCGCGCAGGTCGGCGCCCACGACGTCGGCCTTGACGCGGATCTTGCGCTCGATGAGCTCGCGGGTGTGCGGGCCGCCGGGCCGGGTCGCGCCCTCGGGGTCGGCCTCGATGAGGCGCAGGATCTCGGGGTCGGCGATGAAGCCGCCCTTGATGACCTCGGCGAGGCCGGCGCGGTAGTCGTCGCGCGGCATGCCGTCGAGCGTCGACAGCTCGCACAGCACGCCCGCGGGCGGCAGGAACGTGCCGACGAGGTTCTTCCCCTCGGGGGTGTCGATGCCGTTCTTGCCGCCGACCGCGGCGTCGACCATGGCCAGCAGCGTCGTGGGCACGAGCACGACCTGTACGCCGCGCAGCCAGGTGCCGGCCACGAACCCGGCGAGGTCGGTGGTGGCGCCGCCGCCCACGCCGACGACGGCGTCGGAACGGGTCACGCCGTGCCGGCCGAGCTCCGACCAGAGCCGGGCGGCCACCTCGACGGTCTTGGCCTGCTCGCCGTCGGGCACCGGCAGGGCGACGACCTCGTGCCCGGCCGCCGCGATGGCCTCGCACACGGGGCGGGAGATCTCCGGCAGGGTCTCCGGATGGATGACGGCGACGGTGCTGACGCCGGGCCTGAACAGGGTGGGCAGCTCGGCCAGCACGCCGGTGCCGACGACCACGTCGTAGGGGCTGTCGCCGCGTACGGTGATCCTGGTCGCGGCGCTCATGCCGGCAGCCCCTTCAGGATCTCCTCGGCGAGCTCCGCCGGCTCGCGCTGGTCGGTCGTCACGGTCACCGCCGCGAGCCGCTCGTAGACCGGCCGCCGCTCCTCCATGAGCTTCTTGAGCTGGCTGCGCGGGCTGAGCACCAGCAGCGGCCGGGCCGAGGCGAGGCCGACCCGCTGGACCGCGTCGGCCAGCCCCACCTGGAGATAGACCACGTGGTGGCCGGCGAGCAGGGCCTGGGTCTCGGGGTGCAGCACGGCGCCGCCGCCCAGGGACAGGACGCCGTCGTGCTCGGCCAGGGCCCGGCGTACGGCCTCGTGCTCCAGCTCGCGGAAGCGGGCCTCGCCGTCCTCGACGAAGATGTCGGAGACGGGCTTGCCCGCGACCGCCTCGACGTCGGCGTCGGTGTCGCGGAAGCCGACGCCGAGCCGCTCGGCGAGCAGGCGCCCGAGTGTGGTCTTGCCGGAGCCGGGAGGCCCGATCAGCACTGCCTTGGCCGTCATTTGATCACCATCGAAGAGAGGTAGCCGGACAGGTTGCGCGCGACCTCCTCGACGGAGTCGCCGCCGAACTTCTCCAGGGCCGCGTCGGCCAGGACCAGCGCGACCATGGCCTCGGCCACGACGCCGGCCGCCGGGACGGCGCAGACGTCGGAGCGCTCGTGGTGGGCCTTGGCCGCCTCGCCGGTCTTGACGTCGATGGTGGCGAGGGCCCGCGGAACCGTGGAGATCGGCTTCATCGCGGCGCTGACGCGCAGGATCTCGCCGTTGGTCATGCCGCCCTCGACGCCGCCCGCGCGGTTGGTGAGGCGGCGTACGCCGTCGTCGGTGGTGTAGGCGATCTCGTCGTGGGCGCGGGAGCCGGGCCGCCTCGCGGTCTCGAAGCCGTCGCCGACCGCCACGCCCTTGATCGCCTGGATGCCCATGAGCGCGCCGGCCAGCCGGGAGTCGAGCCTGCGGTCCCAGTGGGTGTAGCTGCCGAGGCCGGGCGGCAGGTTGTAGGCGAGGACCTCGACGACGCCGCCGAGCGTGTCGCCGTCCTTGTGTGCCCTGTCGATGACCTCGACCATGGCGGCGCTGCCCTCGGGGTCGTGGCAGCGGACCGGGTCGGCGTCGATGCGGGCCAGGTCGCCGGGGCCTGGCAGGGTGTCCGACGGGCTCTCGGCGCCGCCGATCGAGGTCACGTGGCTGACGATGTCGACGCCTAGCGCCTGCTTGAGGAAGCGGCGGGCGACCTCGCCGAGCGCGACCCTGGCCGCCGTCTCGCGGGCGCTGGCGCGGTCGAGCACGGGGCGGGCGTCGTCGAAGCCGTATTTCTGCATGCCGGACAGGTCGGCGTGGCCGGGACGCGGGCGCGAGCGGGGCGCGTTGCGCGCCAGGCCCTCCAGCTCGGCCGGGTCGACCGGGTCGGCCGCCATGACCTTCTCCCACTTGGGCCACTCGGTGTTGCCGACGCGGATGGCGACCGGGCTGCCCATGGTGCGGCCGTGGCGGACGCCGCCCACGATCGTGACCTTGTCCTCCTCGAACTTCATCCGCGCGCCGCGGCCGTAGCCGAGCCTGCGGCGGCGCAGCGCCTCGTCGATGGCGGCCGTGGTCACCTCGACCCCGGCCGGCAGGCCCTCCATGACGGCGACGAGTTCGGGCCCGTGGGACTCTCCGGCGGTCAACCAGCGCAACATGCGTACAAGTCTTCCACGTGCCGCCGAGTGGGCTGACCCACGTTCACCCGTCGAGACACAGCACGATGAACGCGCCCATCAGCATGAACGGGCCGAACGGGAACTGTGTGTGCCGCGTGCCGCTCCGCGTGGCGAGCAGCGCGAGTGCGTAGAGCGCGCCGAGCGCCTGCCCGGCGAAGGCCGCGGCGACCCACGCGGGCCAGCCGGCCGCGGCGGCGTTGAGCCCGATGAGCCCGGCCAGCTTGACGTCGCCGAGCCCCATGGCCTCGGGGCGGGCGAACCAGAGCAGCCCGTAGAGCGCCGTCAGCGCCGCCGCTCCGGCCAACGCCCGCGGCAGCTCCCCTGTCGGCCAGAGCGCCAGGGCGGTGATCGGGTACGCGGGGAGCGTGAGCGCGTCGGGCAGGATAGTGGTGCGCCAGTCGATCACGGCCAGGGCGACCCCGATCACGGCGAACGGCACGTACGGCAGGCCCATGCGCCACGCGGTCAGTGCCGCCACGGCGGCGGTCAGCAGCTCGATCCCTGTTCCGGAGGTGGGGGGCGCGGGGGTGTAGGTGTCGGCCAGCGCCCTGATGCGATGTCCGCAGACCAGGCCGGCCAGCGCCATGAGTGCGACCACGAGCCGACCCTAGTGCGCGACACGCCGCCCGGCGCCCCGTTCACCGGCACCGGTCCAGCTGTGGGTGGATCAGGGGAGCAAGGGTCGCCCCCCGCCAGGCGGCCTGGCGGGTCAGCGGCGGGAGAACCAGCGGCGTTTCGGGGTGGGCTCGACGCGGGCGACGGTGGCCCGGTCGAGTTGGGCGGCGGTGCCGGACTCGACGGCCGCCAGGGCCTCCAGCACCGCACCCTCGATCACGAACGGCACCGGCCCCGCCACGTCGATCACGACCGCCGCCGCGCCCTCCTGGGCGGCGGCCCGGCACACCTGGAGTGTGGTGCTCTGGATCGGGCGGGCGTCCGGCCGCCACCTGGTCAGCGCGTCGGTGCCGGTGAAGGCGGGGACCGCGTGCCTGCCGTCCTGCCCGACGAGCTTGGGCAGGGCCATCTCGCTCTCCTTCTCCTGCCGCAGCCCGTGCTCGCCCACCTCGGACTGGGTCAGCAGCGCCACCACGGGCACCAGCAGCCGCGCCCCGGCGAGGGCGTTGAGCACGGCGGCGACGTCGCCCGTGCCGTCGCGGTGGGCGGCGAGGGCGGCGGCCACGGCGGGCGGGGCGCCGCCGTCGTCGGTGGGGTCGAGGGGTCGCGGGATGCTCGGCACAGCACCCGAGACTACCTGCGCCTGCGCCCGGCCCCGATCCTGCCCCGCAGCGCTCGCAGCGCCCCCAGCTCCCGCAGCCCTCGGCGCGCCCCCAGTGCCCGCGCCCATCTCGCGACGTCCCAGCGGCCGAGGGCCGCGGCCAGGCTCGGCATTCCGAGCAGCAGGCCGGCGGCGAACCGGTTCCGCTCACGGCGGCCGGGAATGGTGTGCAGTTCGGCCAGCCATTCCTCCAGGTAGCGGGCTCGGGCGTGCGGCGGGAGCAGGACCGCGCCCGCCCTGACGAGCCGGTACGGCCCGTTCCCCGGCAGGTTGGCGGTGGCCAGCCGCCGCAGCTCCTCCCCCACCCGTTCCAGGCCCGCCCTTCCGGCGGCGGGCACGTACAGCTCCAGGGTCTCCCGCGCCTTGCGGGCCCGTTTGGCCTTCGGGAGGAAGCGGGCGGTGCGCAGGTTGTGCAGGCGGTCGGCGAGTTTGAGCGCCAGGACGCGCTCGTCGGCGAGGTCGCGCCGGTCCGGCGGCAGGCCGCGGGGGTCGTCGAGCGCGGAGAGCCCGCGCAGCAGCGCCATGACGTCCTCGCCGAACTCGGCCAGCTCCGCCTCGGGGCACGCCGTGTCGTCGAGCACGTCGTGCAGCAGGGCCGCGCACAGGATCTCGTGGTCGCGTACGCCCTGCTCGGCGAGGATCACGGCGACCGCGAGCGGGTGCGTGACGTAGGGGTCGCCGCTGTGGCGCCGCTGCCCGTCGTGCCAGTGGGCGGCCACCTCGTAGGCGCGGCGCACCAGCCGCAGCCGTTCGCCGTCCAGCCATTCGCCGGTGGTTCGGAGCAGAGGTCCGAGGGGGTCGCCGCGGTTCATGAGGTGCCTCCCGGGTGGAGCAGCCAGGCCGGGACGGGCTGGCGGCGGGAGCGGTAGGCGCGGGCGACGGCGTCCCGTCCGCGCTCGGCCCCGTCGGGGGTGATGCGGTAGTAGCGGCGGCGGGGGCGGCCCGCCTCCTCGTGGGCGCTGGGTTCCTCCCAGCGGCTCTCCACCCAGCCGAGCCGCTCCAGCCTGGCCAGGATGGGGTAGACGGTGCCGCCGGGCAGCCCGGCGAGGTCGCAGAGCTCCAGCCCGTACCGCTCGCGGGCGGGGTCGGCGAGCAGGGCGCGCAGGACGGCCTGGGTCGGCAGGGTCATCCGGGGTGCGTTGCTCTTCATAGCTCGTAGTCTACATAGCTAGAAGAGCGTGGGGCAGAGCGGCGGAAGCCACTCTGCCCTTACCTACTCGCCCAGGTCGGCGATGGCGGCGACCGGGCCGCCGCCCGACGGGCCCTGGTGTACGGCCGCCACCGACACGAACACCGCGGGGTCGCCGGTCACCGACGCCGCGACGCCGCCCACGGCCGCCTTGATCTGCCGGTGCCAGTGCACGTCGGAGTCGTCGAGCATGATGTTGCGCCGGCCGCGTACCCGACCGGACGGGTCGGCCTCGCACTTCATGAAGACGTTGACCAGCCGCCCGCCGAGGTCCGACGGGTGCGGGCGCTCGGGCAGCGGCAGGCCGGAGTCGCGGATGGCGGCCCAGATGCCGTCGGCGTCGAGCGCGTCCTTCATGACGCTGTGGCCGATGCGGTAGCGCCCGCCGATGCCGCGTACGTTGCCGACCAGCACGATCTGCGCCCGGTCCAGCTCGACCCCCGACGAGCACGAGGCCACGGACGAGTAGAGCGACAGGTCCTTGTGGATCTGCTCGGCGCGCGGCATGTCGATCTCGCCGAGCGCCACCGCGATGCCGAGTGCCGTGGTCGAGTTGGACAGGTCCATGGAGGGGCCGGTCTCCTCGATGGCGGTGTCCTTGCCGCGGCTGCGCGCGTCGGTGATGGTGGCCAGGGTGAGCAGGGGCGTCTTGGTCTGCACGTAGTGGACGTCGCGCGGGTCGTCGATGCCGGCGATCTTCATGGCCTCGCGGACCCCGGCGGCGACCTTCTCCACCATGGCGGGGCGGCCGATGTCCTCGGGCAGGATGACCTCGCTCATCGCGACGCCGACCGACAGTCGCGGCTCGTCGGTGACGGGGGCGCGCTCGGCCGGGGTGGTGGCGAAGACGGTCGCGTGCGGGCTCAGGATGCCGTCGGTGCCGCCCGACCACACCAGGGGGACGTTCTCCGGCGCCGGATGCCCGTGCCTGGCCAGCACCTCGCGGAAGGCGCGGTCGGCCAGGATGCGGGTGTAGTCGTTGACGCCGCCGTTGCCCTCGGTCTTGCCGACGACGGCGAGCACCCGTTCGGCCTCGATCACGCCCTCGGCGATGAGACGTGACAGCCCGGAGGCGTCGGTCACGCTCTCGATCGGCACCTTGCGGACCTCGATCGGTTCCGGCATGCGACCACCCTTTCTGTGCACCCCTGGCGACGCTAGCCGAGCCCGCCACCGGCCTTCATGGGCAATGTCTGCCCATGAAGGCCGTCCGCCATGTCAAGGCGCGCCGTACGCTGATCCGCGTGATTCGCGAAGCACATGTGAACGGGATCAAGCTCGTGTACCGGGAGGAAGGGCACGCGGAGGCTCCGCCGCTGCTGCTGGTCCACGGCCGGACGGCCGACCACAACGACTGGAACGGCATCACCCAGCACTTCGCCGCCCGCTACCACGTGCTCGCGCCCGACCTGCGGGGTCACGGGAGGAGCGACCGGCCGGGCGACTACCCGCTGCCCGCCATGGCCGAGGACCTGGCCGGCCTGCTCGACCACGCGGGGGCGGCGCGGGCCACGGTGATCGGGCACTCGCTGGGGGGCATGGTGGCGTACCTGCTCGCCGCGAACCATCCCGAGCGGGTCGCCAGGCTCGTGCTGGAGGACGTCCCGCCGCCGCTGCCGCTCCAGGGCCGCTCACCCCTCGTCGAGGACGACTCCACGGACTCCACCGGCTTCGACTGGCGGATGATGCACGACACCGAACGGCAGATGCTCGACCCCGACCCGGCCTGGCTCGACGGGCTGGCCAGGATCACGGCGCCCACGCTGGTGCTGTCGGGAGGGGCGGCCAGCCCGTTCGACGCCGCGGGTCTCGCGGCGCGCGTCCCTGGGGCCGAGCTGGTGACGATCGAGGCGGGACACCTCATCCACACCGGCGACCGGGCGGGGTTCCTGCGCGCCGTGGACGGCTTCCTGCCGGTGTGAGACGTCGCTCATTGGACGCGGGTCGTGCAAATCGGCTAGAACGGGCTGAAGTGATCCGAATGTCATAAAGATCCGCCAAGGTGAAAAGGTGCGTACGAGGCTCAGCGAGCATGTCAGGGAGCGGCTGGGCACGTTCGCCCTGGCGTGGCCGTCCATCGCGCAGTGCGCGGTCGGCGCGGCGCTGGCCTGGATCGTCGCCGTCCGGCTGCTCGGCCACCCGCGGCCCTTCTTCGCCCCGATCTCCGTGCTCATCTGCGTGGGCGTGGGACTCGGGCAGCGGCTGCGCCGGGTGGCGGAGCTGATCGTCGGGGTCAGCCTCGGCGTCGGGGTGGGCGACCTGCTGGTGGCCTGGATCGGCTCGGGGCCCTGGCAGATCGCGCTCGTGGTGGCCCTCGCCATGGCCATCGCGGTGCTGCTGGACGGCGGGGCGCTGTTCGTGGCGCAGGCCGGCTCGTCGGCGGTGCTGGTGGCCACGCTCGTCCCCGTCGAGGGGGCCGGCGGCCTGGACCGCATGGCCGACGCGCTGACCGGCGGCGTCATCGGCATCGCGGCGGTCGCGCTGATGCCCGCGAGCCCGTTCACCATCGCGGGCAAGCACCTGTCCGACGTGCTGGACGCGCTGTCCACCGCGCTGGAGCGGGCCGCCGAGGCCATCGAGAGGCGGGACGTGGACCTCGCGGCCGAGGCCCTGGAAGCGGCGCGCGGCACCCAGGCGCTGGTGGAGGAGCTGGAGAAGGCGCTGGAGACCAGCAAGGAGATCACCACGATCTCGCCGCTGCACTGGCACCGGCGCGCCCGCCTGGCCCGCTACGAGGCCGCCGTGCTCCCGGTGGACCTGGCGATGCGCAACGTACGGGTGCTGTGCCGGCGGACGCTGGCCTCGCTCGGCGAGGCGAGCCCTCCCCCAGCGGCGCTGGCCGAGGCCATGCGCGAGGTGTCGGAGGCGGCCCTGCTGCTCCAGCTCGAACTCGGCGCGGGCCGGGAGCCGACGCTGGCCAGGCAGGCGCTGCTCGCCGTGGCGGGCCGCGAGCGGCCGGAGCACCTGGGGTTCTCCGCGCACGTGATCATCGCGCAGCTCCGGTCCGTCGTGGTGGACCTGCTGGAGGCCACCGGCATGGACCACGAGGCGGCCAGCGCCACGCTGACGCCGCTCGACGGGAGCGCGGCCTGACGGGCACGGGCGCCTGAGCCCCAGACCGACAGGCGCCTGAGCCCCAGGCCGACAGCCGCTTGAGCCTCAGGCCGACAGGCGCTTGAGCCTCGCCGCCGCCTCGTCGATGACCTCGTCCTTCTTGCAGAAGGCGAAACGCACGTAGTGCCTGCCGCGCTCGGGGCGGTCGTAGAAGACCTGGGTCGGGATGGCGACCACCCCGGCCAGCTCCGGCAGCCGCCGGGTCAGCTCCAGACCGTCGGTGAAGCCGAGCGGCCTGATGTCGGTCTGCACGAAGTAGGTGCCGGCCGGCCGCAGCACCTCGAACCCGGCCGCCGCCAGCCCCTCCATCAGCCGGTCGCGCTTCTCCTGGAGCCCGGAACGCAGCGCGGACACCCACTCCAGCTCGTGCCGCAGCCCGTAGGCCACCGCGAGCTGCCACGGCGCGCTCGCCGTGAACGTGAGGAACTGCTTGACCGTCTGCACCGCCGTGACCAGCGGCGCCGGCGCGCACACCCAGCCGGTCTTCCAGCCGGTTACCGAGAACGTCTTGCCGGCGGAGGAGATCATCACCGTCCGCTCGCGCATGCCGGGCAGCGTGGCCATCGGGACGTGCGCGACGCCGTCGAAGGTCAGGTGCTCGTACACCTCGTCGGTGATCGCGATCAGGTCGCGCTCACGGCAGAGCTCGGCGACGACCTCCAGCTCCTCCCGGGTGAAGACGGTGCCGGTCGGGTTGTGCGGCGAGTTGACCAGGACGGCGCGCGTGCGCGGCGTGACGGCGGCGCGCAGCTCGTCGGGGTCGAAGGTGAAGCGGCCCTCGACCGGCCGCAGGGTGACGGGCACCAGGCGGGCCTGGGCGAGGGCGATGGAGGCGGCGTAGGAGTCGTAGTAGGGCTCGAAGGCGATCACCTCGTCGCCGGGCTCGCACAGCGCCAGCACGCTCGCCGCGATCGCCTCGGTGGCGCCCACCGTGACCAGGACCTCGCGGGCGGGGTCGTAGTCGAGCCGGTAGTGGTCGGCCCGGTGCTCGGCGACCGCGCGGCGCAGCTCGGGCACGCCGGGCCCCGGAGGGTACTGGTTGGCGCCGGAGCCGACGGCCTGGACCGCCCGGTCGAGCATGGCGGCCGGTCCGTCGGTGTCGGGGAACCCCTGGCCGAGGTTGATCGAGCCGGTCTGTACGGCGAGCGCGCTCATCTCCGCGAAGATGGTCGTGCCAAAAGCACGCATCCTGGACACTAGTGGTTCCGTCACGGTCCCAGACTATTAGTCTCGTCGGGTGATCCTTCGGGTCGTGCTCGCTCTCGTCCTGTCCGCGCCGCCGGTCATGAGCCCCTCAGCGCCGCCCGCGCGGCCCTGTCCGGTCGCCGTCCCCGCCGGCACCACGTGCGGTTTCCTGCTCGTCCCCGAGCGCAGGGACGCCCCCGGACGGACCATCCGGGTGGGCTACGCCGTCCACCGCTCGACCGTACGCGAGCGCAGGCCGGACCCCGTGGTCTACATGAGCGGCGGCCCCGGCTCGGCGTCGCTGCAGCTCACCGGCTTTCTCGCCCAGATGTTCCCCGACCGGGACGTGGTGGCGCTCGAACAGCGCGGCGGCCGTTGGTCCGAGCCGGCGCTGGACTGCCCCGAGACCGCCGAGGCGCTGCTCGGGCAGCTCCGCCGCCCGCCCGCCGACGTGGCCGCCGCCGCCGTCACCTGCCGCGACCGGCTCCGCGAGCAGGGCGTGGACCTGCGCGGCTACACCACCAAGGAGATGGCGGCCGACGTCGTCGCGCTGCGCCGCGAGCTCGGCTACCCGAGCTGGAACCTGTTCGGCGTCAGCTACTCCACCCGCGTCATGGCGGAGGCCGCCGCCGCCGACCCCGAGGGCACCCGGTCGCTGGTGCTGGACTCGTTCCTGCCGGAGGGGGTCAACTGGTACGACGACGCCGAGCGCAACCTGGCCGACACGATGGCGAAGCTCGGCGTGAAGGACGCCTTCGAGGCCGTGACCGCCCGGCTCAACGCCTCCCCCGCCCACGTGCCGGCCACCGATCCGCTGCTGGGGCAGGAGTTCACCGCGCGGCTGAGCGGCGACGACGTGGCCGCCGTGCTGTTCGAGGGGCTGGCAGGGGCGGACGTCGCGGCGGTGGCCCCGGCGCTGCTGCCCGCGCTGGCGGAGGGCCGCGACGAGCTGCTGCGGCCGCTCGCCGACGCCGCCGGCGAGGGGCTGGTCTCGCACGAGTTCGGGCTCTACCACGCGGTGCAGTGCCAGGACGAGCTGCCGTTCAACGCCTCCGCAGGTCGTTCCCGGCTGTTCACCCACAACGCCGACAAGGCGGTCTGCGACGCCTGGGCCCTGCCGCGCTCGCAGCCCAGCGCGGCGGCACCGCGCGCGCCCGCGTTCGTGCTCGGCGGCCAGTACGACCCCACCACGCCCGTCAGGACCAGCAGGCCGGCCGCCGAGGCGCTGCCGGACGGCCGCTTCGCCGAGATCCCCGGCGCTTCCCACGCCGTCTTCCTGTCCAGCGCGTGCGCCCGCCGCATGATCGTCGAGTTCGTCGCCGACCCGGCCGCCGGGACCGCCGCCTCCTGTCAGGACGCGGACGGCGGCCGGCGGGAGGACCTGCGGGTGACCGCGGCGCCGTACGCGATCGCGCGGGCGCCCTGGCTGGCCGCGCCGTTCGCGATCTTCGCGCTGACGGCGCTCGCGCAGCTCGTGGCGGCCGCGTTGAAGGGCCGGGCGCTCGCGGCGTACGGCGGGCTGTGCGGGGTGGCCTTCGCCGGGCTGACCGCCCAGGCGGTCTACGGCCTCGCGGCACGCAACGCGACGGCGCTGGCCGTCGGACTGCCCGCCGACGTCGTGCCGTACACGTGGATCGCGGTGGCCTCGGTCGTGCTCACGGCGGCCGGCGCGCTGCTGCGGTGGCGCCGGTGGCCCGGCTGGGCCGCGACCGCGGTGGGCGCCGGATTCCTCGTATGGTGGATGCTCTGGGTGACGTGACGCGCATCAGAGAGCTCGACGCGCTCCGCGGGTTCGCGGTGTGCGGCATCATGCTGGTCAACACCTGGCAGCACACGCGCGTCCCCAACGCGCCGGCCACCTCCGTGGACCTCGTCGTGGACCAGCTCTTCCAGAGCCGGTTCTACCCGATCTTCTCGGCGCTGTTCGGCATCAGCTTCATGCTGTTCCTGCGCGGCAACAGCAGGTGGGCGCTGCTCAGCCGGTTGTTCTGGCTCTACTGCTTCGGGCTGGCGCAGGGGCTGTTCTACGAGGGCGAGGTGCTGACCGACTACGCGCTCTGGGGGGCGGTGGCGCTGCTGCCCGCCTCGTTCATCCCCGGCGGCTGGGCGCAGCTCGCGCTCGGCGTGGCGGGGCTGGCGTGGGGGCTGCTCGCCAAGGGCGGCGGCTCGTGGCTGATCCCCGGCCTGCTCCTGGTGGGCATGGGGCTGTGGCGGCTGAATCCGCCCCGGTCGCTGCTGCTGCCGGGGTTCGCGGCGAGCGCCCTCGTCTCGGCGCTGCTCGGCTACGTCGCCTTCACCACCGGTGACTGGAACGCCTACAGCGTGGCCGCGCTGGCGGGGGCGCTGGCGTACTCGTTGGGGCTGCTCCTCGTGCTGCGGCCGTGGCTGTCGGCGGTGCTGGAGCCGCTCGGCCGGATGGCGCTGACCAACTACGTGACCGGCACCGCGTTGATCGTGCTGACGCTGCCGCTGGTCAGCGCCGACCCGACCCGCTGGGCGGTCGTGGGCCTCGCCGCCGTCACCATCGCCGCGCAGGCGCTGGGGAGCCGGTGGTGGCTGGCCCGCTACCGGTACGGGCCACTGGAGTGGGTCTGGCGGTGCCTGACCTGGTTTCGGCGGGTGCCCAACCGGTTAGAGTCGGGCCGTGACCACAATCGCCCTCTGCCAGATTCCGGTCTCCCCTGACCCCTCGACCAACCTCAAGAGGGCCAGGGAGGCGCTGTCCCGCGCCGAGGGGGCCGACCTCGCGATCTTCCCCGAGGCGACGCTGACCCGCTACGGCCGGCGCATCACGGGCCTCGCCGAGCCGCTGGACGGGCCGTTCGTGTCGGGCCTCGCCGAGGCGGCCCGCGAGCACGGCCTGGCGGTGATCGCCGGGACGTTCGAGCCGGGCGACGGCCGGGTCCGCAACACGGCCGTGGCGCTCGACGCCCAGGGGGAGCTGCGGGCGGCCTACCGCAAGATCCACCTGTTCGACTCCTTCGGCGCGAAGGAGTCCGACCTGGTCGAGCCGGGCGCCGAGCCGGCGGTGGTCGAGCTGGCCGGACTCAGGATCGGGCTGATCACCTGCTACGACGTACGCTTCCCCGAGCTGGGCCGGGCGCTCGTCGACCGGGGGGCCGAGCTGTTCGCGGTGATCGCCGCCTGGGGGTCGGGGCCGCTCAAGGAGGACCACTGGACGACCCTGGTCCGCGCGCGGGCCCTGGAGAACACCATGTGGACCGCCGCCGTCGGCCAGGCGCCCAACCCGGGAGAGTCCTCCGACGGCTACGGCGTGGGCCGCAGCATGCTGGTCGACCCGCTCGGCGTGGTCCGCGCCGACCTGGGCACCGCGCCGGGGGTGCAGGTGGTCGAGATCGACCGCGCGTACGCCGAGGCGGCGCGGGCGACGCTGCCCTGCCTTCAACACCGGGTCTTGTAGGGGTCAACCGACCGTAAAGTAGTAGCGTGAGCGGAACGCAGATGCAGAAAGTGATCCCGCCGCGTCTGCTCGTCCCCTATCTGTCGGGCAAGCGGACGGTGATCTCCGGATATGTCTACCGGGTGCAGGACTGCGTCAGGCTGACCACCCCCGAGGCGCTCTACTGGGGCCTCGATCTGTCGTTCGACGGCTCGGAGCTGTTCGCGGAGGTCCCCGAGGTGTATGTCATGCGCTGGTACGCCCGCGACGCCGACACCTACGCGGTGCCGTACGGTCCGCACATGGGCGGTGACTGGAGCGACGCCCCGCCGTTCGCCGGCAACGGCTTCACCACCTCGCCCGACCACGTCGTGCCGCAGTTCCACACCGTGCCGATGCCGATCCCCGCCGGGGCGGAGATCGTGCACGTCACGCGCGACGGCGAGCGGCCCTTCGCCGATTACGACGGGCTGACCTGGCGGCCCGCCGCATGAGCGAGGAGATCACGCCGGTCGCCTCCGGTTTCGTCGCCCGTTTCGGTGAGCACACCCTGCCCGCCGCCGTGGGGCCTGACGACGGCCAGGTGGTGCTGTTCAGCGAGGCCGAGCTGCCGGGCTTCGAGCCGGCCAGCGGCTACTGGCGGCGGCAGGTGGCGCGGGCCGAGGTCGAGTGGCTGGTGCTCGTCCGCACCGTGGGGGCGTTCGGCGGCGAGCCGTGCGTCATCCTCGACGAGGACGAGGACGGCCTGCACATCGCCTACACGGGGCACAGCGGGATGAAGGCGGAGGCGTTGGGTTACTGGATGGTGGATCACGGGGCCTACGAGGTCGTGGTGCCCCGCGAGGAGGTCTTCTCCATCAGGGTCGAGCGGATCCCGGTGCCATGAGGCAGCTCTTCGCGGTCGAACTCGGTGACGACGGCGCGCTGCTGGCGGCCCTGGAGCCGTGGCGGGCGGAGGAGTTCCTGGCGCACATGGAGCGCGGCAGGGAGCACATCGGGCGCTACACCGGCCTCGCCGACGTCGTGACGGACCTGGAGTCCGCCCGGTCCTACCTGGTGTCCTACGCCGACAAGGCCGCCGCCGACAGCGGCCGGCTCTACGGCATCTGGCTGGACGGGCTGCTGGTCGGCGGGGTGCTGTTCCGCACGATGGACGTCGCCCAGGGCGTCGCCGAGGCGGGCTGCTGGCTGGAGCCCGCGGCCGTGGGCAAGGGGCTGGTCACGCGGGCGGTGCGGGTGATCATCGACTGGGCGGTCGAGGAGCGCGGCATCCATCGCGTGGAGTGGTGGGTGGCGGCCGACAACGCCGCCAGCATCGCGGTGGCCCGGCGGCTCGGGATGACCCGCGACGGGGTGCTGCGGGAGCACTATTCGCATCGGGGGCGGCGGCTCGACATGGAGATCTGGTCGGTGCTCGCCCCGGAGTGGCGCGCCGCCCGCTGAGCCCGGAGGCCGGCGCCTCCAGCGCCCGGGCAGCGGCGGTCAGGCGCCGAGGTCGCGGTAGCGGTCAGGTCCCGAGGTCGCGGCGTGGTCACACGCCAAAGTTGCGGCAGTGGTCAGGCGCGAGGACTCGGTAGCGGTCGGACCGCCAAGTTTGCGGCGGCGGTCAGGTGCCGAGGTTGCGGTAGCGGGACAGGCGGGTGGCGAGGCGGTCGGCCGGGTCCTGGCGCAGCAGCATCGCGATCTCGTGCTCCAGCGCCCGCCCCACCCGCTCGCAGAACTGCCGCGGCTCGTAGGCGGCGTCGGGCATCTCCGGGATGACCCGGTCCACGATGCCGTCGCGCCGCAGGTCGGTGGCGCGGACGCGCTGCAGCCGGGCGATCTCGGGGGCGAAGTCGACCGAGCGGTAGAGGATCGCCGAGGCCCCCTCCGGCGGCAGCGGCGACAGCCAGGCGTGCTGGGCGCACAGCACCCGGTCGGCGGGCAGCAGGGCCAGCGCCGCGCCGCCCGCGCCCTCGCCGAGCAGCAGGCAGACGGTCGGCACGTCGAGCATGACCAGCTCGGCCAGGCAGCGGGCGATCTCGGCGGCGAGGCCGCCCTCCTCGGCAGCCTTGGACAGGTCGGCCCCTCCGGTGTCGATGACGGTGACCAGCGGCAGGCCCAGCTCGCCGGCCAGCCGTACGCCGCGCCTGGCGACCCGCAGCGCGGCCGGGCCGAGCGGCGCGCTGACCCGCTGGATGCGCCGGTCCTGGCCGAGCACCACGGCCGGCGCGCTGCCGAACCTGGCCAGCGCGAGCAGCAGTCCTGGCTCGTTGTCGCCGGTGCCGGTGCCGCTCAGCGGGGTGGCCTCGGTGGCGGCGAGCTTGAGCAGACTGCGTACGCCGGGCCGGTCGTCGCGCCGCGAGCGGGTGATCGCCTCCCATGCCTCGGCCGGGCGCAGGTCCTCCTCCGGCGGCTCGCCCGCCTCGACCGCGCCCAGGTCGGCGGCGAGCACGCCGAGCGCGCGGATCGCGACCGGGCGCAGGGCGTCGGCCGACACCACGGCGTCGAGCAGGCCCTTGTGGAAGAGGTTCTCGGCGACCTGGACGCCCTCGGGGAACGGGTAGCCGTGCAGCGCCTCGAACACCCGCGGCCCCATGAACCCGATGAGCGCGCCCGGCTCGGCGGCCGTGACGTGCGCGAGCGACCCCCACGAGGCCAGCACGCCGCCGGTCGTCGGGTGGCGGAGGTAGACCAGGTAGGGCAGGCCGAGCGCGCGGTGCCCCTGGATCGCCACGGTGATCTTCACCATCTGCACGAACGCCTGCGCGCCCTCCTGCATGCGGGTGCCGCCCGAGGCGGGGGCGGCCAGCAGCGGCAGGCGTTCGCGGCCGGCCCGCTCGATCGCGGCGGTGATCCGCTCGGCCGCGGCCACCCCGATGGAGCCCGCCATGAACGAGAACTCGGAGGCCACCACCGCCACCCTGCGGCCGTCGAGCAGCCCCTCGCCGGTGATCACGGCCTCGTCGTAGCCGGACTTGACCCGGGCGGCGGCCAGCTCGTCGGCGTAGGGAGAGCCCGGCTCGGCCGGGTCGGCGGGCGGCGCGTCCCACGACTTCCACGACCCCCTGTCGAGGACCGTTTCGATCAGTGTGCGCGCGTCCGGACGGCTCACTCTCGCTCCCTCGTGGTCGGCCCTGCGGTGTTGACGCGCGAGCGCCGGTGGCGTCGCGTGGCGGTCATCGTTCGCGCTCCTCCAGCCAGGCGAGCACCGTCTCGCCGTCCTGGCCGAGCATCGGGGGCGCGGTGTGCTCGCGGGCGGGCAGGCCGTCGAAGCGCAGCGGCGGCCCCGGCAGCTCGACCCGGCCGAGCACCGGGTGGTCGACCTCCACGACCAGGCCCTGCGAGCGGGTCTGCTCCCATGTGTAGACCTCGTCGATGGAGCGGATCGCGCCCGCGGGCACGCCGGCCGCGCCGAGTTCGGCCAGCCAGTGGGCGCGGTCGTGGGCGGCCAGCGCCTTCTCCATCTCGGCGACCAGCTCGTCGCGGTGGGCGCGGCGGTCGCGGTTGGTGCGGTAGCGCGGGGTGTCGGGGTCGATGCCGAGCAGCCCGGCGACCTTGCGCCACTGGCCGTCGTTGGCGGCGGCGATCTGCAGCATGCCGTCGGCGCAGCGGAACGAGCCGTAGGGGGTGATCGAGGCGTGGTGGTTGCCGGCGGCGCGGGAGACCTGGCCGCCGACCGTCCAGGCGGTGCCGTGGTAGGAGTGGACGCCGGTGACGGCGGCCAGCAGGGACGTGCGCACGACGCGGCCCTTGCCGGTGTGCTCGCGCTCGTAGAGTGCGGCGGCGACGCCGTACGCGCCGTGGATGCCGGCCAGCAGGTCGGCGATCGAGGCGCCCACGCGGTAGGGCTCCTCGGGCGAGGGGCCGGTCAGCGACATCAGCCCGGCCTCGCCCTGGGCGATCTGGTCGTAGCCCGGCCGCCCGCCCTCGGGGCCGTCGTGGCCGAAGCCGGTGATCGACAGGACGACCAGGCGCGGGTTGAGCTCGTGCAGGCGCTCGACGGAGAAGCCGAGGCGGTCGAGCACGCCGGGGCGGAAGTTCTCGACGAGGACGTCGCTCTGGCGGACGAGGCGTTCGATGACGGCTTTGCCCTCGGCGGACTTGAGGTCGAGGGCGATGGACTGCTTGTTGCGATTGGCTGCCAGGAAATATGTCGATATTTCGTGATCAGGGCCTACGAACGGCGGGCCCCAGCCCCGCGACTCGTCGCCGCCGTCAGGATGCTCCACCTTGATCACCCGTGCGCCGAGGTCGCCCAGCATCTGCGCGGCGTGCGGCCCGGCCAGCGCCCTGGACAGATCCAGCACGACGATGTCGCCGAGGGGTCCGAGCACGGTCAACCTCCTGCTTGCGTCGGGTGAAAGAACATTCTCTCAGTTGCGGGTGATCCGTCACCTACCCTGGGTCGGTGAATTCGCTGGCCGCCCGCATCCGGGACCTGCCGCCCTCCTGCGGCCCCGTCCGCCTGGTCGCCGTGGACGGGCCGGCCGGGTCGGGCAAGACGACGTTCGCCGGGCGGCTCGCGGAGGCGCTGGGCTGCCAGGTCGTCCACAGCGACGACTTCCCCGTGCCGTGGGAGGAGGGCCCCGGCGGCTGGTTCCACGCGCTGGAGGAGCAGGTGCTGCGGCCGCTGCGCGACGGGCGGCCCGGCGGGTTCCGGCGCTACGACTGGGTGCGGGGCGCCTATGCCGAGCAGGTGGCCGTGCCGCCCGCGCCGGTGCTCGTCGTCGAGGGCGTCGGCACCGCCCGCGCCTCGGCCGCGCACCTGGTGGCGTACACGGTGTGGGTGGAGGCCGCCGAGCCGGTGCGGCTGGCCCGCGTGCTGGCGCGGGACGGGCCCGAGCTGGCCCCGCGCTGGCGGGAGTGGTTCGCGGCCGAGCGCGCGTGGTTCGCCGCGGACGGCACCCGCGAGCGCGCCGACCTCGTCGTGCGCACCTGAGCGCTCACGCCAGGTGCCCCACGTCGTTGAAGCGCACCGGCGCGAAGGACCGCTCCCCCGCGCGCCAGACCGACACCGAGGCGTTGAGCACCGGCGCGAGGGGCGGGCCGGTGCTCTGGACGCCCTCCAGGACGTGGCGGAGCGCCAGCACCACCGAGTCGTGCGCGACGATCAGCACCGGCCGGCCGCCGGCCTGCCCGTCCAGGTCCCGTACGAACGCCCGCACCCGCGCCACCACGTCCGTCAGCGACTCACCGCCGGGCGGGCGGAAGGCGTAGACGCCCGCCGCCTCGCGCCGCGCCGCCTCCTCAGGGAAGCGCTCGCGGACGGCCGCCGGGTTGAGCCGGTCGAAGGCCCCCTGCTCCTGGTCCCTGAGCCGCTCGTCCACGGTGACCGGCAGCGTGTCACCCCAGCCGTCCCCCGCGACCTCCCAGGTCTCGCGCGCCCGCAGGTAGGGCGAGCACCACACCGCCTCGGGCCGCTCGCCGGCGGGCAGCGCCGCGAGCAGCCGCCCGAGCGCCGCCGACTGCCGCCGGCCGAGGGCGGTGAGGCGCACCTCGTCGTCGCCCAGCCCGTAGACCAGCGGCCGGTCGCCCGCCTCCCGGTGCGCGAGGTTGGCCTCGCTCTCGCCGTGGCGTACCGCGATGATCAGCGAAGGTCCGGCGCCGGCCATGGTCAGAGCTCGTCCACGTCCGCCTGGGTCCGGCCGCCCGACAGCCTGGCGAAGCCCGGCCCGCGGTCGAAGAAGCGGTTGGACGGGGGCCGCAGCGTGGCGCGCAGCTCGGCGGTGCCCCGCTCGTCGATGCGGTCGCCGTCCAGGACCACGCCGTAGTCGCCGAGCGCGCCCGCGATCGAGACCTTCCCGTCGCGGACGTCGGCGGCGACGGCGCGCGGGTCGCGGTCGTAGGGGGAGCCCCAGCCTCCGCCCCCGGTGGTGCGGATGCGGATGATCTCGCCGGCGTGCACCGGGAAGTCGTCCACCAGGCCGTCCATCTCCTTGCCGTTGACCTCGACCCGGAACGGCCGCCCGGCCAGGCCGCCGTTGACGCCCCAGCACGACAGGATCGAACGGTCGGCGATCGACATGTACGAGGCGTCGCGCAGCATCCTGATGTGCTTGTCGTAGCCGAGCCCGCCGCGGAACGTGCCCGGCCCGCCGGAGTCGCAGGCGAGCCCCAGCCGCTCGACCCGGAACGGCCAGCGGGCCTCGGCGAACTCGACCGGGATGTTGCGCGAGTCGGGCACGACGTGGATGGTGTCCTCGCCGTCGGCGTACCAGCGTCCGCCGGAGCCGCCGCCCAGGACCTCGCGCATGAGGTAGGGCTGCCCGTCGGCGTCCGCGCCGTACACGCCGGTGTAGCGGATCGTCTCCTGGTCGGCCGGCATCCGCCCGCCGGTGGCCTTGGCGAGCACGCCGGCGAGCACGCCGAGCAGGCGCAGGATGACGAACGTGCGGGCGTTGGTCGGGGCGGGGAAGACGGGCGTGAGCAGCGTGCCCTTCTCCGGGAAGATCATCTTGATGAGGGGCACGACGCCCTCGTTGACGTCCAGCTCGGCCATCCGCTCGGGCGTGTCGGCCAGGTTGCGCAGGATCGGGGCCAGCCACTTCTTGAGGAAAACGCCGTCCGCGTAGTCGCCCGCGTGGTTGATCGGGCCCTTGGCCTGCGGCGAGGTGCCGGTGAAGTCGATGGTCAGCGGTGTCTCGGCGGCGTGGTCCACGGTCAACGTGATCCGCTGGGCGTGCAGGCGGGGCTCGTCCACGCCGTCGTGCTCGGCGTAGTCCTCCCACACGTACGTCCCCTCCGGGATCTTCGACAGCAGCTCCCGGCGGAAGGTCTCGGTGGTCTTGCCGATGATGGCGTCGAAGCACTCCTGGACCGCCTCGCGGCCGTAGCGCTCGAACAGCTCGCCCAGCCGCCGCGCGCCCATCAGACAGGCCGAGCACTCGGCGTCGAGGTCGCCGGCCAGCGAGTCGGGCATGCGGGAGTTGCGGGTCATGATGCGCAGCGCGGCCTCGTTCGGCACGCCCTGGTCCCACAGCTTGATCGGGGGGACCATCAGGCCCTCCTCGAACACCGAGCGCGCGTGCGAGGGCATCGACCCCGGCACGCTGCCGCCGATGTCGTCGTGGTGGCCGAACGCCTGCACGAACGCCACCACCTCGCCGTCGTGGAAGACCGGCACGGTCACGCACAGGTCGGGCAGGTGGCCGATGCCGCCCTCGGACAGGTAGACGTCGTTGTGGAAGTAGACGTCGCCGGGCCGCATCGTCTCGATCGGGAAGTCGCGCACGACCGGCTGGACCAGCGCGCTGTAGGAGCGGCCGGTCAGCTTGCGCAGGCGGACGTCGTGGATGCCGGCGCGGAAGTCGTGCGCGTCGCGGATCATCGGCGAGCGGGCCGTGCGCGCGATCGCGGTCTCGACCTCCTTCTCGACCGACGCCAGTGTGCCCTCGACGATCTCGATGAGGATGGGATCAGTCACGCTTGACCTCCACGTTGCCGTACGCGTCCACGGTCGCGGTGAAGCCCGGATGGATGGGGATGGTCGAGCCGTACTCCTCGATGACGGCGGGGCCGCTCACCGTCGCGCCGGGGCCGAGCGCGGCACGCTGGTGGATCGGCGTGTCGCGGGTCTCGTCGAAGTGCACGGCCCGTACGGAGGTCGCGCCCGCGCCCGGCTTGTCCAGGGGACGCAGGGCCGGGCGGGTGATGGGCCCGACGCCCGAGACGCGCAGGTTGACCCATTCGACCGCGTGGCGGGGGTCGTCGCGGTAGGCGTAGCCGTACAGCTTCTCGTGCGCCTCGTGGAAGCGCTCGACGACCTGGGCCCGCCATTCGGCGTCGATCTCCCCCGCCGGGGCGGGGACCCTGACCTCGTAGCCCTGGCCGTAGTAGCGCAGGTCGGCGCTGCGGATGTGGACGGGGTCGGCGAAGCCCTCGCGCTCCAGCGCCTCCGCCGCCTGATGCTCCAGGTCGTCGAAGATCTCCGCGGCCTTGCCGAGTGACAGGTCGCGGGTGACGTACGTGCGTACGTAGTCGTTCTTGACGTCCACCGTGAGCAGCCCGAACGCCGAGACGTTGCCGGGGTCGCGCGGGACGACGACCGAGGGCAGCCCCAGGATGTCGATGAGCCGGCAGGCCAGCAGCGGCCCGGAACCGCCGAACGTCACCAGCGGGAAGTCCCGCACGTCCAGCCCCCGCTTCACCGTGAGCTGGCGGATCGCGTTGCTCTGGTTGAACGCGCTGATCTCCAGGATGCCCGTCGCGGTGCGCTCGGGGGTGAGGCCGAGCTTGTCGGCCAGGGCCTCGATGCCGGCGCGGGCGGCCCCGGCGTCCAGCGGGATCTCGCCGCCCAGCAGGTGCGGCGGCACCCGGCCGAGGAAGACGTGCGCGTCGGTGACCGTGACCTCGGTGCCGCCCCTGCCGTAGCAGATCGGGCCGGGGTCGGCGCCGGCGGAGCGCGGGCCGACCTTGAGCGTGCCCTCCGGCGAGATCCACGCGACCGAGCCGCCGCCCGCGCCGACCGTCACGATGTCGATCATCGGGATCTTGCACGGGTAGCGTCCGATCGTGCCCTCGGTGGTGATGGACGGCTCGCCGTCGATCACCACGGCCACGTCGGTGGAGGTCCCGCCGCCGTCCAGCGTGATCACGGACTTGTGGCCGGCGGTGGAGGCGATGAGCGCCGCGCCGAGCGCCCCGGCCGCCGGGCCCGACAGGACGGTGGTGATCGGCTGGTTGACGACCTCGCGGGCCGACAGGATGCCGCCGTTGGACTTCATCACCGAGAACGGGCGGCCGAGCCGGGTGGACAGGTTGGCGAGGTAGCCGCGCATCGCGGGCTTGACGGCGGCGTCCACCAGGGTGGTGACCGAGCGCTCGTACTCGCGGTACTCGCGCAGCACGTCGCTGGAGAGCGAGATCACCGCCTCCGGGTGCTCACGCCACAGCACCTCGCGCATGCGCCGCTCGTGCTCCGGGTTGGCGTAGGAGTGCAGGAAGCAGACGCCGATCGCGTTGATGCCCTTGGCGCGGAACCAGCGGGCCGCCTCGACGGCCTGCTCCTCCGAGAACGGCCGCACCTCCGCGCCCAGGTGGTCGAGCCGGCCCCCGACGGTGCGTACGTGATGCACCGGGACGATCCGCGGCGGTTTCACCCAGAAGTAGGAGTTGCCGTAGCCGTCGGGGACGCTCTGCCGGGCGATCTCCAGGATGAACTCGAACCCCTCGGTCGTGATGAAGCCGAGGCCGGAGATGCGGTCCTCCAGGAGCTGGTTCGTGGCGACGGTCGTGCCGTGCACGATGCCGCCCACGTCGAAGCCGCCGCCGCCGTCGAGCTCGCTCAGCTTGGCGATGCCCGCGAGGAACCCGTCGGCCGGGTTCGCGGGCGTCGAGGGGGTCTTGGTGGTGAGGATCTCACCGGTCTGCTCGTCCACCGCGACGACGTCGGTGAACGTCCCCCCGGTGTCCACTCCGATTCGTACGCTTCGCATGGCTCCTCTAGCTTCGGCGCCGGCCGAGCACTTCGTCGACGACCCTGGGCGCGTTGGCCGTGCCGACGTGCGCGGCCAGGCGGATCGCCAGCTCCTGTGTCCTGGCCAGCTCCGCCTCCACCCTGGCCTTGCCCGACTGGCCGGCCTGCACTCCGAAGTACGCGCCGACGATCGTACCGATCACCCCCGCCACCCCGGCGAAAAGCGAGGCGAACTCTCGCGTGGCGAACACCGCCGCCGCGAAGGCGACCAGGACCGCCACGATTCCCGCCACGACCACGTAGAAGCCGTAGCGCCATCGGGTGGCGTCGGCCTGCGCGGCGGTAAGGTCGTCCTGCTGCAACATCGCGTCGAGCGGGGACGGTTTGTCGGTGACCACAGTTCCTCCTGAAACCTCAGGGGGAAAATGTCCCACGAGGTCATGGAACAAGCCAAGCCACTAAGCTGGCGGCCCGTGACCCAATCGTCTGCCTTGTCGCCGGTGCCGTCCGGGGCGCGGGATGCCGTGCTGAAGTTCTACTTCGGCCCCATGGACTGCGGGAAGTCCACCCTCGCGCTTCAGATGAACTACAACCACGCGAGACAGGGCCGGCGCGGCCTGGTGCTCACCAAGCACGACCGCTCGGGCGGACCCCAGGTGACCAGCCGCATCGGGCTCGGGCTGGAGGCCGTCGAGGTGGAGGACGGTCTCGACCTCGTCCGGCTGGTGACCTCGTACGATCGCGTCGACTACCTCATCTGCGACGAGGCGTGCTTCTACAGCGTCGAGCAGATCGAGCAGCTCGCCGACCTGGTGGACGAGCACGGCGTGGACGTCTACGCCTTCGGGCTCGCCTCCGACTTCCGTTCGGTGATGTTCCCGGCCGCGCAGCGGCTGTTCGAGCTGGCCGACGAGGTGTGCCGGCTGCAGGTCGAGGTGCTGTGCTGGTGCGGGCGGCCCGGGCAGCTCAACGCGCGGGTGGTGGGCGGCGTGATGGCGCGGACCGGGGAGCAGGTGGTCATCGGCGACACCGACGACTCGCCGGTGCGCTACCAGGTGCTCTGCCGCCGCCACCACCGGTCCGGGCAGCTCGGCGAGGGCACCCCCGCCGACCGGCCCGGACCGATCGAAGAGGGCACCCCCGCCGACCGGTCCGGCCGGCTTGACGACGTCCTCGCGCCGGCCGCTCAGACCGCGCAGTAGCCCGTCAAGCCCGCCGTCTCAGACGGCCTCAGACGGCCTCAGACGGCGCAGTAGCCGTCGTCGTCGCAGCCCTCCGCGGGCGCGGCCAGCTGCGTGATCGGCTGCTGGCCGGTGCGCTCGGCCACCTCGTCGATGGCCGCGTCGAACGCCTCCTGCGGCTGCGCGCCCGACACCGCGAACTTGCCCTCGAACAGGAACAGCGGCACGCCGGTGATGCCGAGCGACCGCGCCCGCGCGATCTGCTCGCGTACCTGCTCGGCGCCCTCCCCGGTGTCCTCGACGCCGGTCTCCGCGGCCAGCTCGGCGAGCACCGCGGGGTCGGCCACGTTGCGGCCCTCGGCGAAGTGCGCGCGGAACAGCCGCTCGGCCATCTCGCCGCCGCGGCCCTGCCGGGTGGCCAGCTCGATGAGGCGGTGCGCCTCGAACGTGTTCGCGCTCACGCCCTTGTCGTAGTCCATGGCCAGGCCGTCGGCGGCGGCCACGCCGGCCACCCGCTGCACCATCTGGGAGGCGTTCGGCCCGAACTTGCGCTCCAGCATCGGGATCATCGGCTCGCCCTCGTGCGAGGCGTCCGGATCGAGCTGGAACGGGCGCATCGTCACCTCGATCGTGCCGCCCCTGGCCCGGAACCGCTCGGCCGACTTGAGGAACCTGGCATGCCCGATGTAACACCAGGGACACGCGACATCGGAGAATATTTCCACCTTCACGCCAGGGGACAACCCCGGCGGCCCGCGACCGATTCCTGCCCGCCGGCGGGGCGTCAGCCGGCGGCCAGCTCCTCCAGCCGGTACGGCAGGTACGCCGAGTCGTCCACCAGCGCCGACACCCCCCGCCACCAGCCGAACCACTCGCCGCTGCGCCACATCCAGTCGACCCGCTCGATGGCCGCCACCACGTCGCCGACCGTCTCCCAGGTCTCGCCGAGCTGGTCGCGGGTGGCCCCGTGACGCAGCGCCCAGGCGCGCAGGATGCCGGAGGCCCGTGCGGGGACCTCGCGGGCGTACGGGTCGGGGTGCTCGCCGGGCAGCCGGTGCGGCCCGAGCCCGGCCGCCACGCCCCAGCTCCACTGGGCCTCGGCCGGACGGGAGTAGCGCAGCGACTGGAAGTCCAGGTTGGAGCCCAGCTCCTCGTCGGCCCGCCGGGTGACGACCGCGTCGAGCCGGCCGCCGGCGTCGAAGTGCACGACGAGCCGCTGCCCCGGCCGGACGCCCGGCGGCAGCGCGAAGCGGTCCTCCGCCTGCCAGGAGTTGAGGTCGACCTGGGCGACCGGCGCGCCCCAGAGCTGGTCGGCGGCGTCGTCGGCGATCCAGGCGGCGAGCATCTCCAGCGCGGTCAGGTCGGTCCACGGCTCGATCGCCACGGCCGTGCGGATCACCTCGTCGGGCGGCGGCAGCTTGCCGCCCCGGGCGCGGGTCCACCAGGCGGCGCCCAGCTCGCGGGTGCCGACCAGCAGCGCGGCGAGGGCGGCCAGCTCGGCCGAGCGCCGGGTCAGCGCGGCGCCGAGTGCCAGGTCGAGCGCGCGGCCGGTGCGCTCGTCCCCCAGCACCGGACGCACGTCGGCGATCAGGGTCCGGGCGGACGGCCGCTCCTCGCCCAGCAGGTCACGTACGATTCTCCTGGCTTCGGTCCGTGCGTCTTCAGCGTGTTCCTGCCGCATATCGCCACGTTACGCCGGGAGATCCTTTTCCGCGAGAGGCCGTGGCCCTCCCGGAGAGCGATCTCTCAGGGGCGGGAGCGGCGGCCTGGCCTGGCGAGCAGCCAGCCCACCGCGACGCCCGCGAGCGCCACGCCCGCGCCCGTGCCGAAGGAGGCGAGCATCACCCACGGACGGGTGGTGGTGTGGGCGGCGCCGGGCTTGGGCGGCCGCTCGTAGACGGCCCCGGCCCGTGGAACCCCGGCCGCCGTCTCGGCCGGAGCCGTCTCGGCGAGCACGGGGGCGGGGGCGAAGGCGAAGGCGGGCGCTTCGGCCGAGGCTGGGGCTCCGGCGGAGGCTGCGGCTTCTGCGGGGACGGGGGCTGCGGCTCCGGCGGGAGCTGGGCAGAGGTGCTGTTCGACGGCCGAGAAGAACTCCCCCGCCGTCCGCTTGGCCACCGAGCCGAGCATGCGCTGCCCGACCCCGCCGATCATCCCGCCGATCACCGCCTCGGCGTCGTAGTCCACGCGGGTGCCGCCGGCGCCGTCCGCCTCGCTCAGCCGGAGCTGTACGGTCGCCTCCACAGTGCCGGGCGCGCCCTGCCCCCGCGCCCTGAGCGTGAAGCCCTCGCCCGGCACGGGCTCGGTCAGCACGACCTCCCCCTGGTAGACGCCCTTGATCGAGGCCACCCCCGCGTTGACCGTCATCCGGTACGCCCCGGGCCCGGTCTCCTCCAGCCGTTCGCAGCCGGGGATGGTGCGCACCAGCACCGCCGGGTCCTGGAGCGCCGCCCACAGTCGTTCCTTCTGCACGCCGATCACGGCGCTGCCCGCCACTCGCATGCCGCCACTCTAGGCAGCGCGGGCCCGCCGGATAAGGGCAACACCTGCCAGACGGCGGCGGTGTCGCACCGACAAGGGTCGTCCCGTGGGAGCCCCTGGGAGCCCCCCGAGAGATGGCAGGATGGTGCCTCGTGCGTCCAAGATCCCCGTTAGAAGCGCTCAGGCCCGCCTGCGTCGCGCTCGCGCTGCTGGCCGCCGCCTGCGCGCCGGGCGGCGACGCCACGCCCGACCAAGCCGGGCCCTCCGCGGCGCCGACGGGATCCGCGCCGCGCTCGTCCGCCCCGCCCCGCCCGCAGGGCCCGCCGGGGGCGCTCCCCCGGCCGGGCGAGGTGCGCCCCCTCCGCACCGGCGCGCTCCCCCCGGTGATCAGCTCGATCCCCACCAAGCGCAAGGTCGTCTTCCTCACCATCGACGACGGCTGGGAGCAGGACCCGGGCCTCGTCCGCCAGGTACGCGACCAGCGCATCCCCCTCACCGTCTTCGCGATGCGCGACGCGGTGGAGGCGAAGGGCACCCCCGACCAGTCGGGCGGCCAGGCCCGCTACGTCGGCGCCGGCAAGTGGGACTACTTCCGCGAGCTGCGCGAGGCGGGCTCCCCCGTCGAGAACCACACCCTCACCCACCCCGACCTGCGCACCCTCCCCTACGCCGCCCAGCGCCGCGAGCTGTGCGGCGCCTCCCGGCTGATCGGGAAGGAGCTGGGGGCCCGCCCGACCCTGTTCCGCCCGCCGTACGGCTCCTACAACACCGACACCCTGCGGGCCGCGAAGAGCTGCGGCATGTCCGCCGTGCTCCTCTGGACCGCCACCGTCCAGCCCGGCGGCAAGATCGCCTACCAGGTGCCCGACAAGCAGCTGCGCCCGGGCGACATCCTCCTGCTGCACTTCCGCCCCAACCTGGCGCGCGACTTCCGCGTCCTGGTGAAGAAGATCAAGCGCCGCGGCTACGAGCTCGGCAACCTCCAGGCCTACCTGGACGCCACTTTGGCCCGCTGACTCCGGGGTCCGCCGGGCGGGGTACCCCGGAATCAGCCCGGCGGGTGACGCCCCGGGCCGCCCTTCGGCGGCATTCTCGATACCCGGCAACCAGCACGTACGTAAGCGGATGTGACCAACGTCGCATCGCGTTGCTCTACGGCCTGTAGTACTACTAAGGGTAGATGTACTACAGCTTGTAGAGCTCAGGAGTCGACGGGGAAGATGGACGCACTTGACCTGGCACGGTGGCAGTTCGGGGTCACCACCGTGTACCACTTTCTGTTCGTGCCCCTGACCATCGGTCTGGGGATCTTCGTGGCCGGGCTGCAGACCGCCTGGCACCGCACCGGCAAAGAGCACTACCTGAAGCTCACGAAGTTCTTCGGCAAGCTGTTCCTGATCAACTTCGCCATGGGCGTGGTCACGGGCATCGTGCAGGAGTTCCAGTTCGGGATGAACTGGAGCGAGTACTCCACCTTCGTCGGCGACGTCTTCGGGGCGCCGCTGGCGATGGAGGCGCTGCTGGCCTTCTTCATGGAGTCCACGTTCCTGGGCCTGTGGATCTTCGGCTGGGACCGGCTGCCGAAGAAGGTGCACCTGGCCTGCATCTGGGCCGCGGCCATCGGCTCCAACCTGTCGGCGTACTTCATCCTGGCCGCCAACGCCTGGATGAAGCACCCGGTCGGGTACGAGGTCGTGGACGGCAAGGCCCGCATGACCGACCTGTGGGCGGTGCTGACCAACTCCACGGCGCTCGCCCAGGTCCCGCACGTGGTCGGGGCGGCGTTCATCGTGGCGGGCGGGTTCGTGCTGGCCGTGTGCGGCTACTGGATGCTGCGGCGCAACGCGCCCATGTGGCGCAGCGCGGCGCGCGGCGCGCTGGTCATGACGGCGATCGCGGGGGCGGTCGTGGCCGGCACGGGCGACATGTCGGGCAAGCTGCTGTACGAGCAGCAGCCCATGAAGCTGGCCGCCGCCGAAGGTCTCCGGCACGACACCGCGGGCGCCGGGTTCAGCATCGTCCCCGGCATCGAGATCCCCCACGTCCTCAGCTTCCTCGCCACCAACGACCTCAACGCCACCGTCCAGGGCACCGAGGACCTGCAGCGCCGCTTCGAGCAGCAGTTCGGCCCCGGCGACTACCGCCCGGACCCGACCGTCGTCTTCTGGTCGTTCCGCCTGATGATCGGCTTCGGGATGGCCACCGTGGGCCTGTCGGTGCTCGGGCTCTGGCTGACCCGCCGCCGGCGCGAGTTCCCCCGGTGGCTGTCGCGGGCGCTGGTCGCGGCCCTGCCGCTGCCGCTGCTCGCGGTGATCGCCGGCTGGCTGCTGAGCGAGATCGGCCGCCAGCCGTGGACGGTGGCCGGCGAACTGCTGACCGCCGCCAGCGTCTCCCCCGGCGTGTCCCTGGCCGAAGTGGCGATCTCGCTCGCCGTCTTCACCCTCCTGTACGGCGCGCTCGCCGTGGCCGAGGCCGTGCTGCTGACCCGGCACGTACGCGAGGGCGTCCCCGAGCCCCAGCCCGCCCCCCTGGCCGAGCAGCGGCGCGAGCCGTCGCTCATGTACTGAGCAGAGGCACACCGACCATGATCAATCTCTGGTTCGTCATCATCGCCTTCCTCTGGACGGGTTACTTCGTGCTGGAGGGCTTCGACTTCGGCGTCGGCCTGCTGGCGCCCCTCCTCAGCAGGAACGACGCCGAGCAGCGGCAGAGCCTGCAGACCATCGGCCCCGTGTGGGACGGCAACGAGGTGTGGCTGATCACCGCGGTGGGCGCCATGTTCGCCGCCTTCCCCGCCTGGTACTCGGGGGTGTTCAGCGCGTTCTACCTCCAGATCACGCTGATCCTGGTGGGGCTGATCCTGCGCGGCGTGGGCCTGGAGTGGCGCGGCAAGGTGCGCAACCCGGCCTGGTGCGACATGGCGGTCATGGTGGGCAGCGGGCTGCCGGCGTTCCTGTGGGGCGCGGTCTTCGCCGACCTGCTGTTCGGCAGCCCGGTCGCGGCGGTGCTGGGCGGCGCGTTCACGCTGGCCGTGTGCGTCCTGCACGGCGCGGTGTTCCTGGCGCTCAGGACCACCGGCCCGATCCGCCACCGGGCCCGCCTCGCCGCCATGGCGGCCGGCGCCGCGGTCATCCCGGTCGCCGTGCTCGCGCTGTCCAACCTGGGGACGTTCCCCGCCCTCGCCGCGATGGCGGCGCTCGCCGCGGCGGCGGCGCTGATCTGGCGGCGCAGGGAGGGCTGGGCGTTCACGGCCACGGCCGCCGCCATCGTGCTGTCCACGCTCGCGGTCTTCATGGAGCTGCGGGTGCGGCCGCTGCCGGGGCTGACCCTGGCGGAGGCGGCCTCCGGGGCGTACACGCTGACGATGCTGAGCTGGATCGGGCTGATCGCGCTCCCGTTCGTCCTGGTCTACCAGGGCTGGACGTACTACGTGTTCAGGAAGCGGGTCCGCGTGGCCGCCTGAAAGGCGGCTCAGCCGACCACCTTCATCTGCTTCGTGCGGTGGTCGGTCAGGTGGAGGTCACCGCCGAGACGTTCGCGCAGCAGATCGAGCACCTGGCGGCCGGACAGCACCGTCCACAGGTTGCCGACCAGGTGCGGGTTGTACTCGGGTGCGGCGTCCATCCAGGCGTCCTTGCCCGCCTGGGAGGCGAACGTGGTCACGAAGAACTCGCCGTCGGGGGTCCGGCAGTAGCCCGTACGGAGTTCGGCGGCGTCGACCTGGATGCGCGGCTTGCAGCCGACCTTGGCGGCGAGCTGCTCGACGGAGGGCGGGGCGGCGCCGGCCCGGCCGCCCGCGCCGGCCGGGCCGGAAGGACCGCCGCCGCTCCAGCTGCCCTGGGAGCAGGCGGCGGCCAGCCCGGCCAGCAGCACGACGGCCGCCAGACGTGGAAATGTCGTCATGTGCGGAGGTACGCAGCCCTTCCGGCTCCGGTTCGGCCCCATACCGGTTCGGGCTACTTCGGGGACGGCGTCTGCGAGACCCGGTGGTCCATGAGATGCAGGTCCCCGCTGAGCGGGGACTTGAGCTGCTCCAGCACCTCCAGCGGGCCGAGCACGGTCCAGCGCGGGCCGACCAGGTGCGGGTTGTACTCCGGCGCCTGGTCCATCCACTGGTCCTTCAGCTTCTCGGACTTGAAGGTGTTGACGAAGAACTCGCCGGCCTCGGTCTTGCAGTGGCCGGTGCGGATCTCCTCGCTGTCGACCTGCATCTTCGGCGTGCAGCCCACCTTGGCGGAGAGCTGTTCGACGGAGAGCGGGGTGGCGTTCGCCTGTTGCTGGTCGTTGCCCGCTGCGACGTAGCCGCCCCAGCCCCCCGAGGAGGAGCATCCGGCGACCAGTCCGGCCAGCAGCGCGAAAGCGGCCAGACGTGGAAATGTCGTCATGTGCGGAGGTACGCAGGGACGCGGGGTCCGGTTCAGCGCAGCACGACGCAGCCGCGCCCTTCGAGCACCCGCAGCACCTCGGGGTCGCCGTCGAGTTTGTTCCAGCGCAGGTCCAGCTTCTCCAGCGCGGTCAGCCCGGCGAGACCGTCGGGCAGCTCCCGCAGCCGGTTGGCCCGCAGGTCGAGATGGGTGAGGCGGGGCGGCAGGGCGTCCGGCAGCGCGCGGAGGTGGTTGCCGCGCAGGTCGAGCACGCGCAGCTCCGCGCAGCCGGCGAGGGCCGCGGGCAGGCGGGTGAGCCGGTTGCCCCGCAGGTGCAGCTCGCGCAGCCTGCTCAGCCGGCCGAACGACTCCGGCAGCGCCTCCAGCCGGTTGTTGTAGAGGCGCAGCTCGACCAGCGCGGCCATGTCGCCGAGCGCGTCGGGGAGGCGGGTCAGCCGGTTGTCGGTGAGGTTGAGGTAGGCGAGCCGGTCCAGCCGTCCGAGGGCCGCCGGCACCTCCGTGAAGGCGTTGTCGCTGAGGTAGAGGTAGTCGGTGAGCGGCAGGTCGCCGAGCTCGGGCGGGATCGTGGTGAGGCGGTTGTGGCCGAGGTCCAGCATGCGCAGCCGGGTCAGGCCGCCGACGGCCGCGGGGAGGTCCGTCAGGGCGTTCTCGGCCAGGTTGAGCGAGCGCAGCCCGGTGAGCTTCCACAGGGCGGCGGGGACGTCGGTCAGGCCGTTGGCGCCGGCGGCCAGGTGGCGGAGCGCGGGCGGCAGGCGGTCCGGGAGCTCGCGGACGCGGTTGCCGTACAGGAAGAGCGTCTCCAGGCCCGGCGGGCAGGAGGGGAAGGCCGTGAGCCGGTTGCCGTCCAGGTGCAGCGCCCGCAGCGCGCCGAGCCCGGACAGGTCGGGCAGGGCCGTGAGGGCGTTGCCGTCGAGCCGCAGCTCCTCCAGCGCCGCGAGCCCGCCCACCCGGACGGGCACCTCGGCGAGGTCGTTCCACGCCAGATCGACCACCCGGACGTCGTCCGGCACCTCGGGGAACACGGTCAGCCCGGAGGCAGGGGCACGCATGCCGCCGATCTTACGTGCCGCGCAGATGGAACAGGTCGGAGGGAGAGATGGGCATCCGGTCGATGGGGAAGCCCTCGGCGTCCTCGATCGCCGAGGCGATGACGGCGGAGACCGGGATCACGCCCGCCTCACCCGCGCCCTTGATGCCGAGCGGGTTGAGCGGCGACGGCGTCTCCAGGTGGGCGGTCTCGACGTGCGGCACCTCGGTGGCGTACGGCATGAGGAAGTCCATGAAGGAGGCGTTGAGCAGCTGCCCGTGCGGGTCGTAGACCATCCGCTCGTAGAGCGCGCCCCCGATGCCCTGCGCCACTCCCCCGTGGATCTGCCCCTCCACGATCATGGGGTTGATGAGCCGCCCGCAGTCGTGCACCACGGCGTAGCGCAGCACGCGGATCTCGGCCGTGTCGGGGTCGGTCTCGACGACGGCGGCGTGCATCCCGGCCGCGAACGTGGACCGGATCGGCGAGTAGTAGTCGCGCCCCTCCAGCCCCGGCTCCTCGCCCTCGGCCACCGGCGGCCGGTCGGGCGCGGCGGCACCCGCGAACTGGGTGGCCTTGGCGGTCTCCTCGTCGAAGGCGTAGCGCAGCGGGTTGGCCAGCACGGCGACCGTGGACAGGGGGACGGCCGCGTGCGGCGCCCCTGCCACGTGCACGATCCCGTCGGTGATCTCCAGGTCGGCGGGGTCGGCCTCCAGCGCGTCGGCGGCGATGCGCAGCGCCTTCTCGCGCACCTTGCGGCAGGCGAGCGCGATGGCGTTGCCGCTGACGACGGCGGCGCGGGAGGCGAAGGTGCCGACCGCGTAGCCGAACCTGCGGGTGTCGCCGGTGACCACGCTGATCCGCTCGATGGGCACGCCCAGCTCGCTCGCGGCGATCTGGGCGAAGGCCGTCTCGTGGCCCTGCCCCTGGGAGGTGAGCCCGGTGGAGACGTGCACCCGCCCGTCGGAGGTGATCTGCACGTGCCCGCCCTCGTACGGCCCCACGCCCGTGCCCTCGACGTAGCAGCCGATGCCGATGCCGCGCCCCGGCACGCGCTCGAAGGAGTCCCAGCCGATGAGCTCCTTCAGCAGGCGCAGCATCTCGGGGTAATCACCGCTGTCGTAGATGAGCGGCCGGCCGTCCTGGAAGGTCATCCCCTGGTCGTACGGGAACTCGCCGGGCCCGATGAAGTTGGCCGCGCGCACCTCGGTGCGGTCGCGCCCCAGGTGGCGGGCGATCTTGTCCATGGTGCGCTCCATGCAGAACACGCCCTGCGGGCGGCCCGCCCCCCGGTACGGCGTGACCTGCACGGTGTTGGTGTAGACGGAGCTGAACTCGACCCGGTACGCCCCGATCTTGTAGGGACCGAGCAGCTGCGTCGAGGTGACGATCGGGACGATGATCCCGTAGGGGGTGTAGGCCCCGTGGTCGTGCAGGATCGTCACGTCCAGGCCGAGCACGCGCCCGTCGTCGTCGAACCCGACGCGCACGTACTGCACCTGCCCGCGTTCGTGCGCCGAGGAGATGAAGTGCTCCCTGCGGTCCTCGGTCCACTTGACCTCGCGGCCGAGCGTCATCGCCGCCCACGGCACCAGGATCTCCTCCGGCCACGGGTGCACGATCTTGACGCCGAAGCCGCCGCCGACGTCCGGCGCGATGACCTCGACCTGCGGCAGCGGCAGGCCGAGCGCGGCGGCGACCGCCATGCGCACGCTGGTGGAGGTCTGGGTGCTGGAGTGGACGCGCAGGTCGCGGCCGTCCCAGCGGGCGTGGACGCCCCGGCCCTCCAGCGGCATGCTGGCGCTGCGCTCGATGTCGAGCCGGAAGGCGAGCGTGTGCGGCGCGGTCTCGATGGCCTCGCGGGCGCCGCGCCCGTCCGCGCCGGGCACCTCCTGGACCAGGTGCGCGCCGACGTTGCCGGGCACGTCCTCGTGGACGAGCGCCGCCCCCTGCACCGCCTCCTCCAGGCCGACGACCGGCTTCAGCACCTCGTAGTCGACCTCGATGAGCGCGCAGGCGTCCTCGGCGGCGTAGCGGTCGGCGGCCACCACCATGACCACCGGCTCGCCCACGTGCCTGACGACGTCCCTGGCCAGCGGGTACGCGGTCCGGCCGTGGGTGAGCGCCGGGTGCGGGATGAGCAGCGGCAGCGGCCGGCCGACCCGTTCGGGCAGGTCCTCCCACGTGTAGACGGCGACCAGGCCCTCGACGTCGAGCGCCGGGCCGACGTCGATGTCACGGATGCGGGCGTGCGCGTGCGGGGCGCGGACGAACGCGGCGGCGAGCGCGTCGGGGCCGAGGTCGTCGAGGTAGCGGCCGCCCCCGGTCAGCAGCCGGGGGTCCTCGCGCCGCTGGACCGGCTCCCCGAACAGCTTCGTCGTCATGCTTCCTCCGCCAGCAGCTCGGCGGCCCGGTGGACGGCCTTGACGATGTTCTGGTAGCCGGTGCAGCGGCACAGGTTGCCGGAGATGCCCTCCAGCACCTCCTCCTCGGTGGGGGCGGGGTTCGCCTCCAGGAACGCGGTCACCGTGCACAGGAAGCCGGGGGTGCAGAAGCCGCACTGCAGACCGTGGCACTCGGCGAAGGCCCGCTGCACTGGCGACAGCCCGCCCGGCCCGGCCAGCCCCTCGACAGTGGTGATCTCGCGGCCGTCCACGGTGACGGCGAACGTCAGGCACGAGCGCACCGGCTCGCCGTCGAGCAGCACCGTGCAGCAGCCGCAGACGCCGTGCTCGCAGCCGACGTGGGTGCCGGTCAGCCCGAGGTCGTGGCGCAGGCAGTCGGACAGCAGCCGCCTGGCCGGGACGCTCACCCGCCGGGCGGCGCCGTTCACCACGAGCGTGATCTCATGCTCCAAGGTTCTCCGCCTCCTGTGCGGCCTCGCGCAGGGCCCGCTCGGCCAGCACGCCCACGAGGTGGCGGCGGTAGGCGGCCGTGGCGTGGATGTCGTCGTCGGGTTCGGTCTCCTCCCGCACGGCACGCGCCGCCGCCGCCCAGTCGGGGGCGAGGGCGCTCACGTCCACCACGACGGGGACGGCGCCGACGCCGACGCAGGCCACCCGGGCGGCGCCGTCCGGGCTCACGACGGCGCACGCCCCGGCGAGCGCGTAGTCGCCGTGCCTGCGGGACACCTCGGCGAAGGCGCATCCCGCGCCCGGCGCGAGGTCGGGGAACCAGGCCGACACGGCCAGCTCGCCCGGCAGCACCGCCGACTCCATGGGGCCGGTGAAGAAGGCGGCGGCCGGGATGTCGCGCTGCACCACGGCCCCGTCGTGCCGGCGGGCCACCCGTACGGACCCGCCGAGCACCGCCAGCACGGCGGGCAGCTCGGCGGCCGGGTCGGCGTGGACGAGGCTGCCCACCACGGTGCCGCGGTTGCGGATCACCGGGTGGGCGACCAGTTTGAGCGCCCGCGTGAGCAGCGGGTGCGCGCCGGAGCGCTCGGCCTCGGCGTGCCGGGCCAGCGCCCCGACGCGTACGCCGCCGGGCTCGCGCCCGATGCCGCCGAGCCCGGCCACCCGGTTGACGTCCACGAGGTGCGCGGGCGCGACCAGGCGCATGTTGAGCATGGGGATGAGGCTCTGCCCGCCGGCCAGCACCTTGCCCTCCGCCCCGACCTCCGCGAGGGTGCGGAGCGCCGCGGCGAGGTCGCGCGGTGCGTGGTAGTCGAACGGCGGCGGCTTCACCCGGCCTCGTTCCCCGCCGGCGTGGCCGGTTGGAGCGGCCGCCCGGCGATGGCCCGCAGCAGGTGATAGCCGCCGAGCACGACGATGGTGCCGAGCGCGATGCCCTCCAGGGTGAGGTCGCCGCCCACGAAGTGGCTGACCGGCCCGATGGCGAGGATGATGCCGGCGCCGGTCGGCACCATGTTGACGGGGTCGGCGAAGTCCACCCGGTTCTCGATCCAGATCTTCGCGCCGAGCAGGCCGATCATGCCGTAGAGGATGACGGTGACGCCGCCGAGCACGCCGCCCGGCGTGGCCGCGACGAGCTGCCCGAACTTGGGGCACAGCCCGAACAGGATCGCGATCACGGCCGCGATGTAGTAGGCGGCGGTCGAGTAGACCTTGGTGGCGGCCATGACGCCGATGTTCTCGGCGTAGGTGGTGGTGGGCGAGCCGCCGACCGCGCTGGCGACCACGGTGGCCACGCCGTCGGCGGCGACCGCGCGGCCGACGTAGGGGTCGACGTCCGTCCCGGTCATCTCGCCGACGGCCTTGACGTGCCCGACGTTCTCCGCGACGAGCGCGATGACCGCGGGCAGCACCAGCAGCACCGCCGAGAAGCGGAAGTCCGGCCCGTGGAAGCTCGGCAGCCCGAACCAGTCGGCCTTGGCGACGCTGTCGAAGCTCACCCGGTCGTGCGGGAAGGCCGTGGCCAGGCAGTACGGGCCCTCGGGGGCACACGCGTTGCCGGCCGCGTCGCGCAGGTTGGCGCCGGGCAGCACGGAGGTGACCGGCCCGGCCAGGCGGTCCAGCACCCACGACAGCACGAACCCCGAGACCAGCCCGACCAGCACCCCGATCCGCCCGATGAAGCCCTTGAAGGCCACGATCACCACGAACGTGATGAGCATCGTGAGCAGCGCCACCCAGTGGTCCTGCGGCCAGTAGACGTCGGCCACCACGTAGGCGAGCCCGAACCCGATGAGCATGACCACCGCGCCGGTCACGACGGGCGGGAACACCCGGTGGATGATCTGCACGCCGAGGAAGTGGATGGCGACCCCGATGAGCGCCAGCACGAAGCCGACGACCAGGATCGCGCCGGTCACGACGGCGTCCGCGCCCGCCGTGTCGCCGCCGGCGACCGCGCGGATGGCGAGCACGCCCCCCACGAACGAGGCGCTGGTGCCGAGGTAGCTGGGCACCCTGCCCTTGACGATCAGCAGGAACAGGATCGTCGCCACGCCCGACATCATCACCGCGACGTTGGGGTCCAGCCCCATGACGAGGGGGAAGACGAACGTCGCGCCGAACATCGCGATCACGTGCTGCGCGCCGAACCCGACCATCCTGGGCCAGCTCAGCCGCTCGTCGGGCCTGACCACCTCGCCGGGCGCCAGATGCTTGCCGTCACCGTGTCTGGTCCATCCCCAAACCATGAGCGCCCCTTTTGCGCTGGGCCTTGCCGGCGACCCGTTTACCGTTGCGGGCACATTAGGCCCGCCCCGGTAGTCCTACACGGGCATGATCTGCCAAATCTGCGCGGCCCACCAGTGGGAACCTCGCGCACATGCCGATCTAGGCGACGTGAATGGAGAAACCGTCACCGCTCATGACGCCCGAGGAAGTCGAGCTCCGACCTCCGGCATGCGCCGGTCGGTGGCGCGGGCCATGGTCTGAAGCTCCGCGTGGTCGGGCGGCGGCCCAGGTCGTGAGGGGAGCTCGTACTAGCCGGTCAGTGTCGCCCAGACCCGGTGACCCACCTGGTCGTCCCCCTCATGGCCGAAGTCGTCGGCGACCGCCGCGACGATGGCCAGCCCCCTGCCCCGTACGGCATCGAACCGGCAGCGCCGTCCGAAGCGGGGAACGCCGCCCCAGCCGCAGTCGTAGACGCGACGGTGACCGCGACCGTCGTCCGGGCCAGTTCGATGATGAACGTGCCTCTGGAACGACCGCTGCCGGTGTGCCTGATCGCGTTCGTGGCCAGCTCGGCGACGGCGACCTCGGCATCGTCACGACGGGACGAGTCGGCGAAGAGGTAGCGGACGAAGTGCCGGGCCCGCGGCACCTGGTCCTCCGTCCCGGGGAACGTCCGCCGCCACATCAGGCCGCCCGGCATGAGGCCGATCATCGCCTCGACGAGTACGGGCTGAACGGCATGCGATTCCCGTTGTGCGGGGATGAATGCGGTGGTGGCCTCGGGCACGGAATTCTCCCTTCGCAGCACTTTTCTCTTTCCGCTTTCAGCGCGTACGAGTAGCGTGATCGATGCGCGCGACCGGTCGCGCGCATTTCGCGTTCAAATCGTTCAGGGCTGTTCAGGGATCGCGAATCAGCGGAGGGGCGGCAGTCGATGGGAAGCAGGTTCGGCCAGGTCATGAGGTGCCTGCGAGGCGACTCGACGGTGCGCGCGTTCGCGCGGCGCGCGAACATCAGCGCCAGCTAGTGTCCATGCTGGAAAAAGGCGACGTAAACCCTTCCGTGAAGCTCGCCATATCTCTGGACAGAGACCTGGCCGCGAACGTCGGACTGCTAACGGCATTTGTGGCAGATGCAATAGAACACCGTAATGTCCCGTCCGAGACGCCTATCCATCAGGATGGTTTCGTGCCTACCCTGGTCACGGATAACGCCGGCGACGAGGACGGGGAGGACGCCACGAACCGCCGACAAATGCTCCGACTGGCCGGCGCCGCCGCCATGGGGACTGTCATCGACGACGAGGCGACCAGACGACGACTCAACGACGCCATGGGCGCGCACCGCAGCCTCGACGATTGGAGCACCGCCCACGAGGACCACCTGCACGCCCTCCGGACCCGCCCACCCGCGCAGGTCGCCCACGACCTCTCCATCGACCTGGACACCCTCTCCCGGCAGATCGAGCTCGCCAAGGGCAGCGAACTCGTGGAGCTGCACCGGGTGACCGCGCTGCTCGCCGCCATCCAGGCCAACGCCTTCACCGGCTGGCCCAGCACGGTACGGCCCTGCGCTAGTGGGAGACCGCCCGCTGGGCCGCCGACGCGAGCCGCGACCTCGACATCCGCCTCCTGGTACGCACCGAGGAAGCGGGCCACGGCCTGTACGGACAGCGGTCACCTCAGTCCGTCCTGCGACTTCTGGCCGAGGCCGAGCACCTCGCCGGCCAACGACCGATGCTGAGCCTGGCCGGGATCAGGGCCAAAGCCCTGTCCAAGATGGGCCGCCACGCCGAGGCCGAGGAAGCGCTGAACAGGATGACCGACCTGGCCGATCGGGGCGTGCGCGGCGACGCACAGGGCTTCTGGACCCCGAACGAACTCTACTTCTCCCAGAGCTGGGTGTACGCCGCCATGGGCAGGGAGGAAGCAGCGGCACGAGCCCGCGAGGAACTGCTCCGCCTGACGTCCACTTATGTGTACGAGACCAACATCCAACTGCACGCGGCATGGGCCGCCATCGTCAGCGGCGGCGTGGAGCAAGGGGCGAGCCAGGCGGCCACCACCATGGCCTCCGTCCCCGAACAATTCCGCACCGTCCACGTCCTGGAGACCGCCAGGATGACCCTCAGAGCAGTGCCCATCGAACACCGGACACACCGAGCGGTGGGCGAACTGCGCGCGATCCTGGCCGACAGCGCATGACCAACACCTGAGCCGCGCACAAGTACGGCCAACGTACCCAGCGCGGACAGGCGCCAGATCCAGATGACTGTCGTCGCGGTGTCCAAGTGGTCCATGACGGCGACGCAGTCGTCGCAGATCAGGCTAGCTATGAGACGCTTCGCCCTCTCTGTCGGACTGCTGCGGGACGCACTCAGGTAGGGCAGGTAGGGAGTAAGCAGGCCAGACCGCCCGGCCGCCGCGGCCAGCCGGTTCTCGACCGCATGGGCGCGGGCGAACTTGCGGACGGTGGCCGGCACAGAAACATCAACCTCAGCTACTCAGCCCGAATTTCGCCCTGAAGATCGATAAATGAAGAAGGTGACTCCGACCTGCGATGATCTGACTGCTTAGATCAAGACATCGCACAGAACGGACGCACCTTCCGGGTGGAAGGTACGACATGGGACCGCGGCTTGTCTCTACAAGCGGACGGCGAGGACTCGTGGGACACGCCGGGTGCCGTGCTCCTGAGTAAATGCGCTGATCAGAGTGGGTTAACTAGCGCGTTGGGCGGGGTGCTGGCCCGGATGGGCGGCTCGCCGGTCTAGGACCGGGGCATCGTGCTCGTGCAACTCGCCGTGGCGATGATCCTCGGGGCGACCAGCATGCGGCAGATCGCCCTGCTGGCCCACCAGGAGACGGTCTTCGGCACCCCGCCGTCGGACTCCACCGTCCGCCAGCGCCCAACATCGTCAGAATGAAAAAGGCTCTTTCTCCGATGGGTGCAGTCCTCGACAAGCAGGTTGACCAGCGGTCATGCTTATAACAGCAGAGAAGAGCTACTCAGCGTATCAGGAAAGTGGCAGTCCCGTCGTTGACAGATCTTGACTTGTCGATCACATTTCTATTGATCATCTTTTTGTCGTGGCCCGACACCTGGAGGTTCGTCCTACTCAGGGGCCACATCGGCGTAAAGCGAAGCAGGCTTTCGAGATGTGCGGTCGCGGTATGCGAAGGTGGACAACAGTCTTTGTGGACTGTCATGCGGCGGTGGAGGTTCATCTGTAGTGCTGGTACCGGCTTACAACGCATTGACCAACTCACAGTCGAGCGCGCCGCCAAGGGCTAGCACCGAAGTTTTGAGTGAATCGAGTCGCTGTCGCAGCGCACGAGGCCCGACACACGTAGATCCGAGCACCGACAAAGCCGATGCGTACGACATGCGGTAGAGCACGGACCTTTGCTGGATGCTGGACGAGATGTGGTCGACACCAGTGGGAGACGGGTCGGACGCCTACTTAGCGAGCCATGAATACAGGGCGACTGGAACCTTGGCAAGGAGAAGAGGGTCGAGGCTCGTCCGCATCGTGGTTCGAGTGCCTGATTACTACATGACCTGCTGAGTTCCTACGATCGAATTCGCCGCCGCGAGCGGCAAACACGCACCGCATGACAAGGTGGCGCGCCACGTTCTGGCGTCACCTCCCTTTCTGCTGCCCAAATCGAATCTTTACCGTCCTCGAAACTCAAACAACAAGAGCCTTGTCATAGATCAGAACCTATGTAAGCATTAGGTCAAATGTCCGGTTAATACCCCTGACACCTCCGAAGGAGGCTAGGCGTGGTATTTCCCAAGAAGGAGGATTCTTTATGAGAATGCGCGCGAAACTGCTCGCCGGCGCAGCGATCATTGCGTCTGCCTTAACGGCTACCGCCGCCTGGGCGGACACCACCTACCCACCCGAGGGCGGCATCTGGAACCACGGCGTCAGCCAGGGGTACACCTACTCGGACTACTGGCATGACGCCGACTGCCATGGTTCTACGGCGGTGGGGGTCTCCACCGTTCGCTCACCGAACATGAACCCCGGGAGTTGGTCGAGGGCCAAGGTGGCCTCTTCGAGCTTCGGAAACGCGGCCTACTACAGGATTGAGGCCGGCGGCTCTTGCCCGTGATCGACCGTCCGGCTTCATGGGTCGGTGTGTCATGCGGCGGGCATACATTACGCTTACCGTGTCGCTAACTCCTGAACTGCGGCATTCACGGTGGAATTGACCATTCTCGGCCGGATCTCTAGGGCTAGAAAGGGTCTAGCCATCTGAGCGGTTAAAACGAGGCGGTCAGACGTCCGGGAGTGCATGAACTCGGCTGGTATCGTTTGCCGGGCCCATGACGTTCGAAGGTCAATGGCGCCAGACCCCTGCCTGGCGCCATTGACGATCACACAGATTCCTCGCATGAATTGCACCGGCCACGTGGTGTGCAGAAAAGTCGCTTGCATCTTCAGGTTCTGATATCGACAGCCGGATTGTTCGTGCTGCGCTAAGGCGTATCCTATAGTAGTTGCCGAGCGCGCAGGTCAGAGTTCAGTCCCGGGAATAAGACAACGTCGTGCATAGGGGGATGGTGTTGCTGCCTCGCAGCATCAGGCTTGCATATGTGCTGGCCATTACGTTCTCTGCGGTGATGGCTTTCAGCCTGGTGAACAGGATCGATGGAGATATAATCATCGGCGCGAAAGAGGTGCTGCGAGTCGCCGATACGGAGAACGCGCCACCTGGGGCGTCGGCGACAGAGAGGCTTGAGAAGTTTGCCCGGGATAGCAGCATAAACGTCGGCCGAATGGCACTTGACCTTGGTGACTTGCGGAAGCGAGTACTCTATCTTGCTGTCGGCGACCCGGGTGATGACTCTGCCGACTGGCTTCGGGATGGTTATCCAGCATTCAATACGGACACCGATATATCAGTACTTCCGATGGCAGCGACCACCGGCCTCGACTCACGCGGCTACTATTTTCTCTTCGGCGACCATGTCGACGCTGGCGTAATAGAGTCTTTTCAGGAAGAGATCCGATCTTTCGGGCTCACAGCGACTGTGGCTCCACCGCTGACCATGATGACGGCATATGCCATCTTCGTCTATGGGGCACCGCTCCAATGCTTCCTGGCGGTCTGCGGGGCGATCATCTGTCTGGTGATGCTCGGCGTTGTCTTTGGTTGCAAGTCCTACGGGATCCATCGGCTACAAGGACGTGGTTTCGCCGGTGTCCTGGGGCGTGACCTCAAGATCATCGCGGCGTTCGGGATATCTTCCCTGAGCGTGAGCATGCTAGCGGCGGCGGGAGCGCTGTTCGCCTACAACCGGCTGCATAGATTCGACTTCTATCTCTTGATATGGTTCGGCATCCTCGGACTCCTTGTCTCACTCGCTCTTGTGGCTCATTTGCTGGCGCTACTGCTCGCCTTCAGAGTCAATATTCCCTCGGCGATCAAAGGGGAAGTCCCGGCCAAGCAGGCCATCGTCGGCATATTCGGCGTCAGGATTCTTTCCGCCGGCGTCGCCCTAGCCATTGCGTCTGCGCTGCTGGTCACATGGCAGGTGCTGGACGGCAAGCAGGAAGGCCAGGAAAAGTTCCGCGCTGCCGGCGACGCGGTCCGAATCTCATTCAATGGAACGCTCGAACAGGAGGGCAATCGCCAATTCCGTGAAGTGGGCGCCTGGATCCGCCAGGCAGATCGGGCCGGGCAGGCAATCGTCTCCCATCGTGGGATGCTCGCCGATTTCTTTCCCGAGCACGCGCCTTATGGTGAGGTCCTGACGGTGAATGACGCTTACCTGGCGCGGCAAGAGGTCCGTACGCAATCTGGAGACAGGGTATTGCGAGACTCGGGTGCAAATCATGTCCGTGTCCTGGTTCCGCCGGCGCTCATGCGCGACGAAGAGCGCATCGCGCGGGCGATGAGTAACTGGGTGACCACTCAAAGCAGGAGGAACGGGGTTCCCTCCTCACCTGTGGAAATATCGGTGGCGTTGGCCGGTCAGCGGCTCTTCACCTACGGATCCGGCGCCGCCGAGGTGGGGAATCCGTTGATCTCGGACCCCATCGTGGTGATTGTTCCTGCTGCTAGGATTTTTTCGGACATCGGCTATGCGGCGTACGCGTCGCAAGCTTCAATCATCTTCACTGAGTCGGACCTCGTCGAAAATGCCCGACGCAATGGGGCGTTCAGGACCTACATCAATGGCGTGGAACCAATCGCTTTGCGAGCCGCTTACGAACACAGAGACATGTCCGTGAGCTTCTGGTTCATGCTGATCAACCTGGTGATCGCCGTAGCGGTCATGATGGTGTCCGCCATCGGGATGAGCCATCTCTACTTCCAGAAGAACGCCCAGCGTATCTTCGCGCAGAACTTGTTCGGCTGGTCAGCCGTCAGGGTTCACAGCCGTCTGCTCACGGCCGAGGTCATCGCGACGCTTTTGTTCGTCGCATACGTCGCCTTCGACACCCTCGAACGGTGGCAGTTTCGAGAACAGGGTGCACCCAGGATGATGGCTCCCTCCGTAGCTCAAGAGATCATGTCGGTGACCGGCTGGGAACCTGCACTGGCCGCAACGCTGGTCTGCGCAGGGCTCTGTGGCAGCCTCGGCGTTCTCGGTGTACTTGGCAGGCGCGCGGGACGGAACGCAGCGGCCAGAATGTGATCAGTATGGACGTCGATGCCTGCTCTAAACAAAGGAAATACGAATGTTGCTGGTGGAGAGCGCGGTCAAGTCGATTGGGGAACGTACGATCTGGAGCGATCTCAGCTTCAGCGTCGAGACGGGTGAGATGATGGCCGTCACCGGGCGGAGCGGGAGTGGGAAGTCAACCCTCCTGAACTGCATAGGATTGCTCGACCGAATAGATGAGGGTCGGATTGTCATAAATGGCCATAACGTTACCAGGTGCAACTCTAAGAAGGCACGGAAATTCCGGAGGGACCATCTTGGCTATGTCTTCCAGAACTACGCCCTTATTGAAGGGGCTACGGTGCGGGACAATCTCGACGTCGCGGTTGTGCGCGGCACTAGGAGGGCAGCGCGGGGATCGTACGAGAGCGTTTTGGATCAGGTTGGGCTGGGAGGGCGGGTAAAGGACAAGATTTTCCAGCTCAGCGGGGGCGAACAGCAACGGGTTGCGTTGGCTCGGCTCCTGGTGAAGCGTCCCTCGATCGTGCTCGCCGATGAACCCACAGGGTCGCTTGACGCGTGGAACGCAGAATTGGTCGTGCAGATTCTCCGGGATATGGCGAACGCGGGTTGTGCGGTGCTCATAGCGACGCACAATGAGCTAGTCGCCAAGGCATGTGACACGCAACTCGAGTTGTAAGTCGAACCACGCCCTCTCGTAGAGAAGCGGTCAACGGCGGCGTGTAGCAAGGGGTGAGCCGGCCGGCCGCCATAGTAGAGCAGTGCCCATCGAACAACGGACACGCCCAGCCGTAGGCGAACTACGCGCATGCCGAGCCAGATCAACAGCAGCTTGCCGTACTACACCGGCATCGGATGATCTGGTCGGTATCGGTGGCTTGGCCATGACCGTTCACGCGAGCCAGGGCATCTACCACTGCCTGCGCTCGGCATCCGAGGGGACCGCGCATCTCGACGGCGGCACCGTTCGGGCTGCTAGGCGACGTGAATGGAGAAACCGTCGCCGCTCACGACCTGGCCGGCCCGGATCTTGGCGGTCTTGCGCAGCTCCACCTCCCCGTCCACGAGGACCAGGCCCTCGGCGATGAGGTGCTTGGCCATGCCGCCGGTCTCGGTGACGCCGCAGTACTTCAGCAGGTCGCAGAGCGGGATGAAATCGGAGCGCAGTTCGAAGTCGAGGTCCACGGGGACAAGCCTAGATACCTCTCATGCGCAGGACGTGCAGGGCCAGCGTCAGGTTGAGCCGCAGGTGCGGGTCGTCGGTGAAGTTGCCGAGCATCCGCTCCAGCTTGCCGATGCGGTAGCGCAGCGTGTTGTAGTGGAAGTGCAGCCGGCGCGCGGTCTCGGCCACGTTGAGGTTGGTCTCCAGCAGCACGTGGAGGGTGCGGCGGAGGTCGGCGTTCTCGGCGTCGTCGTCGGCGGCCAGCGGGCCGAGCGTCTCGCGGACGAACGCGTGCAGCTCGTCGGTGTCGTTGACCAGCGACAGCAGCCGGTAGACGCCGAGCTGGTCGAAGTGGGCGACCGCGCCGGGGCCGTGGAGCTGGCGGCCGACGCGGGCCGCCTTGAGCGCCTGCGCGTACGCCTCGGGCAGCGCGTCCGCTCCCGGGCTCGGCCGGGAGGTGCCGGTGGAGAACGTCGCGGGCGGCAGGTCGGCGAAGGCCGCGGCGGCGTCCTTGGCCACCCGCGCCGCGTCGAGCCCGGCGTCGATCACCGCCACCACCTCGTGCGAGAACCCGGCCACCGCGCCGCGCGGGTCGTGCCGCCTGACGGCCGCCGTCCAGCAGGCGACGAGCCGGTCCTGGGCGCTGCGTTCGTCGCCTTCGGGGTCGAGCTCGGCCACGAGCACGGTCACCGGCCGCGACAGGTCCCATCCGAACGCCCGCGCGCGGCCGTTGACCCGTTCGGCCGTGCCGGCCCGGCCGGTGAGCACGTCGCGCAGGAAGTCGGCGCGGTATTTGCTCTCGACGGCGTTGACCGCCTCCTGCCGGGTGACGACGAGCGCGGCCACGGTGGCGGCCCGCTCCAGGATGCCGACGTCGCTGTCCCTGATCGCGGTCGAGGCGCTGTAGGCGACGATGCGGCCGTGGTGATGCCCGCCGGCCAGCACGGGCACCGAGGCGAACTCCCGGCCGCCGCGCCCCCCTGCCCCGGTCCTGGCGGCCCCGCCGGTTCCGGACTTCGCGGCCCCGCCGGTCCCGGCCCTCGCGGGCGCGCGGGCGGCCGTGGTGGGCGGCCCCTCGCGGGAGATCGACTCGCGCAGCGCGGCCACGTGCTCGGCCGGACCGGCGGTGGCCAGCACGGCACCGGCGCCGTCCACGACCGCCACCGACACGTCGAGGAGCTGCGCCACCTCGGCGGCCACCTCGCCCAGCCCGCCACCGGCCAGCACGACCTGCACCAGCGCGCGGTGCGCCTCCTCGGCGCGGGCCAGCACGGCGGCCTGCCGGTTGAGAATGTCGGTGAGCACCTGGTTGAGGATGTCGTCGAAGCCCACGTCGTTGGGCAGCAGGATGAGCGGGAAGCCGAGCCGGTCGGCCTGCTCCACCATGTCGCCCGGCAGCTCGTCGACGTACCTGCCGAGCTTGATCGCGAGGGCGGCGAGGCCGCGCTCGTCGAGGTCGGCGACCAGCCGGCCGAGCGACTGCGGGGTGTTGCGCAGCGGGTAGCCGGTGGTGAGCAGCAGCTCGTGCGGCTTGACCCAGGCCAGGATGTCGGGGACCTCCATGACGTTGAGCCGCTGCACGATGCGGCCGAGCCCGCTCTCGCCCGCGATGAGCCTGGCCTCCGCGAGGGTCGACACGCCCAGCACCTCCCCGACGGAGACACCGTGAATGATGGTGCCGGTGCTGGCGAGACGGACTGGGGGCTCCATGGGGAGATTGTGACCCCCGGAACGGTCTGTCAGGAAGAGCCAACCTTCCCGCGCACTGTTGGCAAATTTCTCCGTACGGAGGGTTCGCCGGCCGTTCTACGGTCAGGTCCAAGGTCGGTCAGGGAGGTCCGTTGCCCGTCGGTGTCCATGTCAGCACGTCCGCGCGGCGCACCCGCGTCCGTGCCTCGGCTCACGTCCCGGGAGCGGCCAGCACCGCGGTCCGTCCGCTCCTGGAGGCGTCGCGGCGGCCCGCCCGGGTACTCGCGGCGTTCCCCGCCGGGGTCTACCTGGAGGTGCGGACGGAGCTGGAGCCGACGGTGATCGCGGTCATCACCGGCGAGGCGGTCCGGCTCCCCAACTCCGTGCTGCTGGCGGGCGGACTGCCCAGGGTCGAGGTGGGCGAGGAGGCGTGGGTGGGCGACCGGGGCGTGGACCTCGGGCCGCTGAGCCTGCGCGTCCGGCGCTGGTGGGATCCCGCGCCGCCGCTGGGGCAGGTGGACCTGGCGGGCCTGGAGGGGGCCGCCACGGTCCTCGCCCGGCCGGCGGAGCCCGCTCCCGGGCTGCCGGGCAACGGCGCGGTCGCCGCGCTCGCGGCGGCCTGCGGGCGCGGCTGGCTGCTGGGCATGGCGACGGCGGCCGAGCAACTGGTCGGGCTCGGTCCCGGGCTCACGCCGAGCGGTGACGACGTGCTGGCCGGGCTGCTGGTGACGCTGCGGCACCTCGGGACGGCGACGGGGACGGAGCGGGCGGTGTGGCTGGCCGGCTGGCTGGCGGCGACCGTGACGTTCGACGCGCGCACCCGTACCACTCCCCTGTCGGCGACGCTCCTGCACTGCGCGGCCAGGGGCGAGGCGAGCCCGGAGGTGACGGCGGTGCTGCGCGGCGTCGCCGGCGCGCAGCCGCTCGAACCGGCGCTGCGGCGGCTGCGCCGGGTCGGCCACACCTCGGGGGCCGACCTCGCGCAGGGGATCGCGATCGGCGTGGACGCCGTGCTCTCACTCGGCGGGCGTCCGTGAGCGGGGAGGTCGTCCTCGTCCGCAAGGGCGCCTATCACGACTCGGTACGGCTCATGCGGGTGAGCAGGGCGCTGTCGGCGACGCCGGGCGTCGAGACGGCCATGGTCGCCATGGCGACGGAGCTGAACGTGGCGGTGCTCGGCGACCTCGGCTTCACCGTGCCGCCGGCCGGTCCCGGCGACCTGCTGATCGCCGTACGGGCCGACGACCCCGGCGCGGCCGTGGCGGAGGCGGACCGGCGGCTCGGCGAGCTCGAACGGCCCGGTGAGGCGGGGGCGGACGGGCAGCCGCCGCTGACGACCGGGTCGGCGATCCGCCGCGAGCCCGCCGGGCTGGCGGTCGTCTCGGTGCCGGGCGAGCACGCGTTCTGCGAGGCGTACGACGCGGTGGCGGCCGGGCTGCCGGTCATGATCTTCAGTGACGGCGTGCCGGTCGCGCTGGAGCGGCGGCTGAAGGAGCTGGCCGAGGAGCGGGACGTCCTGGTCATGGGCCCCGACTGCGGCACCGCCTCGATCGGCGGGGTGGGGCTCGGGTTCGCGAACGTGCTCGCGCCGGGGCCCGTCGGCGTGGTGGCGGCCTCCGGCACCGGCGCGCAGCAGGTCACCTCGCTGCTCGACTGGGCGGGGGCGGGGGTCAGCCACATCCTGGGCGTGGGAGGCAGGGACCTGTCGGCCGAGGTCGGCGGCCTGTCCACGCTGCGCGCGCTGCGCCTGCTGGACGACGACCCGGCCACCGAGCTGATCGTGCTGATCTCGAAGCCGCCCGCGCCGGAGGTGGCGGGGGCGGTGGCGGAGGCCGTGGCGGGGCTGCGCACCCCGGTGATCAGCGCGCTGCTCGGGCGGGACGCCACCGACCTGACCGACACGGCCGAGGCCGCGCTGCGGGCGCTCGGCCGGCCGGTGCCGGAGTGGCCGTCCTGGCCAGGCCCGGTGCGCGGCGGCGCGCGCAAGGCGCTCAAGGGCCTCTACTCCGGCGGGACGCTGAGCACGGAGGCCGCGCTGGTCGCCGGGCAGGGCGACTTCGTGGACTACGGCGACGACGCCTACACGCGGGGCCGCGCGCACCCGATGATCGACCCCGCGCTGCGCGTGGAGGCGCTGGCGCGGGCGGCGGAGACGGACGTGGTGCTCATGGACGTCGTCCTCGGCCACGCGGCCGACCCCGATCCCGCCGTGACGCTCGCTCCGGCCATCGCCCGTACGCCGGCCACCGTGGTCGTGGCGCTGGTCGGCACCCAGGGCGACCCGCAGGACCTGCACCGCCAGGCCGCGGCCCTGCGGGAGGCGGGGGCGGCCGTCTACCTCTCGAACGCCCAGGCCGCCCGGCACGCCAGGAGCCTCCTGTGACCTTCCTGTCCGCCCCGTCCCGCGTCGTCACGACCGGGGCCGGTCTGCTCGACGAGTCCCTGGCCGCGCAGGCCGTGGCCACCACGCCCGTGGACTGGCGCCCGCCGCTGCCGGGCACCGCCGAGGCGCTGGTCAGGGTGCTGTCCGACCCGCGCAGGCAGGCCGCGAACGAGCTGGCCGCCCGCCGCCTGACGTCCGCCAGGCCGCATCTCGTGGGCGTCCGGCGTGCCTCGGAGGTGCTGGGCGAGGCGCTGGCGGGCGGCGCGTTCCTGCACGCGGGGCCGCCGATCACCTGGGAGCGGGCGTCCGGGCCGCTGCGCGGCGCGCTCATCGGCGCGATGCTGCTGGAGGGCCGGGCGGGCGACGAGCGCGACGCGGAGCGCGGGCTGGCGGCCGGCGAGGCGGCGCTGCGGCCCTGCCATGAGCACGGCGCGGTGGGGCCGATGGCGGGCGTGGTGAGCCCGTCGATGTGGATGTTCGAGGTGCGCGACGAGGAGCACGGCGGGCTCGCGTACTGCTCGCTGAACGAGGGCCTGGGCAAGGTCCTGCGGTACGGCGCGTACGGCCCCGAGGTGCTGGAGCGGCTGCGCTGGATGGACGAGGTGCTCGGCCCCGTGCTCGCCGCGGCGCTGGCCGCGACCGGGCCGCTCGACCTGCGCGCGCTCGTCGCGCAGGCGCTGCAGATGGGCGACGAGCTGCACAACCGCAACCGCGCGGCCACTTCGCTGCTGCTGCGCGAGCTGGCCCCGGCCGTGGTCGAGGCCGCGCCGGGGCGGGCGGCGGAGGTGCTGCGCTTCATGGGCGGCAACGACCACTTCTTCCTCAACGCGGGCATGGCCGCGGCCAAGGCCGCCACGGACGCCGCCCGCGACGTGCCCGGCTCGTCCATGGTCGTGGCGATGGCCCGCAACGGCACCGAGTTCGGGGTGCAGGTGTCGGGGCTCGGCGGGCGCTGGTTCACCGGCCCGGCGGGGGTGCCCGACGGGCTCTACCTCGGCTCGTACGGCCCCGACGACGCCAATCCCGACATCGGCGATTCCACGATCACCGAAACCGCGGGCCTCGGCGGTTTCGCGATGGCGGCCGCGCCCGCGATCGTGCGTTTCGTGGGCGGCGAGGTGGCCGACGCCGTACGGGCCACCCGCTCGATGTACGAGATCACGCTCGCCGAACATCCGGCGTACCAGATTCCCGGGCTCGGCTTCCGCGGCACGCCGGTCGGCGTCGACGTGGCCCTGGTGGCCAGGACGGGCGTGCTGCCGGTGGTCAACACCGGTATCGCGGGCCGCGTGGCGGGAACCGGGCAGGTCGGGGCGGGTCTGGTCGAACCACCCGCACAGGCGTTCGTGGCCGCTTTGCTGGCATTGGCCGCAGCGGTAAATGATCCAATTTCTTGAAATTCGCCATATCTGCACGTCAAGGGCGTTGTAACGACGTATCAGCTTCCCTTGCGCATTCGCCGCCGTTATCGTAACGAACCTCATAATCTGCAAGTAGCGTGATGAACGCACGTGACGGATGAGGGAGATGGGGGCGGGATCATGGCAGCCGACCGCTTGCTCGGCGGATCCGGCCAGGCAGGGGACGCCGTGAGCGGCGCCGCCCAGGGCCAGGGCCGGCTGGTCGGCCGGCGCTACCGCCTGATGTCCCCGGTCGGCAGGGGCGGCATGGGCATGGTGTGGCACGCCCACGACGTGCTGCTCGACCGGGACGTGGCGGTCAAGGAGCTCATGCTGCCCTACGGGCTCGACCAGGCGGGCAAGGAGCTCGCGCACCGGCGGATGCTGCGCGAGGCGAGATCGGCCGCCCGCCTGCAGCACCCCGGCATCGTGACCGTCCACGACGTGGTCGAGGAGGACGGGCGGCCCTGGATCGTCATGGAGCTGGTCCGCGCGTGGTCGCTGGAGCAGGCGGTGCGCCAGAGCGGGCCGCTGCCGGTGATCCAGGCGGCCGAGATCGCCATCCGGGTGCTCGACGCGCTCATGCACGCGCACGCCGCCGGCATCCTGCACCGCGACATCAAGCCCGGCAACGTGCTGCTGACCTCCGACCGCGTCGTGCTGACCGACTTCGGCATCGCGGCCATCGAGGGCGACGTGACGATCACCCAGACCGGGCTGCTCATGGGGTCGCCGGCGTACATCCCGCCGGAGCGGCTGTCGGGGCAGACGATCACGCAGGCGGCCGACCTGTGGTCGTTCGGCGCCACCCTGTACGCCGCCGTCGAGGGGCGGCCGCCGTACGAGGGTCCTGACCCGGTCGCGGTGCTCGGCCAGGTGCTCACCCAGCCCCCGATCACGCCGCAGCGCGCCGGCTCGCTCATGCCGGTGATCGAGGGCCTGCTGCGCAAGAACCCCGAGGAGCGGCTGACCGCCCCGCAGGTCGTCGAGATGCTGGAGGCGGTGCTGCGGGCGCACGGCTCGGTCCGGCCGCGCACGCCCGAGCCGCTGCCGAGCCCGGTGGAGCCGGTGCCCGCCGACCTGCTGCCGCCGCTGGACCCGCCGTCGGGGCCGATGCCCTCGCGGATCGTGGAGACGCCCTCGGGGCCGGTGCGGATCCCGTACGACCCGCTCACCAGCCCGTCGGGCGGGCACGCGATGCCGTACGACGGGCTGGGCTCGCCGTCCGGCAGTCACCGCACCGACCAGATCCCGCGCCCGCAGGGCTTCGGCGACCCCGCCTACCCCGGCGGGCCGCCCCCCGGCCTGTCCCCTGGGCTGAACAGGGAACCGGACGACGACCTGATCGGCGGGTCCGGCCCGCATCCGCGCCCGATCCTGCCGCTGACCACGGACAGCCGCTCCGCCGGCCCCGCGGACACCCCGTGGCCGCTGGCCTCCCCCGACGACCTGCGCGAGCACTCGCGCGGCCTGACCGACGACCTGCGCCCCGGCCGCCTGACCCGGCTGCCCTCCGCCGCGCCGCGCACGGGCAGGAGCCGGCGGCGGACCGAGGACGACGACGGCCTGTGGATGCGCGACGGCCGGCCCACGCCGCTCACGATCGCGGGCTCCCTGGTGGTGGTGGGCGGCGCCATCGTCGCGGCCGTACTCGGCCTGTCGAGCGGCGGCTCCCCCACGCCGGTGGCCGGGCAGCCCGCCGCCACGGCCACCGCACGCACCCTGCAGAGCGAGCCGTCGGCGGCGCCCGACGGCTACCGGGAGCAGACCGCGGCCGGGTTCACGGTCGCGGTGCCCGAGGGCTGGAAGCTGGCGGCGGCGGGCGGCGTGGCGACGTTCACCGGGCCCAAGGACTCCGGCCTGCGCGCGGTGGTCGAGGACGCGAGCCCGGAGGCCGACGGCGGCCTGGCGGAGCTGAGCCACCGGGAGTCCGAGGGCGGGAAGGAGAGCTACATCCAGGTGCAGCTCCAGGGCGTGAACTACCGGGGCTGGAAGGCGGCCGACTGGGAGTACACGTACACGACCGCGGCCGGCGTCCCCATGCACGCGCTGACCCGGTACGTCACCGTGGACGACACCACCGCCTTCACGATCACCTTCGACGTGCCCGAGCTGAAGTGGGACGAGCAGGCCGACATGCGCAAGGTGTTCCTCAACACCTTCCGCCAGACCACCTGACCCCCGTTTTGCACTGACCGTTCCAGAACGTGCTAGCGTGGCCGCCATGGCACGACCGAGGACGTTCGACGAGGAGGCCGCCGTCGAGGCGGCGATGCGCGCGTTCTGGCGGGCGGGTTACGAGGCCACCTCGACGCAGGACCTCTGCGCGGCCACGGGGCTCGGGCGCAGCAGCGTCTACAACACCTTCGCCGGCAAGCACGACCTGTTCCGCAGGGCGCTGCGCCGCTACATGGACCAGCGCGACGCCGCGCTCATCGAGCTGATGGACGGCGAGCTGCCGATCAGGGAGAAGGTGGCCACGGTGCTGGGCTGGGCGGTCGCGCCCGACCCCGACGACCCGGACGGCTGCCTCGTGGTCAACTCGATGATCGAGCTGGGGCCGCGCGACGCGGAGGTCGCCGAGATGCTGCGGCGCGACACCGAGCTGCGGGTGGGGATCATGCGCGCGGCGTTCGAGCACGCCAGGGCGCGGGGCGAGCTCGCGCCGGACAAGGATCCGCTGGAGCTCGCCAGGTTCGTGACCGCCACCGTCTCCGGGCTGCGCGTGCTGGGGCGCGGCGGGGCCGACCGGGCCGCGCTGGAATCCGTCGTGCGGACCGCGCTGGGCGTGCTCTGATTTTTCGTGCCCGAATTTTGGACTGAACGATCTAAAAGGAAGGAGACCGCCGTGCCCTTGGCGGTTTACGTACTGGGCCTGTCGATCTTCGCGCAGGGCACCTCGGAGCTGATGCTGGCCGGGCTGCTGCCCGAGCTGGCCGCCGACCTCGGGGTGTCCGTGCCGCGGGCCGGGCTGCTGATCTCGGCGTTCGCGATGGGGATGCTGGTGGGCGCCCCGGTGCTGGCCGTGGTGACGCTGCGCTGGCCCCGCCGTACGGCGTTGCTGACGTTCCTGGTGATCTTCGCGCTCTCCCACGTGGTCGGCGCGCTGACCAGCGACTACACCACCCTCTTCGTCACCAGGGTGGCCGGCGCGTTCGTGTACGCCGGGTTCTGGGCCGTGGCGGCGGGCACCGTCATCGGCCTCGTGCCCGCCGGAGCCCGCGGCCGGGCCATGAGCGTGCTCGCGGGCGGGCTGACCGTCGCGACCGTGCTCGGGCTGTCCCTGGGCACCGTGCTCGGGCAGCATCTCGGCTGGCGGGCGGCGTTCTGGGCGGTGGCCGCGATGACGCTGCTCGCGGGCGTGGGCGTGCTCACCACCATCCCGGGCGGCGGCGGGCGCGGTGACTCGGCGCCGCGGGTCGGGGCGGAGCTGCGCGCGCTGGTCAACCCCCGGCTCTGGCTCGCGTACGGCACCACCGCGCTCGCCACCGCCGCGCTGCTGGCCACCTTCAGCTACCTGAGCGCGCTGCTCACCGTCACCACCGGGCTGGCCCCCGCCTGGGTGCCCGCCGTGCTGGCCGGATACGGACTCGGGGCGCTCGCCGGCATCACGGCCGGCGGCAGGACCGCCGACGCCCGGCCGTTCCCGACCCTGTTCGTCGGCGTCGCGGGCGTGATCGTCGTCTCGGCGGCGCTGGCCCTGGCCGCCCCGGTCCCGGTGCTCGCCGTCGTGCTGGTGGTCCTGCTCGGCGGGTTCGGCTTCGCCACCAACCCGGCGCTCAACACCCGCGCCTTCGCGCTGGCTGAGGGCGCGCCGACGCTCGCCGCCGCGGGCAACGTCGCCGCCTTCAACGCCGGCATCACGATCGGCCCCTGGCTGGGCGGCCTGGTCATCGACGCGGGCCTCGGCTACCCGTCGGTCTCGTGGCTCGGCGCGGCGATCGGCCTCGCGGCCCTCGCCGCGGTCGCGCTGGCGGCGCGCCTGTCCCGCGGAGAGGCTTCCGCGACCCAGGACCGGGCCGTGCCCGGTGCGGTACGGTCAGCGCTTTGACATCCTCCCCCTCGTGAACGAGGGGGATTCCGACCGTCGCCGGTCGGCCTTCCTGCTTCACCGCCGGTCGCCCGCCGCGAGAGGAGGACTCCCGCTTGAGGTCTTACACCAGCTCCACAGGCGTTTCAGCTCTCCGCCAGCCCGGCGGCGAGCAGCATGTTCTGAGCCGCGTTCACCTCCCGGTCATGAACCGCACCGCACGCACAGACCCACTCACGGACGCTCAACGGCATCTGCCCTTGCAGCGCTCCGCAGAGCGAGCACAACTTGGAGGAGGGAAAAAAGCGGTCTGCCACCGCCAGCGTGCGGCGGTACCAGTCGGATTTGTACTCCAGCATGCGCCGCAGCTCCCGCCAGCCGGCGTCGGAGATGGCGCGGGCCAGCGTGTGGTTCTTGAGCAGGTTGCGGACGGCCAGGTCTTCCACGGCGATCACTTGATTCTCGCGTACCAGCCGGGTGGTGACCTTGTGCAGGTAGTCGCGCCTGCGGTCGGCGATCCGGGCGTGCACCCGCGCCACCTTCAGTCGGGCCTTGGCCCGGTTCTTCGACCCCTTCTTTTTACGGGCCAGGGCCCGCTGTGCCTTGGCCAGCCTGCGCCGCTCACGACGCTCATGACGCGGATTGGCGATCTTCTCACCGCACGACAGCGTGAGCAGCGCGGTCAGGCCCGCGTCCAGGCCCGTCGACCGCTCAGCCGGCGGCAACGGCGCGATCTTCTCCTCCACCAGTAGGGACACGAACCACCGCCCGGCCGCGTCCCTGGACACGGTCACCGTCGACGGTTCGGCCCCCTCGGGCAGCGGACGCGACCACACGATATCCAGCGGCGCGCCCATCTTCGCCAGGGTCAGCCGGCCATCCCGCCAGCGGAACGCCGAACGGGTGAATTCAGCCGACGCCCGCGACCGCTTCCTGCTCTTGAACGTCGGATACTTCGCGCGGCGGGCGAAGAAGTTCGCGAACGCTGCCTGCAGATGCCGCAGCGCCTGCTGCAACGGCACCGACGACACCTCACACAAGAACGCCAGCTCGGGCGTTCTCTTCCACGCGGTCAGCGCGGCCGACGACTCGCCGTAGGAGACGCCGCGGCCCTCCAGCCTGTAGGCGCGACTTCGCTCTTCGAGTGCTTTGTTGTAGACCAGGCGCACGCAGCCGAACGTCCGGACAAGCTGTTCGGCCTGCTCGGGGGTCGGATAGAAGCGGAACTTGTAGGCCCGCTTCACCAGCTGCGCCATTTTTCTATCCTAGGGGCGAGATCACTCGCGCACCGGACGATTCAAAGACGACGGTTCGCCTGGCGGCGCACCGCCTGCTCCTGCCCTGCTCCTGCCCTGCTCCGCAGGAGTCCGATTCCTCCCCTGCCTGAAGGCGGGGTCTCCTCGGAGGTATCTGATGAGACTGGCCAGCATCCACCGATACCCCATCAAATCGACTGCCGGGCACGACCTCACCGAGGCCGAGGTGCAGCCCTGGGGCCTGGCGGGCGACCGCCGCTACCTCATCATCGACGAGCGCGGCGACCTCCTCACCGCCCGCGACGAGCCGCAGCTGCTGTCCTGCGTGGCCCGGCTCGACGGCGACCGGCTCACCCTGACCGGGCCGCACGCCGATCCGTTCCCCGTGGTCCCCGAAGGCACGCTGTCCACCGTGGACGTGTGGGGCACCCCGGTGGAGCTGACCGACTGCGGCGACGCGGCCGCGCGCTGGCTGTCGGAGCTGGCCGGCCGGCCGGTCCGGCTCAAGTGGCTCGACGACCCCACGCGCCGCCGCATCGACCCGCCGTACGGGAGGCCGGGCGACAGCGTGAGCCTGGCCGACGGCGCCCCGCTGCTGCTCACCACGACCGCCTCGCTGGCGCGGCTCGACGAGTGGGTCGCGGAGGGCGCGCTGGAGCGCGGCGAGGAGCCGCCCGCGCCCCTGTCCATGCGCCGCTTCCGGCCGAGCGTGGTCGTGGACGGCGCGACGGCCTTCGCCGAGGACGAGTGGAAGCGGCTCAGGATCGGCGACGTGGCCTTCCGGGTCACCAAGGGCTGCGACCGCTGCGTGCTCACGACCATCGACCCGGAGACCCACGCGAAGGGCAAGGAGCCCATCCGCACGCTGTCCCGGCACCGCAAGTGGGACGGCAAGGTCTGGTTCGGCATCAACCTGATCCCGGACACGACCGGCAGGATCAAGGTGGGGGACGGCGTCACCGTCCTCTGAATGCTCCCGTTTTTCTGAAATATCGCAGAAAAAGGTCTTCCCAGGCGGAAAAGGGTTGCTGCCCTTCTTTGGGGTGTTGTTGAGGTACATGCGAGACTTCACACGTGACCAGCGCCCCCACCAAACCCACCCAATCCTCGCCTGACCGGATCCAGAGCATCCAACGCCGCACCTTGGGCGTGCTGTCGGCGGCCCAGATCATGGGCGGCGTGGGGGTCGCGGTCGGGCTCGCGCTCAGCTCGGTCGTCGTGGACGAGCTGTCGGGATCCACGGTGATCAGCGGCTTCGCGGGGACCGCGACCACGCTCGGCGCGGCGCTGCTGGCCCTGCCCACCGCCAAGGCCTCCGGCAGGGGCGGGCGCCGCGCGGGGCTCACCCTCGCGTACGCGGCCGCGCTCGCCGGCAGCGTGATCTCGGTGGCCGCCATCAGCCTGCGCACCTGGCCGCTGCTCCTCGCCGGGCTGGTGCTGGTGGGCGGCGGCAGCGCGGGCGGCCTGGCGGCGCGCTACTCGGCCACCGACCTGTCGCCGAAGGGCCGCTCGGCCCGGCACCTGTCGCTGGTCGTCTGGGCCGCGACCATCGGCTCCGTGGCCGGCCCCAACCTGGCCGAGCCCGCCGACCTGATCGGCACCCGGCTGGGGCTGGTGCACAAGGCGGGCCCGTTCGCGTTCGCGGCGCTCGCCTTCACCCTGGCGATGATCATCATCCTGGGCCTGCTGCGCCCCGACCCGCTCCGGCTGGCCCGCCGCCTGGACGGCACGGCCGAGGACGGACCCGCCGGGAACCGGACGATCCGCACCGCCTGGGACACCCTGCGCACCACCCCGGCGGCCCGCCGCGCCCTGGTCATGATCGCGGTGAGCCACACGGCCATGGTGTCGGTCATGTCGATGACCCCGGTCAAGCTCCACCACGACGGCTCCACGCTGGACGTCATCGGCCTGGTGATCAGCCTGCACATCGCCGGGATGTACATGCTCTCGCCGCTCGTCGGCTGGCTGGCGGACAAGGCGGGCAAGGTGCCCGTGCTGCTGCTCGGCTCGGCGCTGCTGGTGACCGCCGCCGCGCTCGCCGGCACCGCCGGGCACCGGGTCGGGCAGGTGACGGCGGCGTTGTTCCTGCTCGGCCTCGGCTGGTCGTGCGGGCTGGTCGCCGGCTCGGCGCTGGTCACCGAGTCGGTGCCGATCGAGCGCCGCCCCTCTGTCCAGGGACTGTCCGACCTGATCATGAACGTCTGCGGCGCGACCGGCACGATCGTCGCGGGCGCGATCGTCGGCGTGCTGTCCTACGGCGTCCTGGGGCTGGCCGTCGGCGTCATGGTCGCCCTCGCCGGGCTCTGGCTCCTCGCGGTGCGCTCCCGGCCATGACCGGGATCACTTCGCGTCGCGTAAGGCTCATTTGGCATCGCCGTAGCAGGTGACGGCCACCGCCTCCATGGGGAAGCGGACCGGGGTGTCGCCGAACAGCAGGCGGGTGGCCTCGGCGGCGGCCGCCTGCACCGCCGCGACCGCCTCGTCGGCCTGCTCGCGCGGGCAGTGCACCATCACCTCGTCGTGCTGGAAGAACACCAGCCTGGCCGGCTCGGGCAGCAGCCCCCGCAGCACCGCGAGCAGCGCGAGCGCCCACTCCGCCGCGGTGCCCTGCACCACGAAGTTGCGGGTGAAGCGGCCCCGGTCGCGGGCCGCGCGCCCGCCCTCGGGCCCCGACACGAGCTCGCGCCAGCGCGCCGATGGCGGCGGGCTGGTGCGGCCCAGCCACGAGCGCACCAGCCGGCCCTCCTCCCCCGCCTTGGCGGCGTCCTCCACGAACTGGTAGGCCTTCGGGAAGCGCTGCCGCATCACGGGCAGCAGCTTGGAGGCGTCGCCGCTGGTGCCGCCGTACATCGCCGACAGCATGGCGATCTTCGCGTGGTCGCGCTGCCCGCCGAAGGACGTGGCGAGCGCCGAGTAGAGGTCGATCTCGCCGGCCGCCCTCGCCAGCCCGACGTCACCGGCCATGGCGGCGAGCACCCGGGGTTCGAGCTGGGCGGCGTCGGCCACGACCAGCGTCCAGCCCTCGTCGGCCACCACCACGCGGCGCATGACCTTGGGGATCTGCAGCGCGCCGCCGCCGCTGGTGGCCCACCGCCCGGAGACCACGCCGCCCACCACGTATTCGGGGCGGAACCGCCCGCCGCGCACCCACTGGTCGGCCCACGCCCACCCGTGCGCGCTGAACAGCCTGGCCAGCTCCTTGTAGGCCAGCAGCGGCGCCACGGCGGGATGCTCGACCCGCTTGAGCTCCCACGACCGGGTGCTCTTGAGCTCGACCCCCGCGTCCTTGAACGCCTTGACGAGCTGGCGCACCGAGTCGGGGTTGACCGGGCGGCCGAACGCCGCGGCCACCTCGTCGGCCAGCGCCTGCAGCCTGGCCGGCCGCATGCCGTGCACGGGACGCGGCCCGAGCAGGCCGGTCAGCAGCTCGTCGTGCAAGTCCTTGCGCCACGGCATGCCCTCGTGCGTCATCTCGGCGGCGACCAGCGCGCCCGCGGACTCGGCGGCCACCAGCAGCCGGAACCTGCCCGGCTCGGGCAGCGCCGCGACGCGCCGGAGCTGGTCGGCCAGCACCTCGGCCACCGCCTCCGCCGCCATCGGCTCGGGCGCGAACAGCGTGCCCGGCGGGCTCGGCGCCTCCTCCGGCACGGGCAGCCCGCGCAGCCGCGCGTGGGCGGCCCGCGCCGTGCGGCTCTCGCCGTGGCGGCCCTGGTACGCCAGCAGCAGGCCCTCGGTGAGCGCGAGGTCGTGGCAGCGGCCGACCCGCACCCCTGACTCCAGCAGCGCCGGATAGCTCTCGCGCGTGTCGGCCCACACCCACCGGGACCGCTCGGCCGCCTCGATCTCCCGCACGGCCGCGGCCAGGTCGGCGGGACGGCTCACCTCGCCCCCGACCGGGAGCACCGTCTCTCCGGCGACCACCACGTACACGTGCTCAAGGGTGCCAAACGGCTACGACAGACTGATGCGCACCTCGTCCTCGACGGGCGGCTCCAGCTCCTGGTCGAGGCAGCCGGTGACGGCGAAGCAGCGCAGCGTCAGCTCCTGCGGCGTCACCGAGGCGTGCAGGAAGTGCTTGAAGAACGGCGGCGCGTCCCAGTCGGACAGCTCCGACAGGAAGCGGTGGTTGGTCTTGCCCACCGGCAGCCGCAGCGGCCACGGCCAGGCGCCGAGCAGCCGCGCCGCCCACCGCATCCGGCGGGTGACCTGGACCGGACCCTCGGGCGTGCGGGGCGGCTCGTTGCCGATGCGCTCCGCCGAGATGCACACGGCCTCCCGCGGCCGCAGGTAGAGCCACCTCATCCGGAGCCGGCGGGCGTAGAGGTGGCTGTAGTACGACAGCGAGTCGCCGCGCAGCGGGTAGCACTTGAAGTCGTCCTCGGCCACCCCGGCCACGTCGACCCGGTCGATGGTGTGCGTGGCGTGCATGAACGCGCCGCCGCCGCCGGAGACGACGTACTGGATGACCCGGTCGCCCACCCGGACCGGGTAGCGCTGGTAGTTGTGCACGTCGCCGCCGATGGCCGCGACGTAGCGGTGGGCCGGGTCGCGCACGATGTCGTCGATCGTGCCGCCGCCCTCCAGCGCCGACGGTTTGTACGCGTTGTTGACGTAGATCGGCTTGCCGGTCACCAGGATCTTGGGGCGCGGGTCGAGCGAGACCCGGCGCAGCCAGGCGGTCTGGCCCTCGTCGATGACGTTCTTGATGCCGGTGTCCACGCCGACGATGAGCAGGCTGTCGGTCTCGATCGCCCAGTAGGGCCCCGGCTGGGCTCCCTGCTGGGACGGCCGGCCGCGCAGCGCGCGGGACTCCTTCAGCAGGGCCTCGTCGATGGTCTCCGGCTTGCGCCAGAGCAGCCCGCGCAGGCCGCGGTCCGGCTTGGGCTTGAGGGCCGGCGCGTCGCAGAAGACGCGCATGAAGCCGCCGAGGCCGTCGTACCAGTCGTGGTTGCCGGGGATCGCGTAGATGGGGGCGTCGTAGTCCTTGTACGGGCGGAAGAATTTGGGGCCGTACTCGTTGCCGGATCCGGTCGGATAGATCACGTCGCTGGCGATGACGGCGAAAGCGGTGCCGGCGCCCACTTTCAGCATCGGGGGGACGACGGCGTACTGGGAGGCGTCGCCCTCGCCGGTGTCACCCAGCAGGAGGAAATCGAAATTTCCCTTTACTGGCGGCCTGATGCGAAATTCCGGATCGACCCCGCGAACTTCCTGTTCCGCCACCCACCGCGCCCGCACCTCGCCCGACGGATCCCCGAACAGCCCCGCCAGGATCTCGTTGCGCGAGCGCCACAATGTTCTCGCGTTGAGCCAGGTGAAACCCCGGTCATCCGGTCTTAACGCCGCGAATGTGCCCATCTGCGAGCAGGCCCATCCCGCTCCTTCCTCAGACTCCCGCGAAGAGAGCCTTTTTCCACGCTCGGCCGCCGCTTCCACCATGACCACATCTTTACCTCACTCCACCCTTCACGCATCATGGACGCTCTGTGCCGTGAAGAACACAGAAGGTTCACAATGGTGTACCCTCACCCCCCAAGCAAGCGGTTGGGACCACCGAGGGGAGGCTCCCATGACGCGTAACGGCCCGGACGACGCGACCCGGAGGGGAACCGCGGAGACGGCCGAGATCGAGGGCCTGCTCGCCCTCGCCGCCACCCGCCCCAAGTGGGGCAGGGCGGCACTGAACGTCATGAGCGAGGCGATCGCCAAGTGCAGGGTCCTCCGGCGCAGGTTCCCCGGCGAGCACGACGCGCTGCTCGCCCGCTGCCTCTGGACGGCGGCCCTGATGCTGCTCGACCGGCACCAGGCCGTCGAAGCCCTCCCGCTCGCCCAGGAGGCGGTGGCGCTCACGCGCGAACGCGGCGGCGCCCCCCTGGTGCAGGCGCTGCGCCACCTGGCGAGCGTCGAGGAGGCGCTCAACCGCTTCAGCGAGGCCGCCGCGACCCTGGAGGAGGCCGACCGCGACAACCGGCCGCCGGGCTGACGGCCTCCGCCGAACTGACGGCCTTCACCGGGCTGACGGCCTCCGCCGAACTGGCGGCCTGCGCCGGACTGACGCCTGCGGGCTGAGGGTCTACGGGCCGGCGACCAGCGCGCCCGGGTTGAGTATCCCGGCGGGGTCGAGGCGGGCCTTGACCGCCTGGAGCACGGCGACGCCCAGCGGCCCGATCTCGGCGGCGTAGGCGTCGCGGTGGTCGCGGCCGACCCCGTGGTGGTGGGAGATCGTGCCGCCGGTGGCCACGATGGCCGCGTTCACCTCGGTCTTGGCCCGCTCCCACTGCGCCACCGGGTCGCCGTCCTGGGGGGTGACGACGGTGAAGTAGAGGGAGGCGCCGGTCTCGTACACGTGCGAGATGTGGCACATCACCAGCGGCGAGCCGAGCGCGCCGAGCAGCGCGAGCCGGACCGCGTCGTAGAGCCGGGGCAGGTCCGCCCAGAACCCGGCGGTCTCCAGCGTCTCGACGGTGGCCCCGGCGGCGAGCAGCGAGTCCCGCAGGTACGGCGCGGAGAAGCGCCCGTGCTCCCACGCCCGCCCGGGCTCCTCCCCCAGCGGCTCGCCGCCGAGCCGGGCCAGCACGGCCCCCGCGGCCTCCCGCCGCGCGGACACCGACGCGCCCTCGTAGCCCGCGACCAGCAGGCACCCGCCCGAGCCGCCCGAGCCGATCGCGTCCGGCTTGGCCAGCCCGATCATCGTCTCGGTCTCGTCCGACAGCCGCAGCACGGCAGGCGTCGGCCCCTCCTGGGCGAGCGCGCGCACGGCCGCCGACCCGGCCGTCCAGTCCGGGAAGCGCCAGCCCTCGTAGACCCGCTCGGCGGGGGCTCTGCGCACGCGCAGCCGCAGCGCGGTGATGACGCCGAACGCGCCTTCCGAGCCGAGCACGAGCTGGCGCAGGTCGGGGCCGGCCGCCGACTTGGGCGCGCGGCCGAGTTCGAGCGTGCCGGAGGGCGTGGCCAGGGTGAGGCCGACCACCATGTCGTCGAAGCGGCCGTAGCCGGCGGAGGCCTGGCCGCTGGAGCGGGCCGCGGCGAAGCCGCCGAGCGTGGCGTACTCGAAGGACTGGGGGAAGTGGCCGAGGGTCAGCCCGTGCGCGGCGAGCAGCCGCTCGGCGTCGGGGGCGCGCACGCCCGGCTCGAACTCGGCGGTCATCGACTCGGCGTCCACCGAGCGCAGCCGGTCGAGCCGTGTCAGGTCGAGCGCGATCACGCCGGCGAAGCCGTCGCGGGCGCTCGCGGCGAGCCCGCCCACCACCGAGGTGCCGCCGCCGAAGGGCACGACCGCGACGCGCTCGCGGGCGCAGAGGGCGAGCAGGGCGGCGACCTCCTCGTGCGAGCCGGGCAGCACCACGGCGTCGGGCGCGTCGGAGCCGTCGCCGGCCCGAATACGCAGCAGGTCGGGGGTGGACTTGCCGCGCGTGTGGCGGACCCGCTCCTCGTGCCCGGTCCGTACGTGCTCCGCCCCCACGACCCCGGCCAGCGCCTCCAGCTGGGCCGGGGTGAGGGCGACCGGCGGCAGGCGTACCGACTCCAGGGCGGCGGCCGGCGCGTCGGGGGCCCGCACGCCCAGGAGGTCGCGCAGCAGCCCGCGCACCTGTTCGGGCAGCTCGCGGGCCTTGGCGGGGTCGCCCCAGCCGCACCACAGCATCGGTTCTCGGGTCATGCGTACACTGTGACATATGACGGCTATTCGTCACAATGACGGCGTTCTGGACGCGGCCCGCGACTGCGTGCTGGCCTACGGCGTCCGCAGGACGACGCTCACGGACGTGGCGCGGCGGGCCGGCGTGTCCCGGATGACGCTCTACCGCCGCTGGCCCGACGTGCGCACCCTGGTCGCCGACCTCATGACGCGGGAGTGGGTGCGGGTGCTGTCCGGGCTCGACCTCGGCGACCCGGTCCCGGCGGTCGTCGCGGGCGTACGGAGCCTGCGCGACCACCCCCTCTGGCGCAAGATCGTCGAGGCGGACCCCGACCTGCTGCTCCCCTACCTGCTCGACCGGCGCGGCGCCACCCACGAGGCCGTGCTGGAGCTGCTGGAGCCCGCCGTCGGCGACCCGGCCAGGGCGCGGGCCGTGCTGCTGGTGGCCCAGTCGTTCCTGCTGTCGGCGCCCACCATGCTCGACCCCGTCACCATGGACGAGCTCGACGCCGAGCTCGCCGCCCTGCTGGAGGCCTATCTTGGACAGTTCGCTCAACGCCGCCCGCCGCGCCCGTGAGCTGCGCAGGGTCGCCGAGGAACGGCTCGACGTGCTGGTGGTCGGGCTGGGCGCGACCGGTGCGGGAGCCGCGCTGGACGCCGCCGCCCGCGGCCTGCGCGTGGCCGCCATCGACGCGCACGACCTGGCGTTCGGCACCTCGCGGTGGAGCTCCAAGTTGATCCACGGCGGGCTGCGCTACCTGGCGAAGGGCCAGGTGGGCGTGGCGCACGAGAGCGCCGTCGAGCGCGGGATCCTGCTGCGCAGGACGGCTCCGCACCTGGTCAGGGCGCATCCGTACGCGCTGCCGCTGACCCCCGCCGTGTCACGGAAACAGGCCGCGCTGGTGATGTCCGGCTACCGGCTCGGCGACGCGCTGCGGGCCGCCGCCCGCACCCCGCGCCGCCTGCTGCCCGGCCCGTCCCGGCTGGACGCGGCGCGGGCGCACACGCTCGTCCCCGTCGCCCCCGCGGGGAGCCTGCGGGGCGCGCTGCTGTCCTGGGACGGCCGGCTGCTCGACGACGCCCGCCTGGTGGTGGCGATCGCGAGGACCGCCGCCGCGCGCGGGGCTCGCGTGCTGACCCGCTGCCGCGCCCTGCGGCTCACGCATTCGGGCGGCGGGATGACCGTCGCCGTGCGCGACGAGCTGACCGGCGAGGAGTTCGAGCTCCGCGCCCGCACGGTGATCAACGCCACCGGCGTGTGGGCCGGGACCCTGGACCCCCGCGTACGGCTGCGCCCGTCCCGTGGCACGCACCTCGTGCTGCGGCCGGGGACGCTGCCCGGCCTGATCGCCGGCGTGCATCTGCCCCTTCCGGGCGAGACCAACCGGTTCGCTGTGGTGCTCCCCCAGCACGACGGCCGCGTGTACGTCGGCCTCACCGACGAGCCCGTGGACGGGCCGGTGCCCGACGTGCCCGAGGCCCCCGAGGAGGACGTCACAGCGCTCCTGGAGGTGCTGAACGGGGTTCTCGAGACTCGGGTGGCCAGAGAGGCGGTCGCGGGCGCGTACGCGGGCCTGAGGCCGCTCCTGGCGGCCGGCGGCGCCGGGGACGACGCGGCGGACGGGCGCACGGCCGACCTGTCCCGGCGGCACGCGGTGCTGTCGGAAGGCGGCCTCGTCACCGTCGTCGGCGGAAAACTCACCACATACCGTCGTATGGCGGAGGACGCGGTTGATCGTGCGGTTACGTGCGGAAACCTGCGGGCAGGACGGAGCAGCACCCGGCGCATCCCGCTCGTGGGCGCGCAGCCCCTCGCGGCCGACGGCGTCCCCGCCCGGCTGACGGAGCGCTACGGCGGCGAGGCGGCCGCCGTCCACGAGCTCGTACGGGCGCACCCGGAGGAGGTCGGCCTCGGCATCACCGTGGGCGAGCTCCTGTGGTCCGTCCGCCACGAGGGCGCGCTCGACGCGAGCGACCTGCTGGACCGCCGGACCAGGATCGGCCTGGTCAAAGAGGACAGGGAGCGCGCTCTGCCCGCGACACGTGACGTGCTGGCGCGAATCCCCCACCTCTGATGTCGCCGATCCGTTAGGTTAGTCTTACCTAATTCACAGGCGAACGAGGAGGACCGGCGTTGGGGAAGGGCTGCGACCATCCGCTCGGGTGCCACAGCGGGGAGGTGCCGACTCTCGCCAGCGCCACCGTGGGCGCCCGGCTGTGGCTGCTCGTCGAGTATCCCGGCCCCTGGCCCTCCCACCTGGAAAGCTTCGAACTTCCTGAAGAAATCTCAGAACTCGTCCGCAGGGCGCTCGAACGCGGTATCAGGCCCCAGCTGATCCGCCGTCCAGGCCGCCGGACCCGCCCGCGGGAGCAGGGGATCCGTGTGCTACTCGCGTACGCGGCAGGAGAGCGTCCCTGGCTCGCGAGCGGCATCGTCGCAGGTCCCGAAGATCTTGACCTGGACGCGCTGGTGGCCGGAGTGGTCCCAGGGTCCTGCATACTGGAAGACGAGCCGGTATTTCTGGTCTGCACGCACGCCAAGCGCAATGTGTGCTGCGCCCGCATTGGACTACCCCTCGCTCGGTCCCTGGCCGAAAACTTGCCGGACAGAGTATGGGAAACGTCACACGTTGGCGGCGATCGCTACGCCGCCAACCTCGTGTGCTTGCCACACGGAATTTTCTACGGCAGCATGTCTCAGGCTGCTGCACTGGCAGCGGCTAACGCGTACCGGTCGGGCGAGGTCATCCTCGACCGCTACCGGGGACGCGCAGGCATCCCTGAGCCATTGCAAGCCGTCGAGCACTTCGCCCGAGCCCATACGGGAGAGTGCTCCGTCGGCGCGGTGGCCGTGGAATCCTCCAGGACGGACGGCGACGTCACCGAAGCCATCGTGCGGGTGCGCACGAAGCGGCACGGCGACGTACGGTTCCAGGTTGTGGTTGAGCCATCGGCGTTCACGACGCCGTGTGGTACGGCTTGCGCCGAGACGATCATGACCTACCGGCTGGTTTCGCTGGACAGGCTCACGCCTGTGCGGTACGCCACGCCCGCCCTCGCCTGATCAGGGAACATCACGGCTCCTCCTTGCGTTGGAACAGTGACGCCAAAAGCGTCCAATGCGGCTCAATTACCGAAATACCTCTCACGAAGGTGGTTTTCTCATGTCTCAGGTACGTCGGCAGCTCGCCCGCCCGCGCCCCAGCTGGGGTTGGCAGGATGATGCCGCGTGCCGGGGTGAGGACCTCGTGCTCTTCTTCGGCCCCGACGGAGAGCGGCAGCCCGAGCGTGACGTACGTGAGCGGAAGGCCAAGGCGATCTGCGCCCAGTGCCCCGTCCGCAACGAGTGCCTTGACTACGCGCTGTCCCGGCCGGAGAAGTACGGCACGTGGGGCGGTCTCAACGAGGACGAGCGCGCCAGCGAGCGTCGCCGTCGCATGCGCCGCGCGGCCAGCGCCGGCATCTCCGCGGCCTGACACCTCACCCGGCAGCAACGCCATCATCGCGTGATCACGTAGTTGTTCCGATGAACCGGAGCCTGGCGTCCCACGACCAGGCTCTGGCGAACCCGGTCGGGACAACTGCCTGATCAGGCGCACACGAACCACGAGGAACCCGACGCACGGCGGCCCCCACTAGCCGCCGGGCGCTCGGGTTCCTCTCGTTTTCCGCCTTCGACGAAGGTGACCCCTGATCGGGGGTCGCCGGCCGTGCGCGTTAGAGTGCCCGGCATGGCACGGACGAAGCGGACTCCGGTGACGGCCGACGACCTGCTGCGGGTCGTCCACCTGCCGTCGACCTGCTCGCCGGCGCGCCCGCGGGCGCGTGGGAGCGCAGGGCGGGCTCGCTGGAGTGGACGTGCCGCGAGACCGCCGACCACCTGGCCGACGACCTGTTCGCCTACGCCGCGCAGCTCGGCCCGCGACGTCCGCCGCTGGATGGCTATGTCCCCTTCGCGGTGAACGCCCGCCGGGAGGGCGCGCCCGTGGAGACCATCCGCACGCAGCCCGAGGCCGGGCCGGAAGGGCTGCTGCAGGTGGTGGAGGCGTGCGGCGCGCTGCTGGCCGCGATGGTGCGCACCGCGCCGCCGGACGTGCTCGCCCATCACGGGTTCGGCGACGCCGATCCCGAGGGCTTCGCCGCGATGGGGCTCGTGGAGACGCTCGTGCACACGTACGACCTGGCCGAGGGGCTCGGCCTGACGTGGGAACCACCCGCTGAGGTGTGCGCGCGGGTGCTCGCCCGGCTCTTCCCCGACGCCCCCGAGGACGTCGAGCCGTGGCCGGCGCTGCTGTGGGCGACGGGACGCGCCGAGCTTCCTGGGCGCCCGCGCCGCACGGAATGGCGCTGGTACAGCGCGCCCCGGGACTGACCGGCGGCCCCGGCCTCACACGATGAGCCCGGGCTCACACGATGAGGTCGTCGAACTCCCCGTCCTTGGCCCCGAGCACGAACGCGGCGATCTCCGCGGGGGTGTAGACCAGGGCCGGCCCTTCGGGGAAGCGCGAGTTGCGCATGGCGATCTCCCCGTTGGGCAAGGTCGCCACCTCGACGCAGTTGCCGTTGGGGTTGCTCCGCTTGCTCTTGCGCCAGACGACGGGAAGGCGGCCGGCGGGGGTTCCGTTCCGGAACTCGTGCATGGGGGCGGCTCCTCGCGATCTTACGGATGCACGTGCATCCGCGTTTGCGAAAGGACAATACGGCAGCACGAAGACCTCCATATACCGGACGACCAAAAATCCGGTATGGAGTGGATCACAGGGATATCAGCAGGTCATGAAATGAGACGTTCCAGGAAGCGGCGCGTCTCCCTGGGCGTCTCCGCCTGGACGCTGAGCCGGTCCATGACCTCCATGTAGTGGTCGGAGTCGGCAGGTTTGTCCAGGTAGAGGGCGCTGGTGAGCTGTTCCATGTAGACCACGTCGGGCAGCTCGCGCTCCGGGAAGCGCAGGATGCTGAACGGCCCGCCCGCCGCCGCGTGCCCGCCCCGGTCGAACGGCATGACCTGGACGGTGATGTTGCGCTCGGCCGTGACGTCCAGCAGGTGCGCGATCTGGGCCCGCATGATGTCGGGCCCGCCGAGCGTGCGCCGCACCACCGCCTCGTCGATGACGGCCCACAGGGTGAGGCCGCTCTCCAGCCGCCGCTGCCGCATGGTGCGCAGCGCGACCCTGCGGTCCAGCTCGGACCTCGTCGCCTTCTCGTGGGCGAGCTCGATGACCGCCCGCGCGTAGCCGGCCGTCTGCAGCAGGCCGGGGACGAACTGGTTCTCGTAGGTGCGGATGCTCGACGCGGCGCCCTCCAGGCCGATGTAGACCTCGAACCACGTCGGCAGCACGTCGCCGTACTTGTGCCACCAGCCCGGGGCGTTGGCCTGCTTGGCCAGGTCGAGGAGCTGCTGGCGCTCGCCGGGGTCGGTGACGCCGTACAGGGTGAGCAGGTCGGCCACGTCACGCTGCTTGAAGCTCACCTGACCGAGCTCCAGCCGGCTGATCTTGGCGTGAGAAGCGCGAATCGAGTATCCGGCGTCCTCCCGCGAGATACCCTTCTCCGTACGGAGCCGGCGAAGCTGGGTTCCGAGGAGGATCCGCAGCACCGTCGGGCTCCCCGGCGCATAGCTGAGAAGCTTCCCCTCCGCGCTCTCTGCGCTCACCGTACCGCTCCTAGATCATCTGCACGTGCAGATGCGATTCGCATCCGTAAACTACGAAAAGTCTTGCATTGGTAAGCGCTCCCCGTAAAGATGGGCATTGGATCACCAGACCGCGCTTCGGGGGCCAGAATGACGACTTTCGACGCTCGGCCGCAAGCCGCCATCGGTTCCCGGCCTCCCGGCTGGCTGTTCTCCATCTTGGTGGACGGCCTCGCCGGTGAGTGTGACGCTGTCTTCCCCTTTCAGGAACGGACGGCGCTGGAGCCCGCCTGCGTCGCCACCGCCCGCCGCTTCGTGGACCGGACGCTGGGCACGTGGGGCGTCGGCGACATCGCCTTCGAGTGCCAGCTCGTGGTCTCCGAGCTCGTGACCAACGCGATCCGGCACGGCGGCGGCGCCGCCCAGCTCCGGCTGCTGACCCACGGCCCCGAGCTCGCCTGCGTCGTGACCGACCACAGTCGCACCGTGCCGGTGGCCGCCACGCCCGACGTGTTCTCCGAGTACGGGCGGGGCCTGCGGCTGGTCGACGCCCTCTGCAGCGGCTGGGGCTGGCTCACGACCGGCGCCAGCCGCAAGTGCGTCTGGGCCGTGCTCGCCAACTGAGCGAAGGCTCTGCTCAGACCTGTCCCAGCAGGTCCAGCACGTCGGCGTCGCTGAGCTGCTCGAAGTGCACGTACCACTGGCCGACCGCGCGGAAGTCCACCGGCGTGAGCAGCACCACCACCTCGTCGGCCTCGTGGCGCAGCGACTCCACCGTGCCGAGCGCCCCCACCGGCACCGCCAGCGTCACCCTCGCGGGCCCGGCCGCGGCCACCGCCCGCAGCGCCGCCCGCGCCGTGCCGCCCGTGGCCAGGCCGTCGTCCACGACGATCACCTCGCGGCCCGCCAGCGCGGGCAACGGCCGGTCACCCCGGTAGACGCGCACCCGGCGGGCCAGCTCGCGCCGCTCCTGCTCCACCACGTCCGCGACCGACTCCGGCGTCATGCCGAGCCGGCGCAGCAAGGTCCGGTCGAACACCGGCTCGCCGCCTTCGGCGACGGCGCCGACGCCCAGCTCGGGCTGCCGCGGATAGCCGATCTTCCTGGTCACGAGCACGTCCAGGGGCACGCCGAGCCGGCGCGCGATGGGCGCCGCCACCGCCACGCCGCCGCGCGGCAGCGCCAGCACCACGGGATCGTGGACGTCCAGCAGCCGCTCGGCCAGGCGCCTGCCGGCCTCGGCCCGGTCCGCGAAGAGCTCCATGCTCTCTGCCTACCCACCAGCCCCCGTCCCTCGCCCCTCCGGCCCTGGTCAGGGCCGGAGGGCGACGGGGCGTGCGGCGTCAGGGCCGGCTACGGCCCGAGCGGCGCATCTCCTTCGTGATGATCTTCCACTTGTTCTGCTGCTCCTTGCGCAGCCGCGCGTCCGTCCTGGACGCCATCCAGGCCGCCTCCCGCTGCAGCTTGCGCCAGCTCTCCAGACGCCGCTCCGGCAGCTCGCCGCGCTCCAGGGCGGCCACCACCGCGCAGCCCGGCTCGCCGTCGTGCCCGCAGTCGCCGAACCTGCACCGCTCCGCCAGCTCCTCGATGTCGGAGAAGACGAGGTCGACGCCCTGGTTCATGTCGTACAGGCCGATCCTGCGGATGCCCGGCGTGTCGATGACGATGCCGCCGCCGGTCAGCGGGATCAGCTCCCGGTGCACGGTGGTGTGCCGGCCGCGGCCGTCGGCGGCGCGTACCTGCTGGGTCTCCATGACCTCCGCGCCGGCCAGCGCGTTGACCAGGGTGGACTTGCCGGCCCCGGACGGGCCGAGGATGACCGCCGTGCGGGAGCCGCCGAGGTAGGAGCCGACCAGCTCGACCCCCTCGCCGCGCAGCGACGAGACGGCGTGCACGTCCACGCCGGGCGCGGCCGTGCGGACGTCGGCGAGCAGGTCGTCGAGGCCGTCGTCGAACAGGTCGGACTTGGTGACGAGCACGACCGGCGTGCCGCCGGACTCCCAGGCGAGCGCGACCAGCCGCTCGATGCGGCCGAGGTCGGCGAAGTCGGTGGAGTGCATGGACGGCTCGGCGACGAAGACCACGTCCACGTTGGCGGCGAGCACCTGGCCCTGGCCGTCGCCGGACAGGCCGCCGACCGAGTCGCGGCTCACGCCGCCCCGGACGAACGCGGTGCTGCGCGGCAGCACCGCGTCGAGCTCGTAGCGGCCCTCGGGCAGCAGCCGCAGCGCCGCCCAGTCACCGACGCAGGGCAGCGCGACCGGGTCGGCGGCCGAGGCCCGGCGTACGGGCGCGGAGTAGCGGACGTGGTGCTGACCGTCGGCCGCGATCACCTCGGCGGCGCCGCGGTCGACCCGGGCCACGCGGGCGGGAACGGTGCCGTCGGGCAGCTCGGCGGCACGCGAGTCGGTCCAGCCGAGCAGGGAAAGGTCAAAAGAAGACACTGGAGTGGAAACCTTTGATCGAGAAGGAAGAGAAGAGCCGGGGCGGCGTCTAGCCGCGCGCCCGGAGGTGGACTGACGGAACGCAGAACAGGACGACCCGCATGGTCCTCACCTCCTCGATCGTTGGAACGGGACGACTCTACGCATCCCGCTCCCGGTAGGCAAACCTTTTTGGTCTGGCGTGTCGTTGAACCGCCCCAGGCCGGCTCCCCGTACCTCCTCGCGACGGACACGAGAAAGGGGAGCACATGCGGACGAGCACGTACCCCCCGCCCTCGGCCGACGGAGCCACCGCGCAGGGCAAGCCGCGCGCACGCCACTGGATGCGGCGCGTGCGACCGGAGCACGAGGTGCCCGACGACGAGGTGGCCGTGTCCGCGCTCTACCGGGAGTATCACGGCCCGCTGATGGGCTTCGTGATCCGGCTGACGGCGGGCGATCGGCAATGGGCGGAGGACGTGGTGCAGGAGACCATGATCCGGGCCTGGCGCAGCGCCGAGCGGCTCGACCCCGACGCGGTCTCGCTGATGCCCTGGCTCGCCACGGTGGCCAGGCGGATCGTGATCGACGACCGGCGCCGCAGGGACGCGCGCCCGCGGGAGTCGGGCGACGGGCCGCTGGAGAGCATGCCCGTGCCGGACGAGATGGAGGGACTGCTGCACCAGGTGGTCGTGACAGAGGCGCTGAAGGCGCTGTCCCCGGCCCACCGCGAGATCCTCAACGAGACGATCCTGCGGGACCGGTCGGTGAACGACGCCGCCGCGGCGCTCGGCATCCCGGTGGGCACCGTCAAGTCCCGCGTGTACTACGCCGTGCGCGCGCTGCGGATCGCGCTGGAGGAGAGGGGGGTGACGGCATGACGGCGGGAGTCGAGCACACGGACGTGGGCGCGTACGCGCTCGGCCTGCTCGAAGAGGAGGACAAAGCGGCGTTCGAGACCCATCTGCTGCACTGCGGCGGCTGCCGGGCCGAGCTCTCCGACCTGGCGGGTGTCGCCAGCGCGCTGGACGGCCTCGCTCCCGTGCGGGACCTGTTCCCGCCCGGCGACGACTCCGCGCCCGGGCCGGCCATCGACCTGATGCGCCGCAAACGGGCCGCCGACCGGCGGACCCGCAGGGGGACGTTCATCATCGGGATGGCCGCCGCGGTCACGCTGGTGGCCGGCGGGCTGACCGTCGGCACGCAGCTCGCCGGGGGCAGCACCGCCCAGCTCGCACGGGACCACTCCGGTCACGCCAGCCACATGGGACCGGCCGAGCAGTTCTACGCCGACGGGCGGCCCATCGAGGGCAAGGGCGTGGACGGCGTCACCGGCGGGCTCGTGGTCGAGTCCAAGGGCTGGGGCACGCACGCCGCGCTCAGGCTGGCCGGCGTCAAAGGGCCGCTCCAGTGCGAGCTGGTCTCGGTCGGCCGGGCGGGCGAGCGGCGGGTGATGACCGGCTGGGCCGTGCCGACGGCCGGGTACGGCGTGCCGGGCTCGCCCGATCCGCTCTACATGCACGGTGGTAGCGCCACGCCGCTGAAGGAGATCGACCACTTCGAGGTGGTGACCTCGACGGGCAAGCGGCTGCTGACCGTCCGGGTCTGAACGCGGGGGTTGTCCATGCCGGTACGAAGATCAGCCGTTTCCCGCCTGATGCTGGCCGCCGCGCTGCTCGCCGACCCGGCCGCCTTCCACGCCGCCGTGCGCGACGCCCGGGGCTCGGTCCGCGGCCGCCTGCACCGCCTGTCGCGCCCCGTCGACCTGAACGGCGTGCTCAACGGCCCCGACCAGGCCACCCTCGCCGCGGCGACGACTTCGCGGGGACGGGCGACGTGGTGGCTGCGGCCCGCGGGCGCGGCCCTCGCGTACGCCGCGTCCTGGTTCGGCGCCCCCACGCCGGTGACCGGCGGTCTGGTGGCGCGCGAGGGCGTCACCAGACCGGCCTCGGTGAGCCTGTTCGCGGGCGCCCTGCCGCGGAACGTGACCGGCGTCTCGGGGGTGACGCCGGTCCCGCCCGAGGTCCTGCGGCGGATCGCCGCCGCCCCCAACCGCTGGGACGCGGTGCTGCGGACGCCGGGTCCGCCGGTGCGCGCGCGGCTCGGCGGCGGGCCGGTCACGCACCCGCGCGCCCTCACGGCGCCGGTGCTGCGCGGCGAGCAGATCTACACCTGCGCGCGGCAGCCGTCGGGCGCGTACGCCTTCGCCCAGCTTGGCGTGGCGGCCACGCTGCGCCGAGGCATCGAGCACACGTACGTGACCCCGGGCGGCGGCCCGCCGCAGTGGGTCGCGCCCGACGGCAGCGCGGTGCGCGGCTCGGTCGTCACCCGGACGCCGAACGGCGACGGCGTGATCCCCGAGCTCGTGCTGGACGCCGCCCAGGCGGGCGCGGCCGACGGCCTGCTCACGCGGGTCGCGCAGATCCTGCGGGTCAACACCACGGGCGGCACGGCCCCGGCGGGGCCCTGCGAGCCCGGGACGGAGGCCAGGGCGCCGTACGGCGCCGACTACGTCTTCCTGAGCTGAGGCCCGGCGGGGGGCGACTCGGTCCCGTCCCCCGCCGGCCGTCCCCGGCCGTGCGGCGCTCCCCGGAGCATCGCGCGGCCACCGCGAGCGGGGCGATCCGGCCTGCTCCGCTCGCGCCGGGCGCCCCGCCGCACACGGAGCCCGTGCGGCGGGGCGTTCGCGCGCTCTCGGCTTACAGGCCGGGGGCCGGGAACTGCGAGGTGAGCTCGCTGACCTCGCGGTGGACGCGGGCGATGACGTCCTCGGCGTCGCCCTTGGCGAGGGCGGTGACGACCTCGTCGATCCAGGCGCCGATCTGCCGCATCTCGGCCTCGCCCATGCCGCGCGAGGTGACCGAAGGCGTGCCGATGCGGATGCCCGACGGGTCGAACGGCTTGCGCGGGTCGAACGGCACCGTGTTGTAGTTGGTCTCCAGCCCGGCCCGGTCGAGCGCCTGGGCGGCCGGCTTGCCGCCGATGCCCTTGGGCGTAAGGTCGAGCAGGATGAGGTGGTTGTCGGTGCCGCCGGAGACGAGGTCGAACCCGCGGCTCGCCAGCTCCTCGGCCAGGGCCTTGGCGTTGGCGACGATCTGGTGGGCGTAGTCGCGGAAGGCCGGCTGGGCGGCCTCGTGCAGCGCGACGGCGATGGCGGCGGTGGTGTGGTTGTGCGGGCCGCCCTGGAGGCCGGGGAAGACGGCCTTGTTGAGCGCCGTGGCGTGCTCGTCGCTGGTCGCCATGAGCATGGCGCCGCGCGGGCCGCGCAGCGTCTTGTGGGTGGTGGTGGAGATCACGTCGGCGTGGCCCACCGGGGAGGGGTGGGCGCCGCCCGCGACGAGGCCGGCGATGTGCGCGATGTCGGCCGCCAGCACGGCGCCGACCTCGCGGGCGATGGCCGCGAAGCCCTCGAAGTCGATGGTGCGCGGGATGGCGGTGCCGCCGCAGAAGATGACCTTGGGCCGGTGCTCCAGGGCGAGCTCGCGGACCTCGTCGAGGTCGACGCGGCCGGTGTCCTTGCGCACGCCGTAGCGGACGGAGTTGAACCACTTGCCGGTGGCCGAGACCGACCAGCCGTGGGTGAGGTGGCCGCCGAACGGCAGGCCCATGCCCATCACGGTGTCGCCCGGCTGCAGGAACGCCAGGTAGATGGCGAGGTTGGCGGGCGAGCCCGAGTAGGGCTGGACGTTGGCGTGGTTGACCCCGAACAGCGACTTGGCGCGCTCGATGGCCAGCGTCTCGATCTGGTCGATGACCTGCTGACCCTCGTAGTAGCGCTTGCCGGCGTAGCCCTCGGAGTATTTGTTGGTCAGGACGGTGCCGGTGGCCTCCAGCACGGCCTTGGAGACGTAGTTCTCCGAGGCGATCAGCTTGACCGTGTCGGCCTGGCGGCGCTCCTCGGCCTTGATGAGGTCGGCGATCTGCGGGTCGACGCTAGCGAGAGAACCCATGACTCCCCTGTCATCGTTGACGACTGCGAAGACCCAGGCGCCCGGCCTCCGCTCCTTTCGCTCCCTGGTGGTCGATCCCACCCAATGCGCCAGTCGCGTCTCGCTGTAGACGATAGCGGATGCGGCGGTGGGCTTTCCCCGCTCCGATCAGCGCATCCGCCCCGCTCGTACGGTCAGGCCGGGGTGATCGGTACGTCGCGCAGGACGCCGAGCACCCTGAGGTCGACGTCGACCGTCTCCACGTCCTGGGGGACGTTCTCGAAGATCGCGTACATGCGCATCTGATCGCCGCCGCCGAACGGCGCGGCCGCCATGTCGGTGCACTGGCAGGAGCCGTTCTTGACGGCGGGGCGGATCGGTTCCGCGACGCCGGGCGGGATGAGGTTGACCGCCGAGACGGAGAAGTCGAGCGCGCCGTTGCCGAACTGGTCGTAGAGGGGCGCGTTGCCGGTGCCGACGTTCGTGACCGTCCACTGCAGGCGGACCGTGCCGCCCTGCCGGGTCAGCGCGTCGATCCGGACGCTGAGCCTGCTGCCCGCGGCGTCGAGGGTGGCCGCGACGGTGGGCTCGCCGGACCCGCCTCCCCGCGCCTCCCAGGGGCGGAGCACCGCGAGCGTGGCGGCCACGCCGAGCGCCGCGGCGGCGAGGCCGACCAGGACGGTCGGCAGCAGGCGCCGCCTGGCCGGAGGGGGCGGCGGGTCCTGCCGGGTGGGCGGGGCGACGACGGGCGTCCAGGTCTCGGAGACCGCCCTGGTGGCGGCGTCCACCGGCACCGCGGAGCGCCCCATGAGCAGGTCCATGAGCTGCTGGGCGCTCGGCCGCCTGGCCGGGTCCTTGTCCAGCGCCCGCTCCACGAGCGGCCGGACGCGCTCGTCCAGCCCGTCCAGCGCGGGGGCGTGGTGGATCACCCGGTAGACGACCTCCGCCACCCCGCCGGTGCCGAACGGCGGCCGGCCGGTGCCCGCGTACGCGACCAGCGAGCCCCAGGAGAAGACGTCGCTCGCGGGGGTGGCCTGCTCGCCTCTCGCCTGCTCGGGCGACATGTACGCGGGCGTCCCCATCCCCTGCGCCAGGGTCGCGGGCGCGTGCCCGGAGGTGTCGGCGAGCTGGGCGATGCCGAAGTCGATGACCCGGGGCCCGACGGGGCTGAGCAGCACGTTCGACGGCTTGAGATCGCGGTGCACGACGCCCGCCTGATGGATGGCGGTGAGCGCGGTGGCCACGCCGATGGCGAGCGCCTCCAGGTTCGCGCCGGTCAGCGGCGCCTGGCGGACCACGGAGGCGAGGTCGGGGCCCTCGACGTACTCGGTGGCGAGGTAGGCGACGCCGCCGTCGAACCCGGCGTCCAGCACGGGCGCGGTGCAGAACCTGGCGACCCTCCTCGCCGCCTCGGCCTCCTTGCCGAACCTGCGGCGGAACTCCTCGCGGGCGGCCAGCTCGGGCCGCATGGTCTTGAGCGCGACGCGCCGCCCCGACGCGTCCTCCGCCAGGTGCACCACGCCCATGCCGCCCTCGCCCAGCTTGCTGAGCACGCGGAAGGGCCCGACCTGCTGCCGCATGACGTCCATCGGGGGGATTATCGCGAAGATCCCCGCTATTTGGTACGGCTTTCTCCCGGCCACAGCCGATCGACCTCGGCGTTGAGAATCGCCCCGATGAGCACGGCGAGGGCCGTGATGTAGAGCCACAGCAGCACCGCGATGGGGGCGGCCAGGGAGCCGTACACGGAGACGGGCGAGAACCAGGCCGCCAGCACGGCGCGCAGCACGGCGGCGCAGACGATCCAGAGGAACAGGGCGAGGATCGCGCCGGGCAGCTCGCGGAACCACCGGGTGCGCACCGGGACGCTGACGTGGTAGAGGACGGTCAGGAAGAGCACCGACCCGATGGTGACGACGGGCCAGTAGAGGATGTCGATCATGACGCCGTACTGCGCGGGGAGCGCGTCCTTGAGCAGCGTCGGGCCGACGACCAGGATCGGCATGATGATGATCGCGATGACCAGGCCCACGACGTAGAGGCCGAAGGACATGAGCCGGGTGCGGATGATGCCGCGCTCCTCGCCGAGGCCGTAGGCGACGGAGATGAGGTCCACGTAGACGTAGAGCGCCCGCGAGCCGGACCACAGCGACAGCAGGAAGCCCAGCGAGATGATGGACACCTTGCTCGCGTTGTCGCTGAGCACATCGGTGATCAGCGGGTTGACGACCTTGGTGACGGCCTCCTGGGTGAACAGCAGGCCGGCCTGGTGGATCACCCAGGTCTTGACCTCGGTGACCACGCCGCCGCCCACCCAGGTGCCGATCTTGCCGAGCACCCCGATCAGGCCGAGCACGAACGGCGGCAGCGACAGCAACGCGAAGAACGCCGCCTCCCCCGCCAGCCCCGTCACCCGGTAGGCGACCCCGGCGTTGGTCGAGGCCCGGACGATCGCCCACGCGTTGGTGTCGAGCACCCAGCTCAGCCTGGCCCGGGCATGCCTGACCAAGCCTTTTTTCGGCCGCTTCTTCAGCCGGGAAGGCGCATCGGTGGACGTCATGGCACCCAACGTTCGCAGTGGTTCTTCGGGACAGCTTACGTCCCTGGCCCCTGCCCTAGTCGAGGTCCACGATGCGGGCTCCCAGCGGAAGGAGGGAGACGGGCACCAGCTTGAGGTTCGCCACGCCCATCGGGATGCCGATGATGGAGAGGAACAGCGGGATCGAGGTGACGACGTGCCCGATGGCGAGCCAGACGCCGGCCACCACGAACCAGATGATGTTGCCGATCAACGAGAACACCCCGGCGTCCGGATCGCGCACGACGGTGCGGCCGAACGGCCAGAGCGCGTACGCCGCGATCCGGAACGAGGCGATGCCGAACGGGATGGTGACGATCAGGATGCAGCAGATGACCCCCGCCAGCGCGTAACCGATCGCCAGCCAGATCCCCGCGAACACCAGCCAGATGACGTTCAGCAGAGTGCGCATGCCTTCAGCATGTCACCCGCCGGGCGGCCGCCGGCATCGGGGAACCACCCTGATCGCACCCTGAGGAGCACCCCGTCACGAGGAGCGCGGCGGCCGTCCCTCCCCTGGCGGACCCGCGAACGCCTGGGCGGTCTCCATCCAGGCCCGCGCCGGCTCGCCGACGACCTCCAGGCCGGTGTCCGACAGGTGGATGCGCTGGGTGACGACGAGGCAGAAGTCGAGCATGGGGCCGCGTACGACGCTCGCGGCGTCCGCGGGGCCGGCCGTCCAGACGTCGCCGCCGGGCATGACGAGCTCCACGCGCACCGGCTCGGCCGGCTGGGGCAGGCCGCGCACCGCGAAGCCGTACGGGCGGGCGCGGTAGCCGATCGTGGCGACGTGCCTGAGCCGGTCCGTGGGCTCCCTGACGACCCCGAGCGCGTCGGCCACGTCCTGGCCGTGCGCCCAGGTCTCCATCAGGCGCGCGGTGACGAAGGAGGCGGCCGACATGGGAGGCCCGAACCAGGGCACCCGGTCACGGGCGTCCAGCCCGGCGAAGACCTCCATGCTGCGCCCGCGCGCGGCGCGGAACCACTCGCGCAGCTCGTCCGGCGGCATGCCGCGCGCCTGGCGGGCGAGGTCGTCCACGGAGGTGACGGCGGGCAGGCCGGCCGTGAAGCCGTCGGGGTCGGTGACGGCCCGGGTGGCGGCCTCGTCGAACCAGGCCAGATGGCTCACCTGGTCGCGGACGGCCCAGCCCGCGGCGGGCGTGGGCAGCTCCCAGTCGGCGTCCCGCAGCGGCTCCAGCAGCCGTTCCAGTGACGCGGTCTCGGCGCGCAGGTCGTCCAGCAACTCGGCCATGAGGTCCACGCGCGCCAGCCTAACCCGAACAACGTTCGGGGAGAATAATCGGAGGTGTGATCTGCGAGAGCTGCAAGGACAAGCGTCACGAGGACTGCCGCGGCGGCTCCTGGTGCGACTGCCAGCACCAGAGCCCCGAGCGGCCGGTGGAGTCCGAGCTCGACTGGCCGCGCCAGGGCTAGCCCGGAGAACCGGCTCCCAACTCGGACAGTCCCACACTCTGGACCCGGTCTTGGACATCCCGGACCCCCAAGGTATCGTCGAAGGCATGCCAGCGGACCCCATGCTCGTCGGTCGACGCCACGTCGACCTCCAGCGTGTCCGCAGTGCCATCTGTTGCGACGCCCGCTAACTCCGCTTTTTCTCTGCCGCTGAGCGCGTCGCGACCCTCCTGGAACTTCCTGCCCCTCGATGACGAGGCCAGGTAGGGCCCTTGCGCGCGCCCATGAATCGAAGGACGCGCAATGAGCACCCCTGCCAGCCGCACACCCGCAAGCCGGCATCACAAGCGCCCGCGTGGCGAGGGCCAGTGGGCTCTCGGCTACCGGGAGCCGCTGAACAAGAACGAGGAGAACAAGAAGAACGACGACGGGCTCAACGTCCGCCAGCGCATCATCGACGTCTACTCCAAGCGCGGGTTCGACTCGATCGACCCGGCCGACCTGCGCGGCCGGATGCGCTGGTACGGCCTCTACACCCAGCGCAGGCCCGGCATCGACGGCGGCAAGACCGCGGTGCTGGAGCCGGAGGAGCTCGACGACCGCTACTTCATGCTGCGGGTGCGCATCGACGGCGGCCAGCTCGACCTGGCCCAGCTCCGCGCGATCGCCGACATCTCCAACGAGTACGGCCGCGGCACCGCCGACCTGACCGACCGCCAGAACATCCAGCTCCACTGGGTGGAGATCGAGTCGGTGCCGGACATCTGGGAGCGCCTGGAGGCCGTCGGCCTGTCGACGACGGAGGCGTGCGGTGACACGCCGCGCGTGATCCTGGGCTGCCCGCTGGCCGGCATCGACGTGGACGAGGTGCTGGACGCGAGCGAGCAGATCCGCGAGATCCAGGACCGGGTGGTCGGCAACCCCGCCTACTCGAACCTGCCGCGCAAGTTCAAGACCGCGCTGAGCGGCTGCCCGGCGCACTGCACGGTGCACGAGATCAACGACGTGGCCTTCGTCGGCGTCGTCAACGAGCACGGCGAGGCCGGCTACGACCTGTGGGTGGGCGGCGGCCTGTCCACCAACCCGATGCTCGGCAAGCGCCTCGGCGTGTTCGTCCGGCCCGAGCAGGCGGCCGACGTGCACGAGGGCGTGGTCGGCATCTTCCGCGACTACGGCTACCGCAGGCTGCGGCACCGGGCGCGGATCAAGTTCCTGGTCAACGACTGGGGCGTGGAGAAGTTCCGCGAGATCCTGGAGACCGAATACCTGAAGGCGCCGCTGCCCGACGGGCCCGCCCCCGAGCAGCCGCGCGGCAGCCGCCGCGACCACGTGGGCGTCTTCCCGCAGAAGGACGGCAACTTCTACGTCGGCTTCGCCCCCAAGGTGGGCCGGCTGGACGGCGACGCGCTGCACAGGATCGCCGACATCGCCGAGCGGCACGGCTCCGGCCGGGTGCGCACGACGGTCGAGCAGAAGATGGTCATCCTCGACGTCGCGCCGGACCAGGTCGACTCGATCGTGGCCGAGCTGGAGGCGAGCGACCTCCAGGTGCGACCCTCGACCTTCCGCCGCCAGACGATGGCGTGCACCGGCATCGAATACTGCAAGCTGGCCATCGTCGAGACCAAGGCCACCGCGGCGCAGCTCATCGACGAGCTGGAGCGCCGGCTGCCCGAGTTCGCCGAGCCGCTGACCATCAACGTCAACGGCTGCCCCAACTCCTGCGCCCGCATCCAGGTCGCCGACATCGGGCTGAAGGGCCAGCTCGTCGTGGACGAGAACGGCGACCAGGTCGAGGGCTACCAGATCCACCTGGGCGGCTCGCTCGGCGTCAACGCCGGCTTCGGCCGCAAGGTGCGCGGGCTGAAGACCACCGCCAAGGCCCTGCCCGACTACGTCGAGCGGGTGGTGAAGAACTTCGACGCCCAGCGCAAGGAGGGCGAGTCGTTCGCCGACTGGGTGCAGCGGGCCGACGAGGCGGACCTGCGATGAGCGAGCGCGCGGTTCCCTTCCACTGCCCGTACTGCGGTGACGAGGACCTGGAGCCCTACGAGGGCGACGGCGGCTGGTACTGCCGGTCCTGCGCCCGCGCTTTCAAGCTGAAGTTCCTGGGGATCGGAGTGACGAGATGACGCTGGTGGACATCGAGGTCGGTTTAAGAGATCAGCGCGGCACGCTCGACCTGCAGGACATCGTCGAGTCCGCCGCCACGTTCCTGGAGGGCGCCACCGCCAGGGAGATCATCCGCTGGGCGGCCGCCACGTTCGGCGACCGGCTCTGCCTGACCTCCTCGATGAGCGACGCGCTGCTGATCGACCTGGTGAGCAGGGTGAAGCCGGGCGTGGACGTGCTGTTCATCGACACGGGCTACCACTTCGCCGAGACCGTCGGCACGCGGGACGCGGTGCGCCAGGTCTACGACGTCAACGTGATCGACGTGAAGCCGTCGCGCACGGTGGCCGAGCAGGACCGCGACCTCGGGCCGCGGCTGTTCGGGCGCAACCCCGACCTGTGCTGCTACCTGCGCAAGGTGGAGCCGCTGAACCGGGCGCTGGAGCCGTACCTCGCGTGGATCTCCGGCATCCGGCGGGACGAGTCGCCGGCCCGCAAGGACGCGCGGGTCGTCGAGTGGGACGCCAAGCGCCAGATGGTGAAGGTCAACCCGATCGCCGCCTGGACGCAGGAGGACGTCGACAACTACATCGCTGACAACGGGGTGCTCATCAACCCGTTGCACTACGACAACTACCCCTCGATCGGGTGCGCGCCCTGCACGCGGCAGGTCGCCGAGGGGGAGGATCCGCGCAGCGGGCGCTGGGCGGGCCTGGGGAAGGTCGAATGCGGCATTCACCTGTGATCCCCGGAAGGGGTCTCGTCCCGTTGGCAGGCGGGACGGCCCCCGGTCGCGTGCCACTGGTGGCGGTGGCGCACGGGTCGCGTGACCCGCGTGCCGCCGCCACCGTGGCCGCGCTGCTCGACCAGGTGCCGCTGGACGTACGGGTGGCGTACCTCGACCACTGCGCGCCGACGCTCGGGCAGGCCCTGCACGGCCTGGAGGAGGCCGTGGTGCTGCCGCTGCTGCTCACCGAGGCCTACCACAGCCGGGTGGACCTGCCGGCGGCGCTGAACGAGGCGCGGGCGCACCAGCCCCGGCTGCGCGTCCACTACGGGACGACGCTCGGGCCGCACCCGCTGCTGCGGGCCGCGCTGGAGCGGCGGCTGGCCGAGGCGGGCGTGCGGCCCGGCGACCCGGACACCGCCGTGGTGCTGGTGTCGGCCGGGTCCAGCGACGCGCGCGCGAACGCGGTCGTCTCGCGCATGGCGCGCGAGTGGCGGCGCGGCGGATGGTGGACGGTCCGGGCCGCGTACGCCTCGGCCGCCGGGCCCACGCCCGCGCAGGCCGTGGCGGAGCTGGTGCGGGCGGGCGCGCCCCGCGTGGTGGTGGCGCCGTACCTGCTGGCGCCCGGCTACTTCGCCGACAAGGTGCGGCGGGAGGCGCTGGAGGCGGGCGCCATCGTGGTGGCCGACGTGCTCGGCGCCGCGCCCGAGCTGGTGGACGTGCTGCTGGAGCGGTACGAGGGCGCGCAGCGCGACCCGGTGTCCCTGGTCGGCTGACCCCCGCCCTCGGGTGTGTCAGTAGCCGCGCCCCATGCCGTCGTGCTCGCCGCCGAGCTGGCGGCGCAGCTCGCGCCCCTCGTGCCGGAGCTGGCGGCCGAGCTCGCGCCAGTCGTCGCCGTGCAGCTGCCGCCAGTGCTCGCGCCAGGCGGCGAACCCGCGCCGCAGCGGCTTGGCCCGCGAGTCGCCGACCACCTTGACGTCGCCCATCACGGCGTAGGCGTGCACCCGCACCACGGGGACGTTCATGCCGGGCGCGGCCTCCAGCACGTCGATCTTCTTGTCGCCCATGATCGCCATGCCGTCGAGGTCGACGTGGACGCCGTCGGGGACGATGATCTTCACGTCGCCCATGACGGAGACGGCCGTGATCTCGACCAGGTCCGTGCGCACCTCGGCCTCGCGCAGGTCGAGCAGCACGTCGCCCATCACGGCGACCGCGCCGAGCTCCTGGTCGACGCGCCACGAGCCGCGCCGCTTGGTGTCGCCCATCACCCCCACGAACCACCGCCGCTTGCGCTCCGGCCGCCCGGACGCGGGCGAAGGCGCGGGCACGGCGCCGCCGGCCGGGAGGTCCTGGGTGAGCAGCGCGAGCTCGGCATGCGTGGTGGCGGAGTAGGCGGCCTCCGTGCGGTCGGTCAGCTCGACCAGCGTGAGCCTGCCCTCCACCGAGGCGACGCGGAGTTGTTCGACGACGGCCTCGCGCTCGGCGTCGGACGCGCGGACCCCACCAGGATCGGTCATACTCGCAACATATCGCGTTTCGTCGGCGGCTGACTCCTCCCCCAGGAGGAGTTGCCGCCCGCCGAAGGATGCACGCCCCCGCGTCGGGGACCTGTCGCGGCTTGGCCCAGTGCGCGGCCTCACCAGGCTAGGGTCCGTGTCATGCATGAGGAACAGCTCTACCGCGCGGCGTTGAACGGCGAGACCGACACGGTGGCCAAGCTGCTCGCCGCCGGCGCCGACCCCAACAGGCCCAGCGAGGGCGAGGAGGAGGGCCTGCCGCTCTGCGCGGCCGCCGCATGGGACCGCGAGGAGGTCGCCGAGACGCTGCTCGCCGCCGGGGCCGAGGTGAACGGGCGGGAGGCCGGCGGCTGGACGGCGTTGCTCTGGGCGGCCGCCAACGGCCAGGCCGCCGTCGCCCGGCTGCTGGTCGAGGCGGGGGCCGACGTCGACGCGACCAACGACGACGGCGACACCCCGCTCACCCTGGCCGCCAGGCGCGGCGCGCTCGGCGTGACGCAGGTGCTGCTGGAGGCGGGCGCGGACGCCGGCAAGTACGACGGCGACGGCGACACGCCGCTGGACATCGCCGCCGACTGGGTGGGCGTGCACCTGGAGAGCGCGCTGCTCGACCAGATCGAGCAGGACGGCTGGGAGTACGTCGTGGCCCGCCAGTACGCCAAGGACGGCACCGAGCTGGTCACCGTGGCCGGCCGCTCCCCCGACGGCGAGCACAGCGAGCAGGTCCAGGCGCAGCGCGGCCACGCCGCGATCGCGACCTTGCTGGAGGACGCCGCGGGCGTCGAGACGCCGGTCGAGCGGCTGGTGGCGCGGGCGCTGGCGCACCGCGACGTCGACGAGGACGCCGAGACCTGGTGGATCGTGGCCGACACGCTGGCCAAGCGGGCCGACGACGACACCTACGAGGCGCTGGCCCGGCTGTGCGTGAGCGAGGACGCGAGGGAGCGCGAGTTCGGCGTGGACGCGATCGCGCAGTTCGGCTTCGCCGACGGCGAGAAGCCCTACCTGGAGCGTACGCTGCCGCTGCTGCTCAAGATGGTCACCACGGAGGGCAACGGGCAGGTGCTGCGCTCGGTGCTGGCCGCGCTCGGCCACCAGGGCGACCCGCGGGCGCTGCCCGCGGTGCTCGACATCATCGGCCGCCCGGAGCACAAGCGCACGATGACCGACCCGATCGCGCTGGCCGACGTGCTGCCCCCGGACCACGAGGAGGGGCTGGCCCTGCTGATCGAGATGAGCGAGGACGACGACGCCGAGGTGCGCGACTGGGCGACGTCCGGGCTGGCGGGGCTCGACGCCGATACGCCGCGCATCCGCGAGGCGCTGGCGGCCCGGCTGGGCGACGCCGACCTGCGTACGGTGGCCGAGGCCACGCGCGGGCTCGCCGTGCGCGGCGACGACCGCGCCGCCCAGGGCACCGCGCGGGTGCTCGCCGAGAGCGACGACGAGTACGCGCGCGACCTCGTCACCCAGCCCCTGGCCTGACCGGCGCCGCCGGAGACGGTCACGGGACGCCGCCGCCGTTGAGCACGCGCACCACCCAGTCGAGGGTGCCCGTGCTCAGCGCCTCCTCCGCGAGCCGCTTGCCGGTGGTGGTCGTGATCGCGGCCAGCGAGCTGTCGATCCACCCTTGCGTGTTGTGGTTGCCCTGCTCGCGGTACTCGACGGCCTGGAGGAGGCATTCCAGCTTGTCGGCGTCGCGCGCGCAGACGGCCTCGATGCTGGTCTTCTCCTCGTACTCGGCGACCGCGTCGCGCACCATGTCGGCCACCGGCCCGGCGACATTGCGCGTCTGGTCGGCGGTGACCTCCTCGTTGGAGGCCGCCTTGAGATAGCGCTTGCCGAGGTAGGGGATGTCGGTGACGCGCGTCTCCTGCGAGTCGTGGAACAGCGCCATGAACGCCGCCCGCTGCGGGTCGCCGCCCTCCAGCCTGGCGATCACGGCCGCGATGACCGCCGTGCGGAAGGAGTGGTCGGCCACGCTCTCCGGGTCGCGTACGCCCGCGACCAGCCATCCCGTGCGCTTGTAGCGCTTGAGCAGACCGAACTCGTACAGCAGGTCCGTCAGCCCTGTCACGTCGCTCGCCACGATGAGCCCCCTCTCGTCATGCGCCCCGAGCCCGAACGTGCGCGGGGTGCAGATGTACCCAGCGAGGCGGCGGCTCACCCTCCCGGTCAGGGGCCGGAGAGCGCGGGGGCGGTGCGGAGGACGTCGGCGGCGAGGGCGCGGTCGCCGGTGACCGTCGCGGGGAACGCGGCGGGATCGCCGCGGCCGCCGAGCAGGAAGCAGAAGGCGCGGACGTCCGCCGTCAGGTGCGCGTCGGGCTCGCCCGGCGTGGTCTCCTCGACGCCCAGGGGCAGCAGCCACTCGCCCCCGCCGGCCCCGGTCAGCGTGAGCCGCAGCGTACGGCCCGAGCCGTCCAGCCCCGCGAAGAGCATCGTCCAGGGCAGCAGCCGCGCGCACAGGTCGGCGGTCGGCCGGATGTGCTCGGGGATCGGGTCGGGCAGCCGGACGCCGGCGGCGCGGGCCGCGTCGTCGGCGTGGATCCACGTCTCCAGGCCGCGCCCGAGCACGTGGTCGCGCACCGGCACCTCCAGCCCGTCCAGGGTGGCGGGGGCGGTCTCCGGCAGCCCGGCGAGGTGCCGGCAGAGCGCGTCGGCCTGCGCCCGCCAGTCGCGCCGCGTCTGCTCGGGGCTGCGCGCCCGCTCGTACGCCTGCACGTCGCCGGTGCGCCCCATCGCGTCGAGCGCCCGCAGCGGCGGGCCGAGGACGGGGGCGCCCACGGAGGCGGCCAGCAGCCCGTCCTTCGCAGCGAGGTGCGCGACGAGCTCCTGGAGCGTCCATCCTTCGACGACGACGCGCGCCCAGTCGTCGTCCCCTGCCGTGGCGAGCAGGGCGTCCATGGCGGCCACCCGGCCCGCGTACGGGGCCGCCCACGAGGCCGTGGCGGCCGCGGGCCTGCGCCGTGCCCGGGCCCCGGCCAGGAGCTGGGGCCGCAGCGAGTGGGCCGGCACCGCCGGCTCCTCCATCAGCGCGTCCAGGTAGAGACGCTCGACGGGGTCCATCACACCTCTTCCTCCGCCAGCGCGTCCGCCAGCCGCCTGAGTGCCAGCCGGATGCGCGATTTGGCCGTGCCCTCGGGCACGCCCAGTTCCTCCCCGACCTGCCGGTACGTCCGGCCGCCGTAATAGGCCAGCTCGACCGCCTGGCGTAATCCGTCGGGCAGCTCGGTCACCGCCTGGCGTACGCGTTCGGCCTCGTCGGCGGCGAGCACGCCGTCCTCCAGCCGGGCCGGCTCGCGCTCGAAGAGCCGGGGGCCGAGCGCCGAGACCCGCCGCCGCTCCTCGGCGCGCACGTGGTCCACCGCCCGCCGATGGGCGATGGTCGCGAGCCAGGCGCGCAGCGTGCCCCGGTCGGGGTCGTAGGCGAGCGGCCGCTCCCAAAAGACGAGGAACACCTCCTGGGTGATGTCCTCGGCGATCACCCGGTCCCTGGTGACCCGCAGGGACAGGCCGAAGATCAGCGGGGAGAGCCGATCGTAGACCTCGCCCAGCGCGGACTCGTCGCCGCCGACCACCCGCTGGTGCAACAGGCGGTCGTCGTACGGTGCCTCCACTGGCACCACGCTCCCGTTGTATCCGGACCCAGGCGGCAGGTGCGCCGCGACCCGAGCATGTCATTATTCGCCGCAAAAGTAGAGCCGGATGAGTGCCTCGCCGGATTCGCCGCTCCCGGGGGCAGGGTTCCTGACAGGGTAGGGTCGGAAGTCCGTACAGGAGGGAGCACGTCAATGGCCACCACCCGCACCGCGACCACGCAGTGGAAGGGCGCACTGCTCGACGGGTCGGGCACCGTCTCGCTCGACACCTCGGGCGTGGGCACGTTCGAGGTCTCGTGGCCGTCGAGGGCGGAGGCGGCCAACGGCAAGACCTCCCCCGAGGAGCTGATCGCGGCGGCCCACTCGTCCTGCTTCTCGATGGCGCTCTCGCACGGCCTGGCCGGCGCGGGCACGCCGCCGGAGTCGCTGCGGACCAGCGCGGACGTCACCTTCCAGCCCGGCGAGGGCATCACCGGCATCGTGCTGAGCGTGCAGGGGCAGGTCCCCGGCATCACGGCCGAGCAGTTCCAGCAGGCCGCCGAGACGGCCAAGGCCAACTGCCCGGTGAGCAAGGCGCTGGCCGGCACCACGATCACGCTCAAGGCCGAGCTGCTCTGAAACGTCATCCACGGCGCCGGTATCCTTCCGGCGCCGTGCAGGTGAGGGCATCCGCACATTGAGAGACCAAAACCGGCTTCCCATGCGACAATTGGGCCACATGCGCGAGGTCTGGCCGGGGCAGCCCTATCCACTCGGCGCTACCTGGGACGGCGTTGGCACGAGCTTTGCGGTGTTCTCAGAGGTCGCCGAGCGGGTCGAGCTTTGCCTCTTTCACGATGACGGCTCCGAGGATCGGGTGGAGCTCCCTGAGGTCGACGGGTTCGTCTGGCATGGCTACCTGCCGGGCATCCAGCCGGGCCAGCGGTACGGCTACCGCGTCCACGGCCCCTACGCCCCTCAGCACGGGCACCGGTGCAACCCGAGCAAGCTGCTGCTCGATCCCTACGCCAAGGCCATCGACGGCGAGCTGACCTGGAACCAGGCGCTGTTCCCCTACTACTTCACCGATCCCGGGCGGCGCAACACCGAGGACAGCGCCCCCTACATGCCGAAGAACGTGGTGATCAACCCGTTCTTCGAGTGGGGCAACGACCGGTCGCCGGGCGTCCCCTACCACCAGACGGTGATCTACGAGGCGCACGTGCGCGGGCTGACGATGCGTCATCCCGACGTGCCGCCCGAGCTGCGGGGCACCTACGCAGGGATGGGCCATCCGGCGGTCATCGACCACCTGCTGTCGCTGGGGGTCACGGCGGTCGAGCTGATGCCGGTGCACCACTACGTGCCCGAGCACTTCCTGGTCGCCCGCGGGCTCACCAACTACTGGGGCTACAACACCATCGCCTACCTCGCCCCGCACGGCCGCTACTCCAGCAGCGGCACCCGGGGGCAGCAGGTGCTGGAGTTCAAGGCCATGGTGCGGGCGCTGCACGAGGCGGGCATCGAGGTCATTCTCGACGTGGTCTACAACCACACCGCCGAGGGTGACCACATGGGCCCGACGCTGGGTTTCCGCGGCATCGACAACGCCGCCTACTACCGCCTGCACGACGGCGACCGGCGCTACTACCTCGACTACACCGGGTGCGGCAACTCGCTCAACGTGCGCTCCCCGCACGCCCTGCAGCTCATCATGGACTCGCTGCGCTACTGGGTGCTCGAGATGCACGTCGACGGGTTCCGCTTCGACCTGGCCTCGGCGCTGGCCCGTGAGCTGCACGACGTCGACCGGCTGAGCGCGTTCTTCGACCTCATCCAGCAGGACCCGGTGATCTCGCAGGTCAAGCTGATCGCCGAGCCGTGGGACGTCGGGCCGGGCGGCTACCAGGTGGGCAACTTCCCGCCGCTGTGGACGGAGTGGAACGGCAAATATCGCGATATCGTGCGCGATTTCTGGCGGGGGACGCACTCGGCGCTGCCCGAGTTCGCCTCCCGGCTGACCGGCTCGGCCGACCTCTACGAGTCCTCCGGCCGCCGCCCGGTCGCCTCCATCAACTTCGTGACCTGCCACGACGGGTTCACGCTGAGCGACCTGGTCTCCTACGACCACAAGCACAACGAGGACAACGGCGAGGACAACCGCGACGGCACCAACGACAACCGCTCCTGGAACTGCGGCGCGGAGGGCCCGGTCGAGGACCCGGAGATCGTGGCGCTGCGCCGCCGCCAGCGCCGCAACTTCCTGGCCACGCTGTTCCTGTCGCAGGGCGTGCCGATGCTCTCCCACGGCGACGAGATCGGCCGCACCCAGCACGGCAACAACAACGCCTACTGCCAGGACAACGAGCTGGCCTGGGTCGACTGGTCGAGGGTGCGCACCGAGTCCGACCTGCTGGAGTTCGTCCGCGCGCTGGCGAAGCTGCGCCGCGAGCACCCGGTCTTCCAGCGCCGCCGCTTCTTCCACGGCCGCCATCCCGACAACGGCGACCGCGACCTGGTGTGGCTCACGCCGGGCGGCTCCGAGATGACGGCCGGCGACTGGCACATCGGCTACGCCAAGTCGCTCATGGTCTATCTCAACGGCGAGGCGATCACCGAGCCGGGGCCGCGGGGCGAGCGCATCGTGGACGACTCGTTCCTGCTGCTGATCAACGCCCACCACGAGAACATGCCGTTCACGCTGCCGGGGCCGGAGTGCGGCGACGGCTGGCTGCCGGTGCTCGACACCGCCCACGACTCGATCGAGGACCTCGTCGCCGAGCCGTGGCAGCCGGCGGGAGGCGTGGTGACGGTCACCTCGCGCTCGCTCCAGGTGCTCCGCCGCCCGCGCGAGGCCCAGTAGCGAGGGGCCGTCAGAAGACGCGGGCGGCGCTGGCCGTGAGGAACACCAGCGCGAACACCGTCACTCCGGCGAGGCCGTGCAGCGCCACCGCCAGCACGGGCAGCCCGGACACGGCGTCCCCGTGCCTCCCGCTGCCGAGCCACCTGGTGAACATCACGAACCCCAGCAGCGCCGTCGCCGCCAGCCCGGCCGTGGCCAGCCAGGCGAGGGTCCGGCTGCCGGTGGCCAGCGCGGCGGCCCAGCACGCCATCGCCGACACCGCGAGCGCGGGGTGGGAGAGGATCAGCGCCAGCGGGAAGCGGGTGACCTTGGCCCGGCGGCCTCCGCCGCCCGCCAGCCAGCGGCGCAGCAGGTACGCCCCGGCGAGCGCGGCGATCGTCCACGTTCCGGCGGTGACCAGACCCATGGGCCCTCTCCCCCTGTCGTCCCATGCCTGCCTTGACGTCACTTGACGTTAATCGTCACGTTAAGCAGAGCGTCGGCGTTATGTCTGCCGATACACAAAGGTGCGATATGACCGAGACCGGCGGACGCCCCCGGGCCGGTTGTCGGTGGCGTGTGCCAAGGTAGAGGGGTGCGGCGCATCCTTCCCGACATTTACGACAATCCGGACATCGCCCAGGCGTACGCCTATCCCGAGGGCCGGCCGTGGCTGCGGCTCAACATGGTCTCCAGCGCCGACGGCGCCGCCTGGCTCAAGGGCCGCTCCGGCGGCCTGTCCACCCGTGGCGACAAGCGCGTCTTCCAGGTCCTGCGCGGCCTCGCCGACGTCGTCATGGCGGGCGCGGCGACCGTGCGCACCGAGGGCTACCGCCCGATCGAGCCGCGCGCCTCCTGGGCGGACCTCCGCGCGGGCCGCCCCGACGTGCCCCCGATCGCGGTCGTCTCCCGCACCCTCGACCTCGACCCCCGCCACCCGCTGTTCACCGGCGCGCCCAGCCGCACCCTCGTCATCACCTGCGAGGCCGCGCCGCGCGAGCGGCGGGCCGAGCTGGCCAAGGGCTGCGACGTCATCGTGGCCGGCGACGAGAGCGTCGACCTGCGCGAGGGCGTGGCGCGGCTGCACGAGCGCGGTCTCGGCCGCATCCTGTGCGAGGGCGGTCCTCTCGTCAACGCCCAGCTCTCGGCCGCCGGGCTGGTCGACGAGCTGTGCCTGACGATCAGCCCGCTGCTGGTCGGCGGCGACGCGGCGCGCATCCAGAACGGCGAGGCCGCGCTGGTCGGCCTGGACCTCGTCCAGGTGCTGGAGGAGGACGGGGCCCTCTTCTGCAGATACGTCACGGGGAAGGAAGATCACGCATGACCACGGACCCGACAGTCAACGCGGCGCCGGCCGAGGAGCCCGAGCCGGAGCCGGTGCCCAACCTGGTCGTACGCCCGCCGGTGCCGCCCATGCTGGCCAAACCGGTCAAGGCCATGCCCAGGCAGGACGGCAACCTCTTCTACGAGCCCAAGTGGGACGGCTTCCGCTGCATCATCTTCCGCGACGGCGACGAGGTCTACCTCGGCAGCCGCAAGGAGCGGCCGTTCACCCGCTACTTCCCGGAGATCGTCGAGGCGGTGAAGGCCGAGCTGCCCGACAAGGTGGTGATGGACGGCGAGATCGTGCTGCCCAGGGGCTCGCAGCTCGACTTCGACGCGCTGCAGCAGCGCATCCATCCGGCCAAGTCGCGGGTGAAGCTGCTGTCGGAGGAGACGCCCGCCCAGTTCATCGCCTTCGACCTGCTGGCCATCGGCGAGGAGTCGCTGATGGAGGCGCCGTTCGCCGAGCGCCGGGCCCGGCTGACCGAGCTGTTCACCAAGGACGGCGGCTCGATCCGGCTGACGCCGGTGACGACCGACGACCGGCAGGCGGACGAGTGGTTCGAGACGTTCGAGGGGGCGGGGCTCGACGGGATCATCGTCAAGCCCGGCGACCAGCCGTACGTCCCGGACAAGCGCACCATGTTCAAGGTCAAGCACGAGCGCACGGCCGACGTCGTGGTGTGCGGCTACCGCGAGCACAAGTCGGGGCCGATCGTCGGCTCGCTGCTGCTCGGCCTCTACGGCGACGACGGCAAGCTGCACCACGTCGGGGTGGCGGCGTCGTTCCCGATGGCGCGCCGGGCCGAGCTGGTGGAGGAGCTGCGGCCGCTCATCGCCGACCTCGGCGAGCACCCGTGGGGGCACTGGGCCGAGGCGGCGCAGGCCAACGTGGGGCAGCCGGCCGCCGGGCCGTCGAGGGGCGGCCAGCGCGTGCCGGGCGCGGTGTCGCGGTGGAACGCCAAGAAGGACCTGTCGTTCATCCCGCTGCGGCCGGAGCGGGTGATGGAGGTCGCCTACGACCAGATGGAGGGCGACCGGTTCCGGCACACGGCCCATTTCCGGCGGTGGCGGCCGGACCGCACGCCGGAGTCGTGCACGTACGAGCAGCTGGAGCGTCCGGTCAGTTACAACCTCGATGACATCCTTGCCCACTGAGCGGAATGCCCCAATAGTCTCTAGGCATGAGCACTGGGGATGAGTTGAAGGCCGCTGTCTCGGCTCGCCGAGACTTAGGGCCCGACTTCGAGGACGCCATCGTGGAGTCGTTCCTCGACAAGATGGGCAAGGAGGTCGACCGGCGGGTGGACGAGCGCCTGGCCCAGGCCGGCCCGAAGGCGTCGGCCCAGCGCCGGTCGAACGACGGACAGCGGCTCGCCCTGGCCATCGTCTCCCTGTCCCTGGGCACGGTCGCCACGCTGACGCTGGCGCTCGTGGGCGAGGGGCAGAGATTCCTCCTCATACCCGTCTGGGTCGGCATCATCATCGTGAACGTGGTCTTCAACAACGGCCGGGGCAAGGACTGAGCGCAGCCGGCCGCGGGCGTCAGTCGAGCCAGACGAGGCCCGCGAACCGGCCGCCCGGCTGCTCGCGACGGTGGGAGTAGAGCTCCATCGACTCGATGGTGCAGCGCGCGTCGTGCCGGATCTCCGCCAGCCCCGCGGCCCTGAGCTGGGCCTCGATGCCGGCCCGCAGGTTGAGCGCGGGCGTCTGCCACGACGTCGTGGACCACGTCTCCGGCACCTTCGCGGCCACGCGCTCGCGCAGCTCGGCGGGCACCTCGTAGCAGCGGCCGCACGCGCCGGGGCCGATCAGCGCGACCATCCGGCCCGGCTCGGCGCCCTTCGCCGCCATCGCCGTCACGAGCGCCGTCGCGATGCCCGCCTCGGTGCCGGGGCGGCCGGAGTGCGCGGCGCCCACCATGCGCGCGACCGGGTCGGCCACCAGCACCGCCGGGCAGTCGGCGCCGAGCGAGGCCAGCGCCAGCCGGGGCTCGGTGGTGAACACGCCGTCGAGCGGCGGCGGGTCGTCGCCGAACGGCTCGCTCACGTACGCGACGTCGGCGCTGTGGACCTGGCGCATGTAGACCACGGCCCGCACGCCCAGCTCGGCCGCGACACCGGCGCGGTTGGCGCGCACGGCGGCCGGGTCGTCGCCGACCATGCCGCCGAGGTTGCGCGAGCCGTAGGGCGGGGCGCTGACGCCCCCGTGCCGGTCGGTGACGGCGACGTGCACTCCGGGGGCCAGTTGCATACCCCGATCCTAGAACGCCCCCGGCCCCGCCTCGCCTGGCCCCTTCTGTCAAGCAAGCATATGCTTGGTCGCGTGCCTGACTATCGTCATCTCATCGGCGGCGAGCTGGTCGCCGCGTCCCGCATGATGGAGTCGGTCGACCCGAGCACCGGCGAGGCGTGGGCGCGCGTCCCGGCCGGCGGCCCGGCGGAGGCCGAGGCGGCGGTGGCCGCGGCCGCCGCGGCCTTCCCCGCCTGGGCGGCGCTGCCCGCCCTGGCCCGCGCCCACCACCTGCGCAAGGTGTCGGAGATCTTCGGCCGGCACGCGGAGGAGCTGGCCCGGCTGGAGACCCGCGACAACGGCCGCATCCTGCGCGACACGCTGAGGAGGGACCTGCCGGGGATGGCCTTCCTGTGGCAGCTCGCGGCCGGGCAGTGCCTGGACGCGGTCACCGGCGACACCGTCATCCTGGGGCCGGACACGCTCGGCCTGACCCGGCGCGAGCCGTACGGGGTCGTGGTCTGCATCATCCCGTGGAACTCCCCCATCTCGACCTTCTCCGCCAAGGCCGCGTACGCGCTGGCGGCCGGCAACACCGTGGTCGTCAAGCCCGCCGAGCAGGCGAGCGCGTCGGTGCTGCGGCTGGGCGAGCTGCTGGCCGAGGTGTTCCCGCCCGGCGTGCTCAACATCGTCGGCGGGCTCGGCGAGGAGGTGGGCGACGCCCTCGTACGCCACCGCGACGTCGCCAAGATCAGCCTCACCGGCTCCACGGAGACCGGCCGGGCGATCACCCGGGCGTCGGCGGACGCGCTGAAGCCGATGACGTTCGAGCTGGGCGGCAAGTCGCCCAACATCGTCTTCCCCGACGCCGACCTCGACGCCACCACCCGGGGCGTCACCGTCGACTCGATCTACACGGGCAACGCCGGGCAGGTGTGCGTCGCCGGCTCGCGCATCCTCATCCACCGCTCGATCTGGGACGAGATGCTCGGCCGGATCAGGGACGCCTGCGCGGGGCTGGTGCTGGGCGACCCCCAGGACCTGCGGACCACGATGGGGCCGATCGTGTCGGCCGGGCAGTTCGAGCGGGTGACCTCGTACCTGGAGCTGGCCGCGAAGGAGGGCGCCCGGCTGGTGTTCGGCGGCCGGAGCGGCGCCGAGGTGGTGCCGGAGCTGCCGGGCGGCTACTGGGTGGAGCCGACGCTGTTCGCGACCGAGGACAACGCGCTGCGGGTGTGCCAGGAGGAGATCTTCGGGCCGGTGGCGGTGGCGCTGCCGTTCGACAGCGACGAGGAGGCGCTGGAGATCGCCGACGACTCGCCGTACGGGCTGGCGGCCGGCGTCTGGACCCGCGACCTGGGGCGGGCGCACCGGTTCGTCCGGGACCTGCGGAGTGGGACGGTCTGGGTGAACACCTACCGGCAGATGCCGCCCGGCCTGCCGTTCGGCGGCGTCAAGGACAGCGGGTACGGCCACGATTCGGTCCTGGAGTTCACCCGGGAAAAGGCGGCCATTATCCAGATCTAGTGGATAGAGTTCCGCGTCATGAGCGAGGGGATCAAGGACCGGGCCGAGCCCGGAATGCCCGAGGCGGCGGCTCAGTCGCGGGCGTCGGTGCTGCGCAGCCGCGCCGAGTCGTACATCGCCCTGTCGCGGTACGAGGCCGCGATCGCGGACCTCACCGAGTCGATCACCCTGGTGCCCGACAACGCCCGCGCCTGGCGGCTGCGCGGCGAGAGCCACCGGATGATCGAGCGGTACGACGCCGCGCTGACGGACTTCGACGAGTCGTTGAAGCTGGAGCCCGACAGCGCGTACGCGCTGGGCTCACGGGGGCAGACGTACGCGGCGATGGACCGCCTGGAGGAGGCCATGGCCGACTTCGAGCACGCCCTCACCCTGACGCCCGACTCGCTGTGGATCCTGGAGGCGAAGGCGGACGCGCTGGTGGACCTCAACCGTCTCGACGAGGCCCTGGACGAGCACGCCAAGATCATCAGGATCAACGGCGAGCAGCCGTACCCGTGGGTGGCCCGCGGCGACCTCTACCAGCGGCTCAACCTCTACCCCGAGGCCATCGACGACTACGCCAAGGCCCTCGCCATCGACCCCGGCCACGTACGCGCCCTGAGCAGGCGCGGCGAGGCCCTGCGCATGATCGACCGCTACGAGGAGGCCCTGGAGGACCTCAACCGCGCCCTGGAGCTGGACCCGGACAACGACCGGGCGCTGGGCAGCAGGGGCGCGGTGCTGAGCGAGCTGGGCGACAACGAGGCGGCCCTGCACGACCTGGACCGGGCCCTCGAACTGGACGACGAGTACGTCTGGGCCTACCGGGTGCGGGGCGAGATCCTCCAGGAGCTGGACCGCCACGAGGAGGCCGTTGCCGACTTCACCCGGGCGCTGCACCTCGAATTCGGCGATTGAGCCTCGCGGCGGGCGGCGGACACGATAGAAAAGCAGCGAAGCCCCCGGCATCGACGGGCGTGGTTGTGGTGGCCCTCCCGTTCGCCGGGGGCTTCGCTGTTTTCAGTGCTGTCTCAGATCGCGAGCAGCGCCGAGGCCGGGAGCCGGCCGCCCGCGGACAGCGGACGCATGGCGATCCGGAGCAGCGCCAGCGCGTTGTCGTCGCCGGCGATGCGGTTCGCGCTGAGCTCGTCGCACGACTGGCAGTGATGGATGATCAGCCACTCGCCGTCCGGCCGGACGGTGACGCTGAACGCCGCCATCCGGCCCCGGCAGCCCGCCCGGCGGTCCCCGGGCACCCGGCGATCGACGTGCAGGCTGGTCAGGCAGTGCGGGCAGTGGTTGCGGTGCGCGGTGCCGGGCGCGGACATGGGCACGTCCAGCCGGCAGCCGACACAGCGGAACGCGTCGCCGCGCTCGCCGTGCCGGACCGCGATCTTGCGCCGTTGCGGCCGTTCGCCACGGCCGGGGTTCCTCCTGGGCATGTCACAGATCACCGAACGCCTCAAGAGGGAACGGCGGCTGCGCGAGCGGGCGTACCGCCATGCGCATGAGGATGAGCTGGTTGTCGTCCCCGCAGATGGGGTTGGACGTCAGCTCGCCGCAGCGGGTGCAGCGGTGGATGAGCATCCAGTCGCCGGTGCGCAGGACCGCGATCGAGATCGGGATCATGCGCGAGCGGCACTCGGACGGGCCGCCCTCCACCCGGTCGAGCACGTGCAGCGAGTGCAGGCAGCTCGGGCAGTGGTTGCGGCGGGCGCCGTCGGGCGCGGCGGCGGTCACGGTGAGGCCGCAGCGCACGCAGGCGAACGTGTCGGTGGAGATGGTGGATCGTGGTTTGCCGTTGCTGGACAACGCGGGTTGCTCCTTGCCGGAAGAAGAACGATGAGCGTCGACGAATGCGGCAAGGGTGCGCCTGGCGGGCCGTCGCGCGTATGGACGCGCGGGCACGCCGGTGCCGTGGGCTGTCGTCCTCCGGCCGGTCGGTGCGGGTGAACGCGGGTCAGCGGCAGGAGGGGCCGGCGGCACGTCGAGGCGCACGCCGCAGCGTGACGGTCATAAACGCACTCCCTCCAGGGGCGGCGGGGTCGCCTGCCCGGCTTTCTCCTCGATCCGATGCTGACGATTCGGACTGTAGCCGGGACGGGTGGCGGGGGGCCAACCATTTTTCCCGGGCTGGAGGTACACCGAACAATGTTCTAGGTTCGGTGCCATGAGTATCGGGTTGAGTGAGGAACACCTGGCGCTGGCCGCGTCCGTGCGCGGGCTCGCCGGGCGCGGCGCCGAACACCCGGCGCTGGCCGCGCAGGGGCTCCTGGGGCTGCACCTGCCGGAGCGCTGCGGCGGGCAGGGGTACGGGCTGCTGGAGCTGTGCGTCGCCCTGGAGGCGCTGGCCGAGCGGCGGGCCGGCGGGCCGTACCTGGCGAGCGTCGTGGCGTCGGCCGTCCTGGCGCGGAGCGGTGGCCACGACGACGTCGTGGCCGCCCTGGCGGACGGGTCGAGAACCGCCGCCGTCGCCCTCCGCCCGGCGGGCGAGACCGCCGCTGAGGCACAGCGCCCGGCCGGAGGACCCGCCGGCGGCGTCCTCCGCCCGGTCGGTGGTGGCTTTTCCGTGCTCGCGCTCGGGGCGGCCGGCGCCGACCATTTCCTCGTGCCGGTCGGTGACGGGTCCTGGGCGCTGCTGGGGCGGGACGCCGTCACCGTCACCCCCGCCGACGGCGTCGACCTCGACCGGAGCCTCAGCACCGTGACCCTGGAGCGGCCCCCCGCGGCGGAGGCGGTGCTGCGCGACGCCCCCGTACGGGAGATCGCCGCCGTCCTGCTGGGCGCGGACGCCTGCGGGGTCGCCGCCTGGGCGGTCGCGACGGCCGCCGAGCACGCCAAGGTCCGCGAGCAGTTCGGCCGCCCGATCGGCCAGTTCCAGGCCGTCAAGCACCGGGTGGCCGCCGCCCTCGTGGCCCTGGAGCAGGCCCGCGCCGCCGTCTGGGACGCCGCCCGCGCCCTGGACGGCCCCACCCTCGACGACGAGACCCGCCTGGCCGTGGCCGTCGCGGGCGTGCTGGGGCCGGACGCCGGCGTACGGTGCGCCGCCGACGCCATCCAGGTGCTCGGCGGCATCGGCTACACCTTCGAGCACGACGCCCACCGCTACTACCGCCGGGCGCTGTCCGACCGCATGCTCGCCGGCGACCCCGGCGCGTGGGCGGAGGAGGTGACCGGGCTGGCGGTGGCCGGCGTACGGCGGGCGATGGAGCCGGATCTGCCCGAGGAGGCCGCCGCCGTCAGGGACGCCGTCCGGGCCGAGGCGGAGTCGCTGCGCGCCGAGGAGCCGGAGGCCAGGAAGGCGAGGTTCGCCCGGGAGGGATGGATCATGCCGCACCTGCCGAAGCCGTGGGGCCGGGGCGCGTCGCCGCTGGAGCAGGTGATCATCCACCAGGAGTTCCGCGGACTCAAGCGGCCGAACCTCGGCATCGGCGCCTGGGCGGCGCCGTCCATCGTCGCGTACGGCACCCCCGAGCAGCGGGAACGTTTCCTGCCGAGGACCTTCACCCGCGAGATCGTGTGGTGCCAGCTCTTCAGCGAGCCCGGCGCGGGCTCGGACCTGGCGGGCCTGACGACCAGGGCCGTGCGCGTGGAGGGCGGCTGGTCGCTCACCGGGCAGAAAATCTGGACCTCGCTCGCCCAGTACGCCCACTGGGGCATCTGCCTGGCCCGCACCTCGCCCGACCGGCCGAAGCACGACGGCATCACGTACTTCCTGGTGGACATGTCCTCCCCCGGCGTCACCGTACGGCCGCTCAAGGAGATCAACGGCGACGAGATCTTCAACGAGGTGTTCCTCGACGACGTCTTCGTCCCGGACGACCTGGTCGTCGGCGAGGTGGACCAGGGCTGGCGGGTCGCCAGGGACACCCTCTCCCACGAGCGGGTCGCGCTCGGCGACTCCTGGGGGCCCGGGTCGCAGCACACCGACATGGCCGATCTCATCGCCCGGCTGCCCGCGCTGGGGCAGGCGCGGCGCGAGCAGGCGGGCCGGCTGTGGGCGGAGGGGCAGGCCATCTCGGCCCTCGGGCTGCGGGTGACGCTGTCGAAGCTGTCGGGGGGCGACGCGGGGGCCGCCGCGAGCGTACGGAAGCTGCTCGGCATGCGGCACTCGCAGGCGATCTCCGAGTTCTGCTGGTCGCTCGCCCCGGACGACCCCTACTGGAGCCGCATGATCCTGACGACCCGGGCGTTCACGATCGGCGGCGGGACCACCGAGGTGCAGCTCAACATCATCGCCGAGCGGGCGCTCGGGCTGCCCCGCGACCCGTGACCGTCAGCTCCCGGCTCCGGGATAGTACGGGGCCGCGAGGTGGGCGTACACGATCGTGTTGTCCCGGTAGCTGTGCGCCCGCCGGTCGAACGTCCCGCCGCAGGTCACCAGCCGCAGGCCCGGGTAGGAGAGCTTGCCGTAGACCTTCCGCGCCGGGAAGCCGGACTTCGGCGCGTGCTCGACCCGGTCGACGACGAAGACGGCCACCGAGCGGTCGGCGCGCAGCACCTGCACCTGGTCGCCGCGCCTGACGTCCTTGAGGCGGGCGAAGACGGCGGGGCCGCTCCTCGTGTCGAGGTGGCCGGTGATGACGGCGGCGCCGCGCTGGCCGGGGACGGGGGCGTAGCGGTACCAGCCGGCCAGGTTCAGATGGTCGAGCGGCGGGTTCTGGATCGCGCCGCCGGCGTCCAGGCCCAGCTCCATCAGAGGGGCCGCCACGCCGACGGACGGGATGTAGACGGCGGTGGGGCGGGCGGCCTTCATCGGCCGGGCGACCACGCCGACGGGCAGGGGGCCGGTGACGGGCGCGGCGCCGGGCGGCGCCTGCCGCGCCGTCGTCCCCGCCGTCGTCCCCGCCGGCGTTCCCGCCGATGGGGCCGGCTCGCCGCCGTCCCCTGTCATGCCGCGCAGCCCGTACGCGATCAGCGCCAGCCCCGCCACCGTGACCACGGCCGCCAGCGCCCAGATCCCCCACTGCCCGCCCCTGCCGGCCGTTCGCGCGGGGGGCGCAGGGTCAGTCGGCATCCCGGCGGCGGCGTACCGCGACGCCGGTCAGGCCCGCGCCCGTGATCAGGGCGAATCCGCCGACCGCGAGCGCCCACACCGGCCCGTCATGGACGAGCCCGCCGCCGCCCGTCTCGGGGTGGCCGCGGGGGACCCGGTGCTCGCGTTCCCGGGCCGGCCGCCAGGGCGCGTCCGACGGCTGCGGGGTGGGCGCCGAGGACCAGGAGTCCTGCGGGGCGGGGCCCCCGGACCAGGTGTCGCCGGGGGTCGGGACGCTGGACCAGGTGTCGCCGGGGGCCGGGGCGTCGGAGCGAGGGTCGCCGGGGACCGGCGACCAGGAGTCGCCCCGGCCCGACCAGGAGTCGCCGGAGCCCGACCACGAGTCGTCCCCGCCGCTCGGCCGGGAGGCGGGCGGCCCGGGGTCGCCGCCCGTCCACGAGCTGTCGGCGGGCGCGTCGCAGCGGAGCGGCGGCGGTAGGACGCAGTCGGATCCCGTTCCCGGCACCTGGGGATCGGTGCGGATGACGGCGGAGGCGGAGGCGGAGGCCGCGAGGCTCACTCCCGCCACCGCTAAAGCTGCCACCGCTCCCGCGGCCGCGAGACGTCGCGCTCTTGCCATGGAAGGCTCCCGAAGAGTCGGCTGTCGCCCCCGATGCTCTAGCGAGCCTTGCGAACTATTGGACCGAGCGTCAAGTTATGTGACCGAAGTGAAACAGGCCGGTACGTTCTGTTCGCGGCGTTTGGCTCTCGACCGAGGTGGCAGGGGACCTCGGACAAGCCGTACAAGTAAGGACGAAGCACAATGAGTAACCCACAGCAGCCCGAACTGCGCAGATCAGGCAAATCTGCCACCGAGTCCAAGTCCGCGAACGCCATCCCCGAGACGAGGAGCGGCGGGAAGCGCTCGGCGCGACCGCACGGCACCGACAAGGGCGGCAAAGGCGGCGGCAAGGGCGGCGGCGTGCCCCCCGGACAGCAGTCCCCGCACCCGGAGTGAGCGCCGCCGTGAAAGGGAGCATCCAGTTCATCGGGAACGCGACGACGCTGATCCGCTACAACGGCTTCACGCTGCTGACGGATCCCAACTTCCTGCACCGCGGACAGCGCGCCTACCTGGGCCACGGCCTGGTCTCGCGCCGCCGTACGGACCCCGCCCTGGAGATCGAGGACCTGCCGACCCTGGACGCGGTCGTGCTCTCGCACATGCACGGCGACCACTGGGACCGGGTCACCCGCAGGGGCCTGGACCGCGACACGCCCATCGTGACCACGCTCTCCGCGGCCGGCAAGCTCCGCCGCCGGGGCTTCCGCCAGAGCGTCGGCCTGCGGCAGTGGCAGCAGCACGAGCTGCGGAACGCGCAGGGCAGCGTCACCATCACGGCACTGCCCGCCAGGCACGCGCCGGGGCCGCTGGAGCGGCTGCTGCCGCCGGTCATCGGGACCATGCTGGAGTTCCGTGACCGCGATGAACGGGTGGAGCTGCGCCTGCACATCAGCGGCGACACGCTGCTCGACCGCCGGCTCGACGCGATCCCGCGCCGCTTCCCGGAGATCGACGTGGCACTCGTCCATCTGGGCGGGACCAAGCTGCTCGGGACCGTGCTCGTCACGATGGACGGCAGCCAGGGCGCCTCGTGGGTGGACCTGCTCGATCCGCGCACGGTCGTGCCGATCCACTACGACGACTACACCGTCTTCACCTCGCCGCTGGACGACTTCCGGCACCACGTGGAGCAGGCGGGCCTGGGCGACCGGGTGGTCTATCTGGAACGGGGCGAAACGCGGGAACTGGCTCCGCACCAGATCGCCCGCCACTGACCGCCACACATCAACCTGATGCGCCACCTGGCCCGGCATGGATCGACCCGCCGCCGATTCGTCACCGGCATGCCCCGGCATCCCGGTGCCTCCCGGGCACCCGGCGGCGGCGTCAGGCTTCCGGGTGGCGGGCGCGGCTGGGCTGCACGCGCATCGGCTCGCCCGGCATCTTCGGATAGTTGGGCGGGTAGGGCATGTCGCCGCGATCGTCCTTGGCATAGAGCTCCAGCAGCGGCTCGATCGAGTAGGCGTGGTCGTCGATGGCCGCGTGCACGTCGCCCAGCTCGGCGAAGCGGGCGGGCACGGTGCGGATGTCGAAGTCGCGCGGATCGGCGTCGGCCAGCTCGTCCCAGGTCAGCGGGGTGGAGACGGGCGCGTGCGGCTGGGCCCGCACGGAGTAGGCGCTGACCACGGTGCGGTCGCGGGCGTTCTGGTTGAAGTCGATGAAGACACGCTCCCCGCGCTCCTCCTTCCACCAGGCGGTGGTGACCAGGCCAGGGTCACGCTCCTCGACCGCCCTGGCCAGGGCGATGCCGGCGTGACGGACCTGGATGAAGTCCCATCTCGGCTCGATGCGCACGGCGATGTGCGCGCCACGGTTGCCCGAGGTCTTCACGAAGCCGGTCATGCCCAGCTCGCCCAGGACCTCCCTGGTCAGGAAGGCGGCCCGGCGCGCGGCGTCGAAGTCGAGGCCGGGCTGCGGGTCGAGGTCGATGCGCAGCTCGTCGGGGTGCTCGACGTCGGCGGCCCGCACCTGCCAGGGGTGGAAGTCGATGGTGCCGAGATTGGCGCAGTAGGCCAGGGCGGCCACCTCGGTGACGCGCAGGGACTGCGCCGTGCGGCCGCTCGGGAAGGTGACGGTGACCGACTGGAGCCAGTCGGGGTGCTTGGGCGGCATGCGTTTCTGGTAGATGGCGTCGGTCTGCACGCCGTCGGGGTGGCGCTTGATGTTGGTCGGGCGGTCGCGCAGCGCCCGCAGCGCGCCCTCACCGACGCTGACGTAATACTCCACCAGCTCGCGCTTCGTGGCGCCGAGCTGCGGGAAGTAGACCTTGTCGGGGTTGGTCACCTTGACGGTGCGCTCCCCCACCTCTAGCTCGATGAACGGCGATGCCATGCCCAGGAACCTACAGCCCTTCTCCGACAGAAACCGGGTGGCAGGCCGGTCGCGAGCAGGGTGGGCCCGCCCCGGAGCACTTCTCGGTGGCGGGACCGAGGGCTCGACAGGGCGGGCCTGCAGATCGTCCACCGCCGTTCCGGGCGCTGGCGCGCCACCCGGCCGGCCGTTCCGACCCCTTCAGCGGCGCCAGCACGGGCGTGGGCTGTGCCGCTCATCGGGTCCGCGGACGATCTCACCCCTTCGCAGGAGGCGATGACACCCCCTTACCGACAAAGACGCGAATTCTCCCCAGAATGGATGCTTCACCCTGCGGAGATCTCTTTTTGCCGGATCTCGCACTTCGGCCGTCTCGTACTCTGGGGGTATGGAAAAGGTCGTCAAGAGCGAGGCCGAATGGCGGTCGCAGCTCTCCCCGGAGGAGTACCACGTCCTCAGGGAGGCCGGGACCGAGCGCCCGTTCACGGGGGAGTACGTCGACACCAAGGTCGAGGGCGTCTACTCGTGCCGCGCCTGCGGCGCCGAGTTGTTCCGCTCCGACACGAAGTTCGAGTCGCACTGCGGGTGGCCGAGCTTCTACGCCCCCTCGGAGTCGGACGCGGTGAAGCTGATCGAGGACCGCAGCCTCGGCATGGTGCGCACCGAGGTGCGGTGCGAGAGGTGCGACTCGCACCTGGGGCACGTCTTCCACGGCGAGGGCTACCCCACGCCCACCGACGATCGCTACTGCATCAACTCGGTGTCGCTGCGCCTCGAACCCAAGGCGTGATCACGCAGCGACTCCGCGTACCAATCTTGGGCCACGGGTAAGCCTCCCCGCGTGCGGTTCATCCATCTCCGCCACCGGTGGGTGACGATCGAGACCATCGGCCGGGTCGTCACCCAGCGGTGCGAGGTGTGCTCGAAGACGCGCGTACGGGTGCGTTGAGCCCTCATTCCGGGGCGGGGTGGGTGAGGGTGCAGCTGCGGTCGGAGGGGCCGATGATGTTGGCGAGGACGGGGTTGCCGTTCCCGCCCAGGCGCGCGTGCACGAACACCACGCGGCGGGTCGCTCCGGCGGCGCGCAGGTAGTCCATGCCGCGTTCGCACAGGACGACGGCGGTGCGGGAGTTGCGCGCGGACTCCGGCAGGTTTGTGTAGATGCGTAAATATCCGCCGACGGAGCGGATGTCCGTGACGCGGCTCTGTGCCTTGTCGGCGGGGGTCCAGTGCGCGCGGAAGTAGTCCATCGCGCGGTGGTCGGTGTGCGAGGACGGGCCGTCGGCCCGGTAGCCGTCCGTGCGGTAGTCGTCGGCCCGGTAGCCGTCGATGGTGTAGCCGTCCACGTTGTAGCCGTCGGTGCGGTTGTCGTCGGCCGTGTCCGTACCGGGGATGGCGAGCAAGCCCTCGTCCTGGGGTGGGGTGGCGCCGGGGATCGCGGCCGGGCCGGTGGTGCCGGTGCCCGGGACCGGCGCGGTCGTGGCGGCTCCGCCGTTGAGCGCGTCCGCCGCAGAGGTGGTCTGTCTGGGAGCGGCGGTCCCCCGGGAGGTGGCCGACGAGCCCGGGGCCGCAGTTCTCCCGGACGTGGCGGACGAGCCCGGACCTCCCGGTGCCGCCGGCCGGGCCGCGTCGCTCGCCGCGGACGGAACGCCCGCTCGCGGCCCTGTACCGTCCGCTCGCCCGGATGACGCCGGACCGTCCGACCGCGTCCCGTCCGGCAGCGCGGCGAGTCCCAGCCCGCTCGTCCCGCCGCCGGCCAACGCGCCGCCGAACACCCCGCCGGCGAGCGCCCCCGCCACTCCCCCGGCCAGCACGAGCGCCCCCACGACCATCACGACCACCGGACGCCGAGAGGCCGGACGGGTCGCATCTTCCCGCGCCCCGCGCCCCCACAGGTCGCGCCGCGGGCGCCGGGCCGCGTGTCGTCCGCTCGCGTGCCTGCGGCTCCCCGGCCGCGGGACCTCTTCCCGCCGTGCCGGATCCGGGTCCGGCGTGCGGCGGGGCTTGCCGGGTGGACGCATGGCGGCCTCCTCACCCCCGTGGGCCCCGGTCGGTCGGGGCTTGCCGGTGTAGGACGCCTACGATCACACTACGGTTGTGGCCCAGGACGAGATCCTGCAATGTCATGAGTTACGCAAGACGTTCGGCGATCTCGTGGCGGTCGCCGACGTCAGCTTCGCCATCACCGCCGGCGAGACGTACGGCCTGCTGGGCCCCAACGGCGCGGGCAAGACGACCACGATCTCGATGATCGCCGGGATCCTCGGCCGCGACGGCGGCGAGGTGCTGGTCTGCGGCCGTCCGCACAGCCCGTCGAGCACCTGGGGCAAGCGCCGCATCGGCTACGTCCCCCAGGAGCTCGCCCTCTACCCCGACCTCACCGCCCGCGAGAACCTGCGCTTCTTCGCCCGCCTCCACGGCCTGGGCCGCGCCGAGGCCCGTCGCCGCATCGAGGAGGTGCTGGCCGTCGTCGGGCTCACCGACCGGGCGAAGGACGCCGTCAAGGAGTTCTCCGGCGGCATGAAGCGGCGGCTCAACATCGGTGTCGGCCTCCTGCACCGCCCGCCCCTGCTGATCCTGGACGAGCCCACCGCGGGCGTGGACCCGCAGAGCCGCAACGCCATCCTGGAGAGCGTCGCCGCGCTCGCCGGCGAGGGCACCGCGATCCTCTACACCACCCACTACATGGAGGAGGCCGAACGCCTCTGCGACCGCATCGGCATCCTCGACCTCGGCCGGATCAGGGCCGAGGGCACCCGCAGGGAGCTGGTCGGCCTGGTGGGCGAGCTGGACCGGATCACGCTGACGGTCGAGGGCCCGCGGGTGGTGCCGGCGCTGCTGGCGCTGCCCGAGGTGCGCGCGGCCACCGGGCACGAGGGCCGCGTCGAGGTGATGGTCGAGGACGCCGGCCGGGCGCTGCCCCGGGTGCTCGGCGCGGCCACGGAGGCGGGCGTGACCGTACGCGCGGCCGAGGTGCACGAGCCGAACCTGGAGTCGGTGTTCCTGCACCTCACCGGCAAGGCGCTGCGGGACTGACATGCGCGCGACCCTCCTCGTCATGGCCAAGGACCTGCGCCAGCGGGTACGCGACCGCTCGCTGTTCCTGCTCGCGCTGGTGGTGCCGTTCGCCCTGGCGGCCGTGTTCAGCCTGGTGTTCAGGGGCATCGACGCCCAGCCGGCGCCGACGCTCGCGCTGGCCGACCGGGACGGCGGGCCGGTCGTCACCGCGTTCGCCGAGCAGGCGCTGCGCCCCCTGGAGCGGAACGGCGTCATCAGGCTGCGCCCGGTCGCGGACGAGCGGGAGGCGCGCGCGGCGGTGGAGCGGGGCGAGGCGGACGCCGCCTACGTCGTCCCGCCCGGGTTCAGCGACGCGGTGACCGGCGGCCGGCCTGCCACCCTCCAGATCATCGGCGACTCCGGCCAGGGCGCGTACGTGGCCCGCGCGATCGCCGAGTCGTTCGCCGCCGAGGTCCGCTACGTGCAGGTCACGCTCGCGGTCGTGGACGGCGGGACGTTCGAGGGGGCGACGCTGGTCCCCCGCCCGGTCACCGTCGAGGACCTGGGGGCGGAGCGGCGGCAGCTCTCGCTCGCGGAGGGGTTCGCGGCCGGGATGGCGGTGTTCTTCCTCTTCTTCACCGTGCAGTTCGGCTTCAGCTCGATCCTGGACGAGCGCCGCGACGGCACCCTGGCCCGGCTGCTGGCCGCGCCGGTTCCGCGGACCGCGATCGCGCTGGCGAAACTGCTGACGGGGTTCGTCGCCGGCGTCGCCGCCACGGCCGTCCTCATGAGCGCCGCCGCGCTGCTGCTGGGCGCGCGCTGGGGGCATCCGCTGGGCGTGGGGCTGCTCGTCGTGGCGGGTGTGCTGGCCGCGACCGGGGTCATGGCGCTGGTGGCGACGGTGGCGAGGACCGCCGAGCAGGCGGGCAACCTACAGAGCGTCGTCGCGGTGCTGTCCGGGGTGCTCGGCGGCGTGTTCGTGCCGGTCCAGCAGCTCGGCGACGCCTTCGCCGCGCTCAGCCTGCTCACCCCGCACCGCTGGTTCCTGCAGGGCCTCGCCGACCTGCACGGGGAGCACGCGCCGGCGGTCGCGCCGGGGCCGACGCTGGCGCTGCTCGCCTTCGCGGCGGTCACGACCGGCCTCGCGCTCCTCCGGGCGGGAAGGATGCTGCGGCCATGACGATCGCGCGCGCCGCCGGGGCGATCGCCTGGGCGAACCTGGTCCGGCTCTTCCGCGACCGGACGAACGTCTTCTTCGTCGTCATCTTCCCGATCGTGCTGATCATGGTGTTGGGGCTGTCGTTCGGCTCCGGCTTCCGTCCCCCGCTCGGCGTCGTGAACGCCGACGGCGGCCCCCGGGCGGCCGAGCTGGTACGGGCACTGGAGGCGGCCGGGCAGCGCGTCGTGCCGGTGAGCGGCGACGCCGAGGCGCGCGACGCGGTCGAGCGCGGCAGGCTGGCCGGAGCGCTGATCGTCCCGGCCGGGTACGACCGCGCCCTGCGCTCCTACACCCCCGTCACGCTGGCGTTCATCGGCCGGGACGAGCCTGCGGCCCGCCGGCTCGGCGCCGCGCTGAACGCCGTGGTCACGCGGGTGACGATGCCGGCGCGGGCCGCCGCGTACGCGCGGAGCGCCGGCCTGCCCGGCGGCTTCGACGAGCTGGTGGCGAGGGCGGAGGCCGCTCCCGCGCCCGGCGTCACGGTCGCCGTGAGCGCCGCCGGGGCGGCCGGCCCGTCCCCTCCGGGCGGCTACGAGGTCGCCGCGACCTCGCAGCTGCTCCTGTTCATGTTCCTGACCTCGCTGAACGCCGCCCCGGCGGTCATCGAGACGCGCCGGCTCGGGATCTCGCGCCGGATGTACGCCGCCCCGGTGCCGGTCGGCGTCATCCTGCTCGGCGAGGCCGCGGGCCGGGTGGGCGTGGCCCTGCTCCAGGGCCTGGTCATCATGGCCGGGTCGGCGCTGCTGTTCGGGGTGCGCTGGGGTGACCCGGCCGGCGCGGCCCTGCTGCTGGTGGCGTTCGCGCTGGTGAGCGGCGGGGCCGCGATGCTGCTCGGGGCGGCGGCGCGCACCGAGCAGCAGGCGGGCGCGCTGGGCCTGCTGCTCGGCCTGGGCCTGGCCGCGATCGGCGGCGCGATGGCGCCGCTGGAGTTCTTCCCCGCGCCCATGCGCCTGCTCGCGCACGTCACCCCGCACGCCTGGGCCCTGGACGGCTTCGCCGGGCTGCTGCGCGGGGACGCCGGCCTGGCCGGCGTCCTGCCGCAGCTCGGCGTGCTGACCGGCTACGCGGCGGCGCTCCTCGCGCTCGGCGCGTGGCGCCTGCGCGCCTCTCTGTCGCGATGAAGCCGCTAGGGAAGGGCTTCGACCAGCTCGCGCACCGGCTTGCGGGCGCCGGTGTAGAACGGGATCTCGACCCGGGTGTGACGCCGGGCCGAGGCGCCGCGCAGCGTACGCATGAGGTCGACGATGCGGTGCAGCTCGTCGGCCTCGAAGGCGAGCATCCACTCGTAGTCGTTGAGCGAGAAGCAGGAGACCGTGTTGGCCCGCACGTCGGGGTAGTCGCGCGCCATCCGGCCGTGCTCGGCCAGCATCGCCCGCCGCTCGGAGTCCTCCAGGAGGTACCACTCGTAGGAGCGGACGAACGGGTAGACGCTGACGTAGGCGCGCGGCTCCTCCTCGGCGAGGAAGGCCGGGATGTGCGACTTGTTGAACTCGGCCGGCCGGTGCAGCGCCATGGCCGACCAGACGGGCCTGCTGTGCCGGCCGAGCGCCGTGCGGCGGAAGCGGGAGTAGACGTCCTGCAGGTCCTCCGGCGTCGGCGCGTGCCACCAGAACATGAAGTCGGCGTCGGCCCGCAGCCCGGACACGTCGTAGACCCCCCTGGTCACGACGTCCTTGCCCGCGACCTGCTCCAGCAGCTCCTCGACCTCGACCGCCAGGCCGTCGCGGTCGGCGGGGCACGGCTCGGTCGCCTGGAAGACCGACCACATGGTGTAGCGGATCACCTGGTTGAGATCGCGGGCCTTCGGCCGCGGAGCTCCTTCTGTCATCGTTCCTCTTCTCCTCGCTGGGACAGCTGGTCCAAGATCCGGGCGGCCGCCGTACGTGCGGTGCCGATGCAGGCCGGGATGCCGATGCCGTCGTAGGCCGCGCCGCACACAGCGAGCCCCGGCTCGACCGCGACCGCCGCGCGCACCCGGGCCACCCGGTCGAGGTGGCCCACGTTGTACTGGGGAAGCCCGCCTCCCCAGCGGGTGACCCGGCTGTCGACCGGCAGGCCGCGCGCGCCCATCACCTCGGCCATCTCGGCGATGGCGAGCGACACCAGCTCGGCGTCCTCGCGCTGGAGCAGGTGCTCCTCGCCCAGGCGGCCGATCGAGCAACGCAGGATCACCAGGTCCCTGGCCAGGTGGGGCCACTTCACGGAGCTGAACGTCACCGCCTTGACCGGGCGGCGCTCGACCGGCGGCACGAGGTAGCCACTGCGGGCGGGCGGCTGCGGGAACGCCGACAGCGGGTAGGCGAGCGTGACGACGGCCATGCTGGCGTACTCGATCCTGGCCAGCTCAGCCGCGGCCTTCGGCGCCTCGTCCTGGAGCAGGCGGGCGGCGGCGGGGCCCGGCGCGGCGACGATCACGGCGTCGGCCTCGACGGTCTCGGGTCTCGGCACCGGCCCGGTCACCAGGCGCCAGCCCTGCCCGGCGCGGCGCAGCTCGCGTACGGTGACGCCGGTCCTGACGTCGGCCTCCGACGCCTTGGCGACCGCCTCGGGCAGTGTGCCGACGCCGCCGCGCAGCGTCGTGAAGACCGGCCCGGCGTTCTTCGGGGTCTCCTCGACCAGGTGGCGGGCGGCCGACAACAGCGAGCGCTCAGCCCGGGCCACGGCCGCCACGCGGGGCATCGTGGCCTCCAGCGAGAGCAGGTCGGCGCGGCCCGCGTAGACGCCGCCGAGCAGCGGCTCGACCAGCCGGTCGACGATCTCGCCGCCCATCCTGGCGCGGATGTAGGCGGCCACGGACACGTCGGTGCGGACGAGCGTCGCGGGCAGGATCTGGTCGAGCGGCACGCGCAGCAGCCCGGCGGGCGAGATGATGCCGGACTTCGCCAGCTCGGTCAGGTCGGCGGGCACGCCCATGACCTGGCCCTTCGGCATGGCGTGCAGGGCGCCCCTGGAGTAGATGGCCGAGCTGGTGGTGCCGGGGAAGACCAGCTCGTCGCCGAGGCCGACCGCCCTCGCCAGCTCGGCGCCCTCGGGGCGGCGGGCCAGCATGGCCTCCGCGCCGGCGTCCACGCTCACCCCGGCGACCTCGGAGGCGTGCAGCTTGCCGCCGATGCGCGGGCTCGACTCCAGCACGGTGACCTTGACCCGTTCGTCCGCGCCCTGACGGAGGTACCACGCGGCGGCGAGGCCGGAGATCCCTCCGCCGATCACGACGACGTGCGCCCGATTCCCTTCCACGCCTCCTGACGCTACCGCCTCGGCGGGCCGCCCACCTGCGCGGGGCGCGTGACCGGACCGTGATTCATGCCATCAAACCGATCCGCCCGCCGATCCGTCTTCAAGGCATGAGGAGAATCCGGTACGGCATCACGTCATTGCTCGCGGCAGCCGTTCTGCTCCTGGCGGGCTGCGGCGGGGGCGAAGCTACGGTCCAGGGCGCGTCCGCGCCCGCGGTGGCACAGCAGGACATGGCGGCAGAGGCCCGGCCGATGCCCACGGCCTCGAAGGCGGTCCAGCGCGACGCGAAGGCCGATCAGGTCGGCCTGGTCTCCAAAGTCGAGGTGACCGCGCAGAACCGCCAGGTCATCTACACGGGCAGCATGACGGTCCGGGTCAAGCAGGTCGGTGACGCGGTCGAGCAGGCCAAGCAGATCGTCACCGCGGCCGGCGGCTACCTGTCCAGCGAGCAGAGCAGCTCGGCCAGCAAGGCGCGGGAGACCGCGACGCTGGAGTTCAAGATCCCGCCGACCGGCTACAACGCCGCGCTCGGCCGGCTCGGCAAGGAGCTCGGGACCCAGGTCTCCATGAAGCAGTCCACCCAGGACGTCACGCTCCAGGTCGCCGACGTCGAGAGCCGGCTCAAGTCGGCCGAGCGGTCGCTGGAGTCGCTGCGTACGCTGCTCAAGCGGGCCGACACGATCGGCCAGGTGCTGGACGTCGAGCGCGAGATCGCCACCCGCCAGGCGGACCTGGAGTCGTTGCAGGCGCAGCAGAAGGAGCTGGCCACGCAGGTCGCGATGGCGACGCTCACGCTGCGGCTGCTCGGGCCGGTGGCCGAGGCGGCGCAGCCCGAGGAGGAGTCCGACGGGTTCCTCGCCGGGCTGAAGAGCGGCTGGAAGGCGCTGCTCTCCAGCCTGGTGGTGCTGCTGACGCTGCTCGGCGCGGTGCTGCCGTGGCTGCTGGTCTCGCTGCCGCTGGTGGCGCTGCTGGTCTATCTGGTGCGCCGGGACCGCGCCCGCCGCGCCGGTCAGGGCCGCGTGCCCGCCGCCCCGCCCTCCCGCCCGGCCGACCCTGACCCCGGGACCGCGTGACCCGATCCCGAGGCCGCATGCCCCCGGGACCCGGGGCCCTGTGGCCCGGGTCAGGCGGAGTGCTCGTGGACCAGGTCGGTGAGGCGCTTGAGCTGGTCGGGGTCGGTCGAGGGCAGGACGCCGTGGCCGAGGTTGAACACGTGCCCCTCGGCGGCGCGCCCCTGCCGCAGCACCTCGCGCGCCTTGCGCTCGACGACCTCCCACGGGGCGAGCAGCACGGCCGGGTCGAGGTTGCCCTGCAGCGCCTTGCCCGGCCCCACGCGGCGGGCCGCCTCGTCGAGCGGCACCCGCCAGTCGACGCCCACGACGTCGGCGCCCGCCTCGCCGAGCAGGCCGAGCAGCTCGCCGGTGCCGACGCCGAAGTGGATGCGCGGGACGTCCGTGAGGCCCTCGAAGATGCGCCGGGTGTGCGGCAGGATGAACTCGCGGTAGTCGGCGGGGGCCACCGCGCCGACCCAGGAGTCGAAGAGCTGCACGGCCGAGGCGCCGGCCGCCACCTGGACGCGCAGGTGCGCGAGGACGATGTCGGACAGCCGCTCCATGAGGTCGTGCCAGAGCTCGGGGGCGCCGTACATCATGGCCTTGGTGCGGTCGTGGTTCTTCGACGGGCCGCCCTCGATCAGGTAGGACCCGAGCGTGAACGGCGCTCCCGCGAACCCGATCAGCGGCGTGCCGCCCAGCTCGCCGGTGAGCGCCCGGATCGACTCGGTCACGAACGGCACGTCGTCCGGCTCCAGCGGCCGCAGCGCCGCGAGCCCCTTGGCGTCGCGGATCGGGTCGGCCACGACCGGCCCGACCCCCGGCTTGATGTCGAGGTCGATGCCGATGGCCTTGAGCGGCACCACGATGTCGCTGAAGTAGATGGCCGCGTCGACGCCGTAGCGGCGGACCGGCTGCATGGTGATCTCGACGATCAGCTCGGGGGTCGCGCACGCGGTGAGCATGGGGACGCCCTCACGCACCTTGAGGTATTCCGGCAGCGAGCGCCCCGCCTGGCGCATGTACCAGACCGGGGTGTGCGGAACGGGCTGGCGGCGGCAGGCACGCAGGAACGCGGAGTCGGCGAGATTCACCCATCAAGGGTGCCATGTCCGGGCGCCGGTCCCGCCATCGGTGCTGGGAGACGCGCGGTGTCGGAAAAAGATGCATTGGACACCCAAAATCATGATCAGATAGCAAGATGAAGGTTTACCGGTCTGCTCGACATCGGCGTCCCGTGCGGGTCGAGCACACCCCACGGCCGGGCAGAGAGCCGGTCCCGGCTGCGTCAAATGTTCGCCAACCCACCGCGCGGCACCGATTCAGCGACCACTTTCGGGACACGCCGAGCGCGTTGCGGGGAATTGTCAGCGGCTCGTGCCAACGTCGGAGCCACGACCCGAAGAAAGGCCCCGTTGCGATGTCCGCGTTGTGGAGTTCCCCAGAGCGCCGTAGTGAGCGCTGCGCTTCCTGCGGTGGCGATCGGCCCTTCGAGCAGCCCCCGTGCCCGGACGGGCACGAGCCGGGCGAGTGCCCCGAGTGGGCCTGCTCCGGCTGCGGCCACGCGATCGTCCTCGGCTCCGCCGAGACCGCCCGACCGGTTCGCCAGCTTGTTACGGCTTTGGCTTGATCACCAAGGATGCGCACCCCCGTGGTCCCCTTCCGCCCGACATCGACCTACGCTTCGGCTATGCCACTCGGTGACCAGCCACCGCCTCCGGCCACGTTCCTCCGCGCGGCCCAGAGCCTCCGGCTGTCCGAGGTGCGGCCGGAGATCGAGCTGGAGGACCTGCCCGCGCCCCAGCGTCTGGCCCCCTACTCGGCCGCCATCGGCGCGTCCGTCTACCGCGACGACGACGAGCTCGCCGTCGGCCGGCTGATCCTCCTCTACGACCCCGACGGACAGCGCGGCTGGGAGGGGCCGTTCCGGCTGGTGGCCTATGTCAGGGCCGACATGGAGCCGGAGATCACCTCCGACCCGCTGCTCGGGCCGGTCGTGTGGAGCTGGCTCACCGAGACTCTGGAGTCCCATCAGGCCGACTACTCGGCCGCCGGCGGTACCGTGACTAGAGCCGTGTCCGAGGGGTTCGGCAACAAGGCCGAGGATCCGGTCACGACCGAGCTGGAGCTGAGAGCCTCCTGGTCTCCCGCACAGGAGGATCTGTCCGGCCATGTCGCCGCCTGGTGCGACCTGATGTGCCTGGCCGCGGGCATCCCGCCGCTCCCGCCGGACGTGGCCGCGCTGCCCCGGCGACGTGATGATCCGGAGAGTGACCGTACGAAGTGAGGGCACCAGTCGACACCGCACGAGCGTCATGAGGTCGGTGAACTCATGACAGAAGAACGAACCGTCGAGCCGCTGCTCGAACCCCGCGAGGGCATCCCGCCGGTGATCGCCGACGCGGACGGCCTGGCGAGGATGGTCGAGCGTTTCACCGCGGGCGAAGGGCCCGTCGCCGTGGACGCCGAACGCGCCTCGGGCTACCGCTACGGCAACCGCGCCTACCTCGTGCAGCTCCGCCGGGCGGGGTCGGGCACCGCGTTGATCGACCCGATCGCCTGCCCCGACCTGTCCGCGCTGGACGCCGCCGTGGCCGAGGCGGAGATCGTGCTGCACGCCGCGTCGCAGGACCTGCCGTGCCTGCTGGAGGTGGGCTTCCGGCCCCGGGAGATGTTCGACACCGAGCTCGCCGGGCGGCTGCTCGGCTACGAGCGGGTGGGGCTCGGCACGATGGTGGAGACCGTGCTCGGGCTGCGGCTGGAGAAGGGCCACTCGGCCGCCGACTGGTCCACCAGGCCGCTGCCGGAAGACTGGCTGCGCTACGCGGCGCTCGACGTCGAGGTGCTGGTCGAGCTCCGTGACGTGCTCCACGCGCAGCTCGCCGAGAGCGGCAAGCTGGAGTGGGCACGCGAGGAGTTCGCCGCCGTGCTCGGCACGCCGCCGCCCGTGCCGCGCTCCGACCCGTGGCGGCGCACCTCGGGCATCCACAAGGTACGCAACGTGCGGGCCCTCGCCATCGTGCGCGAGCTGTGGCTCATGCGCGACCGCATCGCCCGCGAGGCCGACCTCGCGCCCGGGCGGGTGCTGCCCGACGCGGCCATCGTCACGGCGGCGCTCGAAGGACCGCGCACCAAGAAGGCGCTGACCGAGATCTCCGCCTTCACCGGGCGCAGCGCCCGGCGGCACATGAGCGACTGGCTGGCCGCCGTCCACCGCGCCCGCAACCTGCCCGACAGCCAGCTCCCCGCCCCGAGCACGCCGGGCGACGGACCGCCGCCGCCCAACCGCTGGGCCGACCGCGACCCGGCCGCCGCCAAGCGCCTGGCCGCGGCGCGGGCCGTCATCGCGGCGCTGGCCGACGAGCACCACATGCCGACCGAGAACCTGTTGCAGCCGGACGCGGTGCGCCGGCTCACCTGGGAGCCTCCCGACGATCTCGACGACGAGACCGTGGCCGACCGGCTGCGCGCCCTGGGCGCGCGGGAGTGGCAGATCACCCTCACGGCCCACCCCATCGCCAAGGCCTTGTCCCGGTTGCAGATCCGGGGCGAGCTCTGACCCCTCGCCCGGGAGCGGTCTCGTGATCATGAGACCGCTCCCGCTACGGCGGCAGTCAGGGGATGCCGAAATTCCGTCGACAAGGCTGTCACCCGCCGCCTAGGTTGCGGATCATGGCAGGAAGCCCCGAGTGCGACTGCGGCGCGGTCGCCGGCCCGCTGGGCGCTTGCGTGGACTATTACCACGCGGTCCTCTCCGAAGAGCAGGCCGATACTCAGATGTACAGGTGGCACGCGCCCGTGGTCTGCGTCTATCTCCTGCAGCATCCCTCCAGAGCGCACCAGAAGTACCTGGACGGGCAGTTCCGCCAGTTGCAGCTCTACCTGGACAAAGGGCTTGACGCGCTGCTTCGCGTGGCGGCTCATCAGGTGGCCAGGAACAACCACCGGGCGCGGGCGGGCTACGACGCGAGCCCGCTGGCGGCGTACGAGCCGCTGCCGCCCGGCGGGCCTCCCGTGCGCTTCCGGGCCTCGTTCTGCGGGTTGCCGGTCAGGGACGGCAGCTTCGTGTTCGACGGGCATCAGGCGTACGGGCACCGCATCGAGCTCATCGCCGAGGCGACAGTGGAATCCTGGAGATCCGTCCAGGCGCAGTGAGGGGACTTGACGCGTTCGGGCGCGCAGCCGTACCGTTCGGGAAAGCGCTTTCCCCGTTTTGTCCTTGAAGGGATCCCTATGAGCGTGCGCACCATCGGCGTCGTGATGAACGGCGTCACCGGACGGATGGGCTACCGCCAGCACCTGGTCCGTTCCGTCCTGGCCATCAACGAGCAGGGCGGCGTGACGCTCTCGGACGGCGAGCGGGTGAAGCTGCGGCCCGTCCTCGTCGGCAGGAGCGCCGGCAAGCTCGCGGACATCGCGGCCAGGCACGCGATCCCCGACCACACCACCGACCTCGACGCCGCGCTCGCCGACGACGACAACCTGATCTACTTCGACGCCCAGGTGACCAGCGCCCGCGTGAAGGCCGTCCTGAAGGCCATCGAGGCGGGCAAGCACATCTACGCCGAGAAGCCCACGGCCGAGTCGGCGCAGGAGGCGGTCGCGCTGGCCGAGGCCGCCACCGCCAAGGGCGTCAAGAACGGCGTGGTGCAGGACAAGCTGTTCCTGCCCGGTCTGCTGAAGCTGAAGCGGCTGATCGACGGCGGCTTCTTCGGCCGGATCCTGTCGGTGCGCGGCGAGTTCGGCTACTGGGTGTTCGAGGGCGACTGGCAGGAGGCCCAGCGCCCGTCCTGGAACTACCGCGCCGAGGACGGCGGCGGCATCGTGCTCGACATGTTCCCGCACTGGCACTACGTGCTGGAGAACCTGTTCGGCCGGGTCGAGTCGGTCTACGCCCGCGCCGTGACGCACATCCCGTCCCGGGTGGACGAGCAGGGCGCCACCTACCAGGCCACCGCCGACGACGCCGCGTACGGCGTGTTCGAGCTCGAAGGCGGCATCGTCGCGCAGATCAACTCGTCCTGGGCGGTCCGCGTGAACCGCGACGAGCTGGTGGAGTTCCAGGTGGACGGCACGCACGGCAGCGCCGTCGCGGGCCTGCGCAACTGCCGCGTCCAGCACCGCTCGGCCACGCCGAAGCCGGTCTGGAACCCCGACCTGCCGGTCACCGCGCGCTTCCGCGACGACTGGCAGGAGGTGCCGGACAACGGGGAGTTCGACAACGGGTTCAAGATCCAGTGGGAGGCGTTCGTCCGGCACGTGCTGGAGGACGCGCCCTTCCCCAACGACTTCGCCTCGGGCGCGCGTGGCGTCCAGCTCGCCGAGCTGGGGCTGCGCTCGTCGGCCGAGGGCCGCAGGATCGAGGTGCCGCAGCTGTGAGGATCGACCTGCCGGGGCACGGCCCGTACACGGTGCGGGAGCGTACGGACTGGGCGGTGTCCGCCGCGCCGGCCGCGAGCCGCGTCGCCTACGCCGCCGCCCACGTGGTGGCCGACCCGCTCGGCGACAACACGCCTGGCTCCCCCGCCGCCGTGGACTGGGACGCCACCCTCCGCTTCCGCCACCACCTGTGGGCGCACGGCCTGCGCATCGCCGACGCGATGGACACCGCGCAGCGCAACATGGGCCTGGACTGGGCGGCGACCGCCGAGCTGATCCGGCGCACCGCCGCCGAGGCGCGGACGCTCGGCGACCCGGCCACGCTGGTGGCGTGCGGCGCGGGCACCGACCACGCGCCGGACGCCGCCGACCTGGACGCGATCACCGCCGCCTACGCCGAGCAGATCGAGACCGTCCAGTCGGCGGGCGCGGGCGTGATCGTCATGGCCTCCCGCCAGCTCGCCAGGGTCGCCACCGGCCCCCGCGACTACCACCAGGTGTACGGCAAGCTCTTCGGCCTGGCCGAGCGCCCGGTGATCCTGCACTGGCTGGGCGAGATGTTCGACCCGCAGCTGGCCGGCTACTGGGGCTCGCGGGACGTGGCGGCGGCGACGGAGTCGTTCCTGGAGCTGGTGCACGCCCACGCCGCCATGGTGGACGGCGTGAAGGTGTCGCTGCTGGACGAGGAGCACGAGGTGCGGCTGCGCGCCGCGCTCCCCGACGGCGTGCGGCTCTACACCGGCGACGACTTCAACTATCCGTCGCTGATCGCCGGCGGCTCGCACGCGCTGCTCGGCATCTTCGACGCCATCGCCCCCGCGGCCGCGGCCGCGCTGCGCGAGCTGGACGCCGCCGAGGCGGGCGACGAGGCGGCCAGAGCCCGCTACGAGGAGATCCTGGCCCCGACGGTCCCGCTGTCGCGCAAGATCTTCGAGTCGCCGACCTACCACTACAAGACCGGCATCGTCTTCCTGTCCTGGCTGAACGGCCACCAGGACGCCTTCGCCATGGTCAACGGCGCGCAGTCGGCCCGCTCGCTGCTCCACCTGGCCGAGGTGTTCCGCCTGGCCGACCAGGCGGGGCTGCTGGCCGATCCGGAGCTCGCGGTGCGCCGCATGTCGGCGCTGCTGGCGGTGAACGGCCGGTGAGCCTGTCACTCAACCAGTGGACGACGCGGCGCTGGTCCGTGGCCGAGGCCGTGGACGGCTGCGCGCGGCACGGCCTGGAGGCGATCGGGCTGTGGCGGGAGAAGGTGGCCGAGCAGGGCCTCGCGGCCAGCGCCAAGCTGGTACGTGACGCCGGCCTGCGGGTGTCGTCCCTGTGCAGGGGCGGCTTCCTGACGACGGGCGGCGAGGCGTTCGCCGCCGCGCTGGCCGACAACCGGCGGGCCATCGACGAGGCGGCCGAGCTGGAGGCGGCCTGCCTGGTGCTGGTGGTCGGCGGCCTGCCCGGGATCAGGCCGGGCGAGCCGCTGACCGAGACGTCAGGGCGGGACCTGGCGGGGGCGCGGGAGCGGGTGGCCGAGGCGCTGGCCGAGCTGGCGCCGTACGCCGGGGAGCGGGGCGTCAAGCTCGCCCTGGAGCCGCTGCACCCGATCTACTGCCCCGACCGGGCGGTGCTGTCCACGCTGGGCCAGGCGCTCGACCTGGCCCTGGCCTACCCGGAGGAGCAGGTCGGCGTGGTGGTGGACACCTTCCACGTGTGGTGGGACCCTCACCTGTTCGCCGACGTGGCGCGGGCCGGTCGCCGGATCGCGAGCTACCAGGTGTGCGACTACCTGCATCCGCTGCCGGCGGACGTGCTGCTCGGGCGGGGCATGATGGGCGACGGGGTGATCGACTTCCCGCCGATCACCCGCGCGGTGCTGGACGCCGGCTACACCGGCGACGTCGAGGTGGAGATCTTCAACGCCGACGTCTGGGCCGCCGACCCTGACGAGGTGCTGGCCACCATGAAGGCCCGCTACGCGGAGGTCGTACGGGCCTGATCCGGTGACGACGGCGTGACCGTGCCGGCCGCGCCGTCGAGCTCGATCTCCTGCCCGGTCGTGATCCGGTGGGTGGCGTCGGCGACGCCGACGACGGCCGGGATGCCGTACTCGCGGGCCACGACCGCGCCGTGCGACATGGCCCCGCCCATCTCCATGACCAGCCCGCCCGCGGTCAGGAACAGCGGCGTCCAGCCCGGGTCGGTGGACGGGCAGACCAGGATCTCGCCCGGCTCCAGGTGCGCGCCGACGGGGTCGAGCACGACGCGGGCCCGGCCGGTGACCGTGCCGGCCGAGGCCGCGGTGCCGACGAGCGCGCCCTCGGCCGCCGGGGTGGCCAGCGCCTCGGGCTCGGTGCCGTCGGACAGCAGCATCCGGGGCACGTGCCGGCGGCGCGACTCCCGCTCGTGCTCGGCCCTGCGCCGGGCCACCAGCTCCCGCAGGTCGCCGCCGGCCAGCGCGGCCCTGGCCTCGCGCAGGTCGAGGAAGAACACGTCGCCGGGGGCGTCGAGCACGCCCAGATCGGTCAGGTGCTCCCCGACGGCGAGCAGGCTGTGCCGGACCCCGGACAGCGCCTTGACGAGGTAGAACTTGGGCAGCTCGCGCAGCCCGGCGTAGGCACGGGTGCGCCGCAGCGCGAACCGCGTCACCGGGCCCCGCCACCGGCCCCTGGCGCGGGCCGCGGCGGTCACGCGGGCGGCGGCCGCCCGCGCCTGGGCCTCGCCCTTGGCGAACAGCGCGGCGGGCGCGAGGTCGGAGCCGGCGTCCATGCGCAGGTAGTTGGCCAGCGCGCCGAGGATGTGGGCGGGCTCCTCCGACCAGCGGGGCACACCGAGGTCGATCTCGGCGACGCCGCGGTGGCCGTACTCGGCGAGGAACGCGGCGAGGCCGCGCTGCGCGACCGGCGGCAGCTCGCCGGCCTCGTAGCGGCGCACCAGCTCGGCGACCGACAGCTCGGCGAACGGCTCCGGCTCGACGCGGGTGGCCAGCTCCCACAGCTTCAGGTCCATCTCGGTGGTGGGGTTGTGCGGGAGGCCGCGCAGCACGTCCTGCATCTCGCCCAGCGGCAGGCCGGAAAGCCGTCCCGCCAGCGCGAACAGGCCGTAGCCCGTGAGCACGATCGGCATCACCGAGACGATCGACGGGAACGTGGCGGCCAGCAGCCGCTCGGCGTGGTCCAGGCGTTGCGCGGGCGTGGCGGTGGCGGGCACCCGCAGCCGCCGGTCGAGCACCTCGCCGACCCGCCGGGCGTAGCCGAGCGCGCGTTCCGGCGCGGTGAGCGCCAGGAACACCCGCGACGGCAGGTGCACGCGCCGGGCGAAGCGGGCCAGGCCGCGCAGGAACGGGCGGCGCGAGGAGCGGGCGAGCTCCAGGCGCGGATCGTCGAACAGCCGTCGCACGAGGGCGACGCCGCGGGCCTCGCCGAGGGTGAGGGCGCGCGGCAGGACGGCCCGGCCGGGGCGGCTGCGCAGCGCGGTGGTGAGGTCGAGCCAGAGGCGCTGCCCGGAGACGGACATGAAGGCCGGGCCGTCGAGCGGGTCGGCGGGGCCGTGGCCGACGATGCCCGCCGCTCCCCCGCCGATCAGCCGGAACGCCGCCAGGCCCATCGGGGTGAGCGGGCCCATGACGCCCTGGACGACGTTGAGCGAGAAGTAGACGCGCAGGCCGGGCCGGGCCGGCTCGGGCAGCGGGTAGAGCGTGGTGATCGGCCTGGCCTGGGTGAGCCAGATCTCGCCGTCGGCGTCGACGGCCCACTCGGTGTCCTGGGGGGCGCCGTAGTGGTCCTCGACGCGGCGGCCCAGCTCGGCCAGGCGCAGCACCTCGGCGTCGGTGAGGCAGAGCTCGTCTTGGGGCTCGTCGTGAGCGGCTTCGACGCGTTCGGTGCCGCCGCCGGGCAGCGGGCGGACGGCCACGCGCTTGTCGCCGGCCCGGCGCTCCAGGATGTCGCCGTCGTACGCCACGAAGCGGTCGGGGTTGACCGCGCCGGAGACGACGGCCTCGCCGAGCCCCGGGCTGGCGTCGATGACGGTCTCGCGCCGCCGCCCGGTGACCGGGTTCGCGGTGAACATCACGCCCGCCACCCGCGCGTCCACCATGACCTGGACGACCACGGCGAGGCGGACGGCGGCGTGGTCGATGCCGTTGGCTTCGCGGTAGGCCACCGCCCGGTCGGTCCAGAGCGAGGCCCAGCAGCGGCGTACGGCCTCGACCGCGGCCTCGGCCCCGACGACGTTGAGATAGGTGTCCTGCTGCCCGGCGAAGCTGGCGAACGGCAGGTCCTCGGCGGTGGCCGACGAGCGCACGGCCACCGCCACGTCGGGGCCGAGCGCCGCGTAGTGCTTGACGATCGTCTCGTGGACGGCGTCGGGGACGGGGGCCTCCAGCAGGTGCCGCCGGGCGCGCTCGGCGAGCGTGCCGTCCGGCGTGAGATCGAGGCCGGTAGCGGCCAGGCCGTAGGCGTCGGTGGTCAGCACCCAGCCGGGCGGGACGGGCAGCCCCGCGCGGGTGAGCTCGCCGAGGTTCGCGGCCTTGCCGCCGACCTCGGCGAGCATGCCGCCGTCGATCTCGGAGAAGTCCAGTGCCGTGTTCATCGCGCGCACCCCTGCCGTTCAGCGTCGTGTCACCAGTGTCACGCCTGCCGGACAGAAATTCAACACCCGATGAAAATCGATCACGGCTCCAGGGGCGCGCCGTCCAGGTCCCAGGCCGGCTCGATCGGCACGCCCAGCGCGGCCAGGGCCGTCGGGCCCACGTCCACCAGGCGCGGAGCGGCGAGCCGCCGCCCGCCGAGGTCCCGGCCGAGGTGGTGGGCGATGACGAAGACCGTGCGCTCCTCGTCCGAGACGCCGCCGTGGCCGCCCTCGTCCACGTGGCCGTGGTCGGTGGTGACGAGGACGGTCCAGCGCTCCTCCCGGTACGCCGGCCGGGCGCGTACGGCGTCCAGCAGGCGGCCCAGGTACGCGTCCTGGGTCCGGAGCGCGGCGGCGTACTCGGGGCAGTGGGGGCCGAGCTCGTGGGCGACCTCGTCGGTGTCGCCGAGGTAGACGAAGACCGCGTCAGGGTCGTCCTCGCCGAGGTGGCGCTCCGCCTCGGCGGTCACCCGCTCGTCGGCCGCGCTCCAGCCGCCCTCGCAGGTGTAGCCGTCCAGGACGAAGCGGTGGTCGATGGCCGGGCCGAAGGCTCCGTGCTCGGCGAGCGCGGCCCAGGAGAAGAACGCCGAGGTCACCAGGTCGGGGCGGGCATTCTTCGCCCGCGTCAGGAAGTCCGGAAATTTCAGGAATCGGGGGTCGGTGAAGGCGTTGTCCACGACGCCGTGCTTGTCGGGCCACACCCCGGTCGCGATGGACGACCAGCCGGGGCCCGAGTCGGTACGCGAGCGGATCGCCCGGGCCGCGGCGCTGCCGTCGTCGCCCGGCTCGGGGCTCTTCGGCACGACCTCGCCGATCGACTCGGTGTGCGGCGCGCCGGCCTCGCCGTAGGGGAGCATGCTGGTGCCGTACGCGCCGGCGGACATCAGCGCGGTCAGGACCGGCGCGCCCGAGGCGGCGAGCAGGTCGAAGCGGAGCCCGTCCATGCCGACCACGAGGACCTTGTTCCTCGCCGTGTTGGATCTTGCCAAGTTAGATGCGGACATACCGCTATCTAAGCGGCACAATCCGGTCGGTTCACCCCGCGAAGCGGCGCACCCAGGCCGCCGCGCCCGGCAGGATCTCCTCGACCGGCGCGACGTGCGGATACCACGTCCGCTCCCACTCCAGCGACACCCAGCCGGTGTAGCCGGCCGCACGCAGCAGGGCGCCCGCCTCCTCCAGCGGCACCGAGCCCGTCCCCAGGGGGACCGGCGTGGTGTCCTCGGCCGAGACCGCGTCCTTGATCTGCACGTACGCGAGGTGCGGCCCGAGCGCGGCCAGCGACTCGGCCGGCGGCTCGCCGTGCCGCCAGGGGTGCAGCAGATCCCAGATCGCGCCCGTGACGCCGGGGCGATCGGCCGCGTCGAGCAGCCCGGCCACGGCCGCGCCGGTCGCCATCGCGTCGTGCGTCTCGACCAGCACCCGGACGCCGAGCCCCGCGGCGCTCTCGGCGACCGCCCTCAGCCGGCGCGCGCCGATCGCCGGGTCCGCGCCGCGCGGGAACACCCGGACCCCGGGCGCGCCCAGGTCGGCGGCCAGGCGCAGATCGGCGAGGAGGGCATCGGTGACCGGCTCGTCCGGCCCCGGCTCGCAGATCCTGACATATCCCGCCAGGGCGGCGATCTCCAGGCCCGCGTCCGCCACCCTCGACCGCACCGCCCGCCGCTCCGCCGCGTCCAGCCCGGCGTGCACCCCGGTGTCCGGATGCAGGCGCAGCTCCAGCCCCTCGCACCCGTGCCGCGCCGCGAGCTCCACGGCCCGGCCGAGACCTTCGCCGGGCATGCCCAGCGTGCTGACCGCCAGCCTCACAGCGTCCTCACCAGGGCCTCCCGCTCGCCCCGCGTCAACCGAGCCTCCGTACGCTCTCGCGCAGCACGACCTCGCCGGCGACCTGCTCGACCACCGGGGCGACGTCCTCGGCGAGCGCCAGCTCCAGCGCCCGCGCCCCCATGTCCTTGAGCGGCAGGCGTACGGTCGTCAGCGCGGGAACGTGATCACGCAGCGTGACGATGTCGTCGAACCCGGCCACCGACACGTCCTCAGGCACCCGCACCCCGGCCTCGCGGTAGGCGGCCAGCGCCCCCACGGCCATGACGTCGTTGACCGCGAACACGCACGTGACGTCCGGATCGACGCGCCGCGCGGCCTCGTGCCCGCCGTCGCGGTCGAACGGCCCGGGGACGATCTGCGGCGCGGGCAGCCCCAGCTCCTCCAGCGCCCCGGCGAAGCCCGCGCACCGGTCGGCCGCCGTCACCAGGTGCGGCGGCCCGGCCAGCACCGCGAAGCGGGTGTGACCGAGCCCGGCGAGCGCCCGCGCCAGCTCCGCCGCGCCCGCGCGGTTGGCCGGCGCGACGGTGTCGACGCCGAGGAGGTCCTGGCCGACGCAGGCGGCCCGGCCGCCGCCCGCCCGGTAGCGGGCCAGCTCGTCGCGGAGCCGCCCGGTGACCTGGGCGTCGGCCACGCGGGAGCCGACCAGCAGCACCGCGCGGACGCGCTGGGCGCTCAGCGTGGCGACGTAGGCGATCTCCTGCTCGGGGTCGCGGTGCGTGGTGCCCACCATGACCAGCAGGCCCTGGGTGGCCGCGGCCCGCATCGCGCCGTCGGCGAGGGCGGCGAAGTAGGGGTCGGTCAGGTCGTGCACGACGATGCCGATGACGTTCCCTGCTCCCCTGGCCAGCGTCTGGGCCGCGATGTTGGCGCGGTAGCCCAGCTCGTCGGCGGCCTGCTCGACGCGGGCCCGCAGGGCCGCGCCCACCTGGCGGGTGCTGCCGTTGAGCACCCGCGAGGCGGTCGCCAGCGAGACGCCCGCCTGCTTGGCGACGTCCTCAAGCGTGACCACGAGACCTCCCCCTAGGAAAGCGGTTTCCATTGTGCCCGAACAGCACCGTGATCCGCATCCTCGCACGGCTCCGGCCCTGGGCGACACCACGGCCGGGGCCGTTTCCCTGACCGGAGGCTCAGGCCCAGGGGAAGAGGTAGTCGAACAGGCCCTTACGCTCCTCCTGGGCCGGCGTGGGCGCGGGCTCCTGGGTGGCAGGCTCCTCGGTCGGCTTCTCCTCCGCCTCCGTGCGCTGCTCGGACTGCGTACGCTGCTGCTGCTCCGTCTGCGAGTCGCGGACCGTCCCGGCCTGCTCGTCGGTGTCCCGCATCTCGGGCTCCTGCGAACGGGACGGGCGCGCGCTCGGCCGCGCCTCCGGCTCCTCGCTCCGGGTGGCCGTGGGCCGGGCTGCCGGCTCGCGGGTCGGCCGTGCCTGCGTGGTGGTCGGGGACGCGTCCGCCGTCGGGGTCTCGGCCGGCTCGGTGGTCTCCTCCTCGGCGGGCTCGGCGGTCTCCTCCTCGGCCTCGTCGTCGGCGGCGGCGGAGTCGAGGGGCGTGCTCACCTGGCCCGCGCTCGCGCACCGGCCGTCGGCGCACGGGTCGTCGGAGCCTCCGGTGAGCGCGAAGCCCGCCCCCACGCCGACCACCACCACCGCGGCGGCGGCCAGCACCAGCATCCGGGTACGGCCGCGCCCCTCACGCCCCTCACGCTCGGAGCGGCCGGAGCGGCCGGCGTCCTCGGAGTCGTCGGTCCAGCCGGAGCCGAGGAAGCCGCGCCGGGGCCGCTCGTCGTAGGAGCCGCCGTTGTAGGAGTCGCCGTCGTAGGAGCCGGCGTCGTAGGAGCCGGCGCCGTCGTAGGCGCGGGTCTCGTGGGGGCCGCTGTCGCGCGAGCCCTCGTCGTACGCGCTCTCGTCATAGGAGCCGTTGCCGTACGAGCCCTCGTCGTGGACGTTGCCCTCGCGAACGTCGCCGTCGTACGCGCTCGCGGGCCGGTCGTCGTCGGACGGGCCGTCGTAGGCGCGGTCGAGCGGCAGGTACGCGGGCTCGCCGCCCTGCCCCTGACCGGCGGAGGAGAGGGTGTCCTGCGGGAGGTCGTCGAGCACGTCGCGGCCGGTCTCGGGCGGCAGGATGTAGGTCTCGCCGGCGGGCGAGACCTGGATGGCGGGCTGCTCGTCGGTGTCGTCCGTGCTCCACCGTGGGGACAGCACGTCGCCCGTCAGGTCCGGGTTGACCGGCCTCCCCTGGCCGTCCTCGTATGGCCTGTCGTTCTCGTCGCGCACCACGATGGAACCTCTCTAAGTACGTATTGTGACCGCGCCCTTTCTTAGCAGAGTCGAACCCGACTTGTCCGGAAATTCCACCTGTTTCGCTAAAATCACTCTAAGTAACATGCGTCGCTCCCGTGCAGCACGGAAGGGACGCGGACCCGCCCTACTTGCAGGGGTTGGTGTTGACGTCGACGACCTTGTCCTTGAGCGAGTCAGGGATCGCCGACAACACCCGCACCCCCGGCCAGTCGGCCCCGATGACGAGCTGCACGACCGGCCCGCCCTTCGGCGCAGGCACCTTCGACTGGTAGACGTCGGTCTTCACCGGCGCGACCTTGCCCGCCACCGGCGTCCGCTTGTCCTTCGACAGCCGGGCGGCCACCGCGTCGGCGTACGCCGGCCCGTCCTGGGCGTCCTTCTTGGCGTAGCGGATGGAGGTGGTCGGGGTCGTGGGCGCGTTGCCGACCTGGATGACCGCGAACCCCTGCGCGGCCAGCTCCTCGGCCACCTGCAGGGCCTTGCCCTGCTCGCCGGTGCCGTTGAGCACCTGCACCCGCACCTGGCCGTGCTCGATCTTCGGCGTGGCCGCCTTGCCGGGCGTGGGGGTGGCGGTGACCTCGACGTCGTTGCGCACGGCCTCGAAGAAGTTGCGCGCGGCCGGCTCGCTGAACTGCACCCGGTTCTTGTCCTGCGGGTACGCCTCCACCGGCACCGTGATGCCCTTGAGCTCCTTGGCCGTCAGCCCCTTGACGCTGTTGGCGATCTCCAGCATCCGGTCCGGCGTCAGCCCGCTGTCCACGGTGACGGCGGCCGCGGCCGAGTGGAGGAAGTCGTTGAGCTTGATCGGGTTGGTGAGCAGGCCGCCGTCGGTGACCTTGGCCAGCACCTTGGTGAGGAAGACCTGCTGGCGCTGGATGCGGCTGAGGTCGCTGCCGTCGCCGAGCGCGTAGCGGGTGCGTACGTACCCGAGGGCCTGCTCGCCGCTCACCACGTGCTTGCCCGCGCCGAGCACCAGCTTCGCCTTGGGGTCGTTGACCGGCTTGGGCAGGCAGATCTCGATGCCGCCGAGCGCGTCGATGATGCCCTTGAAGCCGGTGAAGTCGACCTTCACGAAGTGGTTGATCTTGATGTTGGTGAGCGACTCCAGCGTCTTGATCGTGCAGTTGATGCCGCCGTCGTTGAAGGCGGCGTTGATCTGCCGGATGCCGGGCCCGATCACGGTGCCGTTGTGGCCCGTGCACTGGGGCACCTGCACCATCGAGTCGCGCGGGAAGCTGATCATGGTGGCCTTGTCCCGGTTGGGGGAGATGTGCAGCAGCATGATCGTGTCGGTGCGCTCGCCCAGGCCCTGCGACTTGGGGCCGTACTTCTTGTTGTCGCCCTCGCGCGAGTCGGAGCCGACGAGCAGCACGTTGAGCGCGCCGGTCTCGGGAGGCCGGGTCGCGTCGACCACGATGTCCTCCTGCTCGAGGCCCGCGAGAATGCTGCGGTAGTAGCCGTAGCCGCCCAGCGTCCCCGCCACCAGCACCCCGGTCAGCCCCACGCTCACCCACCCCAGCGGCGTGAGGGACTTGCGCCGGGGGCGCGGCTCGTCGTTCCGTGACCGCCGCGAACCCGGGGCGACTTGGGAACCCGCAACCGTATTGCCAGGTCTTGCTCTCACACGGTCCATCCCTTGCGCCATGATCGCGCAGCTTAGTCACAAACAAGCAGCCACGACGACAAATCTCCGCTTCTTGACCCTCCACGGCCCCCGAAGGCCCCGTGACGCCGGCCCCCTCACGACAGTTCGCCCTCCGCGGGCCCCGCAGGCTATGGCCCGCCCGCCACTCCTTGCTCACCTTCGTCCAGCGGCAGGCAAGGGCTCCATCCGAACCGCGCGTACTCCCGCGAGGTCGCGCGCACTGCCGTCATCATGGCGTTCATGCTGCTGACCGAGATACCGCCGCCTCCCGGGGCCACGGAGCTTGCCGCGCTGCGGGCCGGGGCCCGGGCCGCCCGCCACCGCGCCTGCATCGCGCTCGTCGCCTCCCTGGCTTTGCTGGCCGCCGCCCAGGTGCTCGCCGACCGGTCCGGGCGGGAGCACGCGCCGGCGCTCGCCGTGGTCTCCCTGGCGATCTTCGCCGCCGCCCTGCCCGCGCTCGGGGTCACCCAATGCATGTGGGGCCTGCGCGCCCGCCGGGTCCGCCGCAGGGAGCGCGAGCTGTACGCCGTGTCCCGCTCGGGCCGGGCCAGGCCGCTCACCCGGCTGGCCGTCGCCGCCGGCTGGGCGGTCACGCTGCTGCTGGGCGGCAGCCTGCCGCAACTGCTGCGCCGGGCCGGGTACGAATCCGCGGCGACCGTGCTGACCTGGACGGTCGAGGCGTCGGTGATGATCGGCCTGGCCGCGGGGGTGTCGTTCCTCCTGTGGTGGGCACGTGACTCCACGGGGATGCCGGCGCGCGCCCCGCGCCCGGGAGGGTCACCTGGCGACCCGTGGGACCCGGGCCCCGGCGCGCGTCCGCGGACGGGCGCGGCGCTCTGGACCGGCGCGACCCTGGCGGTCGCCGCCCTGGTCGGGGCCCGCGCCCATCTCTGGGAGCCGGCGACGGGATGGGTCTACACGCTGCTCACGGCCGCCCTCGTCTGCGGAGTAGTTACTGACGAGTAGCATAGGCACGGAATCCCATCCAGAACGAGGAGCGAATCCGTGCCTTCCTCTCGTGACGTCGTGTTCGTCGACGGCGTGCGCACGCCTTTCGGCCGGTCAGGGCCGAAGGGGCTGTACGCGGAGACCCGTGCGGACGACCTGGTCGTCCGGGTCATCCGCGAGCTCATGCGGCGCAACCCCAACCTTCCGCCCGAGCGCGTGGACGAGGTCGCCATCGCCGCGACCACCCAGATCGGCGACCAGGGCCTGACCATCGGCCGCTCGGCCGCGGTCCTGGCCGGGCTGCCGAAGACCGTTCCCGGCTACGCCATCGACCGCATGTGCGCGGGCGCGATGACCGCCGTCACCACGGTCGCGGGCGGCATCGCGTTCGGCGCGTACGACGTGGCGATCGCGGGCGGCGTCGAGCACATGGGCCGCCACCCGATGGGCGAGGGCGTCGACCCCAACCCGCGCTTCCTGTCGGAGAAGCTGGTCGACCCGAGCGCGCTCGTCATGGGCATGACCGCCGAGAACCTGCACGACCGCTACCCGGCGATCAGCAAGGAGCGCGCGGACGCGTACGCGGTGCTGTCGCAGGAGAAGGCGGCCAAGGCGTACGCCGACGGCCGGATCCAGCCCGATCTCGTCCCCACGGCCATCAGGACCGCGGAAAAGGGCTGGGGGCTCGCCGTCGAGGACGAGGCGCCGCGCCCCGGCACCACCATGGAGGGCCTGAGCGCGCTCAAGACGCCGTTCCGGCCGCACGGGCACGTCACGGCGGGCAACTCCTCCGGCATCAACGACGGCGCCACCGGCTGCGTCGTGGCGGCCCGCGAGGTGGCCGAGGAGCTGGGGCTCGGGCCGCGGATGCGGCTGGTGTCGTACGCGTTCGCGGGCGTGGACCCCGAGGTGATGGGCGTCGGCCCGATCCCGTCCACGGAGCGGGCGCTGCGCCTGGCCGGGCTCGACATCTCCGACATCGGGCTGTTCGAGATCAACGAGGCGTTCGCCGTGCAGGTCCTGGCCTTCCTCGACCACTTCGGCATCGCCGACGACGACCCCCGCGTCAACCCGTACGGCGGCGCGATCGCCTACGGCCACCCGCTCGCCTCCTCGGGCGTGCGGCTGATGACGCAGCTCGCCCGGCAGTTCGGCGAGCGTCCCGACGTGCGCTACGGCATCACCACCATGTGCGTCGGCATGGGCATGGGCGGCACTGTGATCTGGGAGAACCTGGCATGAGCACGATCGAGAACTGGCGGGCGCTGCTGGGCGAGCGCAACCCCGACGAGGTCGTCACCAAGGCGCTGGTCCGCGACGTGCAGCTGCCCGGTGGCGCGGGCACGATGGCGCTGATCACCCTGGACAACGGCTTCGACCACACCAAGCCCAACACCTTCGGCCCGCTCGGCCTGTTCGCGCTGGACGAGGTGCTGACGGAGATCGCCGGGCGCACCGACCTCGCGGCCGTCGGCGTGACCGGCAAGCCGTTCATCTTCGCCGTCGGCGCCGACCTCAAGGGCGCGGCGGCGCTGCGCACCCGCGAGGAGGCCCTCGCGATCGGCGCGCTCGGCCACCACGTCTTCCGGCGGCTGGGCGAGCTGGACGTCCCGTCGTTCGCGTTCGTCAACGGCGCGGCCATGGGCGGCGGCCTGGAGATCGCGCTGCACTGCACGTACCGGACGATCTCCTCCGGCGTGCCCGCCGTGGCGCTGCCGGAGTGCTTCCTCGGCCTGGTGCCGGGCTGGGGCGGCACGCAGCTCCTGCCGCGCCTCGTCGGCCCGGCCGCCGCGATCAAGCTGATCATCGAGAATCCGCTCGCCCAGAACCGCGTGACGAAGGGCGCCGACGCCTTCGCGCTCGGGATCGCCGACGCCATGTTCGAGCCGGCCGACTTCCTGGAGGAGTCGCTGCGCTGGGCGTCCCGGGTGCTCAAGGGCGAGGTGACGGTCGAGCGCGCCGCCCACGACGGCGGGGAGAAGGCGGTCGCCGACGCGCGCTTCCTCGTGGACATGAAGCTGCGCGGCGCCTCCCCCGCCCCCTACCGGGCGCTCGACCTCATCGCGAAGGCCGAGACCGCCTCGCGGGACGAGGGCTTCGCCGCCGAGGACGAGGCGCTGGCCGACCTGCTGACGGGCGACGAGCTACGGGCCGGGCTCTACGCGTTCGACCTGGTGCAGCGCCGCGCCAAGCGGCCGGCGGGCGCGCCGGACAAGGCGCTGGCCCGCAAGGTCACCAAGGTCGGCGTGGTGGGCGCGGGGCTGATGGCCTCGCAGATGGCGCTGCTGTTCGCCCGCCGTCTGGAGGTGCCGGTCGTCCTCACCGACCTCGACCAGGCCCGGCTCGACAAGGGCGTCGGCTACGTCCACGCCGAGGCCGACAAGCTGCTGGCCAAGGGCCGCATCTCCGCCGACCAGGCCAACCGGCTGAAGTCGCTGGTCACCGGCTCGCTGACCAAGGACGCCTTCGCCGACGCCGACTTCGTCATCGAGGCCGTCTTCGAGGACCTGGCGGTCAAGAAGCAGGTGTTCGCCGAGGTCGAGGCCGTGGTGCCGGCCGAGTGCGTGCTCGCCACCAACACCTCCTCGCTGTCGCTGACCGAGATGGGCGCCGATCTCGCGCACCCGGAGCGGCTGGTCGGCTTCCACTTCTTCAACCCGGTCGCGGTCATGCCGCTGCTGGAGATCATCAGGGGCGCCGCGACCGACGACGCCACGCTCGCCACGGCCTTCGCCGTCGGCAGGACGCTGAAGAAGTCGTCCGTGCTGGTCAAGGACGCCCCGGCGTTCGTGGTCAACCGGCTGCTGACCTGCTTCATGGGCGAGGTCGTCGCCGCCGTGGACGAGGGCACCCCGCTGGAGGTCGCCGAGCACGCGCTGGACGGGCTCGGGCTGCCGATGACGCCGTTCGCGCTGCTGCAGCTCGTCGGCCCGGCCGTCGGCCTGCACGTGGCCGAGACGCTGCACGAGGCCTTCCCCGACCGCTTCGGCGTCTCGGCGAACCTGGCCAAGCTCGTGGCCGCCGGCAAGCCGGGCGTCTACCTGCCGGACTTCACCATCGACCCGGAGGCGGTGGCCTTCTTCGCGGGCGGCGACCGGCCCTCCACGGCCGAGGAGGTCCGTGAGCGGGTGCTCAAGGCGCTCGCCGGGGAGATCCGGATCATGCTCGACGAGGGCGTGGTGGCCGCGCCGCAGGACATCGACCTGTGCATGATCCTCGGCGCGGGCTGGCCGTTCCATCTGGGTGGCATCACGCCTTATCTGGACAGGACCGGCATCGCCCAGCCGCGCTTCCTTTCTCCCGGTGTGGCCTCCGTACCGGCCTGATTCTGCCGACGTTCTTTACGGAGGCCCGGTCCGGGCCTCCGCATTTCATGACCTTCGCCGCCGTAGCGTTACGTCCCGCACGACGAACGGAGAGTAATCATGAAGCGAGCAATCGGCACGATGGCCCTGTGCGCGGCGTTCCTGGCGTGCGCGTCCCCCGCCCTCGCACAGGCGCCCCGCCCCGCCAAGGGCAAGCTCAAGATCGCCGTCGCGGTGAAGGGCTCCCCCACCAGAGGGGTCACCCTTCGCTGCAACCCCGACGGCGGCACGCACCCGCACGCCAAGGCGGCCTGCGACGTGCTGCGCAAGTACAAGGGCGACCTCAGCACGATGCACGTCCCGAAGAGCAACACCTGCGGCGCTGAGGTCCAGCCGTACGCGGTGGTCATCAAGGGCACCTGGAACGGCAAGCCGGTGGAGTGGAGCAAGGGCTACCGCAACGCCTGCGTGATGAAGGCCGCGGGCGGGGCGCTGCTGTCCTGACCTGTGGGCGGGAGGGGCGGACTGGGCTCGGTCCGCCCCTCTTCGCGTCTCAGCGGCGGGTGCCCGCGCCTCCGGTCCTGCTGTGCCGGTAGCTGTAGCCGAAGTAGACGAGCACGCCGAGCGCCATCCAGATGACGAACCGCAGCCAGGTCTCCACCGGCAGGTTGAGCATCAGGTAGAGGCAGGCCAGCACGGACAGGATCGGCAGCAGCGGCACCAGCGGGACGCGGAAGGACCGCGGCAGGTCGGGACGGGTGCGCCGGAGCACCACCACGCCGATCGAGACCACCACGAACGCGAACAGCGTGCCGATGTTGACCAGCTCGGCCAGCTCACCGAACGAGACGAACCCGGCCAGCGCCATCGTCACCACGCCGATGACGAGCGTCAGCCTGGCGGGCGTGCCGAAGCGGGGGTGCACCCGGGCCAGCGAGCGCGGCACCAGCCCGTCGCGCGACATCGCGAACAGCACCCGCGTCTGGCCCAGCAGCAGCACCAGGACGACGGTGGTGAGACCGGCCAGCGCGCCCAGGCTGATGATGGTGGCCAGCCAGTCCTGGCCGACGGAGATGAAGGCGTCGGAGAGCGGCGCCGCGGTGCTCAGCTGGGTGTAGTTCTGCATGCCGACGACCACGAGGGAGACGGCGACGTAGAGGACCGTGCAGATGGCCAGCGAGCCGAAGATGCCGCGCGGCACGTCCCGCTGCGGCGTGATGGTCTCCTCGGCGGCCGTCGCCACGACGTCGAAGCCGATGAAGGCGAAGAACACGATCGCCGCCGCCGAGAAGATGCCGAGCACCCCGAAGGCCACCGGCGTGATCCCGAACAGCACCTGGAACAGCGGCGCCTTCACGCCCTCCACGCGCGCCGTGCTCACCGCCTCGGGGATGAACGGCGTGTAGTTGGCCGCCTTGACGAAGAACAGCCCCGCCACGATCACCACCAGCACCACGGCGACCTTGGTGATCACCAGGATGAGGTTGACCCGGGACGACAGCTTGATCCCGGCCACCAGCACCGCCGTGAGGATCGCGACGATGATCACCGCCGGCAGGTTGACCACGGCGGTGTCGCCGGCGATCGCGGCCGGCAGCGGGAGGCCGATGGACTCCAGCATCGACGCGAAGTAGCCCGACCAGCCGACCGCCACCACCGCCGCGGCCAGCGCCAGCTCCAGGATCAGGTCCCAGCCGATCACCCACGCGGGGAACTCGCCGAGGGTGGCGAAGGCGAAGGTGTAGGCCGACCCGGCGACCGGGATCGTGGAGGCGAACTCGGCGTAGCAGAGGGCCGCCAGGCCGCACACCACGCCCGCCACGACGAACGACAGCGCCACCGCCGGCCCCGCCGTGTCCTTGGCCACCTGACCCGTGAGCACGAAGATCCCGGTACCGATGATCACACCGATGCCGAAGACCGTGAGATCCAGCGCGGTCAGGCGCTTGCGCAGCTGATGCTCCGGATCCTCGGTGTCGCGGATCGACTGCTCGACGCTCTTCGTGCGAAAGATGTTCACGGCCGTTGATCCTTCCCACACCCTAGGCGGTCATTCCCTCGCGTGGTGCGTGCAGCGGCGGCCAAAAGGTCAGGGGCGGACGGCCTCCGCTGCGGAAGAGGTCCGCCTCGCGACGGCCTCGGTGATCCGGCGGGCGAGATCCTGGCCGGTCAGGCCGACGCGGCCGAGGATCGCCGCCCGCTTGGCGTGGTCGAGGAACTCCTGCGGGATGCCGAAGGTGCGTACGGGCACATCGACGTCGGCGTCGCGCAGCAGGCGGGCCACGGCGTCGCCCACGCCCCCCACGCGGCCGTTGTCCTCGACGACGGCGACCAGCTTGTGCACGGCGGCGGCCGGCGCCAGCGCCTCGTCCAGCGGCTTGACCCAGCGCGGGTCCACGACGGTGGCCGCGATGCCCTGCGCGTCGAGCAGCCTGGCGGCGTCGAGGCAGACCTGGGCCATCGGGCCCACGCCGACCAGCAGCACGTCGGGCTCGGCCGCCGGGGTCAGCAGCACGTCCATCTCGCCGAGCTTGCCGACCGCCTCGACGGGCTCGGCCACCGGGCCCTTGGGGAAGCGCAGCACGGTGGGGCCCTCGGTGACCTCGACGGCCTCGCGCAGCAGCTCGGCCAGGCGGTCGCCGTCGCGCGGCACCGCGACGCGCAGGCCGGGCACGACCTGGAGGATGGACAGGTCCCACATGCCGTTGTGGCTGGCGCCGTCGTCGCCGGTGACGCCCGCCCGGTCGAGCACGACGGTGACCGGCAGGCGGTGCAGCGCGACGTCCATGAGGAGCTGGTCGAAGGCCCGGTTGAGGAACGTGGCGTAGACGGCCACGACCGGGTGCAGGCCGCCGAGGGCGAGCCCGGCGGCGCTGGTCAGCGCGTGCTGCTCGGCGATGCCGACGTCGTAGATGCGCTCGGGGAAGTGCTCGGCGAAGGCGTTGAGGCCGGTCGGGTGGAGCATCGCGGCGGTGATGGCGACGAGGTCCTCGCGCTCTTTGCCGAGCCGGACCAGCTCCTCGCTGAAGACGTTGGTCCAGATGCGGCCCTTGGGCTTCTCCGCGCCGGTGGCCCGGTCGAAGGCGCCCGGGGAGTGGAACTGGTCCTCGTCGTGGTTCTCGGCGGGGCTGTAGCCGCGGCCCTTCTGGGTGAGCGCGTGCACGATGACCGGCCCGCGGAAGCCGCGCGCCTTGCGCAGGGCCGCCTCCATGGCCTGCTCGTCGTGGCCGTCGATGGGACCGACGTATTTGAGCCCGAGGTCCTCGAACATGGCCTGCGGCGCGAGGACGTCCTTGACGCCCTTCTTCACGCCGTGCAGGGCGTCGTAGAGCACGGGAACGTTCCCGATCTTGTCCTTGACGTAGCCGAGGAAGTCCTCGTAGCGGCGGTTGACCCGCAGCGAGGACAGGTGGGAGGCGAGGCCGCCGATCGTCGGGGAGTAGGAGCGGCCGTTGTCGTTGACCACGATGACGACCGGCAGGTCTTTGACGGCGGCGATGTTGTTGAGCGCCTCCCAGGCCATGCCGCCGGTCAGCGCGCCGTCGCCGATCACCGCGACCGCCGTGCGGTCGCGCTCGCCGCGCAGCTTGAACGCCTTGGCCAGGCCGTCGGCGTAGGACAGCGCGGTGGAGGCGTGGGAGTTCTCGACGAAGTCGTGCTCGGACTCGGCCTGGCTCGGATAGCCGGACAGGCCGCCCTCCTGCTTGAGCGCGTCGAAGCCGCCGGCCCTGCCGGTGAGCACCTTGTGCACGTAGGACTGGTGGCCGGTGTCCCAGATGATGGGGTCGCGCGGGGAGTCGAACACGCGGTGCAGCGCGATGGTGAGCTCCACCACGCCGAGGTTGGGGCCGAGGTGGCCGCCGAACCGGGCGCACGAGTCGACCAGCAGGTCACGGATCTCCCCCGCGAGCCGCGGCAGCTCCTCGGCGGCGAGCCGTTTGACGTCTTGCGGTCCTGCGATCGAACCCAGCAACCCGCTCACGGATTCGACTCCCCTCTGCTTTTGTCAGCCGACGCCCTGAGTCTAGTTCGCCGAGGCCTCACTGACTCCATCGAGTCAATTCCACCCACATATGTCCGATCTTGACCTAGTCTTTCGGTACCTATGAACTCCGCACAAACTGGCAAGATCGTGGCGATCGTTGCTGCCCTGCTGGCGCTGGTGCTCGCCGCGGCCGGTCTGGTGTTCGTACTCGCCGACTCCGCCACGACCTCGGCCAGGCCCGTGAACGAGGCGCAGCAGATCGTCTCCCCTCCCGTCAACGGCGCCGAGACCAAGAAGGTGCCGCTGCCCGGCAGGCGCCTCGCCACGGACAGCCCGCTGTATCGGACCGGCCGGCTGACGGACGTGAACTGCTCGCCGGGAGAGCTGCCCGCCGGCAGCATGACGGCCTACCGGCGCTTCCTGCTGCGGGTGACGGCGTGCCTGAACAAGGCGTGGGCCGCCCAGTTCGCCAAGGCGGACATGCCCTTCAGCAAGCCGAAGCTGCGCATCATCACCGGCAAGGTGCGCACGCCGTGCGGGGCCTGGAACGCCGGCGCGGACGGGGTCTACTGCTCCACCGACCGCACCATGTACCTGATGATCAGCCGCGACCAGCTCCGCAATCCGTTCCCGCTCGGCATCACCCGGCTGATCGCCCACGAGTACGGCCACCACGTGCAGCAGATCTCCGGCATCTGGAGCTACTACTGGACGGCGCGGTCGAGCGCGGGCAAGGCCGGCCGGCTGCTGCTGTCGCGCCGGTCCGAGCTCCAGGCCGAGTGCTTCTCGGCGATCTTCATGAGCACGATGAAGGGCACCTCGCTGGTGACGGACGCGGACTGGTCGTACACCGTGGACTGGTTCCGCAAGAACGGCGCGAAGGGCTGGCCGCAGAACGACCACGGCAAGGGGCCGACGCAGGCCGCGTGGATGACCCGGGGCTTCAACCGGGGCACTCCCGCCGCCTGCAACACCTGGGCCTCGGCGGCCCGCAACGTCACCTGATCGTTCTTTACCTGGGGCTCCCTCTTCACTAGGGTGCCGTCCCATGCGTATCCCTCGATCGGCGCTCCTGGCGGGCGTCCTGACCAGCGTGCTGTTAGGCGGCACGGCCCACGCGGAGGCCGCTCCGGCGTTCAAGCCGGCGCTGACCGCCAACCCGGTCTACAAGACCGGCGAGCTCGACCTCGGGACGTGCAAGGAGGAGCAGGCCGCGCCCGGCGACCTGCAGGACGTCAAGAAGTACCTCACCGGCGTGCTCGGCTGCCTCAACGAGGCCTGGGCGCCGAAGATCAGGAAGGCCGGCTTCGCGTTCAGCAAGCCGTCGCTCCAGGTCATCGCCAAGCCCCGTGCGAAGACGGGCTGTGGCGGCTACCCAGCGGGCGCGCAGGCCGTCTACTGCCCGCGCAACAACAAGATCACTTACTTGGTCTCCCCCGGCCTGCTGCGTCATCCGGACAACCTGGCGCTCATGGCGGTGCTCGCGCACGAGTACGGCCACCACGTCCAGCAGCTCACCGGCATGCTCGACGCCGGCACGGAGTACAACGGCAAGAACGCCCGGCGCATGCTCGACGAGAGCCGCCGCTACGAGCTGCAGGCGGAGTGCCTGGGCGCGGCGTTCATCGGCGACGTGTGGCACTCGCTGGGCCGCTCCCACGACGACTGGTACTACTTCGTCAGGAACAACGGCAGCGGCTCCTTCCTGTCGCTCTTCGGCCTGAAGGACTTCGGCGAGGAGACGCACGGGGCCGGCGCCAACGTCGGTTACTGGCTGGAGCGCGGCTTCGCCAAGGAGTCGGCGAGCGCCTGCAACACGTGGAAGGCCCCTAAGTCCAAGGTGTCCTAACAAAAAGGGACATATTGATCTATGATCCGCCATCGTGCGCACTGTTCTCGTGCCGGTGGCGGTGTTCATCACCGTGTCCGTGATCGCGGGTGAGCCCGCGTCGGCCGCGCCGCGCACCGGGCAGGAGTCGCTGTCCCACGTCATGGGCGGAGACCTGCCACGCATGAGATGCGCGGTGCCGGCGATCAAGGCGGGGTCGGCGGGCTCGCTGCGCGCCTTCCACCGGGCCATGGCGGCGTGCGCGGACCGCTTCTGGGCGGAGCGGTTCGCGGCGGCCGGGCTGCCCTACAGCTCGCCCGAGGTGACGATCACCTCCGGCGCGGACTCGGTCTGCGGGCGCGTCTCGGGCGCGGGCGCCCACTACTGCCCGGAGCAGCGGGCGATCGTCATCCGCATCACCCGGCACGACCTGCGCGACCCGTTCAGGATGAACGTCGCCCACTCGGTCGCCCACGAGTGGGGCCACCACGTCCAGCAGCTCACCGGGGTGCTGAAGGCGCACGAGGCGCTGTACCTGCCGGCCTCGGAGCGGGCCCGCACGGTGCTGAGCCACCGGCTGGAGATGCAGGCCGAGTGCTACGCGGGCGTCTTCTACAGCGCCGCGCTGAAGTCGATCGGGCCGGGCATCGCGTGGGACGACTGGCTCGACGCGGTACGGCAGGCGGAGGAGAGCGAGGTGCACGGCAAGCCGCGCAACCTGGCGTTCTGGCAGGACCGCGGCTACAAGGGCGGGGCCACCGGCTTCTGCAACACCTGGACGGCGGCGCGGGCGAAAGTGGGCTGACCCGGCCGGCTAGCCGTTCGCGCGGGCCAGGACCTCCAGGGGATCGGCGAGCACGTGCGCGAAGGCCAGCTCCGCCGCGCCGACCAGAGTGGCGGAGTCGCCGAGCGCGGAGGTGCGCAGCCGCACCTGCTCGCGCTGCGCGGCCATGGCGTGCAGGGTGAGCTGCGTGCGCACCTGCGCGGCCGAGCCGAGATAGACCTCACGCAGCATGCCGCCGAAGATCACCATCTCGGGGTTGAAGATGTTGACGAGGTTGGCGACGCCGAGGCCGAGCCATTCGCCGGTGCGGCTCAGCGCCTCCTGGGCGACGATGTCGCCGCGGTCGGCCGCCTCGACCACGGCCCGGACCGCGTCGCGGCCCTGCTGCCCGGCGCCGAAGCGGCCGGCCGCCTCCAGCAGGGCGCGCTCCCCCACCTCGGCCTCCAGGCAGCCGTGCGAGCCGCAGCCGCAGGCCCGGCCGCCCGGGTTGACGACCATGTGGCCGACCTCGCCGCCGTAGCCGTCGTGGCCGCCGAGCAACTGGCCGCCGGCGATGATGCCGCCGCCGATGCCCACGTCGCCGTGCAGGTAGATGAGGTCCCTGACGGCGACGCCGACGCCGCGGCTGTGCTCGGCGAGCGCGCCCAGGTTGGCGTCGTTGCCGACGCTGACCGGCAGGCCCAGGCCGAGCTTGCGGCCCAGCTCCTCGCCGAACGGCACCTCCTCCGCCTTGAGGTTGGGGCCGAAGGTGACCACGCCGTCGGCCTTGCGCACGCCGCCGGACACGGCCGCCGCCGCGCCCACGCAGACGGTGTCGGCCCTGGTCTTGCGGCGCATCTGCCGGGCGAAGCCGGCGAGCGCGCCGGTCAGCTCGTCCAGCTCGAACACCTCACGGCGGCGTACGGCCTCGCGCCGGTCGAGTATGACCCCGCCCAGCCCCACGCGCGCGACCGCGAGCCGGTCGGGCCCCACGTCGAAGGCGAACACGTAGACCCGCGACGACTCCGGCCGGACCACCAGCGAAGGGCGGCCGGCCCGGCCGGTCTCGCGGGGCAGCTCCTCGCGTACGAGCCCCGCAGCCGTGAGGTCGGAGGTCAGCGCCATGATCGTGCTGCGGTTGAGCCCCATCTTGGCGGTGAGCTCGGCACGCGAGGTCGGCCCGCCCAGGTGGACGTGGCGAAGGAGCGCGCCGAGGTTGTGGCGCCTGATGTCCTCCTGCGAGGGGCCGGCACGCATGATCTGGGGTTCCTTGAGAGGCTGCGGGTCGCTGATCACCTTAGACCAGCGGCAGCCGCCCGCCTGCGCGCCAGGGCGTCGACGCCCGCGGCGAGGAGCAGCACGCACCCGGTGACCAGATACTTGACGCTGGCTCCGTAGCCCATGAGGCCCATGCCGTTCTCGATGACGGCCACCACGGCGCCGCCGAGCACGGCGTCGAGCACCCGGCCCTTGCCGCCGAACAGGCTCGTGCCGCCGATGACCGCGGCGCCGACCGCGTACAGCAGGACCGAGCTGCCGCCCGTGTTGGGGTCGACGGAGCTGGCGCGGGAGGCGGCCACGATGCCGCCGACGGCGGCCATCGCCGAGCAGATCACGAACGCGCTGATCTTGAGCCGGTCGACCGGGATGCCGGCCCGGCGGGCGGCCTCGGTGTTGCCGCCGACCGCGTACAGGTGGCGGCCGAACGACGTGCGGCGCAGGATGACCGTCCACACGACCAGCAGCACCAGGATGACCGGCACCACGATCGGCACGCCGGTGAGCGAGACCAGCGCCGGGTTGCGGCTGCGCTCCAGGTTGAGCACGAACACCGCGGCGCCGGCCAGCACCGCCAGCGCCCCCACGCGGAAGGCGATGAGCGACAGCGGGTCGGCGGTGAGGCCGCGCTTGGTGCGCCGGGCGGCCCGGACGAGCTGGATGGCCGCGAAGGCGCCCACGCAGACGGCGTAGAGCGCCCAGCCGAGCCACGGCTCCAGGTTCTTGTTCGCGATGGCGAGGATCACCGGGTCGCGGACCGAGATGTTCGTGCCCTCCTTGACCAGCACCAGGACCAGGCCCTGGAAGGCGAGGAAGGCGGCCAGCGTCACCACGAACGACGGGATGCCGACCTTGGCCACCAGCGCGCCGAGCACGACGCCGATGATCACGCCGGTGAGGATGGCGGCCAGGGCGCACACGTACCAGGGCAGGCCCAGGCTGGCGAGGGTGACGGCGAGCACGGCCGCGCAGACGCCGCTCGCGTACCCGGCGGACAGGTCGATCTCGCCGAGCAGCAGCACGAACACCAGGCCCATCGCGATGAGCGTGATCGCGGCGCCCTGGGTGAAGAGGTTGGCGAAGTTGATCGCGGTGACGAACGAGGGGCGGGCGATCGCGAACACCGCGCAGAGCACCACCAGGCCGAGGACGGCGGGCAGTGACCCCATGTCGCCGCCGCGCACCCGCTGGACGTACGCGCGGAAGCTGTTGCCGATGGACGGGGCCTGCGTCGCGGCGACGATGGCCTCGCCGGGCAGTTCCTTGACCTTGCTCATGGGGTGACCCCGTTCTTGAGACCGAGTTCCCCGCTGCGGCCGGCGGTGATCAGTTCGACGACCTGCGCGTGCGTCACGTCGGAGGTCTTGACCTGGGCGGCCATCCTGCCGAGGTAGAGCGCCGCGATCCGGTCGGAGACGGCGAACACGTCGTTCATGTTGTGCGAGATGAGGACGACGGCGAGGCCGGTGTCGGCCAGCCTGCGGACCAGTTCGAGCACCTGCGCGGTCTGGGCCACGCCCAGGGCGGCGGTGGGCTCGTCGAGGATGACGACCTTGCTGTTCCACAGCACGGCCTTGGCGATGGCGACGGTCTGCCGCTGCCCGCCGGACAGGCTGGAGACCTGCTGCCTGATGGACTTCACGGTGCGCACGGACAGGCTGCTGAGGGTCTTCTCGGCGAGCTCCTCCATGGAGTCCTCGTCGAGCAGGAGCCCGCTCTTGCGCTCCCGGCCGAGGAACATGTTCTGGACGATGTCCAGGTTGTCGCACAGGGCCAGGTCCTGGTAGACGATCTCGATGCCCAGCTCGCCGGCGTCGCGCGGGGTGTGGATCTGCACCGGCTTGCCGTCGAAGGAGATCGTGCCGCCGTCGATCGGATAGATGCCGCCGATGCACTTGACCAGGGTGGACTTGCCCGCCCCGTTGTCGCCGACCAGTGCGGTGACCTCGCCGGGGTAGGCGGAGAACTCGACGTTGTGCAGGACTTTGACCGGACCGAAGCTCTTGTCGATCCCGCGCACTTCAAGGAGGGGGGTCATGGGGCTCCCTAGAGGGGAGGGTACGGCCCCGCGCCGGTGACGCGGGCCGTACCCCTCTCGGTTCTACTGAATTCCGGCCTCGGTGCACTTCGCGGCGAAGTCACCGGTGCACAGTTCCTCCTTGGTCACGTAACCGTCGGCCACCACGTCCTTGACGTTGTCGAGGTAGATGGCCTGCGGCTCCATGAGCTCGGCGGGGACGTCCTGCCCGCTCTCCGGGTCCTTGACGCTGGAGCTCGCCGTGGGCTTCTCGCCCTTGGCCAGCGCCACCGCCAGCTTGGCCCCGGCGTCGGCCTCCTTCTTGACCGCCTTGTAGACGGTCATGCACTGGTCGCCGGCGAGGATGTTCTGCAGGCCCTGGACGGTCGCGTCCTGGCCGGTGACCGGGACCTTCCCGTTGAGGCCGTTCTTCTTGAGGATGGTGATGGCGGCGTTGCCGAGACCGTCGTTGGCGGCCAGGACGCCGGCGATCTTCGGCTGCTCGGTCAGCATCTGCTCGAAGAGCGTGCCGGCCTTGGTGTTGTCCCACTCGGGCACCGACTCCTCGGGGCCCTTGACGTAGTCGCCGGAGTCGAACTTCGGCTTGAGCACACCGTCGTAGCCCTGCTTGAACAGCGTGGCGTTGTTGTCGGTGGGAGAGCCGTTGAGGTAGGCGACGATCGGCTTGTCCGCCTTCTTGTCCGTCAGGCACTTCGACAGGCCCTCACCCTGGAGGGTGCCGACCTTGGTGTTGTCGAAGCTGACGTAGTAGGCGGCGCCGCCGCCGAGCGTGAGCCGGTCGTAGTCGATCACGGCGACGCCCTGCGACTTGGCCTTCTCGATGACGGCCTTGCCGCTGCCGCTGTCCAGGTTGACGATCATGAGAACGGTGGCGCCGTTCGTGATCATCTGGTCGGCGATGGTCTGGAACGCCGTCTTGTCGTTCTGGGCGTTCTGGATGTCGTACTCGACGCCGGCGGCCTTGAACGCCTCTTCGAGGTACTTGCGGTCCGCCGTCTCCCACCGGGCCGAGGACTTGCTGTCCGGCAGGATGACGCCGATCTTGCCGGCCTTGGCCGCCGCCGTGGCCGACTCGGAGGTGGTCGACGTGCTGGTCTGACCGCCGTCGCCCCCGCAGGCGGTGAGACCGAGGGCGAGCGCGGCTGCCGCGGCGGTCAGGCTGAGGATCCCCTTGCGCATGGTGCAGGGTCCTTTCTTCCGGAGGGGCCCGGATGAATGTTGTTTGCGGCAACGTATTCCGGGACGGCCTGCTTTGGAAGGGGGTCGGGGCCGGGAGTTTGTTGTTTCCGGTAACAATCCAGAAACGCAGGCTCAACCTCCCGGACTCCTGGGCGTCGAGGCCTGGCAGATCTGGGAGCCCGGTGTGTCACGGGTGTGATGGTTCTCCTGTGGCGGCATGAGCCGCTTTTGAACGTGTTCAGCCAGCCGCGCTAGGCTTGCCCTACTCACCTTGGGGGAAGCCGGATGAAGATCGTGATACCTGGGGGGACCGGGCAGGTAGGCACCGTCCTGAGTCGCGCACTGACCGCTGCGGGCCATGACGTCGTGATCCTGACCAGGCGGCCGGTGCACGATCGCGACGTCCGCTGGGATGCCGAGACACTCGGCCCATGGGCGAAGGAGATCGACGGCAGCGACGTAGTGATCAACCTGGCCGGACGCAGCGTCAACTGTCGCTACACGCCTGACAATCTGCGGGCCATGATGGATTCGCGGGTGCATTCCACCCGGGTGGTGGGCGAGGCCGTCGCGGCCGCCGTACGGCCTCCCAAGGTCTGGCTTCAGATGAGCACTGCCACCGTTTACGCCCACCGCCTCGACGCCCCCAACGACGAGGTGACCGGCGTGCTGGGCGGCGCCGAACCGGGCGTGCCAGGCTACTGGGCCTACAGCGTTGAGATCGCGAAAGCGTGGGAGCGGGCGCAGGAACAAGCCGAAACCCCCCACACGCGCAAGGTCAGCATGCGCGCCGCCATGGTGATGAGCCCCGACCGTGGCGGCGTCTTCGAGGTCTTGCTGCGGCTCGTGCGCCTTGGACTTGGCGGCCCGGTCGCCGGCGGTGCGCAATACGTGTCCTGGATCCATGACCGCGACTTCGTCCGCGCCGTCGAGTTCCTGGCCGACCGGGACGACCTCGCCGGGCCGGTGAACCTCGCCGCTCCTGTCCCTTTACCGCAACGTACGTTCATGCGCGTGCTGCGCGCCGCGTGGGGTGTTCCGGTGGGCCTGCCCGCAACGAAGTGGATGGCCGAGCTCGGCGCGTTCGCGCTGCGCTCGGATACCGAACTCCTGTTGAAAAGTCGCCGCGTCGTCCCCGGTCGCCTGCTCGAAGCGGGCTTCACATTCGACCACCCGCAATGGCCGGAGGCCGCCGACGACCTCGTGCGACGCCTGCGCGGCGGGCCTGGATCCACCATGTGAGCCTTGGCTCCCGGCACCGCGGCCGGGGGCGCCGCTCAAGCGGACAGGACCTGCGTGATCACGTTCTGCGCGATGAGCCCGGCGGCCGACACCGCGGCCACGACGAGCACGGCCGTCCGCGCCTTGCCGCCGTCGAGGTAGCGGCGCAGCGGCTTGGACACCAGGAATCCCAGCACCATGGGGACGATCAGGGTCGCGCCCGCCGACAGGGCCCGCCCGGGCAGTTCCCCCACGATTGCCAGGATGGCCAGCGACTGCACCGCGCTCAGGAAGAAGAACACGGCGAGCGTGGAGCGGATCTGGGGCCCCTTGGCGGTCTGGTAGACCAGCGCGATGGGCGGCCCCCCGATGCCCGTGGCGGTCCCGGTCACGCCCGAGACGAAGCCCGCCGAGGTGATGGTCACGCCGTTGCGCGGCACGCTCAGCGCCCTCGCGGTCAACGCCACCGCGACGAGCACCATGGCCGCCACGAGGAGGCCATGGGTGTATACGGAAACGTAGACAATGATGAACGCACCCAGGACGCTCCCCGGCACCCTGCCGAGCACCGCGAAGCCCAGCCCCCGCCAATCCACCCCGCGCCACTCGACGGCCAGCGTGAACAGCGGCAACGTCGCATTGACGACCTGGATGGCGCCCGGCATGAGGTCGGGATCGAGCAGGGTGAGCACGGGAGCCGCCACCAACCCCAGGCCGAACCCGACGCTGCCCTGCACGATCGCGCCGATGAAAACCGCTGAACCACCAAGGATCAGCACCAATGCCGTATCAGTCACGCAGGAGAGTCAACCATCTTTACGCAGAGTTGCCGTTCATCACGTGAGTGTAACCACGGTCATGTAGTGTCACCGAAAGACGCCGACGTAGTCTCAGGAGTATGGCCGTGAAGCCGAAAGCGACGACGATACGTGTCAGCGTCAAGACCCGGGACAGGATCGCAGCGCTAGCCAAGAAGGCAGGTGAGCCCATGACCGCGATCATCGACCAGGCCATCAGGGAGATGGAGAGGAAATACCGCTGGCAGCGGGTCGCGGAGCAGATGGAGGAGACACGACACGAGGACCCCCGAGCCTGGGCCGACTACCTCGGCGAGTCCGAGGCGGTCCAGGGTCCCCCACCGCGCTCTTCCCGCGTCGCGCCCGAATGGGAAGGGCTGATCCCCGAGGAGAGAGATGAGGGTGATCCAGGGCGAGATCTGGCTCGCTGACCTGGGCGATCCGATCGGCCGCGAGCAGGGTTTCCGCCGGCCGGTGCTGGTCGTGAGCAACGACGGATTCAACGCCGCCACACCCGTCAAGATCGTCGTGCCGCTGACCACGACGAATCGAGGATGGGACAACCACATCTCCGTCAGCTGTGACGGCACGGGCCTGGAGAAGCCCAGCTGGGCCATGGTCGAGCACGTGCGGAGCGTGTCGGCGCAGCGGTTCGCCAGGAGGATCGGGATCGCTCCCGACGAGGTGGTCCGCGAGATCATCGACTGGCTCACGGACGCGCTGTAGGGGATGCCGCCCGGCGAAAGCGAACTTCGCCGGGTGGCGTCCCTCATCGTGCCACACGCGGTCACTGGCTAGGCTGCCGATCGTGCGATTCCTCCCGATCAAGCGCGCCCTTGTCCTCGCCGCGGTCCTGGCGGTCTCCCTGCCGCCCGCTCCGGCCGGGGCCGCCGTCCAGGATCCGTTCCGGGAGAAGGCGGGCAGGCTGCCGGTCACCTCGTGCCCGGAGACGGCGATCAGCTCCGGGGGGATCCCGCGGACCCGGGAATACCTCCAGACCGTCGTCACGTGCCTCAACACGTCGTGGCGGGCGTACTTCGCGAAGGCGGGGCGGACGTTCGCGAGGCCCGTGGTGCGGTACTTCGACGAGCCCGCCGACCGGATCTGCGGCGGGGACTGGCCCGCGCAGGCGGCGGCGTTCTACTGCGTGGAGCGGCGCACGCTCGTCTTCCCGCTCACCGGGCCCTGGATCGAGAACCGTACGGACCTCTATCCGCTCAAGGTCGCCGCCCACGAGTACGGCCACCACGTGCAGCGCCTCATGGGCGTGAGCCTCCCCAAGGCGCGTGAGAGCGTGGCGCGGCGCCGCTACGAGTTGCAGGCCGACTGCCTCGCGGGAGTGTTCCTGGGCAGCGTGCAGGGCTCGCTGGGGCGCACCGGGCAGGACTGGGCGGCCCTGGTGGAGACCGCCAGGGCGAGCGGCGACGACTTCGACGGCGTCCGCAGCCACGGCAAGGGCGTCAACCGGGCCCGCTGGCTGGAGCGCGGCCGCCAGTCGCTCTCCCCCGCCGCCTGCGACACTTGGTCCGCGCCGGCCGGGCGCGTCGCGTAAGCGGGGAACGGCTAAGGGGGAACGGCTAAGGGGGAACGGCGAAGGCCGCCCGGCGGAGGGTGTTCCGCCGGACGGCCTCGTCGGTTCGGGTGGTTCCCCCGATGCGGGGCGCGTGAGGATCACGCCCCAACCCCCGGCCCCCGCCCGGCTCATGACCGGGCGGCGACCAGGAAGATCACTTGGCCAGCAGCGAGCGCAGGACGTACTGCATGATGCCACCGTGCCGGTAGTAGTCGGCCTCGCCCGGCGTGTCGATGCGGACGACGGCGTCGAACTCGACGTCGCCGGCCTTGACGTGCACGGTCTGCGGGATGCCGCCCTTGTTGAGCTCCTCGACGCCGGTGATGTCGAACGTCTCCTCGCCGGTCAGGCCCAGCGACGCCGCCGTGGCGCCCTCCGGGAACTGCAGCGGCAGCACGCCCATGCCGATGAGGTTGGAGCGGTGGATGCGCTCGTAGGACTCGGCGATGACCGCGCGGACGCCCAGCAGCGCCGTGCCCTTGGCCGCCCAGTCGCGCGAGGAGCCGGAGCCGTATTCCTTGCCGGCCAGCACCACCAGCGGCGTGCCCGCGGCGGCGTAGTTGACCGAGGCGTCGTAGATGAACGACACCGGTGCGTCGGGCTGGGTGAAGTCGCGGGTGTAGCCGCCCTCGGTGCCCGGCGCGATCTGGTTGCGCAGGCGGATGTTGGCGAACGTGCCGCGGATCATCACCTCGTGGTTGCCGCGCCGCGAGCCGTAGGAGTTGAAGTCCTTGACCTCGACCCCGTTGGCCTGCAGGTATTGCGCGGCCGGGGTGCCGACCTTGATCGAGCCGGCCGGCGAGATGTGGTCGGTGGTGACCGAGTCGCCGACCTTGACCAGGACGCGGGCGCCGCTGATGTCCGTCACGGGCTCCGGCTTCTCCGGCATGCCGTCGAAGTAGGGGGCCTTGCGGACGTAGGTGGAGTCGGGGTCCCACTCGAAGGTGTCGCCGGTCGGGATCGGCAGCGAGCGCCAGTGGTCGTCGCCCTTGAAGACGTCGGCGTAGTCGCGCTCGAACATCTCGCGGCCGATCGAGGAGTGGACGACCTCGGCGACCTCCTCCGGGGAGGGCCAGATGTCGCGCAGGTAGACCGGCTGCCCGTCACTGCCGACGCCGAGCGGCTCGGTGTCGAGGTCGAGGTCCATGGTGCCGGCCAGCGCGTACGCCACCACGAGCGGCGGCGAGGCCAGGTAGTTCATCTTGACGTCGGGGTTGATCCGGCCCTCGAAGTTGCGGTTGCCGGACAGCACGGCGGTGACCGCGAGGTCGTTGGCCTGGATGGCTTCGGAGATCTCCGGCAGCAGCGGCCCCGAGTTGCCGATGCAGGTGGTGCAGCCGTAGCCGACCAGGTTGAAGCCGATCTTGTCGAGGTAGGGCTGGAGGCCCGAGCGCTCGAAGTAGCCGGTGACGACCTGGGAGCCGGGCGCGAGCGAGGTCTTGACCCACGGCTTGCGGGTGAGGCCCTTGTCGACGGCGTTGCGGGCGAGCAGGGCCGCGCCGAGCATGACGTACGGGTTGGAGGTGTTGGTGCACGAGGTGATCGCGGCGATCGAGACGATGCCGTGGTCGATCTCGAACGACGTGCCGTCGGCCAGCGTGACGGGCACCGGCTTGTGCGGCCGGCCGCCGTTGGCGGTGGCGTTGGAGGCGGGCGCGTCGGAGGCCGGGAAGCTCTCCTCGTTGGCCTCGTCCACGCCGTCGCTCACGTAGTTGTCCACGTCGCGGCGCCAGGCGTCCTTGGCGTCGGACAGCGCGATGCGGTCCTGCGGGCGCTTGGGCCCGGCGATGGACGGGACGACCGTGCCGAGGTCGAGCTCGATGTATTCGGAGAACACCGGCTCGGGCGCCGACGGGTCGAGCCACAGGCCCTGGGCCTTGGCATAGGACTCGACGAGGGCGATCTGCTCCTCGGTGCGGCCGGTCAGGCGCAGGTAGTCGACGGTCTGGCCGTCGATCGGGAAGATCGCGCAGGTGGAGCCGAACTCGGGGCTCATGTTGCCGATGGTGGCCCGGTCGGCCAGCGGCACCGAGGAGACGCCCTCGCCGTAGAACTCGACGAACTTGCCGACCACGCCGTGCTTGCGCAGCATCTCGGTGATGGTCAGCACCAGGTCGGTGGCGGTGGCGCCGGCGGGCAGCTTGCCGTTGAGCTTGAAGCCGACCACGCGCGGGATGAGCATGGAGATCGGCTGGCCGAGCATCGCGGCCTCGGCCTCGATGCCGCCGACGCCCCAGCCGAGCACGCCGATGCCGTTCTCCATCGTGGTGTGGGAGTCGGTGCCGACGCAGGTGTCGGGGTAGGCCTTGCCGTTGCGGATCATGACGACCCTGGCCAGGTGCTCGATGTTGACCTGGTGGACGATGCCGGTGCCGGGCGGGACGACCTTGAACTCGTCGAAGGCGGTCTGGCCCCAGCGCAGGAACTGGTAGCGCTCGCGGTTGCGCTCGTACTCGCGCTCGACGTTGCGCTGGAAGGCGTCGGGGTGGCCGAAGTAGTCGACGATCACGGAGTGGTCGATGACCATCTCGGCCGGGGCGAGCGGGTTGATGCGGGCCGGGTCGCCGCCGAGGTCGCGGACGGCCTCGCGCATGGTGGCGAGGTCGACGACGCAGGGCACGCCGGTGAAGTCCTGCATGATGACGCGCGCCGGGGTGAACTGGATCTCGACACTGGGCGCGGCGTTGGGGTCCCAGGAGCCCAGCGCGCGGATGTGGTCGGCGGTGATGTTCGCGCCGTCCTCCGTGCGCAGGAGGTTCTCCAGGAGGATCTTCAGGCTGTACGGGAGGCGTGCGGCGCCCTCGACGGCATCCAGCCGGAAAATCTCATATGACGCGTCGCCGACGCGCAGCGTGTCACGGGCGCCGAAGCTGTTCGCGGACACGGTGATTCGCCTCCTCATCAGACCGGTGTTCACTCAAATCCTGCCGCACAGCCGGAACCACTCGTACGTTAGGTACGCCTAACTCCACGGCCGGAGGCGGATGTCTCGACGTCAAGATATTACTAGGATATCTCGACATCAAGTTAAACCGGCGCGAGGCGCCAGAAGAGCAGGCCGATGATCGCCACCGACAGGAGCGGGGCCAGGATCTTCTGCTCGAACTTCTTGCCGGTCTTGATGCCGATCTTCCACGGCAGCACGAACTTCACCCCGAGCGGCCATAACACCGGGCAGCCGCGCTCGGTCATGCAGTCGCCGACGACATGGATCAGACAGCCGACGCCGACCGCGAGGCCGAGCCAGGCGTAGCCCACGCCGAGGGAGAGGAAGACGGCGTAGAGCCCGGCGGTCATGCCGATGTTGACCATCGCCGAGCCCAGCTTGTTGCCGGGGATGCCGACGCCGATCGCGCGCAGCGCGAGGCCGATGAGCAGCACGACCATGATGTCGCGGCCGATGGGATAGGTGTTGGCCAGCCAGTGCGTGCCTAACCCGAGCGCGACCGCGAAGGCCAGCGAATGGGTGGCCCCCCGGTGGCCGCCGGCCAGCCAGGACACGCCCTTGCTCAGCAACCAGGTGACCGGCCCGAAGGTCTGGGCGATCGTGGCGCTGGGATGGTCGAGGTCGGGCAGCATCGCCGCGCCCGCGCAGATGATGGCGCCGGCGATCAGCTCGGCGGGTCCGAGCGCGCCGACCATGATGCCGGTTTCGATGAAGCGGGAGGATTCGGTCAGCAGCGGCAGGGCGGCCAGTGGTGGCGCCAGCCCCAGCCAGGCGATGGCCCCGGTCATCGCGTGCGTGTGCCCCATCATGATCGGGAGCGTACCTGCTTATTGCCCGCGCTTCGCGCGGGCGGCTCGGTCGCCGTGTTCCGGAAACTTCCCACACTGCGCGTTGGGGATTGCGGGCGCTGCGCGCGTTCGGGATTGAGGACGCTGCGCGTTCGGGGGCTGCGAGGGAGCGCCGTCGCCTGGACTGAGGAGCGCAGGGAGCGAAGCGACCGGAGCGACGAGGGAAGGCGACGGGTCTGAGCGACCGAGCCAGCCCGCGCGGAGCGCGGGCCATGGAAACGCAGACGAGGTCGTCTCCACGGCGACAGCACCCCCCAGCCCTGCCGACGCGGAACGACCTCGTCTGCTCTGTTCAACGGCTCCATCCCCGATCCTGTTCCCCGATTTCGCAACTTTTTCGTGATCTGGCTCACGTTGACAGGGGGCTTGCTGCCGACACAGTAGCGATATATCGTTGATGCATCGAGAACGAATCACGATATAGGGGGAAACCTATGAGTTCCGCACAGGCAGCGCCCGGCCCCTGGCCCGGGGCGCACGACTACAAGCGAGCCGCCCGCGAGGCGTTCAAGTCGCTGGCCGAGGCCTTCGAGGAGATGGGCGGCCACCGGCACCACAGGCACGAGCACCGGCACGAGCACCGGGAGCGCGGCAGGAGAGGCGGGCCCGGCGGGCCGTTCGGACCCGGTGGGCCGTTCGGGCCGGGTGGCCCGTTCGGCGGCGGGCCGTTCGGCGGCGGCGGGCCGTTCGGGCCCGGCGGGCCGTTCGGCGGCCACCGCGGCTGGGGCGGCCGGGGCCGCAAGGCCAAGCGCGGCGACGTCCGCGCCGCCATCCTGGCCCTGCTCGCCGAGGAGCCGCGCAACGGCTACCAGATCATCCAGGAGATCGCCGAGCGCAGCGAGGGCGGCTGGAAGCCCAGCCCCGGCGCCGTCTACCCGGCGCTTCAGCAGCTCACCGACGAGGGCCTGGTCATCTCCGAGGAGAGCGAGGGCCGCAAGAGCTTCCGTCTCACCGACGAGGGACGCGCCTACATCGAGGCGCACCCCGACGAGGTCCGCACCCCGTGGGACGAGATGCGCCCCGACGTCGACGACAACGTCACCGAGCTGTGGCAGATCGGCCGCCAGTCGGCCTTCGCGATGATGCAGATTCTCCAGACCGGGAACGACGCACAAATCCGCGAAGCGCGTAAGACTTTGGTGGAGACCCGGCGCAAGCTCTACCAGATTCTGGCCGACGGCGACCCGGGCGACGAGTGACCCTGCGAGGCCCACGGAGCGAGGAGCCAGGCATGGACCCGAACGACCTCCGCATCGGCGACGCCGAGCGCGAGCAGACGATGGCCGCCCTGCGCGAGCACTTCGCCGAGGGCCGCCTGACCCGCGAAGAACTCGACGAGCGGCTGGACCACGCGCTGGCCGCCAAGACCGCCCGTGACCTCGCCCGGGTCACGGCCGACCTGCCCGGCTCCCAGCCCGCGGCCCGCTCCCGGGTGCCGGGATTCCCGGAGCCTCCCCCGCTTCCCGGCATGGGCGGCGACTGGCACGAGGCGATGCGCGCCCATCGCCACCAGATGCACCAGATGCACCACGACATGCGCCAGGCCCGCAGGGAGATGCGCCACCAGTGGAAGCACGGCCCGGCACGTCACCACCGGCACCACGGGCCGCACCCGTTCGTCGGGCTGCTCTTCGTGCTCGTGATCGTCGGTTTCGCGGTGGGCGGCTTCGGCGTCCTCAAGGTGCTGTTCGGTGTGTGGCTGGTGGCCATGCTCTTCAGCCTGGTCCGCCGGCGCGCGCACCACCGCGGCTGAGCGAGCCCGCGCGGATCGTTTTTGGGCCTTGACCCTGTCAGGGACGCCATTGATGATCTGGGCGGGTTTTCAGCCGACGGAGGGAGCCGCATGACCGAGCACGGCGCGTCGAACACGGTCGACCACCCGGGCCATGATCCGGCCCAGGACCTCGTGGGCAACCCGTTCGCCGCCGTGGCGCACGCCGACGCCCTGGTCCTCGACGCGGAGGGCTATCACGCCGCCTTCGACCGCGACCACGCCGTGACCGCCGAGCCGATGTGGAAGCTGGAGCGGGCGCAGACCTTCTACGAGCCGGACGTCGCGAGCTGGCGGGCCATGATGGACGGCGACTGGGCGGGCTCCCTCGCCCTGGTCGCGGAGATGGCGGGCCCGCTGCGCCGCTACTTCATGAGCCGGGTGCCGGTCAGGCGGGTGCGGGTGGCGGAGCTCCCCGTCACGGCGTACCTGCAGTGGGAGATGCACGTGCTGGCCGTGCGGGCGCGCGCGGGATCGCCGTGCCGGGTGCTGCCGGCCGCGCGGGTCGCGCACCTCGACCCGCTGCCGGAGCTGGTCGTCTTCGGCCCGTCCCTCATGTACGAGGTGCTCTACGACGAGTACGGCGGCTGCCGCGGCGGCCGCCGGATCACCGACGCCCGCGTCGTGGGCCCCTGCCTGGCGGCGGTGCGCGCGCTCTTCGCCGCCGGTGAGGACGTGCTCGCCTTCCACGAGCGCGAGATCGCGCCGCTGCCGCCGCCCGCCGTCACCGACGCGATGCGGGCCGCGGTGCCCGGCTACGGGCACCGCACCGAGGAGTTCAGGGTCTGAACAGCGCGCCGCCCGGCTCGTTGACGCACCGCAGCACCGGGAAGCCGGTCAGCGCGGCGGCGTCCAGGGCCTTCGCCGTGGTGACGTGGAAGACCGCGCTCTCGCCGGGCAGCAGCGTGACGAGCTGGTCGTCCACGCCCGCGGCCGGGTCCAGCCGGTCGGGGAAGAGCGCCAGCTCGCGCAGCACGGTGCGGGCGGTGACGGTCACCCGGTAGCCGTCCTGCGCGGGCGCGGCGTCGGCGTCCCAGACCGCCGGGGGGAACGCGACGGCCGGGTCCTCGGCGTAGAAACGCACCAGGCGGACCGAGCCGAGCCGGGCCGACAGCAGCTCGCGCGCCGGGTCGTCGGCCGCGGCCACCGCCGGCGGCAGCGCCACCCTGGTCACCGCGCGCGGCGCCACGTGCACGGCGACGACCTCCTTGGCCAGCGGCTCTCCGGTCAGCCGGCGCCGGACCAGCTCCAGCTCGCCCGACCACGCCTGCGGGGCGTCGTTGACCACGGCCAGCTCGCCGTCGAGCATCGTGATCAGCCGGTCGGCGTAGGCGCGGCGCAGCGCGTGCCAGAGCGGCTTGCGCCGCCCGTCGCCGTCCACCGCCGCCCACGACGTCACCGGCCAGCAGTCGTTGAGCTGCCAGACGATCGTGCCCATGGTGTGCGGCATGAGCGCGCGGAAGCGCTCCACGCCGAACGCCACCGCCCGCGCCTGGTTGAGCTGGGTCAGGTAGTGCCACTCGTCGAACGTGCCCGGCCGCGGCAGGTGCCCGCCGAGCCCGCGCAGCAGCTTCTCCTGGCCGTCCACGGCCTTCTGGTGGGAGGAGCGCGGGGTCAGCGGCTCGTCGGAGGAGGCCCGGCGCAGGGTCGCGTACGCGGGCGGCCCCTGGAAGCCGAACTCGGCGACGAAACGCGGCCGGTAGGCGGCGTACCGGGTGTAGTCCTCGCGGTTCCAGACGTCCCAGATGTGGACGGTGCCGCGGGCGGGGTCGTTCGGCGGCAGGCCGGGCGCGCCCGAGTAGGGGCTGCCCGGCCAGTACGGCCGCGTCGGGTCCAGCTCGGCCATGATGCCGGGCAGCAGGTCGTGGTAGAAGCCCGCGCCCCAGCTGCGCCCCTGGAGCTTGTCGCGCCAGCCCCAGTCGGCGTGGCCCTCCAGGTTCTCGTTGTTGCCGCACCACAGCACCAGGCTGGGGTGCGGGGCCAGGCGGGTGACGTTCTCGCGGGCCTCGGCGGCGACCTCGGACCGGAACGGCTCCTCCTCGGGGTAGGCGGAGCAGGCGAACGGGAAGTCCTGCCAGACCATGAGGCCGAGCTCGTCGGCGAGGTCGTAGAAGTCGTCGCTCTCGTACAGGCCGCCGCCCCAGACCCGCAGCAGGTTGACGCCGGCGTCGAGGGCCTGCCCGAACCGCGCGGCCAGCCGCTCCCTCGTCACGCGGGACGGGAAGCAGTCGTCGGGGATCCAGTTGACGCCCCTGACGTAGACGGGGCTGCCGTTGATCTTGAACCGGAACGCCTCCCGTTCCAGCTCCACCGAGCGGAAGCCGATCCTGCCGTGCCACTCGTCCTCGCCGAGCCGTACCGTCAGGTCGTAGAGCGGCTGGTCGCCGTGGCCGCGCGGCCACCACAGGTCGGGGCGGGGCACCTTGAGCGCGAGCACGGCCGAGCGGCCGTCGATGCGCCGCTCGGCGGTGACCCCGGCGACCTCGGCCGACAGCGTGAGCGGCCCTTCGGCGGTGCGCTCGACCCGGACGTGCACCCGCACCGTCCCGTCGGCGTCGGCCAGAGGGCGCACCTCGGCCAGCCGGGCGCCGCTCCAGCTCTCCAGCCCGATCGGCCGCCAGATGCCGGCCGTGACCAGCGTGGGGCCCCAGTCCCAGCCGAAGTTGCAGGCCATCTTGCGGATGAACGCGTACGGCTCGTCGTAGGCGCCCGGCCGCTCCCCGAGCGCCGCCCGCTGCTCCTCCGCGTAGGCGTAGGCGGAGCGGAAGGTGACCGTCAGCTCGTTGGCCCCATGGCGCAGCAGGTGGCGGACGGGGAACCGGTAGGAGCGGTGCTGGTTGGCGGTGCCGCCGACGCGCACCCCGTTGAGCGTGATCTCGGCGACCGTGTCGAGCCCGCGGCACACGAGGTCCGTACGCTCGTGCTCGTCCGGCGACCAGGCGAACGTGGTGCGGTAGGTCCAGTCCCTGCGGCCGATCCAGGCCAGCCGCCGCTCGTTGTCGTCGAGATAGGGGTCGTCGATGAGCCCGGCGGCGAGCAGGTCGGTGTGCACGCAGCCGGGCACGGTGGCCGGGACCCCGGTGATGAGATCCGCGGCGTCCCGCGACGACAGGGTCCAGCCGTCGTGCAGCGGACGGTGGTTCAAGGACATCTCCTTAACAGGTCTTCGACCGGGCGCACGCGACGAAATGGCCCGGAGCGGCCTCCAGCAGGCCGCCGGAGCCCCCGCGCTCGTGGTAGAGGCAGGTGCCCGTGTCCTCGGCGTCGGCCCAATCCTCGTGCAGGCGCGGCACCGCCGACAGCAGCTCGCGCGTGTAGGCATGGAGCGGGTCGCCGAAGACCTCGCCGGTCGGGCCCATCTCCACCACCGCGCCCTCGCGCAGCACGATCGTCCGCTCGGCCAGGTAGTTGCCGAGCGACAGGTCGTGCGTGATGTAGAGCACGCCGAGGCCGCGCGTCTTCAGCTCGGCCAGCAGGTTGAGCACGTCGATGCGGGTGGAGGCGTCGAGCATGCTGGTGATCTCGTCGGCCACCAGCAGGCGGATCTCCAGCAGCAGCGCGCGGGCGATGAGCAGGCGCTGGAGCTGGCCGCCGCTGAGCTGGTGGGGGAACTTGCCGAGCACCTGGTCGGGGTTGAGCCGCACGTCGCGCAGCGCCGCGCGGACCCGCTCGGCCCACTCCCCCTCGGACACGCCCGGATGGTACGACTCCTTGACCATCGCGAACACCCGGTCGGCCTTGAACACCGGGTTGAACGAGCTGAACGGGTCCTGGAAGATCCCCTGGACGTCGCGGTAGTAGTCCTTGCCCGCCCGCGCCGGCCGCCCGTCGAAGGTGATCGTGCCGCTGGTGGCCTTGTTGAGCCCGAGGATCAGACGGCCGAGCGTGCTCTTGCCGCTGCCGCTCTCCCCGATGAGGGAGACGACCTCGCCGGGCGCGACGTCGAAGCTGACGTCCCTGACGGCGGTGACGGTACGGCCGCCGAAGGCGCCGATCCTGAACACCTTGGTGACATGGTCGAGTCTCAGCATCAGGCCTTCCAGCAGGCGACGTGGTGGCCGGGCGCGACCTCGGCCACGGGCGGATCCTCGGCGCACTCGTCCCCGGCGAGCGGGCAGCGGGCGCGGAAACGGCAGCCGGCGGGCGGGTCGAGCAGCGACGGCGGGCTGCCGGCGATGCCCTCCAGCCGCCGATCGGCGTAACGGACGCCGACCTCGGGCAGCGCGTCGATGAGCAGCCTGGTGTACGGGTGCCTGGGCGCCTTGACGAGCGCGTCGGCGGGGGCCTTCTCGGCGAGGCGGCCCGCGTACATGACCATGATCGTGTCGGCGATGTGGTGGGTGAGCGCGATGTCGTGGGTGACGAAGATCATGCTCTTGACGTAGCCGCTGTCGCGGAAGCCGAGCAGCGCGCGGGCGACGGCCTTCTGGGTGGAGACGTCGAGCGCGGAGGTGACCTCGTCGGCGATGAGCAGCGACGGGTCGAGCAGCGTGGAGATGACCATGACCATGCGCTGCTTCATGCCGCCGGACAGCTCGATCGGGTAGCGGTCGAGCACCTCGCGCGGCAGCCCGACCTGGTCCATGCGCCGCTCCAGCTCGGCGGCGTCGAGCGTGACGCCGCGCGAGCGCAGCAGCTCGCCCACCATCTTGCGGATCTTGCGGGTGGGGTTGAGCGCGCTCATCGCGTACTGCGGGATGAGGGAGACCTCCTTGAAGCGGAAGCCGTTCATCGCCCGGTCGTCGGCGATCGGCAGCTCGCGCCCGTCGAGCACGACCCGGCCGCCGACGTGCCGCATGCGGCCGTCCATGCGGATGAGGGACTTGCCCAGGGTGCTCTTGCCGCAGCCGGACTCGCCGACCAGGCCGAGGATCTCGCCGTCGCCGAGCTCGAAGGACATGCCGTCGAGCGCGCGCACGTCGCCCCTGAGCGTCCGGTAGTGGACCCTCAGCTCGCTGACCTGAAGACTCATGTCTCCCTCAACTTCGGGTTGAAGACCTCGTCGAGGCCGACGTTGGCGACGTACAGGGCGCCGACGATGGCGGTGATGGCGGCGCCCGGCGGCACGAACCACCACCACATGCCGAGCTGGAGCGCGCTCCACTGGTTGGCGTTCTGCAGCATCAGGCCCAGCGAGACGCCCTCGGTGGGGCCGAGGCCGATGAAGTCCAGCGAGGAGGCGATGAGCACCGAGCCGCCGAACAGCAGGATGAACGTCATGAACAGGTAGGAGCTCATGTTCGGGGCGATCTCCCTGGCGATGATGCGCCCGGTGCCGGACCCGCTCATCCTGGCCAGGTCCACGAACTCGCGGGTGCGCAGCGAGAACGTCTGCGCCCGGATCGCCCGCGCCGCCCACGGCCACTGCGTCAGCCCGATGAACAGGCCCTGCACGGCCACGCTGCGGATGCCCAGGTAGGCGTTGACGATCAGCAGCACGGCCAGGCTGGGGATGACCAGGATGATGTTGGTCAGCATGTTGAGCACCTCGTCCACCAGGCCGCCGACGTAGCCGGCCACGAAGCCGACGACCATCCCGATGACCGCGGCGATGCCGCCGCCGACCACGCCGACGGCGAAGGTGGCGCGCAGGCCGTGGACGAACTGGGCGAAGATGTCCTGGCCGAAGGTGGTGGTGCCGAACCAGTGCTCGCCGGTGGGCGGGCTCATCGCCTGGACGCTGTACTCGTTGGGCGCGGCGGCCACGAACAGCGGGCCGATCAGTCCCAGCAGGAGCAGCGCCAGGACGATCGTCAGGCCGGTCATGAGCTTGCCGTTGCGCACCGCGAAGTAGAGCGCCTCGCGCCGGACCGCGGCCCGCTCGCGCGGCACGGCTTCCTGGATCGTCGTCATGCCTGCGCACCCGCCATTCCCGCCCTGGTCCGAGGATCGACCACGACGTAGACGATGTCGATGATGAAGTTGGCGATCAGCACGCCGAGCACGATGAACAGGAACGCGCCCTGGAGGAGGAAGAAGTCCTTGTTCTGGATGGCCTTGAGAATGAGGCTGCCGAGACCCGGGTAGGCGAAGACGATCTCGGTGACCAGCGCGCCGGCCACGAGCACGCCGAGCTGCAGGGCCAGGCCGGTGATCTGGGGCAGGACGGCGTTGCGGAAGGCGTACCTGCGGATGAGCCGGGCGGGCGCGCCGAGCGCCGACAGGTAGGTCGAGTAGTCCGACTCCAGCTCGTAGATGATCATGTTCCGCATGCCGATCGCCCAGCCGCCCAGCGCCACCAGGAACAGCGACAGGAACGGCAGCGTCCAGTGGTGCAGCAGGTCGAGGAAGAACGTCCACGACAGGTTGGGGCGCATGGAGAAGCTGTAGCCGCCGGCCACCGGGAACAGCCCGGCGATCACGCCGAGCGACCAGGCCAGCAGCACCGCCAGCCACATGTACGGCATCGCCGTCAGCACGTAGCCGACCGGCAGGACGGTGTTGTCGAGCAGCTTGCGGCGGGCCGCGTACGCGCCGAACTGGTTGCCGACGACCCAGCTCAGCAGCACCGACGGGACGACCAGCGCCAGCGTGTACGGCACCGCGCCGCCGATCACCTGGCTCACCGGGGTCGGGAACAGCCAGATGCTGGTGCCGAAGTCGCCGCGCAGCAGCGCGCCCCAGAAGTTGGCGTACTGGGTGAGCAGCGGCTGGTCCAGGCCGAAGAGGTTGTTGTAGTAGGCCCGCATCGCCTCGACGGCCTCGGGCTTGGTGACGTTGGCCCGCGCGACCATGCTGGCGACCGGGTCGCCGGGCATGAAGCGCGGGATCATCCAGTTGACCGTGACGGCGACGAAGAACGTCAGCCCGTAGATGAGCAGTTTCCTGCCGAAGTATCGACGCACGTGATCTGTCTCCGTGAGGGCCCCGCTCCCCGGCGCCGGGGAGCGGGGCTTCGAGGGTCCGGCTAGGAGGCGGCGGGCTGGATCTGGGTGAGGGTCTCGAACCCGCCCAGCTCCAGCCAGTTGCGCCACATCACGGCGGGGGTCTTCGGCGCGCTCCCGGCCGCGGCCGGCCAGTTCTTCCACACCGAGGTGCTGGACTGCGCCCAGAGGCCGTTGTACCAGAGCGGGATCACCGGCAGGTCGTCCAGGTGGATCTGCTGGAGCTGGGAGATGATCTTCTGCATGCCGGCGGTGTCGTCGGTCTTGACCTGGTCGAGCTGCTGGACGAGGTCCCAGGCCTTCTTGTTCTCGTAGCGGCCGAAGTTCACCGTGTTCTGCTGCTTCTGGATCGGCAGCTGGAACAGGTACTCGTAGTACGTGTACGGCGAGTTCGACAGCTGCCGCTCGTTGTTGATCACCAGGTCGAAGTCACCCTTGGTGCGCTTCTCCACCAGGGCGTTGAAGTCGGGGAAGTCGGGCGTGACCTGGATGCCGGCGGCCTTGGCGCTGGCGGCGATCGAGCGGGCCGACTCCATCCAGTCGGTCCAGCCGGACGGGACGATGAGGGACAGGCTGATCTTGGAGCCGTCCTTGTTCTCGACGTAACCGTCGCCGTCGCCGTCCTTGTAGCCGGCGTCGGCCAGCAGCTTCTTGGCCTTGGCGGCGTCGAAGGTGAAGCCGGACTTCGCGACCACGTCCTGGTCGACGTACTTGTCCCACTGCGGCAGCAGGCCGGTCGGGCTGGCGGCCTTGACGAGGTTGCCGTAGACGCCTTCGACGATCTTCTTGACGTCGATCGAGGAGGCGAGGGCCTTGCGGAAGGCGGGGTCGTCCATCGGCTTCTTGGTGGTGTTGGGCACCAGCCAGGCGGTGTTGGCCGACAGCATGTACGGCGGCTCGTTGTAGAAGGTGGTCAGCCCGAAGTTGCCCTTGACCAGGTTGGCCACGCCGGGCAGGAAGTTGTTGCTGAGGTCGAGGCCCTTCTGCAGCAGCAGGCCCATCGCGACCTCGTTGCTCGGGGTGGCGATGTCGACGATGTAGCGGGGCTTGGGCTCCATGTTGAGCGCGGTCTTGCCCCACCAGTCGTCGCGGCGCTGCAGGGTCACGCGGTCCTGGTCCTTGCTCAGGAACTTGTACGCGCCCGTGCCGACCGGGTTCTCGTTGATCCCGTCCAGGACCTCCTTCTCGGAGCGGTCCTTCCAGATGTGCTCGGGGACCATCGTGCGCGTGTAGAGCATGAAGTCCCACTCCTGGTAGTTGGCCGTGGAGAAGGTGAAGCGCGCGGTCCGGTCGTCGACCGCCTCCGCCTTCTGCAGCCAGTTCCACAGGTTGTGGTACGGGATCGTCTCCATCTTGCCGAGCTCGAAGGAGAAGACGACGTCCTTGGCCGTGAACGGCTGCCCGTCGGACCACTTGATGCCGGGGCGCAGCTTGATCTCGTAGGTGGTGTCGTCCGTCCACGAGCCGCTCTCGGCCAGCCAGGGGGTGAGCTTGGCGGCGGTGGTGTCGTAGTGGAACAGCGACTCGTACACCAGGCCCTTGGTGCCGACGGCCGAGTCCCACTCCCTGATCGGGTTGAAGTTGGCCGGCGGGCCCCACTGGGTGCCGGTGGTGTAGAGGGTCTCGCCGCGCGGGAGCTGGTTCGGGTCGGCGTTGGCCGGCGCTCCCTGGCTCTGGCCCTGGCTGGGGGCGGGGCCGGTCGGGGTGGAGGGGCCGCCGCTGCAGGCCGTGGCGGCGAGCAGGACCGCCGCGAGGAGCGGGATGATCTTCCTGGGCCGGTGACGCATCGCTTCTCTCCTTCCTTCGCGTGGGGGCGCGAAGGTTCCTACGAGCACGTACCTGTGGGAGCGCTCCCAGGCTGTCGCCGCCATGAGCGCTGGGGGTTGCTGAACCGGATAAGTACCGCGAACGTAAATTCCTGGTGTCGCTCGCGTCAATAGCCGTGACGGTTTCGAGACATCAGCGCCGGGAGCGCTCTCAACGGTCACCTAACCGGTTCGGTGACCGGATTTCGGGCGGCCGGAACGGGGCAGGGAGCGGAAGCGCCCACCACATGCCGAGGGGGGCGAATGCCGCCTCTGACGCACCAGGAGACGCTTTGGTTTACCTGCGACATCACAGAAATGTTGCGAAATGGGAGACAAATGGGTTGCGGCCCCGCCAGAATGCCTTGCGATCCAGCGTCCATCGCAACTGGAGGAACCCCCCTATGCGTAGACCCCTTGGGGTCCTTGCCGGCCTGGTGAGCGTCGCCGCCCTGTGCGCGCCGATCACCGCGGCCGAGGCCGCGACCGCATCGCAGGCGGCCTGCCGGGTGACCGTCACCAAGCCCAGGCTCAGCGGGAACGCCCTGAAGATCGTCTCGTCGGCCGCCCGACGCGGCTGCTTCTCCCCTTCGCTCGTACGCGTCCGCATCCTGCGGGCCGTCCCCGGCAAGGACCCGGTCATCAAGAGCGGCGCCACCAGGAACGGCCGCGTCAGCCTGGCCGTGGACTGCCGGCCCGGCACGTACTACGCGACCGCCACCGACTACCGCGGCCGCCCGGTCAAGTCGCGGGCGGTCCGGCTCACCTGCGACCCGGGCTCGGCCACCCCCACCCCGACGCCCACGAGTTCTCCCAGCGGCTCGCCCACCGCGACGCCGACCAGCAGGCCGACCACCTCGACCTCCCCGACGACCGGCCCGACGACCGGCCCGACGACCGGCCCGACCGGCGGCGCCGTGGGCACCGCGGAGGAGAACGAGGTCGTCAGGCTGGTCAACGCCGAGCGCGCCAAGGCCGGCTGCGGCGCCCTGACGCACAACGCGCAACTACGCGCGGCGGCTTTCGGCCACTCCGCCGACATGGCGAAGCAGAACTACTTCGACCATGACTCGAAGGACGGCCGGAGCTTCATGGACCGCATCCGCGCGGCCGGCTTCACCGGAGGCTCCGCCTGGGCCGAGAACATCGCCAAGGGCCAGACCTCGCCCGCCTCCGTCATGCAGTCGTGGATGAACAGCTCCGGACACAGGGCCAACATCCTGAACTGCCGCTACAACCTCATCGGGGTCGGCGTCGCCAGGAGCCCCCAGGGCACGGTCTACTGGACGCAGGACTTCGCCGCCCGCTAGGACTGGGCGAGTGAGGATCGCAGGCGGCGCATCTCGTCCGCGATCCCGGCCAGGGTCCAGTGGGCGTTGAGCCCGCTCGGGTTGGGCAGCACCCACACCCTGGCCCCGCCCACCGTCTCCTCCTGCGGCCCGATCCGCGCCTTGGGCCGCAGGAAGGCGGTGCGGTAGGCCGACACGCCCAGCACCGCGAGCGCCTTGGGCGCCAGCCCGGCCACCTTCGCCGCCAGCGCGGCCCCGCCCTCGACCAGCTCCTCCCGCGTCAGCTCCGACGCCTTGGCGCTGGCGCGGGGGGCGAGGTTGGTGATGCCGAGCCCGTACTCGGGCAGCAGGTGCTGCTCGGCGGGCGCGAGCAGGCGGGGCGTGAACCCGGACAGGTGCAGCGCGGGCCAGAACCGGTTGCCGGGCCGGGCGAAGTGGTGACCGGTGGCGGCGGACATGAGGCCGGGGTTGATGCCGCAGAACACCACGTCGAGCGAGGGACCGAGGACGTCGTCGAGCACGCCACACCTTAGCCCGAAATTTACGGTGGCCGGCCGCGCGCCCGTCAACGGCGCCGCAGGACGGCGATCCCCGGAAGAGGCAAGCCGTTGAAGATCCCTCACAAAGAGGGCTAGCGGGGCGGCCGGACCTCGCGATGGCGTACGGCCGGCGCGCCGCCCAGCTCGTCCAGCAGGTCCGCGAGCAGCACGCGGCACTCCTCCAACCGCCGCTTCCCGCCGCGTTCGGCCAGCCGCGACTCCAGCGCCTCGCGGGCCCGCCGGGCGGTCGCCACCGCCTCGCGGCCTCGCCCGGTCAGGTGCACGCGGCGGATGCGGGCGTCGCGCGGGTCAGCCAGGCGCTCCACGTAGCCGAGGCGTTCGAGCTCGGCCACGGTCTTGGACGCCGCCTGCTGCGTCACGCCCAGCTTCGGGGCCAGGTCGCCCACTGTGGGACCGGCGTCGCCGACGAGATGCTGGAAGACGTATCCGTGTGCGAACCGCAGGCCGGAGAAGCCCTGCTCCGCCAGGCTCTCCTGCACGACGGAGGCGGCCGCGAATCCGACGAAGAGGGCGAGCGTCCCGGTGTCCAGGTCGCCGGGTTGTACAGGCTGCATGAAGACATTCTGTAGTTGACAACCTTGGTTGTACAACTATGGTTGTGAATATGACCGACCTCCAGCAGCACGCCAACGTGGACCTCGCCGTTCGTTACCACGAGGCGGTGTCCCGAGGCGAGAGTCCCGAGCCGTACTTCCACGAGGACGTCGTGCAGCGCGAGCTGCCCAATGCGCTCTTCCCCGACGGGGCCGTACGCGACCTCGGCGGTCTGCGCGCGGCGGCCGAACGCGGCCGCTCGACCATCAAAGAGCAGCGCTTCCAGGTGCTGAACGCGGTCGCGGCCGGCGACCAGGTCGCCCTCGAGGTGCTCTGGACCGGCACACTCGCCGTACCGCTGGGCGACCTGCCGGCCGGCCACACCCTGCGGGCGCACATCGGGACATTCCTCGAGTTCCGCGACGGCAAGATCGCGGCCCAGCGCAACTACGACTGCTACGAGCGCCTGACCCGCCGCTGACATCCCGCCACACAGCGGTGGGCGCCCGCGCAGCACGTGCTGGCGGCACGTACGGAAACGGGGCTAGCCCATCTCCTCCAGCTTGCGGCCCTTCGTCTCCTTGATCCGCCGGAGCACGAAGACGAACGACAGCGCCGCGAAGACCGCGTACGCCGCATAGGTGAGCGGCAGGTTCCAGGCCGCGAGCGCCGGGAACGACACCGTGACCGCCCAGTTGGCCAGCCACTGCGCCGCGGCGGCGACGCCGAGCGCGGCGGCCCGGATCCGGTTGGGGAACATCTCCCCCAGCAGCACCCAGACCACCACACCCCAGGACAGGGCGAAGAACAGCACGAACAGGTTGGCCGCCACGAGCGCGATCGGCCCCTGCGGATCGGGCAGCGCGACCACGCCGCCCCTGTTCACCCGGGGGGCGCTGAACGCCCACGCCGCCGTGGCCAGCGAGAGCGCCATGCCGGCCGAGCCGATCAGCAGCAGCGGACGCCGCCCGATCCTGTCCACGAGCGAGATCGCGATGAACGTGCCGATGATGTTGATGATCGAGCTGGAGAAGCTGATCAGCAGCGAGTCGCTCTGGTTGATGCCCACCGACTGCCACAGCACCGACGAGTAGTAGAAGATCACGTTGATGCCGACGAGCTGCTGGAAGGCCGACAGGACGATGCCGGCCCACACGATCGGCAGCAGCCCGAGCGCGGGCCCGCGCAGGTCGCGCAGCCCCGGCACCCGCTGGGTGCGCACCACGTGCTGGATCTCGGCGATGCGCGCGTCGAGGTCGGTGTCCTCGCCCTCGACCTCGGCCAGCACCTCCCGCGCCCGCCGCGACTTGCCCGCCATGATCAGGTAGCGCGGCGACTCGGGGATGACCAGCGCGAACATCAGGTAGAGCAGCGCCGGGACCGCGCACGCGCCCAGCATCCACTGCCAGGCCTGCAGCACCCACAGGTGGTTGTTGACCGCGCCGCCCGCCAGCCGCGCGATCACGTAGTTGACGAGCTGCGAGACGGCGATGCCGAGCACGATGGCGAGCTGCTGGAACGAGCCGAGCCGCCCCCGGTAGGCGGGCGGCGCGACCTCGGCGATGTACGCCGGCCCGAGCACCGACGCCATGCCGATGGCGAAGCCCGCGATCACCCGCCACAACGCGAGGTCCCAGATGGCGAACGGCAGCATCTGCCCGATCGAGCTGACCGCGAACAGCAGCGCCGCCACCTGCATCGACCGCGTACGGCCCCACCGGTCGGCCAGGTTGCCGCCGAACCAGGCGCCGACGGCGGAGCCCAGCAGCGCGATCGCCACCACGACGCCCGTCTGCACAGGACCCACCTGGAAGTGCCGCTGGATCCCGACGACCGCGCCGTTGATGACGGAACTGTCATAGCCGAACAGGAACCCGCCGATGGCGGCGGCCGCCGTGATGAACACGACGTAGCTCAGATGCTCCTGATGCGTGTGCTGAGTGGCCATGCAGGTCCTTTCCCCGTCACCGGGGCATACCCGCACGTCAGGGACCTAGCGGACCCCTTACCCAACCTTTAGAGGCGTGGGTCCACCGGCTCGGACTCCAGCGCCAGCACCGCGAAGACCGGCTCGTGCACCCGCCAGGCCGCCTCGCCGTCCGCCAGCCGCGACAGCGCCTCCAGGCCGAGCGCGTGCTCGCGGAGGGCGAGCGAGCGCTTCTTGCCGAGGAAACGCCTGCGCAGCACGTCCAGCGACTCGGTGTAGTCGGGGCCGTAGATGATCCGCAGGTACTCGCGCCCGCGCACCTTGATCCCCGGCTGCACCCGGCCCGGCGTGTGGACCGCGGGCTTGACCACCATGCCCTCGCCGCCGGCCGCCGTCAGCGACTCCCACCACTCGGTGGCCGCCGCCCGCGACGCGGGCGAGCCGAGGTCGGCGAACACGTGCCGGGTCGGGGCGATCAGCGGCGCGTCCAGCCCGCCGAGCGTGGCCAGGTGCCAGGCGTGCGGCTCCAGCGCCGTGGCCCGCCCCTCGCAGGCCAGGATCTGGAACGGGGCCACCTTGACCCCCTCCAGGCCGTCCACCGGCCAGCAGTAGCGCGCATACGCCTCGCGGAACAGGGCAGCGTTGGAGGAGCGGCGCCGGGTGCGGATCAACAGCTCGCCCACATCCAGTCCGCGCCCGGCCGCCGCTTCCAGCGCCGCGACCGCCTCCGGCAGGGCCGCGCGGGCGGCCGCGCCCACCGAGGCGTACTGGCGTCTGATCAGCTCGCCCGCCTTCGCCGACCAGGGCAGCAGCTCGCAGTCGAGCACCACCCAGTCGGAGCCGAGCTCGTCCCACAGCGGCGCGCAGGCCGCCCGCAGCCGCTCGGTCAGCGGGCCGGTGTCGGCGAAGAACGGCCGCCCGGTCCGGGTGTAGACCGCGCCGCACGTGCCGTCGCGCACGCCGAAACGGGCCTCGGCGGCCTCCGGCGTACGCGCCAGCACCGCCACCGCGCGCGAGCCCATGTGCTTCTCCTCGCACACGACCTCGCGCACGCCGGCCGCGGCCAGCTCCTCGAACGCCTCGTGCGGGTGCTCCAGGTAATCGTCCAGGCGGGAGGTCTCCGGCGGCGCCATCGTCGGCGGCAGGTAGACCAGCCAGCGCGGATCGACCGCGAAACGGCTCATGACCTCCAGTGCGGCGGCCGCGTTCGCCTCGCCGATCTTGATCCGGCCGCCGTGCCGGGTCTCGACGTGCCGGGTGCCGGTCACGTCGACGATGTCCAGCGTGCCGGGATCGCGGCCGAGTCCGGTGCCGAGCGGCTTGACCGGCTCGTACCACACCTTCTCCGCCGGGACCTGGACGAGCTCCCGCTCCGGGTAGCGCAGCGCCGTCAGGTGGCCGCCGAAGGCGCAGCCGGTGTCGAGGCAGATCGTGTTGTTGACCCACTCGGGCCGCGTCGTGGGCGTGTGCCCGTAGACGACCATGGCGCGGCCGCGGTAGTCCTCGGCCCACGGCAGGCGGACGGGCAGGCCGTACTCGTCGGTCTCGCCGGTCGTCTCGCCGTACAGGGCGAACTCGCGCACCCGCTTGGAGGCCCGCCCGTGGTAGGACTCCTTCAGCCCGGCGTGCGCGACCACGAGCCGGCCGCCGTCCAGCCGGTAGTGGCTGAGCAGGCCGTCCATGAACGCCTTCGCCCGCGCCACGAACTCCGGCGGCTGCGCGGCGAGCTGGTCCAGCGACTCCTGCAGGCCGTGGGCGATCCTGACCTTGCGGCCGTCGAGCGCGCGCACCAGCTTGTGCTCGTGGTTGCCGGCCACGCAGATCGCCGTGCCGGCCTCGACCATGTCCATGACCAGGCGCAGCACGCCCGGCGTGTCCGGGCCGCGGTCCACGAGGTCGCCGACGAACACCGCCGTACGGCCCTCGGGATGCCGCACTCCCTGCCAGCCCAGCCGGGCCAGCAGCGCCTCCAGCTCGGCCCGGCAGCCGTGCACGTCGCCGATGACGTCGAACGGCCCGGTGAGGTGGGTGAGGTCGGACCACGCCTTCTCGTAGCCGATGACCGCCGCGTCGATCTCCTCGGGGCCGCGCAGCACGTGCACCTTCCTGAACCCCTCGCGGGCGATCCTGCCCATCGAGCGGCGCAGGTCCTTGCGCTGGCGGATCACCACGCCGGGGCCGAAGTCGCGGTCGGGGCGGGCGGCGTTGCGCGCGATGGCCACCTGCTCGGGCACGTCCAGGACGATGGCGTCGGCCAGCACGTGGTGCCTCCTGGCCAGCGCGACGAGGCTCTCGCGGGCGGCCTGCTGGACGTTGGTGGCGTCCACGACGGTGAGCAGCCCGCGGGCCAGCCGCACGCCCACGATGTGATGCAGCAGGTCGAACGCCGCCGGGGTGGCCGCCTGGTCGTTCTCGTCGTCGGCGACCAGGCCGCGGCAGAAGTCGGAGGAGATCACCTGCGTCGGCTTGAAGTGCCGGCGCGCGAACGTCGACTTGCCGCTGCCGGAGACCCCGACGAGCACCACGAGCGACAGCTCAGGAACGCTGATCACGGGTGAACACTCCCATCTGGGTCGGCGGGCCGACCTCCGGGTCGTCGTCGCCGACCGGCTCGAACGCCACCGCGTAGCCGTGCTCGGCCGCCACCCGGCTTGCCCAGGCGGCGAACTCGGCGCGGGTCCACTCGAAGCGGTGGTCGGGGTGGCGCAGGCCGGTCAGGAACTCGTAGCGGACGTTGTACTCGACGTTGGGCGTGGTGACGACGACGTGCCGGGGGCGGGCGTGGCCGAACACGACACGCTCCAGCGCCGCCAGGCGGGGCGGGTCCACGTGCTCGATCACCTCCATGAGCACGGCGGCGTCGTAGCCGGACAGGCGCTTGTCGGTGTAGGTGAGCGCGCCCTGGAAGAGGGTGAGGCGGGCCCGCTTGGCCTCGGGCATGCGGTCGAGGCGCAGGCGGCGGGCGGCGATGGTGAGGGCCAGCGGGGAGACGTCCATGCCGGCGACCCGCGCGAACGCCGGGCGCGACAGCAGCGCGCCGACCAGCTCTCCCTGGCCGCAGCCCAGGTCGATGACGCTGGCCGCGCCGAGCTCGGTCAGCTTGCCCAGCACCGCCTCCCGCCGCCGCACACTCAGCGACCCGCCCTTGACCTCCGGCTCCCCGGCCTTCTCGCCGCCGGCCGCACCCGGCTCGCCGACCTCGCCGGCCCCCGCGGCCGGCGCCTCCCCGGCTACCGTGGCCTCGGTCTCGCTCGCCTCGGCCTCGGCGGCGGCGGCCTCGTCGGCGGCGGTCGCCTCGGGCGGGGCGTCCTCGGCGAGCGCCGGCTCCAGGTGCTCCTCGGTCTCGTCGCCCAGCTCGGCGAGCCGGGTCAGCGCCGTACGCGCCAGCGACCAGCGCCGTCCCAGGTAGCGGCGGGTGATCAGGCCCCGCTCCGGATGCCCGCGCAGCCAGCCCTCCCCCGCCCGGATCAGCTTGTCCACCTCGTCGGGGGCGATCCAGTAGTGCTTGCCGTCGTCGAGCACCGGCAGCAGCACGTACAGGTGGTTGAGCGCGTCGGCGACCCGCACCGTGCCGCGCAGCGCGAGACGGACATAACGGGACTCACCCCACTCGGGGAAACCCTCGTCGAGCGGCAGCACCCGCGCCTCGACCTCCCACCCCAGCGGCTCGAACAGTCGCCGGGCCAGGTCGGGCCCGCCACGGCAGGGCAGCGCGGGCAGCGTCAGCTCCAGCGGCAGCGCCCTGCCCGGCAGCTCGGGCCGGGCCGCGCACCGGCCCGCCCGCGCGGTGCGGAACACCTCGCCGAGCGCCACCGCGAGCAGCGAGGAGGCCGCGTAGGGGCGGTCGTTGACGTACTGCGACAGGCTGAAGTCGGGCGAGCCCTTGCCGCGCGCCCTGGCCAGCGCGACCGGGTCGATCTCCAGCAGCAGCGCCGCCGTGCAGCGCTCCTCGCCCGCCTCCGGGTAGAACACGGTGGCCGTGCCGGACGACTGGCGGAACTCCTGCACGCGCTCGGGATGCTTGTGCAGGAGGAAACCCAGGTCGGTGGCGGGCCTCGCGGTGTTCGTGATCGTCAGCAGCACCCTCCCAAGTGTGCAGGAACGCCGCGAAAACCCGCCATCCGTTTACCTACACGTGCGGCAGCACCTCGGCCGCGATCAGCTCCAGGTGCTCCAGGTCGCCGAGGTCGAGGACCTGCAGGTAGAACCGCTCGGCGCCGAGCGCGCCGAACTGCCCGATCCGCTCGACGACCTCGGCCGGCGTGCCGCACAGGCCGTTCTCGCGAAGCTTGTCCGCGTCCTCGCCGATGGCCGCCGCGCGCCGCTCGATCTCCGCCCGGTCCGCGCCGACCACCGTGGTCTGCGCGGCCGACAGCACGACCTCGCGCCCGGTCTCCTCGCACGCCCGGCGCACCCGGTCGTACGCCGCCCCGGTGTCGGACAGCGAGCGGAACGGCACGTTGTACTCGTCGGCGTACGTCGCCGCGAGGCGCGGCGTGCGCTTGGCGCCGACCCCGCCGATGATGATCGGCGGCCGGGGCCGCTGCGCCGGCTTGGGCAGCGCGGGCGAGTCGGCCAGCCGGTAGTAGCTGCCTTCGAAGGAGTAGCTCTTCTCCGCCGTCCACAGACCGGTGATGATCTCCAACTGCTCCTCGAAACGGCCGAAGCGCTCGCCGGCGGGCGGGAACGGGATGCCGTACGAGGTGTGCTCGGCGTCGAACCACCCGGTGCCGAGGCCCAGCTCCACCCGGCCGCCGCTCATCTGGTCGACCTGGGCCACGCTGATCGCCAGCGGCCCGGGCAGCCGGAACGTGGCCGGCGACACCAGCGTGCCCAGCCTGATGGCCGAGGTCTCCCTCGCCAGGCCCGCCAGCGTGACCCACGCGTCGGTCGAGCCGACGCCGGGGTCGCCCGCGCCGATGCGCTGATAATGGTCGGACCGGAAGAACGCGTCGAAGCCCAGCCGCTCGGCGGTCTGGGCGACGGTGAGCAGGTCGTCATAGGTGGCGCCCTGCTGGGGCTCAGTGAAGATCCGCAGCTTCATGTCAGCCATTATCAGCGCACAACGGACGCGAACCGGAAAGGGGTCACGTCGCGTCGCCCGGCTTGCTAGCGTTCAACCCAGCGCCCTAGGTAGCCGATCGAACACGGGGAGTGCTCTATGCCGCGGCACCAGAGGGAGCCGGGCCTGCTCCCCCGTCCTCTCGCCGTTCTCGCCGGGCTCGCGCTCGTGGCCGCCACCGTCGTGGCGGTCCGGCTGCTGCCGCCCGCGAGCGCCGTCGCCACGTCCCCGCCGCCCGCGCCGCCCGCCTCCCGTGCCGCGCCCCTCGGCCTGCACACGCCCGCGCTCTCGGCCGCGGTGGCCGAGGCGCCGCCGCCCGGCTTCATGCGGCCCGGCCTCGTGGGGCCCGCCACCGTGGGTCCCGGCTTCGTGGGGTACGTCGACACCGCCGCCGACCCCGCGTTCGACCTGCCGGCCACGGCCCTGCGCACCGGCGTGCTCCACTACCTGCTCGGCCACCTCGTCGCGGGCGGCGCCGACGGCTGCTCCCCCGCCTGGGCGAGCGCGGGCGGCACGCTCATCGACCCCGGCGTCAACCAGGTGGTCAACAGGATCGGGCGGCTCAGGGCGCTCGGCGGCGACGCCGCGCCGTCGTTCGGCGGCGGGAGCGGGGACGGAGACGGGAGCGGGGGCGCGGGCGCGGGCGGCGCCGACCCGGCCGCCCGCTGCACCGAGCCGCGTGCGCTCGCCGCGGCCTACCGGCGGGTGGTGGGCGCCTTCGACGTCTCCGCCGTCGACTTCGAGCTGCCCGCCGAGGGCGAGAGCGCCGCGACGGCGGCGCGCCGGGCCCGCGCGCTCCGGGCCCTCCAGCGGGAGCGGGAGCTCCAGGTCAGCTTCACCGCGCCGCTCACGGCGTCCGGGCTGGGGGCGTCCTGCGTGGCGGCGCTGCGGGCCGCCCACCGGGCCGGGGCCGAGGTCGGCACCGTCAACCTGCTGGCCGGGCTGGAGCCGCGCACGGCCCCCTCCGGCCGGCTGTCCCGGCTCGCCGCCGCCGTACGGCTGGCCGAGGCGCAGATCGCCCGCGCCCAGTCGCTGCCGGACGAGGAGGACGCCTGGCGGCGCGTCGCGCTGACGCTGGTGCTCGCCGACGGGTCCGAGCTGAGCGAGCAGGACGCCCGCACCCTCTCCGATTACGCCGTACGCCACAACCTCGCCTGGCTGTCCCTGCGCGGGGCCGATCCCGAAGAGGGGGCTGCGACCGTTCTGCGCGGATCCGTACCCTGACTATAGGATTCCCTTACCGTCAACATGTCCAGGCGAGTGGGGAGGGGGCGATGGCGGCTCGTCCTGAGACGGCCAGGAAGATCCTGATCTACTGGATGGACGGCGTCGTGGCGATGATCGCCGTCATCACCGTGGCGTTCACCGTCGGCCGGAGCATGGCGGGCGTGATCTCGCCCCTCCACGCCGCGGTCACCGTCACCTGTCAGCTCGGGCTGTGCGCGCTGTTCCCCGTCCTCCTCAGGGAGGCCTTCGACCACCGGCCGCGCCCCACCTGGAGGCTGGCGCTCGCGGGGGTGTTCGCGCTGACCGCGACGCTGCTGCGCCCGCCCGCTTACGACAACTCCTCGCCGTGGATCGAGGTGGGCACGCTGTGGCTGGCCGCGGCCGCACTCTACCTGTCGCCCCGGGCGATCGCCTGCCTGTCGGCGGCGGTTGCCGGGCTGCTCACCGTCCACGGCGCGCTCGTGCACGGGCAGAGCTGGCTCGGCGTCCTGATCAGCCTGTCGATCAACTTCGCCTTCATGATCCCGGCCATGCTCCTGTGGCGCTGGCTCTGGTGGATCATCAGGGACGCCTCCAACGCTCGCGAGGCGCGGGCCCGGCTCGCGGTCGCCGAGGAACGGCTGCGCTTCGCCCGCGACCTGCACGACCTGCTCGGCCACAGCCTGGCGGTGATCACGCTCAAGAGCGAGCTGGCCGCCAAGCTCGCCACCAAGGACGCCGGGCGGGCACTGACGGAGATGACCGAGGTCCGTGAGCTGGCCGGCGACTCGCTGGCCGAGGTCCAGCAGGCGGTGCACGGCTACCAGCACCTCGACCTCGACCAGGAGGTGGCCGGGGTGCGGGCGGCGCTGGAGGCGTCCGGCACGCGCTGCGTCGTCCACGTACGCGCCGACGGGCTCGGACCGGCCGCGCGGGCGCTGCTCGCGTGGGTGGTGCGCGAGGGCGGCACCAACGTGCTCAAGCACAGCAGGGCCACGCGCTGCGCCATCACGATCGACGGCGGCCTGCTGGAGATGCGCAACGACGGGGTGGCGCGGGGCGCGGCGCCGTCGCCGGGCAGCGGCCTGCGCGGGCTGGCCGAGCGGCTGGTCGCCGCGGGCGGCACCCTCTCGGCCGCGCCCACGGCGACGGGCGAGTTCCTGCTGCGCGCGACCGTGCCGGTCGTGGGCGAGCTGCCGGCGCGGGAGACGGTGCCGGCATGACACCGACTTCAAAGGCCGGCCCGGCAGACCCGAAGCCCGGCGCCACAGACCCGAAGTCCGGCCCGACAGGCCCGAAGCCCGGCCCCACAGACCCGAAGTCCGGCCCGGCAGACCCGCAGCCCGGCCCGGTGACCCCGGAGGCGGGTGCGGCCGTCGGGGACGGGCGGCGGGTGGGGCCGTTGCGGCGGGTGCGCGGTGCGACCAAGCTCGACAAGGTCCGCTGGGTGATCGTCTACTCCACCGACATCGTGACGCTGCTCGGCCTGATCGGCCTCTACACGCTCTACGTCCAGTGGCAGATGGGCCTGCCCGCCGCCGTGGCGGGCGGCGCCGCCGTCCTGCTGGTGATCTTCACCGCGCTGTGCACGCGGCCGTTCCGGGTGGCGGTGCGCGGCGGGCCGCGGCCCACGAAGCTGCTGGCCGTGACCGGGGCGCTCGCGCTGCTGCTGGCCGTCGTGGCCGTGGTGTGGGCGCTGCCGCCCTGGCTGGGGGCGCTGACGCCGTTCGTCCGCAGGCGCACGATCGCCGTCGTCTCGACCGGCTCGATCGTGATCCTCGCCCTGATCGGGGTGCTGTCCGGGGCGAGGCTCGCGGACATGCTGGCGCTGGTGCTGGTGATGACGTTCCTGACGGCGCTCGCGGTCGTCGCGACGTGGGCGAACCTGCGGCTGTGGCGGCTGGCCCACGAGGCGCACGAGGGCGAGGAGGCGCTGGCCAGGCTCGCGGTCTCGGAGGAGCGGCTGCGCTTCGCCCGCGACCTCAACGACCTGCTCGGCCAGAGCCTCACCGACGTGGCCGCCCGCGCCGGGCACGCCGAGGAGCGGCTGCGCGTCGATCCGGAGGCGGCCGCGGCCGAGATGTTCGAGGTGCGGGACCTGGCCCGGCGCTCGCTGCGCGAGGTGCGCGCGGTCGTCCAGAACTACCGCGCCGTCGACCTCGACGAGGTCCTCGCCAGCGTACGGGCGGTGCTGGAGGCCGCGGGCGTGCGCTGCGCCGTACGCGCCGACACGGCGGCGCTGTCCCCCGAGAGCCGCACGCTGCTGGCCACGGTCGTCCGCGAGGGCACCACCAACGTGCTCAAGCACAGCCGGGCCGAGCGCTGCGAGATCAGGATCGAGGACGGTGTGCTGGAGATGTCCAACGACGGGGTGAGCGGCCAGGTGGGCCCGCACGCGCCCAACGGCCTGGCCGGACTGGCCGAACGGGTGCGCGCGGCGGGCGGCAGCCTGGAGGCGGCGCCCACGCCCGAGGGCCGTTACCTGCTGCGGGCGGCGGTGCCCGCGTGAGACGTGGGGAGAGACCATGACCATCCGCGTGCTGCTCGCCGACGACGAGCACCTCGTCCGCGGCGCCATCGCGGCCCTGCTGGACCTGGAGGAGGGCATCCAGGTGATCGCCCAGGTCGGCCGGGGTGACGAGGTCGTCGCCGCCGTGTCAGAGCACCGGCCCGACGTGGCCGTGCTGGACATCGAGATGCCCGGCATGGACGGCCTGAGCGCGGCCGAGCAGATCAGCGCCCATTGCAAGATCGTCATACTGACCAGCCTGGGCCGGCCCGGCTACCTGCGCCGGGCCATGGCCGCGGGCGTGGGCGGCTTCCTCGGCAAGGACGCCTCCGCCGAGGAGCTCGCCATGGCGATCCGCAAGGTCCAGGGCGGCGGGCGCTACCTCGACGCCGAGCTGGCCGCGGCGGCCATGGCGGCCGGCGACAGCCCGCTGACCGACCGCGAGCGCGACGCGCTGCGGCTGGCCGGCGACGGCGCGACGATCTCCAGGATCGCGGGCGAGCTGCACCTGACCGAGGGCACCGTGCGCAACTACCTGTCGAGCGCGATGACCAAGCTCAACGCCCAGAACCGGCTGGAGGCCATCCGTACGGCCCAGCGCATGGGCTGGCTCTGACCCCGGCCCGCCAGGAGCGGGGGTCAGTGCTGGGAGAGCAGGTGAGCCAGCTCCTGCTCGACCTCCTGGTTGGCCACGAAGAGCAGCTCGTCGCCCGCCTCCAGCGGGTCGTCCGCCGACGGCACCAGCACCCGCCCCTCGCGCAGGATCGCGACCAGCGCGGAGTCGTTCGGCCACGGCACCGCGCCGGCCCGCTGGCCGACGACGGGGGCGTCCTCGGCCAGGGTGAGCTCGACGAGGTTGGCCTGGCCCTGGCGGAACGTCATGAGCCGCACCAGGTCGCCGACGCTCACCGCCTCCTCGACCAGGGCGCTCAGCAGGCGCGGGGTGGAGACGGCGACGTCGACGCCCCACGACTCGTTGAACAGCCACTCGTTGTTGGGGTGGTTGATGCGGGCCACCACGCGCGGCACGCCGTACTCGGTCTTGGCCAGCAGCGACACCACGAGGTTGACCTTGTCGTCGCCGGAGGAGGCGACCACGACGTTGCAGTTGTTGAGCCCCGCCTCGTCGAGTGAGGCGATCTCGCAGGCGTCGGCGAGCAGCCATTCGGCCCGCGGCACGCTGTCGATCTTGATGGCGCGGGGGTCGACGTCGATGAGCAGGACCTCGTGGCCGTTCTCCAGCAGCTCCGCGGCGATGGAACGCCCGACCGCGCCCGCTCCGGCGATGGCGACGCGCATCAGTCATCCTCTTCCGGCGCCCCGGCGAGCGCCTTGTTGATCCGGTCCATGTCGTTCTCGGCGGCGATGACGTGCAGCACGTCGCCCTCCTGCACCACCAGGTCCTTGGTGACGGTGAGGGCCTCGCCCATGCGGTTGACGAACGCGGCGCGGGCGCCGACGCGCTTCTCCACGTCGATGACGCGGGTGCCGATCCAGGAGGGGTTGACCGCCACCTCGGCGAGCACGACGGTGCCCGTGGGGTCGCGCCACAGCGGCTCGGCTCCCTCCGGCAGGATGCGGCGCATGATCTGGTCGGCGGTCCAGCGGACGGTGGCCACCGTGGGGATGCCGAGGCGCTGGTAGACCTCGGCCCGGCGGGGGTCGTAGATGCGCGCCACGACGTTGTCGACGCCGAACGTCTCGCGGGCCACCCGCGCGGAGATGATGTTGGAGTTGTCACCGCTGGAGACGGCCACGAACGCCGCCGCCGACTCGACGCCGGCGTCGGTGAGCACGTCGCGATCGAAACCGACCCCGGTCACCCGGCGGCCCCGGAACCCGGCCCGCAGCCGCCGGAACGCCTGGGGGTCACGGTCGATGATGGCGACGGAATGACCGTTGTCCTCGAGGATGTGCGCGAGGGTCGATCCCACACGGCCACACCCCATGATCACAATATGCATGTTCCCCCGCATGTTCGCGGCCGGCGGTTGCTCAGCCTCCAGTATGGCGCTAGGGGGGAGCACCTCGTTTAAGCCGTACGTCTGGGGCTAGCATCTCGTTACGTGGCGAAGGTAACGGATCTTGTCAAACGCTTGCTCGTGGGGCGCGCCCTGCGCAGCGGGCAGCTCCACGAGCAATTGCTCCCCAAACGCGTCGCCCTGCCGGTCTTCGCCAGTGACGCGCTCTCCTCCGTGGCGTACGCGCCGCAGGAGATTTTGGTCATCCTGTCGCTGGCCGGCGTCTCCTTCTACGCCTACAGCCCGTGGATCGCCGCCGCCGTCGTCGTGGTGATGCTCACAGTGGTCGCCTCCTACCGGCAGAACGTGCACGCCTATCCCAGCGGGGGCGGCGACTACGAGGTGGCGACCACCAACCTCGGCAAGAACGCCGGGCTCACGGTGGCCAGCGCGCTGCTGGTCGACTACGTGCTGACCGTCGCGGTCTCCGTCGCCAACGGCGTCGACTACGTGGGCGCCACCATCCCGATCGTGGGCCAGCACAAGCCGGCCGTCGCCATCGCCATCGTCGTCCTGCTCACCGTGATCAACCTGCGCGGCATCCGCGAGTCCGGGGTCGCCTTCGCCATCCCCACGTACGCGTTCATGATCGGCGTGCTGGGGCTGATCGTCGTGGGCGGGTTCCGGCTGCTGGTGCTCGGCGACGAGCTGCACGCCCCGAGCGCGGGCTTCACCGTACGCCCCGAGCAGACCAATCTGACGGCCTTCGCCGCGGCCTTCCTCATCCTGCGGGCGTTCTCCACCGGTTGCGCGGCCCTCACCGGCGTCGAGGCCATCAGCAACGGCGTGCCCGCCTTCCGCAAGCCCAAGAGCAAGAACGCGGCCACGACGCTGCTCATGATGGGCCTCGTGGCCATCACGATGTTCGGCGGCATCATCGCGCTCGGCCTGGCCTCGGGCGTGAAGGTGGCCGAGCCGTCCGTGGTGGCCGAGGACCTGATCCGGCAGGACGGCACGCCGGTCGGCCCCGGCTACTACCAGCAGCCGATCATCTCGCAGGTGGCGGACGCGGTGTTCGGCGGCGGGTCGCTGATGTTCGTGCTGATCTCGGCGGTGACCGCGCTCATCCTGTTCCTGGCGGCCAACACGGCCTTCAACGGCTTCCCGGTGCTGGGCTCGATCCTGGCCCAGGACCGCTACCTGCCGCGCCAGCTCCACACCCGGGGCGACCGCCTGGCCTTCTCCAACGGCATCATCCTCCTGGCGGCGGGCGCGTGCCTGCTGCTGTGGGGGTTCAACGCCGACGTCAGCCGCCTGCTCAACCTCTACATCGTCGGCGTCTTCGTCTCGTTCACGCTCAGCCAGACCGGCATGGTCATCCACTGGACCCGCCACCTGCGGACCGAGCGGGACCTCAAGCTCCGCCACCAGATGCACCGCTCCCGCGTGATCAACTTCTTCGGCGCGGTCATGACCGGGCTGGTGCTCATCGTCGTGCTGCTGACGAAGTTCATGGTCGGGGCGTGGATCGTGGTGATCGCGATGCCGATCCTGTTCCTCATGATGAAGGGCATCCGTCGCCACTACGACAACGTGGCGGCCGAGCTGGAGCTCGACGAGGACTACGAGCCGGCCATGCTGCCCGCCCGCAACCACGCGGTCGTGCTCGTCTCGAAGATCCACAAGCCGACGATGCGGGCGCTGGCCTACGCCCGCGCCACCCGGCCGTCCACCCTGGAGGCCGTCACCGTGGGCGTGGAGGGCGAGGAGGCCCGCCAGCTCCAGGAGGAGTGGGAGCGCCGGGGCATCCCGGTGCCGCTGAAGATGCTCGACTCGCCCTACCGGGAGATCACCCAGCCGGTCCTCGACTACGTCAAGTCGCTGCGGCGACGCTCGCCGCGCGACGTCGTGACGGTGTTCATCCCCGAGTACGTCGTCGGCCACTGGTGGGAGCACCTGCTGCACAACCAGAGCGCGCTGCGGCTGAAGGCGCGGCTGCTGTTCAAGCCGGGCATCATGGTGACCAGCGTGCCCTGGCAGCTCCACTCCTCCGACCGGCTGACGGGCCGGCGGGAGCCGTTCGCGCCGGGCGCGGTGCGCCGCCCCGGGCAGGTCAAGGACGACGAGATCACGACGAGCTGAGCAGCGCCCGCAGCCGTACGTTGTCCGCCGCGTCCCAGCCGGGCGGCGCCGCCACGGCCGCCCAGGCGTCCACGACGTTGGCGTTGTAGCGGTGCCCGTGGCCGGGCGGCACCGACAGCGCCGAGGTCATGTCCACCAGCACCTGCCAGAACGTCACCAGCGGGAACCAGTTCATCTCCGGGTTCACGCCGGGCCCCCGCTCGCCCTCCAGCCAGGCGGGCCGGCGCAGGATCAGCGCGGGCGTCCACCAGACGACGGGGTCGGAGGCGTTCTGCAGGTAGACCACGCGCGGCCGGGCCCAGGGGCCGGGCGGGAGGTCGAGGTCGCCGGGCGTCTGGGCGAAGCGGACGGTGCGGCCCCCCTCGTACACCGGCCGCCACACCGGGCTGCCCGGCTCCCTGCCGGTGGTGACGCGGTGCCAGATGGGGTTGGCGTTGGGCGGGCCGACGAAGACCGCGCCGTCGGTGCGGGCCGCCAGGTCGTCGAGGTCGCGGAAGGCGTTCTCCAGCGCGTACGAGCCGAGGCTCTCCCCCGCCAGCACCAGCTTCGGCCGGTCGTCCGCGGGCAGCTCGGCCCAGCGGGCCCGCACCGCCTCGAACAGCGCCCGTCCCGCCCTGGCCGCCCGCCCCCTGTCCACCATGAACGACACCCAGCTCGGCAGGTACGAGTACTGCACGGCGACCGTGGCCGAGCGGCCGTCGTACATGTGCTCCAGGGCGGCGGGGATGCTCGGGTCCACCCATCCGGTGCCCGTGGTGCCGAGCACGGCGAGCACCGGCCGCCGGAAGGCCCCGGTGCGTTCCAGCTCGCGCACGGCCAGGGCCGCCTGGGCCTCCGGGGTGGGGGCGGCTTCGAGGCCGACGTACACGCGGATGGGCTCGGTGGCCGGATGGCCGGAGAAGGCGGTGAGGCGGGCGGGGCTGGGGGCGGTGGCGACGAAGGTGCGCCCCTCCTTGCCGAGCGTGTCCCACGGGACGAGCGAGCCGGGGCCGCCGGACACGAGGCTCGTCGCGGGCCGCCGTACGCCCGGATCGGTGCCCTGGTTGGCGACCGAGGACACGTCGCTCACCCGGGCGACGAACGCCGAGAACAGCACGTCGTCGGCGAACACCGCGACGAGGACGGCGACGAGCACCACGCCGATCGCCTGCCCCACGTAGATCGGCACGAACCGGCCGAGCCAGCCGATGAGCTTGCGTCCGCCGAGGCGTACCAGTCGGGCGAGCAGCAGCCCCAGCGCGAACAGCACCACCGCCACGGCCAGGATGAGCGGCGGAAACCAGGTGATGCGGGTGTCCACGCCCATGAACGCGCGCAGGTCGCGCTGCCAGTCGTGGCTGTACCAGAGCGCCACCACGCTCAGGGCCGCGCAGCCGCCGATCAGGGCCTGCCAGGCGAGGCGGCGCCCGCGCTCGGACGGGCGGTAGGCGATCAGCGCGCGGCAAAGCGCGCCGATCGTGGCGCCGACCGCGTAGCCGATCAGGGCGGTGACCGCGGCCATCACCCCTTGGTACATCCAGGTGCGCGGCAGCAGCGAAGGCGTCAGCGAGGCGCAGGCGAACAGGGTGCCCAGCAGGACTCCCCCGAAGCCAGGCCACCGCCGTACCACCCGCGCCGTGTCCACGACGACCAACAGTAGTGGATCAATTCCGAGGGTAGTGGGCCAGGTCAGGGCATAGGGTGTGGCATGTGGAACAGGCAACTCTGGAGCTGACGGTGGGTCCGGTCGCGCACGGCGGCTGGTGTGTGGCGCGGCACGAAGGACGGGTGGTGTTCGTCCGGCACGCGCTGCCGGGCGAGCGGGTGGTCGCCGAGGTCACCGAGGAGAGCGCCAAGTTCCTGCGCGCCGACGCGGTGAAGATCCTGGAGCCCTCGCCCGACCGCGTGGTCCCGCCCTGCCCCTACGCGGGGCCGGGCCGCTGCGGCGGCTGCGACTGGCAGCACGCCACGCTGGACGCCCAGCGGCGGCTCAAGGCGCAGGTGGTGGCCGAGCAGCTCCAGCGGCTGGCGGGCATCGAGCGTGAGGTCGTGGTCGAGGAGGTGCCGGGCGCCGAAGACGGCCTCGGCTGGCGCACCCGCGTGCAGTTCGCCGCGCTGCCCGGCGGCGAGCTGGGCTTCCGCCGGCACCGCTCGCACGACATCGAGCCGGTCGACGCCTGCCTGATCGCCCATCCCGAGGTGGAGGCGGTCGCCGCGGAGGCCCACGCCTGGCCGGGGGCGGCCGGGGTCGAGGTGATCGCGTCGTCCGGCGGCGAGCGGGCCGTGGTCGTCAGGCCCCGGCCGCGGCGCAGCGTGACCGTGCCCGACCTCGACGCGCCCGCCTCGATCCTGCTCGACCAGGGCAAGGGCCGCACCGAGCCGCGGCGCGGCTCAGGGGTGCTGCACGAGCAGGTGGGCGAGCGCGGCTTCCGGGTGATGGGCAGCGGCTTCTGGCAGGTGCATCCGGGCGCGGCGGAGACCCTGCTGGACGCGGTGCTGGCGTACGCGGCGCCGGAGCCCGGCGAGTGGGCGCTCGACCTCTACTGCGGGGTGGGCCTGTTCGCGGCGGGCCTGGCCGAGGCGGTGGGGCCCGAGGGCGCCGTGTTCGGACTGGAGTCCGAGGCCGCGGCCGTCCGCGACGCCCGCGCCAACCTCCGCGACCTGCCGCAGGCCCGGGTGGAGCGCGGGCGGGTGGAGGAGGCCCTCGACCGCTTCCAGATCGAGCGCGCCGACCTCGTCGTGGTGGACCCGCCGCGGGCGGGGCTCGGCCGCGAGGTGGTGGAGCGCGTCGCCGCCCTGGAGGCCACGCGCATCGTCTATGTGTCCTGCGACCCGGCCACCTTCGCCCGCGACCTCAAGTGGCTGGCCGAGCGTGGCTACGTGCTGTCGGACCTGCGGGCGTTCGACGCCTTCCCGATGACCCACCACGTGGAGTGCGTGGGCCTGCTGCTGCCCGCCTGACCGAGCAGGCGGGTCAGGCCGCGGCCGGGGGCTTGATGGGGGTGCGGCCGCGGCCGAGCACCCAGAGCATCGCGGCCAGCGCCGCGACCTGCAGCGGCCACCCCATGATGATCTTGGCGAGGCCGAGCGCCGCCACCGCCTCGTCGCCGCCGCCGAACAGGTAGACCGGCCCCTGCACCGCCACCCGCACCGCGCACGGCAGCATGAGCAGCCAGGTGAGCCTGGTGCAGAGCCGGACGATGCCGGGGTCCTTGTGCCAGGCGGTGGGATCGCCGGTGACCGAGCCGATGAGGAAGCCCACCACCGGCCACCGGGCGACGATGGAGACGAGCATGCCCACCATGTAGCCGGCGTTCCACAGGATGCCGGGCAGGAAGTAGTCCTTCGCGTCGCCGGTGCGGCTGGCGAAGAACGCCCCGATCGCGATGCCGATCAGGCTGTTGATGACGAACTGCGGCGTGGACCGCTGCACGACCCTGGCCACCAGCAGCAGCACCGCCAGCGCGATGCTGACGATGAGCGACGTCTTCAGCTCCTCGGTGACGAGCCAGCACACCGTGAAGGCGATCGTCGGGACCGCCGCCTCGATGATGCCGCGCACGCCGCCGAACGCCTTGGCGAGCTGCGCTCGCACCGCCGCTTCCACCGTGTCGTGGGCGACCTCTTGCGCCTCAGCACTCACCTGATCAACTCCCTGGCCGGAGCTCGTATCGCGGATTGAACATCACCTTGCGGCCGTCCTGCATGCTGACCAGCCCCTCGGCCTTGACCGTGCGGCCCGGCTCGATGCCGGCGATCTTGCGGCGGCCGAGCCAGACCAGGTCGATCACGTCGGACCCGTCGTAGAGCTCGGCCTCCAGCGCGGGGGCGCCGCCCCTCGGACGCAACGTCACGGTACGTAGCGTACCGGCCACGCAGAAGCGCCTGCGCCCGCCGCATGACACGATCGGGGTCGCGCCGACCTCGTCGGCGTCCTCCCGTAGTTCCTGGGCCTCGATCTCCGACTGGGGAGATGCCAGTCGTGCGAAGAACCCACGCAATCCCCCGCGTTTCGCGGGCTCTGCCGTACTCATGATGACTCAGCCTACGTGATGTCAGCTCTCAGCGAATCTCACTGATCTCCGGCCCCCGCTTGAACGGGTTGAGCCCGGGGCGCTCGTCCGCCTGGTCGCCGCTCCCCTGCTCGTTGGGCCGGCGCAGCGGGATGGGCTCCTCGCGGGCCATCGGCTCGTCGCCGCGCACCACGACGACGTCCTTGACGAAGTCGACGAACGCGCCGGCGACGGCCTCGTCGTACGCGCCGGGCCCGGAGATCACCGCGAGCAGGAACCAGCGCGGCCCGTCGATGCCGAGGTAGCGGGCCGGGCGGCTGGCGCCGTCGACCCGGAGCTCGCCGGCCAGCTCGGTGCCGAACGGACCCTCGCGCTCCTCCAGGTCCTTCGCCTGCGCGCGGATCTTGGTCTTGACCTCGTCCCACAGGCCGGAGCTGCGCGGCGCGGCCAGCGCCTGGAGCTGCAGCGTGTCCTCCCCGCTGATGACGACCACGCCGACGTGCTGGTCGCCGACCGAGGCCAGGCGCACCTCGAAGTCGGGGTTGTGCGGCAGCCGGAGGCCGCCGAGGTCGATGCGTTCGCTGTCCGGGTGGGGCTCGTCGGCGTCCCACGGGCCGGACTCGCGCGTGGGGGCGGCCTGCTCCTGCTCGGCCACCGCATCCGGCTGCTCACGACGACGACGTCGGAACACGTTCCTCACTCTCCCTGATAGTGCTGCTGAAAGGGGCCGTCAGCGCCCCGTCGAACCGAATCCGTTGGCGCCGCGCACCGAGCCGGGCAACCGCTCGACCTCGTAGAAGGCGGCGCGCTCGACCCGCTGGATCACCAGCTGGGCCACCCGGTCGCCGCGCCGGAGCCGGAACGGCTCCTTGGCGTCGGTGTTGATCAGCGTGACCCTGATCTCGCCGCGGTAGCCGGCGTCGACCGTGCCGGGCGCGTTGACCAGGGTGACGCCGTGCCGGGCCGCGAGGCCGGAGCGCGGGTGCACGAAGGCCGCGTAGCCGTCGGGCAGGGCGATCGCCACCCCCGTGCCGACCACGGCCCGCTCGCCCGGCGCCAGCTCGACGTCCTCGGCCGCGTAGAGGTCGGCCCCCGCGTCGCCCGGATGGGCGTAGGAGGGCGGCGGCAGCTCGGCGTCGAGCCGCTGGATCAGAACCTCCACCTTGCTCACGGATTCACCTCGAAGTCCTGGTGTTCGGCGGCGATGGCGGCCAGATCGCCGTGCGCGGCGAAGTGCTCCATGCTCACCTCGATGAACAGCGCCGCCGCCCGGACGGCGACCGGCCCGTCTGGGGCGCCGTTGCGCCCCTCAGCCTCAAGGTACGCCTTCCGCCCCGCGATGCCGTTGCACCAGGCACGCAGGTGGAGTGTCGTGCCCACGGGAACGGGCTGAAGGTAGTCGGTCTCCAGCCGTCCCGTGACATACGGCTTGTGGAACAGGTAGACCGACATTCCGATGACCTCGTCCATGGCGGCGGCCAGCACGCCGCCGTGCGCCAGCCCGGGCGCGCCCTGGTGCGCCTCGCCCACCGTGAACTCGGCCTCGACGGTGGCGCCGTCCGGGGTCCTGGCCTTGAGGTGCAGGCCGGTGGGGTGCTCGGTGCCGCAGCCGAAGCAGCGGCCGTAGTGGGAGCCGAGGGCGGCGCCAGGCCGCGGGGCTCCAGGCGGCGCCGCGGGCGCCACGGCGCCGGGCGGCGGGGTGGTCAGGGAGGAACGGGTCACGGGTGACGAGGTTACTCGGTGTCCGCGCTCCGCTCGTCCGCCTCGGGAGCGGCGGCCCGGCCGGGGCCTGGCTCGTCGGCCGGTTCGCCCTGTTCGTGCGCTGATGGGGGTGGCGGCAGGGCCGGCTGCTGGTGCCGCAGCTCGGGCAGCGCCCGGTAGATGACGGCCGCGACCGGCACCGCCACCGCGGCCCCGGCGATGCCCGCCAGGATGCCGCCGATGGCCAGCACCAGGATGATCGCGAGCGGGTGGAAGTTGAGCGCCCGGCCGACGATCAGCGGCTGCAGGACGTGGTTCTCCAGTTGCTGCTCGACGATGAGGATGCCGAGGAAGACCAGCGCGAGCACGAGGCCCTTGGCGCCGAGCGTGACCAGCGTGGCCACGGTGCCGGCGAAGAAGATGCCGACGATCGGGATGAAGCTGGCGAAGAAGATCAGCACCGCGAGCGGCGCCCAGAGCGGCACGCCCATGCCGGCCAGCACGATGCCCATGATCACGCCGTGCACGGCGGCCACGGCGACCGTGCCCTGCACGTAGTGGGAGAGCGTGGTCCACGCGGCCCGCCCGGCCCGGTCGACCCGGGGCGCGACGCCGCCGAAGCCCTTGAGCACCCACGACCAGATGCGGTCGCCGTCCTTCAGCAGGAAGAACGTCACGAACAGCAGCAGCACGATGGACGCCAGCACCTCGAAGGCCACCGCCCCCGCGCTCAGGACGGTCGTCGTGATCGCCTGCCGCTGGGTGTTGACCATGGTGGCGACCTCGTCGACGTAGGCGGTGATCTGCGCCTGCTGCAGGTGCAGCGGGCCGGTGATCAGCCACTCCTGGACGTCTCTCGCGGTCGCCTGGACCTGCTCGACCAGGTTGGGGAACTCCTCGCTGGCCCGCGCGCCGACCAGCCAGCCGGTGCCGGCCAGCACGGCCAGCGCGATCAGCATGGTGACCCACGTGGCGTAGATCGGCCGCATGCCGGCCTGGCGCAGGCTGTTGGTGAGCGGATAGAGCAGCGCGGTCAGCAGCAGCGCGACGGCCACCGGCAGGGCCACGAACGTGAGCCTGGCGATGATCAACGCGAAGAAGTAGACGACCACGCCGACGAGGATCAGGCACACGCACCAGGCGGCCATCTTGGCCAGCGTGGGCGGCACGAGCTTGGTGGGGCGGTCGGGAAGCACGTGTTCAAGACTGTCACGTCCGGGCGGCGAGTGCGCGCCCCATGCGCCTCCGGATCGGCTTCAGGGATCGGTCGCGGAGATCGGGCCTGGGCAACCGCCGGGGCGCGTGTCACCGTCATGGGCATGAAGGCCGTGGCGATTCTCACCCTGGCTCTGCTCGCGCCCCTCGCCGTCGCGCCCGCGCCCGCGCGGGCCGCCGCGCACGGCGCACTGGAGCTGGAGGTGCTCTCCAGCCGTCCCGACCAGGTGAGCGGCGGTGACGCCCTGGTCAGGGTGCGCCGCCCGAAGGGCGCGAAGGTCAGGGTCCTCCGCAACGGCGAGGACGTGACCGGCGCGTTCACCGAGACCCGCGACGGCCTGACCGGCCTGGTGACCGGCCTGGCCGTCGGCCGGAACACCGTCACGGCCGTGGCCGGGCCGCTCCGCCGCACGCTGACGGTCCGCGACCACCCGATCGGCGGCCCGATCTTCTCGGGCCCGCACCAGTACCCGTTCCTGTGCAAGACCGAGCGCGCCGGCCTCGGCCCGCCGGTCGCCGACAACCAGGACGGCCAGGGCATGCGGACCACGGGCGGCTGGAGCAGGGACTGCTTCGCGCCGGTCGTGACGGACCGGCTCTACCGCTCGACGGACGGCACGTACAAGCCGATGCCCGCCGAGCGGCCCGCCGACCTGGCGACGACCACCCTGCTGGGCGGCCGCACGGTCGACTTCGTGGTACGGCGCGAGCGCGGCGTCATCAACCGCTTCCTCTACTCGATCGCGATGCTGGAGGACGGCTGGAACGGCCGGGCGATCTACCGCTTCGACGGCGGCGTGGCGATCGGCCACGACCAGGGCACGCTCGGCGGCGGCGCGCTGGACCCGTACGGGCTCGGCAAGGGCTATGCGATCCTCCACTCCTCGGGCACCCGCACCTCGACCCACTACAACCTGATCCTGGGCGGCGAGACGGCCCTCATGGTCAAGGAGCGCTTCATCGAGCGCCACGGACCGCCGCTCTACACGGTCGGCGTCGGCGGCTCGGGCGGGGCGATCCAGCAGTACATCTACGGCCAGAACTACGGCAACCGGGTGATCGACGCCGCGATCCCGCAGTATTCCTATCCGGACATGGTCACCCAGACCATCCACGTGGGCGACTGCGAGCTGCTCGAACGCTACATGGACCACAACCCGCGCTGGGCCCGCTGGGACGACCGTACGGCGCTCATCGGCATGAACGCCAGTGACACGGTGGCCAACCCGTACACCGGCAGGCCGGGCTCGGACGAGTGCGTCAACGGCTGGCGCGGCCTCACCCCGCTCACCATGAACCCGCTGTGGACGTCCAACAACGACCCGGAATGGGCGCTGATGGACCCACCGGGCGTCAAGGACACCGTCAGGTGGACGCACTGGGACGACCTGCGCGAGGTCTACGGCGTGGACGAGCGCGGCCACGCCCGCTCCACCTGGGACAACGTCGGCGTCCAGTACGGGCTGAAGGCGCTGGTGGACGGCGTCGTCACCCCGGCGGAGTTCCTGGACGTCAACGCGAAGGCCGGCTCGTGGAAGGAGGCGGACGACATGGTGCAGGAGGGCTGCCCGTTCGTACGGACCGCCTGCCCCGGCGACCTCGACCCGTGGAGCGCCCGCAACATGAACCTCGGCGACCCGGCCCCCCGGCGCACCGGCGACCCGGTCGCGATCAGGAACGTCGAGCGCAGCGGCCTGGTCTTCCGCGGCGACATCGACATCCCGGTCATCGACTGGCGGCCGTACCTGGAGGACCAGCTCGACATGCACAACGCGCACCAGTCGTTCGCCTCGCGCCGGCGCATGCTCGACCACGACGGCAGCGCAGGCAACCAGGTCATCTGGTTCACCGACGCGCGCCCCGACGGCCCCAAGTTCGACCAGACGCCCGAGGCGCTGCGGGTGATGGACGAGTGGATGGCCAACCTCCGGGCGCGGCCGGGGCGCGGCGTCGCGGGCAACCGGCCGCCGCTCGCCGTGGACCGCTGCTTCGCCACCGACGGCACCCAGCTCGCGGCCGGCCCGCACGTGTGGGACGGCGTGCTGGACCGCCGCCCGCCGGGCGCGTGCACCCGGCTCTTCCCGCTCTACGGGACCTCCCGCACGGTGGCGGGCGGCCCGCTCGCGGGCGGCGTCTACAAGTGCCGCCTGCAGCCGGTCGGCCGGGCGATCGCCCGCGGGGTGTACGGCTCGTGGCGGCCCACGCCGCAGGAGCGGGCGCGGCTGGAGCAGATCTTCCCCACGGGGGTGTGCGACTACTGACCGGTCGCGGCAGGAGGCGGAAGCCCCCTGCCACGAGCGGAAGTCAGCCCAGGTGGACCTCGACGGCGAGCTCCTCACCGGAGCCGAGCACGAACTCCTCGACGTTGCCTGCCGCGCACAGGTCGTCCTGCGCCTGCCGCACCAGCTCCGCCTCGGGCCCGGTCACGGTGAGCCGCGCCACCTCGGCCCGCATCGACAGCTTGGCCTCGGACTTGGCCTTGCGCACCCGCCCGAGCACCTCGGAGGCCACGGCCAGCACCGCCGGGTTGCCGTCGCCGGGCTCGGGGACGGGCCACGGCGCGCGGTGCACCGAGCCCTCCCGCCACCACGACCAGACCTCCTCGGTCACGAACGGCAGGAACGGCGCGAACAGCCGCAGCAGCACGTCGAGCGCCTGCCGCAGCGCCGCGTGCGCCGAGGCCGCGCCCGGCCCGCCCTCCTCGTACGCGCGGGCCTTGACCAGCTCCAGGTAGTCGTCGCAGAACGCCCAGAAGAAGCGCTCCACGGTTTCCAGCGCCCGGCTGTGCTCGTAGGCGTCGAACGCCTCGGTGGCCTCGCGCACCACGCCCGCCAGCGCCGCCAGCATGGACCGGTCGAGCGGCTCGCTCACCTCGCCGCCGCCGTCGCCGGCCAGGCCGAGCACGAACCTGGAGGCGTTGAGGATCTTGATGGCGAGCCGCCGCCCGATCTTGAGCTGCCCCGGCTCGAAGGCGAAGTCGACGCCGTAGCGCCCGCCGGCCGCCCAGTAGCGCACCGCGTCGGAGCCGTGCTGCTCCAGCAGGTCGAGCGGGGTGACCACGTTGCCCTTGGACTTCGACATCTTCTTGCGGTCGGGGTCGAGGATCCACCCCGAGATCGCGACGTCGCTCCACGGCAGCCGGTCGGACTCCAGGTGGGAGCGGGCCACCGTCGAGAACAGCCAGGTGCGGATGATCTCGTGCGACTGGGGCCGCAGGTCGGCCGGGTAGACCCGCCGGAACAGGTCGTCGTCGCGCTCCCAGCGCCCGGCGATCTGCGGCGTCAGCGACGAGGTCGCCCAGGTGTCCATGACGTCGGGGTCGGCCATGAACCCGCCGGGCACGCCGCGCTGCTCCTCGCTGTAGCCGGGCGGCACGTCGCTGGACGGGTCGACCGGCAGGGTGTCCTCGGCGGGCAGGATGGGCGCGTCGTGGACCGGCTGCCCGGCCTCGTCGAGTGGGTACCAGACCGGGAAGGGCACGCCGAAGAAGCGCTGGCGGGAGATCAGCCAGTCGCCGGTGAGCCCTTCGACCCAGTTGTCGTAGCGCACCTTCATGTGCGGCGGGTGCCAGCGCAGCTCGCCGCCGCGCCGCAGCAGCCGCTCGCGCAGCTCCTCGTCGCGGCCGCCGTTGCGGATGTACCACTGGCGGGTGGTGACGATCTCCAGCGGCTTGTCGCCGCGCTCGTAGAACTTCACCGTGCGGCTGACCGGCCGGGGCTCGCCGTCGAGGTCGCCGGAGGCGCGCAGCAGCTCCACGATGCGCTCGCGGGCGCTGTGCACGGTCTTGCCGGCCAGCTCTTTGTACGGCTCCGCGTCCACGCCCTCGGGCGGCTCGGGCAGCAGCCGCCCGTCCCAGCCGATGATCGGCCGGGTGGGCAGGCGCAGCTCCCGCCACCAGGTGACGTCGGTGATGTCGCCGAAGGTGCAGATCATCGCGATGCCCGAGCCCTTGTCCGGCTCGGCGAGGTGGTGCGCGAGCACCGGCACCTCGACCCCGAACAGCGGCGTCAGCACGGTGGTGCCGACCAGCGCGCGGTAACGCTCGTCGTCGGGGTGCGCGACCAGCGCCACGCACGCCGGGATCAGCTCCGGCCTGGTCGTCTCGATCCAGACCGGCCCCTGCTCGCCGTAGAAGGAGACGCGGTGGAACGCGCCGGGGTGCTCGCGGTCCTCCAGCTCGGCCTGGGCCACGGCGGTGCGGAACGTGACGTCCCAGAGCGTCGGCGCCTCGGCGAGGTAGGCCTCACCGCGCCGCAGGTTGCGCAGGAACGCCCGCTGCGAGACCGCCCGCGCCTCGTCGCTGATCGTCGTGTAGAGCAGCGACCAGTCGACCGACAGGCCGACCCGCCGCCACACCTCCTCGAACGCCCGCTCGTCGACGGCGGTCAGCTCGTGGCACAGCTCCACGAAGTTGCGCCGGGAGATCGGGATCTCACGTTTGCCCGGCTTCTCCGGTGGAACGAACTCCGGGTCGTAGGGCAGCGAAGGGTCGCAGCGCACGCCGTAGACGTGCTGGACCCGCCGCTCCGTGGGCAGGCCGTTGTCGTCCCAGCCGATCGGGTAGAAGACCTCTTTGCCGGTCATCCGCTGGTAGCGGGCCATGATGTCGGTGTGGGTGAAGGAGAAGACGTGACCGACGTGCAGGGAGCCGGACACGGTCGGCGGCGGCGTGTCGATGGAGTAGACCTGCTCGCGCGGCTTGGACCGGTCGAAGCGGTAGGTGCCGTCGGCCTCCCAGCGGGCTACCCATACCTGCTCCAGGCCGTCGAGAGAGGGTTTCTCGGGCATGGAGGCATGGCGTAGCCGCTGTTCAGTCATGCCACCTTATGGTACGGCTTCGCGGCCACCGCGAGCGGTACAGACTAGTGTTCGTTACATATGGGGAAGGAGATCGGCATGGCGGATGACAAGCCGGACGTTGCCTGGCGGATCATCGGCGGCCTGGTGGGGCTCGCCACGGGTTGGGCGGCCCGCAAGCTGCTCACCTTCGTGTGGGTGAAGGCGACCGGCAAGGAGCCGCCCGTCGACACCGATGCGCCGGAGGTCACTCTGGCCGAGGCGATCGGCTACGCGGTCCTCATGGGCGTCGGCATGTCCGTGGCGCAGATCGTGGTCAACCGGACCGCCAGGAAGCGCTATGACGCGTGGCGGGCTCTGAGGCAGGTGACTCCAGGGCAGTGAGGAACTCACTCGCCCAGCGGTCCACGTCGTAGGTGGCGACCCGGCGGCGCATCGTACGCATCCGCCGGGCCAGCTCGTGCGGCGTGGCCCGCATCGCGGCCAGCATCTGACGCTTGACGTCCTCCACGTCGTACGGATTGACCAGATAGGCCTGGCGCAGCTCGTCGGCGGCCCCGGCGAACTCGCTCAGCACGAGCGCCCCGTTGAGGTCGTGGTGGCAGGAGATGTACTCCTTGGCCACCAGGTTCATGCCGTCGCGCAGCGGGGTGACCACCATGACGTCGGCGGCCAGGTAGAGCGCGGCCAGCTCCTCCTGGTTGTACGACTGGTGGAAATACCACACCGGCTGGTAGCCGAGCGTGGCGTGCTCGCCGTTGATCCGCCCGACCTGCAGCTCGATGTCGTCGCGCAGCCGGCGGTATTCGTCCACCCGTTCGCGGCTCGGGGTGGCGATCTGCACGAACACCGCCTCGCCGGTGCGCAGCCGCCCGTCCTTCAGCAGCTCGCCGAAGCCCTCCAGGCGCTGGCCGATGCCCTTGGTGTAGTCGAGCCGGTCCACGCCGAGCAGCACGTGCTCGGGCTCGCCCAGCTCGGACCTGATCTCCTTGGCCCGCGCCACGATGTGCGGCTCGCGCACCAGCGAGTCGAGCTGCCCGAAGTCCACCGAGATCGGGAACGCCTGGGTGCGCACCACGCGGTCGTCGAGGAAGATCTCGTTCCCCTTGTACGGCAGCCCGAGCAGCCTGCGGCACAGCCGCCGGAAGTTGGAGGCCCCGCCGGGGAGCTGGAAGCCGACCAGGTCGGCGCCGAGCAGCCCCTCCACGAGGTCCTTGCGCCACGGCAGCCGCCAGAACAGCTCGACCGGCGGGAACGGGATGTGCAGGAAGAACCCGATCCGCAGGTCGGGCCGGAGCTTGCGCAGCATGGAGGGCACGAGCTGGAGCTGGTAGTCCTGCACCCAGACGACCGCGCCCTCCTCGGCGATCTCGGCGGCGGCGACCGCGAACCGCTCGTTGACCGCCCGGTAGGCGTCCCACATCGAGCGGTGGTACACCGGCGGCGCGACGGCGTCGTGGTAGAGCGGCCACAGGGTGGCGTTGGAGAAGCCCTCGTAGTAGAGCTCCACCTCCTCCGCCGACAGGGCCACGGGGATCAGGTTCATGCCGTCCTGCTCGAACGGCTCCAGTTTCTCGTCCGGTGCCCCGTGCCACCCGGCCCAGGCTCCGTGACGGCGCTGCATCACCGGCGCGATCGCGGTGACGAGCCCGCCGGGGCTCCTGCGCCACGAGGCCGTTCCGTCGGGATCGATCGTCCTGTCCACCGGCAACCGGTTGGCGACGATCAGAAACGAACTCCGGCCAGTCACGCAGTCCCTCCTCTTGTGGGGTCAAGTTTCGGTAGAACCGCCGAGAGCGCGGCTCACGGCGACCGCCACCGACTCCGGACCCGCATGAGGGATGATGGCGGCGATGTGCGCATCCGGCCTGATGAGCCATGCCTCATCCGGCCCGGCGCCGAGCCTCTCAGCGAGCGAGCCGGTTCCGTCCATCTCCGCGAGCCCGCGTACGGCGAGCGGCGCCGTAGTGACCTTGCCCAAGACCTGCGCAAACAAACTCGAATCACACATTTCACCCAGCAGTACGAGGAAACCATCCCGGCAGCTCTCACGCAATCGCCCGCCCGGCAGAACCGCGTCCGGCAGGATCACGCCCGGCGCCGGCGGGCAGGCCATGCCCCTCGGCGGACGGCCCGCGAACGGGCGGGACGGCTCCGGCGTGGTGAGGGGCGAGTCGACGTACCAGAAGGGCTCGGCGAAGCGGCCGGAGTCCACCTGGTCCAACGGCCCGCCCTCCAGCACCGCCCGCCTGCGCACCCGCTCCTCGACGCTCCTCGGCGCGAGAAAGCGCATGGTGGCGCCGGTCACCTCCAGGTTCTCGCGCGCCGCCGCGTGCCGCTCGGCGTGGTACGACTCCAGCAGCTCCGGCCCGGCCCACCCGTTGAGCGCGAACGCCAGCTTCCAGGCCGCGTTCTCGGCGTCCGGGACGCCGGAGTTGAGGCCGCGCGCCCCGAACGGGGCCAGCAGATGCGCGCAGTCCCCCGCCAGCAGCACCCGCCCGGCGCGCATGCGGTCGGCCAGCCGGTGGTGGAAGCGGTAGGTGCTGTGCCACAGCAGCTCGTACGGCCGCTCGCCGACGATCCATCGGATCTTCCGCGCGATGTCCTCCCGCGTCGGGACGTGGTCGGGCGCGATCTGCCAGTCGATCCTGAACGTCCCGCCGGGGCACGGATGGATGAGCACCTGCCGGCCGGGGTTCCAGACGGGGTCGAAGTAGAAGCGCCGCTCGTCCTCCCAGCCCGGCAGGTCGGTCCTGACGTCGCAGATCAGGAACTGGTCGCCGAACGTCTCGCCGCGGAAGCGCACGCCGAGCGCCCGCCGCAGCGGCTCGGCCCGCCCCCCGGCGCACAGCAGCGCGTACGGCGCCCGCAGCCGCCGCTGCCCGCAGTGCACGGTGACGCCGCAGGAGTCCTGCGTCAACCCGGTGACCTCGTGGTTCCAGCGCACCTCGACGAGCGGCTGCGCGGCGGCGGCCTCGTCCAGGATCTGCTCGGTGCGGGCCTGCGAGAGGTTCACGAACGGCGGCAGCGGCCCGTCCCGGTCGAACGAGCACGACAGCAGCTCGCGGTCGCGGTAGTAGGTGCGGGCCGTCGTCCAGGTCACGCCCTCCTCGGCGATCCGCCCCGCGCCGGCGGCGGCCCAGATGTCGAGCACGTCGCGCTGCTGGCAGATCGAGCGCGACCCGGCCGCCTCCCGCCCCGGCCGCCGGTCCAGCACCAGTGCGCTGATGCCCCACCGGGCCAGCAGCAGCGCCGCCGTCAGCCCCACGGGCCCGGCCCCGACCACGATGACCTGCGCGTCGTCGCCCATGACCGGAGCCCGTCTCAGACCTCGCGTACGGGGTGGCGGGACTGGACGACGTGGAAGCGGCTCGCGACGTAGCCGGGGTCGGTGAGCGAGGCGGTGGCGGCCGGGTTGGCGCCGGTGCCGTGGTAGTCGCTGAAGGCGGCCGACTGGTTGACGTACACGCCGTCCGTCAGGTTGCACGACAGGTTGACCCCCGCGTCCAGCGCGGCCCGCTCGGCGTCGTCGAGCACGCGCGGCGAGGTGGAGTAGACGGAGGCGGTGAGCGCGCCCCGGGCCTTCACCGTGCGCCGCAGCAGGTCGAGGCTCTCCCCCGTGGAGCCGGTGGGGATGAGGAACGACACGGGCCCGAAGTGCTCGCGCCCGTAGACGTCGTCGGCCGAGGCGTGCACCCGGACGATCGCGGGCGTGCGCACCACCGCGTCGGGGAACGTCGGATGCCGGATCGCCCGCGGCTCCAGCACCACCTCGCCCAGCTCGGCCGCCCCCTCGACGCGGGCGAGCACGTCGGGGTTGACGATCGCGCCGGTCAGCTCGACCGCCCGCGCGTCGTCGCCCAGCAGCCGGCCGACGGCGGCGGCCAGCCCTTCCGCGACCTCCTCGAAGCTCTTGTGCCCCTCGTCGGTCTCGACGCCGGCGGCCGGGACGAAGAGGTTCTGCGGCGCGGTGCACATCTGCCCGCTGTAGAGCGACAGCGAGAACGCGAGGTTGGCGAGCATCCCGCGCCACGAGTCGGTCGAGTCCACGACGACGGCGTTGACCCCGGCCTTCTCGGTGTGCACGAGCGCCTGGCGGGCGTTGCGCTCCAGCCAGTCTCCGAACTCGGTGGAGCCGGTGAAGTCCACGATCCGCACGCGGGGGTGGGTGGCGAGGGTGGTGGCCAGCCCCTGCCCCTCCTCGGCGGCCAGCGACACCAGCGCGGGGTCGAACCCGGCCTCGGCCAGCACCTCGCGCGCCACCAGCACGGTGATCGCGAGCGGCAGGATCGCCCGGGGATGCGGCTTGACGATCACCGGGTTGCCGGTGACGAGCGAGGCGAACAGCGCCGGGTAGGCGTTCCAGGTGGGGAAGGTGTTGCAGCCGATCACCACGGCCACGCCCCGGGGCACGACGGTGAAGCGCTTGGTCATGACCAGCGGCTCGCCCTTGGCCGGTTTCTCCCAGCGGGCGCTCGCCGCCGAGGAGGTCATGGCCTCCAGCCCGTAGGCGACCGCCTCCAGCGCGCGGTCCTGCGCGTGCGGCCCGCCGGCCTGGAACGCCATGACGAACGGCTGCCCGGTGGTGTGCTGCACCGCGTGCGCGATCTCGAAGCTGCGCCGGTGGAGCCGCTGGATGATCTCGGCGCAGACGAGGGCGCGGGCCTCCGGTCCGGCGTCGCGCCAGGCGGGCAGGGCGGCCGAGGCCGCCGCGATCAGCTCCTCGGCGATGGGCTCGGGGTAGGTGACCCCGAGGTCGATCCCGTACGGCGAGCGCTCCGCGCCGATCCACGACCCGGTGCCGCCCGCCTGCTCCAGCGGGAACGGCTTGCCCAGGTAGGACTCGAACGCCGCCCTGCCCCGCTCGGCCGCCCCCTCGCCGTGGACGCGGGGGCTCGGCGACTCGGGGTAGGCGCTCCAGTGGCCGCGCCCGGCGATGGCGGCCCGCGCCTGCTCCAGGGTGTCACGGTGCTGTTCGTACATGTTTGCTCACCCTCTTGACAGAAATCCGCCGGACGGTGAAGTGTTTACCGAACATTCGGTCAGTTAAACAAGGAAGACCCCTCCGTGGCCTTGGACGTCTCCCCTTCTTCAGACAGGTCCGCCCGGCCCCGCCGGCGCGGGCACGACCCCGAGTCCGTCCTGTCGGCCGCCGTGGCCGTCTTCAACGAGCGCGGCTACGACGGCACCAGCATGGAGGACCTCGCGCGGGCGCTCGGCGTCACCAAGTCGGCGATCTATCACCACGTCCCCGGCAAGGAGCAACTTCTCGCGCGGGCGCTCGACCGGGCCCTCGACGGGCTGTCGGAGCTGGCCGCCGACGAGCGCGCGACCCGTGGCCCGGCCGTCGACCGGCTGGAGTGGGTGGTCAGGCAGAGCGTGCGCGTGCTGACCGAGCGGCTGCCGTACGTGACGCTGCTGCTGCGGGTGCGCGGCAACAGCGCCACCGAGCGGGCGGCGCTGGCGCGGCGCGCGGAGCTGGAGGCGTTCGCCGGCCGCCTGGTGGAGGAGGCGGCGGCGGAGGGCGCCATCCGCCCCGGCCTGGACCCGGCGCTGGTGACGCGGCTGCTGTTCGGGGCGGTGGGCTCGATCGCCGAGTGGCACCGCCCCGAGCGCGACGCGCCGGCCGCGGACGTGGCCGACGCGCTGGTGAGGATGACGTTCGAGGGCCTGAGGAGGGCCTGAAAGGGGGATGGAAGGGGGTCAGGTGGGCAGCTCGCCCCGGCTCGGGCCGCTCGGCAGCTTGCCGCGCAGGTCCTCGCGGATGGCCTCGCCCAGCTTCTTCGTCGCGATCCGGTTGAGCGCGCCGCCCGCGACGGCCCCGGTGAGGAACGGGCCGAACGTCGTGAGGTGCCGGCCCAGCGTCCGCATGAGGCGGTTGCGCAGGGCGGTCTTGGTGGCGGCGCCGAGGGCGAGCGACACGGACGCGGGGGCGAGGGGGTCGATCCCGCGTTGTTTGGCCCAGGCGGCCGTGAAGGCGATCGCGCGCTGGGCGCCGGTGCCGTGCACCCGCACGCCGTAGACCTCGTGCAGCTCGGCCAGCAGTTTGACCTCGATGGCGGCCACGACGATCGTCTCGGCGACGAGCTGCGCGGGCGCGGACAGAAGGAGGGGCGGTGCGGCGAACTGGGCCGCGGCGAGCGCTCCGCCGATGGCGCCGACCGTCATCGTGGCCTTCTGGGCGGTGCGGATCAGGTCGTCGGCCAGTTGCTCGCCGGTCAGGCCGTGGTGGTGCTCGGAGAGGGTGTGCAGGTCGCGGATGGGGATGCGCGGCGCGACGTTGAGGAACACGTCGGCCAGCCAGCGCCCGCGCCCCGCGCCGGACTCCTTGGCCTTCTTGGCGCCCGCGGACAACGCCTTGGCGAGTCGGCCGAGCAGCCTGCGCCGCTCGGCCGGCTCCAGCTCACCGGGCTCGGTGAGCTGGCCCACGAGCTCGCCGACCTCCTTCTCGGGGTCGGCGATCTCGTCTCCTGCTCGACGGTCTTTCTCTGGTACGGCCACGCGATGCCTCCGTCCTCATGGTCGTGACCTTCAGGGTTCGTCGGCTCGATGTCCCGCTCTCGTACCCTGAGGCACGGCGATCAGGCGGCGCACTCCCGGCAGACCTGCTGACCGTTCTTCTCCGAGGCCAGCTGGCTGCGGTGATGCACCAGGAAGCACCGCGAGCAGGTGAACTCGTCGGCCTGGCGAGGGATGACCCGCAGGGAGAGTTCTTCGTTCGACAGGTCGGCGCCGGGCAGCTCCAGCGACTCGGCGAGGTCGGTCTCGTCGATGTCGATGCTGCCGGACGACTTGTCGGTGCGCCGCGCCTGGAGCTCTTGGAGGCTGTCCTCCCCCAGGTCGTCGTCTGTCTTGCGCGGGCTGTCGTAGTCGGTAGCCATTGTGCTTACTCCATCCCCCTCATCAATATGTCGGCGCGCTCGGTCGCGCGTCTTCTAACGTCCGGGAGGCCCGTCTTGTGCCCGTTCCGCCGGGGAGATTTCCCATCGGTACCCCGGGGGAACGGACCACGAACCTCCCGACACGCCAGGGCGTGCTGCCGACGGCAATGGTTAGCCAAATATGGCGAAACCCACAGCCTTGGCGTCATGCTCCACCGTGTTCGACGGCACATCCAACCACATGTGCGGCGCGAACGAGACGCCCCCCGTGCATCAACACGCGGACGAACGTCCCGGAGCATCACACGTCAGCCCTTCGGCAGTCGAATGGTCACCACGAGCCCTCCGCCGTCTCGCGGCACGGCGGCCACATTTCCGCCGTGAGCCTGCATCACCGCACGGACGATGGACAGCCCGAGACCCGCTCCCTTGGCCGAGTCCACGCGGTCGGCGTGGAGCCTCCTGAACGGCTCGAACAGGCTGTTCACCTCGTACGCCGGGACGTGTTGTCCCGTGTTGGCCACCTGAACAACGACGGCGTCGTCCACCATTCCCGCCCGGACCCATACTTTTCCGTTTTGGGGAATGTTGTACTTCACCGCGTTCTCCACCAGGTTGCTCACGCAACGCTCCAGGAGCACGGGATCGCCGACGGTAGGCGCGCTGACCAGTTCGGTGCTCACGGTTACGCCGTGTTCCTCGGCGAAGGGCGTGAGCTGTTCCACGGCGGTCTCGGCGATGTCCCGTACGTCGAGCGGTTTGCGCACCGCGAGTTCGCGTTCGCTGCGCGCCAGCAACAGCAGTCCCTCGATGAGCTTCTCGTTACGCGCGTTCACTTCCAGAAGCGTGCGCCCGAGCGCTTTGAGGTCTTCCGAAGCCTCCGGATCCGACAGGGCGATCTCCAGGACCGTCCGGTTGATGGTGAGAGGAGTGCGCAATTCGTGAGAGGCGTTCGCCACGAATCTGCGCTGGGTGTCGAAGGCCACATTGAGCCGGGCGAGCATGGCGTCGAAGGTGTCGGCCAGCTCCTTCAGCTCGTCGTTGGGGCCCTCCAGGGCGATGCGCTGGTGGGCCAGCGTGCTCTCGGAGAGCCGGCGGGCGGTGGCCGTCATCCTGGCCACCGGCCGCAGCGCCCGGTCGGCCACGAAGTAGCCGATGATGAGCGACAGGATGCCCACCCCGACCAGCGCCATCACGCTGCTGCGCAGCAGGGCGTCCTGTGCCGCCGCGACCGCGTCCTGCCTGGACTGGCGCCAGATCAGCTCGTCGCGGGCGTTCCACCAGCTCAGCGCGGGCCAGTTCGTGTCGATGGCGCGCGCGACGATCGAGTAGACCGAGAACAGCAGCACCGCCGAGGCCACGAAGACGAGCGCGCCGTAGGTGAGCGTCAGCCGCCAGCGGATGCTCACCTTGCCGGGGAGCGCCCGCATCCACTCCATCGTCGTGCGCTGGACGGGAGGGTACTCAGGAGGGGGCGGGCCGTCCCAGGCCGGCGGGCCGCTCGGCGGCGGCGGGGCCTCCTGGACCCGCGTCGCCTTGTGTGCCGAGTGCGGGCTGATCATGGGATGCGTCGGCTCCGCCTGGTGCTTCGGCCCTTCAGTCACAGTTTGTACCCAACCCCGGGCACAGTCTCGATCACCTGAGGCTCGCCCAGCTTCTTCCGCAGCGTCATCATGGTCACCCGGACCACGTTCGTGAAGGGATCGATGTTCTCGTCCCATGCCTTGTCCAGCAGGTCCTCCTGGCTGACGACGGCGCCCTCGGCGCGCATCAGCTCCTCCAGGACCGCGAACTCCTTCTTGGTCAGCACGACCTCCCTGCCCTCGCGCTCCACCAGGCGCTTGCCCGGGTCGAGCCGGATCCCGGACCGCTCCAGCACGGGCGGCAGGGCGGGCGCGGAGCGGCGGCCGAGCGCGCGCACCCGCGCGACCAGCTCGATGAAGACGAACGGCTTGGCGAGGTAGTCGTCGGCGCCGAGGCCGAGCCCCTCCACCTTGTCGTCGACGTCGCCCGAGGCGGTCAGCATGAGGATGCGCGAGGCGGAGCGCTGCTCCACGAGCCGGCGGCACACCTCGTCGCCGTGCACCACCGGGAGGTCCCGGTCCAGGACGATCACGTCGTAGTCGATGTAGGAGGTCCGTTCGAGGGCGCCGCCGCCGTCGTAGGCGACGTCGACGGCCATGGCCTCGCGGCGCAGGCCCGTCGCGATCGCGTCGGCGAGCACCCGCTCGTCCTCCACCACCAGCACTCGCACGCTGGAACACCTCTCTCCGTCTCCGGCCCCTCATTGTCCCCTCAGGGGCGATAAGCGCACGGTAAGGCATGTTCAGGCGTTGGCCACCCACAGGTGAGGCGGACCGCCGAGAAATTCATGTTTCGGAGGGGGACGCCGCGGGGTATGCCTGCGGGACACCCTTTGCCAGGACATCGACCTGCAATGGGCGTACATCGCCCTACGCGGCACGAACCCCTAGAGAGTAGGTGAGATGGGCGAGTTCACCACCACGATCGAACACCGCCTCGACCAGGCTTACAGGGGCCTCCGGGAGGCCCGCAGCGCCGGCGACGAATACCTCGCCGACACGCTCACCGCCGAGATCGAGGACCTCCGCCGGCTGGCGGACGACCACGGCATCGCCCTGCCCGGCTGACAGACCGTAGGCGGACGGCCGGAGCTTCGGCTCCGGCCGTTCGCGCGTTCAGCTGTTTCCGCAGGTCAGGCCCCGCGCTCGGGGTCCAGCGGCGCGAGCAGGTCGTGCAGCTCCTCGAACAGCCCGGGAGCCGCGCAGATCGCGAAGTCCGGGCTCACCGGCCGGCCGTTGAGCCCGGCGAGCCGCGCGCCCGACTCGGTCGCCACCAGACCGGCGGCGCCGTAGTCCCAGGGGTTGATGCCCCGCTCGTAGTAGGCGTCCACCCGGCCCGCGGCGAGCGAGCACAGGTCGATGGCGCACGAGCCGCCCCGCCTGATGTCGCGCACCCGCGGCAGCACCTTCGCCACCACCTCGCCCTGCACGGCCCGGCCGGCCTGGGAGTAGCCGAACCCGGTCGCGACCAGCGCCTGCGGCAGCGGCACCCCGGTGTTGCAGCGCAGCCGCGCGCCGCCGAGCCAGGCGCCCTCGCCCAGCGCGGCCGTGAAGACCTCGCCGCGCGTCGGCACGTTGACCACGCCGGCCACCACCCGGCCGCCCACCTCGACGGCGATCGACACCGCCCAGTCGGGCAGGCCGTACAGGAAGTTGACGGTGCCGTCGATCGGGTCGACGATCCAGCGCACGTCCGACTCGCCCGGCGCCTCTCCGCCCTCCTCGCCGAGGATGCGGTCACCCGGGCGGGCGGCCTCGATGCGCTCGCGGATGAGCCGCTCCGACGCCTTGTCCAGGGCGGTGACCACGTCGGTGGGGCTGGACTTGGTCTCGATCTCCGCGGACATCGTGGGCCGCTTGGCCAGCAGCATGTCGCCGGCCTCGCGGGCGATGTCCTCGGCGAGCGTCAGGAAGTCGGTCATCAGGCCACCGACTCCGGGCGCTTCCACTCCTCGCCGAGCACGTGCTGGGCGAGGAAGGCGAGGACGGTCTCGTACCAGGCGACGGTGTTGCCCGGCTTGAGAATCCAGTGGTTCTCGTCGGGGAAGTACAGGAACTTGGCGTCGACCTCGCTGCGGCGCAGGTCCCACCACAGGCGCAGCCCCTCGCCGATCGGCACCCGGTAGTCCTTGTCGCCGTGGATGACGAGCATCGGGGTGGTGATCTTGTCGAGCGAGAGGTGCGGCGACAGCAGGTCGTAGCGCTCGGAGCCGGGCGCGCCGAACTCGCGCTGCCAGTAGTGGGCGGCGTCGGTGGTGCCGGCGAACTGGTCGAGGTTCCACAGCGAGGCGTGGGTGACGATGGCGCGGTAGCGGTCGGTGTGCCCGGCCAGCCAGTTGGCCATGTAGCCGCCGAACGAGCCGCCCATGGCGGCGATGCGCTCGCTGTCGATGTCGTCCCTGGCCAGGGCGACGTCCACGATCGCGTCGAGGTCGGCCTGGGTGCGCGGGCCCCAGTTGCCCCAGCCTCGATCGATCATGTGCTGACCGTAACCCGTGGACATGCACGGGTCGGGGAGCAACACGGCGTAACCGTGCTCGGCCATGATCCAGGACTGCCAGCGCCACTGCCAGTCGTTCCAGGACCCCAGCGGGCCGCCGTGGATCCACAGCAGGAACGGCGCGGGGTCGTCGGCGGAGGCGCCCTCGGGCAGCACGAGCCAGCCGCGGATGGTCTCGCCGTCGTCGGCGGTGGCGGTGATCTCGGTGAGCGTGCCGCGCACCTCGGGGCGGGGCGCGGGCGAGGGCAGGTCGGTGATCTCGCCGGTGGCGAGCTCGATCCTGGCCGGGCCGGGGGCCAGGTTGACGGCGCTGCGCAGGACGTACAGGAAACGGCCGTCGGCGGTGACGTCCGGCTGCGCGTACGCGGCGTCGTCACCGGTGACCCTGCGGACCTCGCCGTCGAGCGGCACGTGGAAGACCGGGCGGCGGCCCTGGTGGTCGGCCACGACGTAGACGGAGGCGGAGTCGGGCGCCCAGGCGACGCCGGAGGGGAACAGGTCGGGCGCGTACGCCCGGCCCTCGCCGGTGGCGAGGTCGGCGATCCACAGCTCGCTCCTGGCCGAGACGTCCATGGAGGTGAACCGGCCGCGCGAGCAGGCCACGCGGGCGCCGTCAGGGGAGATCGCGAGCGGGCCCTCGAAGTCCTGGCCCTCCTCGGTGAGCAGCGTGCGCCGCTCGCCGGTGGCCACGTCGATGACCACCAGGTCCGTACGCACCTCGCCGCGCGGCAGCTCCACCCGCCAGGTGGTGACCACGCGCGTGCCGTCGGGCGTCAGCTCGAAGGCGGCGTTGCGCAGCGCGTTCCCCGCGTCGGGGGTGAGCTCGCGCACGTCCTCCAGCCGGTCGGCGCCGAGCCGGGCGGCGAACAGCCGGGGGCGGCCGGGGCCGAGGTCGTGGTCCCAGTAGCGGACCGCCGCGCTCTCGTGCAGGATCGCGCTGATCCCCGCGTCCTTGCGGGCCCTGCGCCGCTCCTCGTCGCCGGCCTCCTCGCCGTCCAGCACGTCGGAGACGAAGACGACCACGTCGCCGGCGGTGCGCACCCCGCCGATCCCGCCCGGCCTGGTGGCGACCTGGCGGGCCTCGCCGCCCGCGCGCGGCAGCAGCCACAGCGCCGGGACCTCCTCACCGGCGTCCTTCACGGTGGGGTCGGGGCGGGCGGAGGTGAACAGGACGTCGCCGGCGTCGGTGAACACGGCGGCCGACTCGCCCTTGGCCGAGCGGGTCAGGCGGAAGGGCTCGCCCCGGCCGTCGAGGGGGATCTCCCAGAGCGCGGTGCCGTACGACTTCCCGTCGGGATTGAGTGACTGGACGGTGGAGACGAGCCGGGAGCCGTCGGGCGAGAGCTGGACCGAGAGAACCCGGGGGATGGCCACATAGTCGCGTATGTCAGTAAATGCGCTCACTCGACCGAACCTACCTCGCGAGAGGACCACCGGCGCTCGCGAATAGGCTGGTTCACGTGGCTGATTACGACGCTCTGCTGCTCCTGTCGTTCGGCGGCCCGGAGGGCCCCGACGACGTGATGCCGTTCCTGGAGAACGTGGTCCGAGGGCGCGGCGTGCCGCGCGAACGGCTGCTGGAGGTCGCCGAGCACTACCAGGGCTTCGGCGGGGTCAGCCCGATCAACCGGCAGAACCGCGAGCTCCTGGAGGCGCTGCGCCCGGTCCTCGACGTGCCCGTCTACTGGGGCAACCGCAACTGGCACCCGTTCGGCGAGGACACCGTCCGGCAGATGAAGGACGACGGCGTGCGCAAGGCGGCCGTCCTCGCCACCTCCGCCTTCGCCGGCTACTCCAGCTGCCGCCAGTACTACGAGGACATCAGCCGCATCTCGATCGAGGGCGGCCCCGAGCTGATCAAGATGCGGCACTTCGGCGACCACCCCGGCTTCGTGGCCGCCATGGCCGACCACACCCGCGAGGCGCTGGAGCGGCTCGGCCGCGACGACGCCCGCCTGGTGTTCACCGCCCACAGCATCCCGGTCTCCATGGCCGAGACCGCCGGTCCGAACGGCGGCCTGTACGAGGCCCAGATCCGCCGCAGCGCCGAGCTGGTCAACGAGCTGGTCAACAAGGCGCTCGGCCGCGACCAGCCGTGGGACCTCGTGTGGCAGTCGCGCAGCGGCCCGCCGCAGGTGCCGTGGCTGGAGCCGGACGTCTGCGACTTCCTGCACAAGACGGACGCTCCGGCGGTCGTGCTGGTGCCGATCGGGTTCGTCTCCGACCACATGGAGGTCGTCTACGACCTCGACACCGAGGCCAGGGACGTCGCCACCGAGCGCGGCCTGCCGCTGGAGCGGGCGGCCACCGTGGGCACGCACCCGCGCTTCGTGGGGATGGTGCGCGAGCTGATGGCCGAGCCCGAGCCGGTGCCCTGCCCGCTCACCTGCTGCCCGGCGCCCCGCCGGCACCGGTCCTAGGCATAGGTCCTGGCGTACGCCTCGGCGATCCCCATGACCTTGTTCACGTAGTCCCACGAGTGGTTGTAGAACCAGATCGCCTTGCGCAGCTTCTCGCCGCCCTTGCCCGCGCCGTTGGCGCACAGGTAGCCGGCCGCGCTCGGCACGGCGTCGTACGGGCTCCAGATGTCGGCCTTGCCGTCGCCGTCGCCGTCCACGCCGTAGTGCTTCCACGTCGCGGGCATGAACTGCATCGGCCCGAGCGCGCCCGCGCTCGACGGGCCGTTGTTGCGGCCGTGCCCGCTCTCGACCTGCCCGATCGCGGCCAGCACCGTCCATGACAGGCCGGGGCAGCGGGTCGCGGCGAGCCGGTAGAGCTCCAGGTAGCTGCCGGGACGGCCGACGCTGACGTTCTGCGGGGTCTGCTGGGCGGCCGCCGTCGGCCGCTGCTTCCGCACGCGGGCGGCGGCGTCCAGCAGGGCGACCTGGACGCCCTTGCCGAGCAGCTTGCGCACCCCGGCCGCGCTGATCCTGCCGGGCTTGCCGTGCAGCAGCACCGCCACGCCGGGCGCGAAGCCCAGCGAGCGGCCGAGGTCCACGCCGACCAGGCCGTCCACGCCGGTGAGCCCGAGCGGCGCCGAGGCCGCGAGGCGCAGTTTGGGTCCGCCGTCCACCTGGTAGTACGCGCCGGGCACCATGCCGTACCTGCGGGCCGCGTCCGACTCCGCGACCAGCTCTCCCCTGGTCAGGGCGCTCCACACGGCGGGCTGGTCGGCGACGGCCTGCGGCGTCCAGGAGCGGAAGTGGGCCGGGTCCACGGCCAGCAGGTTGAGCGGCGTGCCGGTGAGCTTGACCCGGCCCGCGTCCACGACGACCACCTTCTCCACGTTCTTCAGCGCGCCCAGCCTGAGCCTGGTCTCCTTGGGCACCTCCGACCCGGCGACGGCGAGCACCCGCGGCGGGGTGACGGTCACGCCGGGTCCGCCCTCGCCGAACTCCCGCCGCTCCCCCGCGGGCTCGGTGGTCGGCACGAGCTGGTCGAGGCGGGGCGCCGCCGTGGGTGAGCGGGCGGGCTCGGCGGATGGCTTCCGCGTGCCGCTGACCAGGTCACCGTCCAGCAGGACGATGACGCCGCCGGTCGCCACGGTGGCCACGACCACCGCGATGACCATGAGCATGACCGCACGGAAGGAGGGAAGACCGGACACGCGGGACACGTTAGCCCAGCCGACGGGGAAATCATTTGCAATCCGGACATCGGGTGCGCAAAGGTTGGCGGGCGCAAGTAAGGGGGAAACGGGGTGGTCGGGCCTTACCGGGGGCTGTTCGACGGGCCTGGCATCAAGGCGTTCGTGCTGGCCGGGTTCGCCGGCCGGATGCCGATGTCCATGCTGGGGATCGGCGTCGTCTTACTCATCTCCGGCGTCACCGGCTCGTACGCCACCGCGGGCGGCGTCGCCGCCGCCAGCAACCTCGCCTTCGCCATCGGCGCGCCCATGTCGGGACGGCTGATGGACCGGTTCGGCCAGAGCCGCGTCATCCCGCCGTTCGCCGTGCTCAACGCGCTCGCGCTGACCACGCTCATGGTCTGCGCGTTCCTCGGGCTGCCCGAGTGGACCCTGTACCTGTCCGGTCTCGTCGTCGGCGGCACCTCGCTGTCGGTGGGCTCGCTCGTACGGGCCCGCTGGTCGGCCATCCACGGCGGCTCGCCGCGGCTGCACACGGCCTTCGCCTTCGAGTCCGTCGTGGACGAGGTGGTCTTCGTCACCGGGCCCGCGCTGGTCACGCTGCTGGCCACGCGGTTCAACCCGTACATGGGGCTGGTGGTCGCGCTGGTCTTCATGCTGTCCGGCTGCCTGACGCTGGCGGCGCAGCGGCGCACCCAGCCTCCGGTGTCCGAGGTCCGCGCGGCGGGTGGCACGCCCATCCTGATCCCCGGCATCGCGCTGCTGTCGTGCGTCTACGTGGCGATGGGCGCGGTGTTCGGGTCCGTGGACCTGATCACGGTGGCCTTCGCCGAGGAGCAGGGGGTCAAGGGGGCCGCGGGGCTGCTGCTGGCCTCGTTCGCGGGCGGGTCGATGGTCTCGGGGCTGTGGTTCGGGTCACGGCACTGGAAGATCTCGCTGCGGGGGCGGTTCGTGCGGGCGCTGATGGTGTTCGCGCTGGGGCTGCTGCCGATCTCGTTCATCGGGAACGCGTGGGTCATGGCCGCCGCGCTCTTCCTGGCCGGCTTCGCCATCTCGCCGACCCTCATCACCGGCTTCTCGCTGGTCGAACGGCTGGCGCCGCCGGCGCTGCTCACCGAGGGCATGGCGTGGATCTCCACGGCGCTCGGCATCGGCGTGGCGATCGGGGCCTGGGCGGGCGGGCACCTCACCGAGGCCGCCGGCGCGTCCGCCGCGTACGTCGTCGCGCCGGGCGCCGCCGTGCTCGCGCTCGTCGTCGGGATCGGAGGTTCGGGTTTGCTGAGACTTCCCGAGGCAGCTTCACCCGCCGAAGGCTGATCCGCTACCGTCGGGACATCCCTCGCAACATCCATCACAAATGGAAGCTTTTCTGATGTCCCGACAACTCACCTCACTTCTGACCATCGCGGCGGTCTGCGTCACCGTGGCCTCTGCGCCCGCGCAGGCCGCCGCCAAACCGGCCGAGAAGTCCGCTCCGGTGGACTGCGCGAAGGTCAAGTGCATCGCGCTGACCTTCGACGACGGCCCAGGGAAGTACGCGGGCACGCTGCTGGACACGCTGAAGAAGTACGACGCCAAGGCGACGTTCTTCCTTGAGGGCCAGTACGCCAAGAGCCGCCCCCAGTACGTCAAGCGCATGGTCGCCGAGGGGCACGAGCTCGGCAACCACAGCTACAGCCACCCTGACTTCACCAAGCTCGAACCTGGGGCCATCAGGAACGAGATCCAGAAGACCCAGGACGCCGTCAAGAAGGCGGCGGGCGTGGAGCCGAAGCTGCTGCGGCCCCCGTACGGGCTGGCGGACCTTCAGGTGTCCGACATCGCGGACGAGTACGGCATGCCGATCATCCTCTGGACCGCGGGTTCGGAGGACTGGGCCAGCAAGAACGTCGAGGCGATCAAGAAGAAGACCCTTGAGGTGGCCAAGCCCAACGGCATCATCCTCATGCACGACTGGGTGAAGCAGACCGTCGACGCCATGCCGTCCATCGTCAAGAGCCTGCAGGCCAAGGGCTACCACCTGGTGACGGTCTCCGACGTCATCAAGAACGAGGGCCTGGAGGCGGGCGACGTCTTCCCGCTTCCCGCGGGCTGGGAGAACTGAGTATCGTTCACGTTTGACGTCGGAGGTGCCCGGGCTCCTGCCCGCTCGCGGAGGTGCTGCTCAATGGTCTTCACGAACTGGGCGGGGAACCAGACCGGCGAGCCCGCCGAGGTCCGGGCACCGGCCTCCGTCGCGGACGTCGTACGGGCCGTGCGCGACGCCGCCGCCTCCGGGCGGCGCGTCCGCATGGTCGGCACCGGGCACTCCTTCACCGGCGTGGCGCTCACCGACGGCGTCATGCTGCGGCCCCACGCGCTGACCGGCGTCGTCTCCTGGGACGAGGACCGCGTCACCGTCCTCGCCGGCACCCCGCTGCGCGAGCTCAACGAGCTGCTCCACCGGCGCGGCCTCGCCCTCGCCAACATGGGCGACATCACCGAGCAGACCGTCGCCGGCGCCATCCAGACCGGCACGCACGGGACCGGCCGCGACAGCGGCGGCCTCGCCGACCAGGTGACCGGGCTGGAGCTGGTGCTCGCCGACGGCACGGTGGCGAGCGCCGCCCCCGGGGACGAGCTGTTCGACGCGGCCAGGGTGGGGCTCGGCGCGCTCGGCGTGCTGACCTCGGTCACCCTCCGGGTGGAGCCCGCGTTCCTGCTGCACAACCGGCGGCGCAAAATGGCGCTCAGCGACATCCTCGCCTCGCTCGACGAGCTGACCGCCGGCAACGAGCACCTCGACTTCTTCTGGCTGCCGCACACCGACGCCTGCCTGGTCAAGACCAACAACCGGCACCCCGGACCGGCCCGTCCGCGCAGCGCCGCGCGGCACTGGATGGACGACGTCCTGCTGGAGAACACCGTGTTCGGGGCCGCCTGCGCGCTCGGCGCGCGCGTCCCCGGGCTGATCCCGCGCATCAACGCCGTCAGCGCGGCGGCGCTCGGGGACTCCGAGTCGGTGGACGCCTCGTACAGGGTCTTCACGGCCCGGCGCGACGTGCGCTTCCTGGAGATGGAGTACGCGGTGCCGCGCGAGCGGCTGGCGCAGGCGCTGCGCGAGACCCGCGACCTGGTCGAGCGCATGGACTGGAAGATCACGTTCCCGGTGGAGGTGCGGGTGACGCCGCCGAGCGACGCCTGGCTGTCCACGGCGTACGGGCGGGCGTCGGCGTACGTCGCCTGCCACATCTACCGGCCCACCCCGAACCCGGCGTACTTCGAGGGCGTCGAGGAGATCATGACGCGGCTGGACGGCCGGCCGCACTGGGGCAAGCTGCACACGCGCGACGCGGCCTACCTCGCCAAGGTCTATCCCCGTTTCGCCGACTTCACCGCGCTGCGCGACCGGCTCGACCCCGGCCGCCTGTTCGGCAACGCCTACCTGGACCAGGTGCTCGGCTGAGCCTCGGCCTCCGGGTGGTCCGGCTCGGGAGCCTCGTCGACCGCGGTGGGCTCCGGCTCGGGCGGAGCGGTGGCGCTCGGCTGCGGCTCGGCCGGCTCCTGGCCGGTGGTGGCGGTGGGAGCGGGCGGGGCCGCGGGCGTGGCGGTGACCGTGGTCGTCACGGTCGGCGTGGCGCTCGGCGTCGGGGCCGGCGTGCGCGTGACATCGGCCTCCGGCGTGGCGACGGGCACGGCGGGGACGCTCGCCCGCACGGCGGGCCCCGACGGCGTCCGGCGGTCGGAGGTCGCGGGCTTGTGCCGCGTCGTCCCGCCGGTGACCTGCTCGTGCACCGTCTGATGGGCGGCCGCCTGGTAGACGAGGATGCCGCCCATGCTGACCGCGAACACCAGCCCCGCGGCCAGCGCCACCCGTCCCCACGGCAGCCTCCTCGGCGGCTCCCCGGCCTCGACGACGGGCATCACCAGCGTGTCCCCGCCCGCGCCGGATCCGGACGCCTCCTCCTCGCGGCCTGGAGAACCGGCCCGCAGCCGCACCCGCTCCCCCGTCCGCTTCAGGTAGTGCGTGTAGACGGCGGTGCCCACGGTGCTCCCGATGCTCATGACCGCCGCGCCGATCACCGTGCCGGCCACGCCCAGGAAGGAGGCGGCCACGGCGGCCGTCACCGCCGCCAGGGCGCTCCCCAGGATCTGCGGCACACTCAGCTCGAAGTTCCGCTGTCCGCCGCCCATCCCCCGGATCAGTCCTCTCTCATCATGCGCTCGGTAAAGACCTGTCCCGTGAATAGACGAGACGGCGTGTCCCGATGTTGCTGTGACATGGGTGACAGGCACCCTCGTGGCTCGTGCCCCGACGATACGGCCTGCCCTCCGTGTATCTGGCCGCGGCCGCGGCGACGGCCGCCGCGACCGCCGTACCCCTGGCCATGACGCCCGCCTCCGGCCTCACCGCGCGCCCCGCCGTCACCGAGCCCACCCGGCCCTACATCGTCGTCGCGCGCGGCCGGGCCGCCGCCCGCGACCTCGTGGGCGAGGTGCGCTGGCGGGTGCGGCGCTACTACACGGCGGCGCTGCCCGGCTTCGCCACGTATCTCACCGCCGCCGAGCTGGCGTCGCTGCGCTCCGACCCCCGAGTGCGCGCCGTCGAGCCCGACCGGCAGATCCACCCTATGCCCGTACGGCGTCCCGCCCACCCTCTCACCGGGCCCGCGACCGGGACCGGAACCACGATCTACCTGGTGGACAGCGGTGTCGACACCGGACGCGCCGAGTTCGGCGACCGGGCGTGGCGGGCCTACGACGCCACCGGGGGCACCGGCCGCGACTGCACCGGCCACGGCACCCAGGTCGCCGGCCGGACGCACGCCGCCGCGCCGGGGGCCGGCATCACCTCGATCAGGGCGCTCGGCTGCGGCGGGCCCGGCTCGCTGGCCGACGTGCTGGCGGGGCTGGAGTGGATCCGCAGACACGCCCGGGGACCGTCCGTCGCCGCGCTGCCCGTGGACGGCGCGGGCTCCCCCGCTCTCGGCGAGGCCGTGCGCTCCCTGGTGGGCGCCGGCGTGTTCGTCGTGGGGGCCGCCGACGGCGACGGGTGCCGGATCGGGCCGGGCGGGGCCGCGTACACGGGGGCCGTGCCGCACCTCGCGGCGGCCGCCGCGCGGCTCCTGGAACGCACTCCCGACGCGAACCCGGCGATCCTCGCGTCTCTGCTCAACTGCGCCTTTGCCCGAGACGCGATTCGCCAGAACCCGTCGAGGGCCCTTAACCTCCTCATGCATAGCGGCAGGCTCTAGAGGGATGGATTCGACGAATGTGACCGGCGTCACATCGCCCCTTGGCTATCCCAGGAAGGCGATGTTCGGACATGCCGGGTACGGTGCTGGCAGGCAACCGGCACACGCGAGAGACTCAAGGGTCCGGGGGAAGAATGGCGACGCTGACGAAGGGACTCGCATGCAGGAGCTCCGACTCGTCGCGGTGAGTGAGGACGGCACCTATCTCGTACTGGCCACGGCCGGACGGGGAACCCGCTTCACTCTTCCCGTGGACGACCGGCTCCGTGCTGCCGTCCGCGGCAATTTCTCCCGTCTCGGCCAGTACGAGATCGAAGTGGAGAGTCCGTTGCGTCCCAAGGAGATCCAGGCTCGCATCCGCGCCGGGGAGACCGCCGAGGAGATCGCGGCGACCGCCGGGATCCCCGTCGAGCGGGTGCGCTGGTTCGAGGGGCCCGTCCTGCAGGAGCGGGAATACGTGGCCCAGCAGGCGCAGCGCGTCGCCGTACGCATGCCGGGCGAGTCCGCCCCGGGCCCCACGCTCGGCGACCTGGTCGCCGAGCGGCTGACCAGGCGCGGCGTCCCCACGGACGAGATCGACTGGGACTCCGCCAAGCGCGACGACGGCCTGTGGCGGGTCAAGCTCGGCTACGTCTGGAACGGTCACACGCGCCACGCCGAGTGGCTGTTCGACCCGCGCAAGCGCCACGTGACGCCGCACGACGACGAGGCCGTCCGGCTGTCGTCGGCCGACTTCGACCCGGAGCCGGCCGTGGTGGAGGACACCACGGTGACGCCGTTCGCGCCGCGCGTGGCCAAGCTGCAGCCGGTGCCGCCGCTCGCCTCCGACGCGCTGCCGTTCCCTTCGGTGGTGCGGCGCGAGCCGGAGGAGCCCGCCGTCGGCTACAACCCGCCCCCGCGCCCCGCCGACGCCTCGGCCCGCGACCACACGGGGACCTCCTCCCGCGAGTCGACCTACCGCGCCGACCCGCCTTCTCGCGAGTCGACCTACCGCGCTGACCCGTCTTCTCGCGACTCCGCTTACCTCAGCGACTCGCCTTCTCGCGAGTCCGCCTACGTCAGTGACCCGTCTTCTCGCGAGTCCGCTCACCGCGCTGACCCGCCCTCCCGTGAATCGACCTACCGCGTTGACTCCCCTTCTCGTGAGTCCGCCTACCGCGCTGACCCGCCGTCCCGCGAGTCGGCCTATCGCCCTGACTCCGACTCTCGCGAGTCCGCCTTCCGTCAGCCGACCGACGCCACCCGCGAGCAGCCCTCGGCGAGCCGCGACCCGCTGCGGCCCGACTCGCCGTCCCGCGAGCACGGCCACGCCCGCCCCGGCGACACCTCGTCCCGCCGTGGCGGGACTTCGCCGTGGCTGCCCGACTTCAGCTCGGGCCGCCCAGCCGACCGCGACAACGACACCATCTACGCCCCCTCCGCCCGCGCCTCCACGCCGGACGCCCTGGCCACCCACGAGCCTCCGGCCGCCGAGACCGGCACCACCCCGCAGCCGACGCCGCCCTTCGCCGAGAGCGTCACACCTGGTCAGGTGACCCCGTCGCCGGTCCAGGAGGCCGCACCCGCCGAGCCGACCTGGCAGGCGTCTCCGTCTGCCCCCACGGCTCCAGGCGCCGACCCGACCCCTTCCGCCACCACAGAACTTCCCACTGGCGAGGGACGGTCCACCACCGAGCAGCCGTCAGCCACCGAGCCGGCGCCTGCCAGCGTGGCGACGCCCGGTGACGCGGCGTCGAGCGAGGCGGCCCAGCCGAGCGAGGAGCCCGCGCCCGCCGCCCCGGCGGCGTCCGCGCAGGTGACCCCTGCGGCTCAGGTGGCCCCGTCCGACGAGCCCTCCACCACCACCGATGCCGCCGCCACTGCGGAGGCGCCCACCATCGCGCAAGGGCCCGCCTCTGCGGATACGGCCGCCCAAGGGCAGCCGGCCACCGACGCGAGCGTCACAGCGGACTCCTCCGCCGGGCCATCGTCGGACGCCGCTGCCACCGTCGAGCCGACCGCTCCCGCCGTCGAGGCCACCAGTGGGACGGCCACCGCCGACGCGGCGACGTCGGCCGCCGAAACCTCGCCCACCGACGCCGCCACCACGGCCGCGACGACCTCGCCTGCCGTCGAGGCGAGCACCGTCGCCGACGCAGCATCCGTTCAGCCGACGACCAGCGACGCCAGCAAGCCCGCGGACGCGCCGAGCCAGGCCGCGCCCGTCGCGCCGGAAGCCCCGGCTGCGGAGACAGAGCCGAGCACGGAGAACGCGGAGCCCGACAAGCCCGCCACCGCCGAGCCGGCCGCCGCTGCCGAAACCGCCGTCGCCGATTCACCTGCCGTTACCGAGCCCGCCGCCACGGAGCCTTCAACCACCGAGCCCACCGCTGGTACGGCAGCCGCTGCTGCCACCGCAGGACCCGCCCAGCAGTCCGACACCGCCGAGCCCGCCACCGCAGGACCTGCCCCCGCAGAGCCCGCCGTGGCTGAGCCCGCCACTGCCGAGCCCGCTACCGCCGAGCCCGCCGTCGCTGAGCCCGCCGTCGCTGAGTCCGCCACTGCCGAGCCCGCCGTCGCTGAGTCCGCAGCCGCCGAGCCCGCCGCTTCCGAGCCCGCAGCCGCAGAGCAGCAGGCCACCACGCCGCCCGCTCCCGACGCCGAGGCTCCCGCTGTCGAGCAGCCGGTCGTCGAGGACGCGGCCCCCGCAGCCGAGCAGCCCAAGCCCGAGCAGCCGAAGGCGGACGAGCAGTCGAAGCCTCAGCAGCCCGAGACCGAGCAGGAGGCGGTCAAGGAGGAGGCGGTCAAGGAAGAGGCGGTCAAGGAAGAGGCCAAGCCTCCGGCGCCCAAGCCGAAGCCCGCCCCCGGCGCCGAGCCCAAGGTCCCGGCCGCCCGGCCCGGGGGCAAGGACGCCAAGGAGGAGCCTCCGGTGCCGGTTCCGTCCCCGCCGCCCGCGCCCGCCGCCCGGCAGGCGCGCAAGGGCTCCCGGGGCCGCCGCGCCTCCGTCCCGACCTGGGACGAGATCATGTTCGGCGCCCGCCGCCAGGACTGACCGGCGAAGGAACACCAGGACAGCGCCCCAGCACGGCGCTGGTCGACTCCCCGGCCCCTCCAGGCCGGGGAGCGCGTCAGGAGTGCTCAGCGCCGCCGAGGAACGGAGTGAGCCATTCCGGCGTCACCTCCGCCGGAAAAGCCACCCCCTGCGCCTCCGAGACGTCGATCGCCTCGTAGCCGCCCGTGCCGGCCCCCACCCCGGCGATCAGGGTGAGCACCCCGGCGCGCCGCTGGAACCAGGTCTGCCGCAGCCGCCACCCCACCACGGCCCGCCGTTCGATCACGGCCTGGGACCGGCGCAGCGACCCCGACCGTACGCTGAGCCGCGCCCCGTCGTAGCCGTGCCCCAGTGACGCGTACCGGTCGAGCCCCAGGGGGATGCCCGCGCCGGCGAGCAGCAGCGCGACCACGGCCACGATCCACCCCAGCGTGATCCCGGTGGCCGCCGCCGCCACGGCGCTCAGCAGGGCCAGGACCGTCCAAGGGAAGATCGCGCGGAAGAGGCGGCGGTTGCGGGCCACCGGCGGGTGGGCGCGCAGGGCGGCGTCGTACGGCCCGACGGCCTCGCCGGTGACCGCGTACGCGACCGGCCGTGGCACGTCGGGGAGCAGCTGGCCGCGCGTCCGCGAGTCGCCGAGGCCGGTCACGATGGCCCAGGCGCGTACGACGCCCGCCCACCGCTCGGCCAGCCCGTCCACGATCTCGTAGCCGCGCACCCGTTCGGACTCCAGCGACACGCTCCGCCGGTTGACCAGCCCGCGCTCGGCCACCAGGTAGCCGTCGCGCCGCTTGAGCACGAAGTCCCAGTTGAAGACGGCGTACATGACCCCGCCGAGCACCGGCATCAGCAGGACGAGCAGCACCGCCACGGCCAGCAGCAGGTAGGGGCGCTCCCACAGCCACTCCCCCGCGTGCCAGGCGACGTCGCGGCCCACGCCCAGGTCGTCGCCCCACTGAAACGCCAGCCCGATCGCGCCGCCCGCGAACGCGAAGGGCGTGAGCAGGTAGGCCCCGGACAGCGGACCGTACAGCAGCCACCGCTTCGGCACCCTGACGATCTCCCGCTCGGTCCGCCCGGCGACGGCGTGCGCGGGGACCACAGGGCCGGCAGGCGCGGGTTGTGCGGGCGCGGTGCGGCGCAGCAGGACGGTCTTGAGGCGTTCGGCCTCGGTGAGCGTCACCCCGTCGAGCCCGGCCTCCTCGTTCCCGCCGCTCGCCCCGGTGTCGATCTTGAGAACGGCCAGGCCCAGCAGCCGGTGCATGGGAGGCGTGGAGACGTCGACGCCGCGGATCCGCTCCAGCGGGATCGTACGGACCGACCGGCTGATGAGCGCGCGCTTGGTCTCCAGGCGGTCGCCCACGAGCTCGTACGTGAACGTTGCCCACCGGATGACCGCGAACACCACCGTGCCGACGACGCCGAGGGCGGCCCAGATGTACGACCTGGGCGAGAACCCTCCCACGAACAGCACGCCCACCAGGGGAAGGAGAAGGGAGGGCAGCATCCGCACCGGGTCGATGAGCAGCACCTTCGGGCTCAACCGCAACGGCACGGAGACAGGCATCGGCGGCGGGTACGGCCCCTGAGCCGGCGGGTACGGCCCTTGAGGCGGCGGCGCAACCGGATGACCACCGGGAGGCGGACCTGGCGGACCCGGCTCCCCCGGCCCGAACTCGCTCTGATGAGGACGGGGTTCGGTCATGTCGCGTCGTCCCTCAGCACCTCGGCCCGCCGCGCGAGCTGTTCCGCCAGCCCCGCCGCCACCCCGTACTCCAGCCCCTGGATCGTGGACGACCCGGCGTGCGACGCGGTGCGGATCTCCAAAGTGGCCAGCCCGAGCATCCGCTCGAACCACCCCTGCCCCTTGTCGACGGTCTGGATGCGGCTCACGGGCACGAAGACCCACTCCCGGGCCAGGAACCCCGACCTGGCGTAGACGACGTCGCCTGAGAGCTCCCAGCGGTGCACGGCGTAGCGTACGAACGGCTCGGCCGCCAGGAACGGCAGCCCCAGCACCACGACCGCGACGGGCAGCAGCCAGGAGTGCTCGGAGAGCCAGTCGGGCAGCCACCCCCACCCGCCGACCAGCCGCGCCACCAGCAGCGAGCCTCCCAGCATGAGGACGAACGCCACCAGTGACTGCAGCAGCCACAGGCGTACGGCCTTGGGCGAGACGCGGTTGGCGGGGTCGCGTAGCGGGCCTTGAGAGGTCACAAGGCCAGCTTAGGACGGAAGGCGAGGCACGCCGCCGGGCCGGTAAAGATCGACGTTCCGCGCGGCGTGTCCGCCTGCCGGTCCGCGCCGCCGGTGCCATGCTCGATGGCGGCCCGGCCGCAGGCTGTCGTGCCTGGCCACGTCGGCGGCGCCACGTTCGTGCCAGCCAGGCCCAGGGCCAGCGCCAGGCCGCACCCGGAGCGCGATCGCCCCCACGCAACGTGGCAGCCGCCGTCCCCCGACCCTTCACCCGCCGGCCCCCTGCCCTTCACCCGCCGGCCGCCGGCCGCTCGCGGCCATGTCGCGATACCGGCAGGGGGTTGCGACCAGTGGGGCGGGTGTGGCGAACTTCACTACGCGGATCCCGCGATTCCGGCTGGTTTCGGTTCCTTTACCGGGCGCGGACCATCGAGAAACGGTCTGCGCATCGCCGAGAGCCGCGTAGCATCGTCCGGCATGGGGCTGTGTAACACGGCAACGCGTCTGCGACGCATCACCGTCACTGTGACGGCTGTGGCCGCCGCGTTCGCGCTGACGGGTTGCGGCAGTCTCATCGGCAGATCACAGGCCAAGGACATCGCGGAGATCAACGTCTCTAGCCCGGAGCTGCGCGACGGCAAACCGCTGCCGCGCGAATACTCCTGCCAGGGCGGTCAGGGCAGCCCGCCGCTGCGCTGGTCGAGTCAGCCGCTGTCGGAGGCCAAGTCGATCGCGATCGTGGTCGACTCGCACACCTCCTCGGACGCGGCCGTGCACTGGGTGCTCTACAACATCCCGGCGACCACGACCGAGCTGGGCCCCAACGCCGCCGAAGACCCGCCGGAGGGCAGCGGTCAGGCGAAGGTGACCAGCGGGAAAACGGGTTACGACCCCCCATGCAGGACCCCGGGGAGCTACCGCTTCACGGTCTACACGCTGAACGGCAAGGTCGATCCGGCAGCGGGGAGCACCCTCCCCGAGATTCTCAAGAGCATTGCGGACCAGACCATCGCCCGCGGCAGACTGACGGCGGTCGACATCGAGTGATAGGGCGAACACCCCTGGTAATAGGGTGTACCAATTCTTCACGTAGGGTGTGACAACGCTCATAGTGGTCCGACACAATCAGATCCAATCGTTAGGCATTGGTGATCAAAGGGGGCAGATCGCGTCGATGGCCGCGCGATCTCACCGATGCCAGAGGGAGGCCATGGCTTTGAGGGTGGTGCAATGACAGCGGTCGTCGTGAGCTTGGTCGCTATCGTGCTCCTCGTGCTCGTCGTCGTGGCACTGGGCATGCGTTCGATGAGTCGGCGAGAGAGCTCGTTGCCTCCTGAACGGCTGAAGGAGATGGCCGAGAAGGAGGAGAAGACCCATGCGCGCTCCACGGACGAGTTCGCGTCCCACGAGCCGCGGATGGCGAACTTCAGCCCCGACTTCAGCCCCATAGACGCGCCCAAGCAGCCCAAGCCGGTCCGTACGGGCCAGCGCGGCAAACGCGGCGTGGACGAGTGGGGCAACCCCGTCAACGACGAGGACGACGAGGAGTTCTGGGCCAACATCCGCAGCGACGCCGAGCAGGGCGGCTTCGGCGCGGGCGGCACCGTGGCGGCCAGGAAGGCCGCCAGCCGCCCCGGCGAGCCCGCCTCCGAGCGTCCCGCCGAACGCCCCGGTGAGCGTCCCGCCGAGCGGCAGCCGCAGCGCGCCGCCGAGCGCCCCGGCCGCCAGGACCGCTCCACGGAACGTCCCGGCGACCGTCCTAGCGAGCGGCGCGCCGAGCGCAAGGCCAAGCCGCGCCCCGTGGCCGCGAGCGTCGACCCCGACGCGACCACCATCCAGGCCCCTCTGCCGCAGCGCCCGGCTCCGGCCGCCGCTGCCGCCAATCTCGCCGACCTCGTCGAGCCCGGCCGGCGCACTCCCTCCCAGGCCGAGCTCGCCGAGCAGCGCACCGTGACCTTCGCCGCCCCTACGCCCGACGTGATGAGCATCCTCGGCGCGGGCGCGCAGCCGGTGCCCGCCGCCCGGCCCGAGCCGTCCCCGGCGCCCCGCTCCTCGCGCTCCTCCCGCTCCCGCTCCCGCGCCGCGGCGAGCCCCGCCGCCGCGAGCCCGGCCGCCCCGGCCCCTGCCGCGACCCCGGCCACCGCCGGTCCCGCCGCCACGAGCAGCGGCTCCTACCCGGCCATCTCCTCCAACAGCGCCACCACCAGCGGCTCGTTCCCGGCCGCCACGCCCACCTCCAGCGGCTCGTTCCCGGCCGCCTCGCCCACCTCCAGCGGTTCGTTCCCGATCGCGCACCCGGCGCCCATCCACGGCGCGCCGACGAGCGACCCGTTCCCCGCCGCCTACACCGGCGCCCCGGCCGACGCCCTCGACACCACGTGGACAACGCCCGCGCCGACCTCGTCCGGCTCCTGGCCCGCGGGGCCGGTGGCCGACATCCTCGACGACGCGGCTCCGGCCGCCGCCTCCTACCCCGGCCCGGCGAGCTCCTGGCCGGCGTTCGAGCAGCCCGCGTCCCGCTCGTCCTACCCCGCCTCCTACGAGGTGCGTCCCGGCTGGGCGGTGGCCGACGACTCCGACCCGGTGACCGGGCCGACCCCCGCCGCGGGCACCCCGACGGTGCCGAACCGCGCGGTCTCGGCGTCCGGCTCCTACCCGGACGTGCTGTCGACCCCGACGCCGGCCTCGCCGCCGTCCGCGTACCCCGCGTACGAGACCGGCGACATCACCAGCCTGCCCGCCACCGCATGGCCCGAGCCGCCCGCCGCGGGCGGCGCACAGGCCCCGTGGCCCGGCTACGGCGCCCAGCCGCAGCCGGCCGCCCCTCAGGCGGCCCCCAACGCCGCCGACGCCACCCCCGGCGGCCGCAGGCGCCGCGAGCAGGACTACCCGCACGACTACTACCGCTGAGACACCGGCCGGCATCCCGCTGAAGGACACATTTGTTGAGCGCCGCCCTCGCGCGGCGCATCTCACCGGGCCGCCGGCCGTCCTCATTACTCGGTAAAACCCACGCGAAGCGCAGCCAAAGCGCGGAAGCCCGCGGACTAGGGTTTCCTGCATGTTCCGCGACACGCAGGGTCGCCTGCTGAACACCCTCCGTCATGACGTGCCTGCCTCGCTGGTGGTCTCCCTCGTGGCGGTGCCCCTCTCCCTCGGCATCGCGCTGGCCTCGGGGGCCCCGCTCGCGTCCGGACTGATCGCCGCCGTGGTGGGCGGCGTGGTCGCGGGCGCGCTGGGCGGCTCGTCGGTGCAGGTGAGCGGGCCGGCGGCGGGACTGTCGCTGGTGGTCGTGGACCTGGTGCAGACGTACGGCTGGCGCGCCACCTGCATGATCACGCTGCTGGCCGGCGCGGTGCAGCTCGTGCTGGGCATGCTCAAGGCGGCCAGGGCGGCGCTCGCGGTCTCGCCGGCCGTCATCCACGGCATGCTGGCGGCGGTGGGGGTGATCATCGCGCTGTCCCAGCTCCACGTGGTGCTGGGCGGCTCGCCGCAGCAGTCGGCGGTGGCGAACCTGATCCAGCTTCCCGGCCAGCTCGCCGACGTGCACGGCCACAAGGTCATGGTGGGCCTGGTGACGATCGGGGTGCTCGCGCTGTGGACGCGGCTGCCCAGGCGGGTCAGGGCCGTCCCCGCGCCGCTGGCCGCGCTGCTGGCCGCGGCGGCGACGGCGTGGATGTTCGACTGGAACGTCACCCGCGTCGACCTGTCCGGCAGCGGCGTCGAGTGGGCCTTCCCCGTGCTGCCGCAGGGCGACTGGCACCTGGTGGTGGCCGCGGTGCTGCTGGTGGCGCTGCTGGCCGGCTGTGAGTCGCTGCTGTGCTGCGTGGCCGTGGACGGCCGGCACGGCGGCCGGCGCGCCGACCTCGACCAGGAGCTGACCGGGCAGGGCGTCGCCAACATGGTGTCGGGCGCGCTCGGCGGCCTGCCGGTGGCCGGGGTGATCGTGCGCAGCACCGCGAACGTGGTGGCGGGGGCGCGTACCCGCTGCTCGACCATCCTGCACGGGGTGTGGGTGCTGGTGTTCGCGCTCGGGTTCGGCTGGTCGATCGCGCTGATCCCGATGGAGGCGCTGGCGGCGCTGCTGGTGTTCATCGGCGTGCAGATGGTGAACCTCGGCCACATCAGGAAGGTGCACGGCCACGGCGAGGTCCCCGTGTACGTCGTGACCATGGTCACCGTGATCCTGCTGGGCCTGGCCGAGGGCGTACTGGCCGGGCTCGGGCTGGCCGCGCTGCTCGCGCTGCGCCGGCTGACCTGGGTGACGGTGCTCAAGCGCGACGGCAGGGACGGCCGGCTGCACGTGACGGTGTCGGGGTCGCTGACGTTCCTCGGGGTGCCGCGGCTGACCCGCGAGCTGCGTACGATCGCCTCGGGCACGCCGGTCGACCTCGACCTCAACATCGACTTCATGGACAACGCCGCGTTCGAGGCGTTGCACTCCTGGCGGCTGGACCACGAGCGGACGGGCGGCACGGTCGACATCGACGAGCTGCACGACGAGTGGTACGCGCTGACGGCGAGCGGCGCACGGAGCCGCCCGACGAAGAAGTCGCTGCCGGTGGCGCCGGACCGCTGGTGGCTCCCGTGGGATCAACGGCGCCGCGGCCCCGGCCGGCGCACCGTGGTCTCGAACGGCGGGTCCGTCCAGGTGGACTGCCAGCTCACGGCGGGCGCGCACGAGTACCACCGGCGCACGGCCCCGCTGGTGCGCCCGCTCTTCACCGAGCTGGCCCGCAGGCAGCAGCCGTCGCACCTGTTCATCACGTGCGCCGACTCCCGGATCGTGCCCAGCCTGATCACCGCGAGCGGCCCCGGCGACCTGTTCACCGTACGCAACATCGGCAACCTGGTGCCGCGCCGCGGCGCCGAGCCGCCCGACGACTCGGTGGTGGCCGCCATCGAGTACGCGACCCAGGTGCTGGGCGTGCACACCATCACCGTGTGCGGCCACTCGGGGTGCGGCGCGATGGCCGGGGTGCTGAGCGCGGGCGTACGGGCGGGCAGCCTGCCGGGGCTGCGGCGCTGGCTGCGGCACGGCCATCACAGTCTGGCCAGGTTCATCGAGACGGAGGGCGACCGGCTGCACTCCGGGGCGCTGGACGTGCTCTGCCGGGTCAACGTGCAGCAGCAGCTGGAGAACCTGCGGACGTACCGGAAGGTCGACGAGCAGGTCAGGGCCGGGAAGCTGGAGCTGGTGGGGTTGTTCTTCGACATCGCGACGGCCCGGGTGCACCTGGTGCCGCCGCTGCGGGCTACGCCCTCGGTGAAGATGTCCGATGGCGGGGTGCTCGCGGGCGAAGAATGGGGCGCATGAAGGTTCTTGTCATAGGTGGTTCGGGGTTCCTGGGGCGTGCCGTCGTGGAGGAGGCGCTGGCCCGGGGCCATGAGGTCACGACGTTCAACAGGGGGCGCAGCGGCGCCGACGTGCCCGGGGTGGAGGCCGTGCGCGGCGACCGCGAGTCGCCGGCCGACCTGGAGCGGCTGGCCGAGGGCCGCAAGTGGGACTACGTGGTCGACACCTCCGGCTATGTCCCCCGCGTGGTGGGCGCGTCGGCGCGGGCGCTGACCGGGCACGCGGGCACCTACGCGTTCATCTCGACGATCTCGGCGCTCGCCGGGTTCCCCGCCGAGCCCGCCGGCGACGACGCCGAGCTCTGGCCGTGCGCGCCCGACGCCGGCCCCGAGGACGGCAACTACGGCGTGCTGAAGGCGGGCTGCGAGCGGGCGGTCGAGCAGGGCTTCGACGGCGACGTGCTGATCGTGCAGCCGGGCATCATCCTGGGGCCGTACGAAGACGTCGCCCGGCTGCCGTGGTGGCTCACCAGGATCGCGCGCGGCGGCAAGGTGCTGGCGCCGGGCGAGCCGGACGAGCCGCTGCAGTTCGTGGACGCCCGCGACCTGGCGATCTTCACGCTCGACCAGGCCGAGCGCGGCGGCAACGGCCGGTTCGTGGTGACCGGGCCGGTGGGCCAGACCACCTACGGGGAGTGGCTTCAGGCGTGCAAGGACGCCACCGGGTCCGACGCCGAGTTCGTGTGGGTGGACAGCGAGTTCCTGATCGAGCAGGGCGCCGGGGCGTTCGTGGAGCTGCCGCTCTGGCCCGGCCCGCCGTCGCCCGAGAACACGCATTTCTGGACCGTCCCGACCGACCGGGCTCAGGCCGCGGGGCTGCGGATCCGCCCGGTGGCCGAGACCGTACGCGACACGTGGGCGTGGCTGCGGGAGATCCCGGAGCAGGAGCGCAACTTCGGCAAGAGGAGCACGCACGGCATCGCGCCGGAGAAGGAGGAGGCGATCCTCGCCGCCTGGGCGGCCCGTTCTGCGTAATCCTCCACAGACCGGGAGCGTCCGGCGGACTAGTGTCCCGCTCGTGGAGCCGGTCCTCACTCCCAGGGGCCGGAGGGGCGGAGACCTGCGGCGTCTCCGCCCCTCGCACGCCTGAAATTTTTCTCGGCCGGCATGTAGAGAACCCGCCCCCTGCTCCGACTCCTTCGTGAGAACCACCCCACCACGAAGGAGAATGCGAGATGAGCAAGGTCACCTGCGACATGGCGATGTCACTGGACGGCTTCACGGCCGGCCCGAACCAGAGCCTGCGCAACCCGTTCGGCGAGGGCGAGGACGGGCGGCTGACCCGCTGGATGGTCGACGAGCCGGAGGCGCACGCCGAGGTCATGGCGAGCATCACGGACGCGGGGGCGTTCATCATGGGCCGTAACATGTTCAGCCCCGGGCGCGGGGCGTGGGACCTCGGCTGGACCGGCTGGTGGGGTGAGGAGCCTCCGTACCACGCGCCGGTCTTCGTCCTCACCCACCACCCGCGCGAGCCGCTGACGATGAAGGGCGGGACGACGTTCTTCTTCGTCACCGACGGCATCGAGGCGGCTCTGGAGCGGGCGCGGGAGGCGGCGGGGGGCCGCTCGGTCGCCATCGCGGGCGGGGCGCACACGGTCAACCAGTATCTGGCGGCGGGGCTGATCGACGAGCTGCGCCTGCACGTCGCGCCCGTCTTCCTGGGGCGGGGCGAACGGCTGCTCGCCGGGATGGAGAACCTCGACCTCGAACCGGCCGGCGAGCCGTGGGGCACGGCCCTCGTCACGCACCTGACGTACCGGCTGCCCCGCCGCGCCTGAACCCCCTGCCGGCTGCTCGACTCAGGGCCGCGGGCGCCGGGCGCCCTCTCGGTCGAAGGCGGCGCCCTCTCAGCTGCTGGAGGCGGCGCCCTCCCCGCTACTGGTGGGGGCGCCCGCCCCGCGGCTGGAGGCGGCGCCCTCGCCGCTGCCGCTGGAGGCGGCGCCCTCCCCGCTGAAGTACGCCGCCACCACCCGCGTGTGCAGCGAGAACGCCAGCTCCCGCGGCCCGTCGATCAGCAGCCACTCCGACGTCTCCGCAGTCGCCACCACCGGCGGGAGCGCGTCGGCGGCCACCTGCGGCCCGACCCCGAACACCAGCAGCGTCCCGTCAGGCGCGCTGATCACGTCCAACAGTCGCACCTCCCCCGCGTCCACGACCACCCCGGTCTCCTCGCGCAGCTCCCGCACGGCCGCCTCCTGCCACGACTCCCCCAGGTCGATGAAGCCGCCCGGCAGCGCCAGCTCCCCCCGCCGCGGCTCGACCGCCCGCCGCACCACCAGCACCCGCCCGCCCTCCACCGGCAGCACCAGCACGGCGACGGGCAGCGGATTGAGATAACTAGTGTTCCCGCACGCGGCACAGGTGCGCGGCCACGGCTGCCCGCCCGCGAAAGCCGCACCGCAGAAGGAGCAATGAGAGTTCCTGGTCGTCATCGGCCCAGCCGTTCCATGAGTTTCCCGGCGAACCGGTGCATGTGGGGATCAAGGTGCTCGCCGGGCTCGTCGAGCAGCCGCCGCGGCGCCACCCACCTGATCGCGGAGAACTCCCGCCGGTCGTAGGTGGTGACGGTGTCGACGTCGAGGACGTACCAGAGCGAGATGTCAGTGTGCGCCCCCTCACCCCGCGTCCGCGCCGAGCTGACGAAGAACGGCCGATCACCACTGACAGCCCCCGGAACCGCCGCCGTGTGCAACTCCTCCTGGCACTCCCGGACGACGGTGGCCCAGGGATCCTCCTCCGGCTCCACATGCCCGCCGCTGGGCAACCACAGCCCGGCCTTGCGATGCGCCACCAGCAGCAACTCCTCGTTCGGGTTGAGCGCCACGAAGTAGCTCACCAGGTGCAGATCGGGAACATCGGGCTTCCTGGTCCGATACAGCGGCGCCCCGCCGGCGATCCAAGCCAGCGCGCCGGCCACCTGCTCCTCCTCCATCCGATCCCAGGGCGTGATCGCCTGGATCCGCTCCATGAGCCGGACCCGCGCGGACGCGGCATTCGAAGATCCCTCGGCGACCATGCAGAGCAATCTAGCCGTACGGCCGTACCTACGGCAGGGGCAGCGCTTTGGCCTCAAGATGGAAGCATGCTCGGAGAGCGCTTGCAGTCTCACCGGAAGCTGCGCGGCCTCAGCCAGCGCGAGCTGGCCGCGCGGTCCGGTGTCGCCCTGTCCCTGATCCGGAAGGTGGAGCAAGGCGAACGCAAAAGCGTACGTATCGAAACCGTTCGAGCTTGGGCGACAGCACTGGACGTGACCACCACTGCGCTACTCGGCCCCGTTCCGGAGGCCGAACGGCAGAACGGGGACGGGGATCGCCTCGCGCCGCTGCGGCAAGCGCTACAGGGCGCGGCCCCAGCCGACGTGGAAGAGGTGCCGACCGCTGACGGTTTGCGGTCCGCCATCGCAAGCGCCGTACGGCTGTACCACGACGACGAATACGGCGACCTGACCACGATCCTGCCCGTCCTGGTCAAGGAAGCACAGACCCTCGTGGAGCAAGGCGGGCCGGAAGCCCTGGCTGTTCGCGCCAGAGTCCTGCAACTGGTCGGCTCACTGGCTACCCAGACCCGAGTGTTCGACGTGGCCGAGATCGCCCTGGAAGGCGCCGTGACCGACGCGATCGAGACTGGTGACCGCATAGAGGCTGCGTCCGCCGTCATCACTTCGTGCTGGCTGCTCCTGCGCCAGGGTCGCCTTGATGAAGCACGTTCGCGGGCCGTCGACTGGGCGGACGAGATCGAACCACGCATGTCGCGAGCGACCAGCACGGAGCTCTCAGCCTGGGGATGGCTGCTCCTGCGCGGCAGTGCGGCAGCCATCCGGGACAACCGGCCGGACGAAGCGGACGAGATGATGCGACTGGCCCTGTCGGGCGCGGTTCGCATGGGGCGAGAACACGGCTCGTACCACGAATACTTCACGACGTTCGGACCGGCCACGGTGCAGATGAAGCGGGTGGAAAGCGCCATCATCGAGCATCAGCCAGAGCGAGCCCTACAGCTCGCACGCGAGGTACCCCCAGGTTTGAGACCAACCAGCGACAACCGAAACCGGCATCTTCTGGACGTGGCCAACGCGCGAGTCATGCTGCGCGAGTACGACAAAGCCCTCGATGTCCTGTCGCAGCTCGCACGCGAAGCGCCCGCATGGCTGCCGAACCAGCGTTACGCCAAGGACGTGCTCCGGACGATCGTCGGTCGCCGCCGCACGCTGACACCGGAGATGCGGAAACTGGCGAATGCGGTTGGTCTAGAACCATAAACGTGTGGCACTTCACTGCGCGGCCCGCCGAAAGTGCCACAGACAGCTTGACCTCGGTCTTTCTACCTTGTGGTCATGCACTCTCGAAACACATCCGCACAGCTCAAAGGACTAGAACGAGGCGAGCCCGTCACAGAGGCGGAAGCCGAACGGCAGCGGGCCGCGCTGGACCGCGTTCTGGAACACCTGGCGGAAACAGTAGGCGTGCATGCTGAGCTGATTACCCGGATTGCTATCGACCGCGAAAGGCAACCTGAATCGAGCGCCGAGAAACGCCGGTATCCGCCAGCGCTGCTCGTCTACGCGGACGCCGGGCGAAGAGTCGCGAAGGTCTCCATTGGAGAGCGCTCCGGTAGTTACCTGGTCGAGCTGGCACGCATGGCGGTGCCGGCCGCAGACATACCCCGTGACTGGATCGCAGTCGTCCCCGCGCACCTCCCCGATCAGGCAGCGCTAGTGATCGCACAGCACGCGAGGTGCACCGGCGAATGATGGCACAACCCGCACCCACGAAACCATCGAAGATCTGCAGGCCAAGCGCGGCGATCATTGGGAAATAGCGTCGAATTCTGGTGTCGGTGTAACCCAAATCGCGGAACAAGAGGTCCAGCATGCGAGTGGTCGTTCCCGTCATAATCTGGCGTCCAGGCAACGCCCGTGGACTCGAATACGGGATGATGGGAAGCGTTAAGGCTTTCTCAATTCATTACTACCTCAACCGGTACGCTCTCTCCCCTCGCCTCCATAAGGCGGAAGGTGTGCCGTACCCGGTTGAGGAATTTCGCTCGCCCGAGCAAGCTCGGCGGCGCGCGGAGGAGATCCGCGAAGATTGGCGTCGAGCTCTCACCAGGGCGTACGACGGCCCACAGGGGCGGGCGTCCAGGTAGAGGTGTGAAGCTGACGCCCCCGCGTGGAGAGAATGGTCCCTTCCTGGCGCGCAGAAGCCGCCCGGCTCTACCGCCACCTACTCCTCTCAGGGCGGTCTGCAGCCACATGCTCCAGCCAGCGGCGTGTCTCGGCGCGGCTGGTCAGGAACACCACCGGCTTGCCCGCGGCGAGTTCGTGGATCTTCGCCAGCACCTTGGGACGCATGCGTCGCCGGTAGGTGGCCACGTAGGTGATCACGCCCCAGTGGATGCGGTTGTAGACGCCGGAGGTGTGCTGGCCGGCGCCGTGCTGGAGCTGGCGGGAGAGAATCCCCCACAGGGCGCGGGCAGAATGTAGAGGCGAGATCCAGACATCTCATTGCCGTGATGGACGTCCTGCAGTTGTTCAGCCTGCGGACCTTGACGGGTTGCGTCACCGGGCCTCCCGAGTGCCGATCGAACGTGATCAGCACCATCCAACTGGCAGGAGCGTCCTACGCGCCAACCCCGTGATCGTTTCCGGCCACAGCACTAGCAGCACTGCCATAAGAAGCGGCCTTCCTGCTCGTCCGGGCTGAGGAAGCCGTAGCCCACCCCTGCGTCGCCGAAATTGACGTCGTTGCGCAGGGGCCCGACCGAGTCGAGTTGGAACAGGAAGTCCCACGCGCCGGGAGGGTGTTCCTCGAACTGCAGCCACGTCGGGAGCCCGCCGATGCGGCTGTCGTAGACGTCGTCGAGCTCGCCGGGGTTGGCGACATCGACCTCGGCAGCGTATTCGCAGATGGCCGAACCGTAAGCATCAGCACGCACCTCGACGAACGGTGGCACCCGGCCGGGCTGGACGATCAGCGCGTTCTCCCCCGCCTCGCTCTCCTAGGTGCAGCCGATGTCGTCGTAGGTCATGAACAGGTATGCCATCCGCGGCTCCGGGCCCGGGAGCCGGAACTGGCCGATGAACATCATCGGCCGCTCCAGGCGCCGAGAAAGCGGCCACTGGGGCTCGTTCACCCACACCGGTGCACCGCCGAACTTGGTCACGTGCTCGCGGATCGGCTTCTCAGCGGGGGTGAGGAGCAGCCGGTACGGCGGGTTCTCGATCGTCATGCCGGGACCCTAACCATCGTGACCGACATCGTCCGGGCGTCACGGCCGCAGAGGGGTGGGAGTGACGATTCGGCCTGTAGGCCCTGTGGGTCGGTTCCCTCCGGCTACCGCCCTCTTCGGCCCACTCGGCTTGCCCTGATGGCACGCTGATGGCACGGCGATCATGCCCTTCCACCCGCGTCGCCAACGCTTTGGATCAACGTCTTGGGGCCACTTCTCCCCATCGAACACTGTGCGTCTGGATGCGTACCTGATGACCGCGTCACCCGGAGGCGACCGACACAGCCGAGGGCGCGTCGAGGTCGTGGGCGGAACGGGCCAGCCAAACCACGGCCAGGACACCTGCGACCGCCACCACGTCGTCGTAGATCTCCCGCGGCACTCCGCTCAACCCGCCCGCCATCATGAGCACGAGGGGCAGCACCAGAGCGAGGATGCCGTACCTGACAGTGGCTCGCTGGAAGCGGTCGTTGTCCCACTGCGCCCGCAGGACCAACACGTTCCAGATCAACGACCCGAAGCCGGCGACCAACTCGAGAACTCCGACTGCGTGCCCGGACAACGCCAACCCCAAGCCGACGGCGGCGCTCCCATACCCAAGCATGCCGCAGACCAGCAGGATGAGGACATGTCTTCGGGTCCGTCCCACGACCGGAGAGAGCAGGAGCACGACCCCAACCATCGGCACGAACGACACCACGGTCCCCCACAGGGACCAGCTCACCAGGAACGGACTGACCAGGGTTGACGCTGCCGCGACGTACAGCGTCACGCGCAAGCGCCATGTGTCCCGGTCCTGCTCCGCCGACGTCCCAGTCAGCGGTCCCCGCAGGAACTCCCACAACGCCCAGGCCACCACCAGTCCCGCCAGGGTCAGCAGGAGCACGTTCAGCCACGTCACCTGGATGCTCGCGTCCGGCGCCGCGAACAACGTCATCCACCACAACGCGCCGAGGTCGCCGGCAGCCAATGCGACCACGACGGCGACGACCAGCGCGGAGAGGTAGACGCCCGTGACTATGAAGGCGGGAACGCCTAAACGGTGACGACGGAGCACGTGACACTTCCTGGAGGAGAGAAGGCGGGAGGGGACGCCTCACCATAGCGAGCCCTGCACCCTCCTTTCCTCGATCAAGGCAAGGGGGGACGATCGTCACGCCGACCTCGGGGAGGCTCGTTGCGAGTTCACGCTGGTTCGGGTACGAGGTCAGGTCGATCAATCGGGTTCAGACCTGTTCGTGCTCGTGCAGCCTGGGTGGCTCCCGGTCTGGCTCCCCTTTGGGCTCTCAGCCCATCACACTTCTCGGGGTCGGCTGCGTCCGCCTGCGCCCTAACGCGCGTGGCACGCCCGAAGTCAAATTTCACCAGCAGCGGGGATCCCAGAGAGGCCTTCCGTAGTATTCGATGTCCACGTCGACGATCACGGTCTGGTACTCATATCCGGCCTCTTGCCTCGTCGGCTGCTGGTAGCCGTGTTGCACCCAGGCGCCGATCGAGAGTTCGGAATAGCGCTCGTCACCGTCAGCGATCTTGGCGGCCTCGTAATGCTTCACCACCTCGTCGACCGGCCTATCCGTGACCAGGTCAAAGCGGGTGTGGAATGTACAGTCGCCCGAGTCGCCGCTTACTCTTGATTGCGGGCCGTAGAAGGCGGGTCGCGAGCCGCCGGGTGGCGGCTGGTACTCTACGAGTCGGTCCACAAGCTGGGATAACTGATGGTCGTGGATCCACACAGGCGTCTTGAAGAGCGCGTAGAGCAGAAGTAGCGGCACCATCACGACAACTGTTCGGCGAAGCCAACGCGGACTCCTCGATGCAGCGATCGACATGGTCCGTCATCCTTCCGTATCAACCGCGAAGCTGCGCGGAGCGCCACACTGCATGGGTCCTTCCCTGGACCGGGTGTACGGCGACGAAGGCATGATTAGGATATCGGCAGGTTGTGGTCATCAGTCGACGACCGCAGTTCGGCCTGCCGAAGACCTCCGCGTCGTTGCGAGACGTGCCCATGCCCGGCTTCGTCGCGGCAGCGATCGACCAGCACGCCAAGCGGTTCGGGCTTGCCTCGGATGGCGTGCTGTGCCGAACCGGTCGGGGCACCCAGTTGCGACGCGATTACTTCGACAAGAGGAGCTGGAAACCCGCCCTGGCGGTCGCCGGCCTTGCCGGGGACGTGACCTTTCACGATCTACGCCATACCTTCGCGAGCACCGCCCTGGCCGAAAGCGTCCCGATCTCCGAGGTGTCCCGCTGGCTGGGGCACAAGTCCATCACCACGACTGTGGACTTGTGCGGCCATCTGATCCCGGAGGCGACCGGGTGCGCCCGTGATGCCCTGGACAAGGCGTTCAAGTCAGCGCTGAATGTGCCCGGAAAGTGCCTTGGCGGATCTTGAGAGTGGCTGCGGTGCAGGTCACAGGGGTTGATGGGGTGACGAGTCGGCCTGTAGGCCGGGTTCTGTCCTTCGTGTGAAGGGGCGACCATCCATCTAGGGCCGTCGTTGCCGGCGGCCTCGAGCGGTCTACCCGCGCGGCTCGGGCGGGCAGCCCTCGAACGTCGCGCGCGGAACGCTCCGAGAAGCGTTCCTTCTTGACCTTGCTCCGGGTGGGGTTTACCTAGCCGCCCACGTCGCCGTGGGCGCTGGTGGTCTCTTACACCACCCTTTCACCCTTACCTCCCGGCGTGCGGGAGGCGGTTTGCTTTCTGTGGCACTGTCCCGCGGGTCACCCCGGGTCGGTGTTACCGACCACCCTGCCCTGTGGAGCCCGGACCTTCCTCGGCGGGCCCGCTGGGAGCCCGACGCGGTCGCCCGGCCGACTCGTCTGGCACAGGCTATCAGTTTCAAGCCGTTCTCAACTCAGCCGCAAGATCGCTCCGATGGAATGGGCAGGTCATCGCCTGAGGGGGGCGATGCGCAGGCGGCCGTGCCGGGGCCTTGGCGGACCCCGGCACGGCCACAGCTCCGCCCCAGCTCCGGCGCAGCTCCGCGTGAGCGTCAGGTCAGCGCAGGTGGGCGGTGTCGTTGAAGGACTTCACGACCGCGGGGCCGTCGGCGTAGTACTCGATCAGGCTCAGGCAGGCCAGGTCGAGGTGCATGCGGTAGAGAGACTCCAGCGGGGCCATGAGTGCCAGGCGCAGGAGCATCTTGATGGGGGTGACGTGGGAGACGGCGAGGACGGTCTTGCCCTCGTACCGCTCCACCAGGCGTTCCCCCGCCGCCTGCACGCGGCGCGCGGCCACGGCGAAGCTTTCGCCGCCGGGCGGGGCGGCCTCCGGGTCGGCGAGCCAGGCGGTCAGCTCGGCAGGCCAGCGGCGCTGGATCTCCGTGAAGGTGTGTCCCTCCCACTCGCCGAAGTCGGCCTCCCTCAGCTCGTCGTCCACCTCGACGTCGAGGCCGGTGCGGGCGGCGACGGCGGCGGCGGTCTGGCGGGCGCGCTTCAGCGGGGAGGAGACGATCACGTCGGGCCGGTACGGCTCCCGCGACAGGCGTACGGCGGCGGCCTCCGCCTGGGACAGGCCGTTGGGCGTGAGCTCGGGGTCGCCGAGGCCGGAGAAGCGGCGTTCGAGGGAGAGCTCGGTCTCGCCGTGGCGGAGGAGGAGCAGGGATGTGGCGACGCGGGTGGGGGGACGCCATCCAGTGCCCGTCTCCACCTTCTTCCCGGCGGCCCGGGTGCGCTGCTGGGCGGCGGCCACGGAGGCGGTAGGCGCGGAGAGGTCCGACGAGCCGCGGGCTGGGGCGGAGATGCTGCTGACGTCCAGGAGATCGGTTTGCGAAGGCGAAGGCGAGGGGGAAGGGGGCAATCCCGGTTCGTCGCTGTCGCTTGTGCCGCCGGCCTTCCAGCGCAGCCCCTGGGCGGCGGCGTCCATGGCCTCGTTGGCCAGGCGGTCGGCGTGCTTGTTGCGCTCGCGCGGGATCCAGGTCCACTCCGTGACCCGCAGCCGCCGCACCAGCGCCCCCGCCTCGGAGGCGAGCGGCCGCAGCCCTTCGTTCTTGATCTTCCAGCGGCCGGCCATCTGCTCGACGACCAGCTTGGAGTCCATCCTGACGGCGACGGCCGCGCCCTCGCCGCCCACCCGCAGCACGGCCTGGAGCCCGGCGATGAGCCCGCGGTATTCGGCCACGTTGTTGGTGGTGACGCCGATCGCCTCGGCGGCCTCGGCGAGCACCTGGCCGCTCGCCGCGTCCTTGACGACCGCGCCGTAGCCGGCCGGGCCGGGGTTGCCGCGCGAGCCGCCGTCGGCCTCGATGACGTAGTGACTCACAGGCCGGACTCTGGGGTGCGGACGAGGATCCGCCGGCACTCCTCGCACCGGAGCACCTCGTCGTGGGGTGCGGCCTTGATGCGGTTCATCTCGGCGATGGACAGAGCGACCTTGCAGCCCTGGCAGCGCCCGTGGCGGAGCATGGCCGCGCCGACGCCGTACTGCTCCCTGAGCTTCTCGTAGAGCTTGAGCAGGTCGGCGGGGATCTCGGCGGCGACGCCGGTGCGGCGGCCCTGGACGTCGGCCGCCTCCTTGTCGATCTCCTTCAGCGCGGCGTCGCGGCGGTCCTCGGCGGCCGACCGCGCGGCGGCGGTCTCGTCGCGCCTGGCCACCAGGTCGCGCACCTTGCTGTCGGCGGCCTCGCGCCGCTCCATGATCTCCAGCACGACCTCCTCCAGGTCGCCCTGACGCCTGTGCAGCGAGGCGATCTCGGACTGCAGGCTCGCCAGGTCGCGCGGGGAGGTCACGGCGCCGGAGTCGAGGCGCTTCTGGTCGCGGTCGGCGCGGGTGCGTACGGCGTCGACGTCGCTCTCTGCCTTGGCCTGCTCGCGGGCGAGGTCGCCAGCCTCGGTCTCGGCTTCGATGACCTGGGTGGCGAGCCTGGCGTACTGCTTGGAGCTCTCGTCGATCTCGGCCAGCTCGGGCAGGGTGCGGCGGCGATGGGCCAGCCGGTCCGCCACGGAGTCGAGCTCTGCCAGGTCGAGCAATCTCTTCTGGGCGTCAGGCGCAGCTTTCATGATCAATATCCTCTTGTCCAAGCATCGGTGACCGTGGCGGAGACACGCGTCTCAACGGTAACGCCACTGGCGTGCAGGATGGACGCCGCGCTCTCCAGCCACGGCCACTCGGTCGCCCAGTGCGCGGCGTCGATGAGCGCGGGCCCGCCCGACTCGACGAACTCGCTGGCCGGATGGTGGCGCAGGTCGGCGGTCAGGAACACGTCGACGCCGGCCTCGGCGGCGGCGCCGAGCAGGGAGTCGCCCGCTCCCCCGCTGACCGCGACCCGGCGCACCGGCCGGGAGAGCTCGCCCGCCACCCTGATGCCCCAGGCCGTGCGGGGCAGCCCCTCGGCCGCCCGCGCCGCGAACTCGCCCAGCGTCGTCGGCTCGGACAGCTCGCCGATGCGGCCGAGGCCGCGCCACGGGTCGTCGGGGAAGGGCCGCAGCGGCACCAGGTCGCCGGTCAGCCCGACGGCGCGGGCCAGCGCGTCGGAGACGCCGGGGTTGGCGACGTCGGCGTTGGTGTGGGCGGTGTAGAGGGCGACGCCGCGCCTGATCAGGGTGTGGATCAGCCGTCCCTTGGGCGTGGTGGCGGCCACGCTCGTGGTGCCGCGCAGGTAGAGGGGGTGGTGGACGACGATGAGGTCGGCGCCCCACTCCAGGGCCTCCTCGGCCACGGCCGCGACGGGGTCGACGGCGAGCAGCACCCGCCGCACCTCCTGATCGGGATCGCCGCACACCAGCCCCACGGCGTCCCACGACTCGGCCCGGGCGGGCGGGTAGGCCGCCTCGAGCACTCCGATCACGTCCGTCAACGTCACAGCAGCCACCTGCGAAGACTATCGGCCTCCGGGAGGGTCGCGGCGAAACGACGTTCGGCGTAATGTAAGTGGACACTGACAGGCGGAGGGTGGCATGGCACCAAGCGTCGCGATCATCGGAGCCGGCTTCGGCGGACTGTGCATGGCGATCCGGCTGGAAAGGGCCGGCATCCGCGCGTACACGATCTTCGAGAAGGCGGACGACCTCGGCGGGACCTGGCGCGACAACAGTTATCCCGGGGCGGGCTGCGACATCCCGTCCCACCTGTATTCCTACTCCTTCGAGAAGTACGCGAGCTGGACCCGTCGTTACCCGGACCAGCCGGAAATCCTCGGCTATCTGCAGCACTGCGCCGACAAATACGACGTACGGCGAAAAATCAGGTTCCGCAACGAGGTCAGGAGCGCGGCGTTCGACGGCCGTCAGTGGCAGATCACCGCCGCCGGGCCGGACGGGGACGAGCGGACGGAGGCGTTCGACGTCATGGTGGTGAGCGTCGGCCAGCTCAACCGCCCCCACCTCCCCGACATCCCCGGAATGTCGGACTTCGCGGGCGTCTCCTTCCACTCCGCCCGCTGGAACCACGACCACGACCTCACCGGCAGGCAGGTCGCCGTGATCGGCACCGGCTCGTCGGCGGCCCAGCTCATCCCGCCCGTCGCCGAGCGGGCCGCGCGGCTGCACGTCTTCCAGCGCACCCCCAACTGGGTGATCCCGAAGCCGGACGCCACGTTCGGCCCGCTGACCAAGCTCGCCCTCCACTACGTCCCCGGCCTGCAGCGGGCCTACCGCGAGTGGATCTACCGGTACGCCGAGGCCACCCTCTACCCCGCGCTGGCCCAGGGCTGGAGCACCGGCCTGCTGCGCAAGCGGGCGCTCGGCCACCTGTACGAGCAGGTGCCGGAGCCGGAGCTGCGCGCCAAGCTCATCCCCGACTACCCGCCCGGCTGCAAGCGCGTGGTCATCGACAGCCGCTTCTACCCCGCCCTCACCAGGGACAACGTGGACGTGATCACCGACAAGATCGTCCGCATCGGCCCGCGCGGCGTCGAGACCACCGAGGGGCTGCGCGAGGTCGACACGATCGTCTACGCGACCGGGTTCAGGAGCACGGAGTTCCTGACCCCGATGGAGATCACCGGCCGCTCCGGCCGCTCACTGAGCGAGCGGTGGGCGAACGGCGCGGAGGCCTATCTCGGCATCTCGGTGCCGGAGTTCCCCAACATGTTCCTGCTGTACGGCCCCAACACCAACCTCGGCCACAACTCGATCATCTTCATGCTCGAATGCCAGGTCGCCCACATCATGGCCTGCCTGCCCCGGCTGGCCGAGCAGGGCCCGATCGAGGTGCGCCCCGAGGTGATGGCGGCCTGGACCCGGCAGCTCGACGCCGCCATGGACCGCATGGTGTGGGGCGGCGGCTGCCAGAGCTGGTACAAAACGACCGAAGGCCGCGTCACCAACAACTGGCCGGGCCCGACGACGCTCTACCGCAGGCTCACGGGCAAGGCGCCGGGCGGCGCCTACCGGCCGGTCCCGGCACGGTAACGTCCGAGCATGACGCTTCACCCCTTGCACCAGCGCGCCGTCGTCGCCGACACGCACAACGACCTGCTGATGGCCGTCTCCGCCCGCCCGCCGCACGTGTGGTCGTCGTTCTTCCGCGAGCGCTGGCTGCCGCAGCTCACGGCGGGCGGCGTCGACCTGCAGGTCCTGCCGGTCTTCATCGACGACCAGTACCGCCCCGAGGGCGCCTTGCGGCAGACCCTGCGGATGATCGAGTGCGCCCACGTGATCGCCGAGGGCAACGCCGACCGGGTCGCGCTCTGCCGCGACGCCCGCGAGATCGACGCGGCGCTGGAGTCGGGCAGGATCGCGCTGGTGCTGGCGCTGGAGAGCATGCCGGGCCTGGACGCCAGCGTCGAGCTGATCCCGACGATGCACCGGCTGGGCGTACGGGTGGCGTCCATCGCGCACTTCGGCCGCACTCCGCTGGCCGACGGCAGCGCCGAGGACGCCACCGGCAGCGGCCTGACCTCGCACGGCGTCGCCGTCCTCGCGGAGATGGAGCGGCTCGGCATCATCTTCGACGTCTCCCACCTCGGCGCCTCGGGCGTCGCGCACGTCCTGGAGCTGGCCACCAGGCCGGTCATGGCCACCCACTCCGCGGCCCGCGCGCTGCGCGACCACCACCGCAACCTCACCGACGAGCAGCTGCGCGGGGTGGCCGCGACCGGGGGCGTGATCTGCGTCAACTTCTTCGCCCCCTTCCTGGCCGAGCAGCCGGCCGGCTACACGCTCGACCGCCTGCTCGACCACATCGAGCACATCGCCGGGGTGGCCGGCGTCGACCACGTCGGCCTCGGCCCCGACTTCGTCAAGGAGGTCTACGACGACCTGCTGCCGCCGTTCTGCGAGGGCGAGAACGACCGCGGCGTGGACCCGAAGGCGACGGTCCCCGGCCTGGCCGGGCCGGAGGGTCTGCCCCTGGTCACCGAAGGGCTGCTCACCCGCGGCCTGCCGGAGAAGGACGTCGAGAAGATCATCGGCGGCAACGTGCACCGGCTCTTCGGCGAACTGCTGAGCTGAGAACATGACACCCGCGAGCGAGCAGGCGGCGGCCAGGGCCGGCGTCGTGATCAGGGAGCTGTCGGAGATCGACGAGTTCCAGCAGGTCAACCGGCTGTTCGACGACATCTGGCATCCTGAGCCGCGCAACGTGCCCGTCCCGCTGGAGTTGATGATCGGCTTCGCGCACGGCGGCGGCTACGTGGCGGGGGCCTACGAGGGCGGCACGCTGGTCGGCGCGTCCGTCGGGTTCCTGGCGGCCGACCGCACGCTGCACTCGCACGTCACGGGCGCGGCGGCGGGCCGCGGCGTCGGCTACGCGCTGAAGCTCCACCAGCGCGACTGGTGCAGGAAGCGCGGGCTGCGGCGGATCACCTGGACCTTCGACCCGCTGGTCCGCCGCAACGCCCACTTCAACCTGGTCAAGCTGGGCGCCCGCCCGGAGGAGTACCTGAAGGACTTCTACGGGACGATGGCGGACGCGATCAACGAGGGCGACGCCTCCGACCGGCTGCTCGCGGTGTGGCAGGTCGACCAGGACCGCCGGGCGGCGGCGGACGCGCCCACCGTGGACGATCCGCCGCGCGCGCTCCTGGCCTGCGAGGACGGCCGCCCGGTCTTCCACCTCGCGGGCGGCGAGGTGGTGCTCGTCGGCACCCCGCCCGACGTCGAGGAGCTGCGCCGCACCGACCCCGGCACGGCCGCGGAGTGGCGCGCGGCGGTGCGCACGGCGCTCGGCGGGCTCATGGGCGCGGGCGGCGAGGTCATCGGGTTCACCGATCGGGGCGAGTACGAAGTGTGGGTTCACTGACCACTTCACCCCCGTTGGCGGTCTTTGTAAGGTGATCGGTGAGGCACGCCGAGCAAGGAGATCCGCATGGCGGAATTCACCCCCACCGTTCCTGCGCGAGTCCTACCCCCCGTCACCGTCCGCGACCTGCCCGAACCACCCCGATCCACCTGGCGCGTCATCGGCCCCGGCCTGGTGGGCGCGGGCGTCGGCCTGGCGTCGGGCGAGTTCATCCTCTGGCCGTACATCGCCTCCCAAGTCGGATTGATCTTCGTCTGGGGCGCGGCGATCGGCATCATCACGCAGTGGTTCATCAACATGGAGATCGAGCGCTACACGCTCGCCACCGGCGAGACCGCGCTCACCGGCTTCAGCCGCATGTGGCGGCACTGGGGCCTGGTCTTCGTCCTCATGACGCTCTGCTCCAACCTGTGGCCGGGCTGGGTGACCAGCTCGGCGACCATGGTCACGTACCTCACCGGGACGGGTGCGGGCAGCGTCCGGTGGATCGCGATCGGCATGCTGCTGCTGATCGCGCTCGGCCTGACCCTGGCGCCGGTGATCTACACGCTGCTCGAACGGGTGATCTTCCTCAAGATCGCCCTGGTCGTGACGCTGATCGTGGTGGCGGTGCTGTTCGCCATCACCGCCGACAGCTGGGTCGAGCTGGGCAAGGGCATGACCGTGAACGCCGGGTTCCCGGTGCCCGAGCTGGAGTTCGCGGTGCTCATGGGCGCCATCGCGTACGCGGGCGCCGGCGGCGGCCAGAACCTGTGCCAGAGCAACTGGATCCGCGACAAGGGCTTCGGCATGGGCCTGTACGTCCCCCGCCTGGTCAGCCCGGTCACCGGCCAGGAGGAGGCGGCGCCCACGACGGGCTACCAGTTCGCCCCGACCGAGGGCAACCTGGCCCGCTGGCGGCGGTGGTGGCGCTTCGCCAACGTCGAGCAGGCGTGGACGTTCGCCCTGGTGTCGTTCGTGACGATCGCCCTGATGTCGATGCTGGCGTACTCGACCGTCTTCGGCCGGGAGGGGCTGCAGAACAGCATCGGCTTCCTGGAGGTGGAGGGCCGGGCGCTGCAGGAGGCCGTCGGCGCGTGGTTCGGCGTGCTGTTCTGGGTGATCGGCGCGCTGGCGCTGTTCGCCTCGGCGATGGGCATCGTCGACTACACCTCGCGGCTCGCCTCCGACACGATCAAGACCGTCTACCTGCGCGACCGGCCGGTGTCGGTCAACCGGGTCTACTTCCTGACCGTGTGGGCGCTGGTGCTGGTCGGCGTCGTGATCCTGCTGCTGGGCTTCGACCAGCCGCTGATCCTGCTGGTGTTCTCGGCGAGCTTCGCGGCCGTGATGATGTTCGTGTACTCGATCCTGCTGATCGTGCTCAACCGGCGGGCCCTGCCCAGGGAGATCAGGGTGCGGTCGTACCGGCTGGGGGCGCTGGTCTGGTCGGTCGCGTTCTTCGGCACGCTGACCGTGCTGACCGTCGTGCAGCAGGCGCAGAAGCTGTTCTGAACAAGGAACGGTTCCTTCCGCGAGAGCGGGCAGACTGGGCGTCATGCTGGAAACCTCCGCCCGCCTGCTCAAGCTGCTCTCGCTCCTCCAGGCGCACCGCGAGTGGTCCGGCCCCGAGCTGGCCTCCCGGCTCGGGGTCTCGACCCGGACCATCCGCAACGACGTGGAGCGGCTGCGCGCGCTCGGCTACCCGGTGCACGCCACGCCGGGCGTCGCGGGCGGCTACCGGCTCGGCGCGGGCGCCGCGCTGCCACCGCTGCTGCTCGACGACGAGGAGGCCGTGGCGGTGGCCGTCGGGCTCGGCCGGGCGGCGGGCGGCGGCGTCGAGGGCATCGAGGAGACGTCGGTGCGCGCGCTGGCCAAGCTGGAGCAGGTGCTGCCGGCGCGGCTGCGCCGCCGGGTGCAGGCGCTCAACTCCTACACCGTGCAGGCCGCGTACCCGATTCCCGGCGCGCCCGCCGTGCCGCCCGAGCTGCTGACCACGATCGCGAACGCGGCCCGCGACCACGAGCGCCTGCGCTTCGACTACACCGGTCACGACGGCGACGACACCGTGCGCGACGTCGAGCCGCACCGGCTGGTGCACCGGCGGGGCCGCTGGTACCTGGTGGCGTACGACGTCGAGCGGCGCGACTGGCGTACGTTCCGGGTGGACCGGATCCGGCCGCGCACCCCCGGCGGCCCCCGGTTCGTCCCGCGCGAGCTGCCGGCGGACGGCGACGTGGCGGCCTACGTGGAGCACGGCGTCACCACGGCGATGGTGCGCCACCGGGCGACGCTGCTCGTGCACGCCCCGGCCGGGCGGCTCGGCTACCTCGCGAGGCTGGGCATGGAGGCGCGCCCGCGCGACGAGGCGAGCTGCCTGGTGGAGGTCGGCGGCGACGACCTCGAAGGGCTGGCGGTCTGGGTCGGGTTCATCCGCGAGGACTTCGAGGTGCTCGACCCGCCGGAGCTGGCCGAGGCCGTGGGGCGGCTGGCGGAGCGCTACCGCCGCGCGGCCGGCGGCCGGTCCGGGCCCGGCGGGCGGCCGGGCCCGGAGTAGTGCCTATGCCGTTCCGTCCAGGTACTCGGCACGCACCTTCGAACGCGACAGCTTGCCCGTGGGGGTGCGCGGCAGCAGCTCGCGGTACTCGACGACCTTCGGGTGCTTGAACCTGGCGATGCGCGGCCCGCAGTGCTCCAGCAGCTCGGCGGTCAGCTCGGGACCCGCCTCGACGCCCTCGGCCGGCTGGACGAGCGCGACCACGTTGTGCCCCCACTCCTCGTCGGGCACGCCGATGACGGCCACGTCCGCCACGGCCGGGTGCTCCAGGAGCGCGGCCTCGATCTCGGCCGGGTAGATGTTCACCCCGCCGGAGACGATGAGGTCGGTGCGCCGGTCGCACAGGAACAGGAAGCCGTCCTCGTCGAGATAGCCGATGTCGCCCGGTGTGTACCACTCGCCGCGCATGCTGGCGGCGGTCTTCGCCGGGTCCTTGCGGTACTCGAAGCGGCCCATCGTGGACTTGACGTAGATCATGCCGGGCTCGCCGGGCGGCAGCTCCTCGCCGTCCTCGTCGAGGATCTTCGCCTCGAACGTGGGCGCGGGCCGGCCGACCGTGCCGGGCCGCGCCAGCCAGTCGTGCGGCTTGACGGCGAAGGCGATCGTGGACTCGGTGGAGCCGTAGTACTCGTAGAGCACCGGCCCCCACCAGTCCATGATCTGCTGCTTGACCGCGACCGGGCAGGCCGCCGCGGTGTGGATGACCTGGCGCAGGCTGGAGACGTCGTACTTGGCGCGTACGTCCTCCGGGAGCTGGAGCATCCGGTGGAACATCGTCGGCACCATCATCGCGTTGGTCACCCGGTATCGCTGGACCAGCTCCAGGATGTTCTCCGGGTCGAACCGCGGGGTGATCACCACGGTGTGCCCGAAGTGCAGCGCGAACTGGGTGTGCGCGCACGGCGCGGAGTGGTACATCGGCGAGGTCACGAGGTGGGTCTCGTCGCCCGGCCTGAGGTCCACGACCTCGCCGAAGAACCACGCGTACAGCGGCACGATCGCCTCCGGCTCGGCGCCCGGCAGCGACCGCTGGACGCCCTTCGGGAAGCCGGTGGTGCCGGAGGTGTACCACATGACCGCGCCGCTGGTCCGGTCGGCGGGCGCGTCGCCCGGCTGCCCCGCGGCGAGCCCGGCCGTGCCGACCTCGGCGCCGGGCACCTGGTGGTCGGGGCCGGTGACGACGACCTTGGCGTCGCAGTCGCGCAGGATGTACGCCACCTCGGCCTCGGTCAGGTGCCAGTTGATCGGCACGTAGTAGAGGCCGAGCTGGCCGGTGGCCATGAGCATGACGACCGCGTCGATGCCGTTGGGCAGCACGCCCGCCACCACGTCGCCGACGCCGAGCCCGCGGGCGCGCAGGCCGTGCGAGACCTGGTTGACGCGGGTGAGCAGCTCGCCGTAGGTGGTGCGGGTGCCGTCGGTGTCGATGACGGCCAGGCGGTCGGGGTGTGCGGCGGCGATGGCGTAGAAACCGGGAGTCTTGTCGAAGTCCATCACAGCTCCAGGAGCTCCGCGAGTCGGGCACGGTGGATCCGGGGCGGGCCGAGCAGCACCTCGTCGGTCTTGGCCCGCTTGTAGAACAGGTGAGCGTCGTGCTCCCAGGTGTATCCGATTCCGCCGTGCAGCAACAGGTGGTCGCGGGCGACCTCGAAGCAGGCGCGGCCGATGTACGCCTGGGCGAGCGCGGCGGCCTCCGGCAGCTCGTCCGGGGCCTCGTCGGCGGCCCAGGCGGCGTACCTGACGATGGACTCGGCCTGTTCGAGCTTGTTGTGCATGTCGGCGAGCTTGTGCTTGACCCCCTGGTAGGAGCCGATGTAGCGGCCGAAGGCGACGCGGATCTTGGCGTAGGCGACGATGGCGTCGAGCGCGGCCCGCATGACGCCGAGCTGCTCGGCGGCGAGCGCGACGCACACCCGGTCCATGACGCCGTCGTCCCTGCGGGGGCCGAGCACCCGGCAGGGCGCGCCGTCGAGGACGATCTCGGCCTGGCCGCGCGTGAGGTCGAGGGCGTCGAGGGCGGTCCTGGTGACTCCGGGGGCGGTCAGCTCGACGGCGACCATGACCGCGCCGCCGTCGGCCGCGGTCGCGGGCGTGACCAGCACGTCGGCCTCCATGCCGCTCAGCACCTGCGCGAGCCGCCCGCTGACGGACGTGCCGTCGCAGGTGAGCGCGTCGCCGGCGGGCAGGCCCAGGGTGGCGGCGAGGCGGCCGTCGGCGATGCCGGACAGCAGCTCCTTGTCGGGCGTCGCGGTCAGGGCGATCGCGGCGAACGCGGTGGCGAGGAACGGTCCCGGCAGCAGCGCGGCGCCGGTCTCCTCCAGCGCGACCGACAGCTCGGTGAGACCGGCGCCGGCGCCGCCGTACTCCTCGGGGATGATCAGGCCGGACAGGCCCAGCTCGCCGTTCAGCCGGGCGTAGACCTGCGGGTCGTAGCCCTCGCGGGCCTTGCGCAGCGGCGAGGCCGACCCCAGGAAGGACCTGACGGACTCCTGGAGCTGCCGCTGCTCTTCGCCGAGTACGAGCTTCACGCCTGCGTCCCCACCTTCAGGTCCTTGAACGGCACGTTCTTGTCCACCCGCGGCTCCGGCGGCAGCCCGAGCACGCGGTCGCCCACGATGTTGCGCATGATCTCGTTGGTGCCGCCGCCGAGCGCCATGCCGGGCGCGATGGACAGGGCCTGGGCGAGCGGATGGTCGGCCAGCGCCGTCTCCGGCCCGACGAGCTGGGTGGCGAGGTCCGCCTGGAACATCGTGAGCTCGGCCAGCAGCAGCTTGGCGCCGCTCCCCCGCGCGCCGGGGAAGATGCCGGCCTTGGTCTCCTGGGACAGGCGCTGGTTGAACAGGGCCAGCGCGCGGCTGCGGATGTGCAGCTCGACGAGCTGGTCGCGGACCAGTGGATCGCTCGTGTCGAGGACCTTGCGCAGCGCCTCCACGGAGGCCGGGTGGTCCTTCGAGCCGCCCATGCCGACGCCCGCGGAGATCGACAGCCGCTCGTGCAGCAGCGTCGTGACGGCCACGCTCCAGCCGTCGTTGACCTCGCCGACGCGGTGCTCGTCGGGGATGATCACGTTGTCGAAGTAGATCTCGTTGAAGTTGGACCGGCCGGACATGTCCTTCAGCGGGCGTACGGTCACGCCCGGGTGGTGCATGTCCACCACGAACATGGTGAGGCCCTTGTGCTTGGGCACCTCCACGTCGGTGCGGGCCAGCAGCAGCCCCCAGTCGGCGTGGTGGGCCACCGAGGTCCACACCTTCTGGCCGTTGACCACCCAGTGGTCGCCGTCGCGCTCGGCCTTGGTCTGCAGGCTGGCGACGTCGCTGCCCGCGCCCGGCTCGGAGAAGAGCTGGCACCAGATCTCCTCGCCGCGCAGGAGCGGGCGGACGAACCGTTCGCGCTGGGCGTCGGTGCCCCGGTCGACGAGGGTCGGGCCGGTCATCCCGAGGCCGATCGAGAAGACGTAGGTGGGCAGGGTGTAGTCGCGGGCCTCGGCGGCGAAGGCGCGCTCCTCCGCCTGCGTCAGCCCCTGGCCGCCCCATTGCGCGGGCCAGGTGATGCCGGAGTAGCCGGCGTCGTAGAGCTTGGCCATGAACTCCTTGGCCCTGGAGATGGCGTCCGTCCCGGGCGGATCGCCGTGCGGAGCGTTCTCCTCCAGCCAGGCCCTGGCTGCACGCCGGTAGTCAGCAAGGTTCACTTCGACTCCTCGGTATCAGTGCTCACTTACTCTAATCAGGCGAACGCGGGACGCATAGAGCATTGCTCTGCCGACGCGGCGTACCTGGGGGTGAAGGCCCAGGCGAGCGGGTAAGGGATGGTTTCCGGCCCTGATCGACTACGGGCGAGGACCGGCCGATACCATGATCATGAAGATAGTCAGCATTGAAAAGAGTTACCCGTTGTGACATCTGGTTTCAGCCGATTACGGCGTGAGGATCTCCTGAAGACCGCCTGCGAGGTGATCGCGGAACAGGGCTTCGGCCACACCAGGACCGTCGACATCGCCCGCGCGGCGGGGGTCAGCCAGGCCCTGCTCTTCTACCACTTCGAGAGCAAGGAACGGCTGTTCGCCCAGGCTTTCATGTACGCCGCCCGGCAGCACCTGACCACGCTGGAGGACATCGAGCAGTCCAAGGCCGCGCCGCTCGACCGGTTGCGCCGGCTGCTGCGCGTGTGCGCCCCCACCATGCAGCCGGAGGGCTGGCGCCTGTGGATCGACGCGTGGGCGGAGGCGATGCGCAACGCGGAGCTGGAGCAGATCTCCCGCCGCATCGACACGCACGGCCGCCTGCTGCTGCGGGCGATCATCGAGGACGGCGCCGCGGCGGGCGAGTTCACCTGTCCCGACCCCGACGGGGCGTCCTGGCGGATCTTCGGGCTCATCGACGGGCTGGCCATCCAGATCAACGTGCATCCCAAGGTGCTCTCGCGGCGGCGGATCAACACGCTGATCCGTACGACGGCGGCGAACGAACTCGGCGTATCCCTAGAAAAGCTGTGAAACACCCCTCTTCCCGAGTTATTGGACAGTTCGTACAATTACTTGGCGAGGAGAGGAGTGCATGCGATGACACGCGCACCGAGCTCTATCACCGCCAGGGAAGCCGACGAGCAGGTGGCCGGCCGCGCCGCCTACCGGGCGGTCATCGACCGCCTGTCCAAGGCGTCGGTGGACAAGCACTGGGAGCCCTACCGCGACATCCCCTGGGACGACCCCGAGTACCGGGTGGACCCCGCCGACCCCCGGTGGGAGCTGCCCGGGGTGGACAAGCTGGGCGGGCACCCCTGGTACCGCGCCAGGACCCCGGAGACGCGCGCCGCGATCGGGCTGTGGCGGGTGGCCACCGCCATGAAGATCGGCCTGCAGTTCGAGAACCTGCTCAAGCGCGGGCTGCTCAACTACGCCTACCGGCTGCCGAACGGGTCGCCGGAGTTCCGGTACGTCTACCACGAGACCATTGAAGAGGGACATCACGGGATGATGTTCCAGGAGTTCGTGAACCGTACCGGGATGCCGATCCGGGGCATGCCGCGGCCGCTGTCGTTAGTCGCGCAGGTCGCGCCGTTGATCCCGCTGATCTCGACCGAGCTGTTCTTCGTGTTCGTGCTCGGCGGGGAGGATCCCATCGACCACGTGCAGCGCAAGGTGCTCAAGGACGACCGGCCGCACCACCCGCTGGAGGAGACGATCATGCGCATCCACATCGCGGAGGAGGCCAGGCACATCTCCTTCGCCCGGCACTACCTGCGCAACCGAGTGCCGCGCATGCCCGCGTACCGGCGGTTCATGCTGGGCGTCGCCGCGCCGCTGATCCTCGGCGTGATGGCCCGCATCATGCTCGCGCCGCCCGGCGCGATGATCCGGCACTTCCGCATCCCCCCGAACGTCGTCGCCGAGGTCTACCTGCGCAACCCCGAGGCGCGGCGCGAGATCCGCGACTCGGTGGGCAAGACCCGGGAGCTCTGCGCCGAGCTGGGGCTGGTCAACCGCTTCACCCGGCGGCTCTGGCGGGCCATGGGCATCTGGGCGGAGCCAGGGGCGGCGGGCCGGTGAGGACCGCGATCGTCACCGGAGGGGCGTCCGGGATCGGGCGGGCGCTGGCGCGGGCGCTCGCCGCGCGCGGCGTCGCCGTCACGGTCGCCGACCTGAACGAGCCCGCCGACCTCGCCGGCTGGGGCAAGGGCGAGCTGGAGTACGCGCGCGTGGACGTCACCGACGCCGAGGCCGTGGCCGCGCTCGTCGAGCAGGTGGCCGGCGAGCGCGGACGGCTGGACTTCATGGTCAACAACGCCGGCATCGCGGTCGGCGGCACCGCGCTGGAGATGACGCGGGCGCACTGGGACCGGACGATCGACGTCAACCTGCGGGGCGTCGTGCACGGGGTGCTGGCGGCCTACCCGATCATGGTGCGGCAGGGGCACGGGAACATCGTCAACACCGCGTCGATGGCGGGGCTGGTGCCGGCGCCGCTGATGCTCCCGTACACCGCCACCAAGCACGCCGTCGTCGGGCTGTCGCTGGCGCTGCGGGCCGAGGCGGCCGAGCACGGCGTACGCGTGTGCGTGGTCTGCCCCGGCTTCGTGGACACGCCGCTGCTCGACAACGCCAACCCCGGGCTGCCCGCCACCAGGATCGGCGCGGCCGCGCGGCAGGCGATCGGCCCAGGACGGCTCTACTCCGCCGACGCGCTCGCCGCGGACGTCCTGCGCGGCATGGCCCGCGGCAAGGCCGTCATCGCGGCGCCCGCGTCGGCGCGGATCGCCTGGCGGCTGGCGCGGCTATGGCCCGGCGGCGCGGTGCGGGTCGCCGGGCTGGCGTCCCGGCTGGTCAACCGCGGGGAGGACGGCCGGGAGGACGGCGCGCCACGACCACCTCGGTCTGCCTGACGTGCTCCCACTCGCCTGAGGGGTTGTCGGCGAGCAGCTCTCTCCTCGCGTCCTCGACGAACGCCTCCAGCCGCTCGCCGAGATACGTGGGCGTGCTGTAGGAGTAGGAGAACTGCAGGCCGAGCACGGTGTCGAGGCCGCTCGTCACGGGCCGCTCCCAGCAGGCCGTGGTGAGGTCGGAGAAGGGCGAGGCGGCCAGGACGTCGTGGTGGTGCAGGCCGGTCGCCTGGTAGGTGCCGGACGCCGGCTGCTTCCCCACGCCGAAGCGGGCGCGCACCCGCCGCATCGCCGGCTCCCACGGGTCCTCCGGCGGCTGCCGGGACGGCCCCAGCAGCACGACCACGCCGTCCGGCGGGAGCAGCCGGTCGAGCTCGGCCAGCACCGCGCGGCGATCCATCCAGTGGAACGAACGGCCCATCACCACGTGGCCGAACGGCGGCAGCGCGGCCAGCCCCGTGGAGTCGCCGGACAGCCAGCGGACGTTCGGCAGGTGCGCGCCCCGGCGGCGGCCCTCCGCCAGCATCTCCGGGTCCGGGTCCACGGCCAGGACCTCGCGTACGTGCGGGGCCAGCGGGATCGCCACCGTGCCGGGGCCGCAGCCGAGGTCGAGCACCGTCGCGTCCCTGCCCAGGACGGCGGCCACGTGGGCGATGGCCTCCTCGCCGTGATCCAGCCGGTGGCGGGCGTAGTACGGCGCAGCGCCGCTGAACGGGCTTCCTCCCATGGGTGGGACCATATACGGGTTCTTGACGTGTTCGATGGAAGGCTTTCGGCTTTGAGGCGGCTACTCACGGTCCTGCTGCTCGCCTGTGTCGCGGCGGTGGTCGTACCTCCGTACGCGGCTCAGGCGCACAACGTGCTGGTCGGCAGCGACCCCCGGGACGGGGCGACGCTGACGGCCGCGCCCGGGCGGGTGACGCTGGTCTTCGACCAGGCGGTGCGGCAGGGGTACGCGCAGATCGGGGTCACCGGGGCGGACGGCTCCTCCTGGGCCGACGGGGACGCGGTGGTGGCCGCGGAACGGGTGTCGGTGAAGCTCAAGGCGCTGCCGGGGGGCGGGGCGTATGTGGTGGGCTATCGCATCCTGTCGGCCGACGGGCACCCGGTAACCGGCAAGCTCACCTTCACTGTGGCCTCGGCCGGCCCCGCCGCCCCGGCGCCCGCGGAGGCCACCCCGAACGCCGCGGGCACCCCGAATGCCGCAGGGGCCCCGGACGGCATGGCCACCCCGGACACTGCGACCACGCCGGACGCTACGGCCCCGGATGCTGCGGCGGCCCCGGACGCTGTGGCGACCTCGGAGGCTGTGGCGGCCTCGGACGCCGCGGGGGCCTCGGGGGCGGCGGCTGAGGCGGCGGCGAACGGCGGGGCCGGGATGGCGGTCGTCTGGATCGTCGGGGCGCTGGTGCTGCTCGCCGCCGGCACCGTCGTCGCCCTCCGCCGCACCCCACCCCCGGCCCCCGCCACACCAGGCACCCCGCCCTCGGCCCCAGCGGCACCCGCTGCTCCGGACCCGGCGGCACCCGCTGCCTCAGCTCCGACGGGGCCCGCCGCCCCCTCCACCACCGATTCCGGTGAGGGGGTGCGGTCGTGAGTGTCGCGGCTCCTGCCCTTGCCCGTCCCCGGACCGGCGGGAAGCTGCTGGCCGGGGCGTTCGGCGTGTGCGCCGTGGTCGCGGCCGTGGCGGCGAGCACGTTCACCGCGCAGGAGGCCGTCCCCGGCATCCCGATGCCCGGCCCGGTCGTCGAGGTGGGCCTGCCCGTCGTACGGGTCCTGCTCGACCTCGCCGCCGTCGCCGTGGTCGGCCTGAGCCTGCTGCCGAAGCTGCTCGGCTTCGACGCCCCCGACCGCACCGAGCCGATCCTGCTGCGGGTGCGTCCGCTGGCCGTGGTCGCGGCCTGGGCGTGGGCGATCTGCGCCCTGCTGACGATCGTGTTCCAGACGGCGGAGCTGAACCCGGGCGTCGTGCCGACGTTCGGGATGATCGCCGACTATGTCGGGAATGTCGGGACGGGTCAGGGCCTGCTGTTCAGCGCCGCGTGCGCGCTCGCCGCCGCCGGGATCGGCCTGATGGCGGTGCGGTTCGGCGAGAAGGTCCCCGCCGAGCTGCGGGTGATCGTGGCGCTGTTCGGCCTGCTGCCCATCCCGGTGACCGGCCACGCCGTCGACTCGGTCTGGCACGACCCGATCATGGTCTCGATGGAGATCCACGTGATGGGCTCGGCCGCCTGGACCGGCGGCCTGATCGCGACCGTTGCGTTCGTGGGCCCGCACCGCGACCTGCTGGCGGTGACGCTGCCGAAGTTCTCCCGGCTGGCGACGTTGTGCCTGCTGCTGGTCGGCCTGTCGGGCCTGGTGACCGGGCTCGGCACGATGGCGCTGACGCCGGGCGTGACGCTGCCGGACGCGATCGTGACCAGCCACTATGGACTGCTGGTCGTGACCAAGACCGCGCTGGTGGCCGCGCTGGTGCCGCTGGCCGCGCACATCCGCTTCCGCCTGCTGCCCGCCATCAGGACCGGCCGGGCCACCGCCCTGGTGGGCTGGGCGGTGGCCGAGGTGTCGGTGATGGGCCTGGCGTACGGGGTGGCGGTCGCGCTCACCCGCGCCTCCATCGCCTGACCGTCCAGGGGCCAGGATCGGGGCTCAGGCGGTGACGACCGCCGGGGCCTCGATCGGCGCGGGGGCGGGGACGCGCCTGCGGGCGATCCACTCGGCGGCCAGCCAGGCGGCCAGCAGCCCGAGCCCGGCCCAGACGGCCGAGGGCGTGGCGAGGGGCGGCGCGCCGGCCAGCCCCTCCTGGCCCTTCACGGCGCCGTACACCGCGCCCATGATCGTGCTCTGGACGACGAGCGCCCCGTACGCGACCGCGGTCGCCCCCACGGCCCCCACGACGGCCCGTACCGCGGGCATCCGCAGCAGGAACGCCACGTCCACCGCGAGCCCGGCCACGACCAGGAAGAACGGCACCGCCGACGGCGGGAAGCCGGTGAAGGTCAGCAGCGGCCAGATCAGCGTGCGGAAGGCGACGTACGCCCCGGCGACGAGGGTGGCGGCGCCGAAGCGGCCGATCAGCAGCCGGGCCACCACCAGCACCGACAGCCCGGCGACCACGGCGTAGACCGGGTAGAGGAAGTCGGGCACCGGCAGCGCGAAGCCGAGCATCATCGTACGGTCCACCGGCCGCCCCATCTGGTCGGCGGCGAACTGCAGCAGGATCGGCTCGGCGTAGACGGCGTTGTTGTCCCAGGCGCCGACCGACAGGATGCCGTACTCCTGGTGCTGCTCGGGGAAGTGCACGTTCTCCAGGAAGAAGGCGAGGAACGCGGCCAGCACGAGCGTGCGCTCCCTGCCGGGTGGCGCGCCCATGAACCAGCCGCGGATCACACCCGCGATCATGAAGAACGTTCCAACGTAGAGCATGATGTGCGACGGGCTCCACGAGGTGATGTCGAGCCCGTTGACGCGGTGGTTGATCAGGTCGAGCGGGACCGCGACGAGGAAGATCCCGGTGCCCCACTGGATCAGCCTGAGCGCGAGCTTGTCGACGCCGTAGCCGGTGTAGCCGTGGATGATCGTCAGCGCCACCACGATCGCGGTGCCCGCCGAGTTGAGCAGGTGGGGCGGGGCGAGGTCGTCGCGCAGCCACTTGAAGTGCCACGAGACGTCCCAGGCCGAGCCGAGCAGCTTGAGCGTGAGCGCCACCAGCCATCCGAAGTAGAGCACCCTGAACAGGTCGTTCGGCGTCTCGCGCCCCGCCTGGCCTCTGGTCCAGTACGGCAAGGCCCACTCAGCGGCCTTTTTGATCGATGCTGGAGACTTCACGGGAGTGAATCTTACGGTCCTCGGCGACCTCGGGTCTCGGTCCCGTGGACGTCAGGGACATCCACCCCTCCTACTGCGACAATCCGCCATATGTCATACGAAATTCGGGCGGCTCGGCCGGAGGACGCCGGTGTCATCGAGGAGGTCCGCCTGGCGACCTGGCGCGTCGCCTACCGGGACGTCATGCCTGCGGACTTCCTCGCCGGGCTGGAGGTGCGGCCCGAGATCGTCCGCAACCGCGCCGACGCCCTGGCGAGCGGGCGCGTGACGGGCCGGGTGGCGGTGCGTGACGACGTACGCGGGTTCGCCCTGTACGGCCCCTCGCGGGATGAGGACGTGCCCGGTATGGAGGTGTACGCCATCTATGTGCTGCCCGAGGAGTTCTCGACGGGCATGGGGCGGGCCCTGATGGCCGCCGCCGTCGAGGACCTGGCGTCGTCCGGGCATCGGGAGGCCGGGCTGTGGGTGCTGGCGGCGAACGCGCGGGCGCGCCGGTTCTACGAGCGGTTCGGGTTCAGCCCGTCCGGCCGGTCGAAGATGCTGCCCGATCCGCCGCTGGAGGAGGTCCACTACCGGATGGGCCTGGCAGGGGGCGCGGGGTCAGGCGTACCGGCAGGCTCTTGAGCCCGTTCTGGAAGTTGGAGGTGAGGCGCCGGGGCTCGCCGGCGAGCTCGACGTCCCAGCGCAGCAGCTCCCTGAGCGTCGCGCGGAACTGCGCGCGGGCCAGGTGCGCGCCCAGGCAGACGTGCGGGCCGAAGCCGAAGCTGACGTGATCGTTGGGGGCGCGGGCCAGGTCGAGGCGGTCGGGGCCGGGGAAGACGGACGGGTCGCGGTTGGCCGAGGCGTGGTAGACGACCACCTTCTCGCCCGTGCGTACGTGCTGCCCGCCGAGGGTCAGGTCACGGGTCGCCGTACGGCGGAAGTGGATCACCGGCGGCCAGAACCGCAGCAGTTCCTCGACCGCGGACTCCAGCAGGGACGGGTCGGCGCGCAGGCGGGCCAGCTCGGCCGGGTGCTCCAGGAGCGTGAGCAGGCCGCCGGGGATGCCGTTGCGCAGGGTCTCGTTGCCCGCGACGGCGAACAGGAAGAACATGTTCTCGAACTCGCTCTCCGTCAGGCCGCCGCGCCGCATCGCGGACATGACGGACCCGTCGTCCTCGGACGCCCCGGCGAGCGCGTGCGCATATCCGAACATGTCCGCCAGCGCCGCCCGCGACCTCGGGTTCACGCCCGGCCACGGCTCCGGCCTGGACGCGACCGCCCGGCGGCCCATCGGCGTGAGCGAGGCGACGTCGGCCGTGGACAGGCCCGCGTGGTCGGCGTCCTGGTAGCCGATGACCCGCGAGGCCCAGTCGTACAGCAGCCGCCGGTCCCGCGCGGGAACCCCCATCACGTGGGCCAGCGTCCAGACGGGCAGGTCGGCGGCCACCTCCACGAAGTCGCACGTGCCCTGCGCGAACAGCGCCGCCGCGCGTCCGGCGATCGCCCGCTCCAGCGCGCGGACCGCGCGCGGGGTGAAGGCCGCCGCCACGATCCGGCGCAGCCTGGAGTGGTCCGGCGGGTCCATGTTCAGCATCATGTCCTGGACGAACGCCAGGTCGAACGGGGTGTCGGGATCACGGATCTGGGTGGCGCCGAGGTGCGAGGAGAAGTCCTCCGGGGTGCGGAGCACGTGCTTGACGTCGGCGTGCCGGAAGACGGCCCAGAAGCCGGGGCCCTCGCGCCAGGGGCCGACGGCGGGCTCGGGGATCCAGCGGACCGGGGTTTCTTCGCGTAGGCGAGCGAAGAGGTCGTACGGGACGGAGCTCTCGTACGTGGACGGCAAGAAGACCCGGACCGCCTCCGCGTCCGTCGCCGCCGCCATGTCCGACCGATGCGCCGTCATCCCCCGCCCCTTCCTGCCGGCCCTCTCGCTCCGCATACGAGCTTTCCCCCGCCCCCGCACGTAGTTATCCACAGGCAGGCACTTCTCGCCTTCGCGATGCCGGGCGAGCGTGCATGATGACCGCGTGACCTCAGCAGACCTGACACCACAGACTCCGGCCCCGGCCGGCGGCATCGTCCCGGAAGCCCTGGACGCCATCCTCCGTGACAACTTCGCCCCGTGGATCCAGCGGCTCGGCCTGCGGGTCGAGGAGGCGGGCGAGCGCCGCACCGTCCTGCGCCTGCCCTGGTCCGACGAGCTGGCGCGCGAGGGCGGCGGCCTGTCCGGGCAGGCGATGATGGCCGCCGCCGACACCGCCACGGCCCTGGCCGTCTGCGCCGCGCGCGGCGGGTTCGTGCCGATGACGACCGTGCAGCAGTCCACGACGTTCCAGCGTCCGGTGTCGGGCCGTGACGTCCTGGTCGACGTACGCATCACCAAGCTGGGCCGCACCCTCGCCTTCGCCGAGATCACCCTGACCGCCGAGGGCACCGCCGAGCCGGCCGCCCAGGCCACCACCGTCTACGCCCTCCTGGGCTGACCTTTCAGTGATCTTCCTGTTCCCGCAGGTCAACGGCACCGAGCGCGACCGTGACGGGCCGCCGGGACGTCCGTCTCAGAAATCTCTCAGGTGCGGAAAGTAGGCTCTCGGCATGAAACGTGTGGCCGCGCTGGTGGCAGCACTCGCCCTGATCGGGGTGACGACCTGGCTGGTGTGGCCGTCGGCTCCGCAGGCGCGGGGCCAGGACCAGGCGATAAGTGTCGTCGACGGACCCGACGATGACCAACGGGTGCAGCTGGACGCCACCTTCTTCCCTCCCTCCGGCGGCGGCAAGGCGCCGGTCGTGCTGCTCGCGCACGGGTTCGGCGGCAGCAAGCAGAGCATGAGGCAGCAGGCGGCACAGCTCGCCCAGGACGGCTACGCGGTTCTGACCTGGTCGGCGCGGGGCTTCGGACGTTCGACGGGCGAGATCGCGCTCAACTCCCCCGACTACGAGGTCAAGGACGTCAAGCAGCTCATCGACTGGGTATCCAAGCGGCCCGAGGTCCAGCTCGACGCGGCGGGCGACCCGCGGGTGGGCATCGTGGGCGGCTCGTACGGCGGCGCCATCGCGCTGATGACGGCGGCCTTCGACCAGCGCGTCGACGCGATCGTCCCGCAGATCACCTGGGCCGACCTGGCCGACGCCCTGTTCCCGAACAACGCCGCCCGGGCGACATCGGGCGGGCTCGGCGACCCTGAGACCGGCGTCTTCAAGCGCATGTGGTCGGGCATCTTCTTCGGCCGCGGGCTGTCCCTCGAAAGCTTCGCCCAGCAGAGCCAGAGCCAGAGCCAGACGCAGGGCCAGGGGCAGGGGCAGGGCTCCGCGCAGAACGGGCAGGGTCAGAACGCTCAAGGTCAGAACGGGCAAGGCCAGAGCAGCCAAGGACAAAACGGCCAGACGCGCGGTCAGGGCCTCGGCCAGACGGCCACGCCGATGACGCCCGAGGAGGCGCGGTGCGGCCGGTTCCTGCCGGCCATCTGCGACATCTACCAGACCGTCGCCAAGGACGGCCGGGCCACCGACGAGGCGATCACGCTGCTGCGCGCCTCCAGCCCGATCACCGTGGCCCACCGCATCAAGGCCCCCACGCTGCTGCTGCAGGGCCAGCGCGACTCGCTGTTCCCGCTGAGCCACGCCGACGCCAACGCCAACGCGATCGCCTCCGCGGGCACCCCGGTCAGCATCGCCTGGTTCGACGGCGGGCACGACGGCGGCAACGGCGAGGCCGACTGGCTCTACGAGCAGACCTCGGCCTGGCTCGCCCGCTACCTCAAGGGCGAGGGATCGGCGCAGGCGACGCCGCCGGTCAGCGGCTTCACGGTCACCCGTGACGGCGGCCGCGACCCCGGCACCCGCCAGCGCATCCGCCTGCACCCGGAGACGGCGTCGTACCCGGGTCTCGGCGGCACCGACACCACCACCGTCCGGCTCACCGGCCCCGAGCAGAACGTCGTCAACCCGCCCGGCGGCGCCCCCGCGGCGATCTCGACCGTGCCCGGCGTCGGCTCGCTCCTGGGCGGCCAGAGCGGCGGCGTGTCGATCGACATGCCCGGTCAGAGCGCGGTGTTCGAGTCCGCGCCGCTGACCGCGCCGTTGCAGCTCACCGGCAGCTCCACCGCCGTGGTCAAGGTGACCGGCGAGGGCGAGGCGACGCTGTTCGCCAAGGTGTACGACGTGTCCGACGGCTCGCAGCTTCCGGTCCTGCCCGCCGGGCAGGTGGCGCCGTTCCGGGTGACGTTCCCGGACGGCGGCGGCAGTGTGGAGGTCACGGTCGCGTTGCCCGCCGCCGACCACAACTTCGCTGCCGGGCACCGGCTGCGTCTGGTGGTGGCCACGACCGACATGGGGTTCGCCACGCCGGCCGAGCCCGCCACGTACCAGGTGGCGCTCTCCTCCCCTGGGCTCGCCGTCCCGACGGTGCGCACCCTGTCGGCCCCGCCGGCCGGGATCGCCTGGTGGGTGTGGGCGATGCCGCTGACCGCGATCGTGATCGCCGCCATCATCCTCGCGACGGGCCGCACCTCCTCGGGCCGCACCTCTTCGGGCCGCGCCACCGCCACAACCGACCCGAGCGCCCCCGACCCGGCCACCGCCACGCTCGACCCCACGACCACCACCACGTCCGACCCCGCCGTCGCCACGCCCGAGCCGGGCGCGAACGGCGACCCGGCGGTTCCGTTGGACATCAGGGGGCTCACGAAGGCGTACCGCAACGGGGAGCTGGCCGTCGACGGGCTGTCGTTCCGCGTCGAGCGGGGCCAGGTCCTCGGTCTGCTCGGCCCCAACGGCGCCGGCAAGACGACCACGATGCGGATGATGATGGGCCTCATCCGCCCCGACGACGGCGAGGTCCGCATCTTCGGCGAGCGGGTGACTCCGGGCGCGCCCGTGCTGTCCAGGCTCGGGTCGTTCGTCGAGGGTCCGGGTTTCCTGCCGCACCTGTCCGGCCGCGACAACATCCAGCTCTACTGGGCGGCGACCGGGCGTCCCCCCGCCGACGCGCACTTCGAGGAGGCGCTGGAGATCGCGGGCCTGGGCAAGGCGCTGGATCGGGCCGTACGCACCTACTCCCAGGGCATGCGGCAGCGGCTCGCCATCGCGCAGGCCATGCTCGGCCTGCCGGATCTGCTGGTCCTCGACGAGCCCACGAACGGTCTCGACCCGCCTCAGATCCGCGAGATGCGCGAGGTGCTCAAGCGCTACGCGCGCGACGGCCGTACCGTGATCGTCTCCAGTCACCTGCTCGCCGAGGTGGAGCAGACCTGCAGCCACGTCGTGGTCATGCAGCGGGGGCGGCTCGTGTCGGCGGGGCCGGTGTCGCGGCTGCTCACCTCGGCCACGCCCACGAACGGGCACGGGCCGCGCCTGGAAGACGTGTTCCTCGACCTCATCGGAGACAAGCCATGACCGCCGCGCCGGGCTACGCGCCCCGCCGCACGCTGCCGCTGCGCGTGGAGATCGTCCGGCAGTTCAAGCGGCGGCGGACGCTCGTCATGTTCGGGCTGCTGCTGGCCCTGCCGTGGATCCTGGTGATCGCCTTCCAGTTCGGGCCCCAGTCCAGCAACGGGGGGCAGTCGCTGCGCATCTCCGACCTGGCGACGCAGAGCGGGCTCAACTTCGCCGCCTTCGCCCTGTCGGTGTCGGCCAACTTCCTGCTGGTGGTGGCGGTCGCGATGTTCTGCGGCGACACCGTGTCCAGCGAGGCCAACTGGTCGTCGCTGCGCTATCTGCTGGCCGCGCCGATCCCCCGGGACCGGCTGCTGCGGCAGAAGCTGATCGTGGCGCTCGGCTACTCGGCGGCGGCGGTGATCTGCCTGCCGGTGATGGCGCTGGTGGCGGGCACGCTGGCGTTCGGCTGGAACGACATCCAGGTGCCGGTCACCGGCGAGATCATCCCGGCGGTGGACGTGCTGCCGCGCTTCGGCATCGTGATCGGCTACGCGCTGGTCAGCCAGCTCGTGGTGGCGGCGCTGGCGTTCCTCGTCTCGACCATGACCGACTCCCCGCTCGGGGCGGTCGGCGGGGCGGTGGGGCTGTGGATCGTCTCGACGATCCTGCAGGCGGTCGAGGCGCTGGGGTCGCTGCGCGAGTTCCTGCCCACCTACTGGAACAGCGCCTGGACGGACGCGCTCACGCCCGAGGTGGACTGGGGCGGGATGGTCAAGGGCGCGTCGGTGTCGATCACGTACGCGGCCATCCTGATCGCGATCGCCTTCCGCCGCTTCCGCCGCAAGGACGTGGTGAGCTGAACCACCGGGACTCGACCGGCCGGGCGAGGACGCGTGCCTCCTGGGCCGCGTACGTGAGGGCGGGCCCCAGGAGGATCGTCTCCCCTGAGGGCCGCCCGTCCCGCGATGGACGCGCAGGTGTGCCCCGGCGGTGCCGGCCGAGCCCCCACCGATGAAGGTCAGGGGAGGGTGCGTTCGAAGGTGATCAGGGTGGTGCCGGGGCCGTTGTAGGCGGGGTGCGGGCCGCGGACCGTGAAACCCATGCGTCGGTGGAACGCGATGGACGCCTCGTTCACGGGCGAGGTGATCGCCCTCACCACCTGCCGTCCGTGGTCCCGCGCGATGCCGAAGAACGCCTCGTACAGCCTCCGGCCCAGACCGGTGCCCCGGGCCGCCGGGGAGACGCCGACGAAGTGGATGTACGCCTCGTCCTCAGCCGACGGCGAGGGGAAACCGACGAGGAAACCGGCGAGCTCGCCCGCGTCATCCGAGGCGATCAGGCTCGTACGGTGAAAGTGGTCGAGGAAGAGCCGCGGCAGGGAGGGGAGGATGGGCCGGCCCCACCACGTGTCGACGACGGCGGCGATGGCGTCGTAGTCGCCCGGTGTGGCGGGGCGCAGCCCAGGTGCGGTCACAGCAGTCCCTCGGCGGTCATGGCAGCGCGGGCTGCAGTCCCAGTGCGGGGCCTCAGTCCCAGTGCGGGGCCTCAGTCCCAGTGCGGGGGCCTGTTGTCCAGGTAGAAGCTGTCCGCGTCCTCGTCGGGGAGGTCGTCGCCCCAGCCGAGGTCCAGGTCGTCCGAGGTCTGCTCGGGGTAGAAATCTTCCACGACCGACATGCTACCCAGACATACAAAGCAACACCGCGCGTGTCCCCAGGTCCAGGGACACGCGGCATTCGCGGGGGTACGATGCCAGGGTTGGTGTCGCCTATCCCCCGTGAGGCTGCGCATGGCCACCCCGACAGGCTGGCGACGAGAGGGCAATCTTCCGGCGGAGCTCACCAGTTTCGTCGGCCGCACGCGCCTGCTCGCCAACCTCAAACGGCACCTCGGTGAGTCCCGGCTGGTGACGGTCACGGGCATCGGAGGCGTCGGGAAGTCGCGGACGGTGCTGCGCCTGGCGCACCAGGTCCGCGCGCAGTACGCGGACGGCGTCTGGTTCGCCGATCTGGCCCGGCTGCAGGACGCGGGCATGGTCAAGCACACGATCTCCTCGGCGCTGCGCATCGCCGACCAGTCCTCGCGGGCGGAGTCGGAGTCGCTGTCGGAGTGGGTGGGCGAGCGCGACATGCTGCTCATCATCGACACCTGCGAGCACGTCGTGCAGGGCTGCGCGGAGCTGGTGCACGAGCTGCTGGAGGCCGCGCCCAACCTGAAGGTGCTGGCCACGAGCCGCCAGTCGCTGCACCTGCCGTACGAGCACGTGGTCCCGGTCCCGCCGCTGCAGGTGCCCGGCGACGACCCGGCGGAGAACCTGTTCACCAACGAGTCGGTGCAGTTGTTCGCCGCCCGCGCGGGGGCCAGCGTGCCCGACTTCCAGCTCGACGAGAGCAACATCGGCACGGTGGCCGAGCTGTGCCGGCGGCTCGACGGCATCCCGCTGGCGATCGAGCTGGCCGCGGTGCGGCTGCGGGCGCTGTCGGTCGATCAGATCCTGGGGCTGCTGGCCGACCGGTTCAGCCTGCTGGCCGGGGCGAGCCGTACGGCCCTGCCGCGTCACCAGACACTGCGCGCGGCGATCGGCTGGAGCCACGAGCTGTGCGAGCCGGCCGAGCGGCTGCTGTGGGCGCGGCTGTCGGTGTTCGCGGGCGACTTCGAGCTGGACGCGGCCCGTTTCGTCTGCTCCGACGGCCGCCTGCCGTCCGAGGACATCACGGACCTCGTGACCGGCCTGGTGGAGAAGTCCGTCCTGCTGATCAGGAGCAACCACGCCGGCGTCCGCTACAAGCTGATCGACACCCTGGCCGAGTACGGCGACGAGTGGCTGGACAAGCTCGGCCAGCGCGAGCAGATGCGCCAGCGGCACCTGGAGTACTACCTGAGCCTGGCCCAGCGCAGCGAGGACGCCTGGTCGGGCCCGCGGCAGATCTACTGGTTCGTACGGATGCGCCAGGAGCACGACAACGTGCGGGTGGCGCTGGAGCACGCGCTGAAGACGCCGGGCAGGGAGATCCAGGCGCTCACGCTGCTGTCGTCGCTGTGGTTCATGTGGGTGTGCTGCGGTTTCGCCCGCGAGGGACGGCTCTATCTGGAGCGGGCGCTGGAGGCCAACCCCGAGTTCAGCAAGGAGCGCTGCAAGGCGCTGTGGGTGCTGTCGTACGTCAAGAGCGCCCAGGGCGACAGCGTCGGAGCCCAGTCATCGGCCGAGCAGTGCAGCACCGAGGCGGTGCGGGTGGGCGACTCGCGCGCGGTGATCCTCGCCTCGAAGATGCAGGGCACGGCCGCGCTGCTCCAGGGCGACCTGCAGAAGGCCAGCGCGCTGCTGGGCGTGGCGATCGAGTTCAACACCGACAACAAGGAGCTCAACCCGGGCCTGCTGCCCGCCATCGTCGAGCTGTCGCTGGTGCTGTCCTCGCAGAGCGAGCTGTACGAGGCCGAGTCGCTGCTGCTGGACTGCCTGCAGGTGTGCCGCGAGCGCGGTGAGCTGTGGGTCAGCTCGCACGCGCAGTGGGCGCTGGCCGGCACCAGGCTGACGACGGGCCGGCCGGACGAGGCGCTCCAGAACGTCCGGGAGGCGCTGCGCATCAAGCGGCACTTCCACGACACGCTCGGCACGCTGCTGGCGCTGGAGACCGCGGCGCGCATCTTCGCCGCGCTGAACGACGCCGCGACGGCCACGCAGTTGCTGGGGGCGCTGCAGCAGAACTGGAAGACGGCCGGCCTGCCGCAGCTGGGCGCGCCCTGGATGACCGGCGACCACGACGCGTGCATACGGGCGTGCAAACAGGAGCTGGGCGAGCTGACGTACAAGAACACCTTCGAGGAGGGCGCGCGGCGCGACCTGGACGAGGCGTCCGCGCTCGCCCTGGGCGAGCTGGACGCCACTGACGACAACCGGCCGTGACGCGGCCGGCCGGCTAGACGGCTCGGGGCCAGCGGGTGTCGTCGGGCCACGCGCCGATGTAGCGGGCGCTGCCGAGCGAGAACTCGATGTGCCCGCGGACCCAGTGTTCGAGGCCGCGGACGTACTTGCGGACCGGCAGGGTGGCCCAGCGGTCGAGCGCCGCGCGCCGGTCGAGGAAGGCGGCGACGGCGTCGTTGTGCATCTGCGCGACTTCGACGAGGGCGTTCTGGAGCGTGAGCGACTTGTGCGTGGCCAGCACCGTGACGAGGTTGTGCCGGGCCTTGTCCTTGCCGCGCTCCTTGGCGTAGGACAGCAGGTCGTTGTCCCAGCCGATGAGGTCGCAGGCGAGGTCGGAGAGCGTGCGCACGTCGGGGTGGTGCCACTCCTCGGCTTCGAGCCGGTAGCCGCCGCCGACGTCGATGAGGGCGAAGCAGGTGTACGTGGCCCCGGTGATGCGGCGCATCATGACGTAGTCCTCGGGGGTGGGGATCAGGTCGACCTCGCGGTTGGCGGCCTCCCATATCTGGGCGAACAGATACTCCTTCACCGTCGTGCGCCAGCGGTCCACCTGGGCGGGGGTGGCGAGCTCGGAGATGCGGTGGAGGAGCTGCTTGAGCGCCAGGCCGAACGCGTCGCCCTCGTCGGGCTCGCGGCGGTCGTCCAGGATCTCGAGGAGCGGGGGCAGGGCGCGGGCCAGCGCCGAGGCGCGGTGTCCCATCAGCTCGCCCTCGCAGAAGGCGTCGTCGAACGCGAACAGCCAGTTGTACCAGTCGTTGATCAGCCTGAGGCTGTCACGCGGCACCGTGGGATTGGTGCGTGCCGCGAGCATACCGATCTTGGAGCGCCGGAAGTGCTCGATGGTCTCGGCGCCTTTGAGCATGTGCGAGGCGGCCAGCCAGGTGTGGCTCTCCGCATCGACCGCGACGCCGTGCTCGTTGGTCTCCGAGGGGAACGGGCACGGCAGCGGAGGGATGTGGAGCGGCCGCCCAGAGAAGGAATGCGCAGAAGTAGCCACGCCCTAAGCATGACTACGGACTGCTCGAATGGCCACAGTCAGCATGTTCACCGGCTTTAATTCTTATTTCACACTGTGAATCCCATCGCGCACGCCTCGATAGGGTGCCGTGCGCGGAATCGTTCCGACCCGCCATAGGTTCTGGAAAGAGTACCTAGGGAAAGGCTGTCCAACCGTGTTCGACCCGAAGGATCTCTACGAGCTCGCAGATGAGCTGCCGGAGCTGCGTGAGCCGGTGTTGCTGTACCACTTCGACGGCTTCGTCGACGCGGGGGGCTCCGGGCGTCTGGCGCTGGGCCACCTGCTGGCAGAGCTGGAGCACCGGGTCGTGGCGACGTTCGACGTGGACCGGCTGCTCGACTACCGGTCCCGCCGGCCCATCATGACCTTCGACACCGACCGCTGGGTGGAGTGCGAGAGCCCGGAGCTGGCCGTTCACCTGTTGGAGGACGCGACGGGCACGCCCTTCCTGCTGATGCAGGGTCCCGAGCCCGACCGGGAATGGGAGCTGTTCACCGCCGCGGTGAAAACGCTGGCGGAACGGCTGCGGGTGGGCAAGCTGGTGACCGTGCACGGCATCCCGATGGCCGTGCCGCACACCCGCCCGCTCGGCGTCACCATGCACGCCAGCCGGCCGGAGCTGGTCAACACGCAGAACAGCGCGTTCGGGCGGGTCCAGGTGCCGGGCAGCGCGGCCGCGCTGATCGAGCTGCGGCTCGGCGCGCAGGGCTTCGACGCGATGGGGTACGCCGTCCACGTGCCGCACTACCTGTCGCAGGCGGAATACCCGACGGCCGCCGTGACCGCGCTGGAGGCGGTGACGCGGGGCACCGGCCTGGTGTTCCCGATGGACGCGCTGCGCGACGCCGCCGAGCGCACCACGGCGGAGATCGAGGAGCAGATCCGGGCCTCCACCGAGCTCTCCACCGCGATCACCGGCCTGGAGCAGCAGTACGACGCCTTCGCCGCGGGCGCCGAACGCGAGAACCTCATCGCCGAGTCGACCCCGATGCCGACCGGCGACGAGCTCGCCGCCCAGTTCGAGCGTTTCCTCGCCGAACGGGAGGACCCGCCCGCCTCCTGAGCTTGGGTAGCCTGGCCGGATGAGCGAGATCAGGGTCGGGCTGGTCGGGTACGGAGTCGCCGGGGCGTTCTTCCACGCGCCGCTGATCGCCGCCACCCCGGGGCTGCGGCTGACCACGGTCGTCACCCGCGATCCGGGGCGGCAGTCCGAGGTGGCCGGCCGCTACGGCGCGCAGGGCGTCGCCGACGTACGTGAGCTGTGGGAGCGGAGCGACCTCGTCGTGGTCGCCTCGCCCAACAGGACCCACGTGGCCACCGCCGCCGCGGCCATCGAGCAGGGGCTGCCGGTCGTGGTGGACAAACCGCTGGCCGGCACCGCCGAGGAGGGCCGCGAGCTGGTCCGCCTGGCCAAGGAACGCGGCGTGCTCCTGACCGTCTTCCAGAACCGGCGGTGGGACGGCGACTTCCTGACCGTGCGCCGGCTCGCGGAGGAGGGGGCGCTCGGCGAGATCCGGCGCTTCGAGTCGCGCTTCGAACGCTGGCGGCCTGTGCCCAAGGGCGGCTGGCGGGAGAGCGGCGGGCCCGAGGAGATCGGCGGGCTGCTCTACGACCTCGGCAGCCACCTGGTGGACCAGGCGATACGGCTGCTCGGGCCGGTCCGCGAGGTCTACTGCGAGAGCGACGTACGCCGGCAGGGGGTCTCCGCCGACGACGACACGTTCGTGGCGCTGACCCACGACGGCGGGGCGCGTTCGCACCTGTGGGCCAGCTCGGTGGCGGCGCGGCTCGGCCCGCGTTTCCGGGTGCTGGGATCGGCCGCCGCGTACGTCAAGCACGGCATGGACGTGCAGGAGGAGCGCCTGCGCGCCGGGATCGCGCCCGACGCGCCGGGCTTCGGCGAGGACGAGGAGGACCGCTGGGGCGAGCTCGGCACCGCCGAGGAGCACCGGCGGGTGCGCACCGAGCCGGGGTCCTACCTCGACTTCTACCGGGGCGTGGCGGCGGCGCTGCGCGACGGCGGGCCGCCGCCGGTCGACCCGGAGAGCGCGGTGGACGTGCTCACCGTGCTGGAGGCGGCCCGCCTGTCGGCCACCCAGCGCATCCTCGTCCACCTGCCCTGAGCGCCGCCGACCTCAGGCGTCAGTCCCGCAGCCGGGCGCGCATGGCGGCCGTGTCGTCCGCGGTCCAGCCGTTGGCCTCCAGCCAGCCCATCGGCCCGCCGAACCGCTCGTCCAGCACCCGGAAGAACTGCTCCAGGTAACGGGCGCGGGGCGCGTGGTCGTCGGCGGGACGGGAGTCGAGGTCGCCGCGGTAGGTCTCGCTGGCGCGCAGGCGCTCCAGGATCAGCTCCAGCCGCTCGCCGGTCGCCACGTAGTCGGCCACGACGGCCTCCCGCGTCGCGCCCGCGACCTCCAGCGCCAGCGCGCACAGCACACCGGTGCGGTCCTTGCCTGCCGCGCAGTGCACCAGCGCCGCCCCGTCGTCCAGCGCCATCGTGCGCAGCGCCTCGATCACCGCGGACGGCCGGTCGCGCAGGTAACCGAAGTAGAAGCCGGTGACCCGCAGCTCCTCGTCCAGCGCCCGCTCGGCCCACGGCAGCACCCGCTCGCCGTCGATCCCGGTGGGCGCGGTATCTGCCTCGACGTCGGTGTAGCGCCCGCCCTCGGCGAACAACGTCAGATGGTGATGCCGCACCTCCGGCACCCGCGTGAGCGGGCCGGGGCCCTCCAGCGCGACCTCCGCCGTGGAGCGGAGGTCCACCACGTGCCGCAGCTTCAGCTCGCCGACCAGCAGATCGACGTCGCGGGGCGTGAGCCCCTGCAGGTTGTCGGACCGGAAGATCCGGCCACTCTTCGTGACTCCGCCGTCGCCAAGAGCGACGCCACCCAGGTCGCGCGCGTTGACCGCGCCCTCAAGCTCGATCCACCTCGTCATTTCGCTCATCATCTTCGACCCTATATGTCCACCAAATATGAGCGGATTCGAGCTTCATAACGCAGCATTAACTTATGGATCCACGAGCTCTGCCTCCACGGCTGGTGATCGATCCCTCGCTGCCCCGGGAGATCTCGGTAGAGCTGCGGTCGAGCCCGCACATCCTCCGCATGGCTCGGACCGGCAAGCGCATGGACACCACGTTCAACCCCGCGCTGCTGTTCATACTGCCCGCCTTCCTGCTGCTGATCGGCCTCCTGGTCAACCTGCCGCTCGCCATCGTGGCCACCGCCGGCGTCGGGTTGATCACGTTGTTGCGGTGGGCGGCGGTGGAGGGGGCGTACCGCACGACGAGACGGCGGCTGCGGCTCGCCTACGCGCACGCCGACCACTATGTCCTCGCCGAGGACCTGGACTACCCCTGCCAGCAGTTGCTGCGGCGGGCCCAGAACGCGGTCGAGGTCATCCTCGGCTCCAAGGTGCACCGCGCGGGCCTGATCGACACGATCGACAACCAGGTGACGCTGCCGGAGGAGGTCTGGCAGATCGCGCAGCGGCTGCGCAAGCTGTCGGCCATGCACGCCGAGCACGGCAAGCTGGTGCCGCGCGAGCTGCCGCCCGAGATGGAGGAGGCGTTCAAGCCGTACTCCAACGCCCTCGACGCCGCCTGGACGTCGCTGTCGCAGCGGGTGCGCCACCTGGAGAAGTACGCCAAACAGGTGGTCAAGACCGACAAGGTCTACCAGACGCACCGGCGGCTGGAGGCGCTGGCCGCCAGGACGCCGGACTACCAGCGGCTGATCGCCGAGACCGTCCACGACGAGCTGGCGCACCGGCACATCAGGGAGCTGGCCGACCAGGCGGCGCACGCGCGCAAGATGTTCGAGGAGAGCATCACGCAGGCGAGGCAGGCGGCGGGTGCGCTGCTGCGTACCCCGCTGACGTGAGGGCTCAGGGGGCGGCCCGCCGGAGCAGTTCGAGGGTCCTGCGCATGCCCGCCTCGTTGCCGAGGCTGCGGTAGATGTCCCTGGCCTGCTCCAGCGGCCCCACGGCGGCCTGTGGCGCGCCCGCGTCCAGGTGGACCTCCCCGAGGTAGCGGAGGCTGAGCGCCATCCACCACCGGTCCTGCAGCTCCTCGAAGGCGGCGACGGCGCGGCGCAGCTCCCGTTCGGACTCCTCGGTGCGGCCGAGGCGGGCCAGCGCGCGGCCCGCCGAGACGGCGGTGCGGGCCACGCCCCAGGAGTCGCCGAGCGCGGCCAGGATGTCCTCGGCCCTGCGCACCTGGTCCAGCTCGCGCAGGCCGCTCGCGGGGTCGCCGACCTCGCCCGCGGCGCGCAGGCAGCGGGCCTCCTCCCACAGCTCGCCCCGCTGCCGGAACATCTCGCCCGCCCGGTCGAGGCTGACGCCCGCCCGGGTGAACAGGCCGGCGGCGATCCTGCGGTCGCCCTCACGGTGCTCGCCGCGGGCCTGCGCCGCCAGCACCTCGCCGTAGACGCGCAGCGTCTGGGCCTCGGAGTAGCGGTTGCCCTGGCTCTTGAACACCTGCAGGGCGTCCTCCAGCAGCTCTCTCGCCTCCTCGGGCCGCCGCTCGGCCATCCGCATCTCGGCCAGGTTGCGCTGGGTGCGGGCCATCCACCACGGGTCGTCCTCGCCCTTGAAGGCGGTGATGGCGCCGATCAGGTAGTCCTGCGCCCGGTCGAGGTGCCCGTCGTTGAAGAGCGTCATGCCGATCGTGCGCATGGCCCTGGCCGCCCACCAGCTCTCGCCCAGCTCGGTGAAGACGTCCATGGCCCGCCGGGCCTCCTCCAGGGCGCGCTCGCGCAGGCCGAGGCCGCCGTGCACGGCGGCGCTGTCGAGCAGCGCGATGGCGAGGGCCCGCGCGTCGCCGGCGCGTTCGGCCGCGACCCGGCCGATCTCCGCGACGGCGTTCCAGTCGGCCCAGTACGCGCGCAGCGAGTGGCACAGCGAGCAGAACGCGCGGGCGAGGCCCCAGGTGAGCTCCCACAGTTCGAGCCGGCGGGCCAGGTCGACCATGGCCAGCAGCGCCAGGCGCTCGGCGTTGAGCCAGTCGGCGGCGCGTACCTCGCCGTCGGTCGTGGAGCGGCGGCCGCCCTTGCTCCAGTCCTGCGGCCAGCGGTTCTGGGCGGCCTCCTCGGCGCGGCGGCGGTAGCCGTACAGCACCCGCTCCAGCGCGGCGCGGCGGCGGGCCGGCTCGTCCTGGTCGGTCAGTTCGGCGGCGAAGACCTGGACGAGGTCGTGCAGCCGGTAGCGCATCGCGCCGGTCTGGTCGGTGCCGGAGCATTCGGCGAGCTGGGCGTCGATGAGCGCTTCGAGCTGGTCGCCGCCTTCGAGGCCGCTGATGTCGAGCAGCTCGCCGGCCACCCAGCCGGGCACGTCGGGGGCGGGCAGCGCGCTGAGCAGGCGCAGCAGGCGGCGTTGCATGCCGGTGCAGTCGTCGTAGCTGAGCTGCACCGACGCGCGCACGCTGGTCTCGACGGTCTGGGCCACTTCGAGCTGGTCGAGGCGGCGGCGGGTGTCGGCGAGCCGGCTCGCCATCTCGCGCAGCGTCCACTGCTCGCGGGTGGCGAGCCGGCCGCCGCAGATGTTGATCGCGAGCGGCAGGTGGTCGCACAGCCGGACGATCTCCTTGGCGGCGGCGAGGTCGTCCACGACGCGGGCGCCGCCGGCGAGCCTGGCCAGCAGTTCGACGCCGTGCGCCTCGGTGAGCACGCCGAGTCGGCTGTCGTGGGTGCCGGCCAGGAACAGCGGGGAGCGTGAGGTGACCAGCACGGCGCAGCCGGGCTCGGCCGGGATGAGCGGCTTGACCTGGTCGGCGTCGTGGGCGTTGTCCAGGCCGATGAGGATCTTGCGGCCCTTGGTCCAGGTGAGCCAGAGCTTGCGCAGCTCGTCCAGCCCGCCGGGGTCGGTGGTGAGGCGCACGCCGAGCGCGCGCAGGAAGCCGATGAGGACCTCGTCGGGGCGGACCGGGGCGCCGACGCCGCCGCGCAGGTCGGCGTAGAGGCGGCCGTCGGGGAACCAGCCGGCGATCTCCTGGCTGAAGCGGGTCATGAGGGCGGACTTGCCGACGCCGCCGCGGCCGTAGACGGAGATGACGAGCGGCGGCGCGAGGTCGCCGGCCCGGCGGCGGGCGGTGGCGACGCCGCGCAGCTCGGCCAGGGCTTCGGCGCGGCCGGTGAAGTGCTCGGGGACGGGCGGCCACTGGTCGGGCGCCTGGCCGCCGCCGGCGCGTCCGGCCGCGCGGCGTCGTGGCTGGGACTCGGTGGTGGCCCAGGTGGTGAGGCCGACGAGAACGGCGGCGGCCACGGTCACGCCGACCTTGGCGGCGGGCGGGATGTCCCATTCGACGCTGGCCGCCAGGATGCTCGCCGCGGCGGCGGCGAGGCCCGCCGACACGGACGCGGCCCACGGCACCTTCCCGTGCCTGCGCCGGGGCCTGTCGGGTAAGTCCTCGATCTTCTCCGGCAGCTCGTCGCTCAACCGGCACCCCCTTCCGGGGGTCGATTCAAGCCGATGGGGCACGGCCGCGCCAGCCGTGCCCCACCGTTTTCCACGGGATCTCGCTACAGGCCGATCACCTGGCAGGTGGCGGTCATCGTCTTGGTCGGGTCGCTCTCGGACGTGGCCGTGAGCTTGACCTGGGCCAGGCGGGCGCCGCCGGCCTCGCGCAGCGCGTTCACGGTCACGGTGTCGTGCTTGCCGAAGGCGACGGCGGCCAGCTCGTTCGGGACCTGGACGGTCCAGCCCTTGCCCTTGACCTCGGCCGACAGCCGGTAGACGTCGGAGCCGAGGTAGGCGCTGACGTCCTCGGGGTGCTGCCCCTGCGCCGGGGCCGCCTTGCCGGTGTTGAACAGGGGGAACTTGCAGGAGGAGAGGTTCTTGCCGGTGGGGACGCCGGCGCCGGGCAGCAGCTTGACGCCGCGCCGCTGCGGGCCCGCGCCGTCCAGCGAGCGGACGGCCACCTTGTACGTCAGCTCGCCGTCCTTGTTGCGCTTCAGGTCGAGGACGTAGAAGTGCAGGCGGTTGGCCTCGTCGACGTGCTCGTACTGGCTGCCGGAGCCGGTGCCGGCGTGGAAGAGCGCGTCGGAGAGCTGGCGGTAGTCGCCGATGGTGATCGGGACCTTGGTGCCGTCCGGCAGGACGTAGTCGGTCATGCCGATGTCCTGCGGGTTGGCGTCGATCACCCACTCGAATGGGGAGCGGTCCTGGTTCTTGGTCTTGGCCAGCAGGACGCCCGAGTCGGGGGTGAAGGAGTCGGCGCCCATGCGGTCCACGACCTCGACGGTGTAGTTCTCGTAGCCGCCGCCGTCGCACAGCGGGTCGGCGGCGTTGCAGGAGCTGTTGTCGGCGCCGTCGAAGGCGATGTTGACGCCGGACAGCTCGTTCTTGCCGGGCTGCACGGCCCGCGCCAGCACGTCGGCCACGACCAGGCCGGACTGGGCGAGGGCGGGGCGGGACAGGCGCAGCACGTTCTGCTCGTCCACCATATTGAGCTTGATCTTGTTGCGCAGCATGTGCTGCGCGCCCATGGACCCGCCCGAGGTCGGCGGGATGAGCCAGCGCGAGTGCGGGCCGCCGGGGCCGTTGAAGCTGCCGCGGCTCAGCATCTCCCAGATGCCGGTGTAGGCGCGCTTCGGGGGCACCGCGTACGGGTTGTTGTAGTTGTCGGCGATGCCGAAGATGTGGCTCAGCTCATGGGCGTAGACCCCCATGCCCGAGCTCTCGGCCTGCACCGAGTCGACGCCGAAGCGGGCGTTCGGCCAGAAGGTGGAGCCGGCCTGCCAGGAGGTCCAGTCGACGTAGCGGGTCTTGGACCAGTTGGGCAGGGCGGGGTCGTCGGGGCCCCATTCGTCCGGCACGTCCTCCTTGGTGGGGAACTTCATCATGCCGAACTCCTGCCAGGTGGACGACTCGTCCTGGCCGGCGCTCAGGTAGAAGACGAAGTCGAACTGGGCGGCGCCCTCCTGGCCGACGTCGGCGAGCCAGGCGGCGTTGCCGTCGCCCCGCAGGTTCCTGGTGCAGGTGTCGCCGGCGGGGCAGGCGTCCCGCTGGTACTCCATGGCGTACTCGTGGTCCTTGCCCGGCATCGTGTACGGGCCGAACCCGGTCAGCTCGACCCCGATGCGCCCGCCGGAGTCCTCCATCCAGTACTCGTGGATGGTGTGCCCCTTGTTGAGGGCGTTGGGGGTGTTGAGGAAGTCCTGGTAGAACTTCGCGACCTGGTCACGCGGGACGTCGTGGGCCTCGGCGCTCGGGTTCGCGAAGATCGTCGAGCCCTTCGACTGGGTGACGACGAACGGCTGGTTCGGGTAGTCCAGCAGGACGAGCGCGCCCTTGAAGGTGCGCTGCGAGCCCTTGACACCGGGGTCGTTCCACTGGGTGCCGGGCGGCTTCTTGTAGTCCGCCCAGGTCATGTTGTCGGGGTTCTCCCAGTTCTGCGGGTCGATCGGCTGGACGCCCGGCGTCGTGGGCCGGCCGCGCAGGGTCTGGGGGGTGTCCATGGGCGTGTCGCTCTGCCACGGCTGCGTCTGGGGCCAGTGGGCGCGGCGCCACGGGTGCTCGGGGTCGCTGGGGGGTGCTGCGGAAGCTGGGGTCGCCACCAACGCGATCGGAACCATCACGATGGTCGCGAGCAGCCCCTTGAATAGCTTCTTCGGGACAATCACGACACGACGCTATAGACGTTGTTGACCCAGATCATCGCGCAGTTGTAGGGAAGACCCATAGCGCGTTGTCCTACAAATGCAGAAATCTCCAGGTGAAGGGGTCTTCGTGGCGGATCTCCAGCGGACCGTGGACGAGCTCGCCGCCCGTCTCGGCCGCCCCCTGCTGCTGGAGGACCGCGTGCAGCGCGTCGTGGCCTACAGCGAGCAGAACGGCGCCATGGACGACATCCGCCGCGACTCGATCCTGCGCCGGCGTACGACGCCGGAGGTGCGCGCCTGGTTACGGTCGGCCGGCATCCACGAGGTCACCGCGCCCATCCGCACCGCGGGCGCGCCGCACCTGGGCCTGCTGCCGCGGGTGTGCGTGCCGGTCCGGCACGCCGACGGGCTGCTCGGCTTCCTGTGGTTCATCGACTCGGACCCGCCCATGGCGGACGCCCAGGTCGCCGAGGCCCTGGCCGCCGTACCCGGCCTGGCGCTCGCGCTCTACCACGAGAGCCTGGCCTCGGAGCTGGCCTCGCACCGGGAGCTGGAGGCGGTCACCGGGCTGCTGCTCGGCGAGCAGGACGCGGCCAGGCAGCTCATCGAGGCGGGCGCGTTCCCGCAGGCGCGGGCGGTGACCGTGCACGTGGCCAGGCCGCTCGCCGCCGAGCCGTCGGACTCGCTGCGGCTGGCGCTGGAGCAGGGGCTGCTGGCGCTGCGGCGGCGGCTGAGCGGGCACCATCCACTGCACCTGGTCCGCTACGACCACGGCGTGCTGCTCACGGCCGGGACCGGGCTCGCGGCGGACGAGCTGCACACGGCCATGCCGGTGCCGGTGGTCGTCGGGGTCGGGCGGGAGCGGGCGGCGCTGGCGGAGGCGGCGGAGTCGTACCGGGAGGCGCGGCACGCGGCCGAGGTCGGCGCCCGTGTGCCCGCGCTCGGCCGGACGACGGAGTGGGCCCGGCTCGGCGTGTACCGCATGCTCACCCACCTCCCCGCCCAGGAGCTGCATCCGGGGCTGGAGGAGCTGCTCGCCGACGCCCAGCACCTGCCGCTGCTGGAGACCCTGGAGATCTACCTCGACCTGGCGGGCAGCGCGGTGGCGACGTCGCGGGCGCTGCGGCTGCACCGCACCTCGCTGTACTACCGGCTGCAGCGGGTGGAGGAGCTCGCGCGCACCGATCTGAAGGACGGCGAGGAGCGGCTGGCCCTGCATCTCAGCCTCAAGCTCGCCCGGCTGTCGGGACGTTACTCACCTCGGGATTTGCCCTAGCGATTTGCGTACTTGGACCTGATTGATTCCCTGGCCCGGCTCACGTTTAATGCCCTGAAGGGTTATCGGACGGAGAGTGCTGATGCCGCTGGCGACGCGTGCGGGACCGATGCTCGGGCGGCCCGCCCGGCCGCGCCCGGGGCGGCGGCGCCCGTCCGCGCCGGTCGTGCTCCACTCCGCGCCGATCGTGCTGCCCGTCAGCGCCGCGCCGCTCCGCGACGGGGCCGTGGTGGTCCGCGGCGACCGGGTCCTCCAGGTGGGGGCGCGGGCGGAGCTGCTCGCGTACTTTCCTGTCGAGACCGAGCACCGCTGGCCCGGGATGATCGTGGCCGGGGCGGTGGACGCCTGCGCGGCCGGAGCGCCCGAGCCCGGCGTGACCGCGCGCGCCACGGTGGTCCGCGACCCGCACGAGCCCGCCGGGCTGCCCGGCATCGCCTACGTTGAGGTGCGCAGCGCCGCCGAGGAGGAATGGGAGTCACGCGAGCGGGACGCCGTCATCACCGCGATCCACGAGGCCGAACGGCCGGGCGGGTGCGGGCTCGCCGCGCGCACCCGGGATCCGCAGGTGCTGGAGGACATGGCGGTGCTGGCCCGTACGTTCGGGCTGCGGCTGCTGGCCGACCTCGACGCCCACGCGCCCGTCGCCCTCGACGAGGCCGGGGTGCTCGGGCCGCTGTGCCACGTGATCTGCTCCCGGCCGCTGGATCCCGGCGAGCGCAAGCTGCTGCGGCTGCGCCGCACGGCCGTCGCCGTCGGGCCCGCGCATCCCGCGGCGGACGTGCTGGCCCTGCTGGAGGAGGGCAACGTCGTCGCCTTCGGCTGTCTCGGGCTGCCGGGCGGGCCGCTCGCGCAGGCGGCGGACGTCCGGCGGCGGGCCCGCGAGCTCGGGCTGCGCCCCCGCGCGCTGGACCGGCGGCTGGTGGCGGCGGCCACGCTGGGCGGAGCGCGGGCGCTGGGCATGGACCAGGGGGCGGGCCGGATCGGGACGCTGGGTCCCGGGGCGCGGGCCGACTTCGCGGTGCACGACGCGCGCGGGCGTTATCCGTACGCGGCGCTGCTGGCCGGGGCGCCGTGCGCCGGCACGGTGCTCGGCGGCGCGATCGTCGCGGGCGCCCCCCAGTAGCGCGGTCGCCCTTGCGCGGGCCTGCTCGACGTCGCTCCCCCGCTCAGGGCCGCCCTTCGCGGGCCTGAGCAACGTCGCTCCCCCGCTCAGGGCCGCCCTTCGCGGGCCTGAGCAACGTCGCTCCCCCACTCCGCTCAAGGCCGCGCCTCGCGGGCCTGCTCCAGGTCGCGGTCCCTGGCCTGCGCCGCCGCGTCCACGGTGGCGAGCAGCTCGCCGAGCTGCTCGCGCTGCCCGGGCGTGAGCACGGCGAACAGCTCCTCGCCCACCTGGCGGCGCGCGTCGCGGGCCCGCTCGTCGGCCGCCCTCCCTTCCGGCGTCAGCTCGACCAGCGTGGAGCGGCGGTTCGCCGGATCCGTACGCCGCCGCACCAGCCCCGCCTCCTCCAGCGCGTCCACGACGGGCGTGAGCGAGCGCGGCACGATGCGCAGCCTCTCGGCGAGCTGGACCATGCGCAGCGGCCGCTCCGGATCGGCGGCGAGCACCCGCAGCGCCCGCGCGTGGCTCGGGCTGAGCCCCATCGGGACCAGCCCCTGCACATAGCCGTGCCGCAGCCGCCGGTTGACCAGGTGCATCAGCTCCGCCAGCTCTCTCTCACCCATGCCGACAGTTTAGCCGAGAAAAATATGAGTTAACCTCTGTTTGAGTGCGCATCTGAAAGGAGCACCCCCTTGGCGGAGGAACCACGCGCGCCGCTGCGGCGCATCTTCACCCTGTTCCGCGCCTACCGGGGCCCGCTGGCCCTGGTGGGCCTCCTCATCCTGCTGTCGTCGCTGGTGTCGCTCGCCTCGCCGTTCCTCCTCCGCGAGGTGCTGGACGTCGCCATCCCGGCCAGGGACGCGGGGCTGCTCGCGCTGCTGTCCCTCGGCATGATCGCGGTGGCCGTCGCCACCAGCGTGTTCGACGTGATGCAGACGCTCATCTCCACGACGGTCGGTCAGCGGGTGATGCACGACCTGCGCATCGCCGTGTACGCGCACCTCCAGCGCATGTCCCTGGCCTTCTTCACCCGCACCAGGACCGGCGAGGTGCAGTCCCGCATCGCCAACGACATCGGCGGCATGCAGCAGGTCGTCACCTCGACCGCCTCCTCCCTCGTCTCGAACCTCACCACCGTGATCGCGACGGTCGCCGCCATGGTCGTGCTCGACTGGCGGCTGACCGTGATCTCGCTCCTGCTGCTTCCGCTGTTCGTGTGGATCAGCCGCAGGGTGGGGGCCGAGCGCAAGCGCATCACCTCCGAACGGCAGCGCAAGCTCGCCACCATCGCCTCGATGGTCCAGGAGTCGCTGTCGGTCAGCGGCATCCTGCTCGGCCGCACGATGGGCCGCTCCGACGCGCTGACCGAGCGCTTCGGCCGCGCCTCCGACGAGCTGGCCGACCTCGGCGTACGGACGAGCATGGCAGGACGGTGGCGCCAGGCGTCCATCCAGATCGTCATGGCCGCGATGCCGGCGGTGGTCTACTGGGCGGTCGGACACACGGGGGTCGTCTCGGTCGGGACGCTGGTGGCGTTCACCACGTTGCAGAAGACCCTGTTCCGGCCGGCGGTGTCGCTGCTGCGGCTGGGCGTGGAGGTGCAGACCTCGCTGGCGTTGTTCGGGCGCATCTTCGAGTACCTGGACCTGCCGGTCGACATCCGGCCCGGCACGCGCACGCTGGAGCGGGTGCGCGGCGAGGTCCGGTTCGAGGGGGTCGAGTTCTCCTACGGCGACACGCCCACGCTGAGGGGCGTGGACCTCACCGTTCCCGCAGGGTCGAGCGTGGCGGTCGTGGGCGGGACCGGCGCGGGCAAGACCACGCTGAGCTACCTGCCGACCCGCCTGTACGACGTCACCGGAGGCCGGGTGACCATCGACGGGGTGGACGTGCGGGAGCTGACGTTCGAGACGCTGAGCGCGGCCGTCGGCGTGGTCTCGCAGGAGACCTACCTCTTCCACGCCTCGATCGCCGACAACCTGCGCTTCGCCCGGCCGGAGGCGAGCGACGAGGAGCTGGAGGCGGCGGCCAGGGCCGCGCGCATCCACGACCACATCGCGGCACTCCCCGACGGGTACGACACGCTGGTGGGCGAGCGCGGCTACCGCTTCTCGGGGGGCGAGAAGCAGCGTCTGGCCATCGCGCGGACGCTGCTGCGCGACCCGCCGGTGCTGATCCTCGACGAGGCCACCAGCGCGCTCGACACGCAGACTGAGCGGGCGGTGCAGGAGGCGCTGGACGCGCTGGCGCGGGGGCGTACGACGATCACGATCGCGCACCGGCTGTCCACGGTGCGGGACGCCGACCAGATCGTGGTGCTCGACCGCGGCCGGATCGCCGAGCGCGGCACCCACGAGGAGCTGATGGCGGCCGGCGGCCATTACGCGGCCCTCGTCAGCCGGGACCGGCCGGAGCCGCTGTCCGCGTAATCGGGTTTTAAACCGTGTTCTGCCTCACATTTCGGTCAGACCGGAATGGACGTCCCGGATCCGCACGTTCGGACCTCCGGTTTGCAAGTTCAAGGCTAGGACCCCTGTTGCTGTCAGCGTCATCCTCCACGTTCCGCGCTCTCCGCCATCACAACTACCGGCTGTGGGCAGGAGCGGACATCGTCTCCGTCACCGGCACCTGGATGCAGGTCCTCGGCCTCAACTGGCTCGTCCTGACGATCACCGATTCCGCGACCAGCGTCGGCGTCAGCCTCGTCGTACAGGCGCTGCCGACGCTGCTGCTGGGGATGTGGGGCGGGGCGCTCGCGGACCGGCTGCCGACCCGTCCCGTCGTGATCGCCGCGCAGCTCGCGCACGCGGCGCTGGCGGCCGCGCTGGCCGTGATCGCGTTCACCGGGGTCTCGTCGGTGGCGCCGATCTACGCGGTGGCACTGCTCAGCGGCGTGGTGGGGGCGCTCGGCGGGCCGGCGCTCGGCCGCTTCGGCGCCGAGGTCGTGCCGCCCGACGACCTGCCGAACGCGATGGCGCTCGGCTCCGTCCTCAGCTCCGGAGCCCGCATCCTGGGCATGAGCCTGGCCGGGGCGCTGCTGCCGCTCACCGGCGACGGCGGGCTGTTCGTGATCAACGCGGCCACGTTCTTCGTGGTCATCGCGGCGGTGCTGGTGATGCGGCGCGCGGAGTTCCACCCGCTGGAGGCGGCCGAACGGCAGCCCGGCGCGGTGCTGGAAGGACTGCGGCTCGTGCTGCGCACCCCCTGGCTGCTCGTGGTGCTGGCGCTGTGGTTCGTCTCGGGCAGCGTGGGCCGCAACTTCCAGGTCACGATGGCCGCCATGAGCGCCGGCCCCCTGGGGGCGGGCGTGGGCGGCTACGGCCTGCTGTCCACGGTCTTCGCCGTCGGCACGGTGCTCGGCGGCTTCCTCGCCGCCTCCCGGCCGAGCCTCACCGTACGGCTGCTGCTGATCACCACGTTCGTGACCGGGGCGGCGCAGACGCTGAGCGGGCTCATGCCGGGACTGTGGACGTTCGCGGCGCTGATGGTGCCGATCGCGGCGGGCGCGGTGACCGTGGACACCACCGTCAGCGCGCGGGCGCAGCTCGACAGCCCCGAGGCGATGCGCGGCCGGATCATCGCGGCGCTGTCCATCGTCAGCGCCGCCGCGGGCGCGCTCGGCGGGCCGCTGCTGGGCTGGCTCAGCGACACCTTCGGGCCCCGGCTCGCGCTGGAGATCGGCGGCGTGTGCTGCGTGGCGGCCTCGCTCCTCGCGGCCGTGGCACTGGCCCGCCTCTCGGGCCGGACGCTCCGGCAAGCGGTACGGCCGCGCCCGGCGCCCGCGTCGGCCTAACCGTTCGGACAGGTTTTGCTTACCTCGCTTGCCTACCGCTTCTGCTGGAGCTAACCTGTAACTGCAGTTGGAGGTTAGATGCAACCGAGAGCGCAGCGAGGAGGTCCCGACATGCTTCTCACCTCGATCGACCCGTTCATCCAGGAGTTCGAGCGGCAGTTCAACCGCCTGGCCCGGCAGACCTTCGACAACGGCTCGGCCATGCCGATGGACGGCCTGCGCCGTGACGACGACGTCGTCCTGCGCTTCGACCTTCCCGGCATCGACCCCGACTCCATCGAGGTCACCGTGGACCGCGGCGTCCTCAGCGTCAGCGCGCGCCGCGAGGAGGAGCTCGGCGAGAACGAGCGGGTGTTCGTGCGCGAGCGCCCCATGGGCGTCTTCACCCGCCGGGTCTACCTGTCCGAGCACCTCGACAGCGACAGGATCGACGCGGGCTACGCCAACGGCGTGCTCACCGTCCGCATCCCGGTGCTGGAGCGGGCCAAGCCGCGCAAGGTCGAGATCCGGCGAGGCGACACCAAGGCCATCAGGGCGTGACCCCGGGCGGCGCGGGGGCGGACGCCCACGTCCGCCCCCGTACCATGAGGAGGTCATGATGGCCGATCTGCCCTTCGACGACGACCATGCCCCGCTCTACTCCCTCGGGCAGGTGGCGGCGATGCTCAACGTCCAGCAGGCCTACCTGCGCCGCCTCGACCAGCACGACGTGGTCACGCCGCACCGCTCCGAGGGCGGCCAGCGGCGCTACTCCCGCCGCGACATCCTGATCGTCCAGCACGTCACCCGCATGGCCGACGAGGGCATGACCCTCATCGCCATCCGCCGCATCCTGGAGCTCGAACGCGAGCTCGCCACACTCCGCGAGGAGCTGAAGCGGACCCGCGAGCGTCTGCGCGAGCTGGAGTGACCCGGCGATTGGACGGCGTTCCCTTGGGTAGCGCTTGACCTCATGGCAACCGACGTCATCACCCTGATCACCAAAGACCACCGGACCGTCGAATCGCTCTTCGACCGGCTCAAGAAGGGCGAGGGCGACACCAAGGCCACCGTGGCCGAGCTGCACGCCCTCCTGGTCGCGCACGCCCGTGCCGAGGAGGACCGCGTCTACCCCGGCATCGACGCCCACCACGGCGTCGAGGAGCACAAGGAGGCCGAGGTCCTGCTCGACGCACTCGTACGGGCCACCCCCGGCACCCCCGAGTTCCGCACCACCCTGGACAAGCTCGTCGAGTCGGTGCAGCACCACGTCGAGGAGGAGGAGAGCGACCTCCTGCCCCAGCTGCGGAAGTCCGCCGACGACAAGCGGCTCCAGGAGCTCGGACGGGCCTTCGAGGAGCGCAGGAACACCGAGCTCAAAGCCCTCCGCGCGACCGCCCCGGCCACGGGCGAGGCCACCAAGGCCGAGCTGTACGAGCAGGCGCAGCGGGCCGACATCCCCGGCCGTTCCCAGATGGACAAGGAAGAGCTGGCCGAAGCCCTCAAGCGGGCCGATTCATAGGATTTCGTACCTGTCCGGGGGTAGGGGATTCTTATGAGTCAACTACCTCCGGACCGGTTCGGAATGAGCGACGAACAGGACATCGAGGTCTCGGAGTGGACCGACGACCTCGGGCTCAACCACGAGGTCGTCCCCGACGACCCGCGGCACCGGGACACGCTCGACGAGCGGCTGCGGCGCGAGGCGCCCGACCGCCTGCACGAGCGGCGCTCGCTGCACCGGCTCACGCAGCCCGACGAGGGCCTGGAGCCGGATCGGGAAGACGAGGAAGTGGCCGAGGACCAGGGCGCCGACAGCGGCGACCTGTCGGCCGAGGAGCGGGCGATCCACATCGACCTCGGCGAGGACCTCGACGAGGACTTCAGGTGAGGCCTTAAGCGAGGACGCTCCGCGTGAAGGCCCCGCGTGGAAGGCTTCCCGGGTGAAGGCCCGCGCGAAGGCCCCGCGTGAAGACGCCGCGCGACCGCCCCGCGCGAAGGCCCAGTGTGAAGGCGTCGCGTGAAGGCGTCGCGTAAAGCTCCCCTGGTGATGGCCCCGGAGTGAAGCCCCCGCGTAAAGACGCCGCGCGATCATCCTGTGCGGACTCCAAGTGCGTGGCGCCGCCGCTAGGTCAGCCGCTGCGCCACCGCCAGGACCTCGTGCAGGTCGTCGACGATCGCGTCGGCGGCCCGTGCCTCCGGCCGCGCGGCGTGCAGATATCCCCAGGGGCCGCGGCGGATGAGCGCGGTGCGCATGCCGGCCCGCCCCGCCGGGAGCACGTCGTTGTCGAGCCGGTCGCCGACGTAGAGGATTTCCCCGGGCTCCCGTCCCGCCACCGCCGCGACCTTCGCGAAGAACTCCGGCTGCGGCTTGGCCACCCCCCATCCCTCCGAGGTGTGGACGGAGTCGGCCGGCAGCTCCATCGCGGCCAGCGCGTCATAGGCCCGGCGCGGCTGGTTGCCCGCGATGATCACCTGGTAGCCGGCCTCGCGCAGCGCGCCGAGCGCCGGGCGGACGTCCGGGTAGAGGTCGTCGCCGTCGAAGTGGTTGCGCAGCCCGTCCGGGTCGTCCCGCTCCCACGCCACCTCCTCGGCTTCCAGGTCGATGCCCGGCCGGATGATCTCGAACGCCTCGCTGTGCGACCGGTCCAGCGCCGCCATGCCGCCGAGCGCGCCCATGAGCACGAAGTGGCTCACGCCGATCCGCTCGGCCCACCGCGTCCAGATGCGCGTCTCGTCGATCAGCGTCTCGCCGACGTCGAACACCACAGCCCTGACCATCGATCCCCCTGCACTTCGCAATCAACCGCAAACCGGGATTCTCGCACGCTCGGGTTCGTCTCCCTCGACCGGCCGTGCGATACTTAGCGTGCCCGTTCGAATACGAAGGGATAACTCCGATGGTAGCGATGGCGACCGAGCCTCCGGCAGCCCAGCCAGAGGAGATCAACATGCCGCACACAGCACGTGAGTTGCTCGATGCTCTGCCCCCCCTCCCCGGTTTCCGGGCCGAGGTCATCGAAGGGAACCTGATCGTGAGCCCGATGGGCAGCCCGGAACACACCTTCATGGCGGTGAACCTGCACAACGTCCTGCTGCCGCTGAGTCTCGAACGGGGGTGGCTCGCGGCGCCGGGCGGCCTCAGCGTCTGCGTCGAAGGCCCCCGCGACGCGCTCGTACCCGACTACACCCTGCTGCCACCCGGCTGTCCCCGCTGGGGCCGAGGCGAGCTGCTCTCCTCCGGTCTGATCATGGTCGCCGAGGTGGTCTCCCCCAGCAGCACGCACATCGACCGCGAGGAGAAGCGCCGCCTCTACGCCGTGGGCCGGGTGCCCGTCTACCTGCTGATCGACCCGCTGCCGGAGGTGCCGGCCGTCACCGTCCACAGCGACATCAAGGACGGTGGCTACCGGTCGATCGCCACCGTCCCGGTGGGCAAGCCCCTGCATCTGCCCGCCCCCGTCGACTTCGAGCTCGACACCTCGATCTTCATGGCGTGAGCTTGTCCATCGCCTTGGTGATGCGCTTCTCGCTGATCGGCGTGGGCGTGCCCAGGGTCTGGGCGAAGAAGCTGACCCGCAGCTCCTCGATCATCCAGCGGATCTCCACCACGTCGGGATCGCCGCGCCGCGCCGGCGGCAGCTTGTCCAGCAGGTCGTGGTAGTCGTCCTCGACCTTGTGCACCCGGTCCATCCACTCCTGGTCGCGCCACGGGTCCTCGGGCAGCTTGCCGAGGCGGCGCTCTACGGCGCGGACGTAGCGGAGCAGGTCGGACAGGCGGCGGTGGCCGGTCGCCGTGACGAACCCCTTGTAGATCAGGTGGCCGAGCTGGTCGCGTACGTCGTCGGTGGCGGCGCTCGGGCGCAGGGCGTCGAGGCGGGCCGTCGCCTCGTGCCAGACGGCCAGGATCTGCTCGACCTTCGCCAGCACCCCGGCCGCCGTGTCGTGCAGCTCGGCGCGGACGTGCTGGTAGAGGCGGTCAAAGGCGACCGGGTCCCAGGCGGGACCGCCGGCCTCCCCCATGAGCTGGTCGACGGCCGCGTTGACCACGTCGTCGAAGAGCGCGACCGCGCCGCCGTGCGGGCTGCGCGACAGCGCCAGCTTGGCCTGGTTGGACAGGCCGGCCAGCAGGGACTTGGCCGGGTTGGTGACGTTGAGCAGGAGCAGGCGGCGTACGCCCGGCCAGTGGGCGCGGCGCTGCTCGGCCTCGGTCTCGAAGATCTTGATGGAGACGGAGTCGCCGGCGTCCACGAGCGCCGGGTAGCCCTTCATCCGGCCCTGCTCGAACACCTTCGGCAGGCTGCCGAAACTCCAGGTGCGCAGGCCCGTCCGCTCCAGGTCGTCGCCGGCCTCGGCGAGCGTCTGACGCAGCCGGGGCGCGAGACGGCGCTTGAGCGCGTCGAGGTCCTTGTCCTCGGCCAGCGTGCGCTTGCGCTCGTCGATCACCCGGTACGTGATCCGCAGGTGGTCGGGGATCTGGTCGAGCTGCCAGGCCTCGCGCGGCACGCGTACGCCGGTCAGGCGCAGCAGCTCGCGCTCCACGGCGGCCAGCAGCGGCTCACCACCGGGCTTGACCGCGGCCAGCACCTGCTTGGCGTAGTTGGGGGCGGGCACGAAGTTGCGGCGCAGGTTCTTCGGCAGGGAGCGGATCAGCGCGGTGATCAGCTCCTCGCGCAGGCCGGGGATCTGCCAGTCGAAGCCGTCGGAGCCGACCTGGTTGAGCACCTGGAGCGGCACGTGCACGGTGACGCCGTCGGCGTCGGCGCCCGGCTCGAACTGGTAGGTCAGCCGCATCCGCTGGCCGAGCTGCTTCCAGGTGTCGGGGTAGTCGCGCGCGCTGACGTCGGCGCCCTCGTTGACCAGCATCTCCGGCGAGAAGGTGAGCAGGTCGGGCGTCTGCTGCCTGGCCGTCTTCCACCAGGAGTCGAAGTGCCGGGCCGAGACCACGTCGGCGGGGACGCGCTGGTCGTAGAAGTCGAACAGCGCCTCGTCGCCCACCATGATGTCGCGCCGGCGGGCGCGGTTCTCCAGCTCCTCGACCTCGCCGAGCAGCTTGCGGTTGTCCTTGAGGAACCGGTGGTGGGTGTCCCAGTCGCCCTCGACGAGCGCGTGCCGGATGAACAGCTCGCGGCACAGGTCGGGGTCGATGCGGCCGTAGTTGACCTTGCGGCCGACGACGAGCGGCACGCCGTAGAGCGTGACCTTCTCCAGGGCGATCACCGCGCCCTGGTTCTTCTCCCAGTGGGGCTCGGAGTAGCTCCGTTTGACCAGGTGCTGGGCGAGGGGCTCGACCCAGGCCGGCTCGATCTTGGCGTTGACCCGCGCCCAGAGCCGGGAGGTCTCGACGAGCTCCGCCGACATGATCCACTGCGGTTGCTTCTTGGCGAGGGCCGAGCCGGGGAAGATCGCGAAGCGGGCGTTGCGGGCGCCGAGGTATTCCTGGATCGGGCGGCGGCCGCCGTCGGCCGGGCGCTGCTTGTCGAGCACGTCCTTGACGCCGATGTGCGACAGCAGGCCGACCAGCAGCGACACGTGCACGTGGTAGGGGTCGGCGGGGGTGCTGTCGGGCTGCACGCCGAGCGACTGGCGGAGCTGGCTGTAGATGTCCTGCCACTCGCGTACGCGCAGGTAGTTGAGGAACTCGGCCTTGCACAGCCGGCGGAACGCGCTGGAGGACAGCTCCCGCTGTTTCTCGCGCAGGTAGTTCCACAGGTTGAGGTGGGCCATGAAGTCGGAGTCGGGGTCGGCGAAGCGGCGGTGCTTCTCGTCGGCCTGCTGCTGCTTGTCGGCCGGCCGCTCGCGCGGGTCCTGGATGGACAGGGCGGCGGCGATGACCATGACCTCGCGCAGGCAGCCGTTCTTCTCCGCCTCCAGCACCATGCGGCCGAGACGCGGGTCGACCGGCAGGGTGGCGAGCTTGCGGCCGATCGGCGTGAGCCGGCCCTGCGCGTCGAAGGCGCCGAGCTCGTGCAGCAGGTTGACGCCGTCCTTGACCTGGCGGCGGTCCGGCGGCTCGACGAACGGGAACGCCTCGATGTCGCCGAGCCCGATCGCGGTCATCTGCAGGATGACCGAGGCCAGGTTGGTCCGCAGGATCTCAGGGTCGGTGAACTCGGGCCGGCCGAGGAAGTCCTCCTCCTCGTACAGCCGGATGCAGATGCCGTCGGAGGTGCGGCCCGAGCGGCCCTTGCGCTGGTTGGCGCTCGCCTGCGAGATGGGCTCGATCGGCAGGCGCTGGACCTTGGTGCGGTGGCTGTAGCGGGAGATGCGGGCGAAGCCGGGGTCCACGACGTATTTGATGCCGGGGACGGTGAGCGAGGTCTCGGCCACGTTGGTGGCGAGGACGATGCGCCGGCCGGTGTGCGACTGGAAGACGCGGTGCTGCTCGGCGGCGCTGAGCCGGGCGTAGAGCGGCAGGATCTCGGTGTTGCGGAACTCGGCCTTGCCCAGGGCGTCGGCGGCGTCGCGGATCTCCCGCTCGCCGGACAGGAACACGAGGATGTCGCCGGGCCCCTCGGTGATCAGCTCGCGGCAGGCGTTGACGATGCCCTGGGTCTGGTCGTCGTCCTCCTCCAGCGGCCGGTAGCGCACCTCGACGGGGTAGGTGCGGCCGGAGACCTCGATGATCGGCGCGTCGTCGAAGTGCCGGGAGAAGCGCTCGGGGTCGATGGTGGCGCTGGTGATGATGACCTTGAGGTCGGGGCGCTGGGGCAGGAGCTGCTTGAGATAGCCGAGGATGAAGTCGATGTTGAGGCTGCGCTCGTGGGCCTCGTCGATGATCAGGGTGTCGTACTGGTCGAGCAGGCGGTCGTTCTGCAGCTCGGCCAGCAGGATGCCGTCGGTCATCAGCTTGACGAGCGTGCGCTCGCTCGCCTGGTCGGTGAAGCGCACCTTGTAGCCGACGACCTCGCCGAGCCCGGTGCCGAGCTCCTCGGCGACGCGCTCGGCGACCGTGCGGGCGGCGATGCGGCGGGGCTGGGTGTGGCCGATCAGGCCACGGACGCCGCGCCCCAGCTCCAGGCAGATCTTGGGGATCTGCGTGGTCTTGCCGGACCCGGTCTCACCGGCGATGATCACGACCTGATGGTCGCGGATCGCGGCGAGGATGTCGTCCTTGCGCTGCGAGACCGGCAGGTTCTCCGGGTAGCGGATGGCGGGCACGGCGGCGCGGCGGCGTTCGAGACGCCGCTCGGCGCGTTCGACGTCGGCCAGGATCTCCGCGACGATCTTGTCCCGGGTGTCGCGGGAGCGGACCCGGCGCATGCCGTCGAGCCTGCGCCGCAGCCGCCGCTGGTCGCGCGGCATGAGCTCGGGCAGGCGGGACTGGAGGTCGGCGAGCGGAGAGGACACGGAAGGCGTTCCCATACTGCTTTCAAGGATATTTGAGCCGCGCAGAAGCGGAGCCAACGGCCCATCGTGCCCCACCGTCCGCGACCGGCGCACCCCAATATCGGCGGACCCGGCCAGGGCTGGTCAGGGGCGGGCGGCCAGGGCCGCGCCGATGATGCCGGCCTCGTTCTGCAGCCCGGCCGGCACCACCCGGGTGCGCAGCGTGATGTGCGGCAGGAACTTCTCGGCCTTCTTGCTGACGCCGCCGCCGATCACGACGAGCGACGGAGAGAACAACATCTCCACGTGCTCCAGGTATTCCTGGACCCGTTCGGCCCACTTCTCCCAGCTCAGGTCGTGCTCCTCGCGCGCCCGCGAGGAGGCCCGGTGCTCGGCGTCCTTGCCGTGGAGCTCCAGGTGCCCCAGCTCGGTGTTGGGCACCAGCACGCCGTCGCGGAACAGCGCGCTGCCGATGCCCGTGCCGAAGGTCAGCATGAGCACGGTGCCCTTCTCCCCGCGCCCGCAGCCGAACCTCATCTCGGCCACGCCGGCCGCGTCGGCGTCGTTGAGCACGGCCGCGCCGCCGAACAGCGCCGCCGCGTCCACCCCGATCCACGACCGGTCGACGTTGGCGGCCGTGCGCACCACGCCGTCCACGATCACGCCGGGGAAGGTCACCCCGACCGGCCCCGTCCAGGCGAAGTGTTCGCGGATCTGCCGTACGGCGGCCTCGACCGCCTCGGGGCGGGACGGCTCAGGGGTGGGGATCCGCAGGCGCTCCTCGGTCAGCTCTCCGGCGTCGGTGTCCACGGGGGCGCCTTTGATCCCCGAACCACCGATGTCGATGCCCAGTACGTTCATGCGTGTCCCTTCCCCGATCCTGCGCGATGAAGTCGCCTGACGATTTTTCCCCATGACGGAACCTGAACCTGCCTTCCCCCGTCCACGTACCTCCCGTCACAAGCGCTAACTAGGAGGCAACGGATGCGGCCACGCATCATCACACTCTGCGCTGTTGCGGTCGTCTTGGGAGCGACTCTCACCACTCCCGCACACGCCACCACCAGGACTCGTTTCGACGTCACCAACCTTGTGTCGGACGTTCAGGGCAAAGCCCCGGTCACCGACGCCAAGGTCGTCAACCCGTGGGGCCTGGCCATGGGCAAGACGCTGTGGGTCTCCAACACGGGCACCGGCACCGCCACGGTCTACTCCGGCACCGGCAAGAAGGAGCAGACCGAGGTGTGGATCCCCGGCGGAGCACCCACCGGCCAGGTCTTCAACCCCGGCAGCGGCTTCACCGTCAAGGGCAAGCCCGCCACGTTCATCTTCTCCAGCCCGAGCGGCGCCATCACCGGCTGGAACGCCGAGGTGGACCCGAAGAACGCGATCATCGCGGCGTTCACCCGGGGCGCCGACTACAAGGGGCTGGAGCTCGTCCAGACCGAGGACGACGCCTTTCTGCTGGCCGCCGACTTCGCCGGTGGCCGCATTCACGCCTTCGACCAGGACTTCCAGCGCATCCGCCTGTCGCGCTGGCAGTTCAGGGACCCGGGGGTGCCGAGCAACTACCACGCCTACAACGTGGCGGTGGCCAACGGCAACATCTGGGTGTCGTACGCGCTGCGTGACCAGTCCACCGGCAAGCCGGTCTTCGGCAACGGCAAGGGCTTCGTGAGCCGTTTCAACGCCTCCGGCCGCGTCACCGGCCGCATCTCCCGCGTCGGGCTCAACGCCCCCTGGGGCATCACCGCGGCGCCCAGAGGCTGGGGCCAGTTCTCCGGAGCCCTGCTCGTCGGCAACTTCGGCGACGGCACCGTGCACGCCTACAAGAACAGCCGTCACCTCGGCGCGCTGGCCACGGCGAACGGCCGGCCGATCGTGCTGCCGGGCCTGTGGGACCTGGAGCCGGGCACCGCGGCCACCGGCGGCGAGCGCTCCCTGTGGTTCTCCGCGGGCATCGACGGCACCAAGCACGGCCTGATCGGCGTCATCAGCCCGCAGGGCGTGAAGCCGACCTCCACCGGCGCGGCGGCCAACCCGTCCGCCTCCCCGAAGCACCCCTCGGGGCACAAGACGAGCGCCCCAGCCACCACCTCGCCGTCCTCCCAGAACCCGTACGGCGGGTATTAGGCCGGCGCTCCCGCGCCGCCGTCCCCGGCGGGCTGCTTGGCCCGGCGAGGAGCGCAGCTCGCCGAGACAGCGAGCCGGGGACGGCGGTCCCGCAGACGTTTCCGGCGCGGCCGGCGCGAGCCGCGCCGGAAACCTGCCGGTGAGGCAGAGCTCAGAACGCGCCGGCGAGCACGGCCGCCAGGTCGGCCGCCGTGCGGAAGTGCACCCCGGTCATGCCGAGAGCCTCGGCGGCGTGCACGTTCTCCAGCCGGTCGTCGACGAACAGGCATCGCTCCGGCGGCACGCCGGCCCGCTCGGCGGCGATCTCATAGATGCGCGGGTCGGGCTTGGCCACCCGCACGCGGTAGCTGCTGACCAGGTCGTCGGCGAAGTAGCGCAGGCCCAGCCGGTCCAGGTGCTCCTCCACGGTGTCCATGGCGTTGGTCACGAGGATCACCGGGACGTGCCGCTGCGCGCTCGCCAGCAGCGCCCTGACCTCCTCGTCGACGAAGAACGGCACCTCCATGAACTCGGCGACCGCCCGCCTGGCGGCCTCTCCCCCGCCGAGCGCCGCGACGATGGACTCGGCCCACTCCGTCTCGGTGGCGAGGCCCAGCGTGGGCGGCCCGATCAGGGCGGGGTCGAAGGCGGTCTTCCGCAGCGGCAGGCCGTAACGGGCCTCGATCTCGGCCTGGACGCCGTGGTCGAACTGGCGCAGCACTCCGTCAAGGTCCGACAGGACCGCATCAAACCGGATCACAGCGCTCATTGTCGCAGCTCGCGCCTTTTCCCGTACCACCGGAAGGTCTCTGAGCGATCGTCGGCACTACCATCTCCGAGACAGGATTCGGTATCGGAACGGTAGGGCATGAGCGATCACCGGCTGCCACGTGAGCTGAGCCGGCTGTTCCCCGACGGCGGCAGGGGGCGCAGCCTCGGCGTGTCGCTGCCTCCGGGCGAGCTGGTCTGGCCCGATCCCGGTTACACGGGGCAGGGCCGGGCGGTGACTCCCGCGTTCTGGATGAGCTCCGAGCCGGTCGCCGGCGAGGACTGGGCGCTCATGCGCGCCTGGCATCCGCACAGCGGGCTGTGGCCGCTGCTGCTGGACGAGTCCGCGCAGCCGTGGGCGGTGGGCCAGGTCGTCCCCGACGATCCCCGCCAGATCGACCACTTCACCGCCGAGGGCTTCATGACCGAGGTGTGGCAGGAGTGGGTGGCGCAGATGCCGGCGGACGCGATGGAGGAGCTGGAGCCGTACGGCGCGATCTGCCCTGGTCCGGCGCCGCCGGGCGAGCTGAGGGCCGATCCTGAAGCGGTCGCCGACTGGTACGCGGCCCGGCTCGCCGCGCGGAGCCTGCCGCTCGGCCTGGTCGCCGCGGCGCGCGGGGCGGACGCGCTGGCCGTCATGGGCTGGCAGGGGGCGCTGCACCACAACGAGTGGATGGTGCCGATGGCGGCGGTCGTGCGCAGCTGGGAGGAGCGGTTCGGGGCGCGGGTGGTGAGCGTGGGCTTCAACACGCTCGAACTGAGCGTGGCCGCCCCGCCGGTGGACCCGGAGCACGCGCTGCACGTGGCGGCCGAGCACTGGACGTTCTGCCCGGACAACGTCGTGCAGGGCCCCGGCGACCTGCGAGGGTACGCCGAGCAGATCATCGGCGGGCACGCGTGGTCGTTCTGGTGGGACTGAGGCCGCCTCACGGGATGCGGGCCACCGCCCCGTAGGTGCCCGACGCGCTCGGGTCGTCCAGTCCGGCGGCGTCGTGACCGTCGGGCCGCCACTCCGGGACCCACACCAGCCCCGGATCGACCAGCACCAGACCGTCCAGCAGCGCCGCCACCTCCTCCTTGGCGCGGATCGCGTGACCGGGCAACGTCATCGCCAGCAGGTCGTGGACGGCGGGCAGCAGCTCGGGCGGCACGCCGTCGAACGTGGTCTGCAGGAGCGACAGGTAGCTGCCCTCCGCCACCGCCTGGCGGACGCGCTTGATCACGTAGTGGAAGTACTCCTCGTCGTTCAGGCTGTGGGTGGACAGCAGCAGCACCGCCACGGGCCGGTCCCAGTCGAGGAAGGTCCGCATGACGTGGTCGTCGAGGACCTCGTCGATGTCGCGTACGTCGCCCTCGACCACGCGGACGAGATCGGTGACGGGCTCGATGGTCGCCCGCGCCCCGGCCAGCACCATGGGGTCGTTCTCCACGTAGACGACGCGGGGCCGCCCGCCGGGGAGCGCCTCGCGGGCCACGTCGTGCAACTGCCGGCCGGCGGGCAGCCCGGAGGGCACGCCGCTGCCGACGACGACGAATTGTTCGACGCCACCGGCGGCCAGCCAGCGCACCACACGGCGCACATGGTGAAGCACCGCCCGCGCGGCTTTCGTGGTGATCGGAGCCGCGAGGTCATAACGCCGCATCGCATCCCGGTCGGCCACGAAGTTGTTCTTTCCACCCGCGGCCGCGTCGAGGATGCGGGTGGCACTGGCCTGGGTCATCTCCAGCTTCGCCAGGTTTCGGATGGCACGCTGACGCATTGAGTGTTGCCCCTTTCCCCTCGCCCACAATCTCGGGAAAAGTTGTCCTTTCGGACCCCACTCGATGACCCAGAACCTATGATCCCCGCCGGATGAGAGAACACAACACGAAATGCCATTAGTTTTGGGTATATCTGGCTAACCGCCGGAAATGATCACTTTCCGAGCGAACGCGAAAGCCTTTCGCAATGGGCGCTCAGCAGCTCGACGGTCTCCTCGCGGGTGGTCGTCGTCACCGACAGCTTCGTGAACGCCTGGTGGTAGGACTCCACCGCGCCGGTGTCGGTGAGCAGCTCGTCGCGGTCGATGCCGTGCGCGCAGGCGACGTCGGCCTCGTACGCCTCGGCGAAGCGCCAGAGCGTGAAGGGGCCGGTGCGCGGCACGTAGGCGGGGTCGTCCATCGGCACCACGTGCAGCGAGACGTTGGGCCGCTTGGCCTGGTCCATCAGCGTTTCGAGCTGGCGCAGCTGGATGTGCCTGCCGACGATCGAGCGCAGCAGCACGCTCTCGTCGACGATCGCCCACAGCACGACGCCGCTCTCGCGGGTGAGCGCCTCCTGGCGGGCCGTCACCAGGGCGAGCGCCTCCTCGACGGTCGGCTGGCCGTACGTGGCCGGGCCCATCACGGTGAGCGCGGCGCGGGCGTATTCCTCGGTCTGCAGCAGCGGCGGCACGAACTGGGTGTGGAAGGTGCGGATCAGCGTGGCCCGCTGCTCCAGCGCGTAGGTGGTGGCCAGCCAGACCGGGATGGAGTGCGCGTCGTACCAGGCGGCCTCGCGCTCGCCGCGGGCCAGCGACAGGACGTATTCGCGGATCGGCGGCGAGCCCACGCCGAAGAGCGTGAGCAGCCGCTCGACGGTGATCGGCGGCGGCGCGAGCCGGCCCTCCTCGATGGCGGGGATCGGCGCCGCGCCCCTGCCGAGCGCGGTCTCGACCTGCTCGACCGTCAGGTCGGCGGCCAGCCGCAGCCCGTGCAGCCGGCGGCCGAGCGCGCGGCGCTGGGGGCCGGTCAGCGGGGCGGCGGCCTCGGGGATCTCGTCGGCGGGCTCGGGCTCGTCGGGCAGCCCCTCGGCCCTGCGGGCGAGGTCGACCACGCCGCGCAGCACGCTGAGCGACGCCTCGGACAGGCCGGAGGCGGACAGGCCGAGCGTGGCGGCGCGCACCTGGAGGTCCTCGACCGCGCCGGACTCCAGGTGGTCGTCGCCGACCAGCCAGCCCACGCTCACCTGGAGGCAGGAGGCCAGCGCCCGCAGCACCTGGAGCGTCGGGTTGGTCTGTTTGCCCGTGCGTAGCTGGCTGACGTAGGCGCGGGTGATGGGGATGCCCGCCTCCGTCAGCGTGGAGGCGACCTGGGCGCCCGTGAATCCGCGCTTGGTCAGCGCGAGATCGAGCCGCTCGGCGAAGTTCGCCACGGCACACCTCCTACTGCCCGTGAACTTTTCCAGCGTAAGGGACGCGGGGCCCGGTGTCCCCCGCCATGCGGGCTAGCTCTGCCCCGCGGGTGGGAACCAACTTATGCGGAAACTGTCAGTTGACATAGCCCCCTCTTGAAGCAGACTATCGGAGCACGTTGATAAGTGAGGCTTAACGGCCGGAAGATTCTGGAGAGAGTCCCCGACGAGGAGGTGGCCGGAGGTGACCATGGAAGTCTCGGGCGGTTCCTGGTTCCAAGAGGATTCGGTCCCTTCCCCGCAGGAGCGCGTGGTACATCGCATCTGCAGTCGTGTCGCCGGGGCGGACGTGCACGTCGCCGATCTGCCTCTGGGCGGCGTACAGGTCTGGCTGGACGACGCCGGCGACCGCTGGCGTCACTACCACCGGATGGCCCGCGAGCTGCGGCTGGCCGGCTGGCACACGGAGACCGGGCCCGACCGGCTGCTGCTGCTCGGCTGGAGCTCGGTGTGCCTGAGCCACCGCGCGAGGATGCTGGGCGCGGCACTGTCGGGACGGCTCGCCGACTTCGACCGTACGGCGTTCACCGCCGTCATGGCGGCCACCCGGCTGCTGCACGACGGCTTCCCCGCCCAGGACCTCGCGGCCGAGGTGGAGGCGCGCTGCCGCCACCTGCTGCGCTGGCCCGAGCGGCTGGCCGACCTCGACGGCCTGCAACGTACGTCGTCGCTGGAGCCCATGCGGCTCCGCCTGGCCCAGGTGGCCGGGCTGGAGGCCAAGGTGGGCCGGCGCTGCGGCGAGCACCTGGCGCTCGCGGCGAAGGTCGCGCGGATGGTCGCCGGCGGCGCGATGCCGGCCGCCGCCCCCGCGGGCGGCCCGCGTGCCCGGCACGCCGGCCGGACGGCCGAGCGGGCGGGGCTGGGCCAGCGGGCCGGGCTGACCGAGCGCATGGTCTGCGCCAGCGTGCCGAACCTGGCCTTGAGCGCGGTGACCGCGCGATGACGACCGCTTCACTCCACACGTACGCGCCGCCGTCCGCGAGCGGGCCCGGCCCGCTCGTCCCCGCAAGGGGACCGGCGGCGCGCCTGGCGCTGGCCCCGGCGCTGTCCTGCCTTCCCGGCACCGTGCGGCACGTGCCCGAGAAAATCGGCGCGGTGCTGTTGGCCAGCGCGGTCGCGGCTGGCGTGCTGGCCAAACCGGAGGACAGCGCCTGGGGTCGGCTGGGTGCGCGTCCGCCGGGGTGCGGGGTCGCGCCCCGCCCCCGGCGGCGCGCGGCCCCGACGACACATCTCTTCACCGAAATGCTGATGACCACAAGGGACGGGATCATCTCTGGCGGGGGTCCCGTCCCGTGCGGAGGCCGCGCGATGCGCGTCTCCGTGTCCGAGGCCATCGGCATGGGGGCGATGCCGGGCAGTGCGATCGGCGTGACGGGCGCCGCTGTGCTGATCGGCCGGCCGTCAGGGAACGGTCCGGTGCCCAAGCGTTCCTCCGTGCTGGTGGCCGTCCTGATGGCCGCCGTTCCGCTCGACTCCGCGGCGCTGGTGCGGGTCGCCGCCGCGTCGAGCCATGAGACCGCACGTCGATCTCACCATCGATCTCAACGTCGATCTCAGCGCGCGGCAGGTGGGGGGCCGGCGATGCCGAGCCGGCCCTCCGCCCACTCCGGGCGCGACCGGTTTCATCGGGTCCCCAGCCCAGCCATGCACCGATAGACAGGAGCGGACATGCTCGCGGACGAGATGCGCAGGTCACGACCACACGAGGTTCGCCCGGCCCGGCCAGGGCCGCCGCACGACGAACCCGGCGCCGAGACGGAAGCGCGCGGCGCGCACCGGTTGCGCAGGATAAGGCGGACACCCGTGCCGCCCGGCCGGACGCCGCGGCACCGTGCGCACTGATCCCGCCGCTCCCGAGGAGACCTCGATGCGCACTCGTTCGGTGGTGAGCCGCGGCAGGGTGGGCGTGATCGTGGCGCCCGCGAACCCGTCGGCGGAGCCGGAGCTGACCCGCCTGCTCGGGTCGCGGGCCGACATGCACGTGGCCCGCTTCCCCGTACGGCGCGGGCTGCCCCTGGCCGAGCGCCTGGAGAGCTACAACGACGAGCTCCCCCTCATGGTGTACGCCTTCGACGGCCTGCCGCTCAACGCCATGGTCATGGCCTGCAGCGAGCCCCGCTACCTGCTCGGACCCGACGAGGACCGCGAGCAGTGCGCGCGCCTGAGCGCGGCGGCCGGCGCGCCGTTCGCCTCGTCCACCCTCGCCACGCGTGAGGCGCTGGCGCACGTCGGGGTGAGCGACATCGTGCTGGTGTCGCCGTACCAGCCGTGGCTGACGGAGCTCGCCGAACGCTTCTGGAAGACCGCCGGGCTGACGGTCACCCAGACGGTGCAGGTGCGCGCCAAGACCGGCTACTCCTCGTACGCGGTCACCCCCTCCGAGCTGATCAGCCAGGTCGAGCTGGCCGACGTGCCCGAGGACGCGGTGCTGCTGTTCACCGGCACCGGCCTGCCCACGCTGCCCGTGCTCGGCCCGCTGAGCACCGGCAACGACCGGCTGCTGCTCACCTCGAACCTCTGCACGGCCTGGTGGGCGCTGTCACGGGCCACCGGACAGCACGTGACGCTGAGCCGCGTCCCCCACCGCAGCCGCGTCCCCGCGCAGGGAGGTCACGTCCCGGCGCAGGGAGGCCCCGTGCCGCCGCAGGGGAGCCCGATCCCCGCGCAGGGGAGGCGCCCGGCATGAACGGCGTCATCGTGGTGGGCGCGGGGCCCGCGGGACTGACCGCGGCGCTCTCGCTGGCCAGGGCGGCGATCCCGGTCACCGTGCTGGAGAGCGGGAACGAGCCGCCGCGCCAGCCACGCGCCTGCACTTTCCACCCGGCCACGCTCGACCTGCTCGACGGGCTGGGCGTGGCGGCGCCGCTGGTCGCGGGAGGGCGGGTCGTGGACCGGGTCCAGTGGCGCGACCGGCTCGGGACCGTGCTCGCCGAGATGGGCATGAACCGGCTGGACGGGCTCACCCGGCACCCGTTCCGGGTCCACGCCGACCAGAACGCGCTCACGCCGCTGCTGCTGCGGGCGCTCGCCGTCTACGGCGACGCCGACGTGCGCTTCGGCGCCCGCGTGGACGGCGTGGCCGAGGGCGGCACGGGCATCCGGGTCCGCGTGGGCCACACCTGGACGCGGGCCAGGTACCTCATCGCGGCCGACGGCGCGCAGAGCACCGTGCGGGCCGCGCTGGGGCTGCCGTTCCCCCGGTCGGGGCACATCGCGCAGGCGCTGCGGGTGTTCACCGACTCGCCGCTGGACCGGATGCTGCCGAGCCTCGCGCCGCTCACGTACGTGCGCGACGTCCAGCAGTCGTGCACCCTGTTCGGGCTGTCCGACCACTGGCGGATCATCTTCAAGATCCCCGTGGACGGGCACGAGCCGCTGTCGCAGGGCAACCTGTCGATGCTGGTGCGCCGGGCGCTGCCGGGCGCGGGCGGGCCGATCAGGGTGGCCGGCGCGGACCGGTTCGGCCTGTCGCGGGGGGTGCTGCCCTCGTACCGGTGCGGGCGGGTGCTGTTCGTCGGCGACGCGGCGCACCTGACCTCGACCGTCGGCGGGCTCAACATGAACGCCGGCATCCACGACGCCGCCGAGGCCGCCCAGGTGATCGCCGCCGTGCTGCGCGGCCGCGCCCGGCCGGCCGCGCTGGAGGCGTGGGCGTGGCGGCGGCGCTCGGTGCTGATGCAGCGGGTGCTGCCGCGTGGCGAGACCCGGCTGGTGGGCGTGCGCGAGCACGACAGCGCCCGGCTGGCCGCGGCCATGGACGGGTTGCGGGCGATCGCCGGCGACCCCGACGCGACCCGGGCGTACCTGGCCCAGGCGTCCCTGCTCGACAACGTGCCGGGACGAACGTGACGAGGAGGTGACAGCCGGATGTGGCGGACGCTGTCCGACGACGCGCGGCAGGCCATCCGTGACCTGTGCGACCAGCACGGGGCGCGCCTGTACGACTACTGCCGCACCGAGCTGGCCGAGGGCGACGCCGAGCAGGCGGTCGCCGGCGCGCTGCTGACGGCTCACCTGTACGCCGAGCGCGCGGGCGACCCGGCACTCAACCGGCCCTGGATGTACGCGCTGGCCCGCGCCCACCGCGCCGTCGTCGCCAAACCGGCGAGCATCGGCTCCTGGTCCCGCCCCGGCCGCATGTCGGAGCTGCTGCCCGAGGCCCTGCTGTCGCTGGAGCGGCCGCAGCGCGAGCTGCTGGACCTGTCCGTACGGCACGGCCTGGCCGACGCCGAGCTCGCCACGATCTTCGAGCTGGACGCGGCCGAGGTGCGCGCGATCGTGACCCGGGCCGCGGCCGGCCTGGAGGAGTGGTTCGCCGCGATCCTCGCCGCGCGCGGCCCCGACGGCTGCCCCGACCTGACCGCGCGGGTGTCGGCGTGGGTGGCCGCGCCCGGCCGCCGGGCCAGGGCGAGGCTCGGCCGCCACATCCAGTCCTGTGCGACCTGCCGGGCCGCGCCCAGGACCGTGACGGCGGCGGCGCTGCTGCGCCGGCTGCCGATCGCCACCGTGCCCGGCACCCTCGCTGACCGGCTGGCGTCCGCGCAGCCGCTGCCCGGAGAGGGTCCCCTCTGGCGGGCGGACGGCTTCCCCGTGCAGGCACGCACACTGGTGGAGACCGGTTCGGCGGAGACTGGCCGCTGGGCCGGCGCTCCACCGGTCGCCGACGCCACGCCGTCCGTCCCCGTCGCCGACCCCACGACGGCGACGCAGGGAAAGCCCTGGTCGGCGGCGGGCGCGGCCGCCGCCGACCAGGAGCTCCCCGCCGCTCCCGCGGCCCGCGGGCGGCATCCGTTCGCGCCGCAGAGCCGGACCAGGGCCTTCCGCGGGGGCGCGTACACCGACAAGCTCGTCTACAGCACCACGCTCAAGGGCGAGAGCAACGGCCACGCCCGGTCGCCCGACGCGATCATCCGCTACGGCGGCATCACGATGAGCGGCGAGCCGGACGGCGCGGGCAAGCAGTGGCAGGACTACTGGAAGGAGCCGCCGGGCGACGATCCGGAGGCGGGCGCCCCGATCCGGGCGGTGTCGCGGCTGGCGCTCGTCCTCGGCGTGGGCCTGCTGGCGGCCGGCCTGGTGTGGGCGCTGCTGAACGCCCGCGACCATCCGGCCGTGGTCACCAAGGCGGCGGCGCAGACGAACGTGCTGCTGGAGCGGCCGTCGAAGTGGGTGGCCGAGGTCACCGCGCCGACGGCGGAGCCGGTCCCCGCGGGAGGTTCCGGGCTGAGCAGCGTGCCGAGGACGGCTGAGCTGCCCCGGCCGGCGCCGCCGGTGGCGCGGCTGACGCCGGCGTCGATCTCGCTGGGCGCGGCCCGCGCCGGGTCGTTCGCGCTGGCGTGCACGGGCCGCTGCACGATCACCTCGGTCAGCGCCACGTCCGGTCTGTCGGTCTCAGGCCGAAACTTCCGGGTACGCGAGGCCGCCGACTGCGGCGACCGGAACCGCAAAGGCCGGATCCTGGTCCGCTGGACCGGGACGGCCACCGGCGACGGCGTGCGCACCGGCGGCACGGCCACCGCGCGGGGCACGCTGGCCCTCGCCGTGAGCTGGACCACCGGCCGGGGCCCCTGCGAGTAGGGGCCCCGGGGGGGTCTAGAAGAAGGTGAACCCCTCCTCGGGCTGCGGCAGCTCGACGCGGTCAGGTCCGTGGAACCTGGCCTTGTCCTGCGGCACGTCCGCGAGCGGCGTCCCGAGCACGAACGGCACGGAGACGGAGCTCCGCGACAGGTCGACGGTGACGGTGGCGCCGGTCCCGCTCTCCGCCGTGTAGGTGGAGTCGGTGCCGGCGATCACCAGGCCGATCCTGTGGCCCTTCCTGAAGGTGTAGTCCTGCGGCAGCGTCAGCCACTTGACGGTGCCGTACGTGCCGGCCGGCAGCGGCTTCGCCTGGCTGAGCGAGTCACGGTTCTGCACGTCGATCCAGCCGCGGGCGACGATCTCCAGCGGGCGGGTGGCGACGTTCGTGACGACCTTGCGGTAGCAGCCGTCGTCGGCCGCGGTGCTCTCGCCCCAGCAGTCCTCCTCGGTGAGCGTGGTGATGCCCTGGCCGCGCCGCCAGTCGACGCGGGCGCTCTCGCCGAAGTCGACGAGCAGGGCGGTCAGGTTGGCGGTCGGCTTGTCCAGCTTGACCCGAAGGTCGGCGGTGGGCGTGCCGGACAGGCGCAGGTCCAGCGGGAGCGCGCCGGTCGTGAACGCGACCCGGCCCGGGTGGGCGGTGCCGACGTCGGCCACCATGTCGTTCTCGCTCATGGCGACGTCGGTGAAGGTCGCGGTGCTGTTCCTGGCGGCCGGGCGCAGGCCGAGCGAGCCGTCGGCGGCGGGCCGCAGCGACGCCTTGAGCGCGAGCGGCGCGGGCCAGTCGCGCTGCGTGATCCACTGGGCCGGGCCGATCTCCACGTCGGCGCGGGGCTCCTGCGCGATGCCGTTGCGCACGCCGTGCAGGTAGTGGTCGAACCAGCGGTGCAGGGTGTCCACCCAGAGCCCGCGCCGGCCCTCGAAGTCGAACGGGTCCACGTGCTGGGTCTGGCCGACCCAGATCTTGCGCGGCACGCCCCGGTCGGCGAGCGCCTTCCACCAGGTGGAGAAGTTGTCCGGCCGGACGTTGAGGTCGTTGACCGTGTGCACGGCGAACACGCTGGCCCGGACCTTCGAGGCGTCGCCGAGCAGGCCCTTGATGTAGTCGCGTTCGGCCCAGAACGCGTTGTAGTCGCCGGTGGCGTCGCCGTCCTCGGCGTCCATCCGGTCGCGGACCGCCTGGCACTTGGCCTCGGGGTCGGTGTCGACGTAGTTGGCCAGCCAGGAGGCGTAGTCGTAGTTGTAGATCACGCCGTTCGAGCGCTGGTACTTGTACCAGGAGCTGATGGCCGAGATCGGCACGATCGTCTTCAGCCCGGCCACGCCGGTGGCGGCGACGGCGTTGGCCAGCGTGCCGTCGTACGACTTGCCGATCATGGCGGCGCTGCCGGTGGTCCAGTCGGCGACGGCGGCGCTGCCGTCGGCCCTGGTGGCCTTGGCGCGGCCGTTCAGCCAGTCGATGACGGCCTTGCCGCCCAGCACGTCGGCTCTGCCGCCGACGTCGGGGCAGCCGTCGGACTTGGTGGTGCCGAGCATGTCGACGTTGAGCACGGCGTAGCCGCGGGGGACGAAGTAGTTGTCGTAGAAGAGCGGGAACTTCATGACGTTGCCCGCCGCGTCGTAGACCTTGCGCTCGCCTTCGTTGCCGCGGCCGGAGTTGTCGTAGTAGGGGCTCTCGTCGATGATCACCGGCACCTTGAGTCCGGGGCCGGACTCCTTGGGGCGGATGATGTCCACGCGTACCTTGTCGAGCGCGCCGTCGGCGTCGCTGTCGACGGGGGACTCGACGTACACGTGCTCGCGGACGGCGTCGGCGTAGGAGAAGACGGGTTGGGTGCGGCCGTTCTCGACGGTGATGGTCGGAGTGGCGGCGCGCGCGGGGAGCGCCGTGACGGTCGTGGTCGCCAGGGTGGCCGCGACGGCCACGAGGGCCGGACGTAAGGATGACACGCATGACCTCCAGAGGAGCATCCGGGACAAAACGCAATCTCTCAGACAGCCGGTGACGGTGACAAGATTTGACTCGCGGAGGTCGGGGCCGGATGCCCGGCGGGCGTACGGCTTAGGGTGAGAGTCCCCACCTGAAGGAGAAGAGGGGGCACATGCGCAACGTGGCGCGGACCTCGCTCGTCGACGCGGCGATCGGCGAGCTCCGCCGGGAGATCGCCGACGGCACCTGGCCGGTCGGGACGAAGATCCCGTCCGAGAGCCAGCTCGCCCAGAGCCTCGGCATGAGCCGCCTGTCGGTGCGCGAGGCGGTGCGCGTCCTCGTCCACGCCGGGCTCCTGCACACGCGGCAGGGCGACGGCACGTACGTCACCGCGACCGACGAGTCCAGGGTCGCGCTGCGCCGCCGCCTCGACACGGCGGCCGCCATGGACATCATCGACGTACGCCGCGGCCTCGACCTCGTGGCCGCCCGCCTGGCCGCCGGCCGCCGCACCGACGAGGACCTGCTCGCGCTGCGCGAGATCCTCGCCCGCAGGGCCGCCGCCGCCCGGGCCGGCGACCTCGACGGCTTCGCCGACGCCGACGTGGAGTTCCACGTACGGGTGGCCGACGCCGCCCACAACCCGCTCCTCGCCGACCTCTACCGGGGCATGAGTGACGCGCTGCGCGACAGCGTCCGCGACCAGGAGGAGGCGGCGCTGACGCCGGACACCTCGCACGAGGAGCTGCTGGGCGCGATCGAGGACGGCGACCCGGGGCGCGCGGTCGCCGTCTCGATCGCCATCCTCGACCAGCAGGCCCGCGAGCTCTGACGCGTCAGGGGCTCAGCCGGAGATCACGATGGTCTCGGCGGAGGGATCGCGCGGCGGCTCCTCGTCCTCGGTCTCCCGCCGCCTGACCAGCCACCACCCCGCGCCCGCGAGCGCCGCTCCCCCAGCCGCCGCGAGCGGCAGCGTCCACGCCGGCACCCCGGTGTCCTCCGCCACCCTGGACGGAGGGGGCGAAGGGGGCGGAGCGGACGCCGCGGCCGTGGCCCGCGCGACCGGCGCCGGCTCCGCGGGCAGGTCGGGGAAGCCCGGCGGCCGCACCGCGCCCCAGTAGTCCACCCCCTGCGCCACGAACCCCTCGATCGACTCCTTACGCACCGGCTCGGCCTTCAGCCCGCCGGGCACGGACACCGTCCCGGCAAGGTACGGCGCGAACATCCCCTGCAGCCCCTCGATCTTCCAGTCGCCCTCCGGCAGTACCACGGAGGCGGCGTAGTGCCCGGCCTCCGGCAGCGGCGTGCCGGGGAAGGTCAGGCTCTCGCCGTCAGGGCGGGTGAAGCGCAGCCCGACCGGCGACAGCTCGCCCTCGTACGGATGGGTGCCGTGCTGCAGCACCCAGAACCCCAGCGTGTACGACGTCCCCGCCACGAACCGCTGCGGCGCCGGGTCCAGGGACGTCTCGGCCCACGCCCCGCTCGCGCCGCCGAGCCAGCCGGCGACCAGCAGAGCCAGAATCCATTTCATACGCCGGATACACCGCCCGCCGGGCGGAGGTTCCGGGACAATCGACATTTCCTGATGGGAGGCGCGTCTTTTCCGTGCACCACGCGCACAATGAAAAGGTGTCCGCCGCCGGACGTCAGAATCTCGACGCGATGCTGGACGTGCTCGTCTACGAGAACGTGCTGGTGGCGTGGCGCCACGCGCCGCTGGGCGGCTACCTGATCGTCTCCCACGAGGGCGAGGAGATCAGGCTGACCGCGCAGCAGGCGGACATGTGGTCGCGGGGCGCGTTCGCCGTCTATCTGGCGCTGGTCGACGCCCGCAGGATCAGCCCGCGCATCCCCGGCGACGGCGCACGCCACTAGGGCGTCAGGGGTTGCGCGCGCGCCCCAGGATGTGGGTCAGCGTCGGCGACGACGGCAGCGCCTTGAAGGGGAAGCGCTCGCACTCCTCGATGACGAGCCCGCTGTCGCGGAGGGCGCGGGCGGTGTCGCGGTTGGGCCGGCAGTCGCCGGTCACCAGGCGCCACAGCGGCGTGACGGCGTGCTGGAGCAGGCCCACCGCCGGGCGGGGCGAGCGTACGTGCTCGAAGAAGCGCACCTCGCCGCCGGGCCGCAGCACGCGGCGCACCTCGGCCAGCGCGGCCCGCTGGTCCGGCACCGAGCACAGCACCAGCGACAGCACCACCGCGTCGCAGCCGCCGTCGGCGACCGGCAGCGCCCCGCCGTGGCCGGCCACCACGCGCACGGGCACCTTCGCGGCTCCCGCGGCCCGCTCGGCGTACGCGCGCAACACGTCGTCCGGCTCGACCGCGACGACCTCGCGCACCTCGGCCGGGTAGTGCGCGAAGTTCAGCCCGTTGCCCGCGCCGACCTCCACGACCCGCCCGGACAGGCCGGTCAGCAGGCGCCCGCGCAGCTCGCCGGTGGCGCGGGTCTCCGCCTCGGCGCTCAGCCTGGCGTAGGCGCGGGCGAAGCGCGGATGCTGGAACCGCGACAGGTCCTGCGGCAGATCACCCATGACCCCACCGTAGGTCAGGACCGCACGAGGCGCGCGATCGCGTCCGAGGCCTCCTTGACCTTGGCCTCGGCCTCGGCCCCGCCCTTGCGGGTGGCCTCGGCCACGCAGTGCGCCAGGTGCTCCTCCAGGAGGGACAGCGCGAACGACTGCAGCGCGCTGGTCGTGGCCGAGACCTGGGTGAGGACGTCGATGCAGTACTTGTCGTCCTCGACCATGCGCTGGAGCCCGCGCGCCTGTCCCTCGATGCGGCGCAGCCGCCGCAGGTGCTCCTGCTTGCTGTCGGTGTATCCGGGCATCACGGCCGTCCTTCCGCTCGTCACACCGACCGCAACGCCATACCCCCCTGCCGTATTCCGGAGCCCGCTCCGGTCAGCCCGCCTTGTTGGTCATGAGGTCCGTGATCTTCCACTGGCCGCCCTGGTCGGCCAGCAGGAACAGCTCGCGGTAGGCGTCGCCGCCCTGCTTGCTGCGCGCGCGGACCACCGCGTACTGCTGGCCGAGGTCGCGCGAGTCCTCGATGGTGTGCGTGGCCTTGGACACGTCCTTGTTCTTGAACTGGTCCTGGTAGAGGCTGCGGATCGCGCTTCCGCCGGTCGCCGTGGCCTTGCCGGCGATGGCGACCACCGCGTCGTCGGAGAAGGAGTTGACGACCTTGTCCACGTTGCCCGACTTCAGCACGTCGAAGAAGCTCTGGACGGCCGAGCGCGCCTGGGCGGCGCCGGCGGTTCCGGTGGGCGAACCCGTCTCCATGGGCGATCCGGACTCCATGCCGGTGCCGGTCTCCATCGGTGACGTCATGCCGGTGGGCGAGGCGGGGCTCGCCTCGCCCTTCATGGCCTGCGAGTCGGTGCCCGCGGCGCAGCCCGCCACCAGCATGGCGGGAACGACGGCGGCCAACAGGAATGCTCTGCGGTGAGAAATCTTGCTCATGGCGGCTTTGATGCCCCGCCGGTCGATTAACGAATGCGTGGTTTAGGCACTTCCGACGGGTTCTTTACTCGGTCCGGTATTACTCGACGGAATGACCCGATATGCCGAGACCGTTCAGAGCTTCGATCGTTGCCGGGGCGAGACCAGCAAAGCGGGAGCCCCCGATACCGTCGCTTCAGTGCCGCGAACCCAGGCGAATCCGGACCCCCTTCCGCAGCGTGAGGACGCCGAGCGTTGCGACAGCTCCGAGACGGGACGCCGTTGCGTCCTGCCGGCGGGCCACCGCAGCCCACACGTCTTCCCGCCGGTCGAGGATCCCCTGCGCTGACGGCTACGTGCTGACGGCTACGTCCGCACCTCCACCGCCGCACCCGCCCGCCGCACCTCGTAGACCGGCACGCGCACGCCCCGCTCGTCCAGGCAGTGGCCGGTGGCCAGCGAGAACACCTGTTTGTGCAGCGGCGAGGCCACGGTCGGCTCGCCCTTCCTGGTGCCGACGATGCCGCGCGAGAGCACGTACGCCCCGCTGAACGGGTCGAGGTTGTCCAGGGCGTGCAGCCCGCCGTCCCAGGTGCGGAACAACGCGACCTGCCGGCCTCCCACCAGCACGCACACGCCGCGCTCAGGCAGCAGGTCGTCGTAGCCGCAGACCGGCGTCCACGCGGCGCTCATCGGGCCATCACCGGCTTGATCTGGCCGCGCTCGCGCTCGAACACGATCGACGGGTCGGGGACGCCCGGCGCGTTGACGAAGCTGACGAACCGCCGCAGCTTGTCCGGGTCGTCCAGGGTCGCCGACCACTCGTCGGCGTACGTGGCCACGTGGTGCGCCATCTGCGCGTCGAGGTCGGCGCAGATGCCCAGCGAATCTTCCATGATCACCTCACGCAGGTGGTCGAGGCCGCCCTCCAGCGACTCCAGCCACGCGGAGGTGCGCTGGAGGCGGTCGGCGGTGCGGACGTAGTACATCAGGAACCGGTCGATGGTCCTGATCAGCTCCTCGGTGGACAGGTCGGCGGCCAGCAGATCGGCGTGGCGAGGCTGGAAGCCGCCGTTGCCCGCGACGTACAGGTTCCAGCCCTTCTCGGTGGCGATGATCCCGAAGTCCTTCGAGCGGGCCTCGGCGCACTCGCGCGCGCAGCCGGAGACCGCGGACTTCAGCTTGTGCGGCGAGCGCAGGCCCCGGTAGCGCAGCTCCAGCTCGATCGCCAGGCCCACCGAGTCCTGCACCCCGTAGCGGCACCAGGTGGAGCCGACGCACGACTTCACCGTGCGCAGCGCCTTGCCGTAGGCATGGCCGGACTCGAACCCGGCGTCCACGAGCCGCCGCCAGATCAGCGGGAGCTGCTCGACGCGGGCGCCGAACAGGTCGATGCGCTGGCCGCCGGTGATCTTGGTGTAGAGGCCGAAGTCGCGGGCCACCTCGCCGATCACGATGAGCTTCTCCGGCGTGATCTCGCCGCCGGGGATGCGCGGCACGACCGAGTACGTGCCGTTCTTCTGGATGTTGGCGAGGAAGGCGTCGTTGGTGTCCTGGAGCGCGGCCCGCTCGCCCTCCAGCACGTGCCCGTTGTGCAGCGAGGCCAGGATCGAGGCCACGGCCGGCTTGCAGACGTCGCAGCCCCTCCCCTGCCCGTGCTCGGCGATGAGCTGCGAGAACGTGGTGATGCGGCGGACCCGTACGATGTCGAACAGCTCGGCCCGCGAGTGCGCGAAGTGCTCGCACAGCGCCTTGCCGACCTCGACGCCCGACTTCTCCAGCAGCCGCTTCAGCATCGGCACGCACGAGCCGCACGTGGTGCCCGCCCGGGTGCACGCCTTGAGCCCCGGCACGTCGGTGACGCCCTGGTCGGCGACGGCGGTGCGGATGTCGTCCGCGCACACGTTGTTGCACGAGCAGACGAGCGCGTCGCCGGGCAGGTCCAGGCTCGCCCCCGCGCCGCTGAAGAGCAGGTCGGACGGCGGGGCGGGCAGCTCCTTGCCCACGAACGGCCGCAGCGAGGCGTACGGCGCGGCGTCGCCCACGCAGATGCCGCCGAGCAGCGTCCGCGCGTCGTCGCTGATGAACAGCTTCTTGTAGACGCCGGCCACCGGGTCCATGTAGGTGACGTCGAGCGCCCCCGTCATGGCCCCGAACTGCGCGACCTCGACGCCGAGCAGCTTGAGCTTGGTGGACAGGTCCGCGCCCGTGAACGTCGCCGAGCCGCCCGTGATCCGGTCGGCGGCGACCTCCGCCATCGTGTTGCACGGCCCCACCAGGCCGTAGATCATGCCCCCGGCCAGCGCGCACTCGCCGATCGCGTAGATCGACGGGTCGGAGGTGCGCATCCCGGCATCGACGACGACGCCGCCCCGCTCGCCCACCTCCAGCCCGGCGGCGCGGGCCAGCTCGTCGCGCGGCCTGATGCCCGCCGAGAACACCACGACCTGTGCCTCCAGCAGCGTCCCGTCCGGCGTGCGCAGCCCGGCGACCCGGCCCGCGCCGTCCACGACGACCTCGCGCACGCCCGAGCCCGCGTGCACGCCGAGCCCCAGGCCCTCGATGTGCCGCCGGAGCACCGCGCCGCCGCCCTCGTCCACCTGCCGGGGCATGAGCCAGGGGCTCATCTCCACGATGTGCGCCTTCAGCCCGAGCGCCCGCAGCGCGTCGGCCGCCTCCAGCCCGAGCAGGCCGCCGCCGACCACGACGCCCTCGGCCGCGTCCTTGGCGGCGGTCCTGATGGCGTCCAGGTCCTCGATCGTGCGGTAGACGTGGGCGTGCTCGGCCCCCGGCACCGGCGGCACGAACGGCGCCGAGCCGGTGGCCAGCACCAGCACGTCGTACGGCAGCGCGCCCCCGTCGGCGGTGAACACCCGCCGCGCCTGCCTGTCGATGCCGGTGACGCGGGTCCCCAGCCGGGTGACCGTGCCCTCGGGCACCTCGTAGGCGAGGTCCTCGGCGCTGGTCCCGGACAGGTACGACGTCAGCCGCACCCGGTCGTAGGCCGGCCGCGGCTCCTCCCCGATCACCGTGACCCGCCCGCCGAAGCCCCTGTCCATGAGGCTTTCGACGAGCCGATGGGCGGCCGGCCCGAACCCGACCACGACGAGCTCCTTCATACGGAAATCCCTTCCTGCTCGCACAGCCAGCCGACGATGCCTTCCACGGCGTCGCGGCAGGTTCCGCATCCGGTGGTGGCGCGGGTGGCGGCGGCCACCCCGGCCAGGTCGCGCGCCCCCGCCTCCCAGCACGCCCTGATCTGGCCCTTGGTCACGTTGTTGCACTGGCAGACCCTGGCGGCGTCCGGCATGAGCGTCGGACTGGCCGCCACGGGCGCCGCCGACAGCCCGGGGAACAGCAGCCCCGCCCGGTCGCCCGGCACCGGACCGCCACGGTCGAAGAGCTGGGTGAGCGTGCCGACGGCGTCGCTCTCGCCCAGCAGGATCGCGCCGACCAGGCGACCGTCGCGGATGACGAGCTTGCGGTAGGTCCCGCGGGCCCGGTGGCTGAACCTGACCACCTCGGCGTGCTCCTCGGTGAGGTGCGTCTCGCCCATGGCGGCCAGCTCGACGCTGCGCGCCTTCAGCCGGGTCACCAGGCGGGAGCCGCGGTAGAGCGCCTTGCCGCCGGTGATGACGTCGGCGGCGACGGCGGCCTGCTCCCAGGCGGGGGCGACCAGGCCGTAGACGGTGCCGTCGTGCTCGGCGCACTCCCCGATCGCGAAGATCGACGGGTCGTCGGTACGCAGCTCGTCGTCCACGACGACGCCCCTGCGCACCTCCAGCCCGGCCTCGGCGGCGAGGCCCGTGACGGGACGGACGCCGCAGGCCAGCACCACGAGCCCGGCCTCGACCAGCTCGCCCCCGGCCAGCCGGACGCCGTCCTCCAGCACCGCCTCGGCGGAGACGCCGGTCCGGGTCTCCACGCCGAGCCCGGCCAGCGTCTCGCCCAGCACCTCGCCGGCCTCGACGTCGAGCTGCCGCTCCATGAGGTGCCCGGCGAGGTGCAGCAGCGTGACCGGCAGCCCGCGCCCGGCCAGGCCGCGGGCCGCCTCGACGCCGAGCAGCCCGCCGCCGACGACCACGGCCCGGCCGGCGTGCTCGGCCGCGGCGAGGATGCGCGCGCAGTCGTCCAGGGTGCGGAACGGCACGGCCCGCTCCACGCCGGGGATCGGCGGCACGACGGCGTCGCTGCCGGTGGCCAGCACCAGCAGGTCGTACGGCTGGCGGCGGCCGCTCGCGGTGACGACGTGCCTGGTCTCCCTGTCGAGGTGGGCGACGGCGTCGCCGAAGACGGCCTCGACGTCGTGGGCGGCGTACCAGGAGGCGTCGAGCAGCCGCACCTGGTCGGGGCGGGAGCCGCCGGCCAGCACCTCCGACAGCAGCACCCGGTTGTAGGGCCGGCACGACTCCGCGCCGAACACGGTGATCCTGATGTGGGGATCGTGGGCGCGCACCTCGCTGACGAGCCGCGACCCGGCCATCCCGTTGCCCACGACGACGAGCCTCATGAGTCCCTCTCCACCCTGACCGCGCAGACCTTGAACTCCGGCATCCTCGACGTCGGGTCGAGCGCCGGGTTGGTGAGCCGGTTGGCGCCCTCCCAGTGGAAGGGCATGAACACGGTGTCGCGCCTGATGGCGTCGCTGATCCTGGCGACGGCCTTGGCCTCGCCCCGCCTGCTGGTGAGCCGCACCATGTCCCCGGCGGCGATCTCCAGCCGCTCGGCGAGGTCGGGGTGCAGCTCGACGAAGGGTTCCGGGGCGGCCTGCACGAGCGGCGCGATCCTGCGCGTCTGGGCGCCGCTCTGGTAGTGGGCCAGCAGCCGGCCGGTGGTGAAGTGGACCGGGTAGTCGTCGTCCGGCTCCTCGGCGGCCGGCCGGTGCCGGACCGGCACGAACCTGGCCAAACCGTCCGGGTGCGCGAAACGGTCGAGGAAGGGGCGCGGGGTGCCCGGGTGCCCCGGCTCGGGGCAGGGCCAGAAGACGCCCTTCTCCTCGGCGATGCGCTCGTAGGTGATGCCGGAGTAGTCGGCGGGCCCGCCCCGCCCGGCCCGCCGCAGCTCGTCGAACACCTCGGCCGGCTCGGTGGCGAACCTGTGCCCCAGCCGCGCGGCGAGGCCCGCGATGACCTCCAGGTCGCTCCGCACGCCGTCCGGCGGGGCGACCGCCTGGTTGCGCAGCAGCACGCGCCCTTCGAGGTTGGTCATGGTGCCGGACTCCTCGGCCCACTGCGTCACCGGGAACACCACGTCGGCCTGGGCGGCGGTCTCGGACAGGACGAAGTCGCAGGCGACGAGCAGGTCCAGGGCGGCGATCCGGGCGGCGACGTGCTCGGCGGCCGGGGCCGAGATCAGCGGGTTGGAGCCGAACACCAACAGCGCCCTGGGCCCGCCGGGGGTGCCGAGGGCGTCAAGCAGCTCGTACGCCGACCGCCCCGGCCCCGGCAGCGACTCCGGCGGCACGCCCCACACGCCGGCCACGTGCGCCCGCGCCGCCGGGTCGTCGATCCTGCGGTAGCCGGGGAGCTGGTCGGCCTTCTGGCCGTGCTCCCTGCCGCCCTGGCCGTTGCCCTGCCCGGTGACGCAGCCGTAGCCGGAGCCCGCGCGGCCCGGCAGGCCGAGCGCGAGGGCGAGGTTGACGAAGGCGGTGACCGTGTCGGTGCCCTTGGCCTGCTGCTCGACGCCGCGGCCGGTCAGCACGTACGCGTTCGACGCGGCGGCCAGGGCCCGCACCGCCTGCCGCATCCGGTGGACGGGCACGCCGGTGATCCGCTCCACCCGCTCGGGCCACCACTCCGCCAGCGAGGTCCGCACGTCCGCGAAGCCGGTGGTGCGGGCGGCCACGTACGCCTCGTCCACCAGGTTCTCGGCGACGACGAGGTGCAGCAGGCCGAGGGCGAGCGCCAGGTCGGTGCCGGGGGCGGGCTGCAGGTGCAGCCAGGCGAGCCGGGCGGTCGGGCTGCGGCGCGGGTCGATGACGATCAGGCGCGGCCCCTCCAGGTGGCGGACGAACGGCGGCATGGTCTCGGCCACGTTGCCGCCGGCCAGCAGGACGACGTCGGCCGCGGCCAGGTCGGTGACCGGGAACGGCATCCCCCGGTCCATCCCGAACGCCCGGATCGACGCGGCGGCGGCCGAGGACATGCAGAAGCGGCCGTTGTAGTCGATCTGGCTGGTGCCGAGCGCCACCCGGGCGAACTTGCCCAGCATGTACGCCTTCTCGTTGGTCAGGCCGCCGCCACCGAACACGGCCACGGCGTCGGGGCCGTGCTCGGCGCGGATCGCGGCCAGCCGGCGGGCGACGTGGTCGAGCGCCACGTCCCACTCCACCGGCTCGCCGTGCAGGAGGGGCATGGTGAGCCGCTCGCCGCTGGTGAGCAGCTCACCCGCCGTCCAGCCCTTCTGGCAGAGCGCGCCCGAGGCGTTGGCGGGGATGTCCGTCCTCGGCCGGACGGCCAGCTCGGGACCGATCTCCATCCCGCACTGCAGGGCGCAGTACGGGCAGTGCGTCTTCACCGGCTCGCCCACGGTCAGACCCTGGCGTGGGCGAGGCTGGCCACGATCCGGACGCCCACCTTGCGGACGTAGCACCACCAGGTGAGCGCGAAGCAGGTGGCGTAGAACAGGCCGAAGGCGAGGAAGGCAGGGGCGGGCGAGCCGGAGGCGGCGAACGACATCCCGAACGCGCGGTTGATGAGGAAGCCACCGAGCGCGCCGACCGCCGAGATGACGCCGATCGCGGCGCTGGCCTGCCGCTTGCCGTACAGCAGGGCCTCCTCGCCCTCGCCGCGCTCGGCCACGGCCTTGGCCTGGAAGATCGCGGGGATCATCCGGTACGTGGAGCCGTTGCCGATGCCCGAGGTGAGGAACAGCAGCTGGAAGGCCAGGAAGAACGGCCAGAAGCCGCCGCCCTCGCCGGCCGCCCAGACCAGCAGGACGCCGCCGCCCATCGCGGCGAAGTTCCACAGGGTGACCGGCGCGCCGCCCAGCCGGTCGGCCAGCCAGCCGCCGAACGGCCGCACGAGCGAGCCGAGGAGAGGGCCGGCGAAGGCGACGGCCGCGTACGGGGAGTCGGGGAACAGGCTCTTGCTGAGCAGCGGGAAGGCCGTGGAGTAGCCGATGAACGAGCCGAACGTGCCGATGTAGAGGAACGACATGATCCACGTCTGGGCCTTGCCGGCCACCGCGATCTGCTCGCGCGGGTTCGCCCTGGCGGTGGTCAGGTTGTCCATGAAGAACCAGGCGCAGGCGGCGGCCACCACGATGAACGGGATCCAGAACCACCCGGCCGCGGCCAGCCCGAACGCGCCGATCACCAGCGGCATGACGAGCTGCACCGAGCTCACCCCGACGTTGCCGCCCGCGGCGTTGAGCCCGAGCGCCACCCCCTGCTTGGCACGGGGGTAGAAGTAGGTGATGTTGGCCATGCTGGAGGCGAAGTTCCCGCCGCCGACCCCGGCGAGCGCCGCGATCACCAGGAACAGCCAGTAGGGCGTGCCGGGGTTGTTCACCGCGACCGCCAGCAGCACCGCGGGGATCAGCAGCAGCAGCGCGCTGACCACGGTGAAGTTGCGCCCGCCGAACCTGGCGGGGCCGAAGGTGTAGGGCAGCCGCAGCGCCGAGCCGATCAGGTTGGGCAGCGCGACCAGCCAGAACAACTGGTCGGTGGTGAACTCGTAGGAGCCCATCCTGGTCGCGACGATGCTCCACAGGGTCCACACGGTGAAGCCGAGGTGCTCGGCGAGAATCGAGAAGATCAGGTTGCGCCGTGCGACGCGCCTTCCTGAGCTCTCCCAGAAAGCTGGGTCATCGGGGTGCCAGTCGGCGATCCAGCGCGCCATCGACCTCTCCTACGCTCGGCGTCCGGGGAGCTCCAACGTAGGAATCGGTCGTTACGCACGCGCACTTTCCGTGGCTGTGCATCCGTTACAGGTGATTCACCGCGGTAACAAGCCACGCACAAGCGTCACGCCGGAAACGTGCGCGTAACGCCTGGTTACTGCCGCCTTCCTGGGGTAACGACACTCAGCAAGGGGGGGGAATCATGATCAAAACACTTCACAAGATGGGCATCAAGTCCAATCACATGTACGTGGCCGGGATCTGCTCGGTCGGCCTGGCCTTCGCTTCCTGGTTCGCGTCGAAGCAGACCGAGCACGCAGGGCTCGACCGCGCGGACCGATGGGGCATCTTCGTCGGGGAATGGGCGCCCACGTTCTTCGCGATGGGGGTCGCCCTGCGGATCGAGGAGACGCACCGCGAGCTGGAGGAGTCCGAGATGGAGTCCTTCGGCAGGTCCCAGGACATGCGCAGCCGGACGCACGCGGGGGTTTGACCGGCACGGCACGCGGGTCACGCTTGTGTGACCCGCGTGACCGCCGTTGTCACGCGGGATCGAGAGCGCGGTCCGCCAGCCGCCGCAACGGCTCGTCGGTGAGCCGGTACTTGTACCAGTCGTCCTGACGCACCGCGCCGAGGCCCTCGTAGAAGCCGATGCTCGGCTCGTTCCAGTCGAGCACCGCCCACTCCAGGCGCTGGTAGCCGCGCTCGGCGCAGATCCTGCCGAGCTCGCCCATGAGCGCCATCCCGAGGCCGCTGCCCCGGTGCTGCGGGCGCACGTAGAGGTCCTCCATGTAGACGCCGTGCACGCCGCGCCAGGTCGAGAAGGTCAGGAACCACAGGACGAAACCGGCGACCTCGCCGTTGATCTCGGCGATGTGGGCGAAGACGGCGGGCCCGTCGCCGAACAGCGCGGCGCGCAGGCCCTCCTCGGTGGCGCGCACCTCGTGGGCGGCCTTCTCGTACTCCGCCAGCTCGCGGATCAGGTCGAGGATGACGGGCACGTCGTCGGGGGTAGCGGGACGAATCATGCCCACCAGGGTACGGCCAGGTCAGACCCGCCCCGCTCCCCCGTTCCCCGCTACCAGCGGTCGTGGACCTGCGGGCGGATCAGCTCGTCGTAGACCCCGTTGACCGTCTCCAGCGTCGCGGCCGGCAGCGGGTCGAGCCCGGCCGCGGCCGCGTTGGCGGCGGCCTGCGCCGGGTTGCGGGCGCCGGGGATGACCACCGAGACCCCTTCCTGGTCGAGGATCCAGCGCAGCGCGAACTGCGCCATCGTCGCCCCCTCCGGCACCAGGGGAGCCAGCCGCCGCACCGCCTCCAGGCCGGTCGCGAAGTCGACGCCCGAGAACGTCTCCCCCACGTCGAACGCCTCGCCGTGCCGGTTGAAGTTGCGGTGGTCGTCGGGGGCGAAGGTGGTGTTCTCGTCGTAGCGGCCCGACAGCAGGCCGCTGGCCAGCGGGACGCGGGCGATGATGCCGACCCCGGCGGCGCGGGCCGCGGGCAGCACCCGCTCCAGGGGCTTCAGGCGGAAGGCGTTGAGGATGATCTGCACGCTCGCCACGTTGGGGCGGGCGATGGCGGTCAGGGCCTCCTCGCAGGTCTCCACGCTGACGCCGTACGCGGCGATCTTCTTCTCCGCGACCAGCGTGTCGAGGGCGTCGAAGACCGCGTCCGTCGAGTAGACCGGCGTCGGCGGGCAGTGCAGCTGCACCAGGTCGATGGTGTCCACGCCGAGGTTCTGGCGGGAGCGCTCGTTCCAGGCGCGGAAGTTGGACATCACGTAGTTGGCGGGGAGCTGCTCCATCCGCCGGCCCATCTTCGTGGCGATTGTCAGGCCGGGGCGGCCCTTGGCGAACCGGCCGACGATCTGCTCGCTGCGGCCGTCGCCGTACACGTCGGCGGTGTCGATGAAGGTGACGCCCGCGTCGGCGGCGGCGGACAGCGTGGCGAAGGCCTCGTCCTCGGAGACCTCGCCCCAGTCGGCGCCGAGCTGCCAGGCGCCGAGGCCGATGACGCCGACCTCACGACCGGTGCGTCCCAATATGCGGTGTTCCATCAGGGTGGCTCGCTTCCTTTTTGTGCTGCCTCATATTCCACCACGGCCCGCTCACGGCCTTCCGCTGACGGCATCCAGCGGGAGAGCCGGAGCCGTCACCGTGGCCGGTAGCAGCAGCGCAGTCCGGTCTGCACAGACGCGCGCAGTTCCTCCCCGATCACCGGATCCACCCCGGCGATCCGCGACAACGCCCGCCGGATCGCCTTGCCCACCGCGATCCTGGCCCGCTCCTCGCCGCCCGCGAACGGCCGCGCCCGCCCGCCGATCCCCGTGGCCGCCGTCAGCTCCCGCACCAGCCACTCGCGCTCCAGCCGCAGCGCCGACGCCCGTTCCAGGTCGTTCATCTCCTCCAGCTCGTCGATGTCGGCCTGGAGCTGCGTCAGCCGTTCGCGGTAGGAGTCCCGGGCGAGGTCGTCCAGCACGGGCTGCGCCGACGAGCCCTCGCCCTCCTGCGACCAGGTGCCCGCCGCCAGGTCGGCGGCCAGGATCTCGCGCCCGGGATGGGCCACGAGCGCCGCCAGATGGGCCATGCCGACGCTGTGGTCCGCCACCGCGACCCGCCCGCCCAGCTCGATCCGCCAGTGCCGCCCGTCGCGGTGGAACCGGCACGTCCGCCGCACCTCGCCGGCCCCGCTCAAGGCCGCGCTGCCGACCACGCCGGGCAGCGCCATCCCCAGGTCCCTGGCCTCCCGCGCCGCCGCGGCCAGTTCGGCGCGGGCCGCCGCGTCCCGCGGCCCGTCGCGCAACGCCAGCGCCTGCCCCAGACGGCACCGCGACAGCGCCGCCGCCGGCCAGTGCCCCAGCGCCAGGTTCGCCTGCACGGCGGCACGCAGATGCCGTACGGCCAGATCCAGATCCCCCGTGGTCAGCGCGGCCATCCCCAGCGGGTGCTCCGCCGACCCGAAGCACACGACCCCGAGACTGCCGATCACCGGCAGCGCGGCGTACGGGCTGAGCAGCGCGTACGCCCGCGCCGCCGTCCCCGCGTCCTCCAGCAGGTGGGCCGTCTCGGCCACGAAGTACATCGAGACCAGCCAGGAGCTCGAACGGGGCAGCTCGGCGAGGTCCCGCCCCCGTACGCGGGCCAGGTGCCCGGCCGCCAGCCGATGATCCCCCGCGACGGCCGCGACCAGCGCCAGTCCCGCCAGGTAGGAGTTGTCGATCGGGCTGAGCGTGGGCGAGCTGGCCAGGTCGCGCAGTCCGGGCAGGAGCTCGGCGGCGCGCCCCTGGAACCAGCGGACGGCGCCGAGCTGGCCGCCGAGCCAGCCGGTGGCGTCCATGTCGCCGGCCTTGACGCCCCGCTCGAAGCACTGGCCGGCCAGCCTCTCCGCCTCGTCGAAGCGGCCCGCGCGGATGGCGAGCATGACCTCGACGGCGTCGACCACGTACCCGACCGCGAGGTAGGCGTGCTCGCGCAGCAGCCGGCGCAGCTCCTCCAGGCAGCGTTCGGCGTGCGGGTCGGCGGCCAGGAAGAGGTTCACGGTCCGCCACATCAGGCCCATCAGCAGGTCGCCGCGGCGCTCGGTGACCCCCGCCAGGCCGATCAGCTCATCGGCCAGCTCGCGCCTGAGCGCCGCGTGCTCGGGACCGAGCAGGCAGTGGTGCGCCAGGCTGAGCGCCTCCGCGACGGCGAGCGGGTCCCCCGCGTCCCGCGTCTCGCGGAGCAGCCGCAGGATCCCGTCGTGCGTGCCGTTCCGGTAGTCGTCCTCCCCCTGGAGCCGGATGCGCAGCCGGAGCGCCGTCGGCGAGGACGGGTCGAGCAGCGACAGCGCCCGTAACTGCCGCGTACGCACCCGCTCGGACTCCGCCGACGTCCGGTGCTCCCGCACCCAGCGCCCGCCGAGCCCCAGCGCCGCCAGCCCGAGCGCGACGGGGTCACCGGACTGCTCGGCCTGGCGGTAGGCGGCGTCGTACCAGCGCCGCGCGGTCTGCAGATCCCCGTTCACGTGCAGCGCCCGCTCCCCCAGGACGAGCGACAGCCTGGCATCCGAACTCGGGGCCGGCCACACCTCCGGCCGTTGTGCTACGCCCACACTCCGCTCCTGTCGGTCTCCTGGGCTGAGCCCGCGAACGGCCCCCCGGATACCGGGCGGTTCAATTGAGTCGAAACTGTCGGTGCCGCACGGAAGAATGCGAAGCACCATGATTCCTTTCAACGCCGTACGCACTCCGGGTGGCGACATCGTCGTCTTCTACGTGGGCTCCGAGCCCCGCCTGACCCCCGACCAGGCTCTCGCGTTCGCCGACCAGCTCCGCGCCCTCGCCGACGCCGACCCCTGCCCGGCCCCCGCGATGGCCGCCGCCGTCTGACCCTTCCCAGTCCTGCCCGTCTTGATCTTCGTCGGCGCCGTACGGCACGATGGCCCCACCCCTGACCGACCCGATCCGAGGAGCCGGCGCACATGGACCTGACAACGACGGTGCTCAGGCTCGTGCCAGCGTGCGTCCTGGCCGCCCTCGGCATCCACACCCTGGCCACCGGGCGGATCCTCGTCGCGACGGAGCGTCAGCGCACGAAGCTCCGGCCACGCCCATACGGTCTGGGCCAGCTCCTCACGGGCCTCTGCTTAGTTCTCCTGCCACTGTCCAGCCTCGTGCCGGACCGGTCGCTGTACTACGTGGTGTTCTTCGCATCGATCGGATGCCTGGTGGCAGGGATCTGCTTCCTGGTGGCCGCGATGATCCCCCAGGACCGGCCCTAGCCCCGGCAGCGGCAGACCGCCCACAGAAGCGGCGGCAGACCGCCCACGGAGGCAGCGGCAGACCGCCCACGACACCTCCGGCAGAACGCCCACACAACCGCCTCTACCTGCGATGACAACAGCAGACCGGCACGAGCACGCGGGCGGCAAGCCTCCGGCGAGGTGGTCGGGATCGAGGTCAAGGCAGCGGAGACCGTGCGCGGCGACGACTTCCGCGGCCTGCGCCATCTGGCCGACCGGCTCGGCGCACGGTTCCGCGCGGGTTTCGTGCTCTATGCCGGGGAGCAGGCGCTGGCGTTCGGCGAGAAACTGCGGGCCCTTCCCATCGCGGCCTTGTGGACGCTCGGAGACGCTTAGGAGAGCCGGCGCGGGCCGGCGCCAGGTCAGCCCTCCTGCGCTCGCTGCTGCTTGAGGCGGAGCGCCTCCTTGCGGGCCTCGGCCTGGACGGAGCGCTCGTGCTCCAGCCACGCCGGGTTCTCCGCCTTGATCTCGTCGATCTCGGCGGTGGTGAGCGGCTTGGTGATGCCGCTTCTGGCCAGCCCGGAGATGGAGACCCCGAGCTTGGCGGCCACGACCTGCTTGGGGTGGGGGCCGTTGCGGCGCAGGTCGGCGAGCCAGGCGGGCGGCTTTGCCTGCAGGGCGTTCAGCTCGTCCCTGGAGACCGGCCCGGCCTGGAACTCGGCGGGAGTAGCCGAGAGGAGGACCCCCAGCTTCTTCGCCGCGGTCTCGGGCTTCATCGTCTGGACGGTCTTCGGTTTGGGCGACGGCATGATGTCAAGCGTAGTCAGTCGGAACGGGTTCCCTGACATCGGTACGCTGAGGCGGTGACCGATGGCGAGAGCGGCAGGGCCTTCCGATTGGCGTACGCGCCCGGAGTGACACCCGCCAAATGGGTCAACATCTGGACCGAGCGGATGCCCGACGTACCGCTCACCCTGGTCGCGGTCCCCGCCGCCGAGGTGGTGGCGCTCCTGCGCGACGGCGGCGCGGACGCCGGATTCGTCCGGCTGCCGGTCGACCGCGACGTGCTCAGCGTGATCCCCCTCTACGTGGAGACCACGGTGGTCGTGGTGCCCAAGGACCACGCGGTGACCGCCGCCGACGAGGTCACCCTCGCCGACCTGGCCGACGACGAGATCCTGCACCCCCTGGACGACACCCTGGAGTGGACGACCCGGCCGGGCCTGCCCGCCTTCACCCGCCCGGCTACGACGGGCGAGGCGGTCGAGCTGGTCGCGAGCGGCGCCGGGCTCCTGGTGGTCCCGCAGTCGCTGGCGCGCCTCCACCACCGCAGGGACCTCAAGTACCGGCCGCTGCTCGACGCACCGCAGTCGCAGGTCGGCCTGGCCTGGCCCACCGACGCGACCACGGACCTGGTGGAGGACTTCATCGGCATCGTACGCGGCCGCACGGTCAACAGCTCCCGAGGCCGCACCCCCGCCCCCGCCGCCGCCGAGAAGCCGGCCCAGCGCCGCCAGGAACGCAAGCCCAGCCAGACCGCCTCCGGCCGCCGCGCCACGCCTCCGTCGCCGAACCGCAGAAGAAAGGGCAATCGAAGCCGCTGATCCGCAGGACGACGAAGAGCACTGGGAGCGACCGTCATCCCAAGCGAATCTCACCACGACGGCAGCGACCAATTCACCACGACCTGTACCGCTGACGGTCGTCGCCTATTCGACGGCGCGTGGGACGACGACCACTTGATCGTCGTCCTCGTAGATGATCCTGCCCGGGTCCGCCGATTCGAGGCGTACGCACTCCACGCCGTGCGCGGCGAGAATGGCCAGGTATCCCGGCACCCGCCGGATGAGGTGCCCGGCTGACGCCTTGAACCAGGCCGCCGCCTCCGGATTGACGGCGCGGTCGTAGACGGTGGGGTCCACGGTGGCGGGGTCGGTGAAGTTGGTGTCGTACCAGGCGTTGTTCTCGCGCCTGAAGGCTTCCTCCGCGTCCGACAGGCGTCCCTGCTCGGCCAGGGCGTTGACGAGGCCGAACACTCCCGGATATGTGCCGCGCCTGTTCGGCACGGGACTTTGGAACCGCACGTACATCTGTCCCCCTTGACGGCTCGGCCCGGACAACGACGGCGGCCCCCCGGCGTTCCCAAGCCGGGGGGCCTTGAATGTTGCCGCCATATGTGAGGCCAGCAGCGTTTAAGAGAGCAGGTCAGCTATGACGAATGTGCGCTCTGCCATTGAGCCACCGCGGCATGAAGAGCCGCGGGCCGGATTCGAACCGGCATCTCAACAATCATGGCCTGCCCTCGGTCGATGTGGCTCTCGACGGTCAATGCTGAGCTTCGAGCGAGAATCTGAATGTGATCGGCTGCCTCTGCCGGTTGGGCTACCGCGGCGCGAACCGCGGGGAGGGCTCGAACCTCCGCTTTGGCCGTTCGTCAGCTTCAGCTTCAGCCTCAGCTTCGCGCTTTCGCGCACCCCGCGCTCAACGGGGAGTCTCTACGCTAGCCGAACAGGTAGGCGAACACCGCGTCGCCGACCCTGCGGTCCTCGACCTCGGCGCTGTTGGCCTCTTCACGGGCGTACTTCACGGCGTCCTGCAGCTTCTGCACCCGGGCCAGCAGCTCGTTGACGCGGCGGGCCGGCAGGGCGCCGGAGAACGCCGTCTTGGTCCAGTAGCCGACGACGATGTCCTCGGTGAACACCTGCACCTGCGCCGGATGCTTGTCGGTCGCCTCGGCGAGCACGTGGTTGCGCGGCACCTTCTTGGTGCGGGTCGTCTTGACCGGCTCCGTACGCCACGCGCCGGAGTTGTCGTCGAACGTCCACGTCTCCGCCGGGTCCAGGGTCGGCAGTTTGGCGATGAACGCGTACAGCTCGACCAGCTGCTTCTCCAGGAACAGCAGGTAGGTGACCGGCGCGCCTTCGATGAGGGTGGTCCCGTCCACGACGACGTCGGCCTTGGCGACGGTGTTCGTCCAGTCCTTGGTCGCCGTCACGTCGAACAGCTTCGTGAGCGCCTTGCCGACCTCGGCCAGCACCTCCTCCGCCTTCACCTGGACGCGGGTGGACTCCGGCGGGAGCTGCTCGCCCTCGTCGTCGATCGGCTGGTACGTGCGCGACAGGCCCGACAGCAGGGGGTGCTTCTGGATGGTGTGGTGGGCGTCGGCGACCGCGCGCTGGCTGCTGGCTTTGACGCCCTTCTCCACGGCGAGGATCTGGTTCAGCTTCGCCACGGCGAGGTCCGTTCATGCGAGGGGTTGACGGGATGAGGCGAAAGCGTACAGCGGCCCGCCCAAAGCCGCGCAACTCGTTAAATCGGTCACCTGAGACGACGCTCATCCACCTGGGCAGTCGCTGTCGCCGCCGCTGTACTCGGCGCAGTAGCCGGACGGCAGAGGCGGCGGAGGACGGCGCAGCTCCGCCTGTCGCGCCTCCGTGTACAGACTCGCCAGGACGAAGAGCACGCACGCCGTCGCGACGAGGCCGAAGATCCAGGCGCGTACGACTCTGGCGGTGAAGACGCAGATGCCGGTGGCGAGGACGGGCGCGACAGTGAAGATCACCGCCGCCGCGGCCAGCCACGCGTTCGTGCCGCCACGATCGAGTTCGGCGTCACCCGTGAACGCGGTGGCGAGTGCCTGCCAGAGGCACAGCGGAACCCCGATGAACCAGATCACCGCCAGCAGGCCGAGGACCATGCCGCTGACCTCGCTTGGCTCCGTGCCCTTCGCTTTCACGACAAGGGACTGTTCCGTCCGCTCGTCATGACGCACAAGTCAGGAGTCAAGCTGCTTGCGTCCTTTGTCCGTCAGCGACGCCAGATGCACTGCCACGCCGAAGGTGGTGAACCCCGACCTGGCCGCGGCGGTGAACCCGGCGATCACCGCCTCCGACGGATGATCCCGGACCAGGACGTCATAGGCCGCGAACTCGTGGTCCCGGATGGCGGCGAGAACCATGTCCGTGGTCAACTCGGACTGACTCACGATCTCCTCCAGCAGGTCGCCCTGCCCCTTACAGTCTCACCGTCTGCCGACGGCGGTCTACCGTCTGTCCAGGATCGGGCACGAACAATCCTTCAGGCACGTGCTCGCGTGCGGCGCGCGGGCGAGCGGACCACCACGCTCGCCCGGCAGCGCTCGCTTCGTCATGCCTGCGTGAGAGGCCGGGCCTCCACGGCGCCGGTGCCCGCGAGGTGGCGGCGGCGGCTCGGCATCAGCATGGTCGGGTGCGAGATGCTCCAGGCCGCGCTCGCGCAGATCATCTCCTTGATGCGGGCGGCGGTCCGCCCGGTGAAGACGCTGGACGTGACCTGGTCGTCGGGGGTCACCCGCTGGATGATCCCGTCGCGGCGTCCGAGGCTGATGCACTGCACCGAGTAGCCGATCGTGGTCTCGGGAACCTTGCGACCGGTCAGGCGCGCGGCGATGACGTCGGCCGCCAGCCACGCCATCGGGTTCGCCGAGGCGCAGGACATCCGCAGCGGCTTGCCACCCGCTCCTTCTGCGTACGCGGCGTCGCCGACGGCGTACACGTCGGGGTGCGAGACCGATCGCATGCCGGCGTCGACGACGATCCGCCCGGTGTCGGACACCTTCAGGGTGGTGGCGGCCGCGATCGGGTGCACGCCGAACCCCGCGGTCCACACGGTCACCTCGGCCCGGATCTCGCTGCCCGCGGCGGTGACCACGCCGTCCGCTTCGACGCGCGCGATGTCGACGTGGTCGTGAACCGTGATGCCGAGCCGGTCGAAAGCGCCGCGCAGGTGGCGCTGGGCCTTGTCGCTGAGCCAGCCGCCGACGCGGCCGCGGGCGGCGATCGCGACCTCCAGGTCCGGGTGGGCCTCGGCGATCTCGGTGGCCGCCTCGATGCCGGTCAGGCCGCCGCCCACGATCAGTACGGTCCCGCCGGGCTTCACCTCGTTCAGGCGCGCCCGCAGCCGGAGAGCGGCCTGCTTGCCGGCCACGTTGTAGGCGTGCTCGGCGACACCTGGGACGCCCTGGTCGGCGTGGGTGCTGCCCAGGGCGTACACGAGGGTGTCGTAGGCGAGGGTCTCGCCGCCGAGCTCGACGGTCTTGCCTTCCACATCGACGGCGGTGACCCGCGCGGTCCTGACCTGTACGCCGGTGCCCGCGAAGACGTCGCGCAGCGGGCGGGGCCGCAGATCCTGCCCGCTCGCCAGCTGGTGCATGCGGACCCGCTCGACGAACTCCGGGTCGCCGTTGACCAGCGTGATCTCGACGTCGTCGCGGTGCAGCCGCTTGGCGAGGCGGCCGGCGGCGTTGGCTCCGGCGTACCCGGCTCCCAGGACGACGATGCGGTGCTTCATGGCTACGCTCCTATCTGGTTGCTTTCACCTCCTGAACCGGACAGGCGCGCGATCCCTGACAGGGACCTGATGTGATGTGGGTCACCAACTCAACGGGACCGGGCGACGAGATCCATCGGCCGCCCACTGACGCGCGATGCGCTGAAGCTTGTCGGGGTTGACCTGGATGTGGATCGAGGCGAGGCCGTCAGGGGTCATGTCGAGACAGATCACGCCGATGACCTGCGCGCCGACCTCGACCAGCACGGCAGGACCGCCGTTGACGACGACGGCGTAGAAGACGGGATCGCCGCCGACGAGGGTCCGCTTGGAGTCGCTCGGCTGGAACATGCCACGCAGGTACTGGGCGATGCCCAGGGCTCCGATGACCGGCGTCCTGCGCGCGACGACCTTCCCGCCGCCGTCGGCCACGCTGACCGCGTCGTCCGCGAGCAGCCGGATCAGCGGCTCGGTGTCGCCGCTGAGGGCCGCGGCGAGGAACTCCTCGACGATCTTCCGCGCGGCGGCGGCGTCGACCTCCGTACGGGATCGCTCGGCAGCCAGATGCTGCCTGGCCCGCCGGTAGATCTGCTGGCAGTTCGACTCCGTGATGTCCAGGATCTCGGCGATCTCGCGGTGCGCGTACCCGAACGCCTCGCGCAGCACGTAGACGACGCGCTCGTTGGGCGTCAGCCGCTCCATCAGCGTGAGCATCGCCATGGAGACCGACTCGCGCTGCTCGAAGGTGTCGGCGGGACCGAGCATCCGGTCCCCGTCCAGCACCGGCTCGGGAAGCCACTGCCCCACATACGTCTCCCGCCTGGCCCGCGCCGAGGTGAGCTGGTTGAGGCAGAGATTGGTGAGCACTTTGGTCAGCCAGGCCTCGGGCGTCTCGATGCGTTCCCGGTCCGCCGCGTGCCAGCGCAGGTACGTGTCCTGCACCGCGTCCTCCGCATCCCCGGCAGATCCCAGCAGCCGGTAGGCAATCGCCTCCAAACGGCCCCTAGAGCTCTCGAACAGATCGGTTTCGTACACGCGGAGCGACATGGCCTTATGATCGGCCATCCGTCCAGGTCACGCCACACCGCCCCGGCTATTTCCCGCCGGAACGCCCGGGCCAGAGACGTTCATCCTGGTGCAGCTCAGGCCCGCGTCGTCTCAGCTGCGCTGCCGGGCCTCATGCCATAGACGGAAACCTCACCGTGACTTTGACGTTGCCGCGCGGGTCAGCCTTGCCCAACTCCTCCGAGAGCGCCTCATGGGAGAGATCGGGCGGCCCATAGCGGGCGTACCACTTCTGACCGTCGAGCGTCGAGACGGAGATGCGTTGCTCGTCGTAGATGAGAGTCGCTTCGCTCACCTGGCCTTCACGCACGGGCCACGGCACCTCTTTCACTCGGCTGGTCACCTGTGCCATGCACCTTCATGCGTTCTTCTGTCGTGAACCCGAGTGGCTCAAGCCCGTCGCCCTGCTTACTTGTCGCCGGCGCCGTTCGCGCTGTAGACATAGCCGGTGCGATGGCGTCGCGTCACCTGGTGCCACGTCGCCGCGTCACAGGATCCTGCGACGCGCCGAATCGCCTGATCCCAGATGAAGTAGCTCTCACCCAGGTCGAGCCAGCTGTCTTCCCGTGCTCGCTTGTCCCAACTTCTCGTTGGTATCTGTATGCATTCATACCGATGCGACTTGTTTTTGCTGGTGATTTTCAGCACTTCCACGCCCTGCTCATGGGTGCGTATCACAAGACAAGGGCGGTCTTTCCAGCCTGGACGATCCGCGAACTGAAGGGACGCCCAGCAAATCTGACCTGGGTGAACCCGGGATCTCCAGGACGCGTCCGGGGGCTCCAAGTGAACCGAGGGGCGCGTGGCGGCCCGGCGCTCGGCGATATAGCGGATGAGCTGCGTCAGAAGGGCCAGGCCGCCTACGAAGACGATCAGGCCAAGGATCACGGCGAGAGCGGATGGCGCTGTGCCCGAGATGGCCATCGCGTAAGGGAGTGTGCCCATCACCGGAGGCACCTTACATACAGGTCGAACATCACGGTAGCGTTTCCTCCGTTTCATGCCGAATAACTGCTTCGGGAGGGCGCGCCCCGATCACCAGAGGCGCACGTGGTCCGGAATATGTTGCGACTTCCGGCTGCCGGCGATCGGTTCAGGGAATGCAGGGGCTGGGTGGTGGCACCCGGTTTTGAGGAGCGTGGCCACCAGGGCGGCGAGGGCGGCGGCCCGTGCCCAGGTCGTTGTCGTGGTCATCGAAACTTCCTCGATCAACGTACGCAGGTGATGGAGGGGCCGCGCACGGTCGAGGTGCGACTCTGGGCGCCGGCGAGAGACACGTTGATGGTGATGTCGCCGTGATACCGCTTGCCGGACTGGCACGCCGAGGGCGTCTCCAGCGTGGTGTTGATGCCGGCCTGCGCGGGGTCCCGGAAGCTGTCGAACTGGTACGACGTCTCGACCGCGTCCGGGAGTCCGGCCCGGTGTCGCCTCAGGGCTAATGTGACCTTGACGTACCGAATACGACGGTTATTGCACGAAAAGTAGTAATTTACCCCGACTCGCTGGCCCACCACGATGTGCGGGTCCGGTCGATAAAGGCGGCATCCGGGAACGGATGTCCCTTCTGCGGCCGCCGCCGCTTCCGTGGCCGTTGCCCCCATGGTGCCGATCGCCAGAACCATGGCCGCGAAGAGGGCTTTGCCCCTGCTGTTTGTGTTCATGCCCCGACATTCGCGCCTCGGGAAGCCGGCGGGCAAGGGGTTTCGTGTCCGCGGACAGAGTGCGGACAGAGCCCTCCCCATCAATGCCGAAATTGCGGCACTATCTCAGACATACCGGCGGCTTCGGGATTGGACAGGCGAGTGGATACCGGACAACACACTGATTATCGCCAGGTTCTTCGCCAGTTCTATGCCGATCTCAAAGAGCTGCGCAAATCCGCCAATTCGCCCAGTACGCGAAAAATCGCCGGTGATATCAACCGCAGCAAGACCGTGATCGGCGATCTCTTCTCCGGCCGCGGCATCCCACCGGAACCGGCCGTGCGGGACATCATCGAATATCTGGGCGGCGACTGGCGCGAGTGGGAGCAGCGCGTCCGCGAGGCACGACAGGCTGAAGCGAGAGCGCGGACCGAAGAGCGGTCCCCGCGACCTGACCACCCATGGCTGCGGCACCTCGCCATCGCGTCGGTCAGCGCGGTGCTCGCCGCCGGGGTGAGCCAACTCATCAACGCCGCACTGGAGTCGAAGACGACGGCCCAGGCGCCGAGCCTCGCCCGGATGCCCATCGTGGGGCGTCAGCACTGCGCCGTGGTGATCGTCGACTCGGCCCCCGTCTATCACCTGCCGGACCCACAGGCAGGCATTCTCAGGGAGAAGACCAGGCAGCAGCTCATCACGTACGACGACAAATACCCCGACAAATGGTCGAGCGGCGTTCTGTTCCGCGCCGTACGGACGCCGAACGACCGGCCTCAGTACCACTGGATGATGGCCGACCACCTCAAGGTCACGGCATGCGCTTCCTGAGGGGCGTCGATCTCCTTGCGCTCTTCGGGCTTGGTCACGAAGCTGCCCACGCCGGGCTCCGTACGGATCAGCCCGTCCGCGCGAAGGGCGCGCATGACCAGCGGGCCGGAGGCCTCGTCCGGCGTACTGTCCAGCACAGCACAGGGCACGTGGTGGCACGACAGCCCCGTAGCGAGATCGCTACGGGGCTTCCCGGTGCAGGTGGGCAGTACTGGATTCGAACCAGTGACCCCTCGCTGGCAGGGAGCGAAGATCGTTCCCGTCGGTGCGCCGGCCTGTGGGCCGACCTGGGGAACCACTTCCCCGCTGACCGTCTCCGCGCTGCCCTGATGGCATGACGGTCAGGGCCGGGGGCCCGCGCAGGAGACGTTCTTGGCCGGCAGGGTTCCCTTGATCAGGAACGCGACGGTGGCCTTGTCGGCGCAGGTCGAGCCGGTGCCGTAGACGAAGTGGCCGCCGTGCTCGACACCGAGGAAGCCGGCGCGGTCACCCAGGGCCCTGTGCATGCCCCGGCCCGCGGCCCACGGCGTGGCGTTGTCGCGGCGGTTCTGCAGGATCAGGATGTTACGCGGACCGTGCGAGGTGACCTTGACCACCGGCTCGATCGGCTTCTGCGACCAGAACGCGCACGGCAGGATGTTGTTGGGCATGCCCGCGCTCAGCGGGTACTTCGCGCGGGCGGCCGCGGTGGCGTCGGCGTAGGAGCCCACCTCTCGCGACCAGGTGGTGTCCCCGCAGAGCATGGCCAGGACCATGGTCGCCTGGTTGTCCGCCGGCACGCCCTTCACAGCCGGGGTGTCGGCGAGAATCTGCCGGAGCACGGCGGCGTCCGCGTCCGCCAGGGCCTTGCCGGCGGACAGGTCGGCCGCCGCCTTCCAGAATCGGGTGAGCGGCGCGAGCATCTCGTTGCGCTGCAACATCTGGTACGTGACGCCGCGCAGCAGCGCACCGCTGATGGCCACTGATGTGCCCGGCATCATGGCCGGCTTCCGGTCGAGGCGGTCGGCCAGCGCGATGAAGGTGTCGGTGACCTCGCCGGCGGTGCCGCCCAGCCCGAGGTCGGCGTCGGCCGCCGCGGCCACGCGGGCGGCGTCCGGAAACCGGTCGTTCATGCCCTGGTTCCAGGTGTTCAGCATCTTCGCCCACACCTTGTTCGGGTCGACGTTGCCCTCCAACACCATCCGGTCGGTGTTGCGGGGGAACAGCGAGGCGTAGACCGCGCCGAGGTAGGTGCCGAAGGACTGGCCCCAGTAGGAGATCTTCCGCGCCCCGAGCGCCTGGCGGATGCGATCCATGTCGCGCGCTGTGTTCGCGCTGTTGAAGAAGCGGAGCTTGTCACCGATCGTGGCGCACTGCCGGGCAACGGCGCGCGCGGTGGTGACGTTGCCCTCGATCGAGCCGCCGGCGCCGGGGTAGGGGAAGATGGTGAGAAGGCTGGGGCCGGACAGACCGCAGCTCATCGGGGTGCTGTGGCCGACGCCGCGCGCGTCGAACCCGATCAGGTCGTAGGAGTCCCGCACCTCCTTCGGGAGAGTGAGTGCCATCTGGCCAGGCATGTCCAGGCCCTGCAGTCCCGGACCGCCCGGGTTGAACAGCAGGTCGCCGCGCTTCTTGCCGTGCTTGGCGGTGGCGATCCTGGAGACCGCGACGGTGATGGTCTCTCCGTCGGGGCGGCGGTAGTCCAGAGGCACCTTGACCGTGCCGCAGGTTTGCCTGGGGTCCCGTTCGACGCCTGGCGCGAGTTCGGGGCACTGACCCCACTTGATCGAAGTCTGGACGTGACCGGCGGTCGCCACGGCCCTGGCGTCGGCCGGCTGCCCACCGATCACTGCCCCCGCTGCCGCGACCGTGGTCAGGGCGCCGGCGACGACGACGCGTACGCGGATGGTGTTCCCCATGGTGCTGTCCTCCGAATGACCGATATACCGTGATCTGGCTTCGCGGTTGACCGTGGTTGTCGGCCGCTGATGAGAAAGGTAGGGATGGAGGGCCCTGTCCCGAATCACCGCGTTGCGGACATTCCGTGTAGCTCACATGAGGGACAAGCACGGCAACATCGGAGATCAGGGATCGCTAGGCTCTGGGCCATGTCGGGGACCTGGGCCAGCGACCGCTTACGAAGGTTGCGGAAGGTGTGGCGCGTCTACGACGCCACGGTGTGGGACCGGTGGCTGGCCGTCGTGACCACCGGGCTGGCGTTCGTGCCGGCGCTGTCGATCATGAGCGTCGAGTTCGGCAACCTGTCAGGACGCCCGGCCGACGCGTTCCAGATCGTCCTGATCCTGGCCCAGACGGTGCCTCTGGCCGTGCGTACCCGATGGCCCGCCGCGTGTCTGGCGATCAACGGCACGGCTTTCATGATCCACGAGACGCTCGGCTACCCGATGCAGTTCGGCACCGTGACGGTGTACATCGCGCTGTACTCGGTGGGCGCGCACCAGGAGCGGTTCCGGGGCGTCATCGCCGTCGTGGCATCGACCGCGTACGTCGTGCTGTGCGTGGCCGTGGTCCTGCTCGGTTCACCGGTTCTGCAGAGCGAGTTCCTGGTGTTCTACCTGCTTTTCGCCGCGTGCTGGCTGGGCGGCGCCTTCGTACGCGGGCAGCGGCTCCAGGAGGCCGAGCGACGGCGGCTCGCCACCGAGGCCGCGGCCGCCGCAGAGCGGGCGCGCATCGCGCGGGAGCTGCATGACGTGGTGACCCACCACGTCACCGCCATCGTCGTGCAGGCCGACGCCACGCAGTTCGTGGCCACGTCACCGGAGCGCGTGGCCACGGCACTGTCCACGATCGGCGGCGCCGGCCGCCGAGCCCTGGCCGAACTGCGGTATCTGCTGGACGTGCTGGAGGCGACCGGAGAGTCGGCCACGCCTGTCGTGGGCAGCGTGCGAGACCTGGTCGAACACATGCGAAGCGGCGGCCAGCCGATCGAACTGGTGGAGGACGGCGACCAGCCCTCGCTCCCGGTCGGCGTGGGGCTGGCCGTGTACCGGACGGTGCAGGAGGGCCTGACGAACGCCGTCAAGTACGCCCAAGGCCGCCCCACCACCGTTCGCATCGGCTACCGGGATGACCACCGCGTGGAGGTCGAGGTGACGAACGCCGCTGGCGCGGTCCCCGTCGGCGCGAGAAGCAGCCTCTCCGGCGGCCGCGGCCTGGCCGGACTAAGCGACCGGATAGGCGCGCTGGGCGGCGAGCTGGCCGCAGGCGAGCAACCGGACGGCGGTTTCCGAGTCTCCGCGTCGATCCCCGTAGGCGGTGCCAGATGACCATCCGCGTCGTGATCTGCGAGGACCAGGAGATCGTCCGTGCCGGCTACGTGACGGCGTTCGACGCGCAGCCGGACATGGCGGTGGTCGGCGTGGCCGCCGACGGCCCGGCCGCGGTCGAGGCGGTCACTAGCCTGAAGCCCGACGTGGTGGTCATGGACATCCACATGCCGCTGATGGACGGCATCGAGGTGACGAGGCGCATCGCCGGCCCCGGTGTCGTGGCGCCGCCGAAGGTACTGGTGGTGACCACGTTCAACGTGGACAAGTACGTCTACGAAGCGCTGCGTGCCGGAGCCAGCGGCTTCCTGCTGAAGGACGCCCCTCTCCTGGACCTGGTGAACGGCGTCCGCACCGTCGCCCGCGGAGAGTCCCTGCTGTCCCCCACCGTGACCCGTACTCTGATAGGTCGCTTCGCCGACCGCCTCCGCCCGGCCGCCCCCACCCCCGACGAGGATCCGCTGGCCGTCCTGGCTCCCCGCGAACGCGAGGTACTGCGGCTGATCGCCCGTGGCCTCTCCAACGCCGAGATAGCCGCAGAACTGGTGATCAGCTTCGAGACCGTCCGAACCTACGTCTCCCGGATCCTCACCAAACTGGACCTACGCGACCGCGTCCAAGCCGTGGTCTTCGCCTACCGCACAGGCTTCGCCGACGACGACCGCTGAAACCGGCAATCGCCTTTCCGAGCCGGACGAGCAAGATCCCCACTGCTCGGGCACGTGACGGAAGCAAGATCGGTTGCGTTCGCTGATGGCACGTCAATGACACGAGTCCCGTTTCCCTGATGGGAGACGGGGCTCTTTCTGCTGGTGGGCGGTACCAGGTTCGAACCAGTGACCCCTCGCTTGCAAGGCTCGCCGCGAGAAGGTGGGACCTGGGGTGATTCGAGGTCCCACCTCAGCGAACCTTCCGCGCGGATCCCCTGCTGTCTACGCTCGTCCTGGGCCGTTGTCACTCAGATTGTCACTCAGTGGGGACGCCCTGGCCGTGCTCCAGATACATCCACGGTCATGCCAAGCTACGCCAGGGGGACTGCCTTCAGCTGGCGGCTGAGGTAGCGATGGCGCACCTGCTCGGGAGCGATGGTCTCGGCTTCCAACAGCGAGGCCATCGCGTCGTCGGCACGGTCCCACAGGCACAAGGCGTACGCCACGGCCAGGCCATGGCAAGCGCGCCCGCTCGCTGATATCCAGCTTCGGCCCGAGTTCCACGACCACCTGGATGTCTCCCAGCTCGCCTGCCGTGGCCACCTGATGGATAGGGACGTTCGTCGGCCCGAACGCAGGGGCGTGCCGACTGTTTGCCAGGCCATCGATTGAGCCAGATGCTCCCCATTTGTCACATGGGTATCTGCTGTATGCCCTGACCCCGGCACTCACAGACAAGGAAGCAAGATGATCTCACCGAAGCACGCAGTCTCCTTGGCCACAACCACCTTGGCGGGAGCCATCCTGGCCGCCTCGTTCCAGGCACCGGCGTCCGCTTACGACAACCCAGAGCGCGACAACATCTTCAGGCACGACAAGCCGATCACCGGGCACGAGATCGTCCGTGCCGAGATCACTCTGCGCCCTAACAGTCTGGTCAGCGGAGAAGTCAGATGCCCTGCAGGGAAGAAGGTTCTCGGCGGAGGCTACCACCTGCCTGGGATCCTCCCGAATCCTGAGGTGGTAGACGATCACGCCACAGATGACGGGAGGGGGTGGCTGGTCTCGATCTTCAGCCCTCTCGGGTCCTCCGGGGGCACCGCCATCATTTCCGCCCAGTGCGCCTTCGCGCGATAGACCTGTTCGACTCCGAACGACGAAGGCCGTCCCGGTCACCGAATCGGGACGGCCTCGCTGAGATCCGACGTCAGGAACAGCACCCGGTACGCCAGTGACGGTGTGTCTGCCCTTGGGCATTCCGGTGCCGTCACCCGGACCCACCGCACCGCCGCTCGAAGCCCCGCTGGCTCCTTCGACAGGCGCCCGTCCTCCTTCGTGGACGGCGGGCGCTTCCTCGCGTCATGACGTCCCCATCGAGGACACTCTTTCTGCTGGTGGGCGGTACTGGGTTCGAACCAGTGACCCCTCGCTTGTAAGGCGAGTGCTCTACCGCTGAGCTAACCGCCCCTGATCGGCACTACACCTTACGACACCAAGGGGCCCGACCGCACATCCACGTCCCACCCGGGCCCCAGCTCCGGCCGACCCGCGGCGCGCCAGCCCAGGAGGGCGGCGCCGAGCATGCCGGCGTCGACGCCCAGCGCGGCCGGGATCAGGGGCGGGGCGTCGCGGAAGGCGAGGCGCTTGAGCAGGCGCGTGCGTACGGGGTCGAACAGGGCCGGGCCGGCCTCGGCGAGGCCGCCCCCGAGGACGATGGCCGAGGGGTCCAGCAGCAGCGTGTACGTGGCCAGGGCGAGCGACAGCGCCTCCACGGCCTCGTCCCAGATCTCGATGGCGATCGGGTCGTCGGAGGTGACGACCTGTTCGGCCCTGACGCCTTCGAGGCCGGCCCGCTGGCTGTAGCGGCGGCCCACGGAAGCGGCCGACGCGTACGTCTCCAGGCAGCCGAACTGGCCGCAGGCGCACTGTTCGCCGTCAGGGAAGACCGGGGTGTGGCCGATCTCGCCGGCCCAGCCGGAGGAGCCGCCGTACGGCTCGCCGCGGATGACGGTGGCGCCCGCGATGCCGGTGCCGATGGGGAGGAAGAGGAAGTCGGCCACGTCGCGGCCGGCGCCGAGCACGCTCTCGGCGAGGCCGCCCGTACGGACGTCGTGACCCAGCATGACCGGGATGTCCAGCGTGGTGAACGCCGAGGCGGGGACGTCCCGCCAGCCGAGGTTGGTCGCGTAGACGGCGGCGTGCTCGGTGACCAGGCCGGGCACGGCGAGGCCCACGCCGGCCGGCTCCCCGTCGCCCGCGGCGGCGAGGTGGCCGATGAAGTCGGAGATGGCGGCCACGACCGCGTCCCCGCCCTCGGTGCGCGGGGTGGGGCGCCGCTCGCTCAGCAGCACCTTGCCTGAGTCGCTGACCAGGCCGCCCTTCATGGACGTGCCACCCACGTCGAGCGCGACGACGAACGACGAGCTACTCGACGTACTACTCAATGCGGACACGGTAGGAGACGATAGCGCAGCTCATCCGACGGCGGTGAAGCCCCCCGGCGGGAGGTCAGGCGCGGCCGAGCACGCGGTTGAGCGCGGCCTCCACCTCCGCCGACAGCCCCGGCGGCGTCTCCATCGCGGGCGGCCGGCCCGGCGTGCCGCCGGAGCGGGCCATCCAGACGGCTCCGCAGGACCGGCACTCCACCTCGCCGAGCCGGCAGATGAGCGCCGTGGACCGGCAGGTGCCGCAGTGGTCCAGGTCGAGGTCGTGCAGGCGTTGACAGTCCGGGCAGATCAGCACCTGGGACTCCGCGCGCACCCCGCGCTGCCACGGGCTGGAGCCGCGGACCGGGTCCGTCTGCCGGGCCCCGCAGCGGTAGCAGGGCATCGTTGCCTCCGAAGTGAGTGCCGGGGTCGGGATCAGTGTCGGTGTCAGTGTCGATGTCAGGGTCAGTGGATGTCGGCGAGCGCCTTGACGTAGTCGGCGACGTCGCGCGCGGCGGAGATCGGGTTGATCACCGACCAGCGGATCACGCCCTCGCCGTCGATGATGAAGGTGCCCCTGCGTGCGAGCCCCTTCGCATCGTCGAACACACCGTACGCCTGCGCGACCTGTCCGTGTGGCCAGAAATCGGAGAGCAGCGAGAAGGGATAACCCTCGCGATCCGCCCAGGCGCGGAGGGTGAAGACGGAGTCGACCGAGACCGTCAGCACCCGTACGTCGTCGCCGAACGCCGTGTCGCGCAGCGCGTCCAGCTCGCTGCCGCAGATGCCGCTGAAGGCAAGCGGATAGAAGACCAGCACGACCTTGCGGCCCCTGAGCCGGGACAGGCGCACCGGAGCGCCGTGCTGGTCCTGCAGCTCGAAGTCCGGAGCCGGGGCGCCGACCTCGACAGGATGTGCGTTCACGCCCATATCCTGCCGCATGGCGGACGCCGTGACTCCCTGGGTGGTCGAAGCTCTCTGCGGGTCCTTACCTCCGGCCCTTGGGCGTCACGAGCCGGGTGCCGGACCAGTCGGGTGCTGCCGAGATGCTGCTGGTCTGCGACAGGCCCGCGGTGGCGGCGTCCTCTCCGATGTCGCTCGGCTCCACATGGCCCTCGCGTCCGGACTTAGGGGTGAGCAGCCAGATCTGGCCGCCCTCGGCGAGTGCACGCATGGCGTTGGTCAGCGTGTCGAACAGATCGCCGTCGCCGTCGCGCCACCACAGCAGCACCACGTCCACGACCTCGTCGCTTTCCTCGTCCAGCAGCTCGGTGCCGGTCAGGTTCTCGATGGAGTCGCGAAGATCGTCGTCGACGTCCTCGTCCCAGCCGATCTCCTGCACCACCTGACCCGGCTTGAGGCCGAGTCGTTCGGCCAGGCCGCGCTCGCCCTGCGCCTGACCCGCGGTCGCGCTCACGTTTATCCCTCCTGCTTGAGTGGCCCCGCTTATGCGGTTTATCGCTTCGGGACAGTCCACACGCTGTGACCCTCAGTCGTCAACGGTCGCCACGGGTACGGCCGTACTCGGCCAGATTCAATGCGACAAAAACGACAGGCGAACCTGGCGTTGCGCGTTGTCGACGTTCAGGTCCACGACGGCGATGGACTGCCATGTGCCGAGCGCCAACTGCCCGCCGAGCACCGGTACGGTCGCGTACGGCGGGATCAGCGCGGGCATGACGTGCGACCTGCCGTGACCGCGTGAGCCGTGCCGATGACGCCATCGGTCGTCGGCCGGCAGCAGCTCCCGCAGCGCCGCGAGCAGGTCGTCGTCGCTGCCGGAGCCCAGCTCCAGCAGGGCGACCCCCGCGGTGGCGTGCGGCACGAATATGTGCAACAGGCCGTCTTCGCCCTGACCGCGTACGAATTCGGCGCACTGGCCGGTGATGTCGTGCACGGTCTCTCGCGAACCTGTGGCCACAGAGATGATTTCTGATCTCACGAGCTGATCTTACGTAGGCACATCGACGGCATCAGGGCCGGCGAACACCGGCCCGCCGTGCCCGTCGCCGGAGCGCGCCACGCGGTGCGGCTCTCCGTACGAGCCCTGAACCTCCCTGATGACGCGACTCCTGTCCTTTTCCTCCACGCCGTCGGCGTGGGCCAGGAGACGGTCTCCTGCCGTTGCCTTCATACCTCCCACACTGGGCCCCGGAAAGCCGGACGAAAAGACCATTTCCCTAGAACGAACGATTTTTACCTCCCTCTCCTGGGGGAGGACCCGGGCCTGACCCGGGCGTTACGCTGCGAAAGGTGTGGGGTTCCGGGCTGCGCGGGCGGATGGCGGCCTCGTACGTGCTGGTCACGACCACCGCCGTGTTCCTGGTCGAGGCCGTGATCGCGGCGACGTTCCTGATCCCGCAGGCCAACGCCTCCGACCTCGCGGAGGTGCTGCGGGAGCAGGCGTCGAGCGACGCGCAGGCGATCGGCCTGGAGGTGACGCGGCTGAGCGGCCCCGCCCCCGTCCGCGGGGAGATCGCCATTCCCGATCTTCCCGATATTCCGGATGTCCCGGGCGAGGCCGTGAGAAGAGCCGGCGCGGACGGCCGCGAGCTGCTGCGGGCGGCCGTGGCGGCGGCCGGGGGACGTACGGTCGCGGGCGGCGCCCGGCCGCACACCGAGCCGGGCCTCGCCATGCTGGAGACCGTCGTGGACGTGAACGGCGTGATCCTGGCGGCCAGCGCCCCCGGCATCCACCGCCTCGGCGCCACGCTGGACGTGCCGCTGCCGCCGCTCGGCCGGGAGAACGCGGGCGACGGCCGCACCGTGACGGGGCGGACGGTCTGGCACGTCAGCCCCGTCCTGCGCAAGGAGCCGGTGGGGCCGCACGGGTTCGAGGTGATCGGGTACGTGCACGTCCAGGCCCCCGCCGACGCCGAGGTCGCGTCCGTGCCGAGCCTCACGCCCATGATCGTCCCGACGCTGCTGGTGCTGGGCCTGGTGCTTCCGGTGGGGCTGGTGTTCGGGCTGCTGAGCACCCGGCGGCTGATCGGCCGCCTGCGCCGGCTGGCCGCGGTCACGACGGCGGTGGCGGCGGGCGACTTCCGGCCCCGGGTCGAGGTCTCGGGCTCGGACGAGGTGAGCACGCTGGAGCAGTCGTTCAACGTCATGACCGACCGGCTCGGCGCGGCGGTCGAGTCGGCCAGCATCACCGCGCGCACCGAGGCCAGGCAGGCCGAGCGCGGCAGGATCGCGCGGGAGCTGCACGACTCCATCTCCCAGGACCTGTTCTCGCTGAGCCTGCTGGCCGCGGGCATGCGCAGGGCGGCTCCCGAGGGGCTGCGCGGTCAGGCGGAGGCGATGGAGCGGACCTCCGCCCGCGCGATGCGCGAGATGCAGGCGCTGCTGCTGGAGCTGCGGCCGGTGGCGCTGGAGGACGCCGGGCTGGTGCCCGCACTGGAGGAGCTGTGCCGGGCGTACGAGACCAGGCTCGGCGTACGGGTCGAGGCGGTCCTGGAGGAGGTCGCGCTGGAGGCGGCGGCCGAGCACGCGGTGCTGCGGCTGGTCCAGGAGGCGCTCGGCAACGCGGTCAAGCACGCGGCCCCCTCTCGGGTGGAGGTGCGGCTGGGCCGGGGCGCGGACGGCGCGGTCACCGTCTCGGTGTCGGACGACGGCTCGGGCTTCGACCCGGCGGACGTGGCCGGGCGGCACGGGATGGGGCTGACGCTGATGCGTGAGCGGGTGACGGAGCTCGGCGGCCGTCTCGACGTCCGCAGCGACGGCGACGGGACGACGGTGACGGCGACGATTGCCGGGGCGGTGAGCCACGCGTGAGCGTCCGGGTGCTGATCGTGGACGACCACGAGGTGGTCAGGCAGGGCCTGCGCTTCGTCCTGGAGCAGGAGGACGGGATCGAGGTCGTGGGCGAGGCGGGCGACGGCGAGGCCGCCCTGCGGGCCGTACGCGCCCTGCGGCCGGACGTGATGCTCCTCGACCTCGTCATGCCCGGCATGGACGGCCTGCGGGCGCTGGAGGCCCTCAGGGAGGCCGGCGACGGACCGGCGCCCGCGGTCATCGTGCTGACGTCCTTCCAGGAGGAGGACCGGGTGGTGGAGGCGGTGCGGCTCGGTGCGCTGTCGTACCTGTCGAAGACGAGCGCGGTGGACCGGGTCGTCGAGGCGGTCCGGGCGGCGGCGCGCGGCGGCAGCGTGCTGGAGCCGGGCATCGCGGCGCTGCTGGTCCGCCAGGTGCGGCGCGCCGAGCGTCCCCGCCCGCTCGACACGCTCACGCCGAGGGAGCGGGACGTGCTGGCCGCGCTGGCCCGCGGCCGCTCGAACGCCGAGATCGCCCGCGACCTGCGCATGGGAAGGGAGACGGTCAAGTCGCATGTCAGCAGCATCCTCGCCAAGCTCGGCGTGTCGGACCGCACCCAGGCCGCCATTTACGCCCTCCAGCAGGGGCTCGTGCCGCTCGACGAGGCTCTTTGACGGCCCGGCGAGGAGCCCGGCGGCGGCCTGCGGGAGGCGTGACCGCTAGACTCGGCCGGCCGCCCGGTGACGGCCCTGTCCTCTGAGGGAAGGGCGGGCGCGGCGGGCAGGGCCCCGTGGAGCAGGACCGGGACACGCGAGCGAAATTTCGTTCATTTTGCTGTCTTGTTAAAATGCTCCTGGGATGTAACCTTTGACTGCGAATCGTCCTACCATCGGTGGTCTAGGCCATCGGAGAGGTCCCTGCCAGCAGGGACACGCTGGTTACCGGCCAGTAGAGATGCGTTTTCTACGGCTAGAGACCAGGATGGAAGACGACCAGACCAGACATCAGTCATTCTCGGAAGGCGAGACCCAGTGGCTTCCGGACGCCAGCGATTCTCGATCATCAGCGACGGCCTACCCAGCCAGCTGCCTGATGTCGACCCCAGTGAGACCAACGAGTGGCTCGAGTCTCTCGACAACGTCGTCAAGACCGAAGGCCGCACCAGAGCCCGCTACCTGATGCTGCGCATGCTGGAGCGGGCCCGCGAGCACCAGGTCGGCGTGCCGGGCCTGCGGAGCACCGACTACATCAACACCATCCCGCCGGAGCGCGAGCCCTGGTTCCCGGGTGACGAGCACGTCGAGCGCCGCATCCGCGCCTACATCCGCTGGAACGCGGCGGTCATGGTGTCCCGGGCCAACGCCCGCACCAACGTCGGCGGTCACATCGCGACCTACGCCTCCGCCGCGTCGCTCTACGAGGTGGGCTTCAACCACTTCTTCCGCGGCAAGGACCACGGCGAGTCGGGCGACCAGGTCTTCTTCCAGGGCCACGCCGCGCCGGGCATCTACGCCCGCGCCTACCTGGAGGGCCGGCTCAACGAGGCGCAGCTCGACGCGTTCCGTCAGGAGCTCTCGCACGGTTTCCACGGGCTGCCCTCCTACCCGCACCCGCGGCTCATGCCCGACTTCTGGGAGTTCCCGACCGTCTCCATGGGGCTCGGCCCGATCGGCGCGATCTACCAGGCGCGGTTCAACCGCTACCTGCTCAACCGCCAGATCAAGGACACCAGCCGCAGCCACGTGTGGGCCTTCCTCGGCGACGGCGAGATGGACGAGCCCGAGTCGCTCGGCGCCATCGGCGTGGCCGCCCGCGAGGAGCTGGACAACCTCACGTTCGTCATCAACTGCAACCTGCAGCGGCTCGACGGCCCCGTACGCGGCAACGGCAAGATCATCCAGGAGCTGGAGTCCTACTTCCGCGGCGCCGGCTGGAACGTCATCAAGGTCGTCTGGGGCCGCGACTGGGACCCGCTGCTCGCCGCCGACGTCGACGGCGTGCTGGTCAACCAGATGAACACCACGCCCGACGGACAGTTCCAGACCTACTCGGTCGAGTCGGGCGCCTACATCCGCGACAACTTCTTCGGCTCCGACCCGCGCCTGCGCAAGATGGTCGAGCACCTGTCCGACGACGACATCCGCAAGCTGTCGCGCGGCGGCCACGACTACCGCAAGGTCTACGCGGCCTTCAAGGCGGCCCGCGAGCACGTCGGCCAGCCGACCGTGATCCTCGCCCAGACCATCAAGGGCTGGACCCTCGGCAAGGACTTCGAGGCGCGCAACGCCACGCACCAGATGAAGAAGCTCACCAAGGCCGAGCTCAAGGAGTTCAGGGACCGGCTCTACCTGCCGATCCCCGACTCGGCGCTGGAAGGCGACCTGCCGCCCTACTTCCACCCGGGCGAGAACGACGAAGAGATCCAGTACATGAAGGAGCGCCGGGCGGCGCTCGGCGGCGTGCTGCCCAAGCGGGTCCAGCGGGCCAAGCCGATCAAGCTGCCGGGCGACGAGGTCTACAAGAGCTTCGGCAAGGGCTCGGGCAAGCAGCAGGTGGCCACCACCATGGCCTTCGTCCGGCTGCTCAAGGACCTCATGCGCGACAAGGAGATCGGCCACCGGTTCGTGCCGATCATCCCCGACGAGGCGCGCACGTTCGGCATGGACGCCATGTTCCCGTCGGCGAAGATCTACTCGCCGCACGGCCAGACGTACGAGGCCGTCGACAGGGAGCTGCTGCTGTCGTACAAGGAGGCCGTGCAGGGCCAGATCCTGCACGAGGGCATCAGCGAGTCGGGCTCGATGGCCTCGGCGATCGCCGCCGGCACCTCCTACGCCACGCACGGCGAGCACATGATCCCGATCTACATCTTCTACTCGATGTTCGGCTGGCAGCGGACCGGCGACCAGATGTGGCAGATGGCCGACCAGATGACGCGCGGCTTCCTGCTGGGCGCCACGGCCGGCCGCACCACGCTCAACGGTGAGGGCCTGCAGCACGAGGACGGCCACACGCCGCTCATCGCCTCCACCAACCCGGCCGCGATCTCCTACGACCCGTCCTGGGCGTTCGAGGTGGCCCACATCGTCAAGGATGGCCTGCGCCGCATGTACGGCGACCAGCCGGAGGACGTCTTCTACTACCTGACCGTCTACAACGAGCCCTACCTGCAGCCCGCCGAGCCGGCCAACCTCGACGTGCAGGGCCTGCTCAAGGGCCTCTACAAGTTCGCCGACGGGCCGCAGACGCAGGGCCCGAAGGCCAACATCCTGTGCTCGGGCGTGGCGGGCCCGTGGGCGATGGAGGCGCAGCGCCTGCTCGCCGAGGACTGGGGCGTCTCCGCCGACGTGTGGTCGGCCACGTCCTGGTCGGAGCTGCGCCGCGAGGCGCTGGCCTGCGAGGAGCACAACCTGCTCAACCCGGAGGCCGAGCAGCGCGTCCCCTACGTCACCCAGGCGCTGTCCGGCGCCCAGGGGCCGTTCGTGGGCGTCAGCGACTACATGAAGGCCGTCCAGGACCAGATCGCGCAGTGGGTGCCGGGTGACTGGTCCTCGCTGGGCACCGACGGGTTCGGCCTGTCCGACACGCGCTCGGCGCTGCGCCGCCACTTCCACGTGGACGCGGCCTCGATCACGCTGGCGGTGCTGACCCAGCTCGTACGCCGCAAGGAGCTCGACGGCGAGGTGCTGCGCGAGGCCATCGCCCGCTACCACCTCAAGAACGGCGTCACCGAGGCCGGCGGCGCGGAGAGCAACGACACCCAGTCGATGGGCGTCTGACACATCCATCAGGGACGCTCCCGCGAATGTCCTCGCGGGGGCGTCCCCGTGTTCGGGGGACGGACGGGTGAGGCGGCACGTTAGGAGGGGTACGGGCCGCCTCACCCACGTTTGGTGCGAGGTCGCGTATTGTGGGCACTCTTCCCCCGAGTAGACGAGGGGAAGTTTGTGCCATGCGAGGTGTCCTAGCCGTCGCCCTGCTCGTCGGGGCAGTCGGTTGCTCCGCCGTTCCGGCCGAGCCCGCCGCACAGTCCGTCCCAGGGCTCCAGAGCAGCGCCGACCAGGTCGAATGGGGCCCGTGCACCGACATCAAGCGCCCTGACGGCGCGCCGCCGGCCCGTCAGGACAGCTCGGTGCGGTGCGGCAAGCTCGCGGTGCCGCTCGACTACGACAAGCCGGACGGCGAGAAGATCCAGCTGGCGCTGATCAAGATGCCGGCCACCGGGCAGCGGCTCGGCTCGATGGTGTTCAACTTCGGCGGCCCGGGAGCCTCCGGGGTGGACACGCTGGACCAGGCGGGCAAGGCGCTCGCCCCGCTGCGCACCCGCTACGACCTGGTCAGCTTCGACCCGCGCGGGGTCGAGCGCAGCTCCGGCGTGCGGTGCGGCAACGGCGCCGAGATGGACCGGTTCACCGCCCTCGACACGCTGCCACCCAACGACCAGACGCACCGCGAGGGCGAGCAGATGAACAAGCAGTTCGCCGCGCTGTGCCAGAAGAACTCCGGCAAGATCCTGCCCTACGTCGGCACCGTGAACGCCGCCCGCGACATGGACCGCATCCGCGCCGCCGTCGGCGACCCGAAGCTCAACTACGTCGGCATGTCGTACGGCACCCAGCTCGGCGCCGTCTACGCCACCCTGTTCCCCAAGAACGTCGGCCGCATGGTGCTGGACGCGCCGCTCGACCCGACGATCACCTTCGAGCAGCGCACGGTCGCCCAGACGCGCGGCTTCCAGCACGCCTACGACAGCTTCCTGAAGGCGTGCGTGAAGGACGGCTCGTGCGCGGTCGGCAAGGACGTCGCGACGGCCAACACCAACGTCGAGAACCTCATGAACGAGCTGACCGCCAAGCCCATCAAGGTCAGGGACCGCGAGCTCACCCAGGGGCTCGCCTCGACGGGCGTGGCGGCCGCGCTGTACTCCGAGCTGACCTGGCCGTTCCTGGAGCAGGCGCTCGGCGAGGCGCTCCAGGGCCACGGCGAGGCGCTGCTCTACCTGGCCGACACCTACACCGGGCGGTCCACGGACGGCAGCTACTCGACGCAGATGACCAGCTTCCCCGCCATCACCTGCGTGGACACCGCCGAACGGCCGAGCGAGGCCGACCTGCGGCGCACCGAGCAGCAGGCGCTGCAGATCTCGCCGCTGTTCGGGAGCGAGGGCTCCGGCGGGCTGTGCCGGGTGTGGCCGGTCAAGGGCAGCGACCAGGCGCGGCACGTGGACGCGACCGGCTCGGCGCCGATCGTGGTGGTCGGCGGCAAGGGCGACCCTGCCACGCCGTACGAGTGGGCGCCCAAGCTGACGGCCCAGCTCAAGACCGCGACGCTGGTGACGTACGAGGGCGAGGGGCACGGCGCCTACCTGTCGGGCAGCAAGTGCATCCGGGCGCTCGTCGACAGTTACCTCATCAACGGAAAAGTGCCACAGAAGGGCGCCACCTGCCCGGCGGCCTAGTCTGGTGCGGGTGAACTACGAGCCGCTGATCGAGCAGGAGACCGAACGCCTGGCGGAGCTCACGGAGCTCGCCGGTGACCTGTCCGCGCCCGTGCCCTCCTGCCCGGGGTGGACGATGGCCGAGCTGGTCACGCACGTCGGCCAGACGCACCGCTGGGCGGCGCACGTGCTGCGCGACCGGGTGCAGGAGCGCATCTGGTCGCGCCAGGTGCCGAGCGGGCTGCCCGAGGGGCGTAACGGGGACGCCGGATGGCTGCGGGCCGGTGCGACCGAGCTGGTGCGCACGCTGCGCGAGACGGACCCGGACACGCCGGTCTGGACCTGGGGCCCGGACCGGCGGGCGGCCTGGTGGCCGCGGCGGATGGCCTACGAGCTGGTCGTGCACCGGGTCGACGCCGAGCTCGCGCTCGGCGTCGACCCGGTGGTCCCGCCGGCGACCGCCGCGGACGGCATCGAGGAGTTCCTGCACAACCTGCCGGCCGCGGTGTGGGTCACCCGGCGGCTGGCTGAGCTCGGCGTGGAGGGGGCCACGATCCACCTCCACGCCACCGACACCTCTGACGCCGCACCCGTCCCCGGGGGCGTCCGGGGCGAGTGGACGATCACACAGGGCCCCGGCGGGCGCATCGAGTGGACGCGCGGCCACGCCAAGGGCGACGTCGGCGTCCGGGGCCCGGCCGCGGACCTGTTCCTGCTGCTCTACGGCCGCCGCTCACCGGACGCGCTCACGGTCCACGGTGACCACGCCCTCCTGACCCGCTGGCTCGCCACCGCAGCCTTCTGACCCGCCGGCTGGCCGCCGCGGCCTCCTGGCCCCCGCCCAGCCGCCCGGGGCCGTCACGGCCGGGTCGGGGCCGTCACGGCGGACTCAGGGCCGTCACGGCCGGGTCAGGGCCCTGGACGCGCCGCCGCTCGGCGATCGGCGGCGTGTCCAGGGCGCGGGGTGACTCCGCGCCGCCCGCGAACCCCTCGTCGTGAGCCCTGAGGGGTAGGGCGGGCGCGCGCGGCCCCGTGGCGGCCGGGATCGGCGGGGAAGGTGCTTCCCCCGGCCCGCGCACGGGTCGTCACCTGCGGTGAAAGATCCCGAAGAGGCTGCCCGAGGTGTCCTGGAGATAGGCGAAGTCGGTGCCCGCGCCCTCGCCGACGACCTTGGTGATCACCTTGCCGCCGAGCGCCTCGGTCCGCGCGCAGGTCTCCTCGACGTCGGCCACCTGGACGTGGAAGACCGCGTGGTCGGGGAACTCTCCCTTGGTGTTGAAGAGCCCGCCCGCCGGCTCCCCGCCGCCCGCATAGCCGATCATGCGGTAGTCCATCGGCCCGCCGCCGTCGCCGGCGGCGAACGTCCAGCCGAACAGACCGCCGTAGAACCGCTGGGCGCCTTCGGGGTCGCCGGTCGCGACCTCGAACCAGGTCACCGTGTTGTCCATCGCCATCTCCCTCTTTCTCGAACAAGACAACGATGCATCCGTTGAGCGACAACCCTATGTCGGTGTTTCCTCTTGACTTTTCGAACATCTGAATCACCTAGTCGAGGAGCGTGCCGTGCACGATCAGCTCCGGGACGTCGGTGGCGAAGCCCTCCAGCGGCCGCTCGGGGCAGCGCTCGGCGGTGACGGTGGCGGCCGCGATGCGGTCGAGCCTGAAGACGCGCACGTCGTCGCGGAGCCGGCACCAGGCCACGAGATACCAGAACCCGCCGCGCCCGCCGAGGAAGACGCCCGGCTCGACGTCGCGCGAGGTGAGCGCGCCCTTGGCGTCGGCGTAGTCGAGGCGCAGCACCCGCCGCCGCAGCAGCGCCTCCTCTATGGCGCGCGAGACGTGCTCGGGGCCGAGCGGCCGGGACTCCTCGCCGTCCTCGCCGGGACGGCGGACGAGCTGCACCCGGCGGGCCAGCTCGCGGGCCAGCTCACCCTCCTGACCCGGCATGGCGGCGACGACCTTGCGTAAGGCGCTGTGGGCGTGCCGGCCGAAGGGCTGGTCGCCCGCCTGGCTGAGCGCCACCGCGATGGCCACGGCCTCGGCCGGGCTGAAGTTGAGCGGGGGCAGGGACATCTTCTTGTCGATGGCGTAGCCGCCCTTGCGGCCGGGCTCGGCGTAGATGGGGACGCCCGACTCCTGGAGCGCGGTGATGTCGCGCTCGATCGTGCGTACGCTGACCTCGAACCGCTCGGCGAGCGCGCGGGCGGAGCGGCAGCGGGGCGCGATGGCGCGCAGGTCCTCGACGAGCGCGTAGAGCCGGTCGGTACGATTCACAGCCGTGACGCTACGTGCCGCCACCGACAATCGCGGCCCGCGACGCTCCCCCGCCACAGCCTCCTGTCCGCCCGGCCACGCTATTGTCACCCCGCCGGCCACCGTTTCCCGCCTTCGGAGCTGCTTCCCGAGGCGCCTGGCTTTCCGATCGAGCAAAATCGCGCGAACCTGACCATCCTTCCCTCCCTACCGAAGGGTGACATCTCGATAACGCGGAGTTATCACCCGGCCGCGAGAAGGAGTAGCGTCCAGCCATGCGCCTGAGAACGATTTTCATCACTGTCCTGGCCGGCTGCGCCACGCTCGTCCCCGCGGTTCCCTCCGCCGCCGCGGCGGCCCGCGGCACCGCTCCCTCCTGCGTCGCCCGCATCGCCGACGAGCAGCCGCACGGCCTGATCGTGTGGGTGCGCAACGGCTGCGACAGCACCATGCGGGTCAAGGTCATCATGGACTGGGCCCGCGACACGCCCTGCGTCACGCTGGCCGTCGGGCGCTCGCGGGAGTGGACGTACAAGGTCGGGTCCTACAACCGCACGGTCACCTGCTGAGGCGTCCGGGGCGGACGCGGGTCCAGTCGAGCAGCCGCTCCAGCGGCCAGGTGTTCACGATCCGGTCGGCCTCGATCCCGCATCTGGCCGCCCGCTCGCAGCCGTACCGCTGCCAGTCGAGCTGGCCGGGCGCGTGCGCGTCGGAGTCGATCGCGAACAGGCAGCCCATCTCGTACGCCAGCCGCATCAGCCGCTTGGGCGGGTCGAGCCGGTCGGGCCGGGAGTTGATCTCGACCGCCACCCCGAACCTGCGGCACGCCTCGAAGACCAGCTCCGCCTCGAACTCCGACTCCGGCCGCTTCACGCCCCGCTCGCCGCCGCCCCGCACCACCCGCCCGGTGCAGTGCCCGAGCACGTCCACCCGCGGGTCGGCGACGGCGGTCACCATGCGGCGGGTCATCTCCTCGCCGTTCATGCGCAGCTTGGAGTGCACGCTGGCGACCACCACGTCGAGCCGGTCCAGCAGCTCGGGCTCCTGGTCGAGCGAGCCGTCGAGGTTGACGTCCACCTCGATGCCGGTGAGGATCCTGAACGGCGCGAGCCGTTCGTTGAGCGCGGCCACCACGTCGAGCTGGCGCTCCAGCCGCTCGGCCGACAATCCCTTGGCGACGGTGAGGCGCGGCGAGTGGTCGGTCAGCGCCCAGTACTCGTGCCCGAGTGAGCGCGCCGCCTCGGCCATCTCCTCGATCGGCGACCCGCCGTCGGACCAGTCGGAGTGGCTGTGCAGGTCGCCCTTGAGCGCGGCCCGCAGCGCGGCGGTCTCGGCGTCCAGCTCCTCGCCCTCGGTGGCCCGCATCCGCCGCAAATATGTCGGAACCTGGCCGTCGAGGCTTTCGTTGATCACCAGTGCGGCGACCTTCCCGATGCCGGGCAGGTCGCCGAGCCCGCCGTCGCGGGCCAGCCGCAGCAGCTCCTCCTCGGGCAGCTCGGCGACGACCGCGGCGGCACGACGGAAGGCCCGCACGCGGTACGTCGGCTCACCGGCGCGTTCGAGCAGGAAGGCGATCTCGCGCAACGCCTCGACGGGGTTCATGTGTCCCTTCTACCCCACGGTTTCGGACGGGCCGTGTTCGCCGATTGAACGCGGCCGAGAGCCACCGGTAGGCTGATCGGCCACTGAAAGCAGGAGCTACATGGCAAAACCGCCGCAAAACAGATCGAAGCCGCCGCAGGACCGGAAATCCTCAAAAGTCGTCCAGCTCACCATCCTGGGCGTCATCTCCGTGGTCCTCGTCGGCTACTGCGCCGCCACCGCGGACGACGACGAGGTCACCGCCGACTGCGTGGTGCAGCTCGCCGACGGCACGTACGAGGTCGTGGACGACGACTACTGCGACGACGACGACGGCCACGCGCACTACTACGGCGGATCGCGCGGGGCGTACATGTGGTACTACGGCGGCACCCGCACCGGCAACAAGATCCGGGGCGGCACCACCTACCGGCCCACCGACGTGGACATCTCCTCCCGCAGCGGCAAGTCCATCCAGCGTGGCGGCTTCGGCAAGAGCTGGAGCGGCGGGAGCTGAGGCATGCGTCGCGAGCACAGCACTCCCAGGGACGGCTGGGAGAAGACGATCGAGGGGCAGGGCCTGGCCTACCACCGCGCCGCCCACCCCACGGGCCTCACCCGGCCCTACTGGGACGAGTCGGTGCACTACGTCTTCTCGATGGAGGAGATCGAGGCGCTGGAGGAGCAGGTCGAGGAGCTGCACGGCATGTGCCTGCGCGCCGTCGAGCACGTGGTGAGCACCGGCCGCTTCGCCGACTTCGCCGTGCCCGAGTGGGCCTGGGAGGAGGTCGCCCGCTCCTGGGAGCGGCGTGACCCGCACCTGTACGGCCGCTTCGACCTGCGCTACGACGGCACCGGCCCGGCCAAGCTGCTGGAGTACAACGCCGACACGCCCACCTCGCTGGTGGAGGCGTCGGTCGTGCAGTGGTTCTGGCTGCAGGACGTGCACCCCGACGACGACCAGTGGAACTCCCTGCACGAGCGGCTCATCGACCGCTGGCGCGCGCTGCGGCTGCCGCCCGGCCCGGTGCACTTCGCCTTCACCAACGCCGACGAGACCGGCGAGGAGGCCATGACGGTCGCCTACCTGCAGGAGACCGCCGAGCAGGCGGGGCACGCGACGATCTCGGTCGCGATGGAGGACATCGGCTGGGACGACCGCGAACGCCGCTTCGTGGACGCCGGCGACCAGGTGCTCCGCTCGGCGTTCAAGCTCTATCCGTGGGAGTGGATGCTCTCGGACGACTTCGGCCGCCACGCCGTGCGCCACGCCACCTGGATCGAGCCGCTGTGGAAGGCGCTGCTGTCCAACAAGGCGCTGCTCGCCGTGCTGTGGGAGCTCTATCCCGGGCACCCCTCGCTGCTGCCCGCCTATCTCGACGGGCCGCGCGAGCTCACCTCGTACATCTCCAAGCCGCTGCTCGGCAGGGAGGGCGCCTCCATGAGGATCGTCACCCCCGGGGGCACGCAGGAGACGCCCGGCCGCTACGGCCGCGAGGGCTACGTCCATCAGGGCTTCGAGGCGCTGCCGGAGTTCGGCGGCCAGCGCCCGGTGCTCGGCGCCTGGGTGGTCGCCGACGAGGCCGCCGGGCTCGGCATCAGGGAGAGCACGGGCCTGATCACCGACGACACCTCCTCCTTCGTCCCGCACCGCATCGCCGACTGACATCCCCCCTTAGAACGAACCAAGGAACAGACGTGACCCTTCTGGAAACCCTCGCCCGCGGCTCCGGTGCCGTCGCCTCGTACGCCGCCGTGGGCGTGCTGCTCATGATCGTGGGCTTCTACGTGATCGACTGGGCCACGCCGGGCAAGCTGAGCGAGATCATCCGCAGCGGGCGCAACCCCAACGCCACCCTGCTGGCCTCCTCCGCCATGGCGGCGGTCGGCCTGATCGTGGCCGCCTCCATCTGGGCCTCCGGCGGACGGCTCGCCGAGGGACTGGCGGGCACGGCGGTGTTCGGCCTGGTCGGCATCGTGGTGCAGACCGTGGCGATGCTGGTCTTCGACCGGATCGTCGGCATCTCCGTACGCGACCTGGTCCAGGAGCCCGAGCTGCAGCCGGGCGCGCGGCTGCTGGCGGTGACGCACGTGGCGATCGGCCTGATCACCGCGGTCGCGGTGATCTGAGCACGGGTTCGGTCAGTCGCGCAGGCCGAGTGGCGTCGCGTTCATCGCGAGCCACCTGGCACTCTAGAGTGCGTGACAGACCGGACCCGGGAGGACACCACACGCAGGCTCGAGCGGGCCATGGGCTCGCTCGGCACCGCGGCGCTGGCCCGCATGGACGAGCAGCTTCCCTGGTTCCGCGCGCTCAGCGCCGAGGACCGCTCCTGGGTGGGGCTCGTCGCGCAGGCCGGCATCGCGGCGTTCGTCGAGTGGTTCTCCAGCGCCGGCGAGGACCGGCCGACGCCCAGCATCGAGTTCTTCGGCACCGCTCCGCGCGAGCTCAAGCGCTCGATCTCGCTGCAGCAGACCGTCGACATCGTGCGCGTCGTGGTCGAGGTCGTCGAGGCGCAGACCCACGAGCTGGCCGCGCCCGGCGGCGAGGACCAGCTCCAGCAGGCCATGCTGCGCTACACCCGCGACGTGGCCTTCGCGGCCGCGCACGTCTACGCCCGCGAGGCCGAGGCGCGCGGCTCCTGGGACGCCCGGCTGGAGGCGCTGATCGTGGACGCCCTGGTCCGGGGCGAGGTCGACGACGGGCTCCACTCCTGGGCCGCGGCGCTCGGCTGGACCTCCTCCCCCGTGGTCGTCATCGCCGGCCACGCGCCCGAGGGCGACCCCCGCGCGGTCATCGACGGGCTGCGCGAACGCGGCCGCCGCATCGGCATGGACCTGCTGGCCGGCGTACAGGCCGACCGGCTCGTCGTGATCGTCGGCGGGGCCGACGACGTCGACGTCGCGGCCAAGCAGGTCGTGTCCCGCTTCGGCATGGGGCCCATCGTCATCGGCCCCGAGGTGCCCGACCTGCACGCCGCCCCCCGCTCCGCGCGGGCGGCGCTGGCCGGGCTGAAGGCCTCCGCGGGCTGGCCCGACGCGCCCCGTCCCGCCCACGCCGAGGACCTGCTGGCCGAGCGGGCGCTCGACGGCGACGAGGACGCCAGGGAGCAGCTCATCGAGAACGTCTACCTGCCGCTGGCCGGCACGCCGCTGCTCGACACGCTGGCGACCTATCTGGAGCAGGGCACGTCGCTGGAGGCGACCGCGCGGCTGCTGTTCGTCCATCCCAACACCGTGCGCTACCGGCTGAAGAAGATCACCGAGCTGACCGGCTACCAGCCCACGGAGGGCCGCTCGGCCTTCACGCTCCAGGTCGGCCTGATCCTCGGCAGGCTCGCGGAAGCCGCCGTTACATGGCGACCCCTAACGTAATCGGGCCGAAATCATCACTGTGGGGTTCCTACAAATAAGCCTGGACAAGGTTCGTATGGATCTCCAGCCGCGTGTCGAACCTCTACAGGGCATGGTGGAATGCGTGCTTGTACTCGTCGCTCCGGGCCAAGGTGCCCAAACTCCAGGCTTCCTCACTCCCTGGCTCGAGCTGCCCGGTCTCGCCGACCGGCTCGGCGCCTGGTCCGAGGTCGCCGGGATCGACCTGATCGCCTATGGCACGACCGCCGGCGCCGACGAGATCCGTGACACGGCCGTCGCCCAGCCGCTGCTCGTGGCCGCCGCGCTCGCCTCGGCCGAGGCCCTGGGCGTGCAGCCCGACGTGCTCGCCGGACACAGCGTGGGCGAGTTCGCCGCGGCCGCGCTGGCCGGGGTGCTCACGGCCGAGCAGGCGCTCTCCCTCGTCCGCGAGCGGGCCCAGGCCATGGCCAAGGCCGCGGCGATCACCGAGACCGGCATGACCGCCGTGCTCGGCGGCGCCGAGGACGAGGTGCTGGCCGCCATCGACAGGCACGGGCTCACTCCCGCCAACATCAACGGCGCCGGCCAGATCGTCGCCGGGGGCACGCTGGAGCAGCTCGCGGCCTTCGCCGACGACGCCCCGGCCCGCGCCCGGCTGCGCCCCCTGTCCGTGGCGGGCGCCTTCCACACCCGGCACATGGCGACGGCCGTGGAGAGCCTGCGCGCCGCCGCCGAGGCCCTCACGCCCGCCGACCCGCGGGTGACACTGCTCTCCAACGCCGACGGCCGATCGGTCGCCGGCGGCGCCGAGTTCGTCGAACGCCTGGTCAAGCAGGTCAGCAGCCCCGTCCGGTGGGACGCCTGCATGGAGACCATGGCCGGGCTCGGCGTCACCCGGATGATCGAGTTGCTGCCCGGCGGCACGCTGACCGGCCTCGCCAAGCGCGGGCTGCGCGGCGTCGAGACCGTGGCGCTGAAGACACCAGACGACCTCGAAGCGGCCAGGGAGCTGATCAAGTGAGGATTCCCGACATCGCCCCCGGCGCCCGGGTGCTGGCGCTCGGCCATTACCAGCCGGCCAACGTCGTCACCAACGACGACCTCGCCAAGACCATGGACACCAACGACGAGTGGATCCAGTCGCGCGTCGGCATCAAGGAGCGCAGGGTCGCCGCCGCGGGCGAGTCGGTCGAGGACATGGCCGCCATCGCGGGCGGCAAGGCGCTCGCCGCGAGCGGGCTGTCGCCCGACGACGTCGACCTGGTGATCGTCGCCACCTGCACGCTGGAGACGCAGATCCCCAACGCCGCGGCCATCGTGGCGCACCGCCTCGGCATCAAGTCGCCTGGCGCGTTCGACGTCAACGCCGCCTGCGCGGGCTTCTGCTACGCGCTCGCCACCGCCAGCGCCGCCGTACGCGGTGGTTCGGCCAGGAACGTCCTGGTCATCGGGAGCGAGAAGCTGTCGCAGTGGGTCGACTGGACCGACCGCTCCACCGCCGTGATCTTCGCGGACGGCGCGGGCGCCGCGGTCGTCGGCCCCGCCGAGACCCCCGGCATCGGCCCCGTGGTCTGGGGCAGCGCCGGCGACAAGTCCGACGCGATCGCGATCCAGGACCGCACGACCTTCCTCCACCAGGAGGGGCAGACGGTCTTCCGCTGGGCCACCACCGCGCTGCACCCGGTGGCCCTGGAGGCCTGCGAGCGGGCGGGCGTCGACCCGTCCGAGCTGTCGGCCTTCGTCCCCCATCAGGCCAACCTGCGCATCATCGAGGCGATCGCCCGTAAGCTGGGCGCCGACAAGGCCGCGGTGGCGCGCGACATCGTCACCGCGGGAAACACCTCCGCCGCCTCCATCCCGCTCGCGCTCTCGCGCATGCTGGAGCGCGGCGAGGTGCAATCCGGCGGGCTGGCGCTCGTGCTGGGCTTCGGCGCGGGGCTCACGTACGCGGGCCAAGTGATCGAGATCCCGTAGGATCCCGCCCGCACCACTCGCTTGCGCGGTCCTCGGGCCGCGCGGATCCAAGAAAAACTAAAGGAGAACAACGACATGGCTGCCACCGAGCAGGACATCCTTGCGGGCCTCGGCAAGATCATCAACGAGATCACCGGCATTCCGGCCTCCGAGGTGACCCCCGAGAAGAGCTTCGTGGACGACCTCGACATCGACTCCCTGTCCATGGTCGAGATCGCCGTGGCCGCCCAGGACGAGTTCGGCGTCGAGATCCCCGACGACCAGCTCAAGAACCTGAAGACGGTCAAGGACGTCCTCAACTTCATCCAGGGCTGAAAACCACCGCAGCACACAACTGATCACCAGCAAGGAGCGCGAAACGTGAGTGCGAACCGGGTACGTGTCGTCGTCACCGGGCTTGGCGCGACGACGCCCGTCGGTGGAGACGTCACCTCGACCTGGGCGGCGCTCCTCGCCGGTCAGTCGGGTGTCGAGACCCTCGCCGCGGACTGGATCGACACCGTCCCCGTGAAGTTCGCGGGGACGGCCGCCGTCGATCCGGCCGAGGTGCTGCCCCGGCCCGAGGCCCGCAGGCTCGACCGCAGCGAGCAGTTCGCGCTGGTGGCCGCACGGGAGGCCTGGCAGGACGCCGGCGCCCCCGAAGTGGCTCCCGAGCGGCTGGGCGTGGTGGTCTCCAGCGGCATCGGCGGCATCACCACCACGCTGAACGCCTACGACACCTACCGTGAGCGGGGCTGGAACCGCCTGTCGCCGTTCACCGTGCCCATGCTCATGCCCAACGGCCCGGCCGCCTGGATCGGCCTCGACCTGGGCGCTCAGGCGGGCGTGCACGCCACCGTGTCGGCGTGCGCCTCCGGCGCCGAGGCCATCGGCAGCGCCATGGACATGATCAGGGCCGGCCGCGCCGACGTCGTGGTGGCCGGCGGCACCGAGGCCGCCATCCACGGGCTCAACATCGCCGCCTTCGCCGCCGCGCGGGCCATGTCCACCCGCAACGACGACCCGGCCGGCGCGTCCCGCCCGTGGGACCGCGACCGCGACGGGTTCGTGCTCGGCGAGGGCGCCGGCATCATCGTGCTGGAGTCCGAGGAGCACGCCAAGGCGCGCGGCGCGCGCATCTACGCCTACTGCGCGGGCGTCGGCTACTCCGCCGACGCGCACCACATCACCCAGCCCGAGCCCGAGGGCCGGGGCATCATCATGGCCATGACCCAGGCGCTCAACAACGCCGGCGTCTCCGGCCAGGACATCAAGCACGTCAACGCGCACGCCACCTCGACCCCCGCGGGCGACGTCGGCGAGGTCCGGGCGATCGCCAAGGCCATCGGCACGCACCCGCTGGTCACCTCGACCAAGTCCATGACCGGGCACCTGCTCGGCGGCGCGGGCGGCATCGAGTCCGTCTTCACCATCAAGGCGCTGCAGGACCGGATCGTCCCCGCCACCATCAACCTGCACGACCTCGACGACGGCATCGAGGTGGATCTCGTCCACGGCGAGAATCGCAAGCTGCCCGAAGGCGACATCGCCGCAGTGAACAACTCGTTCGGCTTCGGCGGGCACAACGTGTCCGTCGTGTTCAAGGGGGCTTAAATGACCGTGCTCGACAACGGGGTGGTGAGGCCCGGCTCCGATCAGGAGCCCGCCGATCCCCGTGACCCACTCGTCCGCCTGTCGGCCCTGCTCGACGAGGGCTCGCTGCGGCTGATCACCCCGGAGGACAAGAGCGGCGTCCTCGCCGCCATGGGCCGCGTCGAAGGCGTGCCCGTCGTCTCCTTCTGCAGTGACGCCCGCTTCCAGGGCGGTGCGATGGGCAGCGAAGGCTGCGAGCACATCGTCCACGCCTACGACGTCGCCGTACGCGAGCGGGTGCCGGTCATCGGCATCTGGCACTCCGGCGGCGCCCGCCTCACCGAGGGCGTCGAGTCGCTGCACGCGGTCGGCAGGGTCTTCGCCGCCATGACCAAGGCGTCCGGTGTCGTCCCGCAGATCTCCGTGGTCGTCGGCCCTGCCGCGGGCGGCGCCGCCTACGGGCCGGCGCTCACCGACCTGGTCATCCTGGCCGACACCGGCCGCATCTTCGTCACCGGCCCCGACGTCGTCCGCAGCGTCACCGGCGAGAGCGTCGACGCCGCCGCGCTCGGCGGCCCCGAGCCGCACAGCAAGCGCAGCGGCGTCGTGCACGTCGTCACCAAGACCGAGACCGACGCCTACGTCAGGGCGCGCCAGCTCGCCACGCTCCTCGGCCACCAGGGGCGGGTGCGCGCGGGAGAAATCGAGGAAGTGGACTTCTCCACGCTGCTGCCGGAGTCCGCGCGGCGGGCCTACGACGTCAAGCCGCTCGTCAACGGCCTGCTCGACGAGCCCGGCATCGAGCTGCACCCCAAGTGGGCGCCGAACATCGTCACCTCGCTCGGCCGCCTCGGGGGCCGGACCGTCGGCGTCATCGCCAACAACCCGATGCGGCTCGGCGGCTGCCTCGACGCCACGTCCGCCGAGAAGGCCGCCCGGTTCGTACGCATGTGTGACGCGTTCGGCGTGCCGTTGGTTGTCCTGGTGGACGTTCCCGGTTACCTGCCGGGCGTCGGGCAGGAGCACGACGGCGTCGTACGGCGCGGCGCCAAGCTCCTGCACGCCTTCGCCGAGGCCTCGGTGCCGCGCGTCACGCTCGTCACGCGCAAGGCGTACGGCGGGGCGTACATCGCCATGAACTCCCGCGCCCTCGGCGCCACCAAGGTCTTCGCCTGGCCCACGACCGAGGTCGCGGTCATGGGTCCCGTGGCGGCGGTGCGCATCCTCAAGCGGCGCGAGCTGGCCGCCGCGGCCGAGGAGGATCGGGCGGCGCTGGAGGAGCGGCTGGCCGAGGAGCACCAGAAGCTGGCCGGCGGGCTCGAACGCGCTCAGGAGCTCGGGGTCATCGACGAGGTGATCAGCCCCGGGGAGACGCGCGGCGCCATCGCCAAGGTCCTCACCCAGGCCACCCCCGCCCGGGGCGCCCACGGCAACATCCCCCTGTAACACCGGCTTTCTCCGAAAGGCCCCGCACTCGCCCTCTTCCGGCGGCGAGCGCGGGGCTTTTCTGCTGCGTCAGGAACGGCGGGCGCCGCACACAGCCCAAAAGGCCCCGCACCGGCGATCGGTGGGGGCCTTTTCAGGGGGAGGTCGGGTGGGCGCCGGTCAGACGGCGGCGTGCAGCCAGCGGACGGGAGCGCCGTCCCCGGCGTACCGGAAGGGCTCGAGCTCCTCGTCCCACGGCCGGCCGAGCAGCTTGTCGAGCTCTTCCTCAAGCACACAGCGCCCCTGGGCGGCCAGCATCATCGCGGCCCGGAGCCGGTCCTCGGGGACCATGATGTCGCCGTTGACCCCGATGACCGCCGTGAAGGCGCCCAGGGTCGGCGTATAGCAGTGCCGGGAGCCGTCAACGCCCGGCGAGGCGTCCTCGGTGATCTCGAACCTGAGCCGCTGCCAGCCCATGAGCGAGGAGGCGATGGCGGCCGCGATGCCGGGCCTGCCCTCCCACTCGGCCTGCGCCCGTACGACGTTGGGCGCGGCGGGCTGCGGCGTCCACGTCAGGTCTACGGGCACGCCAAGGACACCCGCGACCGCCCATTCGATATGAGGGCACAGCGCGGGCTGAGCCGAGTGGACGTAAAGGACGCCACGTGCAGACACCGGACCTCCCGTTCGGTACGAGGTGCGCCTTCCCCAACGGCCTCGTACATAGGGATGATCACAAGTGACTAGGGAGAGACTACCGTCGGTCGCCACCCGGCACCAGTGGGGGGCCATACCAAGTTGGTGCGGGAGTGTCGCGTGACACCTGGTGCGGGCGGGAAACATACGTCGCCATGAACTTCCAATCTGTCGGCGAGGCGCTCATCCGTCCAGGTCAGCTGCTGGGCGACCGGAGCACCTTGTCCGCCGTCGCCCGGTGGACCCAGGCCGTCTCCGAGGCGGACGGGGTCTGCGTCGCGCACCTGTCGCCCGGGGTGGACCCCTGCGAGCTCGCCTCCGAGCTGCACGCCAGGGGCCTGCGGGCCTCACCCAACCACGTGTTCCGCGGCCAGCCGCTGTTCTTCGGCGGCCCGGCGTCGCGGCCGTTCCCGGTGGAGCCGATCCCGTACCGGCCGGTCAGGAACCGTTCCGCGGCGACGGTGGCGGTGCTCGACACGGGCGTGGCCAAGCATCCGTGGTGGTCGGGCACGGAGTGGTTCGCCCGCGTGGGCCCGGAGGACGCCGACGCGGCCGAGGGACAGCAGGCGGGGCACGGGACGTTCATCGCGGGCCTGCTGGCGCGCCTGGCGCCCGGCGTGTCGCTGCGGGTGCGGCGGGTGCTGGACGGCGACGGCGTCGGCGACGAGGCGAGCGTGATCCGCGCGCTGCACCGCCTGCGCGAGGACCCGCCCGACGTGATCAACCTGTCCTTCGGCGGCCACACCTTCGACGACCGGCCGCCGCCCCTGCTGAACGACGCGATCGCGGCGCTGAGCGACACCGTGACCGTGGCCTGCGCCGGCAACACCGCCTCCGACCGCCCGTTCTGGCCGGCGGCGCTGCCCGCCGTGGTCGGCGTGGCGGCGCTGGAGGCGACGGGGCGGCGGCGCGCCGCCTACTCCGGCTACGGCACTTGGGTGGACGCCTGCGCACGCGGCGACTGGCTGGAGAGCAGCTATCCGGACCTCGGCGAGTTCGGCGGGTTCGCGACGTGGAGCGGCACGTCGTTCGCCGCGGCGCTGGTGTCGGGGACGATCGCGGCCGCGGCCGTCGCCGAGCCGGCCAAGGAGGTGGTGCGGCGGATGCTCGACGGGGATGGCGCCCGGCAAATTCCCGATCTGGGAGTTGTCGTTCCGGCGAGTCTGTAGAGTTTACGCTCAGTCCACGTTCGATCACGGGGAGGAATGATCGCCTCCCCGTCCCTGACGTGAAGGAGTCCTCGTGCACCCCCAGCGCGCCCCAGCGGAGCTGCTGCGAGCCGCCGCCGACGGCGATCGGTCGGCGTGGGACGCGCTCGAGGCCGAGTTCGGCCCGCTCATGTGGGCGGTGGCCCGCGCGAGCGGGCTCGGCGCCGCCGACGCGGCCGACGTGGTGCAGGGCGGCTGGCTGCGGCTGCTGCAGCGCCTGGAGGACATCAGGGAGCCCGAGCGGCTGGGCGCGTGGCTGGCCACGGTCGTGCGCCGCGAGGCGCTGCAGATCCTGCGCGAGGGCCGCCGTTCCGGCGTCCACGTCCTGGCGGCGGTCGAGGAGCCCGAGCCGGGCGCGGCCGTCCTCCGCGACGACGACCGGCAGTTGCTCTGGAAGGCGGTCTCCACCATGCACGAGCCCTGCCGCACGCTGCTGCAGCTGGTCGCGATCGACCTCGGGAGCCGGCAGACCGCTGCCCGGCTCGGGATGCCCATCGGCAGCGTCGGCCCCACCCGGGCCCGCTGCCTGGAAAAACTGCGCACTCTGATCTCATCTCAGGAGATGGCGCAATGATGGACGACGAGTATTTCCTGGCGGCGCTCCGGCTGGCCGCGGGGACCGACCCGCCCCCGGCCCACGTGACCACCGCCGCGCGCGAGGTCTACGGCCTGCGCGTCGCGGGCTCGCTCACCGCCGCCCCGGTCGCCGAGGCCATGCTCGCCGGCGCGGGGGCGCGGGGCGAGGACGGCTCGCACCTGGTGCGGTTCGTCGCCGACGGGCTGACGTTCGACCTGGAGGTGACGGTCGGCGACGGGCTCATCGACGTGGCCGGGCAGGTGCTCCCCTATCCCGGGGAGGACACGCTGGTCGACGTACGCACCCCGCATCTGACGTTGTCCCGGCGGATCAGCCGCAACGGCTGTTTCGCGGCCACCGGGCTGCCTCCGGGCTGGCTCAGCGTGGTCTGCCATCGGCCGGGGCACGCGCCCGTACAGACCCGCTGGGTGCGCATCCGACCGTGATCCGCCCGGCCACCTGGACCCGCGGCCCCGACGGGAGGGGCATGTCCTCAGCCGACCGTTCCCCTCGGGGCCGGCCATGAGCGACGCCCCCTGTCTGCTCGTCGAGGCGGCCGAGGCGGCCATGCTGCGTTCGCTGGTCGATCCCGAGCACGCCCTGCGCGCCGCCGGCACGGTGCTCGCCGCCGCCCGCCGGTCCGGCGCCCACGAGGCCGAGGCCGTGGCGCTGCGGGCCATGGCACTCGCCGACCGCGAGCTGGGCGACCTCGACAGCGCCGAGCGCCACCTGCGGGCCGCGATCGCCGTGCCGGGCGCGCCGCGCGAGCGGGTGGCGCAGGCGCGGCTGTCGCTGGTCACCGTACGCACCGAGCTCGGCCACCCCCTCCAGGCCCTCCGCGTGGCCGCCCTGGCCTGGGCCTACCTGCGCCCGCTCGACCGGGCCAAGCTCGACACCCAGCGCGCGGTCGCGCTCGCCCACCTGGGCCGCCACCAGGAGGCCATCGCCTCCTGCGACCGGGCGCTGCGCGCCCTCGTGCATGCCCCCGGCACCGTGGACGACCGCAGGTTCCTCGCCGGCGGGCTGCTCAACCGGGGCCTGGTCCGCTGCTGGCGGGGCGAGTGGGAGGCCGCCATGCGCGACCTCACCGCGTGCCTGGAGATCTCCCAGCACGCGGGCCTGCGCCACCTCGCCCGGCTCTCGGCCGCCAACCTGCCCTTCCTCTCCGTACGCAGGGGCGACATCGCCGGCGCCTTCCACTACTACCGGGAGGCCGAGGACACGCTGTTCGGCTATCCGGAGCGGCTCGCGACCATGCGGGCCGACTTCGCCGGCGCCCTGCTGGCCGCTCACCTGCCCGGCGAGGCCAGGGCGATGCTCGAGCTGGCCGTGCCGGACCTGGAGGCGTGCGGGGCGCGGGTGACGCTCGCCGAGGCGCGGCTGAAGCTGGCCCAGGTCGAGCTGCTCACCGGCGACCCGCACCGGGCGCTTCAGGTCGGCGAGCAGGCGGCGGAGGAGCTGGCCGGGCAGGAACGCACCTCGTGGCTGCCGCTGGCCAGAGAGGTCGTGCTGCGCTCGCGCCTCGCCCTCGGGCCCGTCACGCCCGAGCTGGTGTCCGGCCTGATCGCCTGCGCCGACGAGCTGGAGGACGGCCTCGCCCAGCTCCCGGGAGCGGCGGCGCTGCGGCTCACGGCGGCCGAGGCGGCGCTCGCGGTCGACGACCATCCGGCGGCCTCGGCGCAGCTCGCCCGGCTCACCCGGCACGCGGCCGTGGACGAGCGGCCCGACGAGCCGTACTCCGGCGGGCGGCTGGCCGGCGAGTGGCAGGTGCCCGCGCCGGTGCGGCAGCACGCGCTGGCGCTGGAGGCGGCGCTGCGCGAGGACGTGCCGGGCGCCTTCCGCGCGGTACGCGAAGGGCTGACCGAGATCGGCGAGGGCGTGGAGTGCTTCGACGACCCGTCGCTGCGGGCCCACGCGGCGCGGGCCGGGGAGCGGCTGGCGGCGTTCGGGCTCTCGCTGGCGGTGCGGGAGGGCCGGCCGGACGACGTGTTCGAGTGGGCCGAGCGGTGGCGGGCCGTCACGGCGCCCGCGCACGGCTCACCGGCGACCGATCCCGAGCGGGTGCGCGCGGAGCTGGGCCCGGGCGCCCTGGTGGAGTTCGTGATCGACGGGGAGTCGCTGCTCGCGGTGCTGGTCGGCGGGGAGCGGGTGCTGCTGCGCTGGCTGGGCGGGGTGCGGGCGGTCGAGGAGGCGGTCGTACGGCTGCGCTACGCGCTGCGGCGGCACGGCGAGCGGCGCGACTGGTCCGGATCCGCGGGCCCGGACGGCGGGAACGATCTGGAGGTCGCGGCGCAGGAGGTGGACCGGCTGCTGTTCGGGCCGCTCGACGCCGAGCTGGGCGGCGGGCCGCTGGTGGTGGTGCCGGTCGGAGCCCTGCACACGCTGCCCTGGAGCGCGCTGCCCAGCCTGCGCGAACGTCCGGTCGGCGTGGCGGCCAGCGCCGCAGGCTGGCTGCGGGCACGGGCGCGGCACGACCGGCGCGGCGCGGACGCGCCCCGGGTCGCCGCGGCGGCCGGGCCCGGCCTGACGCACGCGCACGCCGAGGTGGCGCACGTCCTGGCCTGCCATCGCGTCGCCGCCGAGATCCCCGCGCGCGGCGGCCGCGTCCTCGACGCCCTTGGCGAGGTGGACGTGCTGCACCTGGCCGCGCACGGCGTCTTCCACGCCCGCAGCCCCCTGATGTCCGGCATCACCCTGGACGACGGGCTGCTGATGGCCTACGACCTGCTGACGCTGGACCGGGCGCCGGAGCTGGTGGTGCTGTCGGCGTGCAACTCCGGCATGTCGCGCGCGCCGGTCGAGGGGGCGCCGCTGGGGCTGCCGGGGACGTTCCTGGCGCAGGGGACGTCGTGCGTGATCGCCGGGATGGTGCCGGTGCAGGACGAGGCGGCGCGGGCGGTGATGAGCGCCTTCCACGAGCTCGTCGCGGTCGGGCAGCCGCCGGACGCGGCCCTCGCCGCCGCCGCGGCCAAGACCGGCGTGTACGAGTTCACCTGCTTCGGCGCGGGCGACCGGCCGCTCTACCGACTCAGCCCTTGACGGCCTCCGCGATCCGCAGGGCGACCTGGGCGGGAGTGAGGTGCGTGGTGTCGACGACCTCGGCCTCGGCGTGCAGCCACGTACGGGCCGCTTCGGCGTAGGGCTCTAGGTGGTGGAGACGGAACGGGGAGGGGACGGGGCCGAGGAGCTTGTCCCCCTCGATGCGCCCGCGGAGGGTGTCCTGGTCGGCGTGGAGGACGAAGTGGCGTACCGGGATGTCATGGCGCGCGAGGCCCGTGCTGATCTCGCGCCAGTACTCCTCGACCAGGACGGTCATGGGCATCACCAGAGTGCCGCCGGTGTAGTCGAGCACGCGGCGGGCGGTCTCGACCACGAGCGGCCGCCACGGCGGCCAGTGCTGAAAGTTGCCCATCGCGGGCAGCCCCGGCGTGATGTCCATGAGCGCCTCGCCGACCTTCTCGGCGTTGAACACCCGTGAGTCCGGGATCAGCCGCTGCACGAGTGCACTGGTCGTCGTCTTGCCCGCGCCGTGGGTGCCGTTGATCCAGATGATCATGAGGTCCGATGCCAGCACCGCGCGGCTAACGCCCGCGGTTCCCGGCGCTAACCGCCGGTCGCGACCGGGCGGGCGGGGTCGGTCACCCAGTGGGACCAGGAGCCGACGTAGAGGGCGGCGGGCAGCCCGGCCAGCTCCAACGCCAGCACCTCGTGCGCCGCCGTCACGCCGGAGCCGCAGTAGGCGCCGGTCGGCACGCCCTCCCCCGCCCCGAGCGCGGCGAAGCGGGCCCGGAGCGCCGTGGGGTCGAGGAACCTGCCGTCGGGGCCGACGTTCTCGGTGGTGGGGGCGCTCACCGCGCCAGGGATGTGCCCGGCCACCGGATCGACCGGCTCGACCTCGCCCCGGAACCGCTCCCCCGCCCTCGCGTCGAGCAGCACGCCTTCCGTGGCGATCGCGCCGGCCTCGTCAGCGGTCAGGACCGGCATGCCGCCCGGCCGGGCGGTGAAGTCGCCCTCGGCGACGCCGGGGGTCTCCTTGGTCAGCGGCAGGCCCGCGGCCGTCCAGGCGGGCAGGCCGCCGTCGAGCACGCGTACGTCCTGGTAGCCGAAGTAGCGCAGCGCCCACCAGGCGCGGGCGGCGGAGGTGGAGCCGGCGTCGTCGTAGACGACGACCGGCCGCCCGTCGCGCACCCCGAGCCGGCGCATCGCGGCCTGGAACGCCTCCGCATCGGGCAGCGGGTGGCGGCCGCCACCGCCGGGGGGCGCGGCGAGGTCGTGGTCGAGGTCGCAGAAGACCGCGCCCGGCAGGTGGCCCTCGCGGTAGAGCTCGACGCCAGGGGGGCCGCCGAGCCGCCAGCGGACGTCCAGCAGCGTCACGTCGGGGCCGAGCGCGGCGAGGTCGGCGGCGGTGATCAGCGGGCCCGTCACGGGCGTACCTCCAGGAGCGGGACGTTCTGCTCGGCGGCGGTCATCGAGCCGTGGTAGCCGGTGAACAGCGCCTCGACGGGGTGGCGGGAAGGGGCGACGATGGCCAGGCCGTCGTGCGGGACCGCCACGACGTCGCCGATGCGCCCCAGCCACTCCTCGCGTACGCGGGGCCCGAACCAGCCGGAGTCCACAGCCTCCTGGCGCGAGACCACCCACGCCTTGCCGTGGAAGGTCTCGGCCCACGCCTCCAGCACGTGGCGGGCGGCGCCCGGCTCGGCGTAGACGTGCCTGGCCCGCGCCTCGCCGCCGAGCAGCGCGACGCCCTCCATCAGCTCGGGGACCTGCTCGGCGTCGACCTTCTCGGTGGCGTTGACCATGCCGTGGTCGGCGGTGACGTAGAGGGCGGAGCCGGGCGGCAGGCCCTCGGCCAGCCGGGCGGCCATGTCGTCCACGACGGCGAGCTGACGCAGCCATTCGTCACTGCCCCAGCCCACCATGTGGCCGGCGGCGTCGAGGTCGCCGTAGTAGACGGTGACGTGGGCGTGGGGCTCGCGCAGGGCCTCGTGCACGCGGGCGATGCGCTCGTCCACGGTGTCGGCCGCGAGGTAGCGGACGCCGCGGTAGACGGCCCTGGTCAGGCCGGTGCCCTCGAACTCGGCGGGGGCCACGTAGCTCGGCCGGACGCCGGCCTCGGCGGCCCGCTGGTAGACGGTCTTGGCGGGCTGCCACTGCTCGGGGTCCATGCTCAGGCCGCCGGGAAGGCTCCAGCGCAGGCAGTTGAACAGGTGACCGGTGCCGGGGACGGCGAGGGTCAGGCCCAGCATGCCGTGCTCGCCTGGGGTCATGCCGGTGCCGAGCGAGCACAGGCTCGTGACGGTGGTGGCGGGGAACCCGGCCGTGAGCGTGCGGGCGGTCAGGGAGGACAGGAACGGGGCGGCCTCGGGGTGAGCGCGCAGCAGGTCGGCGCCCAGGCCGTCGACGAGGAACAGGCAGACGCTGTCGGCGGGCGCCAGAGTCAGGCCGGCGTTCTCATGACGGGCGGGCTCGGGCACTCCCAAGGCGGCCAGCAGAGCGCCGGGCAGGTCGGCCAGCGACCCCCCGCCGTAGCCTGGCAGCAGCATGTCCACATCCTAGCCGTACGGGGGGAGACGGCCGGAGCCCACGCCACGGGCAGGCCGGGACCACGTGCGGCGGCTTTCCGCGGCGCACGGCGTAGCGGGACATCGGACGCGGCGGCGTTCCACTACGCAAGACGTAGCGGGACATCGGACGCGGCGGCGTTCCACAGCGCATGGCATAGCAGGCCACCGAGCGCGGCGGTGTGTCGCGACGGGCAGCGGAGCGCCCTTGGTCGCGGCGCTTTCGCGACGCGCGGCGGAGCCGGCCCTCGGCCGCGACCGGCCGGCGTGTCGCGACGGACGGCGGAGCGGGCCTCGGTCGCCGGGTGGGTGGGTCAGGCGCCGGCGGCGCGGGCGGTGGCCTCGGACAGGGCCTTGGCGAAGGCCAGGACGTGCGTGACCGCCTCCGGCCCGTCGGCCGCCTCGCTGACCCGGAGGGACAGGTCGTCGGCGGTGATGGCGCCGGTGTAGCCGTGGTCGGCCTCGCAGTTCTCGTCGCCGCAGGTGGCGGGTTCGAGATCGACGTGGGAGATGGCCCCCCAGCCGATGGTGAGCGTGACCTCGGTGGGCGGGACGCCCGGGACGTAGGAGGCGGGGTCGGGGACCACGCGGGTGACGGCGACCGACTGGACGCGGCTCAGCCGGACGGCCTCCGTGGTGGTGGAGGCGTGCGAGGTCGAGACGCCCTCGACCGCCGGGTGCTCGTCGGTGTGGCAGACCAGCAGCCGCGTGCCCGTCAGCACCAGGACCGTGACGTGCCTGCGCACCTCCATCGCAGGATCGAACGTGGCCTCGTGGTGCACCACGAACGCGGTCACTGCCTCCTTGCCCAGCGCGGATTCGACCGCATCGGTGACGAGGTCGGGATAGTAGCCGCTGCGCTCGATCGCTTCACGCAGGCCCGCGGCTGAGACTCGGGTTTCCCTCATGGCTCCATCCTGCCAGGGGTCGGCCGTGCACTCACCCGCCGGATATAACGCTCTATAACGTCTTTCGGACAGGCAGCAAGGGGCACACCGGCCACCTGTTTCGCGGCAAGCCGAAGACGCCCGCGTCCATAGCGGCCCTGGACGGCCCTGGTCACGACAACCTGCGCGGGCCCCCGTCGAGCCGTGGCCCCGCCGGCGTGCGCAGGGTCGCGCGGGCGCCGAGGATCATCACGCTCGACTCGCCGACGAGCACCTGGTCGAGGTCCAGACGGGCCACCTCGGGCAGGTCGTTGGCCAGGCGGCCGACCCGTACGAGCAGCTCCTCCAGGGCGTCGACGGCGACGGGCGGGTAGCCGTACTGGCCGAAGAGCAGCGGGGCGGCGCGTACCGACCGGACCAGGGCGGCGGCGTCCTCCGCCGTGAGCGGCGCCAGGCGGTAGCCCTGGTCCTGCAGGAGCCGCGCGGTCACCTCCCCCAGCCCGAACGACACCACCGGCCCGAACGCCGGGTCCTCGACCACCCCCACCACCGTGGGGACCGCGGGCTGCGGCGCCATCCGCTGGACGGCCAGCACCTTCTCGCCGAGCTGGTCGGCGAACTCGGCGTAGGCGTGGCGGACCATCTCGGGGCCGGTCAGGCCGAGGCGTACGGTGCCGGCCCGGCGCGAGGCTCCGGGGTCGGCCACCTTGAGCACCACCGGCCAGCCGAGGCGTTCGGCGGCGGCCACGGCTTCCTCGGGCGAGCGGACCATCTCGGCGGGCCACACGGTCAGGCCGTAGCAGGAGAGCAACTCGGCCGCGTCGATCTCGACCGGCGGCCCGGGCTCGGCGAACGCCGCCGAACGCACCCCGCGCCGCGTCCCGGCGGTCTCCGCAGCAGGCCCGGGCGTGGGCTCGGGGGCGGACAGGAGGTTGTGGACCAGGGTGCGGGCGCGGGCCGGGTCGAGGTCGTCGAGGGCGGGTGGCGGGGTGGCGGGCTGGGCGCGCCAGGCCGCGTACCTGGCCGCCTGGGCGAGGGCGCGGACCGCCTCCTCCGGAGCCGCGTACGAGGGAATGGACCCCCGCGCCGGCGCCGGCCGCTCCCGCGAGGCCCCCGGCTCGGTCACCTGGAGCGCGGGATGCATCCCCAGATGCCCCTCGAACGTCGTCAGCACCGGCTTCCCCGAGCCCTGGGACACCCGCAGCAGCTCGGCGGCCACGGCCTCGGCGTCGCCCGGCAGCGGCGGCATGTAGATCACGACGGCGGCGTCCACGCCGGCGGAGGCGAGCTCCCCCTCCAGCGCCGCGCCGAACTCGGCGGCTCCCGCCGCGGGCCCCAGGTTGACCGGGGGACGCGGTTCGAGGCCGGCCGCGAGGCAGGCGTCGGCGGCGAGCAGGCCGAGCGCGTCGGAGTTGGTGACCAGCGCGACCTTGGGCCCGGCGGGCAGCGGCTGGTAGGCCAGGAGCTGCCCCACGTCGAAGAGCTGGATGAGGTCGTCCACCCGGATCAGGCCCGCCTGGGCGAACAGCGAGCTGATCGCCGAGTCGGGCAGCCCCAGCTCCTCGGCCGAGTGCCCCGAGGGCGTGCCGCCGCTCTTGACCACCACGACCGGCTTGCGCCGGCTGATGCGCCGGGCCAGGCGGGTGAACTTGCGCGGGTTGCCCAGCGACTCCAGGTAGAGCAGGATCACCTCGGTCGCGTCGTCCTCCTCCCAGTACTGCAGGAGGTCGTTGCCGGACACGTCGGCCCGGTTGCCGGCCGAGACGAACGACGAGATGCCCATGCCGCGCTGCGCCACGCGCTGCAGCAGCGCGGTGCCGAGGGCGCCCGACTGGCTGAAGAAGCCGACCTTCCCCCGGCCGGGGACCGTGGCGGCGAGCGTGGCGTTGAGCCGTACGGAACGGTCGGTGTTGGCGATGCCGAGGCAGTTGGGGCCGACCACGCGCAGCCCGTACGAGCGGGCGGTGCGCGCCAGCTCGTCCTGCCGCTCGCGGCCCTCCGCGCCCGTCTCGCCGAACCCCGACGACACCACGACCAGCCCGTGCACGCCCTTCTGGGCGCACTCCTCGACCACGTCGAGCACGCTCTCGGCGGGCACGGCCACCACGGCGAGGTCGACGTCGCCGTCGATCGCGGTGACGCTCGGATAGGCGCGTACGCCCGCCACCGCCCGCACCTCGCGGTGCACCGGATAGACGGGGCCGGTGAAGTCGGCGGCCAGCAGGTTGCGCAGCACGGTCTGGCCGACGCCGCCCGGCTCGCGGGAGGCGCCGATGACCGCCACCGAGCCGGGCGTGAGCAGCCGGGCGATGGAACGGGACTCGGCGCGGTGCTCGCGGGAGGTGGTCACCTCGGCGGAGGTCTCGGTGGGGGTCAGGTCGAGCGTCATGCGGACGACGCCGTCGGCGAACCGGCTCTGCGCGGTGTAGCCCGCCTGGCGCAGCACGCCCATCATGCGCATGTTGGCGGGCAGCACGTCGGCGACGAAGGTCTCGATGCCCTGCTCGCGGGCGGTCGCGGCCAGGTGCTCGAGGAGCACGGACGCGACGCCGCGGCCCTGGTGGGCGTCCTCGACGAGGAAGGCCACCTCGGCCTCGCCTGGACCGGTCTTGTCGTAGCGGATGACCGCCACCATCTCGGTGCCGATCGTGGCGATCAGCGCGACGCGGTCGACGTAGTCGACGTTGGTGAAGCGCTCCACGTCGCGGTCCGACAGGCGCGGCCGCGGTCCGAAGAACCGGAAGTAGATCGACTCGTCGGACAGGCGTGAGTAGAAGGAGCGAAGGCGGTCCGCGTCGGCGGGCCTGATGGGGCGTACGTGAGCGGTGCCGCCGTCCGCCAGGACGACGTCGGCCTCCCAGTGGGCCGGATACTGTGCCTCCACAGCAACGAGCGTAGACCCGCATCCCAAATGCCAAGACCAGAGGCCGTTTTGGGCAACGCTTGTGCATCGACTCCCACCTCGTGTCGCCGGTCAGCCCCACGGTCGGCCCGGAAGCTGTTAGTTTTGCCGTGGCCAGGGTCGTTCTGAAGGCAGCAAGGTGGTGGCATCATGACGCGGGTCGTCGTGGTGGGCGATCTCATGACCGACGCGGTGGCGCGCGCCCGTTATGCGCTCGCCCGAGCGAGCGACACCCCGGCGGTCGTCACCATGCACGGCGGCGGGTCCGGGGCCAACATCTCCTCCTGGCTGGCCGTCGAGGGCGCCGAGGTCGCCTTCATCGGCCGCAGGGGCGCCGACATCACCGGTCGCAACCGCGACATGGAGCTGATGGGCTACGGCGTCGACGCGCGCCTGGTCATGGATCCGGAGCGGCCCACCGGCACCTGCGTGGTGCTCGTGACGCACAAGGGCGAGCGCACCATGCTCTCCGATCCCGGCGCCAACGCCGCGCTGTCCCCCGAGGACCTGCCGCGCGACCTGTTCACCTCGGGCGCCCACCTGCACCTGTCCGGCTACACGCTGATGAACGAGGGCTCGCGCGAGGCGGGCTTCGCCGCGCTCGACATGGCCAGGCGCTCCGGGATGTCGATCTCCGTCGACTGCGCCTCGTCGGCGCCGCTGGAGCGCACCGGGGCCGAGCCGTTCCTGGAGTGGACCAACGGCGCCAAGCTGCTGTTCGCCAACATCGACCAGGCCAAGGTGCTGACCGGCCGCGACGACGCCGAGGCGGCGGCCAAGGTGCTGACCGCGTGGTTCCCGCAGGTCGTGATCAAGATGAACAAGGAGGGCGCGCTGTGGTACAGCAACGGCCGCCCCGACCCCGTACGCGCCGCCGCCGAGCCGGTCGAGAAGATCGTGGACGGCACGGGCGCGGGTGACGCGTTCTGCGCCGGGTTCCTGCCGCCGTGGCTGGAGGGCAAGCCACCGGCCGAGTCACTGGCCTCGGGCTGCCGCCTGGCCGCCAAGGCCATCATGCACCTGGGCGCCCGCCCGCCCTTCTAGCCCGAGCCGTACGGGCCCACCCGCCCTTCCGGCCCCCGCCCGGGGGCCGGTGGGCGTCAGCTGACCGTGGCGAGGGCCAGCGGCAGCACCGCGGGCGCCCCCGCGTGCCGGACCAGGGCCGTGGCGAGCGTCATCGTCCAGCCGGTGTCGACCCGGTCGTCCACGAGCAGCACCGGCCCGCCGCACTCCGCGACGCGCCCCGCGAGGTCCTTGGGCATGGCGAGCGTGGCCCGGATCGCCTGCACCCGCTTGGCGCTGTTGAACTGCTGCCCCGGCGAGCCCGCCCGGTAGCCCAGCTCGCCCAGGTAGGTCAGCCGGCCGATCTGCGCCAGGCGTTCGGCGAAGGAGCGTACGAGCTGCGGCCGCGACGCCGACGGCAGATTGACCACGGCCACCGGCCGATCGCGCCAGTCCCAGGCGGCCAGCACCTGGATCACGGCCCGCAGCAGGTCGTCCGGCACCGGGCCGTCGCCGCCGTGGAACAGCTCGCGCAGCCGGTTGCCCCATCCGATGTCGGTGAGCCGGCCGAGCGCGCGGCCGGGCTCGGCGCCCAGCTCGGGCTTGATCCGGCCGGACAGGTCGGACAGGCCGGTCGGCCACTGCCGGCGGGCCTCCAGCTCGACGCCGGGGCGGCTCAGCCGTTCGCGGGCCTGCTCGACGGCCTGGGGGGCGATGTCGGGCGAGCGGTGCCTGCCGGTGCAGTTGTCGCACCGGCCGCAGGGGTGGGCCGCGTCGTCGTCGAGGTGCCGGCGGAGGTAGTGCTCGCGGCACTCGGTGGTGGTGAGGTAGCCGAGCATGGCCTCCTGCTCGGCGCGGCGCTCGGCGGCGATGCGGGTGTAGCGCTCGGTGTCGTACGACCACTCCTCGCCGGTCGCCTCCCAGCCGCCCTTGACCCGGCGGACGGCACCGTCGACGTCGAGCACCTTGAGCATCATCTCCAGCCGGCTCCTGCTGAGGTCGACGGCGGTCTCCAGGGCCGGGGTGGACATGAGGCCGCGCTCCTCCAGCGCCGCCAGGGTGGCGCGGACGACGGGTTCGGGCGGGAAGGCCAGCGAGGCGAAGTAGGCCCAGATGTCGCGGTCCTCGGCGCCGGGGAGCAGGATGACCTCGGCCCGCTCGACGCCGCGCCCGGCCCTGCCGACCTGCTGGTAGTAGGCGACCGGCGACTGCGGAGCGCCCACGTGCACGACGAAGCCCAGGTCGGGCTTGTCGAACCCCATGCCGAGCGCGCTCGTCGCCACCAGCGCCTTGATCTTGTTGGCGAGCAGCGCCTCCTCGGCGGCGAGCCGCTCGGCCGGATCGGTCTGGCCCGAGTAGGCGGCCACCTCGTGGCCCTGCTCGCGCAGGTAGCCGGCCACCTCGTGGGCGGCGGCCACCGTCAGGGTGTAGACGATGCCGGAGCCCGGCAGCTCGTGCAGCGTCTGGGCGAGCCAGGCCAGGCGCTGCTCGGCGGTGGGCAGGCGGACCACGGACAGGTGCAGGCTCTCGCGCTCCAGCGGGCCGCGCAGCACCAGCGTGTCCTCGCCCATCTGCTCGGCGACGTCGCGGGTGACGCGGGCGTTGGCCGTGGCGGTGGTCGCGAGGACGGGGATGCCGGGCGGCAGCTCCTCGAACAGCCGGGCCAGCCTGCGGTAGTCGGGCCGGAAGTCGTGCCCCCAGTCGGAGATGCAGTGGGCCTCGTCCACCACGACCAGCCCGGCGCTCTCGGCCAGCTCGGGCAGCACGTTGTCGCGGAAGTCGGGGTTGTTGAGCCGCTCGGGGCTGACCAGCAGCACGTCGACCAGGCCGTCGGCGACCTGGGAGTAGATCTCTTCCCAGTCCTCCGGGTTGGCGGAGTTGATGGTGACGGCCCTGATGCCGGCGCGCTCGGCGGCGGCGATCTGGTTGCGCATGAGCGCGAGCAGCGGCGAGACGATGACCGTCGGCCCCTCGCCCAGCTCGCGCAGCAGCGCGGTGGCCACGAAGTAGACGGCCGACTTGCCCCAGCCGGTGCGCTGCACCACGAGCACCCGCCGCCGGTCGACGACCAGCGCCTCGATGGCGGCCCACTGGTCGTCACGGAGCACGGCGTGCTCGCCGGCGAGCGCCCGCAGGCGCTCCTCGGCCTCTTCGCGCAACACCTCGGCGTCGGGGGCATCAATCATGCCCTCCTTGTTACCAGCTCCCTCCGACGTTTCGCGCCTCCACGCCGGAACGTGACCGCCGGCTACCGGTCGGCGTGCTCCGGGAAGGCGTTGATGGTGACGCGGTGCATGCGGCGGCGTTCGGTGTAGTCGGCGACCGCGTAGTGCTGGGTGGGGCGGTTGTCCCAGAAGGCGAGCGTGCCGGGACGCCACTGCAGGCGGCACTGGAACTCGGGCGAGCGGATGTGGTCGATCAGCATCGGCAGCAGCGCCTCGTTCTCGCGGTCGGTGAGCCCGACCAGGCGGGTCGTGGACGCGCGGTTGACGAACAGCGCCTTCCTGCCGGTCTCGGCGTGCACCCGCACCACCGGCCGCTCGATGGGCGGCCACTTGGCCTGGATCTCGGCCAGGTCGAACGGGTGCCCCTTGGAGATGGCCTTCTTCATCGACATCGTGATGTCGTGCACGGCGGTCAGCTCGTCGCACAGGCGCTGGAGCGGCTTGGAGAGCGAGTCGTAGGCGAGGTAGGTGTTGGCCCAGCAGGTGTCGCCGCCCACGCTGGGGAGCTGGACACAGCGCAGCAGGGAGCCCATCGGCGGGGTGGGCTCGAAGGTGTTGTCGCTGTGCCACTCGTCGCCGCCCTCGCCCTTGGGCGAGGTCTGGTCGAGCACGTGGATGGGGCTGCCGGCGTCCTTCTTGAACGCGGGGTGGTTGAGCGTGCCGAAGTTCAGGGCGAACTGCAGGTGCTGCTCGTCGTCGATGTGCTGGTCGCGGAAGAACAGCACGAGGTGCTTGAGCCAGCCCTCGCGCAGGGTCGCGACCTCTTCCTGCGACAGCGGCTTGCGCAGATCGACCCCGGTCACCTCGGCGCCGATGTGCTTGGTCACGGGACGGAACTCGATCATGACGTCTCCGGGGTCAGGGGAACCGGTGCCCCGAACGTACGACCCAAGCGCTTGCTTGGTCAAGGCCGCTCGTTCCGCGAGCCGGTCGCGGGCACCCGAATACCTTCGGCACAATGTTCGACATGGCCCGACGCACGACAGCACCCCCGCCAGAGGACTTCGAGGAGCGCATCGTCGACATCGACGTCTCCTCCGAGATGCGCACGAGCTTTCTGGAGTACGCCTACTCGGTGATCTACCAGCGGGCGTTGCCCGACGCGCGTGACGGCCTCAAACCCGTGCAGCGGCGCATCCTCTACTCGATGGCCGAGATGGGCCTGCGCCCCGACCGCGGCCACGTCAAGTCCTCGCGCGTGGTCGGCGACGTCATGGGCAAGCTGCACCCCCACGGCGACTCGGCGATCTACGACGCCCTCGTCCGCCTGGCGCAGCCCTTCTCCATGCGCCTGCCGCTCGTGGACGGCCACGGCAACTTCGGCTCCCCCGACGACCTGCCGGCCGCCATGCGTTACACCGAGGCCAGGCTGGCCCCGGCGGCGATGCTCATGGTCGAGTCCATCGACGAGGACACCGTCGACTTCAAGCCCAACTACGACGGCCAGGAGACCGAGCCGGTCGTCATGCCGTCGGCCTTCCCCAACCTCCTGGTCAACGGCACCAGCGGCATCGCGGTCGGCATGGCCACCAACATGGCGCCGCACAACCTCGTCGAGATCGTCGCCGCGGCCCGCCACCTGATCAAGAAGCCGGACGCCACGCTCGACGACCTGATGGAGTTCGTGCCCGGCCCCGACCTGCCGACCGGCGGCACGATCATCGGCCTGCAGGGCGTGCGCGACGCCTACGAGAGCGGGCGCGGCACCTTCCGCATGCGGGCCAAGTGCACGATCGAGCAGATCACGCCGCGGCGCAAGGGCATCATCGTCACCGAGCTGCCCTACAACGTGGGCCCCGAGCGCGTCGTCACCAAGATCAAGGAGCTGGTGACCAGCAAGAAGCTCCAGGGCATCGCCGACCTCAAGGACCTCACCGACCGGCACAAGGGCCTGCGCCTGGTCATCGAGATCAAGAACGGCTTCATCCCCGAGGCCGTCCTGGAGGAGCTCTACCGGCTGACGCCGATGGAGGAGTCGTTCGGCATCAACAACGTGGCGCTCGTCGACGGCGAGCCGCGCACGCTGGGCCTGCGCGAGCTGCTGCAGGTCTACGTCGACCACCGCGTCGAGGTCGTACGCCGCCGCTCGGAGTTCCGGCGCCGCAAGCGTGAGGAGCGCCTGCACCTGGTCGACGGCCTCATCGTCGCGCTGCTCAACATCGACGAGGTCATCCAGGTCATCCGCTCCTCCGACGACTCCGCGCAGGCACGCACCCGCCTCATGGAGGTCTTCGACCTCACCGAGATCCAGGCCGCCTACATCCTCGACACGCCGCTGCGCCGCCTGACCCGCTACGACAAGCTGGAGCTCGACGCCGAGAAGGAGACGCTGACCGGCGAGATCGCCAAGCTGACCGAGATCCTGTCCTCGGAGACCAAGCTGCGCCAGGTCGTCTCCGGCGAGCTGGCCGACGTCGCCAAGAAATACGGCACGCCGCGCCGCACCGTCCTGCTGGACGCCGCGGGCGTCAGCCGCACCGCGGTGGTCGAGCTGCAGGTCGCCGACGACCCGTGCCTCGCGCTGCTGTCGTCCACCGGCCTGCTGGCCCGCACCGCCGACGCCACGCCGCTGCCCGGCGAGGGCGAGCGGTCCGCGCACGACGTGCTGGTCTCGGCGGTGCGCACCTCCGTACGCGGGGAGGTCGGCGTGGTCACCTCGCTCGGCCGGCTGATCCGGGTGCAGGTCGTGGACCTGCCGACGCTGCCGGCCACGGGCGCGCCGCCGTCGCTGTCCGGCGGCCACCCGGTCTCCGAATACGTCTCCCTGCAGCCCGACGAGCGGGTCGTCGGGCTCGGCTCGCTCGACCCCGACGGGCCCGGCCTGGCCCTCGGCACGCAGCAGGGCGTGGTCAAACGGGTGGTGCCCGACTACCCGGCCAACCGCGACGACTTCGAGGTGATCACCCTCAAGGACGGCGACACCGTGGTGGGCGCGGTCGAGCTGGAGTCGGAGTCGCACGACCTCGTGTTCATCTCCTCCGACGCGCAGCTGCTGCGCTACCCGGCCTCCCTCGTACGCCCCCAGGGCCGCCCGGCCGGCGGCATGGCGGGCATCCGGCTGGACGGCGGGGCCCGGGTGATCTGGTTCGGGGCGGTCGACCCCGAACGGCCCGCCGTGGTGGTCACCGTGGCCGGCTCGTCCACGGCGCTGCCCGGCACGCAGGTCGGTGGCGGCAAGATGTCCGACTACGCGGAGTTCCCCGCCAAGGGCCGGGCCACCGGCGGCGTACGCGCGCAGCGTTTCCTCAAGGGCGAGGACGAGCTGCTGCTGGCCTGGGCCGGGCCCTCACCGGCCAAGGCGGTCTCGTCCGTGGGCAAGCCGGTGCCGCTGCCGGATGAGCTGGGGCGGCGCGACGGCTCCGGCGTCCGCCTCACCCACACCATCGGCGCCGTCGGCGGCGCCCTCGCCTCCGGCCCCGCGCTCCCGCCGTCCGACGCGAGGGCGGAGGACGAGTAGCCCCGCCGCTCCCCGGCCCGCCTCGACGTCTCGCGGGCCGGGGGCGCGGAGTTAGGCTCACTGGGGTGACGTCGTGGAAAGAGCATGCGATCTGGTGGCACGTCTACCCTCTCGGCTTCACCGCCGCCGAGGCCGTGGCCCTGCCACCCGGCGCCCCCACGCGCCACCGCCTGCGCGCCCTGGAGGGCTGGCTGGACTACGCCGTGGAGCTCGGCTGCTCGGGCCTGCAGCTCGGCCCGATCTTCGCCGCCGAGACCCACGGCTATGACACGGTCGACCACTTCCGGCTCGACCCGCGCCTCGGCGACGACGCCGACTTCGACCGCCTGGTGGCCGCCGCGGACGCCCGCGGCCTGCGGGTCGTCCTCGACGGCGTGTTCAACCACGTGGGGCGCGGCCATCCGCTGTTCGGCGATCCGGCGCACGCCCACTGGTTCGTCCCCGAGGGGGAGGGGCACCGCACGTTCGAGGGTCACCACGGCCTGGTGACGCTCAACCACGAGCATCCCGACGTGCTCGACCACGTCGTCCGCGTCCTCGACTACTGGCTGGCGCGCGGCGCGTCCGGCTGGCGGCTGGACGCCGCGTACGCGATGCCGGCCGCGTTCTGGCGGCGGGCGCTCGCGCGGGTCCGCCCGCGCCACCCCGAGGCGTGGTTCGGCGGCGAGGTGATCCACGGCGACTACGCCGCCTACGTGGCCGAGAGCGGCCTCGACTCGGTCACCCAGTACGAGCTGTGGAAGGCCCTCTGGAGCTCGCTCAACGACGGCAACTTCTTCGAGCTGGCCTGGGCGCTGAAGCGGCACGACGAGCTGCTGGACACGTTCACGCCGCTGACGTTCGCCGGCAACCACGACGTGACCAGGCTCGCCAGCCGCCTCGACGACGAGCGGCACCTTGGCCACGCGCTGGCCGTGCTGTTCACGGTGGCCGGGCTGCCGAGCGTCTATTACGGCGACGAGCAGGGCTTTCGTGGGGTGAAGGAGGACCGGCCCGGCGGCGACGACGCGGTCCGGCCCGCCTTCCCCGGGCGGCCGGAGGAGCTGGACCCGGCGGGGTGGCCGGTCTACCGGCTGCACCAGCGGCTGATCGGGCTGCGCCGCCGCCATCCGTGGCTTGCGCGGGCCCGTACGAGCCTGCCCCATCTCACCAACACCGCCGTCGCGCTGGAGGCGGCGGGCCCCGGCCGCGTCCTGACCCTGCTCAACGTGGGCGACGAGCCCTACCGCTTCCCGCTGGACGAGACGGGACTCGCCGTCGCGGAGGCGTCCGCGCCGGGCGGCGATCCGTGTCTCGTCCCCGCGCACGGGTGGAAAATCCTCACTCTGTCCTGACTCGGACTGTTATGAAACCCGGGCGGTCACCGATCACACAGGGAGAGCGCTCTCTGAATCGGGAGGTATCCCCGTGTTCCGCAGCAGACCCCCCTTATGGGCGACAGCCCTGGCCTTGCTGGTCCCGCTTCTCGCCGCACCGTCCGCACCCGCGCGGGCCGCCGCCGACCTGCCGGTCCTCGCCGACTTCGAGTCCGACGCCGTCCCCGCCGGCGTGTCCGCCTGGGGCAACGACGCCGCCTCCACCCCCACGCTCACGATCGAGCCGGGCGCCGCCCGCCCCGGCGCCCCGGCCGGGAACCGGGTGCTGAGGAGCGGCTACGCCATCAGCCAGTGGGGCGGCTGGTCCCAGGACCTGACGGCCGGCCAGGACTGGTCCCCGTACGAGGGCTTCTCCTTCTGGGTGAACGGCGAGGGCTCCGGCCGCCGCATCTTCTTCGAGATCAAGGACGGCGGCTCCGGCCCCGGCGCGGCCGAGCTGTTCGAGTCCTCCTTCACCGACGACGCGGCCGGCTGGCGGCAGGTCAAGGTGCCGTTCGCGGACTTCACCCGCCGCGCCGACTACCAGCCGGGCGGCGCGCCCGCGGACGGCGAGCTGGACCTGATCGCCATGTGGGGCTACGGGATGCGCCTGCCCACCGCCTCCGGCTCTCTGGAGTGGGATCAGGTCGAGCTGTACGGCACCGCTCCCCCGCGTCCCGCCCGCCTCAGCACCGACCGGCCGGTCTACCCGGTGGGCGAGCGGTTCGAGGCCAAGGTGAGCGTCACGGTCACCACCGCCACCGGCGCGCCGCTGGCGGACGCGCTCGCCGTCGCCTACCGGACCGGCTCCGGCACCGCCACCCCAGGCGCGGACTACACCCCCGCCGAGGGCACCCTGACCTTCCCGGCCGGCACGGCGTCCGGGTCGTCCCGTTCGTTCACCGTCAAGATCCTCAAGGACGGCGCGAACGAGGTGGCCGAGACCATCCCGGTCGAGCTGTCCGGCACGGGCGTCCGGCCGCCCGCCGAGGCCCCGGTCATCGTGATCGACGCGCACGGCCTGCCGTACCTGGACGCGCGCAGGCCCGTACACGCGCGCGTCGCCGACCTGCTCGCCCGGATGACGCCGGAGGAGAAGATCGGCCAGATGACGCAGGCCGAGCGCATGGCGCTGGCCAGGCAGAGCGACATCGCCGCCTATCACCTCGGCTCGCTGCTGTCCGGCGGCGGCTCCACGCCCACGCCCAACACGCCGCGCGCGTGGGCCGACATGGTGGACGCCTTCCAGCTCCAGACCCGGCGCACCCGGCTGCAGGTGCCGCTCGTCTACGGCGTGGACGCCGTGCACGGCCACAACAACGTGGTCGGCGCCACGATCTTCCCGCACAACGTCGGCCTGGGCGCCGCCCGCGACCCCGGCCTGGTCGAGAAGGCGGGCGAGGTCACCGCCCGCGAGGTCAGGGCGACCGGCGTCCCGTGGAACTTCGCGCCGTGCCTGTGCGTGTCGCGCGACGACCGCTGGGGCCGCGCGTACGAGTCGTTCAGCGAGGACCCCGCCCTGGTCAGCCGGATGGCCACGGTCATCGACGGCCTCCAGGACAACGGCGTGCTGGCCACCGCCAAGCACTACGCGGGCGACGGCGGCACCGTGTACGGCTCCTCCACGACCGGCGACTACACCATCGACCAGGGCGTCACCAGGGTCAGCAGGAAGGAGCTGGAGGAGATCCACCTGGCGCCGTTCGCCGAGGCGGTCCGGCGCGGGGTCGCCACCGTCATGCCGTCGTTCTCCAGCGTGGACCTCGGCGCCGGGCCGGTGAAGATGCACGCGCACCGGGAACTGCTCACCGACACGCTCAAGGGCCGGCTCGGCTTCAAGGGCTTCGTGATCACCGACTGGCAGGCCATCGACCAGATCCCCGGCGACTACGCGAGCGACGTGCGCACGTCGATCAACGCCGGCATCGACATGGTCATGGTGCCGTACGCCTACCCGGACTTCACCGCCACCCTCAAGGCCGAGGTCGAGGCCGGACGGGTGCCGATGTCGCGGGTGGACGACGCCGTCGCCCGCATCCTGACCCAGAAGTTCCGCCTGGGCCTGTTCGAGCGCCCGTACGCCGACCGCACCCACCTCGGCGACGTCGGCTCCGCGGCGCACCGCGCGGTGGCGCGCACGGCCGCCGCGAAGTCCCAGGTCCTGCTGAAGAACGACGGTCGTCTGCTGCCGCTGAGCCGCGCGTCCAAGGTGTACGTGGCCGGCTCGAACGCCGACGACATCGGCAACCAGAGCGGCGGCTGGACGATCAGCTGGCAGGGCTCGTCCGGGCCGATCACGCCCGGCACGACGATCCTGCAGGCGATCCGGGGCCGCGCCGCCTCCGTGACCTATTCGCCCGACGCCTCGGCCGGGCTGGCCGGGCACGACGTGGGCGTGGTGGTCGTGGGCGAGACCCCGTACGCGGAGGGCTTCGGCGACGTCGGCCGCCAGGGCCGCACGCTGGAGCTGTCGGCCGCCGACCGGGTGGCGGTGGACCGGGTGTGCGGGGCCATGAAGTGCGTCGTGGTCGTCGTCTCCGGCCGTCCGATGCTGCTGGGCGACCTGTCGGGCGTGGAGGCCGTGGTGGCCGCCTGGCTGCCGGGCACCGAGGGTGACGGCGTGGCCGATCCGCTGTTCGGGGCCGTGCCGTACACCGGGCGGCTGCCGTTCACCTGGTTCCGTACGGCGGCGCAGATCCCGATCAACGTGGGCGACGCCGCCTACGACCCGCTGTTCCCGTACGGGTGGGGCCTGCGCACCGACCCGGCCCGCGACCGGCTCAAGGCGGCGCGCGACCGGCTCGCCACGGGCGACGGCCCGGCCAGGGCCGCCGCGGCGGCGCTGACGCCGGCTCTCGCCGGCCGGAACTGGAACGCGGACGGCTCGGCCCGCGACGCCCGCGCGGTCCTCGCCGCCGTGGGCACGGCCGCCACGCTGCTCGAACGCTCCCGCACCGCCGCCTTCGCCCAGTCCGACGCCGTCGTCTCGGTGGCCAGGGACCTGGCGCAGAGCGGGGGCCGGCGACCCGACCTGCAGGCGTCCGCGGACCACGAGCTGGCCGCGGGCCACCTGAGAAAGGCGGTGGACCTGCTGGCGCAGGCCGCCCGCTAGCGGGGGTCAGCTCAGGCAGAGACAGAACGGGTGCCCGGCCGGATCGAGGAAGACCCGGAAGTCGTCGTCCTCCTCGTCCGGCTGGTGCTCGTGCTTGACCGCACCGATCTCCAGCACCCGCTTCTCGGCCTCGTCGAGGTCGCTCACCAGGAGGTCCAGGTGGATCTGCTGCGGCCGCTCCGGGTCGGGCCAGGTGCTGGGCCGCAGGTCGGGGGCGAGCTGGAAGGCGAGGCGCTTGGGCGCGCCGCCGTCGCTGATCACCACCCAGTCGTCCTCGGCGGACGTGATCGGCCAGCCCAGCAGCTGGGAGTAGAACTCGGCCAGGCCCTTGGGGTCGGGCGTGTCGAGCACGACGGTACGGAACTGCGCGATGCCGCTCATCAGTCACCTCTCAGGGCGTCGAAGGGGTCCCGCCGGGGGGACGGGAACCGTTACCCGATCGGTGATCCGGCACACCTCGCCGGCCGGATCCCGCTCAGACGGCGATCACGGCCGGCAGGGACAGCAGCAGCTCCCGCGGCTCGCCGCCCTCCCAGCGCCGGATCAGCCGGGTGCCGGCCTCCCCCGGATCGAACTCCTCGCCTCCCAGCGGGCCGAAACAGCCCGCCTCCTCCAGCAGGAGCAGCAGCGGGTCGTCCTCGGGCAGGCCGGCCGCGTAGGCGGCGGTGTCGAGGAGGGCCAGCGCGCACCGGGCGTTGCGGCCGCCGTCGTTGGCCTCGACCCGGTCGAGGCTCCGCCGGGCCTGGGCACGGAGATACGCGGCGAGCGATTCTGACCTACTCACGACAGACCTTCTTCGATCACGTCCATTGGGCTGAGCACGTGGGTCACGCACTTTGGGCTACGACATCATCACGCATGGTGACAAGTTTTCGTGGGAGGTTTGCGAAGTCGGGCGCGTGTCGTCCGCCCCCCGGTGACGACCACCCTTCTGACATGGGGGATCATCGGTGCCATGAGTGCGTTCGACGACCTGTTTGCCGCCAACGCTGAGTTCGCCAAGGAGTTCGGAAGCTCCGATCTCACCGGCCGCGCCGCCCGTGGGCTGGGCGTGGTGACCTGTATGGACTCCCGGATCGACCCCCTCGGGCTGCTCGGGCTCAAACCGGGCGATGCCAAGATCCTCCGCAACGCCGGCGCCCGCGTCACCGACGACGTGCTGCGCACCCTCGTGGTGGGCGTCTACGTGCTCGGCGTCGAGCGCGTGCTGGTCATGCCCCACACCGACTGCGGGATGACCAAGGTCACCGACGAGGACATCCACGACCTCACCGCCGAGCGCGGCGTCGACACCCGCAGCCTCGACTTCCACACGGTGCCCGACCAGTGGGCGGCGCTGCGGCACGACCTGACCCGCATCAGGACGAGCCCGTTCCTGCCGACCGGAATGCCGGTGACCGGCGCCATCTACGACGTCCGCACCGGCCGGCTCTCCCCCGTCGACTACTGAACGACCTCGGACGGGCGCGCCGGAGATCGCCCGACAGGGCCGTCAGGGCGTCGTGAGCGCGCGAACAGCCCCTCCCCCACACCTGGGGAGGGGCACAACTTTCCGGACGACCTGAAGGGCCTTTCAGACGTCGAACGCGTCGCGTCCTGAATGTCAGGCGTCGAACGCGACGCGATCGGCGTGTCAGGCGTCGATCGCGTCGCGGTCGACCTCGGCCGCGCTGGTGACGAGGAACTCGCGCCGCGGCGCGACGTCGCTGCCCATCAGGAGGTTGAAGATGCGCTCGGCCGCCTCGGCGTCCTCGATGCGCACCCGGCGCAGGATCCGGTGGCGCGGGTCCATCGTGGTCTCGGCGAGCTGGTCGGCGTCCATCTCACCGAGGCCCTTGTAGCGCTGCACCGGGTCCTTCCAGCGCTTGCCGCGCCGCTCCAGGTCGCGCAGCACCTTCTGCAGCTCCGCGTCGGAGTAGCAGTAGATGTATTTGTCCTTGCCGCGCCCCGGGTTGGTGAGCTCGATGCGGTGCAGCGGCGGCACCGCGGCGAAGACCCGCCCGGCCTCCACCATCGGCCGCATGTAGCGGTAGAAGAGGGTGAGCAGCAGGCAGCGGATGTGGGCGCCGTCGACGTCGGCGTCGGCCATGAGGATGACCTTGCCGTAGCGGGCGGCCTCGATGTCGAACGAGCGGCCCGAGCCCGCCCCGACGACCTGGATGATGGCGGCGCACTCGGCGTTCTTGAGCATGTCGCTCACCGACGCCTTCTGCACGTTGAGGATCTTGCCGCGGATCGGCAGCAGCGCCTGGAACTCCGAGTCGCGGGCCAGCTTGGCGGTGCCGAGCGCGGAGTCTCCCTCGACGATGAACAGCTCGCTGCGGTCGACGCCCTCGCTGCGGCAGTCGACCAGCTTGGCCGGCAGCGCCGAGCTCTCCAGCGCGCTCTTGCGGCGCTGGTTGTCGCGGTGCTCGCGGGCCGCGATGCGCGCCTTGGCGGCGGCGACGATCTTCTCAAGCACGGCCCGCAGCGGCTGCTTGTAGCCGCGCGGCGGGTTGGCGAACAGCTCCTTGAGCTCGCGCGAGACCACGTGGGAGACGATGCGGGTGGCCGCCGAGGTGCCGAGCACCTCCTTGGTCTGGCCCTCGAACTGCGGCTCGGGCACCCGGACCGTGACGACGCCGGTCAGGCCCTCCTGGATGTCGTCCTTGGTGACGGGGTCGTCGCCGTTCTTCAGCAGCCGGGTCTCGCGCAGCACCTCGTTGATCGTGCGCAGCAGGCCGCGCTCGAAACCGGTGAGGTGGGTGCCGCCCTTGGGGGTGGCGATCACGTTGACGAACGAGCGCACGGTGGACTCGTAGCCCTTGCCCCAGCGGATCGCCACGTCGACGCTCAGCTCGCGCTGGACCTCGGTGGGCGTCATGTGGCCCTGGTCGTCGAGGACCGGCACGGTCTCGTGGAAGTGACCGACGCCCTGCAGCCGCAGCACGTCGCAGACCGGCTCGTCGCGGGCCAGGAACTCGGCGAACTCGGAGATGCCGCCCTCGAAGCGGAACTCCTCCTCGATGCGCTCCTCGTGCCTGCTGTCGTAGACCACCAGGGTGAGGCCGGGCACCAGGAACGCGGTCTGCCGCAGCCGCACGTGGATCTCGTCGAGCGAGACCTCGGCGTCGGGCAGGAAGATCTGCTTGTCGGCCCAGAAGCGCACCCGGGTGCCGGTGGCGCCCGCGGGGAGCTTGTCGCCGAGGCGCAGGCCGGACTTCTTCCTGAACTTCGCCGTGGGCCCGTCGCCGTCGAAGACGCCGGTGACGCCGCGCCGGAAGCTGATCTCGTGGACCCGCCCGTCGCGGTCGACCTCGACGTCGAGCCGCGCCGACAGGGCGTTGACCACCGACGCGCCGACGCCGTGCAGGCCGCCCGAGGCGCCGTAGGAGCCGCCGCCGAACTTGCCGCCCGCGTGCAGCTTGGTGTAGACGAGCTCGACGCCGGCCAGGCCGGTCTTGGGCTCGACGTCCACGGGAATGCCGCGGCCGTTGTCGCGGACCTCGATCGAGCCGTCGGCGTAGAGCTCGACCTCGATGCGGTCGCAGTAGCCCGCCAGCGCCTCGTCGACGCCGTTGTCCACGATCTCCCAGAGGCAGTGCATCAGCCCGCGGCTGTCGGTGGACCCGATGTACATGCCCGGGCGCTTGCGGACCGCTTCGAGGCCCTCAAGCACCGACAGGTGACGAGCTGTGTAACCCGCCTCCACTAGCGTCACTCCAGCTCCCCTGGTGTTGAGCATCCGAACACGTGTGCGCAGCTTACCGTTCTTCCCTTGCGCACGCGTACAAGCTTGCCACGGCGGCATGTTTCTCGTTACCAACCGGCTGATCCTCATTACTTTCGGACACATTCCGCTCTCGGCGTACAGCGGGGGAGGTTGGGAAGGCCCACGTCCGGTTAGATGTTGTTCCAAGTGACTGACGCCAGATCCTCGCTTCGGCGGGGGTGACCCGAAAGGCGATACGTGACTGGAGCACTCGCCCCCGTTAAGCCGCTGACGGCCCTCGACCGCTGCGACCGTTGCGGCGCCCAGGCCTACATTCGCGCAACCCTGCCAGTAGGCGGGGAGCTGCTGTTCTGCGCCCACCACGGGCGTCAGCACATCGCGGCGCTGCGTGAGAAGGGCGCCGACATCCTGGACGAGTCGGCTCGACTCAGCAAGACCCCGACGAACGCCCCCGACGGCGAGCGCTGATCCACAGTGCCTGTCGTTTCGACATAACCGCATATATCCAACAGAACGGCCACCTCGGGTCTGCCCGGGGTGGCCGTTCTGCTTGCTGTGATCCTTGTCACATTCGGGTTCAGCGCACCCGGTAGTGGTAGCGCGCGGCCACCTCGAAGCCCTCGCTGCGGTACAACGCCTGGGCGGCCTCGTTGGGCGCGGTGGTGACCAGGTAGGCGGAGCCGGTCCCCGCGTGGTGCGCGAGCGCCCGCAGGATCGTGCGCGCCAGGCCGCGCCGGCGCGCCTCCGGGCGGGTCGCCATGCAGTAGACGCCGAGCGTGTCCCCCTGGGGGACGGCCCGGCCCACGGCCAGGGTCTCGCCGTTCTCCTCGTAGGCGGCATACCAGGCGGGGACGCCGGCGCAGACCCGGGCGGCGTGGGCGAGGCCGCTCTCGTACCGGCCGTCCACGGCCCACCAGGTGTCGAGCCAGTCGGCCCACGGCTGGTCCTCGATCCTGACGCGCTCCCCGCGCCACGGCGCGAGCGACCCGGCGGTCATCACGAGGGTGGGATCGACCAGCTCGTACCCCCGGCGCTCCAGCTCCTCGTCCAGGCCGGGCATGGCGCCGGGCCCCATCGAAAAGGCCGGGCGCAGGTCGCGGTCGCCGTAGAACGCCTCGGCGGCCGCAATCGCGGCGACCAGGTCGGCCGGACGGCCGAGCGGCAGCACCGAGTTGGCCCGCTTGGTCACGCCGCCCGCGTACCGCAGCACCCACCCGTCGTGCTCGTGTTGCTCGTACGCCGGCCACGCTTCATGGACAAGTCGGTCGAAATCCACCAGCGCAGCGTAGCCGACGGGTCACGACCAGGGCCGGACCAGGTCGCCCATAAGCTAGTGACCTGTGTTGACACTGCTGCCCCCGTCCGAGGGCAAGGCCCCGGAGGGAAGCGGCCCGCCCGTCGGCGAGCTGTCCTTCCCCGCCCTCGACCGGGCCCGCCGGCGGGTGCTGAACGCGCTCGTCCGCGCTTCCAAGCGCCGCGACGCCCTCGACGTGCTCGGGCTGACGCCCGGCCTGGCCGGCGAGCTGGACAAGAACACCGCGTTGAAGACCGCCCCCACGCTGCCCGCCGCCGAGCTCTACACCGGCGTCCTGTACGACAACCTGGGGCTCGGCACCCTGGAGGGCGAGGCGCGCCGGCGGGCCGAGGAGTCGGTGCTGATCTTCTCGGGGCTGTGGGGCGTGGTGCGGATCGACGACCGGATCCCGCCCTACCGGCTGTCGATGGGCGTGAGCCTGCCGCCGCTCGGCGGGCTGTCGGCCTTCTGGCGGCCCCTGCTCGCCAAGGCGCTCGACCCGGTGCCGGGGCTGGTGGTGGACATGCGCTCGGCGACGTACGCGGGCGCGTGGCAGCCGGGCGAGCGGTCGGTGGCGGTGCGCGTCTTCCGCGCCGGCAAGGTCGTCAGCCACATGGCCAAGGCCACCCGCGGCGAGATCGCCCGCGACCTGTTCCTGCACGACACCGTCCCGTCGTCGCCCGAGGAACTGGCCAAGATCCTCACCGAGCTCGGCCGCGCGGTCGAGCTCACTCCCCCACCCCGGCCAGGCCGCGCCTGGACGCTGGACGTCCATCTGTCCTGACGCCGACGCGAGGAAGGGCCTGGCCACGCCCGAGAACCAACGGACGCATTTGATCATCCGACCATGCATGAGGTCATTTCAGCGAGCGAGTGCATGGCTGGCCGCGTTCGTCATCGGGGTGCCCGCACTGGGCGTGGTCGCGGTGATCGTCGCGTTGCGTGGCCGGTCGTGGGCGCTGTTCGCGGTGGCTTACCTGGTGCTGTTCACGCTGGCCTACCTCGCGGGTCTGATCCTGCTCGCCCTGCTGCGCTTCCGGCCGGACTGGCTGCGCGCGCTGGTCGCGGCCGTGGCGGTGTACGCGCTCGCACCGGTCGCGCCGCTGGTCGGCGGGATGACCCATTACCCCTACCACGTGATCAGGTGCGGTGGCCTGCCCGTCGTCGGCAGTGACGGCGCGGCCCCGGGCTACCTGGTCCCCGGGGAGGAGGACTACGCGGTGACGCCGTTCCACAAGAGGTTCTTCTGCACGCAGAAGGAGGCCAGGGCCGCCGGCTACTACCACGACGACTTCTGACACGGATCCGGTCCCCGGCGATGTCGGGGGCCGGGAACAGCAGAAGGGGGCTCCGCCGGCCATCGGACCGGTGGAGCCCCCTTCTGGTGTGCCTGGTGCTCAGTCCAGGTAGTCGCGCAGCACCTGGGAGCGGGACGGGTGACGGAGCTTGGACATGGTCTTGGACTCGATCTGGCGGATGCGCTCACGGGTGACCCCGTAGACCTTGCCGATCTCGTCCAGCGTCTTGGGCTGCCCGTCGGTGAGCCCGAAGCGCATCGACACGACGCCCGCCTCCCGCTCCGACAACGTGTCGAGAACGGAGTGCAGCTGCTCCTGGAGCAGCGTGAAGCTGACGGCGTCGGCCGGAACGATGGCCTCGGAGTCCTCGATGAGGTCGCCGAACTCGCTGTCGCCCTCCTCGCCCAGCGGCGTGTGGAGGGAGATGGGCTCGCGCCCGTACTTCTGGACCTCGACGACCTTCTCGGGCGTCATGTCCAGCTCACGGGCGAGCTCTTCCGGCGTGGGCTCGCGGCCGAGGTCCTGCAGCATCTGCCGCTGGACGCGGGCCAGCTTGTTGATCACTTCGACCATGTGGACCGGGATGCGGATGGTCCGCGCCTGGTCGGCCATGGCTCGCGTGATCGCCTGCCGGATCCACCACGTGGCGTAGGTGGAGAACTTGTAGCCCTTGGTGTAGTCGAACTTCTCCACGGCCCGGATGAGGCCGAGGTTGCCCTCCTGGATCAGGTCGAGGAAGAGCATGCCGCGGCCGGTGTAGCGCTTGGCCAGCGAGACCACGAGCCGGAGGTTGGCCTCCAGCAGGTGGTTCTTGGCGCGGCGGCCGTCCTCGGCGATCCACTCCAGCTCGGCGCGGACGTCGACCGGCAGGCCGTCGGCCTCGCCGCTGCCCAGCTGCTCCTCGGCGAACAGGCCGGCCTCGATGCGCTTGGCGAGCTCGACCTCCTGCTCGGCGTTGAGCAGCGGGACCTTGCCGATCTGCTTGAGGTAGTCCTTCACCGGGTCGGCGGTGGCGCCCGCGGCCGCCACCTGGGCGACGGGGGCGTCATCGTCGTCGTCGGAGAGGATGAGGACCTCGTCCTCGGTCTTCTGCGTCGCGGCGATCTCGGCGGCCTTGGGCTCGTCGGTCTCCTCGTCGTCGGAGTCCTCGCTGTCGCCCTCGGCGTCGGAGTCCTCCTCGACGATGTCCTCGACGTCGAGGTCCTCGAGGTCCTCCAGCTCCACGTCGCCGTCGAGCTCGAGGTCCTCGACCTCGTCGGTCTCGCCGCGCGCGCCCTCGGGAGCCTTCGGCTTGGTGTCGGCAGGCCCAGCTGCGGTCTTCTGCTCGGCCTTCTTGGCGGCGGCGGGTGCCGCGGCCTTCTTGGCCGCCGGAGCGGCCTTCTTCGCGGGGGCCGCCTTCTTGGCGGCCGGCTCGGCTTCTGCGGCGCCGACGACCGCGGTCACGGTCTCGGGCTGCTGCTCTTTGGCGGCCGCCGCCGTCTTGGTCTTGACGGGGGCGGCGGTGCGGCGCTTTGCTGGACCACGAGACTTCTTCGGCGCAGCCGAATCCGCGGCGGTCACCACCACGGTCACGCCCTCTTTGCTGAGGTTCCGCAAGAACGCGGCGGCGTGCGACATGGGGATGTCCGCCTCCTCGAAGGCCTGACGGACATCCTCAGACTCGAGGAAACCCTGCGAGCGCCCACGCTCGAGCAGTCGCTGAATGACGGGCTCGTTCAGCTCTTGTGGCTTCGAGCGAGTCGAACTTGCAGGCGACACGAACACCTCTCGAACGAACGCGTGGCGACAATGGACCCAGATGCCCGCTGGGGGGCTGTTGCCTCTCTCGGAGATCGGTGAGGCCGTGCGGACCGCGACGGACCTGCACAGCATTGTGGCACGACCCCGCACTCCATACGGCCACCTCCCGGCGGTTGACCTCCACCCTAGGCCGACCAAGGCAGTAGTGCGTACGTAAGCGGGGCACTGATACCCGAAAGCAACCGTTATGACTGTTTCATTCAGTCACTCTTCGTGGCTGGCGGAACGTGAATTGCGAGCGCGGTAACGTCATCATCCTGTTCATATCCAGACAACATCCGGTCAACCAGGAAGTCCAGCAACATGTGAGGACTCTTCACGACCTCAGGCGGCGCTTCGGTCACAACACTGCAAAGGTCCGCGAGTCCGGCGTCCAGCCCGCGCTTGCGGTTCTCCACGAGACCGTCGGAGTAGAGCACGGCGGTGTGTCCGGGCGGCACCACGAACCGGAACTGCCGACGGCTGGTCGGCCAGCCCAGCGGCGTGCCCGGCTCGCCGTCGCACAGGATCGCGGTGCCCTGCGGCGAGACCAGCACGGGCGGCGGGTGGCCGGCCAGCGCCAGCGTGCCCTCGCCGGTGACGGGCTCGACGACCATGTAGGCCAGGGTGGTGACCTGCTCCTCTTCCTCGGTGGCCTCGAAGACGCGGTCGAGGCCGGTGAGGACGGCCGCGGGCGGCGGGTTGGTCAGCGCCAGGGCGCGCATGGCGTTGCGGATGCGGCCCATGCCGGCCGCGGCCTTGACGCCCTTGCCCATGACGTCGCCGACGACCGCCGCGACCCGCCCGTCCTGGAGGACGAACGCGTCGTACCAGTCGCCGCCGACCTGGACGTGACGGCTGCCCGAGCGGAAGCGCTGGGCCAGCTCCAGGCCCTTGACCACGGGCAGCCGGTCGGGCAGCAGGCTGCGCTGCAGCGTCTCGGCGGTGCGGTGCTCGCGCTCGAACAGGGTGGCCCGCTCGACCGCCAGCGCGCACTGGCCGGCCAGCGCCTCCAGGAAGACGCCGTCCTCCTGGGAGATCTTCTGCGGGCGGGTGAAGGAGAATCGGAGCGCTCCCAGCGCGCGGCCCGCGGCGAGCAGCGGCAGGCCCACCCAGGCCCGCTCGTCGCTGCTGGCGAGGTAGTTGCCCAGCACCTCCTCGTCGCCGCCCGCCTCCAGGAGCTGGGACCGCAGGCTGTCGGGCGACTCGGCGAAGACCGGGCGGCGGCTGTTGACCGCCATGGTCATGACGCTGGAGCTGGACAGCGGGATCTCCTCGCCGGAGGCGCCAGACGCCTCGGGGATGCCCTCGCCGTTGATGAGCTTGAGCGCGGCGCGGTCGGTGTCGAGCAGCGCCACGGCCGAGCGGTCGGCGGCCAGGGCGGTGCGGCCCACGTCGATGATGACCTGCACGACCTGCTCGACGGTCAGCGCCTCGGCGAGCATGGCGGTCGCGCCCTGCAGCCGGGCGGTGCGCAGGGCGGCGGCGCCGAGCTGGTCGGTCAGCCTGCCGCGCATCTCCTCGGCCTCGCGCTGCGGGGTGACGTCGGTGTTGGCGCCGACCCACTCCACGACCCTGCCGTGCCGGATGATCGGCACGGCGCGCACCTCGAAGTGCCGGTAGCCGCTGGCCCGGGTGCGCACGCGGTAGTTCCACTCGAACATGGTGCGCCCGCGCAGCGCCTCCCGCCAGGCCTCCTCGGTCTGCTGGCGCTCCTCGGGGTGCACGACCTCCAGCCAGCCGTTGGCGAGGTATTCCTCCAGGCCCTGGCCGGTGATGGCGCGCCACTGGGGCGCGTCCTCGACGACGGCGCCCGTGGGCGAGGTGATCCAGACGAGCTGGGACTGCGCCTCGACCAGCGAGCGGTAGCGCTCCTCGCTGCGGCGCAGCGCCTCCTCGGTCTGGCGGCTCTCGGTAACGTCCATGCCGACGAGCGCGACGGCGCGCAGCTCGCCCGAGTCGTCGTGGACCGGCGAGAACGACAGCGACCAGTGCCGGGTGTCGCCCTCGGCCGAGCGCACGCGGACGCGCCCCTCGGTGACCGGCGCGTCGGTCTCGATGACGGCCTGCACGGCGTGGGTGATGATCTGGCTGAGGTCTGCGGTCAGCACCTCGACCGGCTGCCGGCCGACCAGGCGCTCCTCGGGCACGTTGACGACGGCGCCGCAGAAGACGTCGTTGACGCGCTGGACGCGGCCGTCGCCGTCGAAGAACGCGAAGGCGAACTCGGCCTCGGACAGCATGCCCTGGAAGAGGGCGGAGTCTGAGATGTCCACATCCGACTCCCGGGGACGGGGAACGGAGGTCTCGGCGCTCATCGTCCGCACCTCCGTCGCGTGCCAGGGTCTCCCACGCGGCACATCTCCATAGTCGTGTCTGGGTGTAGCACAGCTCCGGGCGACCGGATCCTGCAGTACATCATCGGCGATGGGCATGTGCGGACGGAAGCCCCCGCCGCGGCCCGGTCGCCCCTAAGGTCAACGCATCCTGTCAAAATCGCTCCACGTCGCGCAGCAAGATCAGGTTACAGCGCAGCTACTCGGCCTTGGCCGCGCGCTTGGCCTCCTGCTTGGCGGCACGTACGCGGACCAGGCTTTCGGCGTCGACGACGTCGGCCACCGACCGGTGTGAACCCTCCTCGCCATAGGCTCCCGCCGCCTCACGCCAGCCTGAAGGTTGAACACCCAACTGCTTCCCCAGCAATGCCAAAAAAATCTGGGCCTTCTGCTTGCCGTATCCCGGAAGGGCCATGAGTCGTTTCAACAACTCCTTGCCGTCGGGTGCCCCGGCCCAGATGTTCTCGGGCCGCCCGTCGTAGTGCTCGACGAGGTGGGCCGCGAGCGCCTGGACCCTGGCCGCCATGGCCTTGGGGTAGCGGTGCACGGCCGGCTTCTCGGCGAGCAGCGCGGCGAACGCCTCAGGATCATACGAGGCGACGCGCTCGGCCGTGAGGTCGCCTCCCAGCCGCTCGGCGATGGTGTGCGGCCCCGTGAACGCCCATTCCATGGGGATCTGCTGGTCGAGGAGCATGCCGACGAGCAGGGCGAGGGGATTGCGGCCGAGGAGCTCGTCCGCCTCGCTCTTCTGGGCGAGCTGGATGCGCATGGAGACAGCTTGGCATGGATGGGCGCCGGGTGAAGTGAACACAGGCGTCGCGGAGGCTTGACACCCGTCCGAGAAAGGATGAAATGAGAGCGCAAGTCGCCCAGCACACGTTCCTGAGGGTTTGCCCCCGGGCTTCCAGAGGAATCTGACACCTATGCTCGCTCTGGCCACACGGTTCCTGCGCGAACCGGTCAGTCTCCGGCTGGCCGAAGAGTTCCTGACCGTACCCGTGGACATCATCGACCGCTGCGTGGCCGATGTCTGCGCGTGCGCCCGGCATCTGGGCGTCTCGGCGACGCCCGAGATCGTGGAGCGCATCGCGCGCGAGCACCTGCTCGCGATCGTCAACTCGGCGCCGCCGCCGCGCGACCCGCGCTGAGACTCCGGCAACACCGAGACTCCGACAACACCGAGACTCCGACAAACGCTGAGATCCCCGATAACATCGGGGTTACCAGGCCGAGTTCTCCGCACCGTTTGCGCCTGGAATACGAGAGAGTGAGGGTGTGCGCCGACACCGACGAGATCCCCGGGAGAGCACCCCGCCCGACGACGTGTTCAAGGAGATGGTGACGGCGGCCCGCGAGCTGCTGGCCGTGCGCACGCCGCTCGACGCGGAGCTGATGGTCTCCGACATGATCGGGGCCTGGTGGGGCCGACGGGTCCGGGGCGGCGACGTGGAGCAGGTGCTCGGCGAGGGGCTGGTCGACTACGCCGCCAAGGCCGGCAACCCCGCCTCGCTCACGTTGCTGATCTGCCTCGCCTACCTCGGCACCGCCCGCCAGGGCGCCAAGGCCGAGGGCGCGGCGCTGGCGATGATGGAGTCGGGCGTGGCGCGGCCCGGCTGGGCCGACAAGGTGGGCGCGGTCAAGCCGGCCGGCTGCTACGTCTCCCGCGACGCCTACGGCGACCAGGACACCGTCATCTGCACCTTCGCCTACCGGTGGAACGAGGCATCCGACCCGACCGACCGGCACGCGCTGGTCGTGGTCGTCGACTACAACATGAGCGGCATGGCCCGCGACGCCTGGGTGTCCTCCCAGGTCGACAAGCTGCTGGAGCAGGCGAGGGCCGAGGCGGCGGGCAACCCGATGCTGCTGTTCGAGGAGATCCAGCCCGAGCAGGCCAGGGCGCTGCTCGACTCGGCCATGAAGGCCACCAGGGAGCCCAAGACGCCCCCGCCGGTGAGCGACAGCTACAGCGCCTACCACGCCTTCGCCCGCGCCCGGCTGAAGGCGCTGCCCCCGGGCCGCAAGCGCCCGGCGCCGCTGCACATCGAGGCCCCCTACAGCAGGGAACGGCGGGCCATGCTGGCGGCCGAGTTCCTGGCCTCCGACGCGGCCGAGCACCTGTCCGACCCCTCCGCGGCCTCGCGCTGCGCCGACCACATCATCGACTACGGCTGCGAGCAGGACTTCAACCGGCCGCTGCGGGTCAGCCCGACCAAGTGCGAGACGTTCCTGCTCGACTGGCTGCCGCGCAAGGTCATGCTGAGCGCGGCCGAGCAGGACGCCATGCCGCACGTGCTGTCGGCGTGGGTGCGCTTCGCCGCGCGCCGCACGGGCCTGCCCGAGCAGGGGCTGCGGGCCACGCTCGACGCCGTGTGGGAGGCGACGGGCAAGTTCCCCGAGGCCTACCGCGACCCGACGACGTTCGGGCTCGACCGGCCGCTGCTGGAGCGGCTGCTGCCCGACGGCGACCTGTCGGCGCTGGCCAGGCGGGCCTTCGCGTTCCCCTATCTGCAGGGCGTGCACAACGGGATCGACCTCGACAAGCTCAACCCCTCCGACGAGGCCGACCGGCGCACGCTGCTGGAGATCGACCACGGCGGCGCGATCGACCAGGAGCACCTGGCCTGGCACGAGGAGATCGCGACCCGGCTGTGGGAGGGCGACCCGCCGCAGCTCTGGGAGGCCGCCCAGCGCCTGCTCGACCTCGGCCACGACCGGCACGACGTGCTGCACGTGCTCATCGAGATCGCCGAGCGGATCGGCGGCGACCCCGACGAGCTCGCCGCGGCCCTCGACGACATCGCCGACATTCCGGACGAGATCTGACGGGCGGGGCCGGTCCGCGCCGGTGTTCGGCCTGCCGGAACGGCGGCGACTCAGCATGATGGTGCCATGGTGATTGACCTCAACGCCGATCTCGGCGAGAGCTTCGGGATCTGGCGGCTCGGCGACGACCTCGCGCTCCTCGACATCGTCACGAGCGCCAACGTGGCCTGCGGCTTCCACGCGGGCGACCCGGTGACGATCAGGCGCACCTGCGCGGCGGCCGTCGACCGGGGCGTGGCGATCGGCGCCCAGGTGTCCTACCGCGACCTCGCGGGCTTCGGCCGGCGGGCCATGGACGTCGAGCCCGAGGAGCTGTGCGCGGAGGTCCTCTACCAGCTCGCGGCGGTCGACGGCATCGCGCGGGCGATGGGCGGGCGGGTGTCGTACGTCAAGCCGCACGGCGCGCTCTACAACCGCGTCGTGCGCGACCGGGAGCAGGCGGCGGCCGTGATCGAGGCGGTGGCCGACTACGACGTCACGCTGCCGGTGCTCACGCTGCCCGGCTCGGTCGTGCACGAGGTGGCCGCCGCGGCGGGCGTGCCGACGGTGAGCGAGGCGTTCGCCGACCGGGCGTACACGCCGGAGGGGACGCTGGTGCCGCGCAGGGAGGAGGGCGCGGTGATCCACGACCCCGCGGAGGTGTCCGCGCGGGCACTGGAGATGGCGGTCAAGGGCGCGGTGAAGGCCGTCGACGGCAGCTCCGTGCCGATCGGGGCGCGCTCGATCTGCGTCCACGGCGACACGCCCGGGGCCGTCCGGCTGGCGCAGGAGGTGCGGGACGTGCTGCTGGCGGCCGGTGTGGTCCTGCAGGCGTTCACGTGATCCGCCTTGCGGGCGAGCACGGGCTGCTGGTCGAGACGGGCTCGCTGGAGCTGTCGCACCGCGTGGACGCCGCCCTGCGGGGCGAACGGCCCGACCGGGTCGTGGAGATCGTCCCCGGGCCCGGCACCGTGCTGGTGGTGGCTCCCGGCGGCGACCGCGAACGGCTGCGCGAACGGCTGGCGGACGTGCTGGCCAGGGAACGCGACAGGACGCCCGACGCCGGACCGGCCGCCGAGGCGCCGGTGGTGACCGTCCCGGTGGTCTACGACGGGGCCGACCTGGAGCAGGTGGCGGAGCTGGCGGGCGTCGGCGTGGACGAGGTGGTCGCCCGGCACGCGGGGCGCGAGCTGGTGGTGGGGTGGCTGGGGTTCGCGCCGGGGTTCGCGTACCTCACGGGGCTGGACCCGGTGCTGCACGTGCCCCGGCTGGGCACGCCGCGCACCTCGGTGCCCGCCGGGTCCGTGGCGGTCGCCGGGCCCTACTCGGCGGTCTACCCGAGCGCGTCGCCGGGCGGGTGGCGGCTGCTCGGGCACACCACGCTGCGGGTGTGGGACGTGGCGGCCGATCCGCCGACGCCGTTCCGTCCCGGCACGCGGGTGAGGTTCGAGGCCGCGTGATCGAGGTCATCTCGCCCGGTCCGTACGCGAGCGTCCAGGATCTCGGCCGGCCCGGCTTCGCCCACCTCGGTGTGCCGGGGTCCGGGGCGGCCGACGTGGCGAGTCTGAAGCTGGCGAACCGGCTGGTGGGCAACCCCGAGGGGCTGGCGGGCATCGAGCTGACCTTCGGCTCGGCGCGGCTGCGCTTCCTCGCGGGCGCCTGGGCGGCGCTGGCGGGCGCGCCGGTGCCGGCGGGGCCGGTGCGCGGGGCGGGCATGGGGGCGCCGTTCTGGGTGCCGGCAGGGGCGGAGCTGCGGCTGGGAGTGCCCGCGCGGGGGCTGCGGACGTACCTGGCGGTTCGGGGCGGGATCGCGGTGCCGCCGGTGCTGGGCAGCCGGTCCACCGACTCACTGTCGGGGCTCGGCCCCGAACCGCTGCGGGCGGGCACGCGGCTGCCCGTGGGGCCCGCCGTGGGCGGGCTCGTGGCGGACTACGCGCCGCTGCCGGAGCTCGGGCCGGCCGTGCTGCGGGTGCTGCCGGGGCCACGCGACGACTGGTTCGTGCCGGAGGCGCTCGCGGAGCTGTGCGCGGCTCCCTACGTCGTGACGCAGGACAGCAACCGGGTCGGCGTGCGGCTGCGCGGCCCGGAGCTGGTGCGGGCGCGGGCGGGCGAGCTGCCGAGCGAGGGCATGGTGACGGGCGCGGTCCAGGTGCCGCCGAGCGGGCAGCCGATCGTCTTCCTCGCCGACCATCCGCCGACCGGCGGCTATCCGGTGATCGCCGTGCTGCGCGCGGCCGACCTGGCGGTGGCCGCGCAGCTCCGCCCGGGCGACGAGGTGCGCTTCACCCTCGGGCCCCCGGCCTTCAGCCAGGCGTGACAGGTGCCGAGCGTGGGGTGCCCGGCGAAGGGCAGCTCCTGGGCCGGGGTGAGGATCCGTACCCGGTAGTCGGCCTCGGGGCCGGTGGGCGGCAGGACGAAGGCGGTCTCGGACAGGTTGGTCCATGCGGCGAAGCGCCGCATCTCCTCGGTGCCGAGCCCGTCGGCCTCCAGCACGACCGCGAGCGAGTCTGGCAGACGGGGCTTTCCGCGCGGTGCAGCCGGACCGCACACTGTACGTTGTGGCGGACTTTGACGTAGTTGTCCTGGGCTCCGGGCCGGGCGGACAGAAGGCCGCGATCGCCGCGGCGAAGCTCGGCCGGCGCGTCGCCGTGATCGAGAAACGGCACATGATCGGCGGCGTGTGCATCAACACGGGCACGATCCCCTCCAAGACGCTGCGCGAGGCGGTGCTCTACCTCACCGGGCTCAACCAGCGCGAGCTGTACGGCGCCAGCTACCGCGTCAAGGACGAGATCACGGTCACCGACCTCGGCATGCGCACCCAGCACGTGATCGGCCGCGAGATCCAGGTGATCCGCAGCCAGCTCGCCCGCAACCACGTGACGGTGCTGCACGGCACCGGCCGCTTCCTCGACCCGCACACGATCGGTGTGAGCGGCGACGACGACGGCGCCGAGATGAAGATCACCGCCGACCGGATCGTGATCGCCACCGGCACCTCGCCGGCCCGGCCGGACAGCGTGGAGTTCGACGACCGTACGGTGATCGACTCCGACGCGATCCTGCGGCTGGAGCGGGTGCCGGAGACGCTGGTGGTCGTCGGGGCAGGCGTGATCGGCATCGAGTACGCCTCCATGTTCGCCGCGCTCGGCACGAAGGTGACGGTGGTGGAGCGGCGCGAGCGCATGCTGGAGTTCTGCGATCTGGAGATCGTCGAGGCGCTGAAGTACCACCTGCGCGACCTGGCGGTCACCTTCAGGTTCGGCGAGAACGTGGCGGCCGTCGAGCGGCGCGGCAGCGGCGCGCTGACCGTGCTGGAGAGCGGGAAGAGGATCCCCGCCGACTGCGTGATGTACTCGGCCGGCCGCCAGGGCAAGACCGCCGAGCTGTGCCTGGAGGCCGCGGGCCTGGCGGCCGACCGGCGCGGCCGGATCCAGGTGGACGACAACTACGCCACCGCCGTCCCGCACATCTACGCCGTGGGCGACGTGATCGGCTTCCCCGCGCTCGCGGCGACCTCGATGGAGCAGGGCCGGGTGGCCGCCCAGCACGCCTGCGGCGAGCCGGTCGAGGAGCTGGCCGAGCTGACGCCCATCGGCATCTACACGATCCCGGAGATCAGCTTCGTCGGGAAGTCGGAGGACGAGCTGACGCGGGAGAAGGTGCCGTTCGAGGTGGGGATCTCGCGCTACCGGGAGCTGGCCAGGGGGCAGATCATCGGCGACTCGTACGGCATGCTCAAGCTGCTGGTGTCCTCGGAGGACCGGCGGCTGCTCGGCGTGCACGTGTTCGGCACGGGCGCGACGGAGCTGGTGCACATCGGGCAGACCGTCATGGGGTGCGGCGGCACCGTGGACTACCTGGTGAACGCCGTTTTCAACTATCCGACGTTGGCGGAGTCGTACAAGGTGGCGGCCTTGGACGCGATGAACAAGATGCGGGTGGTGGCCCGGCTCACCGCGGAGATGTGACCCCGGGCCTCACTCGTCGGACGTGCGCCTGCTCCGGGCGGCGGGCTTCTTGCGCCCGGCGACCAGCGTGTCGCCAGGGGCGGGGGCCCGCTCCTCGGTGCGCTTGGGAGCGGCGGCGCGCGGGCGCGGGTGGGGCGCGGTGTCCTCGGTGGCGGAGCGCTCGGCGGGCGGGTCCGCGGGCGGCGCCTCCTGCTGTGCTTCGGCGGGGGCGGGGGGCTCCCCGGCCTCCCCGGCCGCGCCTGCCTCCCCGGCCGCGCCTGCCTCGCCGGCGGGTCGCGCCGGGGCGTCCGGGTCGCGAAAGGACGCGATGACCCGCTCGGCGTCGTGGTCGGCGGCGAACTCGTCGGCCGCCGCCGCCTCCCGCCGCCGGATCACCACCATGTGGTCGACCGACACCCGCCCGGCCCCCACCACGGCCAGCAGCAGCGACGCCGCGCCGAGCAGGACGATCTCGTTCACGGTGATCGGGTTGAGCGGCGGCGCGACGAGGAAGACCGCCAGCGCCTCGGCGAAGAGGAACAGTCCCGTGACGGAGACCGCCAGCCCGGCGATCAGCAGCGCCCCGCCGATGAGCTCGGCGAGCATCGTGACCGTGGCCCATGCCTGCGGCGCGGGCGCGCCCTGCTCCAGGAACTTGGAGCCGGTGAGCTTCAGGCCGTCCTCCAGCTTGGCCCATCCGTTGGCGAAGAAGATCCCGCCCACGCAAAGGCGGGCGACTAAGGCCGCGACATCACGGGAGACCTGTTTCACGCTAGTTGACTGCCCGGTACGGGACATGGCACACCTCAAGGACGGCGGAGCAGCACGGCCACCGCGACGGCCGTCAGGCTCAGCAGGACGACGCTCACGACGACGGTCGTGTGCAGGGCGTTGACGAAGGCCCACCGGGCGGTGTCGAGCAGCGCCTGGCCCGCGCTGCCGCCCACCTGGTGCGCGACGTGCGCGGCCGAGGCTAGGGACTGGCGGGCCTCGTCCATGCGGGTCGCGGAAACCCCGGGCACGGCGGCCAGCGCGGGGGCGTAGGCGATGGCGGTGACGGTGCCGAGCACGGCGACGCCGAGGCCGGCGCCCAGCTCGTACGCGGTCTCCTCGATGGCCGCCGCCCCTCCCGCCCTGGACTCCGGTACCGCGGACATGATGGTGTCGGAGGCGGCCAGCAGCGCCACCTGCACCCCGAACCCGATGCCGACGAAACAGACGGCCAGCATCACGGGGTGCCCTTCGACGCCCCAGCTCAGCGTGGGGGTGAGGGCCAGCGCGACCAGCCCGAGCCCGCCGCTCATCGTGGCCCGCAGGCCGAGGCGCGGCAGGATGTGGGCCGCCGCGAGCCCGCCGCAGATCGCCGACAGCACCAGCGGCAGCATGCGCACCGCCGCGCGCACCGGGCTGTCGCCGAGCACGAGCTGCAGGTACTGGGCGAGCATGAGCTGGAGCCCGACCAGCGCGAAGACGCCGAGCAGCACCCCGGTGACGCCGGTGGTGAACTCCCGCCGCCGGAACAGCCCGAGCTCCAGCAGCGGCACGGCCAGCCGCCGCTGCCGCCTCACGAAGGCGACGAGCAGCCCGGCGCCCGCCAGGAACACCAGCAGCGACGCCCACATCGGCATGAGGGTGCCCGAACCGGCCTCCTTGAGCCCGAAGGCCAGCGCGAGGAGGCCGACGACCGACAGCGCCGCGCCGGCGGCGTCCCAGGGGCGGTCCCTGCGTACGGGCGAGTCGGGCAGCAGGCGGACGGCGGCGGGCAGCAGCACGAGCAGGATCGGCACGTTGATCAGGAAGACCGCGCCCCACCAGAAGCCGACCAGCACCCCGCCGACGAGCGGCCCGACGGCGGCGCCTGCCGCGGCCACCGCGCTCCAGATGCCGAGCGCGATCGCCCGCTCGCGCCGGTCGGTGAAGACCTGGCGGATGAGCGAGAGCGTGGCGGGCATGATCATCGCGCCGCCGACGCCGAGCAGCGCCCTGGCGAGGATCAGCGTCAGCGGCGTCGGGGCGAACGCGGCCCCGGCCGAGGCCAGACCGAACAGCACGAAACCGCACAGGACCAGGCGTTTGCGTCCGTATTTGTCGCCGAGCGTGCCGAACATGATGAGCAGCGGCGCGACGACGAGCGAGTAGACGTCGATGATCCACAGGAGCTGCACCGCGCTCGGTTCGAGCGCGGCGGTGAGCGCGGGCACCGCGATGTGCAGAACCGTCGCGTCCACCGTGATGAGCAGCAGCGCCAGGCAGAGCAGCGCCAGGACGGACCAGCGGCGCTCGCCCGGCCGGCTCGCGGACGTCTTGACGAGCGGTGCGGCCTGTGTGACGGTCATGGGCCTCCTTGCAGGCCGATCCGCTGACAGGGCCCGCACGCGCAGGTGGTCGGCCGCTCGCGCGCCACGGTCTCGCGCCCGCCCCTTCAGGACGGCGGCGCCCCGGCTCTTGCGCTCCGGCTTGCGTGGCAGCTTAGGCCATGGCACGCGCTTGTCATAGCGGTATCGCCTGATCCACGGTCTGGCGCACCTCTCTAGAGAGATACAGCCATATGTCGGTATCTATCCAACGTCGGCCCCCCAACCGATCATGGAGGGGTGGGGACCGATCCAAGTGGTAAGAACGATGACATTCAGGATAGGTCCTCACGCGAATGGTGCGACGAGGCGCTGACCAGGCTCAACACCGGCCGCCCCGAATCCGCGCTGGAGGCCGCCCGCCGCGCCGCCGATCTCGATCCCGGGGCCGAGTGGGCGTACCGGCTCATCAGCCTCGCCCACGAGCGGCTGGGCCGCGACGCCGACGCGCTGCCCGCCGCCGAGCGGGCCGTGACGCTGGCGCCCGGCTCCTGGCTCGCCCGCCTGCGCCTGGCCGCCGTCCTGCGCCGCCGCCCCGGCCGCTGGCCGGACGCGGTCGGGCACGCCGAGCAGGCCAGGAGGTTCGCGCCCGAGGAGGCCGACCCCGAGGTCCTGCTGGGCGACCTCGCGCTGCTGCGCGGCGACCACGCCGGCGCGACGCGACGCTACCGCGCGGCGCTCGCCGTCGCCCCCGCCCATCCGCAGGCCAGGGTGAACCTGGCGCTGGCGCTGCTGCGCTGGGAACGGCCCCGCCCGCACCACGATCCGGCCTGGCCTGTGGACCCGCGCGACACCGGCAGGGCCAGGCGGGCGCTGGAGGTCTGGTCGCGGCAGGCCAGGCTGCTGGTCGCCGTGGCCACCGTCGCCATCGCGGCGGCGGCGCTCGCCTTCGACTGGGGGACGCGGGCGCGACTCGCCGGGTTCGCGGTGCTCGCGCTGCTGGTGCCGCTCACGGTGCGGCAGGCGCGGCGGGTCCGGGTCTGGTCGTACGTGCCCGCCATGTTCGGACGGGACCCGTGGCTCGGCGCGGGCGTGGTGGCCGCCGTGGTGTCGGTGCCGGCCTTCGCCGCCTGGCTGGTGCTCGGGACGGCGCCCGCCGTGCCCCGCGCGCTCGACCCGGTCTGGGCCGGGCTCGCGGGCGTCGTCGTGCTCGGCTGGCCGGCGCTCGCCGCCGTGCGGGCGATGGCGGAGTCCTGGCGCGGCCGGCCGCTGCGGGCGCTGGAGCAGGCGCTGCTCGCCGGTCCCGACCGTACGGCGCGGCGCGACGTCGGGGTCACGCTCTGGATCGTCCTGGTCAGGACGTGGTCGGTGCTGGTGCCGGTGGTGGGCGGGGCGCTCGTGGTGGAGCCGCGGGCGGCCGTGGCGGCGCTGGCGGTGCCGTACCCGGTGGTGCGCGGCTGCCTGCGCGCCCGCCGCGCGGACGACCGGTGGCTCCTGGCCGCGACGCTGCTGGTCGTGCTGGCCGCCGCCGCCTGCGCGACCGGCGGGCTGCTGGGCTCGGCGTGGGCCTGGCGGATCGGGCTGGGGGCGCTCGCGGCGGCGGTGGCGGTGTTCGCGGCGCGGGCCGCGCGGGCCTGGTGGCGGGGAGGTCCAGGGCCGTGGCGGGCCGCGCTGGTCATGTGCGACCTGCCGATGGGATCAGGGCCGTCGGCCGCGCTGACCGCCGAGGCGCGCCGGACCATCTCCTACGCCCGCGACGTCGTCCTGTCCTACGGCGACGGCCGCGGCCCCCGGGTCGCCGGCGCGGCCGCCTCCGTCACCTCCACCGGCGAGCTGCGCCTGATCGCCGGGACCGAGGCGTGGGAGGCGATCGAGGCCGATCCGCGCGTGGCGGTGTTCGCCGCCGACCCGCTCCAGCGGCGGTTCTGGGTGGAGGTGCGCGGCGTCGCGCTCGCCGACGCCGACGTGCTGCGGGTGACGCCCAAGCAGGTGTCGGTGGGCGAGTTCCCTGGGCGGCACCAGCGCCGGTGACTAGAGTTTTGTTCTATGCGGATCCTGCGTACTCCCGACGAGCGCTTCGCCGGACTGCCCGACTTCCCCTACGAGCCCCGTTACGCCGAGGTGGGCGACGGCCTGCGGATGGCGTACGTGGAGGCCGGACCGGCCGGCGGCGAGCCGGTCGTGCTGCTGCACGGCGAGCCGAGCTGGTCCTTCCTCTACCGCCACGTCATGACCGAGCTGGCCGCGGCCGGGCTGCGCGCGATCGCGCCCGACCTGATCGGCTTCGGCCGCTCCGACAAGCCCGCCGACCTCGCCGACCACACCTACGCCAGGCACGTCGAGTGGACCAGGGCCCTGCTGCTCGACGCGCTCGGCCTGCGCGGCATGACCGTGGTCGGCCAGGACTGGGGCGGCCTCATCGGGCTGCGGATCGCCGCCGAGCACCCGGAGCGGGTGGCCCGGATCGTGGCCGCCAACACGGGGTTGCCGACGGGTGACATTCCCATGCCCGAGGTCTGGCACCGGTTCCGCGCGTCCGTGCTCAACGCCCCGGCGCTCGACATCGCCCGGTTCGTCCAGGCCGGGTGCAGGACGCCGCTGCCGCCCGAGGTGCGGGCCGCCTACGACGCGCCGTTCCCCGACGAGACGTACAAGGCGGGCCCGCGGGCCATGCCCGGCCTCGTGCCCACCTCCCCCGAAGACCCCGCCGCGCCCGCCAACCGCGCAGCCTGGCGGGTTCTCACCACGCTGGAGCGGCCGTTCCTGGTGGCCTTCTCCGACGGGGACCCGATCACCGGAGGCATGCGGCCGATCCTGCTCAAGTCGATGGCAGGGGCCTCCGGCCTGGAGCATCCCGTGATCAAGGGCGCCGGGCACTTCCTCCAGGAGGACGCCGGCGCCGAGCTCGGCCGTCAGATCGCCGCTTTCGTGACCTCGGCACAGCGTGTCAGAAACGCCTAATCGTCCGTCCAGTGCGGTATAACCGGGGGCGGACCGGGGAGGCGTGATGCGTGAGTCCGGCAGGGCCCAGGCCGCGGGGCGGGCCGCAGCGCGGGATCTGTTCGAACAGGTGCGGGAGCGCTACTTCCGGATCCCCCCTGGGGTGCGGCGGGTGCTCTACGTGGTCGTGCTCGTCGCGACGATGGGAGTGGGCGCGGCGCTCGGCTGGGACCTGCTGAGCACCTTCCCCCTCGTCCTGCTGGCGCTCGCCTTCATCGCGCTCACCATGCGCTTCCCCCGCGCCGCCGCCACCACGCTGGTGGTGGTGTGCTGGATGGCGCTCGCGCTGCAGGCGTTCGCGCGGCTCTACCCCGCGGGCTCGTTCGCGGTGCACCTGATGGTCGCACTGGCCCTGCCGGTCGCCGGCGCCGCGCACCTCATCCGCTGGGTGACACCGTGGGTGACCACCCTGACGGCGCTGCTGCCCGCCGGCCTGCTCGCCGCGGCCCTGTCCCCCGTCTCCGCCACCGTCTCGGTCTGGGTCGGCTACGCCGCCGCGCTCGCCGTCCTCGTCCAGCGCCTCCTGCTGGCCCGCCGGACCAGGGCCGAGAACGCCGTCGAGGAGCAGGTCAGGGTCAGGGCCCGCGAGGGCCGCCCCGAGACCGCCCAGGACAAAGCCGGCGGGCCGCCCCAGATCTCCGTCGAGGACGCGCTCGCCGAGCTGGAGAGCATGATCGGGCTCGCCCCGGTCAAGGAGCAGGTGCGCTCGATCGCCGCCTCCATCGAGGCGTCCCGGCTGCGGGCCGAGGCGGGCTACGCCAGCGAGCGGCCCACCCGCCACTTCGTCTTCGTCGGCCCGCCCGGCACCGGCAAGACCTCGGTGGCCCGCGCGCTCGCCAAGATCTTCTACGCGTTCGGCCTGCTGGAGACCCCCTACGTGGTCGAGGCGCAGCGCGCCGACCTGGTGGGCGAGTTCCTGGGCGCGACCGCGATCAAGACCAACGAGCTGGTCGACCGGGCGCTCGGCGGGGTGCTGTTCATCGACGAGGCGTACGGGCTGGTCAACTCCTCCGACGGCCAGCCCGACCGGTTCGGCGCCGAGGCCGTGCAGACCCTGCTCAAGCGGGCCGAGGACGACCGCGACCGGGTGATCATCATCCTGGCCGGCTACGAGCAGGAGATGAGCGGCTTCCTGTCCAGCAACCCCGGCCTGGCCAGCCGCTTCGCCACCCGCGTGCGCTTCCCCGGCTACTCCCCGCAGGAGCTCGTCGAGGTCACCGAGCTGCTCCAGCGGCGACGGGGCGACCAGATGAGCCCCGACACCCGGCGCGTCCTGCTCGGCCTGTACGACGACGTGCACCGCCGCGGCCTGGTCGACGAGCTGGGCAATGCCCGCTTCGCCCGCAGCCTGGTCGAGGCCGCCGCGCAGGCCCGCGACGTACGCGTGGTGGGCGCGGGCGGCACGCCGACCACCGCCGACCTCGTGACGACCACCACGGCCGACGTCACCAAGGCGTTCGACGACCTCACCGCCCGCTTCCGCGGCTACGCCGCCACGCCCACGCTGGAGGAGGCGCTCGCCGACCTCGACCGCATGGCGGGCCTGGCCCCGGTCAAACGGCAGGTGCACGCCATCGCCGCGCAGCTCCAGGTGGCCCGCATGCGGCAGGAGCGCGGGCTGCCGACGCCGCAGCAGATGCGCCACTTCGTCTTCGTCGGGCCGCCCGGCACCGGCAAGACCACGGTCGCCCGGGTGCTCGGCCGCGTCTTCGCCGCGCTCGGCCTGCTGGCCAGGCCCGACGTGGTCGAGGCGCACCGCGCCGACCTGGTCGGCCAGCACCTCGGCGCCACGGCGATCAAGACCAACGAGCTGATCGACAGGGCGCTCGGCGGCGTGCTGTTCATCGACGAGGCCTACAGCCTGGTCAACCCCGGCTACCAGGGCGGCGACGCCTTCGGCGCCGAGGCCGTGCAGACGCTGCTCAAGCGGGCCGAGGACGACCGCGACCGGCTCGTGGTCGTGCTGGCCGGCTACGAGCGCGAGATGGACGGCTTCCTCGCCACCAACCCCGGCCTGGCCAGCCGGTTCAACCAGCGCGTGGCCTTCCCCAGCTACTCCCCCGCCGAGCTGAGCGAGATCGCGGTCCTGCTCGCGTCCAAGGCGGGCGACACCTTCGACGAGGGCGCGCTGCGCAACCTCGACGAGGTCTTCACCTGGGTCTGCGCGGAGCGGCTGATCGACGGCCTCGGCAACGGCCGCTTCGCCCGCTCGCTGTTCGAGCGCGCCGCGATGCGTCGGGACGTACGCCTGGCCGCGCAGGCCGGGGCCGGCTCGGCGGCCAGCGCGGCCGAGCTGACCACGATCACGAGCGAGGACGTCGCCGCCGCCGTGGACGAACTTTCCGGCCGCTGACTTCTTCCTGCTGCGTGCACCCACCCGTCGCATGGTGTAGCTATATGACTGCGTAGCGTGCTCGGCGGAGGGAGGGCGATGGCCGGGTTCCTGGTCCGCAGGCTGCTCGGCTACACCGTGCTCGTCGTGGTGGCCGCCAGCCTCTCCTATCTGCTGGCCGCCGTCGCCCTCGACCCGCGCTCCAACTACGCCGACCGCACGCCCAAGCCGCCGCCCGCCGTGGTCGACGCGCAGCTCGCCGCGCTCAACCTCAACGACAAGGTCCCGCTGCTGCAGCGCTACGCCACCTGGGCGGGCGGGGTGGTCCGGGGCGACTTCGGCAGGACGATCACCGGTTCGCCGGTCGGCGACGACCTCAGGCGGCGCATGGGCGTGACGTTCCGGCTGGTGATCCTGGGGGTGTTCTTCGGCAGCCTGATCGGGGTGCTGGCCGGGGCGCTCGCCGCGGTCCGGCAGTACGGCTGGTTCGACCGGCTCTCCACCGGCCTGTCGTTCGTGGTGCTCGCGGTGCCGGTGGTCGTGGTGGCCAACATGCTGATCCTGCTGGCGTCCTGGGCCAACGAGCGGGTCTTCGGCCACCAGGTGCTGCTGGTCAGCGGCGAGTACACCGACGGGCTGACCGCCGGGTTCTGGGGCCAGGCCGTGGACCGGGTGCAGCACCTCGTCCTGCCGACGATCTCGCTGTCCGTCGGGCTCGCCGCCGTCTTCAGCCGCTACCAGCGCAACATGATGCTCGACGTGCTCGGCGCCGACTACGTGCGCACCGCCGTGGCCAAGGGGCTGAGCCGGCGCAAGGCGCTGCTCCGGCACGCGCTGCGCACGGCGCTGATCCCGGTGGCGACCTACTTCGCGTTCACGTTCGGGGCGCTGCTGACCGGGGCCACGTTCACCGAGAAGATCTTCGGCTGGCACGGGCTGGGCGAGCAGCTCATCAACTCGATCTTCAGCAACGACGTCAACACCGTCGCCGCCATCTCGCTGCTCGCGGGCGTCGCGGTGCTGTGCGCCTCGCTCGCCGCCGACCTGCTGCACGCGGCGCTCGACCCGAGGGTGCGGTCCGCATGACGCTGTCGCAGGAGGAGCTGGCCGAGGAGCTGAGCGACGGCGCGACCACGCGCGTCCCTTCCCGGACGCGGGTGGTGGCCGGGCGGTTCTTCCGCTCCCCACAGGGGATCGCGGGCTTCGCGGTGCTGGCGGCCATGTTCCTGCTGGCCTTCGCCGGGCCGCTGGTCAGCCGGTGGAGCTACACCGACAAGGACTTCACCGCGTTCCTGCAGCCGCCCTCCCCCGACCACTGGTTCGGAACGCTCCAGACGGGCGCCGACGTCTTCGCCCTCACCCTGCGCGGCATGCAGAAGTCGCTGGTCGTGGGCCTGCTGGCGGCGCTGGTCTCCACGGCGCTCGCGGCCCTCGTCGGCGCGTTCGCCGGCTACTTCCTGGGCTGGACCGACCGCGTGCTGAGCTGGACCACCGACCTGCTGCTCGTGCTGCCCGCCTTCCTCGTGCTGGCGATCATGTCGCCGCTGTTCGGGGCCGGGCAGTGGGTGTTGTTCGTGGTCATGCTGGCGCTGTTCCTGTGGATGGTGACCTCCAAGGTCGTCAGGGGGATGACGATCTCGCTCAAGGAGCGGGAGTTCATCCAGGCCGCCCGCTACATGGGCGTGCCGCCGGTGCGCATCGTCTTCCGGCACGTGATCCCCAACCTGTCGTCGCTGCTCGTCGTGGACGCCACGCTCAACGTCAGCGCGGCCATCCTGACCGAGACGTCGCTGTCCTACTTCGGGTTCGGCATCCAGCCGCCCGACGTGTCGTTCGGCACGCTGATCGCCGACGGGTCGAGGACGGCCATGTACGCGCCGTGGACATTCTGGTTCGTGGCCGGGCTGCTGGTGGTGACGGTGCTCGCGGTCAACCTCGTCGGCGACGCGCTGCGCGACGCGTTCGACCCTGCGGCGAAGAGGGCGCGATGAGACCACCGGTCCTGGAGGTCACCGACCTCGGCGTCACCTTCGGCGGGGTGCCGGCCGTGCGCGGCGTCGGCTTCGCGGTGCTGCCCGGCGAGGTGCTGGCCATCGTCGGCGAGTCGGGGTCGGGCAAGTCCGTCACCTCGGCGGCCGTCATGGGCCTGCTGCCGCCGGGGGCGCGCGTCACCGGGTCGGTGCGACTGCACGGCAAGGAGCTGATCGGCGCGCCCGCACGCGAGCTCGACGCGCTGCGCGGCCGGACGATCTCGATGGTGTTCCAGGACCCGCTGTCGGCGCTCACGCCGGTCTACCGGGTGGGCGACCAGATCGCCGAGGCCGTGCGCGTACACCAGCGCGTGAGCAGGGAGAACGCCCTGGTCAAGGCGGTGGAGCTGCTGGAGCTGGTCGGCATCCCGCGCCCGGCCGAGCGGGCGCTCGCCTTCCCGCACGAGTTCTCCGGCGGCATGCGGCAGCGCGTGATGATCGCGATGGCCATCGCCAACGACCCCGACGTGATCATCTGCGACGAGCCGACCACCGCGCTCGACGTCACCGTGCAGGCGCAGGTGCTGGAGGTGCTGAAGACGGCGCAGCGCAAGACCGGCGCGGCGATCATCATGATCACGCACGATCTGGGGGTGGTGGCCGGCTTCGCCGACCGGGTGCTCGTCATGTACGCCGGCCGCCCCGTCGAGGTCGGCGGCGTCGACGACGTCTACTACCGGCCGCGCATGCCCTACACCGTGGGGCTGCTGGGCTCGGTGCCGCGCATCGACCGCCACGGCGGGCGGCTGACGCCGATCGAGGGCAGCCCGCCCTCCCCCGGCGCGCTGCCGCCCGGCTGCCCGTTCGCGCCGCGCTGCCCGCTGCACGTGGCCGCCTGCGACGAGCGCGAGCCTCCGCTGTACGAGGTGGGCGAGGGGCACTGGGCGGCGTGCATCCGCTGGGAGGAAGTCCGCCCCGCCGGCCTCGCCGACCCGACCGGCCCCGCCGACGCCGCAGTTCCCGCGGGCCTCGCCGACACCAGCCCCGCTGTCCTCGCTGACACCGCCGGCTCCACTGTCCTCGCCGGCCCCGGCGACGCCGTCGGTTCCGGTGCAGCCGGTGCGGGCGCCGTAGCCAGTGCGGTCGGCGTCGAGCGAGCGGAAGGGGCGCGGGCACGGCATCGGCGGACGGTGCTGGAGGTCAGTGGCCTTGTCAAGGACTATCCGCTGGTCAAGGGGGCGGTGTTCCGGCGGCGGGTGGGCACCGTGCACGCGGTGGCCGGGGTCGGCTTCGACATCCGCGAGGGCGAGACGCTGGCCCTGGTCGGCGAGTCGGGCAGCGGCAAGACCACGACGCTCACCCAGATCCTGGAGCTGGCCGCCCCGCAGGCCGGCCGCATCGTCGTGCTCGGCCGCGACACCTCCCGGCTCGGCCGGGCCGAGCGCACCGCGATCCGGCGCGACCTGCAGGTGGTCTTCCAGGACCCGCTGGCCTCGCTCGACCCGCGCATGACCGTCCACGACATCGTCGCCGAGCCGCTGCGCACGCACGGGCACCGGCGGCCGGGGCGGCGGGTGGCCGAGCTGCTGGCGCTGGTCGGCCTGGATCCCGAGCACGCCGCCCGCTACCCGCAGGACTTCTCCGGCGGTCAGCGGCAGCGCGTCGGCATCGCGCGGGCGCTGGCGCTGGAGCCCCGGCTGCTGGTGCTGGACGAGCCGGTCTCGGCGCTGGACGTGTCGATCCAGGCCGGCGTGATCAACCTGCTCGGCGCGCTGCGGGCCAGGCTCGGGCTGTCCTACCTGTTCGTGGCGCACGACCTGGCCGTGGTGCGGCATCTCGCCGACCGCGTGGCGGTCATGTACCTCGGCAGGATCGCCGAGATCGGCCGGGTCGACGCCGTCTACGACACCCCGATGCATCCGTACACCCAGGCCCTGCTGTCAGCGATCCCGCTGCCCGACCCGGCGCGCGAGCGTTCCCGGCGGCGGATCCTGCTGGAGGGCGACCTGCCGAGCCCGGCCGACCCTCCGACGGGCTGCCGCTTCCGCACCAGGTGCCCCAAGTTCCGCGGCGAGCTCACCGACGAAGAGCGCGGGCTCTGCGTCCAGGTGGAGCCCGACGTGCGGACGCTGGGCGAGGACCACGGCGCGGCCTGCCATTACGCCGAGAGGCGTGTCGTCGTATAGACCAGGAGGAACCGCTCGATGAAAGCAGCACGTCTCGTCCTCGCCCTGGCCGTGGCCGCGCCGCTGGCCCTGACGGGCTGCGGGGGCCGCTCCGGCGGCGGCGCGGGAGGCGCCGGGGGCCGGGGCGACGACCGTACGATCAGGGCGTTCGACATCAATCCGCGCCCGCGTGACCAGGTCAAGGACGGCGGCACGCTCCGGTGGGGCATCAACGAGCTGCCCGCGCAATGGAACCGCAACCACGTCGACGGCAACCTGGCGGTGGCGGCGTCGGTCAGCAACGCGCTGCTGCCCGCGCCGTTCTACTCCGACGAGAAGGCGGAGATCACGCCCGACCGCGACTACGTGCTGGAAGCCGAGGTCACGGCGCGGCGGCCGCGGCAGGTCGTCACCTACACGCTCAACCCGAAGGCCCATTGGTCCGACGGCAAGCCGATCACCTGGGCCGACTACCAGGCCCAGTGGCGGGCGCTCAACGGCAAGGACCCCGCCTATCGCATCGCCTCCGCGACCGGCTACCAGGACATCGAGAAGGTGGCGCGGGGCAAGGACGACCACGAGGTGGTGGTGACGTTCGCGCGGCCGTTCGGCGACTGGCAGTCGTTGTTCGGGCCGCTGCTGCCGGCCGCCACCAACTCCTCGGCGGAGGCGTTCAACACCGGGTGGCTCAACAGGATCCCGGTGACGGCGGGGCCGTTCAAGTTCGGCGGGTTCGACCAGACGGCCAAGACAGTCACGCTGGTGCGGGACGACGCGTGGTGGGGCGACCGGGCCAAGCTCGACAGGATCATCTACCGGGCGGCCGAGCAGGACTCGCTGATCGGCGCGTTCAGCAACGGCGAGCTCGACATCATCGACGTGGGCCCGTCCGCGCCCGACTTCGCGCGGGCCAGGGCCACCTCGGGCGCCCAGGTGCGGCAGGCGGCCGGCCCCGACTTCCGGCACTTCACCTTCAACGGCTCCAGCGAGCTGCTGCGTGACCGCAACGTGCGCCTGGCCGTTCAGCTCGGCATCAACCGGCAGGCCATCGCGCAGTCCGACCTCCAGGGCCTGGACTGGCCGATCGCGCTGCTCGACAACCACTTCTTCATGAACACCCAGGAGGGCTACCAGGACAACGCCGGCGAACACGGGGCCTACAACCCAACGCGGGCGCGGCAGCTCCTGGACGCAGCCGGCTGGCGGCTCGACGGCGCGGTGCGGAAGAAGAACGGCAAGCCGCTGGAGCTGCGCTTCGTGGTGCCGTCCGGGGTGCAGATCAGCAAGCAGGAGGGGGAGCTGGCGCAGAGCATGCTGGCCCAGATCGGGGTGAAGCTCACCATCCGGTCGGTGCCCAGCGGCGACTTCTTCACCAGCTACGTCATCCCCGGCAACTTCGACATCACGCCGTTCTCCTACATCGGCACGCCGTACCCCGTCTCCAGCAGCTTCGGCATCTACGCGAACGCGCCCGACGGCAAGACGTGGAACGCCAACTTCGGCCGCACCGGGTCGGCGGCCATCGACGAGGCCATGAGCCGGGCCGCGCAGAGCCTGGACCCGGCCGAGGGGCGCTCGCTCGCCAACGTCGCCGACCGGCTGCTGTGGCAGGAGGTCAACGTCCTGCCCCTCTACCAGCGACCTCAGAACGTGGCCGTGAAGGAGACGCTGGCCAACGTGGGCGCGCGCGGCTTCTACGACCTGCACTACGAGAACATCGGCTTCACCGCCTGAGCCCGTGATCCCGGCCGGCGGGAATGTCGGCCGGGTCCGGTAGAAAGGGCGGATGACGATTCGGGTGAGCTGGGGGCAGATCCTCGCCTGGCGGCTGCGCAGGCAGTTCGTGAGCGGCGCCGACGGCGGCGACGCCGTGAGCGTCGCCAGGCGGCTCTGCGGCGTGCAGGCGCAGGTGGCCTCGTCCGCGGAGCTGGCGGTGGCGGTCCGCCAGGCCGAGCCGGAGCGCGGGGAGGTGGCCCGCGCCCTGTGGTCCGAGCGCACCCTGGTCAAGACCTGGCTCATGCGGGGCGGCACGCTGCACCTGGTGCCCGCCGACGAGCTGGCCTCCTACTGCGCGGCGCTCGCGACGCTGCGGTTCTGGGAGAAGGGCTCGTGGCAGCGCGGCCACGGGGTGACGGCCGACGAGATCGCGTTGATCATGGAGGCGGTTCCCGAGGCGCTGAAGGGCGACCCGCTGACTCGGGAGGAGCTGGTCGACGCCGTGGTGACGGTGACCGGCCGGACCCGGCTGCGCGAGGCGCTGGCGTCCGGCTGGGGGGCGCTGCTCAAGCCGCTCAGCCGCCTGGGCGAGCTGTGCTACGGCCCGCCGCGCGAGGGCCGGGTGACCTTCACCACCCCCGCGGGCTGGGTGCCGGGGTGGCCGGGCGAGCTGCCGCCGTACGAGGAGGCGGGCGTGCGGGTGGCGCGCGCCTTCCTGGGCGCGCACGGCCCGGCGACGCCGGAGATGTTCGACGGGTGGCTGTTCGGCGGGACGGCGCGCAAGGCGGTGCTGAAGGGCTGGTTCCACGCGCTCGCGCCCGAGCTGACCGAGGTCGAGACCGACGACGGGCTCACGCTGCTCGCGCTGTCGGAGCACGTGGACGAGCTGGCCGCCGGCCGCCCGTCCACGGCCGTGCACCTGCTGCCGGGCTTCGACCAGTACATCCTGGGCGCGCCGCGCACGCTCGCCCCGCTCATCCCGCCGGAGCTCAAGGCCAGGGTGAGCCGCCAGGCGGGCTGGATCTCCCCCGTCGTCGTGCACGAGGGGCGGGTCGTGGGCGTATGGGAGCACCGGGACGGCGACGTGGCCCTCGACCTGGCCGTTCCGGTGCCGGCGGAGCCGCTGGCGGAGGCCGTCGCGCGGCTGCGTCCCCTGCTGGCCTAGCCGGGGCTCAGGTGGTGGCGCTGCCCGCCATCACCCGGTCGACGATGCCGTCGCTGCCCTCCTGGCGGGCGCAGTGCGCGCAGCAGTACCAATGCTCGCCCGACTGGACGCCGTGCCCGATGACCTTGGTGCCGCAGTGCTCGCAGATCGGCGCCATCGCCTCGATCGCGCACTGGAAGCAGTCGAAGGTGTGCACCGCGCCCTGCGCGTGCACCTCGAACGCCATGTCGTAGTCGTTGCCGCAGGTCTCGCAGATGGCCATGGTGATCCCCTCGGTAGTCGATCCGCCGGGGGGATACCCGGTTCCTGGGCGTACCTTTCCCAAGAAAGCGCCATATTCCGGCTCCGTTTGCCATCACGGTCAAGAGCCAGTAAAGATCGTCGCCGACCCTGTTTCCCCTCGAAGGGATGACCGTGCTCGCACGTACCGTTCTCGCGGCCGCCCTGGCCACCGCCGGGCTCGCCGCGCTTCCTTCCTCCGCCTACGCCGCCACGGCGGCGCACACGCCGGAGCGCATCTGCGGCTCCGGCTTCCACCGTGTCGACGACGGCCACCGCGCGATGAAGACGCGCGGCGGAGCCGTTTTCGGGCACGTCTACCTGATGTACAACAAGCGCAGCGGCCAGAACTGCGTCGCCGCGATCAAGACCGCGTACCGGGGCGTCCGCACCGTCACCGGGGCCTACCTGGAGGTGCGCGGCGGCGGCAAATCGGAGGACGCCCAGAAATACCGCTACTACGCAGAGACCGGGCACCTGGCCGGGAGCTGGAAGTGCGTACGCTACGCCGGCTGGACCCGCGACCCGGACAACCGCGTCGAGGCGTGGGGCGGCCGCCAGAGCTGGGGCAACTGCAAGGGCTGAGATTTCCCGGTCCGAGGTTGTCACATCGCGGCGGCCTGCCCCGTCCAGTACCCGTAAGCGCGAAACACCTACGGGAGGCTGCCATGAGCCAGCGGATCAACATCGTCAAGCACGTGCCCGAGATCTACCACCACCTCATCGAGGTGGAGAAGATCCTGCACGGGAGCGAGCTGCCCACCGCCACCCTGGAGCTGGTGAAGCTGCGGGTCAGCCAGATCAACGGCTGCGCCTACTGCGTGGACATGCACAGCCGTGACATGAAGAAGGCCGGCGAGAGCGACGAGCGCATGTGGATGGTGGCCGCCTGGCGCGAGGCCACGGTGTTCACCCCGGCCGAGCGGGCCGCGCTGGCGCTCGCGGAGGAGGCCACCCGGCTGCCCGACCGGGAGGCCGTGCCGGACGCGGTGTGGGAGCAGGCCCGCGAGCACTACGACGACAAGCAGCTCGCGCTGCTGATCGCGGCCATCGCGATGATCAACGCCTGGAACCGGGTCGGCGTGACCTCCCGGCTCACGCCCGGCGCCTGACCGGAACGGGGCTGGAGCCGCGCTGGAACCGGGCCGCCGAACCGGCGGCCCGGCTCCGGCTCCGCGAGCCAAGGCCGGCTGCCGCCGCGCTGACCGGGTCCTTTTGCCTGCTTCTTACACCGAACTTACGGGGGTATCGATAGATAACATCAGTAACGAAAACATCACGGGGGGCTTACGATGAAGAGGCTTGTGGTGGTGCCGCCACACATCGCCAGGCACAAGGTCCGCGACATCCGTTCGGCAGACCGCCGCAAGCCCCCCGCAGATCCCAAGGTCGTCGACCTGCGCGCCTACACCGGCCGCAACGTCCTCCGCTTCCCCGGCGGCCCGGCGCCCGCCGCCTGACGCTAGGAGGCGTACAGCTTCTTGGCGTAGGTCGCGCCGTAGTACGCCTCCAGCTCCTCCAGCGACTCCTCCACCTTCTGCACGTCCTTGGTGATCCGCGCGTGCGAGGGCAGGTCGTCGCCCCAGGTCTCTGGCTTCCAGAGCGACGAGCGCAGGAACGCCTTCGCGCAGTGGAAGAAGATCTGCTCGATCTCGACGACGATCGCCAGGTGCGGGCGGTGGCCCTTCACGACCAGCTCGTCGAAGAACGGGGCCTCGCGGACGAGCCGGGCTCGGCCGTTGATGCGCAAGGTCTCGTTGCGGCCGGGGATCAGGAAGATCAGTCCGACGTGCGGGTTGCGCAGGATGTTGATGAAGCCGTCGGCGCGGCGGTTGCCGGGCCGGTCGGGGATGGCGATCGTGGCGTCGTCGAGCACGTGGACGAATCCGGCCGGGTCGCCCTTGGGCGAGACGTCGCACGCGCCGTGCTCGTCGGAGGTGGCGATCAGACAGAACGGCGAGGCGGCCAGCCACTGGCGGTCGCGCTCGTGCAGCCGCGCCCGCTCCTTGGTCGCCGCCCTCGGCATGACCTCACCGAGCAGCTCGCGCAGCTCGGCCTCGGACCCGATTTCCGCCCAGCTCATGTGATCTCCCTTCAGGGGTTTCCCCCATCTTGTCAGGGATCGGGGCGAGCATCCTGTGCGGCGACCGAAGGGCGAGACTGACCAGGTCAGTACGCTTGTCGTCGCGCAGCCCCGGCCCCGGCCGCACCTCGACCTCCTCAAGCGGCACGCTCCGGCCGCACGTCCCGCAGACCGAGTAGGGATCCAGGAGTGAGCCGCAGGTGACGTGGGCGTACAGCCGCCGGGGACCGTTCGCGGTCAGGTGACGGTCGCCCCACTGGGCGAGGGCCAGCACCGGCACCCACAGCTCGCGGCCCATGGGGGTCAGGACGTACTCGTCGCGGGGCGGCGCGTCCTGGTAGCGGCGCCGTTCGAGCACGCCGGCCTCGACGAGCGCGCTCAGCCGCTGGGACAGCACCGCCTTGGGGATGTCGAGGTGGGCTTGGAAGTCGGCGAAACGGCGCACGCCGCACATCGCGTCACGGACCACGAGCAGCGTCCAGCGTTCGCCGAGCACCTCCAGGGTCTTGGCGAAGGAGCAGTCCTGACCGTCGTAGTTCTTGCCGAGCGCCATGCACCCCATGTTAGTTCATTCACCGAACCGTGATACCGTCCGGCGCTATGAGTTCATTGACCGAACCGACTCAGGTCGTGCGGCGCGGAACCCTGGCCGTGGCCTCCGTCGCGCCGCTGCTGGTGCTGTCCAACTTCACGCTGCCGATGGTGACGCTGCCGGAGATGGCGCGGGACCTCCACGCCGGGCCCACCGGGCCGGTGTGGATGCTCGGCTCGATCGCGCTCGGGCTGGCGTCGCTGCTGCTGGTCTCCGGCGGGCTGGCCGACGACCACGGCCGCAGGCGGGTCCTCGTGGCGGGCTCGCTCGTGCTGGCCGCCGCGAGCGCCGTGGCCGCGGCGGCCCCGTCGGTGGCCGTGTTCGTGGCCGCCCGGCTCGTCCAGGGCGGGGCGAGCGCCGCGATGCTGGCCGCGAGCCTCGGCATCGTCGGGCACGCCTACCCGCCGGGGCCCGGGCGGGTCCGCGCCACCGGCAGGTACGGCGCCATGATGGGCCTCGGCACCCTGCTCGGCCCGCTGCTGTCCGGCGCGCTCGCCGCGCTGACCGGCTGGCGTACGGTCTACGCGCTGATGGCGGTCTCGGCCACCGCGCTGGCGATCGCCGCGGCCCGCCGGCTGGAGGAGTCGCGCTCGCCGGCGCGGCGCCGCTTCGACGTGCCCGGCGTGGTGCTGCTCACCCTGGGCGTGGCGGCGCTGGTCGCGGGGGTGACCGAGGGCCGGGCCGGCTGGACGCGGCCCGTGGTGCCGGGCGCCTTCGTGCTGGCGGCGGTGCTGCTGGCGGCGTTCGTGGCGGTGGAGCGGCGGCGGGAGGAGCCGCTGCTGGACCTGGCGCTGTTCCGGCGGCCCGCGTTCCTGCTGAGCACGGGGTCGGCGATGGTCGTGGGGGCCGCGATCGTGGGGCTGCTCAACTACCTGCCCACCGTGCTGCAGGTCGCGCACGGGCTGACGGCGCTGGACACGGCGCTGCTGTTCGCGGTCTGGTCGGGGCTGTCGTTCGCGGGCTCGCTGCTGACCCGGCACGTCCGGCTGAGCTCGGCCGCGCGGCTGGCGCTGGGGCTCGCGCTGACGGCGGCCGGGTTCGCCGCGCTGCTCGGCGTGGGCGCGGCGCTGTCGCTGCCGCTGGTCGTGGCGGGGCTGACGGTGAGCGGCGCCGGGTCCGGCCTGATCAACTCCGCGATCACCCACCTGGCCGTCGAGAGCGTGCCGGCGCACCAGGTGAGCATGGGGTCGGGGGCCAACAACACCGCCCGGTATGTCGGCTCGTCCCTCGGGGCGGCGGGCGTGGCGGCGGTCGTCGGGGCGCTGGGGCCGGCGCGCGGCGCGGACGTGGCGATCGGCGCGTGCGTCGTGCTCACCGCCGTGACGGCCCTCGCCGTCTGGTCAGCCGCCCGGTCGTCGAGCCGGTCGTCGGGTCGATTGTTCAGCCGGTCGTCAGGCCAGTCGTCCAGCCGGGCAGCGGCACAGGCGGCTGCACAGGCGGCTGCGCGGTCGGCTGCTGGGCCGGCCGCCTGATCGCTCCGGCACCGCGCCGGTCCGATCACCAGCGCCGCCCGATCAACGGCGCTGTCCGATCACCAGCGCCGCGCCTGGGCCATGACCCCCAGATAGGCGTCCCGCTCCACCGCGAACCTGACCGGGTCCAGCTCCCTCCGCTCGGCCCGCAGATGGAGGATCGTCAGCTCGGTCGCGGCCTGCTGGTAGTCGCTCATGGCCCGGCCGAGGCCCGCCCGCCTGGCCCACTTGCGGGCCGCCTTGCGCGCGGGGAGCGTGGTGAGCATGCGGACGTCGGCGTCGGAGATCAGCCCGGTGTGCTGGTAGATCGGCAGGTAGAGAGCCATCTTGCCGACGAGGTGACGGCGCTCGTTCACGGTCACGACGACCAGCGTGACGAGCGTCGCCATGATCACCAGGTAGGCGCCGCCCAGCCAGGTGAGCGAGCCCGTGCTGGCGGCGCCGTTCCACAGCGCGTGCAGGAAGACCGCGCCGAGGTAGCCCAGCGGGATCATGGCGTACCTGAAGGTCGTGCGGCGGGTGATCGCGTAGGCGACGCCGAGCCCGATCAGCGAGGTGTAGATCGGATGGCCGAGCGGGTCGATCAGCCCCCGCACCACGAAGAGCTGGATCGCCGCCCCCGGCCCGTCCGCGCCGAACGCGAGCAGGTAGTAGCCGACGTTCTCCACGGCGGCGAAGCCGAGGCCGGCCATGGAGGCGTACACGATGCCGTCGGTCAGGTTGTCGATCTCCTGGCGGCGGCGCAGGAGCAGCAGCAGGGCCGCGCCCTTGAGCGCCTCCTCGATCACGGGGGCGAGGTAGACGGTGCCGATGCTCTCGGCGACCGCGGAGCCGTAGCCGGTCTTCACCCACTCCTGGCCCACGAAGGTCAGGGCGATGCCGAGGACGATCGCCACCCCCGCGCCCCACGCGAACGCGAAGGCGAGGTGCAGCTTCGGCTCCGGCTCCAGCCGGTCGAGGGAGAGGACCGCGGCGAGCAGCACCGGCAGGGGCGCGAACGCGAGCAGCATGGACAGCCCGAACCCGACGGGACCGCCCGCGACCAGCATGACCGCCAGCGTGATGAGCGCGAGGAGCCCGGAGACGACCAGACCGAGCAGCAAAGCCTTGCTGGGGCGCTGCGCGAGCGTCGGTGCAGTCATGGTGGTGCCTCTCTTCCCTTCGGTCCGCCCACTATGCGCCCCCCGCATCGACAAGCGCTTAACGGCTGCTTGATTCCCGGTAGTACGGGTCCGCCACCGAAGCCTCACCGTCCGTGTACGAATACACCTCCTTGCCGGAGATGAACACCCGCAGCGCCCGGCTCATCACGTCCAGGGGGTCGCCGGACCAGATCACCACGTCGCCGTCGAGCCCCGGGCGCAGCGCGCCGACCCGGTCGGCGAGCCCCATGATGCGGGCCGGGTTGACGGTGATCGAGCGCAGCGCCTCCGCGGCGTCGAGCCCTTCCTTCACCGCGAGCGTGGCCTGGTGGACGAGGAAGTGGATCGGCACCACGGGATGGTCGGTGGTGATCGCCAGCTCGACGCCGGCCCGCGCGAGCACGCCGGGGTTGCGCAGCGAGCGCTGACGCAGCTCGACCTTCGACCGGCTGGTGAACAGCGGCCCGATGATCACCGGCACGTTCCGCTCGGCCAGGACGTCGGCCAGCAGGTGCCCCTCGGTGCCGTGGTTGATGATCAGCCGGTAGCCGAACTCGTCGGCCAGGCGCAGCGCGGTGGCGATGTCGTCGGCCCGGTGCGTGTGCTGGCACCAGGGCAGCTCGCCGTCGAGCACGCGGACGAGGACCTCCATCGTGCCGTCGCGGTCGAACGGCTTGTCCTCGCGGGCCGCCGCGTCCTTCCTGGCCCGGTAGTCCTGGGCCTTCATGAACGCGTCGCGGATCACCGCGGCGACGCCCTGGCGGGTGGAGGGCAGCTTCTTCTGGTCGCCGTAGACGCGCTTGGGGTTCTCGCCGAGCGCGCTCTTGACGCTCGCCGGCTCCTTGATCAGCATCTCGTCGACGGACCTGCCCCAGCACTTGACGGCGACGGTCTGGCCGCCGATCGGGTTGCCGGAGCCCGGCTTGATCACCGCGGTGGTGACGCCGCCGGACAGGGCGTCGGCGAAGGCCAGGTCCGCGGGGTTGATCGCGTCGAGCGCGCGCAGCCGGGCGCCGTTGGGGTCGGTCATCTCGTTGGTGTCGCTGCCGGCCCACCCTTCGGCCTCCTCGTGCACGCCGAGGTGGCCGTGGGCCTCGACGAACCCGGGCAGCACCCACGCGCCCGCGGCGTCCACGATCGTGGCGTCCTCGGGGATCCGGACGTCCGCGCCGACCTCGGCGATCTTCCCGTTCGTGATGAGCACGGTGCCGCCGTCGATGGGGTCGCCGTCGACAGGCACGACATATCCGCTGGTAATAGCAAGGTTCACGACTCGTAACCTATCGGTATGGGGGTAGGGGCCCCGCATGATCGCCGAACTGTACCGACGATGGCTGCTCGACATGTGGAACGGCGACTTCGGGCTCGCCCACGACCTGGTCACCCCCGGATTCGTCGGGCACTGGCCCGGCATGGACGTCCACGGCCCCGACGGGCTGGCCGAGGCGCTGCGGCAGGGGCACGCGCCGTTCGAGGACGTCACGCTCACGCTCGACGTGGGGCCGGTCGTGGACGGGGACCAGGTCGCCGCGCGGTGGACGTTCGCCGGGACGTACCGGGGCGGCCTGCCCGGCGCGACCGCCGAGCCGGGCACCAGGATCGCCTTCAGCGGACACGACCTCCTGCGGGCCGAGGACGGCAGGTTCGCCGAATACTGGGTGATCTCCGATGCCCAGACGTTCAACCGCCGGCTAGGGATAGGGTGATACCTCCGCAATCCGGACGGGGGTGGCAGGTGTCGGAGCAGTACGCGCCGGGCGCGGACCCGGCGTTCCGCCCGCTCGCCGACGACGAGCTGTCGGCGCTGCTCGCCCGGCAGCGCTTCGGCGCGCTGGCCACCGGCGACGCTGGCGGCCGCCCCCAGCTGTCCACCGTGCTGTACCGCTGGGACGCCGAGCAGCGCGTCGTCCGCATCTCGTCCCTCGCCGACCGCGCCAAGGTGCGCCGGCTCCACCGGGACCCGCGCTGCGCGCTGTACGTCGCCAGCGACGGCTTCGACGCGTACGCGGTGGCCGAGGGCTCGGCGGAGCTGTCACCGGTCACCAGCGAGCCGGGGGACGAGGTGGGCAGGGAACTGCTCGCCATGCAGGCGGGGCTGGCCGACCCGGCGGACGAGGGGGCTTTCCTGCGCCGGATGGTCGCCGACCGGCGGCTGGTGATCCGGATCAGGGCGGCGCGCCTGTACGGGACGGCACTCGGCTCCGCATCCGCGACCCTCTGAACGAACGGTGACGACACCTTCTGCCGGTGTGAGCTTTGTGGCGTGTCGGATGCTCATCACCTGGGCATCTGTGGTCTACTCTGCACTCAACCCGTAGTCACCCTCACTTGTCACCGTCGGTTCATCGGCCTCTCCCCGACGGAGGAGACCCATGTTCCGACACCTCGTCCTCACCCTCGCCCTGACGTTCGCCGCCACCCCCGCCTGGGCCCAGACCTCGACCACGAGCCCTATCGACGTCGCGCACCGGGGCGCGTCCGCGTACGCCCCCGAGAACACCATCGCCGCCTTCCACCTGGCCGACGACCTGGGCGCGGACCTGTTCGAGCTCGACGTCCAGGAGACCAAGGACCACGAGCTGGTCCTGATGCACGACACCACCCTGTCCCGCACCACCGACGTGGAGGACGTCTATCCCGACCTGTCGCCGTGGCGGGTCGGCGACCTGACGCTCGCCCAGATCCGCCGCCTCGACGCCGGCTCCTGGGCCGGATCCCGGTACGCGGGCGAGCCGGTGCCCACGCTCGGCGACGCGCTGGACGCCATGGCCGGCTCCGGCATGGGCCTCCTCCTGGAGGTCAAGTCCCCGGCGCTCTACCCGGGCATCGAGCGACGCATCGCCGACGAGCTCCGCAGGCACCCCGCCTGGCAGGCACCGGGCCTGCTGGTGGTGCAGTCGTTCGACTGGCAATCCATGCGGACCCTCCACGGTCATCTGCCGCAGGTGCCGATCGGGCTCCTCGGCACGCCGCCGGCCGCCGAGCTGCCGCGGCTGGCCAAGTTCGCCGACCTCATCAACCCGCCGCACACCGCGCTCACGGCCGCGTACGTCCAGCGCGTCCACGCCCTCGGCATGCGTACGCTGGCCTGGACCGTGGACAGCCCGAGCGCCATGCGCCGCCTGCTTGACCAGGGCGTGGACGGCATCATCACCAACCGCCCCGACGTGCTGCGCGAGCTCCTGGACTCCTGACCCGGTCAGAGGCGGCGGGCGAGCGCCTGCCCCGCGGGCAGGTCACCGACGAAGGCCCGCAGGAAGCCGAGGACCGGCCCCAGGTCGCGGCCCTCGGCGGCGGCGTCGATGGACCGGTAGAACTCCTCCTCGACCTCCGCGATCCGCCGCCCCAGCCGGACCCCCTCCTCGGTCAGGGACAGCTCGACGGCGCGGCGGTCGTACGGCGGGACGTCCCGCCTGACCAGGCCGACCGTGACCAGCCGATCGGCGAGCCGGCTCGGGCTGTTGCCGCTCTCGCAGACCAGCAGCTCCCCGAGGCCGTTGAGGCTGAGCGGGCCGTGTTCGCCCAGGACGCGGATGACCTCGGCCTGGGAGGGCGTCACCCCGAGCGGCCGCAGGGCCTGGGCGAGCAGCCGGTTGCCCTCCCGCTGCGCGGCCAGGATCAGGTAGCGCAGCTCCTCAGCGGCCCGCATGCGCCACCTCGCCGACCCTGGCCAGGAACTCCTCGACCGCCCGCGCGTACGTCACCGGATGCGTGAACCGGAACATGTGCCCGGTGCGCTCCAGCACCACCTCGCGAGCGCCGGGGATGCCGGTCCGCATGATCCCGGCCGCCTCCGGGCCGATCAGCTCGTCGTGGGACGGCGTGATGATCAGCGTGGGCGCCTCCACCCGGCCGAGCCGGGCGGTGTAGTCGGCGGCGAGCGCCGCCGTCACCCGGGCCCCGAACGACGCCGCCGGCGTGTTGTCCAGGAAGAGCCGCCGGCTGTCGGCCGCACTCCAGGGCACCTGCCCCTCCCCGTCGTGCGGCGAGGACAGCCGCCGGGCGTGCGCCCGCAGCACGACCTGCCGGTACAGCCCGCCCCGCAGCCTGCCCATGACCCGCATCGCCCCCTTCCAGAGCGGCGACGACACCGGGTCGGCGGCGAACCCGCCCGACATCACCAGGCCCCGCAGCCCGGCCGGCCGGCGTACGGCGAGGGCGAGCGCGACGTTCGCCCCGAACGAGTCGCCGACCAGCACGTAGTCGTCCAGGTCCGCGACCTGCGCCGCGAGGTGGTCGGCGTAGACCTCCATGTCGTCCACCCCTTCGGGCAGCCGGTACGTGCGCAGCGGCCGGTGCGCCAGCGGAGCGAGCCGCCCGAGCTCCCACGGAGCACCCGAGAAGCAGGGGACGAAGACCAGTGTGGGTTCATGTGCCATACCTAATCAATGACACAACATATATGTCATGTCAACTATTGGAGGGAACGAAGGCCGACGCCCCTGATGACGGGACGTCGGCCTGGCGCTCCTGCCCTCGACCAGCCTCGCGGCCGGTCTCCTCCGGGCCGCGGCGGGCCCGGAGGAGACGATCGCCTCAGCTGCAGCCGCTCGTGGAGCCGCAGCCCTCGCAGACGTAGCAGCTGCCCGCCGGCCGCATCTTGGTGCCGCAGGTCATGCAGAGCGGAGCGTCGGCGACGAAGCGCTGGTGGCTCTCCAGCGTCAGCTCCTGACCCGCCGCCACCGACTCCGGCTCGGCGGCCTGCTTGGGCTTCTGCTTCTCCTCGATCGGCGCCGACTGGGCCAGCGCCTCACGGTCCACCGCCTCCTGCAGCGCCGCCGGGTCCTCCCCGCGCTGCTGCGCGGCCCGCTCCGCCGCCGAGAACAGGCCGAGGGCGGCCCGCTCGTCGTACGGCAGGTAGTCGAGCGCCAGGCGGCGGAAGATGTAGTCCATGACGGACGCGGCCATCCGGATGTCCGGGTCGTCCGTCATGCCGGCGGGCTCGAAGCGCATGTTGACGAACTTCGAGACGTACGTCTCCAGCGGCACGCCGTACTGGAGCCCTATCGAGATCGCGACCGAGAAGGCGTCCATGACGCCCGCCAGCGTCGACCCCTGCTTGGACATCTTGAGGAACACCTCGCCGAGCCCGTCGTCGGGGTAGGACGAGGCGGTCATGTAGCCCTTGGCGCCGCCCACCGTGAAGCGGGTGGTGGTGCTCGGCCGCTGGTTGGGCATGCGCCGGCGGGTCGGCCGGTTGACCTCGATGACCTTGATCTCCGGCTCGGCGACCTCGGCGGCCGGCTCCTCCTTCTTGGCGCCGTTGCCGACCGAGAGCGGCTGGCCGACCTTGCAGTTGTCGCGGTAGACGGCCAGGGCCTTCAGGCCGAGCTTCCAGCCCTCCATGTAGACCTGCGCGATGTCGTCGATCGTCGCCGACTCGGGCAGGTTGACCGTCTTGGAGATCGCGCCGGACAGGAACGGCTGCGTGGCCGCCATCATCCGCACGTGCCCCATGGGAGCGATCGCCCGCTCGCCCATCGCGCAGTCGAACACCTCGTAGTGCTCCTGGCGCAGGCCCGGCGCGTCGACGACGTGGCCGTGCTCGGCGATGTACTCGACGATGGCCTCGATCTGCTCCTGCTGGTAGCCGAGCAGCTTGAGCGCCCGCGGGATCGTCTGGTTGACGATCTGCATGGACCCGCCGCCGACGAGCTTCTTGAACTTGACCAGCGCCAGGTCGGGCTCGATGCCGGTCGTGTCGCAGTCCATCATGAGGCCGATCGTGCCCGTGGGGGCGAGCAGGCTGGCCTGGGCGTTGCGGTAGCCGTTCCTCTCGCCCAGCTTGAGGCACTCCGACCACTCGCGGGACGCCTGGGCGTGGATCGTGGCGTCCATGGTGCCGACCGTGCGCAGGTCGTCGTTCGCCGCGGCGTGCTTGCGCATGACGCGCTTGTGCGGCTCGGCGTTCCTGGCGTAGCCCTCGTACGCGCCCACGACCCCGGCCAGCTCGGCGCTGCGCCGGTAGGACACACCGGTCATCAGGGACGTGATCGCCGCGGCCACGGCCCGGCCGCCGTCGGAGTCGTAGGCGTGGCCGGTCGCCATGAGCAGCGCGCCCAGGTTGGCGTAGCCGATGCCGAGCTGCCGGTAGGCCCGCGTCGTCTCGCCGATCTTCTCGGTCGGGAAGTCGGCGAACGAGATCGAGATGTCCATCGCGGTGATGATCAGCTCGGTCAGCTTGACGAAGTCGGCGACGTTGAAGGTGTTGTCGTCCTTCAGGAACTTCAGCAGGTTGATGCTGGCCAGGTTGCAGGAGGAGTTGTCCAGGTGGACGTACTCGCTGCACGGGTTGCTGGCGGTGATGCGGCCGGTCTCGGGGGTGGTGTGCCAGTCGTTGATCGTGTCGTCGTACTGGACGCCGGGGTCGGCGCACTCCCAGGCGGCCTTGGCCATCTTCTGGAACAGGTCCCTGGCGTCGATCTCCTCGATGACCTCGCCGGTGAGACGGGCGCGCAGGCCGAACTTGTCGCCCTTCTCCACCGCGCGCATGAACTCGTCGGAGACGCGCACGGAGTTGTTGGCGTTCTGGTACTGGACGGAGACGATGTCCTTGCCGCCCAGGTCCATGTCGAAGCCGGCATCGCGCAGCGCGCGGACCTTGTCCTCCTCGCGCGCCTTGGTCTCGATGAACTCCTCGATGTCGGGGTGGTCGACGTCGAGGACGACCATCTTGGCCGCCCGGCGGGTCGCGCCGCCCGACTTGATGGTGCCCGCGGAGGCGTCCGCGCCGCGCATGAAGCTCACCGGCCCGCTGGCGGTGCCACCGCTGCTGAGCAGCTCCTTGGACGAGCGGATCCGGGACAGGTTGACCCCCGACCCCGAGCCGCCCTTGAAGATCACGCCTTCTTCCTTGTACCACTCCAGGATCGACTCCATCGTGTCGTCCACGGAGAGGATGAAGCACGCGCTCACCTGCTGCGGCGACTGCGTCCCCACGTTGAACCACACGGGCGAGTTGAACGCGAACACCTGGTGCGCCAGGGCGTGCTTCAGCTCGTGGTCGAAGATCTCGGCGTCCTCGTCGCTGGCGAAGTAGCCGTGCTCGATGCCCGTACGGGTGTAGACGCCCACGACCCGGTCGATCAGCTGCTTCAGGCTCCACTCGCGCTGCGGCGTGCCCACCGCGCCGCGGAAGTACTTGGTGGTCACGATGTTGGCCGCGTTGACCGACCAGAACTCGGGGAACTCGACGCCCCGCTGCTCGAAGTTCACCGAGCCGTCGCGCCAGTTGGTCATGACGACGTCGCGGCGCTCCCACTGGATCTCGTCATACGGGTGCACGCCGGGCTTGGTGAAGATCCGCTTCATCTTCAGTCCCTTGCGCGGACGCTTGCCCCCGCGTGCCACTGAACCGCTGGCCGTCTCCGTCACGACTCCCCCTTCTCCGCCTTCAACTGCCTGATCTCGGCCTCGAAGTCCGCCAGGCTCTCGAAACCGCGGTACACCGATGCGAACCGCAGGTAGGCCACCTCGTCGAGCTCCCGCAGCGGGCCCAGGATGGCCAGGCCCACCTCGTTGGACGGGATCTCGGCCGCGCCCTTGGCCCTGATGGCCTCCTCCACCCGCTGCCCGAGCTGGGCCAGTGAATCCTCACTGACCGGCCTGCCCTGGCACGCCCGCCGCACGCCCGCGACGACCTTGTCCCGCGAGAACGGCTCCGTCACCCCGCTGCGTTTGCTCACCATGAGCAGTACGGTCTCCTGGGTGGTGAAGCGACGCCCGCATTCCGGACACGTGCGGCGCCTCCTGATGGCCGCGCCGTCGTCCGTGGAGCGGCTGTCGATGACCCTGGTGTCAGGGTGGCGACAGAACGGACAGTGCACGCGCTCGCCTCCTAGACCCGGCCACCACAACGCACCGCCGGACCGCCATGACGGGACGCTCGCGCACACCCCATGGAGAACCATGGAGCGGTCACGAAAACACAAGGTGTGGTGAACTACATCGGTGTAACTACTAGATGTTGTGGTCCAACCGTAGAAGCGCGCGACCATGAACGCAAGTTGAGCGGCGCCGCCCGATCGAAGTGGCTGATCAGCACACGCGCGCCCGGAGGGGCCCGGCGTGTCGCGTCGGAGGGCGTCACACCCCTTGCTGACCGCCACGGTGGTGAACAAACCTCACAACGGTACCGGACACCTCAGCCTGCCCGGTCACCTCGCCGCTTCCCCTGGCCAAAGGCCCTTTTATGGCGTTAGACGCATCCGAAAAAGGTCGAAGGGCACGGACGCCCGGCTGCACGGACCCCACCGGCACCGCCACGTTCGTCGCCTACTTCATCGGGACCAGCGACGCTCATCAACCGGATCGCCGGACGCCCCCGTCCCGCCCCGGCCATGATGATGAATCGTCCGCTGCGAAACGGCTCGCCTACACGTCACGCCGCGCCACAGGACCAGGCCGTTCCACGGCGGCGGGTCCTCGTCGGGGTAGAGGTGGGCGCGGACGACCGAGTTGATCCCATCGGCGCCGGCGAGCAAATCCTCCTCGACCCCACCGGCTGCCACCAGCAGCGCGGCAACGCACCCCACCGGCTCGGCCCCAGCCGCTCGATCCCGCCAGCGGCGCGGCGGCGCACCCCGCCAGCCTGACCCCGCCGGATCGACCCCGCCAGCGGCACGACAGCGTACCCCCACCAGCTCGGCCTCACCGGCCCGGCCCCACCAGCGGCATGGATGCGCACCCCACCAACTCGGCCCCACCAACTCGGCCGCGCCGACTCGGCCCCACCGACTCGGCCGCGTCAGCGGCGCGGCGGCGGCCGCCGACTCCAGGGATGACCCGACACTCGCCACCCGACGCCGTCGCGAGAGCGCTTAGGGGACCGCGACCGGCACCCATCACCCCGAGACGCCACTCGGCGGATCGCCGCCGAGTGCCGTACCCCGGGGCACCGCCGTACTCCTACAAACTCCTCGGCGCCTCGCCTTCATGGACCACCACCGAGAAGAGCGCGGCGTGCCCAGACGCAGGGGCCTGCGCCGCCGCATGACTGGCCGTCCGGGTGCCGAGCCAGTAGCCGGCGAGCGACAGCAACACCATCGCCACGACCACCACGGCCCGCCCGCGTCTCGTCAACCGCACCGGTGGCGCCGCCTCCGCTCGCCGGCGAACCCCGCCCAGCCGGCCGCGCCGCGCCCTCGGACGCCCGGCTCCCCCAGCCGGACGTCCGCACCGCGCCCCCGAGGACTCAGTGACACCGCTCCCAGCCAAGGAGAGCCGGCGCCCACCGGACGCACCGCCCGCCGAGCGCGGAAGATCGCCTACCGGAGCCGGGAGGACGGCGCCCTGTCCAGCCGCCTCCCGGCCAACGGGCGCCGCTCTCCCCCTGCGGGACTTGATCGCAGCCTGCGGCGACGCGGGCGTGTCCCTCCCGAGGCGGCGGGGGCGTCTCAGGCCGAGGCGGAAGCGTCTGCCGGTTCCAGGCCCTCCCCGACCCGTACCGGCCTTTGACCCTCGCCGTCCCTCGCTCCGAGCATCCCGCTCCTCCCGCTCCTCCCGCTGTGGGACTGTGGGCCCCTCGACAGCGTCCGCCCCCCAGGCGGGAGCGCCGTCCGGTCGCCTCGGGGCGGGTATGCGGCGGCCCGTCGGCGGCCCCCGCCGCACCGCCTTCAGCGAGCCGCGGGTCTCGGACGAGCCCTCGGCTCCTGGACGACGACGTTCGGACGCGCGCCGGCGGTCGTCACGCCCCGGGGGCGGCTCCTCGCAGGTGCCGTCCTCGTCCGGGCGGGGCGGGGGGACCAGGCGCAGCCGGGGCCTCCCCTGCCCCGAGCCGCCGACACCCCGAACGGCACCCCGAACGGCGTCAAAACCGGCGTCTCGGGCAGCACCGTCACCTGCGCCGGGTGAAGAGCCCCCGCGCCTTCCCGAACCGCCCGGAGGGAACCCCAACCTCTTGCCGGAATTTCCGCGGCCCCCGGCCTCCGCCCGCGTATTGTCTGGACGTCGGTCCTTGCTCTGCGTGGCGTCGGCGATGAGCGTGAGGCGTTTGGCGTCTTCGCTGGTCGTGTCCGTGTTTGTGGTCGTTCGCATGGTTGACCTCCCGCCGTGTGGCCCGAGGAAAAGGCCAAATAAGATCAGCAAATCGAACACGGTGTCGATCGAACTCCCGTACGATGTTGTACACCACACTCGCGCCGATTTCGAGGAAGACTCGAACAATTGTTTGAAGATGATCTTCATTCGGGATACGGTCGCGGTGTGCGACATGAAGACCACAGAACGGGAGCTTCGCCGGTGAGGCAGGCATCCGGGCGAGGAGGAGCAGCATGACCGAGCGGGATGACGCGAACGGGGTCAGCGACCTCGCGGTGCGCCGACGCGACTCCCTGGGCCTCACGCCCAGGCAGCGCAAGATCCTGGAAGTGATCCGCGACTCGGTGCAGCAGCGCGGATATCCGCCCTCCATGCGGGAGATCGGCGAGGCCGTGCAGTTGACGAGCACCTCCAGCGTGTCTCATCAGCTGACCGCTTTGCAGCGCAAGGGCTACCTCAGGCGCGACCCGCACCGCCCCCGCGCTCTGGAGGTGCGCCTGCCGGGCGAGCCCGTGATGTGGGTCGACCCCGACGCCACCGACGAGGAGCTGACGGTCAGCCGCCCAACCGCCGCGTACGTCCCGCTCGTCGGCCGCATCGCCGCTGGTGGGCCCATCCTGGCCGAGGAGAGCGTCGAGGACGTCTTCGCGCTGCCGAAGCAGCTCGTCGGCGAGGGCACCCTGTTCCTCCTGCAGGTCGCCGGTGACTCGATGATCGACGCCGCCATCGCCGACGGCGACTGGGTCGTCGTACGCCAGCAGCCGGTCGCCGAGAGCGGCGACATCGTGGCCGCCATGATCGAGGGCGAGGCCACGGTCAAGACGTTCAAGCGCAAGGACGGCCACATCTGGCTGGTCCCCCACAACCCGAACTACGAGCCGATCCCCGGCGACGAGGCCAGCGTCCTGGGCAAGGTCGTGGCGGTCCTGCGCCGGCTCTGACGACCGGCGGACACCGCGGCGGGCGACGAACGAAGGGCCGGGGCCGAGGCACCTCGCCCGCCGCGGCACCGAGATCCTTCCTGTTCTGGCGCACACTCGAAGATGGCTGAGGCTCCCGAGGCCCGCCGGGGACCGGGGTACGGCACCGCACCGCCAACCCCGGCCCGCCCACGCCCCCGCCGACCCATGCCCTGGCCAGCTCGGGCCCCAGCCCGCTCATGCCCCATGCCCCGCCCATGTCCCGGCCCGCTCGGGTCCCCTGCCAGCTCATGCCTCGGCCCGCCCACGCCCGCCCATGCCCCACACCAGCTCGGGACCCCCGGCCATCTCAGGCCCCCTGGCCAGCTCGGGCCCCGGCCCGCCCACGCCCCACGCCCGCCCATGTCCCGTCCCGCTCGGGCCCTGGCCTGCCCAGGTCCGGCCTCCGCTCGGCGCTCCCGGGCGCCGCCGGGGAGATCGTCATCAGCGCCTGTTCGCCCGATCAGCTACGAGCCGGACATGATGCTGGGATTCCGCTCAGTCGTCCGGTGTCGTGTCGAGGTGGCGTTCAAGCGCGTCAAGTCGATCGCTCCACAACCGCCGGTACGGCGCCAGCCAGGCGTCGATGTCCGCCAGAGGCTCGGGCCGCAGCCGATACCAGCGGCGCTGCGCCTCCTTGCGGACCTCGACCAGGCCGGCCTCGCGCAGCACCTTCAAGTGCTTGGACACCGCCGGCTGTGTAAGGTCCAGCCGGCCGACGAGGTCCCCGGCCAGGCGTTCACCGTCGCGCAGCAGGTCGAGGATCTCCCGCCGCCGGGGCTCCGCCAGGACCTCGAAGGCGGTTTTCATGCCAAGGCCCGCTGATATGCGGCCTGCAGCTCGTGACTGACGGAGGCATCGGTCGGGCGGCCGTGCAGCAGTGCCTCCAGCGCGTCCAGCCCGGCATGCCAGCCGGCGCCCAGCGCGGGTGCGGCGTCAGGATCGTCGACGATGTTCGTGAACACCAGCCGGCATGCGTCGTCGCCGTCAGGCTCCAGCTCCCAGCGCAGGATTTCCGAGCCCCACGTGTACTCCAGCAGTTTCGGCGGATCGACCCGGACGACCTCGCCCTCGCCGGCCATCGTCCCCTGCCGGTCGACGAAGGCGATCCTGGCGCCGGGAACGAGGTCGAACCGGAACCGGTCGTAGTCCAGGAGCTGCACGAACCAGGCACGTAGCTGATCGGTCTCGCTGATCGCGCGCCAGACCTTGGCCTGCGGGTGCCGGAGTCTGCGTTCGAATCGCAGGGCGACGCGGCCGTCTTCGGTCCTGTGCACCGTTCCGAGCGTGCTCATGGCTCTCCCCGGGTCGTAATTGCCTGGCTAGCTATATAGCCATCGTGGCATATAAGGTGTCAAGGACGCGACCGCGGAGCCGGTGCGGGAGGAACGACACAGGCGAGGGCGTCGCGCACGACGTCGGCGAAGGAGGCGGCGCTGCCGGGGGCGAGCCAGTGCCGCCCCGCCACGCGGATGGCCCCGGCGACCGCGGCGGCGGTGACGGCAGGGAAGAGGTCACGTTCCGGGTCCATCCCCGCGCGGGCCGCGATCGCCTCGGCGAGCGGCCCCTCGGCCATGGTGAACGCCTTGAGCGCCTCGCCCTCCAGCTCCGGCGTCGACATGATCATCCGCAGTCCGGCCCTGTCGGGCTCGGGGTCGGTGTACAGCTCCAGCATGGCCGCGATGATGGCGCGATCCAGCGGCTCGTCGGCCGGCCGGGCGGCCAGCGCCTGTCCCGCGCGTCTGGACTGATCCGCTTGGAAGGAGCAGATCGCCTCTTCCCGGCTGGAGAAGTAGTTGTTGTAGGTGCGCGGTGAAACCCCCGCCGCCGAGGCGATGTCCTGGACGCGGACCAGCGCCAGCCCGTGGGGCCCCTGGTCGATGGCCAGCCGGAGCGCGGCATGGCTGATCGCCTCGCGCGTGGACTGCTTGTGGCGCGCCCGCAGGTTCATGGCGTCGTCGTTCATGACAGAACTCTACATTCATTGCGTGGCACGCACATAATGCGTGGCACGCAAGATGTGGTTATAGTGTCGGCAGGCGGCCGGCAGTCAAGCCCGCCCATCGCCCATCATCCGACGCAGGCCGGGACGGCGAGGTCCCGAGGGCAGGCCGGCCGCCCTCGACGGACCGTCCGTCGCGGGCGCCGTCCCGGGCCTCCCCCATCGAAGAGCACAGGAGCAGGAATGACGTCCAAGATGATCGCATTCGACGAGGACGCCCGGCGCGGTCTCGAGCGCGGTATGAACCAGCTCGCTGACGCCGTCAAGGTGACCTTGGGCCCCAAGGGCCGCAACGTCGTGCTGGAGAAGAAGTGGGGCGCCCCCACGATCACCA
>NZ_BAAAMV010000009.1:0-660188 GCF_039529455.1 Nonomuraea bangladeshensis
ATTTCGTCTTCGTTGTGTCTTAATTCTTTCAGCCGTTCAAGTCTCTGTCAAATTGACCGGACTTGCTCGACCTGCTGGAATTAATCCGCGCCCCGTTTCCGGGGCAACCCCTCTAACTTACCAGCCCTTCGACCGACTAGCGAATCGATCACCGGACAGGTGAGCCACAAGGGATTACCGGCACTGGCGACACAACGCACACCAAAGTCATCTGAGTGATGAAGGAGGGTTGCGCCGCACCGCGTCGGCTTCTAAAGATTAGCAGCGCCTCCACGCTGCTCGTGCCGATTCGCCTGTCTCTCCGGCCACAGAACGATCACGGCCGACCATAGACTCCCCACGTGAGCAGCAACATGCCGCCTGTGGCGAAGAAGATCCCGGCCGAGCGTACGCATCACGGCGACACCTTCATCGACGAGTACGCCTGGCTGGCCAACAAGGACGATCCCGACACCACCGCCTATCTGGAGGCGGAGAACGCGTTCCTCAAGGAGCAGACCGCTCATCTGGCGGACCTCCAGGAGCAGGTGTTCCAGGAGATCAAGGGGCGCACCCAGGAGACCGACCTGTCGGTGCCGAGCCGCAAGGGCGCCTGGTGGTACTTCAGCCGCACCGAGGAGGGCAAGCAGTACGCCGTCTCGTGCCGCGTCCCCGCCGACAGCGACGCGCCTCCGCTGATCACCCCCGGCGAGCGCCTCGACCTGGAGCAGGTGGTCCTCGACGGCAACGAGCTGGCCGGCGACAGCCCGTTCTTCTCCGTCGGCACCAGCGCGGTCAGCCCCGACGGGACGATGCTGGCCTTCTCCACCGACTACAAGGGCGACGAGCGTTTCACCCTGCGCTTCAAGAACCTGGAGACGGGCGAGGTGCTGCCCGACGAGATCGCCGACATCTTCTACGGCGGCGCCTGGTCGCCCGACGGCTCGGCGTTCTTCTACACGCGCGTGGACGACGCCTGGCGTCCCTACCAGGTCTACCGGCACACCCTCGGCACGCAGGAGGACGTCCTGGTGTACGAGGAGGCCGACGAGCGCTACTGGGTGGGCATCGGGCTGACCCGCAGCGAGCGCTACCTGGTGCTGGCCGCCGGCAGCAAGATCACCAGCGAGGTCCGCATCCTCGACTCGGCCGACCACTCCGGCGAGTTCCGGGTCGTCCGGCCGCGTACGACCGGCGTGGAGTACAGCGTCGAGCACGCCGGCGACTTCTTCTACATCCTGCACAACGAGAACGCCGAGAACTTCGAGCTGGCCACGGCGCCGCTCGACGCCCCCGCCGAGTGGACGCCGCTGATCCCCCACCGGGAGGACACCCGGCTGCTGGGCATCGACGCCTTCGCCGACCACGCGGTGGTGTACTTCCGGCGCGACGGGCTGACCGGGCTGCGGGTGCTGCCGTACCCGGACGGAGGGCAGGGCTGGCGTGAGCGCGTCGAGGCGGCCGAGCGGAACGCGTACGAGATCGACTTCCCCGAGCCGCTGTACGACGTCGGCCCGGCCGGCAACCCCGAGTTCACGACGAGGCGGCTGCGGCTGACGTACACGAGCATGATGACGCCGCCCAGCGTGTACGACTACGAGCTCGACTCCCACGAGCTGATCCTGCTGAAGCGGCGCCCGGTGCTGGGCGGCTACGACCCGGCCGAGTACGAGCAGTTCCGCGAGTGGGCCACGGCGGAGGACGGCACGCGGGTGCCGATCTCGATCGTCAAGCGGAAGGATGCGGCCACGCCGGCTCCGACCCTGCTCTACGGCTACGGCAGCTACGAGACCTCGATCGACCCGGGCTTCTCGGTGGCGCGGCTGTCGCTGCTCGACCGCGGGTTCGTCTTCGCGGTCGCGCACGTGCGGGGCGGCGGCGAGATGGGCCGGCGCTGGTACGAGGACGGCAAGCTGACCAGGAAGCGCAACACGTTCACGGACTTCGTGGCGGCGGCCAGGCACATGAAGGCGTCCGGCTGGAGCGAGCGGATCATCGCGCGGGGCGGCTCGGCGGGCGGTCTGCTCATGGGCGCGGTGACGAACCTGGCGCCGGAGGAGTTCGCGGGCGTGGTGGCCGAGGTGCCGTTCGTGGACGCGCTCAACACGATCCTCGATCCGTCGCTGCCGCTGACCGTGATCGAATGGGACGAGTGGGGCGATCCGCTGCACGACCCCGACGTGTACGCCTACATGAAGAGCTACACGCCGTACGAGAACGTGGACGGGCGGACCTACCCGCCTGTTCTGGCGATCACCAGCCTCAACGACACGCGCGTCCTCTACCACGAGCCGGCCAAGTGGATCGCCCGGCTGCGGGCGAGCGCCCAGGGCGGCCCGTTCCTGCTGAAGACGGAGATGGGGGCCGGTCACGGCGGGCGCAGCGGGCGCTACGACGCCTGGCGCGAGGAGGCGTTCGCGCTCTCCTGGATCATCGAGAGGGGCACGGCATGAGTTACCGGGCGGACGACGAGCGCTACGAGCGGCAGCCGTACAACCGGAGCGGGCGCAGCGGGCTGAGGCTGCCGGCGGTGTCGCTCGGCCTGTGGCACAACTTCGGCGACGACCGGCCGGTCGAGAACTCGCGGGCGATCCTGCGGCGGGCGTTCGACCTCGGGGTGACGCACTTCGACCTGGCCAACAACTACGGGGTGCCGTACGGGTCCGCGGAGCGCACGTTCGGCCGGATCCTGCGCGAGGACTTCCTCCCCTACCGGGACGAGCTGATCATCTCGACTAAGGCCGGGTACGACATGTGGCCCGGCCCGTACGGCGAGTGGGGCTCGCGGAAATATCTGCTGGCGAGCCTCGACCAGTCGCTCGGCCGGATGGGCCTCGACTACGTGGACATCTTCTACAGCCACCGGCCCGACCCGGACACGCCGCTGGAGGAGACCATGGGGGCGCTGGACCGGGCGGTGCGCTCGGGCAAGGCGCTGTACGCGGGCATCTCCAACTACTCGCCCGAGCAGACCGCGCAGGCGGCGCGGATCATGCGCGAGCTGGGCACGCCGCTGCTCATCCACCAGCCGTCGTACTCGATGATCAACCGGTGGATCGAGGACGGGCTGCTGGACACGTTGGAGGAGGCGGGCATGGGCTGCATCGTGTTCTCGCCGCTGGCGCAGGGGGTGCTGACCGACCGCTACCTGAAGGGGGTGCCGGCCGACTCGCGGGCGGCCACCAGCCGGTTCCTCACCCCGGACCGGATCGACAGGGAGCTCGCCCGCGACCTCGACGAGATCGCCCGCGGGCGGGGTCAGACGCTGGCGCAGATGGCGCTGTCGTGGACGCTCAGGGACCCGCGGGTGACCAGCGTGCTCATCGGCGCGAGCAGCGTCGGGCAGCTTGAGGACAACGTGGCCTGCGTGGACGGCCCCGCCTTCACCGAGGACGAACTGGAGGCCATCGACAAAATCACAGGGCCTCGTGCCGCTGGAGGTAGGTGAAGGAGGCCCAGCCGGGCAGCACCGGCAGCCAGAACGTGAGCAGCCGGTGCAGCAGCACGGCCGAGGTCGCGAGCTCGGCCGGCAGCCCGGCCACGGTGAGGCCCAGGGCCAGCGCGCCCTCGACGGCGCCCAGCCCGCCGGGGGTGGGCGCGGCCGAGCCGATGGCGTTGGCCGTGAGGTAGACGACGGCGACGGCGGTGAAGCTGAGCTCGCCGCCGAACGCCGCCACGCAGGCGTCCAGGCACACCACGAATGCCATCGTGATCATCAGGGTGCCGGCGCACGCCTCGATCATCTTGCGCGGCGACTGGAGCACGTCGAGCAGGCGCGGCAGCACGTTGCTGAACAGCCGGCGCATCCGCGAGGTGATCAGCCTGCGCAGCGGCGGCACGCCCAGCACCCCCACGACCGCCACCGCCACGGCCAGCAGCGCCAGCACCAGGCCGCGCGACGGGGTGAAGGACGTCGCGGTGTTGGAGCCGGTGATGTAGGCGAACAGCAGCAGCAGCGCGATGTGGAAGACCAGCATGATGAGCTGGGAGGCGCCGACGCTGGCGACCGCGCTGCCCGGCGGGATGCCGCGCTTCTGCAGGTAGCGGGTGTTGATCGCGACGCCGCCGACGGCCGCGGGCGCGACCAGCTTGACGAACGACGACGCGAACTGCACCAGCACGGTCCGCCAGAGCGGCAGCGGCTCGGGCACGAAGCCGCGCAGCATGAGCGCGGCGGCCACGAAGCTGACGAACGACGCCGCGAGCGCCAGGATCGACCAGGCCCAGTTGGCCGTGGTGACCACCTCGTAGATGTTCACCTGGCTGAGCTGGGAGAGCAGGAAGTAGGCGGCGAGCGCGCTGGCGATGATGGTGACGAGCGTGCGCGGGCGGAAGCGTTCGAGCCGGACCTCCTCGACCTTGCCCTGCGGCTTCAGCGCGACGATCTGCTCGCGGATGCCGGGCAGGATCTGCTTGGCCTTGCCGACGGCCGCGCGGGTCTCCCTGGTGAGCGCGATGCGCTGGAGCAGCGGCATGGCGGCGGCCAGCGCGTCGGGGCCCATCACGGCGGACGCGGCGCGTACGGAGCGCTCGGGGCCGACGCGCAGCGCGAGGTAGGTGAGGAGCTGGGCGACGTCGAGGCGCAGCAGCAGGTCGCCGGCGGCGATCTCGCCACTGCGCGCGTCGGTGAGCACGACCCGGCCGGCCCGGTCGAGGTGGATGCCGTCGCCGGTGAGGCGGCGGTGGGCGAGGCGCTGGATCTGCAGCAGCTCGACCTGTTCCCAGATCTGGTGCAGCAGGGCGTCGTCGATCTCGTTGTCGGGGACCTCGTCGAGCGGGCGGGTCTCGATGTGCTCGTAGGCGAGCAGGGCGGCCTCGGTGCCGATCTCGCTGGTGCCGAGCAGGCGTGGGGTGCTGGCGCCCGCGGCCTGGCCGGCGTACGCCATGAGGGCCTCGCGCTCCAGCTCGGCGCGGAGCGAGCGGATGGCGCGGCGGCGGGTCTCGGAGTTGAGCCTGATGCGCCGCCACAATCGGTACGGGAGCCCCGCCACCTGCCGGTCGCGGTCGAGGACGGTGACGTCGAGGCTGGTGCCGTCCTTGAGCCCGACGGCGTAGCGGCGGCTGCCCTGGTGGTCGTCCTCGATGCGGCGGGCGGAGACGACCTGGAACGACAGCTTGCGGAGCGCGGCCACCACGGCGCTGCCCGGCGGCCGGGTGTTGGGGCTGCCGACGCCGTAGAGGGTGGCGTAGCCGATGGCCATGCCGACGAGGACGGTGACGATGGCGCTGGGGATCGTGATCTGGCGGCCGGAGAAGAAGGCGAGGATGTAGAGCGCGATCGTGGTCCACATGAGCATCCGCCAGGTGGGGCGGCGGGAGATGCGGACCGCGGTGGTGTAGGCGACCACCGAGGTGAGCAGGGTGTTCAGCGGCTCGATGTCGCGGTTGCCGGTGAGCAGCACGCGCAGGTCCTCGACGTTGCCGCCGACCAGCCACTGCCCGAGCAGGAACGAGCCGGCCATGCCGACGATGGCGGCGATGAGCCCTTCGGCGACGCGCAGGCCGTCGCGGTGGAAGACCCGTTCGACGGCGAACGCCGTGGGCACGACGAGCACGGCGGCGCCGCCGAGGAAGGCCGCGACGCGGCTCAGCAGCGGGACGAGCTCGGCGCCCTCCTTGACGTCGGCCTCCAGGCCGATGAGGGTCTGCTTGGCGACGAGGGCGAGCAGGACGACCGCGCCGAGGACGACGAGCGTGGCGATGAAGCGCAGCAGGTCGGAGGGACGGCGCAGGCGCTGCGGCAGCAGCGGCTCTACGACGTAGACGTCGGTGTCCGCGCGTGGCTCGCCCACGGCCGGATCCCCCTCCGTGAGGTCCTCCGTGTCATCTCGTTCCCTGATTTCGGCCACCGTCAGCGATTCTGCACCTTCCCGGCAGGACCGTGAGATCTCTGGGTCGCAGTGTCCCCGTTTCGCAATGCGGACGGGCGCCTGCCGTCCCCATCGGGCAGCCTACGTCCGCGCAGGCAGGCTACACGGTGCGGCTCCAGCAGTTCACCTCTCGGCGCCCGGCGTAGGCTATGTCCCATGTCGGGCGAATTGAGGGTTCTGGGGGCATGTCCGCTGGACTGCCCGGACACCTGTTCCTGGGTCGTGACCGTGAACGACGGCCAGGCCGTCAAACTGCGCGGCAACCCCGACCAGCCCTACACCAGGGGCGCGCTGTGCGTGAAGGTCAACCGTTACCTGGAGCACACGCAGGCGCCCGACCGCATTCTGCACCCGATGCGCCGGGTCGGCCCGAAGGGCTCGGGGCGCTTCGAGCGGATCTCGTGGGACGAGGCCCTGGAGGAGATCGCCACCCGGCTGCGCGCGATCGTCGACGAGCACGGCGGCGAGGCCATCTGGCCCTACCTCGGCACCGGCACGCTCGGCTACCTGCAGGGCTGCGAGGGCGTGGCGGGCCGGCGGTTCTGGAACGTGCTGGGCGCGTCCAAGCACTGGCTCAACATCTGCTCGGCGGCCGGCAGCAGCGGCCTCTTCCGCGCGAACGGCACCGCGGGCGGCATGGACCCGGAGAACTTCGCGCTCTCCAAGCTGATCCTGCTCTGGGGCACCAACACGCTGACCAGCGGCCACCACCTGTGGAAGTTCATCCAGGACGCCCGCGCGGACGGCGCCCACGTGGTCGCCATCGACCCGATCCGCACCAGGACCGCCGACCAGGCCGACGAATACCTCGCCATCCGGCCGGGCACGGACGCGGCGCTCGCGCTCGGGCTGCTCAACGTGGTGCTGGCCGAGAACGCCCAGGACGAGGCCTACCTGGCCGAGCACACCGAGGGCTGGGCCGGCTTCCGCGAGGAGATCCTGGCCCACCCGGTGGAGAAGGTGAGCGAGATCACCGGCATCCCGGCGGCCGACATCCACAGGCTGGGGATGAGGCTGGCGCACACCCGCCCGACCGCCATCCGGGCCACGATGGGCATCCAGCGGCACGCGGGCGGTGGCACGGCCATGCGGACGATCGGCGCGATCCCGGCCGTCACGGGCGACTGGCGGCATCCGGGGGGCGGGGTGGCGTACTCGACCAGCGGGCACGTCCACCTCAACATCGACACGCGCGACGACCTGCTGGCCAAGCCGGTGCGCACCCGGGTCATGACGAAGCTCGCCTCGCAGCTCGACGACGTGAAGTGCCTGTGGGTGTACGCGGCCAACCCGCTCGGCTCCACGCCCGACGCGAACGCCATCAGGCGGCAGCTCGCCCGCGAGGACCTGTTCACGGTCGTCATGGAGCAGTTCCCGACGGACACCGTGGACTACGCCGACATCGTGCTGCCGGCCACCATGCAGACCGAGCACCACGACCTGCACGCCGGCTACGGCCACCTCTACCTGCTGTGGAACGAGGCCGCGGTGGAGCCGCCCGGCGAGTGCCTGTCGACGACCGAGACGTTCCGGCGGCTGGCCGGGCACATGGGGCTCACCGAGCCGTCGCTCTACGACTCGGACCTGGAGCTGGCCGAGCAGTTGCTGTCCAGCGGGCATCCTTCGCTGGAGGGCGTCACGCTCGACCGGCTGCGCAAGGAGGGCTGGGTGCGGATGAACTATCCCAAGCCGTTCACGCCCTTCGCCGACGGGTTCCCGACGCGGTCGGGCCGGATGCGGTTCCCGCGGCCCGGGGAGGCGTACGTGCCGTCGCACGCGACGCTGACGGCGGACGGCTCGCCGTACCGGCTGACGCTGGTGACGCCGGCCTCGCACACGTTCCTCAACACGACGTTCGGCAACAACGCCGAGCTGCGGCGGCGGGCCAAGGACCCTGTGGTGCTGATCAACGCGGCCGACGCGGCGGCGCGCGGGCTGGCGGACGGCCAGCGCGTACGGGTCCACAACGACGGCGGCGAGTTCCTGGCCGACGTGGAGATCAGCGACCGGGTGGCCCCCGGGGTCGTGGCCTCGCCCAAGGGCCGCTGGCCGAAGCTCAGCCCCGGCGGCTCGAACGCGAACGCGGTGGTGGCCGAGCGGGACGGCGACATGGGCAAAGGGCCGGGCTTCCACGACAACCTGGTCGAGGTCAGCCCTTGTGCCGGTTCATGAACGTCTCGACGGTGCTCAGGACCTGATCGGCGTACGGGCTCGCGAGCAGCTGGGAGGCGTGCAGGCGTTCCCCCGGGATGACGAGCGCCTGGGCGTCCGGGGCCTTGGTGGCGGCGGCGCGGGCGGCGTCGAGCGCGGCGCGGCCGCCGTAGTCGTCGTGCTCGCTGCCGATCTGGAGCAGCGGGACGGTCAGCTCGGCCGCGTCCTCGGCGGCGATCTCGCCTGACAGGGCGACCACGCCGGCGATCTTCTCAGGGCCGAGCCGCAGCGCGGCCGGGACGGCGGTGGTGGCGCCGATCGAGCCGCCGACCAGGAACACGCGGCCGACGCCCTTCTCCTTGGCCAGGCGTTTCGCCATGGCGATGGTGGTGTCCTCGGGGAGGGCGGCGACGCTTCTCGCGTAGAGGAGCACGCGGTAGCCGGCGGCGACCAGGCGGTCGGAGAGCGGGCGCCAGGTGCAGACGTTGCCGCGGCGCTCGTAGGTGATGACGACGCCGGTGGAGCCGGTGCCGGTGATCACGCCGGGGAGGCCGCCGTCGTACTCGAAGATCTTGCCGTCTGCCTCGGTGAAGCAGCCGGAGACGTTGGGGCCGGTGGGCGGCGGGCTGCTACTGGGGGCGGCGCTGGTCGCCGGGGTCACGGGGGTCGCGGGGGTCGCCGGGGCGGGGGCCGCCCCCGTGGCGCCCCCGCCGCCGCTTCCGCAGGCGGCCGGCGCGGCCAGCATGGTCACGAGCCCGACGGCGCTCAGCATCCTTCGCACGACCGCCCACCTCCAATGCCTCCACACTATGTCAGAAGTGACATAGTGGGAAGGACCTTATCCTGAGGCCACGATGACCTCGACACTGGGATTCGCGATCCTCGCCGTGCTGGCCCGCGGCGAGCGCACCGGATACGACCTCGCCGCCGCCATGCGCACCCCGGTCGGCTATTTCTGGACGGCCGGCCACAGCCAGATCCACGCCGAGCTGCAGAAGCTGCGCGCCGCTGGGCTGGTGGGCTTCGAGGCCGAGCACGGTCCCGGCCCGCAGGGCAAGAAGGTCTACCATCTGACCGCCGACGGCCTGGCGGAGCTGCGGGCATGGGTGACCGAGCCGCCGCGCGCCCGGCCGGAGCGCGACGAGCTGGTGCTGAAGACGTACGCGTCGTGGCTGGCCGAGCCAGGGCTGCTGCGCAGGCTGTTCGCCGACCAGCTCGCCATGCACGAGGAGCGGCTGGCGGACTACGAGCGGGAGGAGGCGGCCTTCGGCGGGCCGCCCCCGCCCGGCGATCCCCGGTTCGGCAACTACGCGACGCTCTGGTGCGGGCTCGGCTACGAGCGGCACCGCGTCGAGTGGTGCAGGTGGATGCTGGAGCGGCTCAGCTCAGCTGGAGCTTGAAGCCCTCGTGGGAGGCGGTGAAGCCGAGCGAGCCGTAGAAGCGGTGCGCGTCGGTGCGGGTCTTGTCCGAGGTGAGCTGCACCATGGCGCAGCCGCGCTCGCGGGCCTGCTCCACGGCCCAGCCGATCATCCGGCGGCCGAGCCCCTGGCCCCTGGTCGACGCGTGGACCCGTACGGCCTCGATCTGGCAGCGTTCGGCCCCGAGGCGGGAGAGCCCCGCGAGGTACGTGAGCTGCATCGTGCCCACCACCTCGCCGCCCTGCTCGGCGACGACGAGCTCGTCGTACGGGTCGGCGTCGATGCGGTCGAAGGCCGCGAGGTAACGCGGGTCGCCGGGGTCGCCCTCGCGCCGGGCGCCGAGGGGGTCGTCGGCCAGCATCGCGACGATGGCGGGCACGTCGTCACGGCGGGCCGTACGGAAGGTGATGTCTGTTACGTGCGGTTCCTGCATGTTTCGCATCATGTCAGGGACGGCTCAGGGTCCGTCCCCGATGCTCCCAAGGGGCCCCGGGAGCGACCATGGCGATATGAACGAAATCAGTCGACGCGATGAGATATCGCTCTCCGGTGCCGCGCTCCGTGGCGCCCCTTGGAAGGCCGCGGCCGTCGGCGGCGGTGTCGTCACCGCCGCCAGCTACGGCATGGGCCTGCTCACGGGCGGCGGCGACCTGGTGTGGGCGCTGGGCCTCGGCATCAGCCTGTTCGCCCTGATCGCCGCGATCGGGGCGGTGTCCAAGCCGCACGAGGGCGACCGGGTCACCCGCCAGGCGCGCGTCTGGTCGCTGCGCCACCCGTGGAAGTTCGCGCTGCTGCCCGCGGGCATCACGGCGGTGCTCGACTATCCGGTGCAGCTCGTCCTCGACGGCGAGGGGGTCTTCGGCTCGGCCGTGCACGCGCTGTGGCACGGCGCGCTGGTCTATCTGATCGCCGCCATCCTGACGCTCACGATGCAGGGCAGGGCACGCTCTGAGCGGTGACCCCACCCGGCCTTCAGGACTCCCGCTCGGCCTGGCTGCGGCACACGCAGAACTCGTTGCCCTCGGGGTCGAGCATCGTCACCCATCCGGTGCCGTCGGGCCGGCGCAGGTCGGCGTGGACGGTCGCGCCCAGCCCGATGAGCCGGTCGACCTCCTCGTCGCGGGTCGCGCCCGCGGTGCCGTTGACGTCGAAGTGCAGGCGGTTCTTGACCGTCTTGCCCTCGGGAACGCGGATGAACAGCACGTAGGGGTCGCGTTCGGTCCGCAGCATCACCTCGTCGTCGCCCGGCTGGTCGTCCTCGCCCAGAGGCAGCCCGGTGGCCCTGCTCCACCAGCTCGCGAGCGCGTAGGGGTCGGCGGCGTCGACGGTGACGGCGTGGATCTCGATCATGGCAACACCCAACCCGACACCGCCGTGGACGTCAAACCGGTGTCAGTCCCACCAGACGGTGACCCAGCGGTCCCTCGGCAACGGCCACATGCCGAGCGCGACGGCCGTCTCGGCCACCTCGTCCGCTCGGGACGGGTCGAGGCACGCCCGCCGGCAGGCGCTGGCCGCGAGCTCCTCCAGGGAGCTGAATCGTTCCAGCGGGGCCTCCCGCTCCTCCACCCGTACGGCGAAGCCGAGCGCCGCCGCCAGCGCCACGCAGTCCTCGGCGACCGGCCGCACCGGGCGGTCGATGCCGTGGAAGTGCTGCCAGAGCGGCGTCATCCAGCTCGTCGGGTGGCGGTGCGTCAGCTCCAGCACCACCCGCCCGCGCGTGTGCGCGTCGAGCGCGCGCAGAAAGCCGGCCAGGTCCGGCACGTTGTAGACGACGTGCGCGGCGATGGCGACGTCGGCCACCGGGGCCTCGTCGGCGACGTCCGGCCAGCGGCCGTGGATCGTGGTGACCGGCACCCCGAGCTTGTCGGCCCGCAGCGTGAGCCCGTCGAGCATCGCGGCCGAGGAGTCGACCGCGTACAGGTGGCCGAGGCGCCCGGCCAGCGGCAGCGAGGACGCGCCGGCGCCGCAGCCCACGTCGAGCAGCGTGCCCTGGTCGGGCAGGGCCTCCGTCAGCCTCGTCGTCGTGGGTCCGTCGTCCGGCTCGGCGAGGGCCCGGTCGGTGCGGGTGCCGAACCGTTCGGGCGAGTGAGTCCAGGGGTCGGCGGAAGCACGGGCCAGGATCTCGTCCGGGATCGCCCAGGCCTCCAGTCGCTCCCGCCACCGCGCGGCGAGTTCTTCGGCGTCCATGGAGACGAGCATGCCATGCATGGCGGGGGTTACCCGCGGGTAGCATTTCAGAGTAAGGTTACTCGCGAGTACACCCCTGACTCGGTTCAAGGAGATCGACCCCATGGGCCACTACAAGAGCAACGTTCGCGACCTTGAATTCAACCTCTTCGAGGTCTTCGGGCGACGCGAGATCCTCGGCGCAGGGCCCTTTGCGGAAGTCGACGAGGACGTCGCGCGCAGCATCCTGGAAGAGGTCAACCGTCTGGCGACCGGCGTGCTCGCCGACTCCTTCGAGGAGGGCGACAGGACGCCGCCGGTCTTCGACCCCGCGACGAGCTCGGTCACCATGCCGGAAGGCTTCAAGAAGTCGTTCAAGGCGCTGGTGGACGGCGGCTGGGCGCACCTCGACCTGCCCGCCGAGCTGGGCGGCCCCGGCATCCCGAGGAGCCTCGCCTGGGCCACGGCCGAGATGGTGCTGGGCGCCAACCCGGCGCTCTACATGTACGCCGCCGGCCCCAACTTCGCCTACACCCTGTGGCAGGTCGGCACCGAGGAGCAGAAGCGCTTCGCCGAGCTGGCCATCGAGCGCAACTGGGGCGCGACCATGGTGCTCACCGAGCCGGACGCCGGCTCCGACGTGGGCGCCGGCCGCACCAAGGCCGTACGCCAGCCCGACGGCACCTGGCACATCGAGGGCGTCAAGCGCTTCATCACCAGCGCCGAGCACGACATGTCGGAGAACATCTTCCACCTGGTGCTGGCCCGCCCCGAGGGTCACGGCCCCGGCACCAAGGGCCTGTCGATGTTCCTGGTGCCGAAGTACCACGTCGACCTGGAGACCGGCGAGCTCGGCGAGCGCAACGGCGTCTACGTCACCAACGTCGAGAAGAAGATGGGCCTGAAGGTCTCCACGACCTGCGAGCTCACCTTCGGCGAGAAGCACCCCGCGGTCGGCTGGCTGGTCGGCGAGGTGCACGAGGGCATCAAGCAGATGTTCATGGTCATCGAGCACGCCCGCATGATGGTCGGCACCAAGGCCATCGCCACGCTCTCGACCGGCTACCTCAACGCGCTCGACTACGCCAAGTCGCGCGTCCAGGGCGCGGACCTCACCCAGATGACCGACAAGACCGCCCCGCGCGTCACCATCGTCAACCACCCGGACGTGCGCCGCGAGCTGATGCTGCAGAAGGCGTACGCCGAGGGCATGCGCGCCCTGGTCCTCTACACGGCCACCTTCCAGGACGCCGTCATGATCGACCCGGATGACCGGCACGCGCACGCGATGAACGACCTGCTGCTGCCGCTGGTCAAGGGCGTCGGGTCGGAGCGGTCGTACGAGTTGCTGGCCCGCTCGCTGCAGACCCTGGGCGGCTCCGGCTACCTGCAGGACTACCCGATCGAGCAGTACATCAGGGACGCCAAGATCGACTCCCTGTACGAGGGCACCACCGCCATCCAGGGCATGGACCTGTTCTTCAGGAAGATCCTGCGCAACCAGGGCGCGGCCGTCGGCGCGCTGCTCGGCGAGATCACCGCCTTCGCCGCCTCCGAGGCCGGCAACGGGCGGCTCAAGGAGGAGCGCGAGCTGCTGGCCGAGGCCGCCGCCGACGTCAAGGCCATGGGCGACACGATGGCGACCTGGGCGCTCGGCTCGCTGGAGAAGCCGGAGGAGGTCTACAAGGTCGGGCTCAACACCACCCGGCTGCTGCTCGCGCTCGGCGACCTCGTCATCGGCTGGCTGCTGCTGCGCCAGGCCGAGGTGGCGCTGGCCCGGCTGGCGGACGGCGAGGACCCGTTCTACCAGGGCAAGGTCGCGTCGGCCACGTTCTTCGCCAAGACCGTGCTGCCCCGGCTGGCCGCCGAGCGGCGCGTCCTCGACGCCACCGGCCAGGAGCTCATGGAGCTTCCTGAGGAGGCCTTCTAGATCCCGGCATCACACGGAACGCCCGCACGCCGTGCGGGCGTTCCGTCGTTCGGCCGGTGGGGGGTGTGATCGTCCTTACCCGGGTATGACCGTGGGCGTACCGGCCGTTTACCAGGGAGGCTCGTCATGGGTGTCGGGGTCAGCATCTTCTTCCTCACGCTCGGCGCCATCCTGAAGTTCGCGATCGAGCCCGACGTCTTCGGCGAGAGCGTCCACATGGACGTCATCGGCCTGATCTTCATGATCGTGGGCGGCGTGGGCGTCGTGCTGAGCATCGTGCTGGCCCCGAGGCGGGGCCGCACGTCCGACGGGCGCCTGATGCACCGCGAGAACAACCCTCCCGAGATCTAGGCCCTAGACCTCGATCTGCACGGCGGCGCGGGCGGCCAGGATCGGCTTGATGTGCTCGGCGATGACCGCCTGGTGCTGCGGATGGTCGCGGTAGACGAGATAGTCGTCCACCGAGTCGAAGTCGCCCACCACCGCGTAGGCGTGGTTGCCCTCGTTGATGCCGGCGTCGGGGCCGACGGTGTAGGAGCGGATCTCCGGGATCGCGTCCGGCAGCTTGCGCAGCTCGGCGGTCACCGTCGCCTTCTGCTCGTCGGTCGCGTCGTCGGTCCAGGTGAACAGCACGATGTGGCGAATCATGGAAGCACCCTATCGACGCCGGCTCAGGAGCCGAGGTAACGCAGCACCGCCAGGACCCGGCGGCTGTAGCCGGTGGTGTGCGACAGCGCGAGCTTGTCGAACAGGGCGTTGACGTGTTTCTCCACCGCGCTCTGCGACACGTGCAGGGACTGCGCGATGGAGGCGTTGGTGAGGCCCTGCGCCATCAGCTCGAGCACCTGGCGCTCGCGGGCGGTCAACTGGGTCAGCGGGTCGGTGTGGCTGGTGCGCGCGAGCAGCTGGCGCACCACCTCCGGGTCGAACGCCGTCCCGCCCGCGCCCACCCGGTCCAGCGCGTCCAGGAAGTCGCCGACCTGGGCCACGCGGTCCTTCAGCAGGTAGCCGACGCCGTCGATGCTGCCGCTCATCAGCTCGGTGGCGTACTTCTTCTCGACGTACTGCGACAGCACCAGCACCTTGACCTCCGGCCAGCGCCGCCGGATCTCCAGGGCGGCGCGCAGGCCCTCGTCGGTGTGGGTGGGCGGCATCCGTACGTCCACCACCACCGCGTCGGGCCGCTCGGCGGTCACCGCCCGCAGCAGCGCGTCGGCGTCGCCCACCGCGGCCGGCACGTCGTGACCTTCCTCCTTCAGCAGCCGCACCAGGCCCTCCCGCAGCAAGGCCGAGTCCTCGGCCAGCATCACGCGCACGGCAACTCCGCTTCGATCACGGTCGGCCCGCCCGGCGGGCTGGTCAGGGTGAACCGGCCGTCGAGGGCGGCCACCCGCTGCGCCAGGCCGGTCAGCCCGCCGCCGGTGGGGTCGGCCCCGCCCACGCCGTCGTCCTCCACGCGCACGACGACCATGGTGGCCTGCCGGCGTACGTCGATGGTCACCAGGGTGGCTCCCGAGTGTTTGGCCGCGTTCGTCACCGCTTCGCTGGCCACGAAGTAGGCGGCGGCCTCCACCACCGCCGGGGGCCGCTCCGGCAGCTCGCAGGTGACCTTGACCGCGACCGAGGACCGCTCGGCCACTCCGGCGAGCGCCTCGGCCATGCCGTGCGCGTCCAGCCCCGACGGGTAGACCCGCCAGGCCACCTCGCGCAGCTCCACCAGCGCCTGCTGGGCCTGCTCATGGAGCTGTCCCAGCAGCTCGGGGCGGCCCCTGCGGGCGCGGCCCGCGAGCATGGACAGCGCCACCAGCCGCTGCTGCACCCCGTCGTGGAGGTCGCGCTCGATGCGCCGCCGTTCGGCGTCGACCGCCGCGACCACCCCGGCCCTGCTCACGGTCAGCTCGTCGATCCGCCGCCGCAGCGCCTCCACCGGGTCGGGGGCGAGCAGCCGTACGGCCAGCCGCCGCTCCAGCGCCTCCACCCCCACCAGGCCGCACACGTCCAGGAACAGCAGGACGCAGCCCGACACGAACAGATAGGCCACCAGCGGCGCGGTGGGCAGCATGCCGTCGAACGCCTCCCCGCGCGCCCACGACCACACCAGCATGACCGCCATGCCGAGGCCGACCACGAGCAGCAGCACCACGAGCCCGCCCAGCACGCCCACGGGCGTCCGGGCGGCGAGGTAACGCAGCTCGCCCTCCTCGTTCTTGACGGGCAGGTCCAGGCGCAGCCGCCACAGCTCGAACCGGGTCAGCCGGGCGGCCGCCGCCCGCACGGCGGGACGGTCCGCGAACGGCGCCGCCGCCAGGACGAACAGCAACCCCGCGAGGGCGGTCACCGCGCCGGCGGCCACCGCCCCGACGAGCCTCGGCCCGCTAAGCACCGACCGCATGCCGCCCCTTGCGCCGCTGAGCCAGCCGCGTGCCCACGAAGACCAGTACCGCCAGCGCCACCGTGACGATGACCACATTGGTGCCCACGCCGACGTAGGTCTCCACCAGCGCCCAGTTCTCGCCCAGCACCCACCCGGCCAGGACGAAGACGGTGTTCCAGAGCAGGCTGCCTGCCGTGGTCAGGAGCGTGAAGACGCCCAGCGGCATGCGCTCCACCCCGGCGGGAACGGAGATCAGGCTGCGGAAGATCGGGATCATCCGCCCGAAGAACACCGTCTTGCGCCCGTGCTTGAGGAACCACGCCTCCGTCCTGGCGATGTCGGAGACCTTCAGCAGCGGGATCCGGGCGGCCAGGGCCAGCGTGCGCTCCCGGCCGAGCATCGCGCCCACCCCGTACAGCGTCAGCGCCCCGATCACGGAGCCGGCGGTGGTCCACAGCAGCACGGCGAGCAGGTTCATCTCTCCCTGGGAGGAGGCGAAGCCGGCCAGCGGCAGGATCACCTCGCTGGGCAGGGGCGGGAAGAGGTTCTCCAGCGCGATCGCGATCCCGGCTCCGGGGGCGCCGAGCATCTCCATCAGGTCGATCAGCCATTCCGTCATGCGCCAGAGACTAGGAACGACCAGGGTACGGCCACCATGAGGCGGACGGCCGAGTGAGGGTGCGGAAAACCACAGGAGATGTATCAGATCGGGCGGGCGGCCTCTCCGACGTCATGAAGGCAAGCGTGTGGCACGCCTCGCAGGGTGATCGCCGGGGGAGGGGTCCTCCCGGCGATCACCCTGGTTTCAGCTCAGCTCCACGCCATGATGCGGAGCGGGTCCTCCAGCATGTCGCCGACATCGCGCAGGAAGCGCGAGCCCAGCTCGCCGTCCACGATCCGGTGGTCGAACGACAGCGACAGCGTCGTCACCTTGCGTACGGCGAGCTCGCCGTCCACCACCCACGGCAGGTCCCGCACCTGGCCGAAGGCGAGGATGGCGGCCTCGCCCGGGTTGATGATGGGGGTGCCGGTGTCCACGCCGAACACGCCGACGTTGGTGATCGTGATCGTCCCGCCCGCCATCTCGGCCGGCTGCGTACGTCCCGCGCGGGCCGTCTCCGTCAGCTCGGCCAGGCTCCGGGCCAGGTCGGGCAGGGAGAGGGCGTGCGCGTCCTTGATGTTGGGCACCACCAGGCCCCGGGGGGTGGCGGCGGCGATCCCGAGGTTGACGTAATGCTTGACGACGATCTCCTGGGCCTGCTCGTCCCAGGAGGAGTTGATCATCGGGTGCCGGCGGGCCGCCGTCAGGACGGCCTTGGCGACCAGCAGCAGCGGGCTCACCTTGACCTCGGCGAAGTCCGGCAGCGCGCGCAGCCGCCTGACTGCCTCCATGGTGCCGGTCACGTCGATCTGGAGGAACTCCGTGACGTGCGGGGCGGTGTAGGCGCTGGTGACCATGGCCTGGGCCATCATCTTGCGCACGCCCTTGACGGGGACGCGCTCCTCGCGCTGCCCGTGGGCGGCGGGGGCCTGTTGCGGAGCCTGTTGCGGGGCCTGTGCGGCCGCCGCGGCGGCGTGGACGTCGTCCCGCGTGATGGAGCCCTGCGGGCCGGTGCCCGTGACCGTGGTGAGGTCCACGCCGAGGTCCTTGGCCAGCTTGCGGACCGGCGGCTTGGCCAGCACCGTGATGGGGCCGGGGGCCTCGTGGACGGGTACGGGCGCCACCTCCACGCGCCTCGGGTTGGCCACCGGAGCGGCGGGGATCGGGGTGGCGGGCGCCTCCGCGGCCGGAGCGCCCGTGGCGGCGGCTCCCGTGACGGCGGCTCCCGTGACGGCGGCTCCCGTGGCGGGGGCTTCCGTGACGGCGGCTCCCGTGACAGGGCCTTCCGGGGCGGCGGCTTCCGGGGGCGGGCCGTCGGTGGCGGCGGCGGCGGGTTTGCGGGGGCGGCGTCGGGTGGCGCCGGTCTTGACGCCGTAGCCGACCAGCACCGCCTGGCGTTCCTCCTTGGGGGCCGGGCTGCCGTGGGCGCCGGGCTCGACCGCGCCCTCCGCCGGAGGCTTGGGCACCAGGTCGTCGGCCAGGGCCTTGACCTGGTCCGCCGTACCGGCCTCGCCGGGCTCCTCCGTCGTGTCCACGGCGATGATCGGCCGGCCCACCTCCACCGTCCGGCCCTCGTCGGCCATCAGGCCGGACACCACGCCGTCCCACGGGATCGGCAGCTCCACGATCGACTTCGCGGTCTCGATCTCGACCACGATCTGGTTGACCTTGACCTCGTCGCCCGGCTGGACGTGCCAGCGGACGATCTCGGCCTCGGTCAGCCCCTCCCCGACGTCGGGGAGCCTGAACTCGCGTCGCATGAACCCCCCTCTCAGAACCCGAAGGCCCGGTCGACGGCGTCGAGCACCCGGTCGAGGTCGGGCAGGTAGTGCTCCTCCAGCTTCGACGGCGGATAGGGGGTGGAGAACCCGCCGACCCGCAGCACCGGGGCCTCCAGGTGGTAGAAGCACTGCTCGGTGACGCGGGCGGCCAGCTCGGCGCCGAAGCCGTTGTAGACGGGAGCCTCGTGGACGACCACGACCCGGCCGGTGCGGCGCGCCGACTCCATGATCACCGCCTCGTCCAGCGGGTTGAGCGAGCGCAGGTCGACGACCTCCAGGGAGCGGCCGTCGTCCTCGGCCGCCGCCGCGGCCTCCAGGCAGGTCTTCACCATTGGCCCGTACGCCAGCAGCGTGGCGTCGGACCCCGCCCGTACGACCTTGGCCGCGTCGAACGGCGTCCACCAGTCGGACGAGGAGGTGTCGATGTCGCCCTTCTCCCAGTAGCGGCGCTTGGGCTCGAAGAACACCACCGGGTCGTCGCAGCGGATGGCCTGCTGGATCATCGTGTACGCGTCCGCCGGGTTGGAGCAGGCGACCACGCGCAGCCCGGAGGTGTGGGTGAAGTACGCCTCGGGGGACTCGCTGTGGTGCTCGACCGCGCCGATGCCGCCGCCGCACGGGATGCGTACGACCACCGGCAGCTTGATCGCGCCCAGCGACCGCATGGGCATCTTGGCGAGCTGCGTGATGATCTGGTCGGCGGCCGGGAAGACGAACCCGTCGAACTGGATCTCGCACACCGGCCGGTAGCCGCGCAGCGCCAGGCCGATCGCGGTGCCGATGATGCCGGACTCGGCGAGCGGCGTGTCGATGACGCGGTCCTCGCCGAAGTCCTTCTGCAGGCCGTCGGTGACGCGGAAGACGCCGCCCAGCTTGCCGACGTCCTCTCCCATGATGAGGACCTTGGGGTCGTCCTCCATGGCCTTGCGCATGCCCTCGTTCAGGGCTTTCGACAAGCTCAGAACGGTCACTTCTCGAACCCCTCCAGATACGCGGCGAACTGGGCGCGCTCCTGGTCGATCAGCGCGTGGGGCTCGCGGTAGACGTGGTCGAAGATGTCGAGCGGCCGCGGGTCGGGCAGCGCGAGGCAGCGCCGCCGCAGGTCGGCGCCGAGCTGTCCGGCCTCCTCGTCGACGGAGTCGAAGAACTCCTGGTCGGCCAGCTCGTTCTTGAACAGGTAAGCCTTCACCCGCTCGATGGGGTCCTTGAGCTTCCACGCCTCCAGCTCGCTCGCGACCCGGTAGCGCGTCGGGTCGTCGGTCGTGGTGTGGGCGCCCATCCGGTACGTGAACGCCTCGATGAGCGTCGGCCCCTGCCCGGTCCGCGCCGCCTCCAGGGCCTTGCGCGTGACGGCGAGGCAGGCGAACACGTCGTTGCCGTCCACCCGGATGCCGGGGAAGCCGAAGCCGGAGGCGCGGCGGTAGAGGGGGATGCGGGTCTGCTTCTCCAGCGGCTCGGAGATGGCCCACTGGTTGTTCTGGCAGAAGAACACGATCGGCGCGTTGAACACGCTGGCCCAGATGAAGGACTCGTTCACGTCGCCCTGGGAGGTGGCCCCGTCGCCGAAGTAGACGATCGTGGCGGCGCTGGCGTCGTCGCGCTGGATGCCCATCGCGTAGCCGACGGCGTGCAGGGTCTGGCTGCCGATGACGATCGTGTAGAGGTGGAAGTTGTGCTCCTGGGGGTCCCATCCGCCGTGGTTGACCCCCCGGAACAGCCCGAGCAGCTTGACCGGGTCGACGTCGCGGCACCACGCCACGCCGTGCTCGCGGTAGGTGGGGAAGGCCATGTCACTGTCGGTCAGCGCGCGGCCCGAGCCGATCTGGGCGGCTTCCTGGCCGAGCAGCGAGGCCCAGATGCCGAGCTCGCCCTGGCGCTGCAGCGCCACGGCCTCCAGGTCGATGCGCCGGACGAGCACCAGGTCGCGGTAGAGCGACCGGACCTCTTCCGGGGTGAGATCGACGTCGTAGTCAGGGTGCTCGACCCGCTCCCCCTCGGGGGTGAGCAGCTGGACGAGCTCCGGAGGTGCTTCTTGGTGAGCACCGCGAGAGGCGTCGAGTGTCACGTGCCACTCTCCTGTGCGTCGGGGCTGGTCCGGACGGGGTTGCCACCTTAGGCCAGCCTTCTTGGCGATGAACCAACTGGTGGTGGTTCGTACGCGTTTGGGAACATCGTGGCAGACGTCACAGCCCTCCGCGCAAGCCCCATCTCTCCCCCGTTCCCGTTGTGCCGTCGGCCACACGCCCCCGGTAGGCTGGCTTTCCCAACCCCGTCGCACGCAGGAGGAACAGTGGCGCGCGTCATCGTCGAGGTCATGCTGAAGCCCGAGATCCTCGACCCGCAGGGCCAGGCGATCGCGCGGGCGCTGCCCCGTCTCGGCTTCTCCGGCGTCTCGTCGGTCCGCCAGGGCAAGCGCTTCGAGGTCGAGCTGGACGGCCCGGCCGACGCGGCGGCGCTGGACGAGGTCCGCAAGATGGCCGAGACCCTGCTGGCCAACACCGTGATCGAGGACTACGCCGTCCGGGTCGAGGAGCAGTAGGGAGATTTGGCGTCCCGTTTTCCTCGTGGCCGCTTAAAGCCGGGTTCCGACGTGCCACAATGCCACGGGGTCACCAACAGTGAATAACAACAGCGTGATTTTGCGGTTAGCCCCGTTTTCACAGGGAAATCTACTCCAGGTGACATTCTGGCGCCCGGAGGAGTCCGGTGGATATTGAGTTCTCGTTGGCACTGCCTCGGGATGCGATCGGCATACCGATGGTCAGGCGGGTGCTCGGCGATGCCATGAGGTCGCTCAACGTGAGCGAGACCTGCATCGCCGACATGCTGCTCGCCGTCTCCGAGGCATGCTCCAACGCGGTTCGGCACGGGGGGCCCGCCAACCGCTACGAGGTGAGCGCGTCGATCGGCTACGGCCAGTGCGACGTCCGGGTGGCGGACAGCGGCACGGGCGTGCCGTCGATCCCGCCGGGCTTCCCCCCTCCCGACACCGAGAACGGCCGTGGGCTGCTGATCATGCGCTCCGTCGTGGACGAGATCTCGTTCGGCATCACGCCGGGCCGCGGCACCACCGTCCACCTGCGTAAATCCCTCGACTGGGACGAAGAGGCCGCGGCCCGCCCCCGGGAGCTCGCCGCCGTCTGACCGCGATACCGCGCATCTGAGCGCCTCCGATACGCTGAAGTGACCGCCGCAGACCACCGTCACCCCGCATCGACGGTGGCGCGCGCGTGCGCATCCTCGGAGGGGACGACTGTCATGAGCGCTGCCCGTGTGGGCGTAGTCACGTTTCCAGGAACTCTCGACGACCAGGACGCCGCCAGAGCCGTGCGCCTCGTGGGCGCCGAGGCGGTGCCGCTGTGGCACGCCGACCACGACCTGAAGGGAGTGGACGCCGTCTTCCTGCCCGGCGGCTTCTCCTACGGCGACTACCTGCGCTGCGGCGCCATCTCGCGCTTCGCGCCGCTGATGGACGAGCTGATCCCGGCGGCGAAGGCCGGGCTGCCGGTCATCGGCACCTGCAACGGCTTCCAGATCCTCTGCGAGGCGCACCTGCTGCCCGGAGCGCTGACCCGCAACGCCTCGCTGCACTACGTCTGCCGCGACCAGCGGCTGCGCGTCGAGCGCGCCTCGACCTCCTGGACCAACTCCTTCGACGAGGGCCAGGAGATCACACTGCCGATCAAGCACGGCGAGGGCCGCTACGTCGCCTCCGCCGACACCCTCGCCGAGCTGGAGGCGGGCGGCCAGGTGGTGGTGCGTTACCTCGGCAACCCCAACGGCTCGCTCAACGACATCGCCGGCATCAGCAACGCGGCCGGCAACGTCGTCGGCCTCATGCCGCACCCCGAGCACGCGGTCGAGGACCTCGTCGGCGCGCCCAGCACCGACGGCCTCGGCTTCTTCACCTCCATTCTCAAGAGCCTGGTGAACGCATGACCGACACCGTTGAGCGGGCGTCAGGGACGCCCGACGAGCCGATGCCCTTCGCCGAGCTCGGCATGAAGCAGGACGAGTACGACCGGGTCAAGCAGATCCTCGGCCGCCGCCCGACCGGCTCCGAGCTGGCCATCTACAGCGTCATGTGGTCCGAGCACTGCTCGTACAAGTCGTCCAAGGTGCATCTCAAGCAGTTCGCCACCAAGGCGCCCAAGTCCGAGGCGCTGCTGGTCGGCATGGGCGAGAACGCGGGCGTGGTCGACATCGGCGACGGCTGGGCGGCCACGTTCAAGATCGAGTCGCACAACCACCCGTCCTACGTCGAGCCTCACCAGGGGGCGGCCACCGGCGTCGGCGGCATCGTCCGCGACATCATGTCGATGGGCGCGCGCCCGATCGCCGTCATGGACTCATTGCGCTTCGGCGCGGCCGACGCGGTCGACACCCGCCGGGTGCTGCCCGGCGTGGTCGAGGGCATCAGCAGCTACGGCAACTGCCTGGGCCTGCCCAACATCGGCGGCGAGGTCGTCTTCGACCCCTGCTACCTCGGCAACCCGCTGGTCAACGCCCTGTGCGTGGGCCTGCTGCGCAAGGACCAGATCAAGCTCGCCACCGCGCCCGGCCCCGGCAACAAGGTCGTGCTGTTCGGCGCCTCCACCGGCCCCGACGGCATCGGCGGGGCGAGCGTGCTGGCCAGCGCCACGTTCGAGGACGAGTCGCAGGCCAAGCGGCCCGCCGTGCAGGTGGGCGACCCGTTCATGGAGAAGCTGCTCATCGAGTGCTGCCTGGAGCTGTACGCCGCCGACGTGGTCGTCGGCATCCAGGACCTCGGCGCGGCCGGCGTCTCCTGCGCCACGACCGAGCTGGCCGCCAAGGGCACCGGCGGCATGCAGGTCGACCTCAACCTGGTGCCGCTCCGCGACCCCTCGCTTCGCCCCGAGGAAATCCTCATGAGCGAGTCGCAGGAGCGCATGATGGCCGTGGTCCGGCCCGACGACATCCCGGCGTTCATGGAGATCTGCGCCAAGTGGGACGTCCCCGCCACCGTCATCGGCGAGGTCACCGACACCGGCCGGCTCGTCATGACGTGGGACGGCGAGGTCATCGTGGACATCCCGCCGGGCACGGCCGCCGACGAGGGGCCGGTCTACGAGCGGCCCTACCACGAGCCGGCCGGGCAGTCCGCGCTCAACGCCGACACCCCCGACCGCCTGGAGCGGCCCGCGGACCTGCGGGAGACGCTGCTGCGGCTGCTCGGCTCGCCCAACCTGGCCTCCAAGGAGTGGGTGACCGACCAGTACGACCGTTACGTCCGCTCCAACACGGTCCTGGCGCAGCCGGCCGACGCCGGGATGCTGCGCATCTCCGAGGCCATCGCCGGCGCCGAGCCGACGACCCGGGGCATCGCGCTCGCCACCGACGGCAACGGCCGCTACGCCAAGCTCGACCCGTACGCGGGGGCGCAGCTCGCGCTCGCCGAGGCCTACCGCAACGTCGCGGTGACCGGGGCCGAGCCGCTGGCCGTCACCAACTGCCTCAACTTCGGCTCGCCCGAGGACCCCGAGGTCATGTGGCAGTTCGCCGAGGCCACGCGTGGCCTCGCCGACGCCTGCCGGACCCTCGGGGTGCCGGTGACCGGCGGGAACGTCTCCTTCTACAACCAGACGGGCGCGACCGCCATCAACCCGACCCCGGTCGTGGGCGTGCTCGGCGTCATCGAGGACGTCGCCAAGCGGGTGCCCACCGGGTTCGTCGCCGAGGGGCTGCGTGTGGTGCTGCTCGGCGACACGCGCGAGGAGTTCGGCGGCTCGGAGTGGGCGCACGTCGTCCACCGTCACCTGGGCGGGCTGCCGCCGCAGGCGGACCTGGAGGCCGAGCGGGCGCTCGGCGCCGTGCTCGTGGAGGCGGCCAGGCGCGGGCTGCTGGAGGGCTCGCACGACCTGTCCGACGGCGGGCTCGCGGTGGCGCTGGCCGAGTCGTGCCTGGCGCGGGGCGTCGGGGCGAAGGTGACGCTGTCCGGCGACCCCTTCGTCGACCTGTTCAGCGAGTCGGCGGCGCGGGCGCTGGTCGTGGTGCGGCCGGAGTCGTACGACGAGTTCGCCTCGCTGTGCGGGCGGCACGACGTGCCGTGTTACGGGCTCGGGGTCACCGGCGGGGCGTCGCTGGTGGTCGAGGACGTGTTCGAGGTGCCGGTCGAGGAGCTGCGGGAGACGCACCGGGGGACGCTGCCCGCGCTGTTCGGCTGATCCTGGACGAGAGAAGGGCCGGTACGGGGTTCCCGTGCCGGCCCTTTCGCGCGCGTGTGGGGGTTACGCCTTCTTCAGGCAGATGACGTAGGCCGAGCCGTTGACGGACGTGCCGTTGCCGCCGCCGTGGCCCGGGTTGTCGTTGCCGCCGCCGTTGTCGTCCTTGGCGACGCTGACGGTCCAGCCGGTGCCGTTGCCGCTCGGTGCGCTGGCCATGACGACCGCGTTCTTCAGGGTGCTGAAGCTGAAGCCGCCGCCGGTGGCGGTGCCGCCCTGGCTGCAGGAGGCGGTGGCGGAGCCGAGGCCGTTCAGCGAGGCGGTCTTGACGTAGGTCGTGTAGGCGCCGCCGCCGTCCTTGCCGTCCTTGCCCGCGGGGCCCTGCGGGCCGGCCGGGCCGGCGGGGCCCTGCGGGCCGCGGGGGCCCTGCTCGCCCTGCTTGCCGGGGAGGCCGTCCTTGCCGTCCTTGCCCGGGAGGCCGTCCTTGCCGTCCTGGCCGTTCTTGCCGGGAAGACCGTCCTTGCCGTCCTGGCCGTTCTTGCCGTCGTCACCCTTCGGGCCCTGCGGGCCCTGGGGGCCGGCGGGGCCGGTGTCGCCCTTCGGGCCCTGCGGGCCGGTCGCGCCCTTCAGACCGGGGCGGCCCTGCGGGCCCTGGGGACCGGCGTCACCCTTCGGGCCCTGCGGGCCCGTGTCGCCCTTGGGGCCGACCGTGACGGAGTTCGTGGTGGCCTCGCTGCCGCCGCCGATGAGCACGCGGATCTCGGTGGTGCGGCACTTCGTGGTCGGGTTCACGATGCGCGCGTAGCGGGTCTTCTTGTTGACGCACGCGGTGACCTGGTTGCTCGCCGACGATGCGGTGGCGACGCCACCGACCGCGAGCAGCGAGGCGGCGAGCGCTCCGACAGTGGCGAGGGTGAGCGCACGCCCACCGCGGATCTTGATAGCCACGGCTGTCCTTCCAGCGACGGATGTTTCATAAGAGATGCATGAGAAGCACGTTTCGAACGGTCCAGAGGTTGGCAGAAACTACATAACGTATTTGTCACACTGCAAAGCGTTACTTACCAGGTTGACCGATTGTCGATGACTTGGGTGAGTAAAACGCCACAGTCGCCGCACCGGTCCCGCGTGGATAATCGGCTTGTGCCTAGCGCCGAACCCGCCCCCTACCTGCCGCCGGCCACCCAGCCGGTGCGCGGCGCAGTCTGGGCGATCCACCTGGTCCTGCCCATGCTGGGCCTCTGGCTCCTGCTCGCCAACGACTCCGTCAACATCCCCTGGCAGCACAACCCGAGCCATTTCTGGCTGATCGTCGCGGTCGCCGGGATCAACGTGGCGCTCGGCCTGATGATCAGCGAGGCCTCGCGCCGCCGCCGCGACGCCCGCCTGTTCCTCGTGTCCATGGTCTTCCTGAGCAGCGCGGGCTTCTTCTTCATGCACGGCCTGGCCACGCCGATGATCATCCTGCACACGGGCTCGCTCGGCTTCGACATCGGGCAGCAGGTGGGCCTGTCCGCCGCCGCCGCGTTCGCCTTCGCCTCGGCGCTGCCGCTCGGCGAGCAGGCGGCCGCGCGGGTGCTGGGCGCGCAGCAGGTGATCCGCGCGGCGCTGGTCGGCTTCATGGTGGTGTGGGGCGTCGCCTCGCTGGTGCCGGGGCTGACCGCGCTCAGCGAGCCGCCCTCCGTGACGCCGGTGCCCTGGCTCGCCTGGGGCTCGATCCCCGGCCTGCTGCTGTACGCCGCCGCCAGCGTGATGATGTTCCTCGTCCACCGGCGGCGGCCGTCGGCCATGCTGATCAGCCTCATCACCGCGTACGCGCTGCTCGCCGAGTCGATGGTGGCCGGCATGTCGCAGCTCAACTGGCACCTGTCGTGGTGGGAGTGGCACCTGCTGCTGACCCTGGCCTTCGTGTTCGTGGCCTACAGCGCCTACCTGCAGTTCCGGCGCGAGGGGTCGAGCGCGGGGCTGTTCGACTCGGTGACGCTCGCGGCGACCGTACGGCGGATCAGGCAGGACTACGACCGGGCGCTGGAGGAGCTGGTCGAGGCCGTACGCAGGGGCGAGCCGCTGGCCGCGACCCGCCTGTCGGGCAAGTTCCGGCTCAACGAGAGCCAGGTCGCGGTGCTGGACCGGGCGGGCGCGGCCCTCGCGAACGAGCGCGAGCTGTCGGCCCGGCTGGCGGCCCTGGTGGACGTCAGCGCCCGGACCAAGGTCGGCCTGCCGGAGGACGAGCTGCTGGCCTCGTCGCTGGAGCGGGTGCGGCAGGCGTACGGGGACGTCAAGATCGGGCTGGTGGCCGACGGCCGGACCCAGGTCGGCTCGCGCGAGTACGCCTTCACCGGTGACGAGCCGATCCGCCGCGACCACCTGCTGGCCTTCCCGCTCACCGTGAAGGGCAGGCTGGCGGGCGTGCTGGAGGTGCCGATCGGCCGGACGAGCCAGGACGAGGCGCTGGCCGCCACACTCGCCGGTCAGCTCAGCCTCTCGCTGGAGAACGCCCGCCTCTACCGCGAGCTGCACACGCTGTTCCACCAGTACATGTCGCCGGACGTGGCGCACGCGCTGCTGGCCGACCCTGCGCAGGCGGCGCTCGGCGGCGAGCTGCGCGAGCTGACCGCGCTCTTCGCCGACCTCAAGGGCTTCACGACGTTCTCGGAGAAGGTCACGCCGGGCGAGATCGTCGAGATGCTCAACCGCTACCACACGGCCGCCGTGCCGTGCATCCTCGACAACGGCGGCACGATCGTGCAGTTCGTCGGCGACGCGCTGCTCGCGCTGTTCAACGCCCCGGCCGCGCAGGAGGACCACGCGCGGGCCGCCTGCCGGGCCGCGCTGGCCATGCAGCAGGCCGCGGCCGAGGTGGCCGAGGAGATGGCGTGGAAGCGGGTGGACGACGTGCCGTGGCCGACGTTCCGGGTGGGGATCAACACCGGGCCCGCGCTCGTCGGCAACATCGGCAGCCCCGAGCTGCGCGGCTTCAACGCGATGGGCGACTGCGTCAACGTGGCCGCCCGGCTGGAGGGCGTCGCCGAGCCGGGCACGGTCGTCATCGGCGAGACGACGCTCAAGCAGCTCGGCGAGGGCGCCACGGTCAGCCCGCTGGGGCGGCTGAGCCTGAAAGGCAAGGAAGAGCTCGTGGCGGCGTACGTTCTGACGAGTTTGCCGTAGCTGGACGGGCTTCGTACCGACATAATCGGGCGCATGGAGCCAGAGCCGGGCGAGTTCCTGTCCATGCTCACCGACGAGGAGGCGCAGGCCCTGCGCGCCGCCGGGCGGCTGCGCCGCTGGGATCGCGGCACCGCCGTGATGAACGAGGGCGACGTCGCCGACTGGGTGCTCGTGCTGCTCGACGGCCGGGTCAAGGTGTCCTCCCACACGAGCGGCGGCACCGAGGTGGTGCTGGCCGTACGCGGGCCCGGCGGGCTGCTGGGCGACATGTCCGCCATCGACGGCTCGCCGCGCTCGGCCACGGTCACCGCGCTGGAGCCGATCAGCGGCATCGTGGTGCGCGACTTCCAGGCGTTCCTGGAGGCCCACGGGCGGATCGCGGTGCTGCTCATGAAGCTCGTCACCGGCCGGCTGCGCGACTCCGACAGAAAGCGCATCGAGTACGGCGCCTACGACACGACCGGCCGGGTCGCGACCCGCCTGATCGAGCTGGCCGAGCGGTACGGCGAGAAGACCAACGGCGGGGTGCGCGTGGCGCTGCCACTGTCGCAGGACGAGCTGGCGGGCTGGACCGGCGCGTCGCGGGAGGCGGTCAGCAAGGCGCTGCGCACGCTGCGCGACCGGGGGCTGATCGAGACCGGGCGGCGGCGGGTGGTCATCCACGACCTCGACGGCCTCAGGAAACGCGCCAGGTAACCTCCCCACCAAAATCGGACGTACGTCGTACGTCATAGTGGGAGCATGGTCGCGGTCACCCCCCAAGACGACAACCGCCTCCGCTACGCCTGGAAGGCGTGCTCGGTCACCAGCCTGGGGCTCGTCCTCATCGGCATCGCCGGCAGCACGCTCAACGTGGCCTTACCCACCGTCGTGCGGCACTTCGCGGCCGGGCCGACGGAGTCCGGCTGGATCCTGCTGTCGTTCCTCCTGGTCAACACGGCGAGCCTGGTGTTCTTCGGCCGGGTGGCCGACTTGCTGGGGCGGCGGGAGGTGTACCTGGCGGGGTTCGCCCTGTTCACGCTGGCCTCGCTGCTGGCCGGGCTGTCGCCGGACGTGGGGTTCCTCATCGCGATGCGCGTCGTTCAGGCGGTCGGCTCGGCGATGATCCTGGCGAACGGCACCGTGATCATCACCGACGCCTTCCCGCCCGAGCGGCTGAGCCAGGGCATGGGCGTCTACATCGGCACGCTCTCGGTGGCGCAGCTCGCCGGGCCGACGGTCGGCGGCCTCATCGCCGAGACGGCCGGCTGGCAGTGGATCTTCTGGGTGAACGTCCCCGCCGGGCTGCTCGCGCTCGGCTGGGGCGCGGCGATCCTGCGCAAGATGCCCCGGGGGCCGCGCGAGCCGGTGGACGCGCCGGGCAACGTGCTGCTGTTCGCCGCGCTGTCGGCGCTGCTGCTGGCGCTGTCGGAGGCGGGCTCGCGCGGGCTGTCGAGCCCGGTGGTGCTGGCAGGGGCCGGGCTGTTCGTGCTGCTGGTGCCGCTCGTCGTGCTGGCCGAGCGACGGGCCCCGAACCCGGTGCTCGACCTGCGGCTGTTCGGCGGGCGGCTGCTGGCGTACGCGAACGCGGCCTCGTTCTGCAACGCGCTCGCGCGCTCGGCGCTGATCCTCGTGGTGGCGCTGTACTTCCAGGCCGCGCGGGGGCTGGACGCGTTCGCGGCGGGGCTCAGCGTGCTGCCGGTGCCGGTCGGGATCGGGCTGGCCTCGCCGCTGGTGGGGCTGCTGGGGCGGCGGGTGTCGCCGTACGCGCTGTCGATCGGCGGGGCGACGCTCAGCGCGCTGGGGCTCGGGACGCTGATGCTGACGGCCGATCCGGCCACGCCGTACTGGGTGACCGGGATCGGCCTGTTCGTGGCCGGGTGCGGCAGCGGCACGTTCCTGACCGGCAACACCACGCAGGTCATGGCGGCGCTGCCGAGCGGCAGCCTGGGCGTGGTCAACGGCTTCCGCATCATGATCATGAACGTCGGGGTCGTGATCAGCGTCGGCCTGTCGCTCAGCGTGGTGACCGCCTCCGTGGGGCCGGAGCTGCGCGCCCAGGTGTACGCGGGGACGTTGTCCACGCTCTCCCCCGTGGCCGTCGGGCAGCTCATGGACGGCTTCCAGCGGGCGTACGCGGTGCTGTTCGCGGTCGCCGTGGCGGGCGCGCTGCTGGCGGCGCTGGCGCGGGGCCGTCAGGACGGTCGGAGCAGGGCGGAGAGCCTGGACTCGACGTCGCGGTAGCGGGAGACCGGGATGAGGTGCACCCCGGCGAACGCGCCCGACTCGCGCAGCGCGAGCACCTGCTCGCAGGCGGCCTCGACGCCCGCCATGCGGTCGGCCGCCACCCGCCTGACGAGGTCGTCGGGGATGCCGATGTCGGGGATCGCGCCGGCCAGGGTGCGGGCGTGGCGCTCGCTGGCGAGGACCATGACCCCGGCGTAGACCGGCACGTCCGCCGGATGCTCCTCACGCCACCGGAGCTGGGCCTCCACCGAGTAGCTGACCTGGAGGAACAGGAAGTCGGCCGCGTGCTTCCAGGCCGGCAGGGAGCGCAGCCCGGCCGCCGCGCCGAGCCGGAGGTCCGGCGAGAACGCCCGCGCCTCCTCGATCATCGAGCGCACGGTGAGGTCGCTGGTCCGGTTGCCGCTCGTCGGCTTGTCGCCGTAGACGAACAGGAACTGGTCGACCCCGTACGCGGCGGCGGTCAGCAGGTCGCGACGGAAGCCGAGCAGGTTGCGGTCGCGGGAGTTGAGGCAGGCGATGCCGCGCCCGCCCATCGCCTCGACCTCGTGCGCCACGGCCACGCTCGACACGGTCGCGCGGCCGATGTGGTTGTCGGGGATGAGGAAGGAGTGGGCGATCGTGCTCATGGTGCCGATCTGGTGCCTGACGTGCTTCAGATCGGGCTTGGTGGGGGGTTCGATCTCGCAGATCAGCTCGAAGGTCACGACGACGACCCTAGCCGCCGGGCGGCCAGGGCTTCGATGCCCGCCAGGACGAGATCGACGCCGAAGGTGTCGTAGAGCGCCGGGTCCGGGCCCTCGACCAGGGGCACGGCCATCTCCACGATGTGCGGATAGGTCTCGACCGGCACCGACTGCAGGCCGATGAGCTTGGCCTGGACGGCGGAGGCGGCCTCGCGGCCCGCGCGGTGGTGCGCGGGGGCGTCGGCGATGGCGATGGCGCTGTTGAGCAGGTAGCGGCTGATGAGGCAGCTCTCGTCATGGCTGAACCCGGCCTCGCGGCCGACGCCGAGCGCCTGGTTCCACACGGCCAGGAAGTTGGGGACGGTGATGACGTCCACCTGCTCGATGACGCTCCTCGCGCAGGGATGCGTGCGCAGCGTGCGGATCAGCCCGACCATGAGGTCGCGGAGCTGCTCCTGCCACGGGCGCTGGTCGGCGGGCTTCGGCGCGAAGCCGGCGATGAGGTGGTCGGCCATGCCCGCGATGAGCTGGTCCTTGTTCTTGAAGTGCCAGTAGAGGGCCATCGGGGTCACGCCCAGCTCGGTGGCCAGGCGTCTGATCGTCACGGCGTCGAGTCCTTCGGCGTCGCCGATCTCCAGGGCGCGCACCGCGATCGCCCGCGCGGTCAGTTTTCCCATCACGGTTGACAACTATACGCCGTACAAGCTGAACTGTACGTCGTACAAGTACGGCGTACAGGAAGGCGTCGCCATGCGGTGGTGGGCGTTGGTCGCGGTGACTCTGGGCACCTTCATGACCTATTTGGACAACAACGTGGGCAATGTGGCGTTGCCCACGATCCAGCGGGAGCTCGGGCTGACCGTCTCCGGGCTGGAGTGGATCGTGAGCTCGTACATCCTGGTCTTCGCCGGGCTCATGCTGGTCGGCGGGCGGCTGGCGGACGTGTTCGGAGCGCGGCGGGTGTTCCTGGCCGGCCTCGCGGTCTTCACCGTCTCGTCGCTGGCCGCCGGGCTGGCCACGAGCGGCGGCATGCTGATCGCGGCCAGGGCCGTGCAGGGCGTGGGGGCCGCGCTGCTCACCCCCACGGCGCTGGCGCTGATCGGGCAGATCTTCCCCGACCCCGGCGAGCGCGGGCGGGCCGTGGGCGTGTGGAGCGCGACGGGGGCGCTGTCCATGGCGCTCGGGCCGGTCACCGGCGGGTTCATCAGCGAGAACCTGCACTGGGGCTGGATCTACCTGGTCAACGTGCCGATCGGGGTGGCCACGGTCGGGCTCGCGCTCTGGGCGATCAAGCCGTCCCCGCGTGGGCGGCGGCACAGCCTGGACGTCCCGGGGCTGGTGACCTCGGCGCTGGCGCTGGTCGCGCTGACGTACGGGCTGATCGAGGGCGACGCGGCCGGCTGGACCTCGCCGGAGATCCTGGCCGCGTTCGGGGTGGCCGCGGTGGCGGCCGTGGCGTTCCTGGTGATCGAGTCGCGGGCGGCCGAGCCGATGCTCGTGCTGTCGCTGTTCCGGTCGCGGGTGTTCAGCGGCGGGCTGCTCACCAGCGGGATCTGGTCGTTCGGGGTGTTCGGGATCTATTTTTTCAGCGCCCTGTGGCTGCAGAACGTGCTCGGCTTCTCCCCCACGGAGGCGGGCGGCTCGTTCGTGCCGATGGCCCTGGTCACCGCCGTCGTCGCGCTGCTGTCGCAGCGGGCGACCCGGTTGTTCGGCCTCGGCCCGACGGTCGCGCTCGGCCTGGCCCTGATGGGGTCGGCGGTGTACCTGCTCTCCGGCGTCGGCGGCGAGGCCGGCTACGCCGACGTCGGCCCGTGGTTCATCATGTACGGCCTCGGCGCGGGCCTGCTCGTGCCGCTCACCGCGGCGGTCCTGAACAGCATGCCCGCAGGGCGCTCGGGCGTGGCCTCGGGCATGCTGAACGTCTCGCGCGAGGTCTTCGGCCTGTTCGGCATCACCGTCCTGGGGGCGATCCTCAGCTCCCGGCAGAGCGCGAGCGGCCTGCCGGCGCTGGCCGCCTTCCTCGACGCGTACCGGTTCACGCTGGTCATCGCGGCGGTCGTGATGCTGTCCGCCATCCCGGTCGCCCTCTGGGCCCTCCGCACCCGCCGCACCCCGGCGGCCGACGAGCCCCGCGCCGCCGCCCCCGCGACCGCCGGGCACGGCGCCGTCTAGGCGAACGCCTCGGCGGTCGTGGGGTCGTCGAACTGGGTGCGGTAGAGCTCCTCGTAGCGGCCGCCGGCGGCCAGGAGCTCGGCGTGGGTGCCCCGTTCGACGATCCGGCCGTCCTCGACGACCAGGATGAGGTCGGCGGCGCGGATCGTGGACAGGCGGTGGGCGATGACCACGGCGGTCCGGCCCGCGAGCGCCTCACCGAGCGCGGCCTGCACGGCGGCCTCGGAGGTCGCGTCGAGCGCCGCCGTGGCCTCGTCCAGGACCACCACCCGGGGCTGGGCCAGCAGCAGGCGGGCGATCGTGAGCCGCTGACGCTCGCCGCCCGACAGGCGGTAGCCGCGCTCGCCCACCACCGTGTCGAGGCCGTCCGGCAGCGAGGCGATGAGGGCGCCGAGGCGGGCCCGGGTGAGCGCGTCCCACAGCTCGTCCTCGGTCGCCTCGGGGCGGGCGAGGAGCAGGTTGGCCCGGATCGTCTCGTGGAAGAGGTGGCCGTCCTGGGTGACCAGGCCCAGGGTGTCGCGGATGGAGTCGAACGACAGCTCGCGCACGTCCACGCCGCCGAGCCGGACCGCGCCCGAGTCGACGTCGTACAGGCGGGGCAGAAGCTGGGCGATCGTGGACTTGCCCGCGCCCGAGGAGCCGACGAGCGCGACGACCTGTCCGGGTTCGGCACGGAACGAGATCCCGTGCAACACCTCCTCGCCGCCGCGCGAGTCGAGCACGGCGACCGCCTCCAGCGAGGCCAGCGAGACCTTGTCGGCCGAGGGGTAGGCGAAGCGCACGTCGTCGAACTCGACGGCGACCGGGCCTGCCGGGACCTCGCGCGCGCCGGGCCGCTCCTGGATGAGCGGCTTGAGGTCCAGGACCTCGAAGACGCGCTCGAAGCTGACGACCGCGCTCATGATGTCCATGCGGGCGGAGGCGAGGGCGGTCAGCGGGGCGTACAGGCGGGTGAGCAGCATGGCCATCGCGACGACCGCGCCGGGCTGGAGCTGCTCGCGCAGGGCGTAGAAGCCGCCGAGGCCGTACACGAGGGCCAGGGCGAGCGCCGAGACCAGGGTCAGCGCGGTGACGAAGGCCGACTGGGTCATGGCCGAGCGCACGCCGATGTCGCGGACCCGGCGGGCCCGCGCGGCGAACTCGGCCGACTCGCGGTCGGGCCGGCCGAACAGCTTGACCAGCGTCGCGCCCGGCGCGGAGAAGCGCTCGGTCATCTGGGTGCCCATGGCGGCGTTGTGGTCGGCCGCCTCGCGGCGCAGCCGGGCGACCCGCGTCCCCATGCGCCGCGCGGGCAGCACGAACACCGGCAGGAGCAGCAGCGCGAGCAGCGTGATCTGCCAGGAGATGCCGATCATGGCGGTGAGCGTCAGCGCCAGCGTCACGAGGTTGCCGACCACGCCGGACAGGGTGTCGGTGAACGCCCGCTGCGCCCCGATCACGTCGTTGTTGAGCCTGCTGACCAGCGCGCCGGTACGGGTCCTGGTGAAGAAGGCGATCGGCATCCGCTGCACGTGGTCGAAGACGGCGGTGCGCAGCCCGAGGATCAGGTCCTCGCCGATGCCGGCCGACAGCCACCGGTTGACCAGCCCGAGCCCCGCCTCGGCGACCGCGATCCCGGCGATGGCCACCGCCACCGCGACCACCACCCCGAACGGCTCGGCGTTGAAGATCGCGTCCACGACCCGGCCCGCGAGCAGCGGCGCGGCCACCGCGAGGCCGGCCAGCACCACGCTGAGCAGCACGAACAGGGCGAGCTTCGCCCGGTGGGGCCGGGCGAAGCCGCCGATGCGCCGGAGCGTCGCCCGCGACAGGCGGCGACGCTCCCGCTGGTCGTTCATCGAGTACAGCTGGTGCCAGGCCGTCATCTCCATGCTCATGGCATGGGACGCTATTGCCTCAAGTTATGTTGAGGTCAAGCGCCGATCTTCTTGTTCCTGCCGTGCCAGACCACGGCCACGGCCGGGCGCGGCTGGTCGCCGTCGGGCCAGCGGCTGGCCGGCTTGTCGGGCGTGGCGCCGTCGAGCTCGCCCGGGTGCTGCACGGCCACGAAGACGCTGCGCTGGTCCTCGGTCACCAGCGGGCCGCAGGTCTCCGCGCCGACCGGCACGGTCAGGAACTGCCGCAGGTGGCCCCGCTCCTTGCCGCGCACCGGCATGACGAACAGGCCGTCGTTGGAGCCGAGCGCGTTGCCGTCCGTGGAGATCCACAGGTTGCCGTCACGGTCGAAGGTGACGTTGTCCGGGCACGAGATCGGCGAGACCTTGCTCTTGTCGTAGCCGGCGAAGTACGTCGCCGGGTCGGCGGGGTCGCCGCAGACCAGCGGCACCGACCAGACGAACGTCGTCGCGGCGGCGTCGTCGCGCTTCTCCACCAGCTCCAGCACGTGGCCGTGCTTGTTGGACGGGCGCGGGTTGGCCTCGTCCACCTGGGCGGCCGTGCGGTTGCTGTTGTTGGTGAGCGCCACGTAGACGCCCCCGGTGACCGGGTTGCGCTCCATGTCCTCGGGGCGGTCCATCTTCGTCGCGCCTGCCTTGTCGGCGGCCACGCGGGTGTAGACCAGCACCTCCTGGGCGGTCATGCCCTCCACGTACGACCGGTCGCCCGACACCAGCGGGATCCACTCGCCGGAGCCGTCGAAGGCCCCGTCGGAGGGCAGCTTGCCGGAGCCGTCGAGCTCGGCGGCCGGGCTGTTGCCCGTGAACCTGGCCACGTACAGGGTGCCCTCGTCCAGGAGCGTCCGGTTGTGCCGGTCGTTGCCCGGGTTGTAGCGGTTCTTCGAGACGAACTTGTAGATGTACTCGAAGCGCGAGTCGTCGCCCATGTAGACGACCAGGCGCCGGTCGCGGGACAGCGTCGTGGTGGCGGCCTCGTGCTTGAAGCGGCCGAGCGCCGTGCGCTTGATCGGTGTGGAGTCGGGGTCGAACGGGTCGATCTCCACGATCCACCCGAACCGGTTGGCCTCGTTCGGGTGCTTGGCCAGGTCGAAGCGCTCCTCGACGCGGTCGAAGCGCCGGCTGCTCGACGGGGTGCCGGTGGTGATGGTGTAGCGGGTGATGTACGGCTTCTGCGCCTCGGGGACCTTGTCGCCGTTGACGAAGTACTGGTCGACGTTCTCCTCGGCGGTCAGCACGGTCCCCCACGGGGTGGTGCCGCCCGAGCAGTTGTTCAGCATGCCGACCGGCTGGACGCCCTCGGGGTCGGCGGCCGTCTTGAGCAGGTCGCTGCCCGCGGCCGGGCCGGTGAACTTCATGGGCGTCTGCGCGGTGATGCGCCGGTTGTAGCGGCGGCGGCCCTTGGTGACCAGCTTCCACTCGCCGGTGCCGCCCGCGCGCTCGACCTCCACGACCGAGCCGCCGTGCGCGGCGAGGGCGATCCTGATCTGCTCCTCGGTCGCGGCGGCCCCGCCCGTGTAGCCGCGGAACATGAGGCTCTCGTCGGTGTACTCGTGGTTCACCCACAGCAGCGCGCGGTCGTTGCCGAGCGGCAGCAGCGTCACGTAGTCGCAGTTGTAGCCGAACTGCTTGGCCTGCGCGTCGGCCGTCTGGTTGTCGAAGTCGAAGGCCGGCGCGTCGGGCAGCACCGGGTCGCCCCAGCGGACGACCACGGAGGAGCGGTAACCGGAGGGGATCGTCAGCGCGTCCTCGGTGTTCGGCGCCACAGGGGTGAACGCCAGATTGCCGCCACCCTGCGGGCCCGGGGCGTTCCCCGGCTTGTCGGCGAAGGCCGGGGCCGCTCCCGCCACGCCCACGCCCGCCACCAGCGCGCCGAGCGCGCCGGCCCGCAGCACCCCGCGACGCGAGATCGCCTCACGCACCACGTCGCCGAAGTAGGCGTTGTCCGAGGTGTTGGCCACGTCGTGCGCGCACGCGTCCCCACATCGGAACCGGCAGGTCAACGCGGAACGGCCGCCTTTGTGCGGGGTGGAGAGCAGCGGCAGCAGCGGTCGCCGCCCGTCCCCCATGAGGTTCGCCACAGATCCTCCATGTATGTGCGCGTCTGTACGGTTCGGAGGCTACGGTCGGCGACGAAACCCGAGGTGAACGACGACCTCCGTCCCGATGAACGCTCTCGGGAGAAGGCAGGGAGACAGCGGCCGGGAGACAATGGCGGGGTGCCACCTCGTAAGCCGGACCCGGAGAAACTGAGAGCCGCCCTCGACGCGCAGCTCGTCGCCCTGGACGAGCCCCCGTACGACGGGCCCGCCGCCGCTCTGCCCGGCGCGCTCGTCGCGGCCGTGCTGGCCGCCTACGACCGCGGGCTCACCCCCGAGCGCGACGCCGCCAGGCAGGCCGTACGCCACCTCCTCGACCGCCTCGCCACCGCCGCCCCCGGAAGGACCGTCGAGGTGCGCGTGCCGCCGTACGCCGCCGTCCAGGCGATCCCCGGCCCGCGCCACACCCGCGGCACGCCGCCCAACGTGGTCGAGACCGACGGCCGCACCTGGATCGAGCTCGCCGTCGGGCGGCTGACCTGGGAGGAGGCCGTGACCAAAGGCGCGGTCTCGGCCAGCGGCTCCCGCGCCGACCTGTCAGCGCACCTGCCCCTGGGTGACTAGCCCCGGCTGCCGTTCATCCAGGGAAAACGCTCCTCGAAGCAGCGGTCGGCCGCCTGGCCGGTCAGGTGGGCGCAGTCCTGCACGACGTTCCAGAACCAGATCGCCACGATCGCGAACAGGATCAGGGACAGCGCGCTGATCACGATCCCGGCGACGGCCCGGCCCTTGCCCGCCTTCCGCGCGAGGGCCACGCAGCCGAACACGATCGACAGGATCGCGGTGATCAGGCCGGTGAAGCAGACGAACACCAGGAAAGGGCTGGCCACACCGAGCACGAGCGAGGCCGTGGCCAGGCCGTTGCCGGTGCGGTCCGGGGGCGGCGGCTGGCCTCCGTACTGGTAGGGGGCGCCCGGATAGCCGTAGGAGGGCGGGTTGTAGCCGGGCGGGCCGCCGTACGGGCTGGACGGGCTGGTGCCGGGGACGGGCTGCCCCGGCGGCGGCCCGGCGGGCGGGACCTCGCCGCCCCCGCCGGAGGGCCCGTAGCCGCCGTAAGGATGCTGCGGGCCGGAGGGGCGGCCCTCGGGCGGCTGCTCGTACCGGGAGGGCGTGGGCCTGGGCGGCGGCTCCTCCCGCGGGGCGCTCTCCCAGCCCGGGTAGGCGGGCGTCGCGCCCGGCACCGGGAACGCCTGCGTCTCCTCCGCGTCCTCCCCCGATCCCGCGCCCACGGATGGCTCCGGGGTCTCGGGTGACGTGGGCAGGTCGGGGTGCCGGGGCTCCCCCACGGGCCCGCGCGGCGGCTCGTGCGGCGGCTCGTGGGGCGGGGGCACGACGGGCGGCGCGGGGGCGATGGGCTCCTCCCCCTCGTACGGCTCGGAAGCGTCGGATCCCTCCTCGCGCCGCGGGACGTTCGGATCGCCGGATGTGGTCACGTCTGCGCCTCCCGACCAGTCTGCATTCCGGACACTTCACCCTGTCGCGGAGGCCGTCCGCCCAACCGCGCGACACGGCAAAAGCGCGCTCATCCTTGGGTCACCATGCGCCCAACCCGCACGCGGCGGGCAAGATGAGGGCATGCTGGACGAGACCCTGTCGTACGCACTGATCAGCCTCGTGAAGCGGCAGCGCAACCAGCTCGCCGCCGCCCTGGTGCCGCTCGGGCTGCACGCGGGACAGGAGATGCTGCTCAACCAGCTCTGGCGCGAGGACGGCCTGACCCAGAGCGAGCTGATCGCCCGCCTCGGCGTCGAGCCGCCCACGGTCACGAAGACCCTCCAGCGCCTCGAACGCGCCGGCTTCGTCCACCGCTCCCCCGACCCCGACCGCCCGCGTCTCATCCGCGTGCGCCTGACCGAGGCGGGCAAGGCCCTGCGCGACCCCGTGGAGCGGATCTGGCACGAGCTGGACGAGGACCTGCAGCGCGGCCTCGACGCCACCGAACGCGACGTCCTGTCACGTCTGATCCGCGCCCGGCCCGCGCGTCGCCGCCCTGACCGGTGAGCGGGGCCGCTATTCGCCGAGCAGAAGGATCTCCAGGAACTCCCGGGGAGCGTCCCGCCACACGTCATGGCCGCTGTCCAGGGTGTGGACCCGCCAGTCCGGGTCGCCGGCCAGCCGGTCACGGACGGCGGTGAACGGCGTGCCGTCCCACCCGGACAGATACACGTAGTCCCGGATCTCGACGTCGCGCAGGCCGCCCGCGCCCAGCCGGATCCGCTGGAGGAACGAGGCCAGCGGGTGCGCGGTCACGCGCGGGTCCCTGCCCGGAGGCGGCTGGACCGCGAACCCGTCCGCCGCCGCGCCCTCCAGGAACAGCCTGCGGTAGGCGTCGGTGGTCAGGTCCCAGCAGGACTGGCCGTCCTCGGGCACGTACGCGTCGGCGTAGACCAGGCGGCGCACCGCGCCGGAAGGGGCGCGGTCGGCGGCACCTGTGATCACCATGCCGCCGTAGCTGTGCCCGACGAGAACGGCGTCCCTGACCTGCTCGCCGGCAAGCACGCCGAGCACGTCGTCGATGTGCGTGTCGAGATTGACGGTGGCGGAGCTCAGATGGGCGCGGTCACCGACGCCGGTGGGGGTGACGGTCAGCGCCCGGTGTCCGGCGGCGCGCAGCCGGTCGGCCGGCTCGGAGAAATACCAGCCGCCGCGCCAGCCGCCGGGGACGAGAACGAAGGTCGTCATGCAAGGCGTGAACGAGGCCCCGCCGACGCTGATTCCCGGCTTGCTCCGCGCACCCCCTTCTGGTTAGCTGGCTAATTAGCCGACTAATCAAGGAGCTCACAGATGCACGTCCTCATCACGGGCGGATCGTCCGGCATCGGCGCCGCCACCGCCCTCGCCTACGCCAGGACCGGCGCCCGCGTCACCCTCACCTACAACACCGGCCCCGACCGCGCGGCGGAGGTGGTCAAGCGCATCGAGGCGGAAGGCGGCGAGGCGGCGGCCGTCCACCTCGACCTGACGGACCACGCCACCATCGCCGCCGCCGTCGCCCAGGCAGGGCCCGTGGACGCGCTGGTGGCCAACGCCGTCCGCTGGGGCGGCGTCATGCCCGGCAGCATGCCGTTCGAGGACGTGCCCGCCGCCGAGTGGACCGCGGCCCTGCACGCCAACGTCGTCGGCAACGCGCTGCTCGTCCAGGGCGTGCTGCCGGAGATGCGGCGGCGCGGGTTCGGCCGGATCGTGTTCGTCTCCTCGGGGGTCGCCGAGGAGGGCGTGCCCGGCCCCGGCCCGTACGGCACCGCCAAGATGGCCCTGCACGGCATGGCCCGCGCGCTCGCCTGGGAGGCGGGCAGGGACGGCATCCTGGTCAACGTGGCGGTCGCCGGCCTCACGCTCACCGACACCCGGCGGCCGATCCCCCAGTCCGTGCTCGACGAGATCGCCGCCCGCACGCCGAGCCGCCGGCTCTCCACGGCCGACGACATGGCCGCCCTGATCGTCTTCCTCGGCTCGGCCGCCAACCGCAACGTCACGGGCGAGCTGGTCCGCGACGGCTCGAATGCGGGCAGGTCATCGCACGCGATGTGATGACCGACCCGGATGCGCGAGCACGGAAGACGCCGACCTAGACTGAACCATGTGCTGAAGGGCGACGGCCGGCTCGGCCATGACCTGGACCCCCAAGACCGCGCGCCTAAAGACGCCTGCGGCGTCTTCGGCGTCTGGGCACCAGGCGAGGAAGTTTCCAAGCTCACCTACTACGGGCTGTACGCGTTGCAGCACCGCGGCCAGGAGTCCGCGGGCATCGCGGCCAGCGAGGGCAGCCGCATTCTCGTCTACAAGGACATGGGTCTGGTCTCCCAGGTCTTCGACGAGTCGGTGCTGGGCACCCTGCGCGGCCACCTGGCCATCGGCCACTGCCGCTACTCCACGACCGGATCGAGCGTGTGGGAGAACGCGCAGCCCACGTTGAGCTCCACCGAGGTCGGCGGGCTCGCGCTCGCGCACAACGGCAACCTGATCAACACCCCGGTGCTGGCCGAGCGCCTCGCGCCGGGGTCCACCAGGGCCACCACCGACACCGAGGTCCTGACCACGCTGCTCGCGCAGGACCGCACCCGCAGCATCGAGGACTCCGCCGCCGAGCTGCTGCCGCAGGTCAAGGGCGCCTACTCGCTGGTGTTCATGGACGAGAAGACGCTCTACGCGGCCCGCGACCCACAGGGCATCCGCCCGCTGGTGCTCGGCCGCCTGGAGCGCGGTTGGGTGGTCGCCTCCGAGACGGCGGCGCTCGACATCGTGGGCGCCACGTTCGTCCGCGAGATCGAGCCCGGCGAGCTGCTCACCATCGACGAGCGCGGCGTCCGCTCGCGCCGCTTCGCGCTGGCCGAGCCCAAGGGCTGCCTGTTCGAGTACGTCTACCTCGCCCGCCCCGACACCACGATCGCCGGGCGCGGCGTCCAGGTCACCCGGGTCGAGGTGGGCCGCGTGCTGGCCCGCGAGCACCCGGTGGAGGCCGACCTCGTCATCCCCACCCCCGAGTCCGGCACCCCGGCCGCCGTCGGCTACGCCGAGGAGAGCGGCATCCCCTATGGCCAGGGCCTGGTCAAGAACTCCTACGTCGGCCGCACCTTCATCCAGCCGTCGCAGACCATCCGCCAGCTCGGCATCCGGCTGAAGCTCAACCCGCTGCGCGAGGTCGTCGAGGGCAAGCGCCTGGTCGTCGTGGACGACTCGATCGTGCGCGGCAACACCCAGCGGGCCATCGTCAAGATGCTGCGCGAGGCGGGGGCGCGCGAGGTGCACGTCCGCATCTCCTCGCCGCCGGTCGCCTGGCCGTGCTTCTACGGCATCGACTTCGCCACCCGAGCCGAGCTGATCGCGGGCTCGCTCACGGTCGAGGAGATCCGGGCCTCGCTCGGCGCCGACTCGCTCGGCTACATCTCGCTGGAGGGCCTGACGAAGGCCACCACGCTGCCGGCCGAGCGCCTGTGCCGGGCCTGTTTCACCGGCGACTACCCGATCGCGATCGACCAGGACAACGTCGGCAAGTTCGTTTTGGAGAGCAAGGCGTGAGCGAGCGCACAGCGAGCACCTACGAGGCCGCGGGCGTCGACATCGCCGCCGGCGAGCGGGCCGTCGACCTGATGAAGGACAAGGTCGCGCGCTCGCGCCGGCCCGAGGTCGTCGACGACGCCAGCGGCTTCGTCGGCCTGTTCGACGCCTCGGCGCTGCTGCGTTACCGGCGGCCGCTGCTCGCCACCTCGACCGACGGCGTGGGCACCAAGGTGATGATCGCCCAGCGCTACGGCAAGCACGACACGATCGGCATCGACCTCGTCGGCATGGTCCTCGACGACCTCGTGGTGTGCGGGGCCGAGCCGCTGTTCATGACCGACTACATCGCCTGCGGCAAGGTGGTGCCCGAGCGGGTGGCCGAGATCGTGGGCGGCGTCGCCGAGGGCTGCCGGCTGGCCGGGGCGGCGCTCGTCGGCGGCGAGACCGCCGAGCACCCAGGCGCGATGGAGGCCGACGAGTACGACCTCGCCGGCGCCGGCACGGGCGTCGTGGAGGCCGACGCGCTGCTCGGCCCCGACCGCGTGCGCGCGGGCGACGTCGTGCTGGGCCTCGCCTCCTCCGGCGTCCACTCCAACGGCTACTCCCTGGTCCGCCACGTCCTGCGCGAGGCCGGGCTGTCGCTCGACGCGGAGCTGCCCGAGCTGGACCGCCCGCTCGGCGAGGAGCTGCTCGAGCCGACCCGCATCTACTCGCTCGACTGCCTGGAGCTGGCCCGCTCCGTCGAGGTCCACGCCTACGCGCACATCACCGGGGGCGGCGTCGAGGGCAACCTGTCCCGCTCGCTGCCGTCCGGCCTGGACGCGGTGCTCGACCGCTCGTCCTGGACGCCGCCGCCGATCTTCGAGGTGCTGGCGGGTCACGGCCGGGTGGCGCAGCAGGACATGGACCGTACGTTCAACCTGGGCGTCGGCATGGCCGCCGTGGTCGCGCCCGACGCGGCCGACGCGGCGCTGCGCCTGCTCGCCGAGCGCGGGCTGCCGGCCTGGGTGCTGGGCGAGATCGTCGAGGGCTCCGGCCAGGCCCGCTACCGCTGACCGGCCGGTCCGCCACGCTGACCGACCGGTCCGCCACCGGTGACCGGCCGGTCCGCCACCGCTGACCGGCCCCAGGCCCGCTGCCGCCGACCGCCGGGGCTCACGCCCTGCCGCCGACCGCCGGGGCTCACGCCTCCTTGCGCCGCCGGTAGTGCCGGGCCACCCGCACCCGGTTGCCGCACAGGTCGGGCGAGCACCAGCGGCGGCGCGGGTGCGCGGGCAGGAAGAGCAGCAGGCAGCCGGGCCCCTCGCAGCCGCGCACGCGACCGGCCGCCGGGTCGGCGAGCAGCTCGACGGCCGCCTCGGCGAGCTGCGCGAGCAGCGCGGCCGGGGCGTCGCCGTCACGTTCCGCACGCACGCGCGGGCCGCCGTCGTGCCACTCCAGCACCCGGTGCGCGGGGGCCGCGCGGGCGGCTTCGTTGATCGCGGCCAGCGCCGCCGCAGGGGGCGATTCTCCCGCGCGCACCGCGTCGAGCGCCGCCGCCACGTGCCCGCGCAGCCGCCGTACGGCGGCCAGCCCCTCCGGCCCGAGCGGCCCGGACGGCGGGTCGAGCCGCCCGGCCTGGCGGGCCAGCCATGTCTGGAAGTCGCCGGGCGTGTCGAGGACGTCGAGGTCGCGGGTGCGGGTGTTGAGCAGGTCCAGCGCCAGCGGCTCGCCGATCAGCAGCTCCATAGGGCCTAATGCTACATCTGGCGATTGACCCGTTAGCCGTCGCATGGCTATAACTAATGCATCTTCGAGCGAAAGAGGCATTAGTGATGGACATCCCCGAGGTGCGGCATGGATTCGTGGACGTGGCCGGCGTGCAGGTCTTCTACCGCGAAACTGGCCCGCGCGACGCCCTGCCCGTGCTCCTGCTGCACGGCTTCCCGTCCGCCTCGCACCAGTACAGACGGCTCATGGACGCGCTGGGCGGCCGGTTCCGGCTGATCGCCCCGGACTACCCGGGCTTCGGGCACACCCGCGTCCCCGACGGCTTCGTCTACTCCTTCGACGGCCTCGCCGACGTCGTGGAGGGGTTCGTCCAGGCCCTCGGCCTGACCCGCTTCGCCTGGTACGCCTTCGACTTCGGCGGCCCGGTCGGCTTCCGGGTGGCCCAGCGGCACCCCGAGTGGATCGCCGCGCTCATCGTCCAGAACGCCAACGCCTACGAGGAGGGCCTGTCGGACCAGGCCCGCCGGACCATCGCCGAGCCGCCCGCCGAGCTGTTCACCCTCGCGGTCACCCGCTCGCAGTACGAGGACGGCGCCGCCGACCCGTCACGGGTCGCGCCCGACGGCTGGACCCTCGACCAGCACTTCCTCGACCTGCCCGGACGCAAGGAGGCCCAGCTCGCGCTCGCCCGCGACTACCCGAGCAACGTGAAGCTCTACCCGGCCTGGCAGGAGTGGCTGCGCGAGCACCGCCCGCCCACGCTGGTGCTCTGGGGACGGGGCGACGCGTTCTTCCCGGAGGCGGGCGCGCACGCCTACCGGCGTGACGTGCCGGAGGCCGAGGTGCACGTGCTGGACACCGGGCACTTCGCGCTGGAGGAGAGACTGCCGGAGATCGCCCCGCTGATCGCCCGCTTCCTCGGCGAACTCGACACCGAACCCGACGCCGAACTCGACAGCGAGCTCGACGCCGCGCGGGCATGACGAAGCCCCACGGTCACCCGTGGGGCCCGACGCGCATGAGCCGAGGTTCCGGCGCGAACGCCGGGCCCTCGGTCATGTGTCAATCCAGAGTGCGCCTATCGGCGGCCGGACGGACGGTCGTCGTCATCGGCGCCGTAGTCGTCGGCGTAATCGGCATAGCGATCCGCCAGCTCGTCATTGCGGTCGTCGGCGTCGTCATTGCTGGAGTCTCCGACCCCGAGTTCGTCGCGAAGACGGTCAAGATCCGTGCCACCGCTGTTGTACTTCAGCTGGCGAGCAACCTTGACCTGCTTGGCCTTTGCTCGGCCGCGCCCCATTGGCTCGACCCCCTCGTCGGGGTCGTCCCCGACCCCTCGTCGCTAACGCACCACACACTGACGCCGCCTGACTTTGGACGTCAGCCTATCGTTCGCCTATTACCGTACCTGTTTTGTGCCCAGCTCGGTACGTCGGATGGGCGGGGGGCGTCACTGGCCGAGCCAAATGGCCCTAATACGCCCGACTTCCGACATTCTGCGCTCCGCTAGCCTATCCGCTGCGACGGCGGGAGGAACTCCCTCCTCGGCAGCGATTCGGAAGATCTTCGAAGTCGTGTCGTAGATCTGGGCGGCCTTGGCCCGCGCCCGCTCCATGTCGAAGCCGCCGATCTCGTCGGCCACCTGGATCACGCCGCCCGAGTTGACCACGTAGTCGGGCGCGTAGAGGATGCCGCGTTCGGCGAGCTGCTTCTCGACCCCGGCGTGGGCGAGCTGGTTGTTGGCCGCGCCGCAGACGATCTTCGCGCGCAGCGCCGCCACCGTCGTGTCGTCGAGCGCCCCGCCCAGCGCGCACGGCGAGAACACGTCGAGGTCGGCCGCCTTCAGCGCCGCCGCGTCGGCCACCACCTCGACCTCGGGGTGGCGGACCCGCAGCCGCTCGACGGCCTTGGGGTCGACGTCGCAGACCACGACCTCCGCGCCGTCCTCGCGCAGCAGCTCGACCAGGCGGTGGCCGACCTTGCCCACGCCCTCGACGCCCACCCGCCTGCCGTGCAGCGACGGCGTGCCGTAGACCAGCTCGGCCGAGGCGCGCATGCCCTGGAAGACGCCGTACGCGGTGAGGATGGAGGAGTCGCCGGCGCCGCCGTGCGCGAGGGTGCGGCCGGTCACGAAGCGTGACTCCCGGGCGATGACGTCCATGTCCTCGCTGTAGGTGCCGACGTCGCAGGCGGTGTAGTAGCGCCCGCCCAGCGACTCGACGAACCTGCCGTACGCCCGCAGCAGCGCCTCGCTCTTGTCCTTGGCGGGATCGCCGATGATGACGGCCTTGCCGCCGCCGTGGTCGAGGCCGGCGAGGGCGTTCTTGTACGCCATGCCCTTGGCCAGGTTGAGCACGTCGGCGAGGGCCGCCTGCTCGCTCTCGTAGGGATAGAAACGTGTGCCACCCAGCGCCGGCCCGAGCGCGGTGTTGTGGATGGCGATGATGGCGCGCAGGCCGCTCTGCTCGTCGGCGCAGAAGACGACCTGCTCATGCACGTCCTTGTGGGACGAGCCGAAGACGTCGGTCACGGTGGTGACTCCCTGTCCGGTCCGCCGCATCTTCGCGACGGAGATCACACTGACACTGTAGTGACGGCGGAACGATGCGATGGAGGTTCGCTTCGTGACACGATTCCTCCGTGCTGCCCTATGCCGCCTACCTCCGCGTCTATGAGCCACTGACCGCGTTCGCCGAGTCCGAGCGCAAGGTGTGGGCCGACTACGCCGACTCACGCGACCGCCCGCGCCGCGCCAACGCGCTCAGTGCGGAGCATGACGAGTCGGTGATGCGCCTGCTCGGCATGCCCCCTCAACCCGTTCCCGCCCAGGAGAGCCCCAACGCCTATCTACGCCGCGTTGAGGACCGCCTGTACGTCTGCCCCTGGCAGACCCGGTTGCGCTCCTGGCTGGCCTTCTCACGGCGGCGTGGGGCCACTCCGCAGAAGCTGATGGACCACCTCGTCCCGCGCAACGTCGCCGACCAAGTCGCCGACGACTTCGACCGGTTCAAGCGGAAGGCCGGATCGTCGGCGTTGCGCACGCACATCCGCACCACGGCGTGGCACGTCCCGCCGTCGTGGTTCGTGCCGTTTGATGGGAACGAGCGCTGGCTGGTGCTCGGCTCCTCCGTTCCTGGACAGGATGTGAAGACGACCGCTACGGGGCGCAACCTCATCTACGTCACCTCCATGGCCCAGGCCAGGCGGCGGGCGGCGCGGGCGCTCAACGTCCTGCGCAAGCACCTCGGCGACCTCGCGGCCGGCTTCGAGGTGGAGGAGATCGCCCGGTGGCTGGAGGAGTTCCACCCGCACTCCCTCGTCGAGCTCGACTACGGCGGGCTGGTGCACCTGATGGACGACGACGCGCTGCAGGCCGACCAGTCGGTCGCGGAGATGGCGGCGGCCCTGACGGGCCTGGACACGGGTCAAGAAGAACTTGCCTACGCCATGTATCAGCGGGTCATCCTGCGGTGGAAGTCAATGCAACAGCTGGAATCTGCCAACTGAGCCCCAATACGGCCGTCTGACCTGCATGAGTAGGTCACGGCTCGCGGCTGCTCTCTTCTGCGAACTGAGTAGTTTGCCGTTTTCACTGCGATACCACGAAACGTGTCGCTAGAATCACCGAGCGTGACATGGCCACGGGGGCGGGCAGTTGGGTCAAAGAAGGGCTCGCCAATCGCTCTGCGTGGCGGTATGGTCACATCGGGTGATGCCGCATATGGCTTAGAAAAGCCGCACGCTCTGCGCCATAGGCGGACATCCGTGACACGCGCAAACGGCAGTCACAGGATCGCGAAGCCGGTCCACACGGAGGAGAGGCCGCACAAATGTCAGCTCGTACACCCGAGGCCGAGCCACTGCTTACGCCCGCTGAGGTCGCCACCATGTTCAGGGTCGACCCCAAGACCGTCACGCGGTGGGCCAAGGCGGGCAAGTTGACGTCCATCCGCACGCTCGGTGGCCATCGGCGTTACCGGGAGACGGAGGTCCGGGCACTGCTCGCGGGGATTCCGCAGCAGCGTTCCGAGTAACCGAGGGTCGTCATTTCACGAACCTCAGGGGGGTGAAGGGTGGGCCAGGCCGGCACTGGGGCCCGGTCCACCTCGAAGAGTTGGCGTCGCCCGCCCGGCGCCATCCTTCCCGTCCGGCCTGCCCGCGGGCGCGCTACGCCAGCCGCTCCAGCAGGGCGGCCACGTCGGCGTCATAGCCGGCCGCGACTCCGAGCAGCGCCACCATCTGGTCCACGAGCATGCGTTCGAGGGCGGGGCGTTCGAGATCGCGGTGCTCCAGCCAGTCGAGACCGGCCGTCTCCACGGAGGCGATCCACGAGCGCAGGGTCGCGCGCAGCACCGGGCTGGGCTCCTCGACCCCCATCTGCTCCTGGATGAGGCGGAACAACCGGCGCCGCACGCCGTCGACGATCTCGCCGACCTCGCCGGAACGATTGGCGGGGCCGCCGCGCAGCAGCGCCGCGAAGCCGGCCGCGTGCTCCTCGACGAAGTCGAAATAGCGGCCGAGCCCGGAGGCCAGGTCGTCCAGCGGCCGGCCGCCGTCCTGCGGCCGCAGCCGCGACTCCAGCTGCTCCGCCGCGCTCTTCAGCGCGGCCACGTAGAGCTCCTGCTTGCCGCCGAAGTAGTGGTAGACCAGGGCGCGCGAGGCGCCCGCCGCCGACGCCACGTCGTCGATCGAGACATCCTCCGCGTCGCGGGTGCTGAACAGCTCCAGCGCCGCCGCCATCAGCTCTTCGCGACGACGGTCCACGCTGAGCCTGCGCCGTGCCGGCCGTGCCGTCTCGGCTGACTTCCCGGATGTCACCCCTGTACGGTAGCCGACCCCTTGGCCTGTGCGTTTCCGGTCAAGGTCCACTTCTGTCCGTCAAACCGCGATGGAGGCCGTACCCTGCGGCGAACTCGATCGTTTTGTGAGACAGGTGCCCGTATCCGCATCGCGGGGGAGACAGATGTCAGGACCGCCCGTCAAAACTTCAACGATCACTGAGCTGAGAGAGGTAGATGCCTTGCCTCGGCCCAGACCGACCATCAGGAACGTCGCCGAGCGAGCCGGCGTCTCGAAATCGCTGGTCTCACTCGTGCTGCGTGGATCCCCGCACGTGAGCGAGCACCGGCGCCAGGCCGTGCTGCAGGCCGCACGCGAGCTGGGCTACCGCCCGAACGCGGTGGCGCGCAGTCTGGTCGAAGGACGTACGCATCTCGTCGGCGCGCTCGTGGCCGACCTGCACAACCCGTTCTACGCCGAGTTCCTCGACGGCCTGCAGGAGAGCCTGCACGGCGACGGCTTACGCATGCTCATCGGCAACAGCCAGTGGGACCCCGCCTTCGAGGACGAGGCCGTCGAGGCCTTCCTGGAGCTGCGGGTCGACGGGCTGGTGCTGCTGGGCATCCCCCCGACCAGCGAGACGCTGATCGAGGCCACCGCGTACACGCCGACCGTCGTCGTCGGGGAACGTGACATCGAGCTCGACGGCGTCGACATCGTGGTCGACGACGACCAGCTCGGCGCCCGCCTGGCCATCGACCACCTGGTCGAGCTGGGACACAAGCGCATCGCGCACATCGAGGGGCCGCGTTCGTCACGGTGCGAGGGATACCTCGTGGCGATGCGCAGGCACTCGCTGGCGCCGTACATCATGGTCGAGGCGGCGGACGCCTCGGAGGAGGGCGGCCGGGAGGCGGCGACGGCGCTGCTGACCCGCGACCCCAGGCCCACGGCGATCTTCGCCGCCAATGACGTGGTCGCGCTGGGCGTGCTTTCCGCCGCCGCCGGCCTGGGCCTGCGCGTCCCCGAGGACCTGTCCGTGGTCGGCTACGACAACACCCAGATGTCGGCCTCCAGCCACGTCTCGCTGACCTCCGTCGACCAGGCCAGGCGGACCATGGGGCGGTCGGCGGCGGCGCTGCTGAGCGACCGGATCGGCGACCCGGGCAAGGGCGCGCGGCTGCGCGAGGTGCGGCCCGAGCTCATCGTGAGGCGGAGCACGGGTCGCGTCTGAAAAGCATCAAGGCTGGGTCAAGCCGTGCGGCGGCGCGGCCGCACGGCGGTTAACTCGGCAGCGTCATGCTATTGGTGGCCGGATCCGTTCCGGCCACGATCTGATCCGGGGGAACAGTCATGCGTGATCCGGAACTGGTGTCCTGCGCCCAGCGTGCGGCTGCCGAGCTCGAACGCGCCTGGGGGCACTGGCGCACCAACAGGGGGCGGGGCGCCGACGGCGGTGCCGAATCCGTCGCCAGCTACGTCGCCCACTCCCTCGACCACCCGTGGGGCCGCCCCCGCGTCGTGCTCGGCCTGGACGCCGAGGACGCGCGGGAGCTGGCCGCCCTGCTGGAGCGCCAGGAAGTCGGCGAGCACGTCTGGTAACGCGCCGGACACGCCGTATGCGGGGTTTGAGCACGCGGTCTGACGTAAGTTGGACGCCATGCGTGCTCTAGCAGCCTCAGTCCTCGCCGCTTGCGGCCTGATCGCCTCCGCGTGCGGCGGCGCCGGTTCCGGCGGCGCCGCGACCGGTCAGGCCGCTCCCGCGACCGCCGGCTCGCCGCAGGCGCAGACGACGCAGGAGACCTCGCCGGCCGAGCAGAGCCCAGGCAAGCAGTCGCCGCCGAAGGGCAAGCCGCTGGAGGGCAAGGTCATCGTCCTCGACCCGGGCCACAACGGCGGCAACTACCGCCGCCCGGACATCATCAACCGCCAGGTCGACGTGCTGACCGAGAAGAAGGCCTGCGACACCACCGGCACCTCGACCAACAACGGCTACAGCGAGGCCGCCTTCACCTGGGACGTCTCCACCCGGCTGGCCAAGATCCTGCGCGAGCGCGGCGCGACCGTCAAGCTCACCAGGAGCAACAACACCGGCGTCGGCCCCTGCATCACCGAGCGGGCCGCGATCGGCAACAAGGCCGGCGCGGACGCCGCGATCTCCATCCACGCCGACGGAGCGGGCCCGCGGGACCACGGCTTCCACATCATCATGCCGAAGAAGATCAACGGCCCGGTGGACAAGGTCGTGGCCAAGTCGTCCAGGCTGGGCATCGACGTACGGGACGCCTACCGCAAGGGCACCGGCATCCCCTACTCCACCTACATCGGCAGGAACGCGCTCGACTACCGCAAGGACCTCGGCGGGCTCAACCTGTCCACGGTGCCGAAGATCTTCATCGAGACCGGCAACATGCGCAACGCGGGCGACGCGGCCAAGCTGTCGAGCCCGGCGTTCCGGCAGCGGATCGCGGTGGCGCTGGCGAACGGATTGCAGCACTATTTGGGGACATGATCCCTCGTCCCGTACTTTCTTCTCACCTGTCCGGTTCGTACGAGCTGACCATCGGCGCGACCGTGTCCGGCGACCTCGTGGACGCCGTCCGTCTCGCCCTTCCCCGCCTGGACCCGCGTCCCGGCGACACCGGCGAGATCGACGTGCGGCGCGACCCGGCGCTGGGCGAGGAGGCGTACCGGCTGACGGTGGGCTCGCGGGGCGTGGAGATCGTGGCCGGCGGGCGGGCGGGGGCGTTCTACGCGGCCCAGACGCTGCACCAGCTGCTGCCTGCCGCCTCCTACCGGCACACGGAGCGGGCGTCCTGGCCGGTGCCCGGCGTGCGGGTGGAGGACGCGCCCCGCTTCCCGTGGCGCGGCCTGCACCTGGACGTGGCCAGGCACTTCTTCCCCAAGCGCGAGGTGCTGCGCCTGATCGACCTCATGGCGCTGCACAAGCTCAACCGGCTCCACCTGCACCTGGTCGACGACCAGGGGTGGCGGATCGAGAGCCGGGCGTACCCGCTGCTGCACGAGGTCTCCTCGCACCGGCCGCGCACCGCCGTCCACCCGCACGGGGAGCCCGCGGCCTACGACGAGGTGCCGCACGGCGGCTACTACACGCTGGACGACCTGTCCGAGATCGGGGCGTACGCGCGGGCGCGCTGCGTGACGGTCGTGCCGGAGATCGACGTGCCGGGGCACGCCTCGGCGATCCTCGCCGCGTATCCGGCGTTCGGGGCGACAGGGGAGCCGTACGAGGTGCTGGACCGGTGGGGCATCTCCCCCGCGATCCTGTCGCCGCTGCCGCCGACCGTGGAGTTCCTGACCACGATCTTCGACGAGGTGATCGGGGCGCTCGGCGAGACCCCGTACGTGCACATCGGCGGCGACGAGGTCGTGCTCGACCACTGGACGGCCTCGCCGGAGATCACCGCGTACCGGGAGTCCCTGGGCCTGGCCACCGTCAACGAGCTGCAGGCGTGGTTCCTGCGCCGGCTGGCCGACGCGCTCGCCGAGCGGGGGGCGCGGGCCGTGGTGTGGGACGAGGCGTTCGTCAGCGGCGGCCTGCGGCAGGACACGGTGGTCATGCCGTGGCGCGGCATGGGCGTGGGCCGGCGCGCGGCGGCGGCCGGGCACGACGTGGTGGCGACGCCGGTGTTCCCGCTCTACTTCGACTACGCCGAGGCGTCCGGGTCTGACGAGCCGCTGGCGATCGGCGACGCGATCACCGTCGCGGACGTGGCCGCGTTCCTGCCCGCGCCGGAGGACTGGACGGACGAGGAGCGCGCCCGGGTGCTCGGCGCGCAGGCGCAGCTCTGGACCGAGCGGGTCACCGACCCCCGCACCGCCGACTACCGGCTGTGGCCGCGGGCCTGCGCCCTGGCCGAGGTCGCCTGGTCGGGCTCCGCCCAGGACGGCTTCGACGGGCGGCTGGCCGAGCACCTGGGGCGGCTGGACGCGCTCGGCGTGGAGTACCGGCCCCTGGCCGGGCCGCACCCGTGGCAGCGGCGCCGGCCGCACCGGGCGAGCCCCGTGCCGATCACCGAGCGCATGGCCCACATCGAGGCCATGACCCACGACCCCGAGTCGACCAGGCCGAGCGTGTCGTGAGCCGGCTCAGAACGTGAAGGCGGGGCGGTCGTTGAGAATTCGCTGGAACAGCCGGTGGTCCTGCCAGCGGCCGTCGATCTCCAGGTAGCGGGGGGCGGTGCCGACCTGCTCGAAACCGGCCTTGCGCAGCACGCTCTGCGAGGCCGCGTTGTCGAGCAGGGTCGCCGCCGCGATCCGGTGCAGGCCGAGCTCCTGGTCGGCGAGCCGGCACACCTCCAGCACGGCCCCGGTCGTGAGGCCGCGGCCGGTGTAGCGGGCGTCGGTCCAGTAGCCGAGGTCGGCGTTGAGCCACGGGCCGCGGACGATGTTGTTGAGCGTCATGCCGCCCACGATCTCGTCGCCGTCCGCCAGCACCCAGGGCATGGTCCGGCCCTCGGCCTTCTGCCGCAGCAGGTCCTTGAGCCGGTGGGACTGGCCGGCGAGGGTGTAGAACTCGGCGGGGCGCCGCGGCTCCCAGCGGCGCAGGTGGTCACGGTTGCGGGTGTATGCCTGGAGCAGGGCCTCGTCGTCCTGCTCGGTGAGCGGGCGCAGGACGACGCCGTCGGGGAGTGCTACCGTCTCGATCACTCCCCCTAGCTTAGGCCGTGCGGCCGACGGCCTCGGCGATGCTCTCCGTCCCGTGACGGCGGACCCGGATGGCGAGTTGGCTAGGCGGTGCGGCCGACGGCCTCGGCGATGCTCTTCATCCCGTGGCGGCGGACCCGGCGGGCGAGCTGCCGGTGGATGCCGGCCGCCCACAGCGGGCCGCCGTAGATCCAGCCGGTGTAGCCCTGCACCAGGGTCGCGCCGGCGAGGACGCGCTCCCAGACGTCGTCGGCGTCCTCGACGCCGCCCACCGACACCAGCGTGAGGCGGTCGCCGACGCGGGCGCGCAGCCGGCGCAGCACCTCCAGCGAGCGCTCCTTCAGCGGGCGGCCGGACAGCCCGCCGGTCTCGCCGCCGTGCCTGATCGTGGTGTTGGTCGCGACGATGCCGTCCAGGCCCAGCTCCAGGGCCAGGTCGGCGACCGCGTCGATGTCGTCGTCGGCGAGGTCGGGCGCGATCTTGACCAGCAGCGGTGTGCGGCGCGGGGTGCCGTCGGCGACCTCCTTGACCGCGGTGAGCAGCGGGCGCAGCAGCTCGACCGCCTGGAGGTCGCGCAACCCCGGGGTGTTGGGCGAGCTGACGTTGACCACCAGGTAGTCGGCGAGCGGCGCCAGCTCCTTCGCGCCGGCGACGTAGTCGGCGACGGCCCCGGACTCGGGGACGACCTTGGTCTTGCCGATGTTCACCCCGACCACGACCGGCACGCCGCGGGGGCGGCGCAGCCGGCGGGCGGCGGCCCTGGCGCCGTCGTTGTTGAAGCCCATCCGGTTGATCACCGCGCGCTGCGGCACCAGCCGGAACAGCCGCGGGCGCGGGTTGCCCGGCTGGGCGTGCGCGGTGATGGTGCCGACCTCGACGTGGCCGAAGCCGAGCGCCGCGACGGCCTCCGCGCAGGCGGCGTCCTTGTCGAAGCCCGCGGCCAGCCCCAGCGGGCCGGGGAAGTGCACGCCGAACGCGGTGATCCGCAGGACCGGGTCGTGCGGCGCGAACGCCCGGTGCAGGAGCCGCTTGAGCAGCGGCAGGCGGGCGAGGAGCGCGAGGGCGCTCACGGTCAGACGGTGCACGGCCTCGGCGTCGAAACGCCGCAAGACCTGCGTGAACACGAGGCGATACATCACGCGTCAGGCTACCAACCCGGCCTCGTGGGCGATGATCGCGGCCTGTACGCGGTTGCGCACGTCGAGCCGGGTCAGGATGGCGCTCACGTACGCCTTGACCGTGCCCTCCACGATGTGCAGCCTGCTCGCGATCTCCGCGTTGGACAATCCCGCCCCGACCAGGGCCAGCACCTCCCGCTCGCGCTCGGTCAGCGCCTCGATGCGGTCGCGGGCCTGCGCGCCGCGCGCCATCCGGCCGCCCGACAACTGCGCGATGACCCGCTGGGCGACCCGTGGCGCCAGGTAGGCCGCCCCCTCCGCCACGGCGTGGATGCCGGCGATCAGCTCGCGCGGGTCGCCCGACTTCAGCAGGAACCCGGCCGCGCCGACGTCGAGCGCCTTGGCGATGTAGTCGTCCTCGCCGAACGTGGTCAGCATCACCACGGCGGTGCCCGGCGCGGCCCTGCGGATCTCGGCGGCGGCGGCCAGCCCGTCGAGCCTCGGCATGCGGATGTCGAGCAGCGCGACGTCGGGGTGGTGGCTGATGGCCAGGTCGACGGCCTGCCGCCCGTCCCCAGCCTCGGCCACCACGTCGAGCTCGGGGTCGGAGGAGAGGATGGCGCGCACCCCGGCGCGCATCATGGCTTCGTCGTCGGCGAGGAGGATGCGGATCACGCCTTCTATAGTGGCGCGTATGGCGCAGGTGAAGGTGTACGGACGCAGGGACGTGTGGGCAGGGCGGCAGCGGGAGCTCTCCGACCTGTTGCAGGAGTGCCTGGTGAGCGCGTGGGGCCTGCCGGAGGACAAGCGGTTCCACCGTTTCCTGCTGCTCGACCCCGACGACTTCGTCTGCCCTCAGCGCAGCGAGCGCTACCTCATCGTGGAGGTCGTCTGCTTCACCGGCCGCAGCGACCACGCCAAGCGGACGCTCATCAGGGAGCTCTACGCCCACTGGCCGCACGACCCCGAGGACATCGAGCTGACGATCATCGAGATGCCGCAAGTCAACTGGGGGATTCGCGGGGTTCCCGCCGATGAGCTGAGCCTTCCCTACCAGGTGGAGGTCTAGCGTCAGGGGTGGTTCCGGGCGGGCGGTATGGTCCGACTCATGAGCACTCACTATGACGTCGTCGTTCTCGGCGCGGGTCCGGGAGGATACACGGCCGCGGTCCGCGCCGCCCAGCTCGGGCTGCGCACCGCGGTCGTCGAGGAGAAATACTGGGGAGGCGTCTGCCTGAACGTGGGCTGCATCCCGTCCAAGGCGCTGCTGCGCAACGCCGAGCTGGCCCACATCTTCCACAACGAGGCCAAGACCTTCGGCATCAGCGGCGAGGTCACCTTCGACTACGGCGCGGCCTTCCAGCGCAGCCGCAAGGTGGCCGACGGCCGGGTCAAGGGCGTTCACTACCTGATGAAGAAGAACGCCATCACCGAGTACGACGGCCGGGGCACCTTCCTCGACGCCAACACCCTCCAGGTGAACGGCGAGACCATCACCTTCTCCCACTGCATCATCGCGGCCGGGGCCACCACCAGGCTGATCCCGGGCACGCAGTTGTCGGAGCGGGTGGTGACGTACGAGGAGCAGATCCTCACCGAGGAGTTGCCGGGCAGCATCATCATCGCGGGCGCCGGCGCCATCGGCGTGGAGTTCGCGTACGTGCTGCACAACTACGGCGTCAAGGTGACCATCGTCGAGTTCCTCGACCGCGTCGTGCCGCTGGAGGACGAGGAGGTCTCGGCCGAGCTGGCCAAGCGCTACAAGCGCCTCGGCATCGAGATCCTGACCTCGACCCGCGTGGACGGCATCGAGGACACCGGCTCCTCCGTCAAGGTCACCGTCACCAAGAACGGCCAGCAGCAGGTGCTGGAGGCCGACAAGGTCATGCAGGCGATCGGCTTCCAGCCGCGCGTCGACGGCTACGGCCTGGAGAAGACCGGCGTGGCGCTGACCGACCGGGGCGCGATCGCCGTGGACGGCCGCTGCCGCACGAACGTGCCGCACATCTTCGCCATCGGCGACGTCACGGCCAAGCTGATGCTGGCGCACGCCGCCGAGTCCATGGGCATCATCGCGGCCGAGACGATCGGCAACGCGGAGACCATGGAGCTCGACTACGTCATGATCCCGCGGGCGACCTACTGCCAGCCGCAGGTGGCGAGCTTCGGCTACACCGAGGCGCAGGCCCGCGACCTGGGTTACGACGTGAAGGTGGCGAAGTTCCCGTTCACGGCGAACGGCAAGGCGCACGGCCTCGGCGACAGCGCCGGCTTCGTCAAGATCATCAGTGACGACACGCACGGCGAGCTGCTCGGCGCCCACCTGATCGGCCCCGAGGTCACCGAGCTGCTGCCGGAGCTGACGCTGGCCCAGCAGTGGGACCTGACCGTGCACGAGGTCGCGCGCAACGTCCACGCGCACCCGACGCTCGGCGAGGCGGTCAAGGAGGCCATCCACGGGCTCGCGGGGCACATGATCAACATGTGATCGCGGCGACGGAGGTCGTACGCGCGCAACGTGACCCCGATGCCCCGCCATCGGGTCACGTTGCCTCGATCATCCCCGCATCGCCTCGCGGGCCTCGCGGCTGACCTGGTACGCGTCCGCCACCGGGCCCAGATGCCGCAGCTTGTCCGGGTTCGCGACCGCGCGGATCGTCGCGATCCGGCCGTCACGGATCTCCAGCGCCAGCGTGTTGAGCACCTTGCCCTCCGCGTCGCGGAAGACGGCCCCCGGCTCGCCGTTCACCTCGCGCGGCTCGACCGAGCCGCCGATCGCGAGGAGCGCGGGGACCAGCCGGGCGAACACCCGGGCGACGTTGTCCGCGCCGACGAGGACCCGCGCGAGCGCCGGCGCCTTGCCGCCGCCGTCGCCGACCGTCCGCACGTCGGCGGCCAGCACCTCGCGCAGCGCGCCCACGTCGCCGCCCCGGATCGCGTCGAAGAAGCGTCCGGCGAGCTCCGCGCGCTCCCTCCGGCCGGCCGCGAACCGGGGACGGCCCTCGTGCATGTGCCGGCGGGCCCGTACGGCGAGCTGCCGACAGGCGGCCTCCGACCGGCCCACGGCGGCGGCGATCTCGGGGAACTCGAAGCCGAACACGTCGCGCAGCACGAAGACCGCCCGCTCGGGCGGGCTCAGCCGTTCGAGCATGAGCAGCGCCGTCGTGGAGACCGACTCGGCCAGCTCCGCCGAGCGCTCCGGGTCCTCGTAGGGGTCCTCCAGCAGCGGCTCGGGCAGCCACTCCCCGACGTACGACTCCCGCCGCACCCGGGCCGAGCGGAGCTGGTCGATCGCCACCCTGGTGACCACGGTCGACAGGTACGCCTTGACCGAGTCGGGCTCGGCCCCGGCGTCGGCGTACCGCAGCCAGGTCTCCTGGACCGCGTCCTCGGCGTCGTCCACGCTGCCGAGCAGGCGGTAGGCGATCGAGAACAGCAGCGGGCGGTGCTGCTCGAAGCCCTGGACCCTGGTCACCATCCGATGGGGCCCAGGCGGTCGATGAAGATCCCGCTCGGCCCGTCCGGGCCCAGCGTCGCGAGCTCGATGATCGGGTCGCTGCCCTCGGTGACGGTGAGCTGGCCGGTGTGGTGGTTCATGTCGGTGGCGGTGAACTTGCGGTTCACGACCTCCCCCGGGGTGAGGGCGTTGACCTTGACGTGCGGGAGCGCCTGGGCGTAGCGGACGGTGATCATGTTCAGCGCCGCCTTGGACGAGCTGTAGGCGAGTTCGTGCATCTTCGTGACCTGCTGGGTGGGGTCGGCCATGACCGCGAAGGAGCCGCCGCCGCTGGAGACCATCACCACACGCGGGTTGTCGGCAGCCTGGAGCAGGGGCAGGAACGCGTTCGTGACCCGGATCGGGCCGTAGACGTTGGTGTCGTAGACGGCGTGCACCTCCTCGGCGGTCGTCTGCGCGGGCGGGGTGACGTTGCCTGGCGCGCCCGCGTTGTTGACCAGCACGTCCAGGCGGTCGGTGTGCTCGCGGACGAGCCGTACGGCGTCGGCCACGGACGCGTCCGAGGTGACGTCGAGCGGGACCACGACCACGTCGGCGCCGGCCTCGGCGAGCTTGGCCGCCGCCGCCCGCCCGCGGGTCTCGTCGCGCGAGCCGAGGAACACCTTCCACCCTTCCGCGCCGAGCCGCCGGGCCGTCTCCAGGCCGAGCCCCTTGTTGGCACCGGTGATGAGCACTGTGGTCTGTTCTGCGTTCGTCATGCCCTCTGAGACGAGATGACCATCCGGCCAGTGACATGGTGTGAGCGGGTTCACACCCGTCAACCCAGGGTTGACGGTCCTGATGTCGTCAACCTAAGGTTGACGTATGGAAGAAAGTGTACGACTGGACGACCTCATCTCCGTGATCAGGAAACGGCACCCGGAAGGGGACCCCCTGGGCGAGCTGACCGACGCCGTCGCGCTCGGCGAGCACATGGGCGAGGTGGCCGACCACCTCATCGGGCACTTCGTGGACCAGGCCAGGCGTTCGGGCGCGTCCTGGACGGACATCGGGCGCAGCATGGGCGTCACCAAGCAGGCCGCGCAGAAGCGGTTCGTGCCCAAGGAGGGCGCGCCGTCGATGGCCGACGACCTGCGGGTCTACGCCCGCTACACGGACCGGGCGCGGGCCGTCGTGGTGAAGGCGCAGCGGGCCGCGCTGAACGGCGGGCACCGCCACATCGAGCCCGGCCACCTGGTGCTCGGCCTGGCCGACGAGCCCGAGGGGCTCGGGGCGAGGACGATGGCGGCGCTCGGCGCCTCGCCCGAGGCGGTCAGGGACGCCGTGACCCGCGTGCTCGGGCCGGGCACCGAGCCGGCCGGGCCCCGGGAGGTGCCGTTCGCCGCCCAGAGCAAGAAGGCGCTGGAGCTGACCCTGCGGGAAGGGCTGCGGCTGGGGCACGAGCATCTGGGCACCGAGCATCTGCTGCTGGGGGTGCTGGGGCTGGAGGATGGGCCGCTGACACGGGCGCTCACGGACCTGGGCGTCACCAAGGAGGCCGCGGAGCGCGAGATCGCCGCGGCCCGCTGACCTTCGCGGGCGGGCGGGCCACTGGAAGGGGGCGGGAATGTCATCGCCGGTTGCTAGCGTGCCGGACATGCTGGAGATCGGCGATGTGGTGGCCATCCCGTTGCCACTGGGCGGCTACGGCGCCTGCCAGGTGACGGCGGCGGGCGAGCGCCTGACGGTGTGCGTGCTCGACTGGCGTTCCGACGCGGTGCCCGCGCTCGACGACGTGCGCTCGGCCGGGCCGCTCCGCGTCGACCACCACTCGTGGTGCGGCGATCCCGAGGTGGTCGACGTCCCCGCCGACGAGCAGTTGCCCGCCGACGCCGTGCGCCTCGGCCGCCTTCCGGTCCGGCCCGAGCTGCCGGAGGCGTCCACCGCCTACGGCTCCTGGCCGGGCATCGGGCTGCAGGTGGTGCTGCAACGGCGCTGGGAGCTGGAGGTGCCCGGCGCGGTCAGGGAGGCGTACAAACGGGCCGGGCACGGCAGGGTCCAGGTCGACCTGGGGGGCGGGGCCGTGACCAGGTCGGCCGCCCTGCCCGCGCTCGACCTGCGTGACCACGCGGGAGACGTGCGGTGGGAGGGGCTGGACGCGCTGCCCCGCCTGACGCAGCTCAGCTGGCGCGGCCCGGAGCGCGGCCTGCTCGCGGCGCTGGAGGCGCGGCCGCTGATCACCGCCCTGCGCTGGGAGGATCCGCCCGAGATCGTCGACCTGAGCCGGACCGGCCTCCACGGGCTGACCCTCGTCGCGGGCGCGGGGCCGCGCCGGGTGGTCCTGCCGCCGGGGCTGATGACGCTCTGGCTGCAGGGCGGGGCTCCGGAGGCGGTGGAGGCGGCCGCCGAGGGCCGGTGGATCAGGCTCACCATGCGCTCGGGGGTGCCGCGAGGGTTGCGCGGCGTTCGCGATCTGGCGGTGGAGGCGTCGGGCGACGTCACCGGCGCGTCCCTGGGCGACGTGGAGGGGCTTGAGCGGTTGTCCGTCCGGTGGGGCCGGCCGTACGGCGGCCTGGCCGGGCTCGACGCCCATCCCCGGCTGCACACGCTGGAGCTGGCCGACGCGTACGGCGTCGAGCCGTCGATGCTGCCCGCCCCCGGCGGGCCGCTGCGGCTCCTGCGCGTCGACGGGTTCAGGAGCAGCCGATCCAGGGCCGTCCGGCAGCGCTACCAGGGCACCGGCGTGTCCGTCGAGATCCGGGGCGCGAAGCCGGACCGCTGGCTGGCCACCAACCTGGACAACCCGCTCCGCGACTGGGTGGACGACCACAAGCGGGCCGGCGAGGCCGCCTGCCGGGCCTACGCGGCGGCCTCCCGCGCGATCGCGGCCCTGGACGTCCACGATCCGGGCGCGGTGGCGGACGCGCGCCCGATCCTGCAGAGCTTCGTCGAGACGCTCAACGGCATCGAGGAGCGCTACGAGATGATCGACACCCTGCGGCGCGAGGAGGCGGGCGAGGCGTTCTTCCTGCTCGCGGAGGGGGCCGGGGTTCCGCCGTCGGAGGCGGAGGCGTGGTTCGGCGACTGGCGCGAGTTCTGAAAGTAGTTGAGCCGACAATTGTTCTACGTGCCGACAATCACATTTTCATCTAATTTTCAGGTTCCCTACAGGCTTCTCTGACCCTTCGAGGCCAGGGTCCTGACTATGACCTCAACCGCGGAGAGGGCGGCGCACCGCCGCCGGTTCGCTCAAGCAGGCCCGATCTCGCTGCGCCTCGGTCTCCTGGCGCTGGTCGCGATCGGCATCGTGGGAGCCGGGTTCGAGCTGGCCTTCGAACGCCACTGGCGCTCCCCCGTCCAGCTCATCCCCTGGGTCGCCCTGGCCCTTCTCGCGGTCGCGCTGGTGCTGCTCGCCCTGAGCGAGGCCCCGCGGGCGGTCACCGCGGTGCGGGTCCTCGCCGGAGTGGTGCTGCTCGCCTCGGCGTACGGCGTGTTCATGCACGTGTCGGTCAACCACGGCATGGGCTCGATGGCCACCGAGTGGGACACGCTCTCGCCGCTCTCCCAATGGTGGTACGCGCTGACCAAGACGGTCGGCACGGCCCCGCCGCTCGCGCCCGGCATGCTCGCCCAGAGCTCGCTGCTGCTCCTGCTGGCCAGCCTGACCACGAGGAAGAAGGCCGTCGCCTCCTGACCTTCTGGACCCGGCGGCGAACTTCCGGACCGTGACCGGCGTCACATGGTGCAACAAGCGCATATGTGAGGCTGGTGAAAGTAAGTGACATTAGGTCGCATCTTCATCGCGGTAGCCGCTGTGGCGGCCCTCGCGCTCGGCACCGACGTGGCCGCCAACGCCGCCACCAACACCGCCACCAACACCGCCACCAACACCGCCACCAACACCGCCGCCGAACCCCGGCAACCGGTCGCCGAGACCCGGGTAACCCCGGGAGCGTACGAGAGCGCCCCCGACGAGCCGGCGTGCGTACGGATCCGCGGCGCGGAGGCGTGCGTCGGCCCGGACGGCAGCGACCGGCCGGGCATCACCGTCGAGGACACCGCCGGCGACCGGCTGCACGCCGCCGTCGAGTACTACCAGCACGGCTACCTCGGCACCGAGTACGTCATCCACAACCTGGCCGGCAAGGGCCAGGTGCGCGGCAGCCGGGAGATCGGCAAGGTCGTCACCTTCCGGGTCGCGCTCTACCGGGGCGACCGCCTGGTGAAGCACGGCCGCTGGAAGACCGTCCAGAACATCGCCAAATATCCAACTAAGCGGGACACCCGGATCACCCCGGCCACCGCCCGCGCCCGCGCCAAGGTCTGCACCACCACCCGCGGCGCGGCCATGACCTGCTTCGCCGAGCGCGGGTCGGCGTACGTCCTCGCCTGTGACATACGGGCCGACAAGTACCAGGCCCGCGCCGAGTACTTCGTGGGCGGCGACCCGACCACCCGCTTCGAGATCCGCCAGCTCGCGGGCACCGACACGTGCGGCAAGGCCGAGCACGGCGAGCTCGCCATCAGCATGTACCGGGCCGCGCTCTTCGACGGCCGCCACCGGGTCGCCGACCAGCTCTACAGGTACAACTGAGCCCAAGGGGGGCGGTCAGGCGGGCTCGCGGTGGACCAGCAGGTACCGCCAGAACAGCAGCCGGCTGATCCGCGCTCCGGGCAGCAGCCCGGCCGCCTCCCGCCGGATCTCCGCCAGCGACATCTCCGGCGGCCGCACCGGAGCCCGCACACCGGCCTCCTGCCCGCGCTCGCGCACCGCGACGGCGGCCCGCGCCACCGCGTTCACCGGGACGGCGGCCAGGCTCCACGCGAGGTCCGCCGGCGTCTCCCGGTAGCAGCCCAGGATGGCGAGGACCCCGCCGGGCGCCAGCGCGCTCCGCAGCCGGGAGACCGTCGCGAACGGCACGTGGTGGATGCTCGCCAGGCACGAGATGAAGTCGTAGTGCCCCTCGGGCAGCTCCATGTCCGTGATGTCCGCGTGCAGGAACCGGGGCCCGCCGCCCGCCGCCCGCGCCGCCTCGATCACCTCCGCCGCCGGGTCCACGGCGTCGACCTCGATGCCGCGCGCGGCCAGCCGCCGGGCGAACCGCCCGGCGCCGCAGCCGACGTCCAGCGCCCGCGCGCAGCCCGGCGGCACCCGGCGCAGCAACGTCCGGTGGTAGTGATCGTTGTGGTCGAAGGGCATGAAGTGATCGTAGGGGGGCCGTGAAAGTTTCACGTCCGGTTGACCGGGCCGGACGCCGCGCCACATGATCCTCATGCCTCCTGGTCAGGAGGGGGCGTCGAGTGATGACCGCTATCCGTGGCGAGGTGCTTCGATGCCGAGATCCCTGTTACCGGCCGCGTCCGCAGTCCTGCTGGCGCTGACCGTGCTCAACGCGCCACCGGCGCACGCGACCGCCGCCGACCCGTCCCCGGTCGCCGTGACCGTCAACGCGCGGGCCGCCCTCGCCACCGTCCCCGAGACCGGCATCGGCGCCAACCACGCGATCTGGGACTCGAACCTGGGCACCGACGCCGTCGCCGACTCGCTGAAGGCCGCGGGCGTGAAGCTGCTGCGCTACCCCGGCGGCTCCTACTCCGACATCTACCACTGGGAGACGCACACCGCCCCCGGCGGGTACGTCGCCCCCAACACCGACTTCGACACGTTCATGCGCGGCGTCCGCCGCACCGGCGCGCAGGCGATGGTGACCGCCAACTACGGCACCGGCACCGCCGCCGAGGCCGCCGCCTGGGTCCGCCAGGCCAACGTCACCAAGGGCTACGGCGTCAAGTACTGGGAGATCGGCAACGAGAACTACGGCAACGGCCACTACGGCACCGCCTGGGAGGCCGACGACCACGCCGACAAGAGCCCGGCCGAGTACGCCCGCCACGTCGTCGCCTACGCCGACGCCATGAAGGCCGTCGATCCCACCATCAAGATCGGCGCCGTGCTGACCACCCCCGCGAACTGGCCCGACGCCATCACCGGCGAGGGCGACGACGGGAGCTGGAACAAGGTCGTCCTGTCCGCCGCAGGCTCCAAGATCGACTTCGTCATCCTGCACTGGTATCCGGGCGCCCTCGACCGGACGGGCCACGTTCCCGACATGATCCGGCTCACCCGCGAGCAGATCACCAGGTACGCCGGAGCGGGCGCCGACCGGATCGGCATCGCGATGACCGAGTTCAACACCGGCAGCAGCAGCAACGGCACGAACACCCAGCCGGGCGCGCTGGCCGCCGCCGACGCCTACGCCACCCTGCTGGCGAACGGCGTGTTCACGGTCGACTGGTGGAACGTCCACAACGGCATCGGCACGGTCACCGAGGTCGAAGGCCACACCGACTACGGCGACTTCGGCCTGCTGTCGAGCGGCACGTGCACCGCCGACAACTCGGTGTGCGAGCCCGCGCTGAACACCCCGTTCGCGCCCTACTACGCGCTGCAGATGGTGAGCAGGTTCGCCAGGCCCGGCGACCAGTTCGTGAAGGCGGCCACCGACCAGCCGAAGGTCACCGCGCACGCCGCCCGCCGGCCCAACGGCGACCTCGCGGTCATGCTGGTCAACACCTCGTCCGACACCTCGTACCCGGTCACGATCGGCTACGCGGGCTACCGCCCGGCCTCCGGCGCGCCGACCGTCCTGACGCACACCAACGGCGCGACCGCCATCACCACCACCACGTCGGGGACGGCGACGGCCCAGACCCTGCCGCCGCTCTCCCTCACCACGATCGTGCTGCGCCCGGCCACCTCGCAGGCGGGCCTCCCCGGCGCGCCCGGCCAGCCCAAGGCCACGAACGTCACGGACCAGGCCGCGACGATCACCTGGCCCGCCGCCTCCCCGGGTAGCCGCCCGATCGCCAAGTACGAGATCCACCGCCAGAACGGCGCGATCACCGAGCAGCTCGGCGAGACGCCCGGCACCTCGTACACCGTCGGCAACCTCACCCCGGGCACCCGCTACACGGTCAACGTGATCGCCCGCGACGCCGGCGGCGGCCTGTCCTGGTCGTCGCCGCCGCTGACGTTCACCACCGGCACGCCCGCGACCAGCTCCTGCTCGGTCCGCCTGACGAACCAGACCGACTGGGCGAGCGGCTACGTCGGCAGCATCGACATCACCAACCGCGGGGCCGCGCTCAACGGCTGGACGCTCAGCTTCACCTGGCCCCGGGCGTGGCAGAGCCTCGGCAGCGGCTGGGGCGCGGGGTGGACCGAGACCGGCTCGCAGGTCAAGGTCGTCAACGACCCGGCGAGCCCCACGCTGGCGACCGGCGCGACGGTCACGGTCGGGTACGTCGGCAACTACAGCGGCCCGAACGTCCTGCCCGCCGTCTTCACCCTCAACGGCACGGTCTGCCGAACGGAGTGACCTGGGAACGCCGGTCGTACGGCACCGCGTGCGCCGTACGGCCGGCGAACCCGGTCGTGGTCGTCGCCATGAACAGCGAGTTGAGCAGCGCCTCCTCGACCGCGTCCATGACGGCGGCGAACAAGGGGTCGAGCGCCGCGTCCGGCACCGCCGGGCCGCCGGGCGGCGCGGTGCTGAAGGCGATCGCGTAGTCGCCGCTCCCCTGCGCGTACGAGGCCCCCACCCGTCCCATGGCGAAGACCGCCCGGCGGGCGAGCCGGCCGAGCCGGCGCGCGTCGAGCGGCGCGTCGGTGGCCACCACGATCATGCACGAGTTCCCCGGAGGCTCCGGCCGCCGCGAGCCCGGGACGACCTCCTCGACCGGCACGGGAACGCCCCTTACGGTCAGCACGCCGCCGAAGTTGGCCTGCGCCAGCGCGCCGACCGTCACCTCGGTCCCGCCCGCCGCCACGCGGCGCGACGAGGTGCCGATGCCCGCCTTGAAGCCGAGCGCCGTCGTCCCGGTGCCCGCGCCCACGCACCCCTCCGCGGGCAGCCCGCCGGTGGCCCCTTCCAGCGCGTCGAGCACGTGCCGCTCGGTGATCGGCCGCCGCCGGATGTCGGACAGGAACCCGTCGTTCGTCTCCCCCACCAGCGGGTTGAACGACACCCCGTCGGGGCGGCGCCCCATCAGGTACGTCAGCACCGCGTCGGCCGCGCGGAACACCGACAGCGTGGCGGTCAGCACGACCGGCGACTCCAGCACGCCGAGCTCGTCCACCTGGGTGGAGCCGACCAGCTTGCCGTACCCGTTGCCGGTGTGGACCGCCGCCGGCAGCCCGCCGCCGTCCAGACCCGGGGGGACGATCGCGGTGACCCCGGTGCGCAGGTCCGCCCCGTCGTCCACGGTCGTGTGCCCCACCAGGACGCCGGGGACGTCGGTGATCGCGTTCAGCGGGCCGGTCGGCAACGCGCCGACGACGACCCCGAGCGAGCGCGCCCGCACCCGCTCACCCCCGTGAGCATGCATGCGCCACATTCTGCTCGACGCCGCCTCAGCGGCCGTCGTCCAGGGTCAGCAGGCCGCGGCGGAAGGCGGTCGCGACGGCGGCGGCGCGGTCGTTGACGCCGAGCTTGGCGTAGATGTGCAGCACATGGCTCTTGACCGTGGCCTCGCTGATGAACAGGCGGGCCGCGGCCTCCCGGTTGGTGGCGCCGTCCGCGATGAGCCGCAGGATCTCCAGCTCCCTGGCGCTCAGCGGGTCGGCGGGCGTACGCACCTGCCCGAGCAGGCGGGTGGCGACCGACGGCGACAGCACGGCCTCGCCGCGCGCCGCCGTCCGGACCGCCCGGGTCAGCTCGTCGCGGCCGGTGTCCTTGAGCAGGTAGCCGGTCGCGCCGGCCTCGATGGCCGGCAGGACGTCCCGGTCGGTGTCGTACGTCGTGAGGACCAGCACCCGGGCCCCGATCCCCAGCTCGGCGAGCCGTTTGATGGCCGTGACGCCGTCCGTGCCCGGCATGCGCAGGTCCATGAGGATCACGTCGGGGTCCAGCGCCCGCGCCAGCTCGACGGCCTGCGCGCCGTCCCCGGCCTCGCCGAGCACCTCGAAGCCCGGATCGCCGGCGAACATGCCGCGGATGCCGTCGCGGACGATGGGATGGTCGTCGGCGATCAGCAGCCGGATCGGTCGCTCAGCCACGCGCCACCGCCGGCAGGCTCGCGGAGATCGCGGTGCCCGCGCCGCTCTCCGACTCGATCTCCAGCGTGCCCGCCAGCCGGTCCACGCGCTTGCGCATCGCGGTCAGCCCGAACGCGGTGAGCTGGGGGTCGAAGCCGATGCCGTCGTCGCGTACGTCCAGGGTGACCACATCCTCCATGTACGACAGGGTGAGCCCGACCCGGGAGGCGTGCGCGTGCTTGGCGACGTTCGCCAGCGCCTCCTGGGCGGTGCGGAGCAGCGTCTCCTCGACCTCGGGGTGCAGGGGACGGGCCGGGCCGGTGACCGTGAACTCCGGCGTGAGCCCGTTGAGCTCGCCCCACCGGGCGGCGACGTCCCGCAGCGCCTCCGGCAGCGGCGCCGACTCCAGCGGGCCAGGGCCCACCGCGTGCACCGAGCGCCGGGCCTCGGCCAGGCTCTCGCGGGCCAGCCGCAGCGCCAGATCGACGTTCCGGCGCCAGTCGTCGGCCTGCCCGGCCGCCTGGAGCTGGGTGATGATGCCGGTCAGCCCCTGGGCGAGGGTGTCGTGGATCTCGGCGGCCATCCGCCGCCGCTCGTCGAGCACGCCGGCCTCGCGGGCCTGGACGAGGAGCTGGGCGTGCAGGCCCGCGTTCTCCCGCAGGGCCTCCTCAAGCTGGGCCACCATGCGCTCGCGCTCCGCGCTGCGCTCGTCGGTGATCTGGCCGACGAAGCTGAACAGCGCGACCCCGGCCACGATGGCCCCGGTGAAGAACACGTACGTGAGGATCCCGGTCGGCGTGGGCTCGGGCAGTCCGCCGCTGTAGGCGGCCACGCTGAACGCGGCCACCCCCGTCACGCCGGCGAAGCGCCACATCCCGTTCAGGTAGCGCCAGGAGTGCAGATAGCCGATGAAACCGAAGAAACTCGCGAACCAGATGCTCTGCGTGCTCAGGACGCCGATCAGCAGGACGAGCCCCGCCACGTACACCGGGCCGCGCGGCACCAGCCACACCCACCCGGCGGCCGACGCCGCCAGGCCGAGCGTGACCCACGACACCGTCCCGCCGTCGCTGACCAGGGCGAGCACCACGGAGACCGCCAGCAGCACGTACGGCGCCGCCGCGAGCTGGCGCTCCAGCACCCGTTCCCACCGGTCGAGCCGGCTGGTCATACCTCACTCCCAGCGGAAGAGCCTGGCCGCCGCCGCGCTGACGACCAGGGCGTAGGCCGCCATCACCGCCAGCAGCAGCGGATCGGGAGCGGCCCCCGCCCAGACGTCCCGCAGGCACTGCCCGAACGCCCCCATCGGGGTGTACTCCCCGACACGAGCCACCATATCCGGCATCTGATCGGCAGGCTGCATGAGACCGGCGAGGTACGCCATCGGGAAGTACAGCAGCACGCCGATCCCGTTCGCGGCTCTGCCGTTCGGCGCCAGGGCGGCGATGAGCAGGCCGACCGCGAACATGCTCGCCGTCCCGAGCAGGAACGTCAGCACGACCGCCGGCACCCGGTCCGGCAGGTGGGCGCCGAGCACGGTCCCCGCCACGGCCAGCAGCAGCCCGCAGGCGGTCACCGCGAGCACGAGCTGCAGCAGCAACTGCACCACCAGCAGCCGGCCCGGCCGCACCGGCGTCGCCGACATGCGCCGCAGGATGCCCCGCTCCCGGTAGGTGGCCAGCGTGGTCGGCACCATGTACAGCCCCACGAGCCCCACCGCGATGGCCAGCGCCATCGGCAGCAGCACCCGGTCGCCCGGCTCGATCGAGCTGCCGAACACCACCAGGATGAACAGCGGGATGAGCAGCGAGAACACCGCGCCCGGATCGCGGGCGAGCAGCTTGGTCTCGACGAAGGTGAGCTTCAACATGACTATGTCCTCGGGTCTCAGTTGTCGTCGAAGGGACGGCCGGTCAGCGCGGCGAACGCGTCGTCCAGCGTGCGCTTGTCGATCCGCAGATCGCTGACCAGCACCTGGTGGCGGGCCAGGTGCGCGGTGACCGCCGTCGCGAAGTCGCCGCGGCCCGTGACGACCACCCGGTCCCCCGTACGGGACACCCCGGTCACCCCCGGCAGTCCGGACAGGTCCGGCGCCTCGCCCGCCTTCAGCGTGAAACGCATCCGGTGCTCGCCCTCCAGCAGCCCCGCCGGCGTGTCCAGCGCCACGATCCGGCCGCGGTCCAGCACCGCCACCCGGTCGCACAGCTCCTCGACCTCGTCCATGAAGTGGCTGACCAGCACCACGGTGACGCCGCTCGCGCGTACCTGCTTGATCAGCTCCCAGGTGGCCCGGCGGGCCTGCGGGTCCAGGCCGGTGGTCAGCTCGTCGAGGAACGCCACCCGCGGCTTGCCCACCAGCGCGAGCGCGATGAACAGCCGCTGCTTCTGGCCGCCGGACAACTTCCCGAACCGGGCGTTCCGCTTCTCGGCCAGCCCCCACTCCTCCAGCAGCGCCCGCCAGTCACGCGGGTCGGCGTAGAAGGAGGCGTACAGGTCGAGGGCCTCCCACACCTTCAGGTTCTCCGGCAGCTGGGTCTGCTGGAGCTGCACCCCGATCTGCTCGCGCATCCTGCGCGCGTCACGGACCGGGTCCAGGCCGAGCACCCGTACGGTCCCGCTGTCGGGCCGCCGCAGCCCCTCCACGCACTCCACCGCGGTCGTCTTGCCGGCGCCGTTCGGCCCCAGCACCCCGAAGATCTCGCCCTCCTCCACGGAGAACGACACCCCGTCCAGAACCTTCAGCCCCGCGTAGCTCTTGCGCAGGTCGGTGACTTCGATGACTGCCATGCTCAAAGCATGCTGTGACCTGCCCCGACCCCGAATCGACCGCCCGGCCACGATCGTGCCGGCACCCTGCTGACCGAAAAATCCACCGAACGGTGGATACCGCGCCCGCTCACCGCCGGGCCGGGTAGACGAGGATGAGGTCCACGCCCTCCCGCGTGTACAGCCGCAGCCGGTAACGACCGGGGCCGCCGCGCGCGAGATCAGGGAAGCGTACCCTGCTCGCCGAGAGCGTCTGCATGACCAGGCGGCCCGATCCGCTGACGATGTCCGCCTCGACCACCTTGTCCCAGCCTCGGCGCCGCAGCGGCGGCGGGGCCGAGCGCAGCGCCTTCGCCGTGACACAGGTCGCCCAGTCCTGGGCGGGCGTGAAGACCAGGGCGAGCTGACCGCTGACCGCCAGGGTCTCGGTCGAATAGGCGTCCCAGATCGTCTCGGCATCCCCCGAGGTGTCCGCCTCCGCGTCGTAGATGCCGTAGGGCTGGCCGTCCCAGTCGTAGTACGACGCCGTCGCCTGGAACCGCGTACGCAGCGCCGGCCACGGATCGCGGCACCGGGCGTCCTCCGCGCGCGCCTCACGTCTCAACTGCTCGCGCCGCCGGCTCCTCTCCTCGGCCCGTTGCCGCTCCACCTGCGCGGACGACAGCAGCAGCTCCGGATGTCTCCGCCCGATCACCTCCGGGCAGAGCAGCGCGAGCAGCGCGGGCCGCGCCCTGACCGGCTCCCCGCCCGCGAACCTGGCGCACGCGGCCTTCCCCTTGCCGATCAGCTCCTGGTCGGAGACCTCCCGGCCGGGCTTGCGCACGCTGCACAGATAGGCCCGGTCGCGCTCGTGGACGGGGACGTCCGCGACCCGCGGCGGCGTCGAGCGCAGCCAGCAGTCCATGCCTCCCTCGCTGCGCCAGGTGTAGGTGAGCCGGGGCGCGTACTCGGGCCCGACGGCCATCAACAGGGCGACGGCGCCCACGGCCGTGACCGCCGTGGGCACGCGCAGCGGCGCCGGCCGCCTCGGCTCCCGGTTGAGCTCGCGGGCCGTACGCGCCAGCCAGACGACGTAGAGGACGTCCATCGCCTCGGCGATCGACTCGATCGTGCTGCCGCGCGTCAGGGCGTCCACGAGTTCCACCAGGAACGGGCTCGCGAACGTCCCCGCCCCGGCGAGCAGCGTCCCCCGGCTCCAGCGCCCGTCGCGCCGCTGCGCGAGCAGAACCATCACCATCATCACTAACGCGGCCACTCCCGCGACCACGACATGCACCGGGATCCTGAGGGTCAGGGGCCGCGGATCGCCGGCGAGGGCGTCCATGCCCGCGCTGACCGGCTCCACCAGCCCGAACAGGAGCAGAGCCAGCCGGAAGAACCGCCCCGAGCCGGTGACCACCACCGTGAGCAGCACGAGCGCGGGCATCCAGAGCGCCAGACCGATGACCGTCTCGACCAGATCCGGCAGGTACGAGGGGATCAGCAGCCACACCACGTTCGCATACAGCAGCACCCGCAACCACCTGGCCGCCCTGCCCATCGGCACGTCCGCGGGCGCGGGCCTGCGCAGGACCTGCCAGAACATCCACGCGTTCACCAGTCCGAGCAGCAGCAACCCGCCCAGCACCGGCAGCAGCGGCGACCCCCCGACGGCCTCGCCGGGCGGATACCACATGGTGACGAGCCACGCGGGCGTCGCGGACCCGACCACCAGACCGAGGACGACCGACCCGAGGGCGATGGCGAAATAGGCAGCAGCCGCCAGACGGTGTAATCGCACACGTGATCGTAGTACGACGGACCGGAGAGGCGCTTTGTCGGTGACGATCAATAGCCTGCGACCCATGATGGGAAACGGATCATCCGTCCTGACCGAGGCGTCGGCGTGAACCCCACAGCGCAGGCGGTGCTCGACCTCATCGAGACCGGCTCCGTCACGGACCTCGTGACGTTCCTGCACGGCCTCGACGACGACAGCAGGCGCGCGGTGGCCCGGAGCCTCCCCGCCCACCTGAGCGAACGCAGGCGCGGCGGGTTCGAGGCCGAACGGCGGATCTGGGAGCTCGCGCCCCTCTACCGCCTGGCCGGGGCGGCCTGCTTCGGCGGGGCGGAGCAGGTGGCGTCCTGGCTCAATCGGCGCGAGCTGACCGGGGTGGAGCCGAAGGCCGACGCCGTGCACGTCATGTCCGTGCTCAGGGACCGCCCGCTGGAGTGGCGCCGCGACCTGGCCGTCCGCCTGGTGCGCCGGTTGCGGCCGGCGCGGTCCGGTTCGACCTGGCGGCGCGCGGAGTCGCTGCGGGCCTGGGACCTGGCCGCGGCGCTGGTGATCGACACGGGTGTGGAGCCGCCGGAGAACGACGCGTTCGTGTCCGGGTGGGTGCTGCGGATGGTCGAGCGGCAGTGGATGAACCAGGGCACCCCGATGCTCGCCGGTGATCCGCTGCTCGGCCACATGCTGCCGCGCCTGTTCGAGGCGGCGGGTGTGGCGGACGGCCTCGACTGGGGCCGGTGGTCGGAGGGCCACCTGACCATCATCGGCGAGCTGGTCGAGCTGGCCCGGACGGGCCGCGTGCCGCGTCAGGTGTTGCTCGACGGCTGCGTGAGCCGGTTCCTGACCGGCGGCGGCGCGGCCGAGGCCGCCACCTTCGTCACGATGTGGCGGGCGCTGCGCCCGGAGGCGGCTGAGATCCCGGTGACCGACTTCGTCCGCGTGCTGCCGTCCGCGTCCTCGCCCGTGGTCCAGCTCGCGCTGGAGGAGCTGCGCCGGTCGGAAGCGCTCGACACTGATCTGTTCGCCGAGGCGGTCCAGGCGCTCACCTGCCGGCCGGAGAAGAAATACGTGGCGGCGGCGGTGAAGTGGATCGCCGACGCGCCCCCGGCCTGGGGCGCCGCCGCGGTGGCCGCGCTGGCGCCCGTGTTCGACCTCGACCCGCCCAGCCTGCGCGAACGCGCGGTCCGCGTCGCGGTCAAGCTCGCCCCGCACACCGCCGAGCCCGGCAGGCAGGCGATCCGCGAGGCGGCCACCCGGCTGCCCGCCGACCTGCGCGAGCGCCTGGCCGTCGCCTTCGGCCCGGTGGACGAGCCCGAGCCCGATCCCGTGGCCGCTCCCCCGCTGACCGCGACCGCGCTCCCCGCCCTGCCCCCGCCCATCGCATCCGTGGCCGAACTGGCCGCCGAGCTAGACAAACCCCTCTGGCCAGAGGATCCAGCGCGGATGGAACGCATCCTCGCCGCCCTGGTCGAGCTGACCCATCGGAACCGCGACGCCGTCGTGCAGGGGCTGCAACCCTGGTGGCAGACAAACTGGCGGCACCCCTTCGAGGCGGCAGCCTACGCCTACGGCATCTCCGGCTTCGACGAGGACGACATCCCCTCGCTGCTGTTGCGCTGCGCGCTGGCCGTCGTGTCCCCCGCGGACAGCCGTAAGCTGACCGCGCTGCTCAACGGCAAGAGCCAGCGATCCGAGCCCGCCCCCTACCGCTTCGTCCAGCAACGTTTCCGCGAGGTCATCTCCCTGTTCGAACGGGTCGGGACGCTTCCCGTGCTGCTGGCCACGCCGACCGCGCCCACCGGACACGTCGACGCCGCCACCCTGGTCACGCGCATGGAGCGACTCGATGGCGCCGAACCGCTCACGTACGACTTCGTCCAGGCGTTACTGCGCCTGCCGCGCGAGCTCGACCCGGATCCGGCCGTACGGGCGGAGAAACTGCCGTCGGAGGCGGGCCGGCGGCTGGCGGCCTGCCTACGTGCCGGCGGCTTGCCCGATCCCGACGTGACCTGGGGACTCGAGTCGTTCGACCGCCCGGCGTCCTACCACCAGTCGCTGCGGGAGGCGCACGCCCGCCTCGCACCGCCTGAGGGCATTCCCGGGCCGCTCGCCGAGCTTTGGACTCTCGCGCCCAAGCCCGGCTATCCCACCTTCTACCGGAACATGACGTGGTGGCCGCCCGTCATGCCCTCGCACCGGGAGGCCCTGGCCGCACACCTCCTCGAATGCCTCCCCTGGAGCCACCAAGTGGAGGCCGTGGCCGCCCTGGCACACAACGACGGCCCTGCGGGCATCGCGACCGCGAGCACGATCGTCATCGAAATGGGGGCGCAGCTCCCCGCCCAGCGGGCGCTGGCCGCCGAGGCGATCCTCACGCTGGCCGCGCACGGCGAGCTTCCCGCGGCCGACCTCGGCCGCGCCGTGGGTCACATGGTGCGCGGCGAACAGGTCAAACTCTTCCGGATCACCGCCGTCCTCGACGAGGTCACGGCGGCCGGGGCACACGCCCACGTGTGGACGGCCCTGGCTGAGGCGGTGCCACTGCTGCTGCCCGCCCCCGGCGAGAAGGCCAGACCAGGGCTGGGCGACCTGCTCAAGGTCGCCGTACGGGCGGCGGCGCTCACCGGGGCACGCGGCGAGTTGCCGGGGCTGGCGGAGCTGGCGGCCCGCAAGGGCTCCAGCCTGCTGCTCCACGAGGCGCGCCGCCTCCACAAGACGCTCTCCGCCGGAGCCGCCTACTCGGGATGATCCCGCAGCCATGCCTCGATCAACCGGCTCGCCAACCAGTGACGGTTGACGAAGGCGAAGTGCTCCGCCGACACCCCTGTGCCGCCGCCTGATCGCCGTCGCGGATCGGCTCCGTTCGCGAGAAGGAGCGCCGTCATGTCGACATGGAGCGGATCGCCTGTCTGCGCGTGGCCGTCCACTTCCACATCGATGGCGTGATGCAGAAGAGTCAACCCGTAGTGCTCCTCATGGACGTCCGCGCCTTCGTCCAGGAGCGCCTGAAGCTTCTCGGCGTCCTCCATCTCAACAGCGAGATGCGCGGGACTCATGCCATGGTCGAACCGATCCTTCATGACGACATCCACTGGCAGCCCACTACCTCTCATAGTGATAGCGACAGGCAGCGATCATAGTCGCGTCATCGTCGAGTCGAGTCTCCCTAGTTGATGCGGAAGACGGGAAAGCCCGGAGCGACCGCCTGCACCTGCTCATCGGACGCCTTCGCGCCGACCCCCTCGAAGAACCGGCCGACCTCCCAGCCCCAGCGCTTCAGGTACGCCCGGAGAACGGCCGGCTTCTCGTCGTCGGGCAGTTCGGTGGCGGTGAACGTCTCGACGCGGCGGCCCACGTGCAGCTCGCCGTTCCCGGCGACCCGCAGGTTGCGGACCCACTGGGTGACGCCTCGGGGTGCGACCAGGTAGCGGGCGCCGTTCAGGGTCAGCAGGTTGACCGGCGTCGTACGCCATTCGCCGCTGGAGCGGCCACGGACGTAGAGGATCCGGGAACCCATGAGGCTGATCCCGAGCCGGGTCAGCCCGGCGACCATGCGGTTGAACAGGTGGTCCATGCGGGTGGGCTCGATGTAGCGGGACATCGCCGGCTCCTCAGGCAGAGAGTTCCGAGAGCACTGCTCTCGCTTAAGGACAAGCATGCCGGGAGAACCGCTCACAGTCAAGAGCAGTGCTCTCTAATTGGTCCGCCAATCTCCCCCGGAACGGCCACGCACACGCAACTGTTCGAAGGCGGAGACCACCGGCGGGTTCGCCAGAGCGGCACTGATCAGCTCGGCGACCTCCGCCGGCCCTTGGACGGAGGTGTCCGCCTCCAGGTCGTAACAGCCATGCGCGTGGACCGGCTCATCGAGAGGCGGCGCCGACGTCATCCTGCCGGTTCGCCCCCGCTCACGCCGTTCCACCTCCTCCAGGGGACATCGAATCCCAACGAACAGCACCGGAATCCCCTCGAACAGAGCGAGGTAATGGTCCAACATCTGCGGCGTGATCACCGCCTCCGAGATCACGTCATGGCCGAGCAGCGTGAGACTGCGCAGCAGGTGCAGGTAGCCATCGAGCACTCTGCGGAAAAGCACTCCTCCGTGGTCCCGCAGCCAGTGTCGACCCTGGTAGCCGCCGCGCAACTCGTCCAGCGAACAGTGGAAGAACGGCTCGGCCAGCTCCTCCTGCAAGGCTTTCGCCACGGTCGTCTTCCCTGAGCTCGGGGTTCCGTTGAGCAGGACCAGTCGCCCGACTCGCTCGGGGACGGGACCGAGAAGGCTGCCCGGGTGAAGGTCCATGACTCACGGTAGGGCGGCAGCGGCCACGTGATCCACTGGATTGAGCACGGTCCCGTCCCACTGCCATTCCCCGCGTCGGGACCGCCCGGGCAGCTCGATGCGGCCCGTGCACCACAGCAGGGTGTCGGTCGGGCCGTGCCCTGACGGCGCGTCGGGGAAGAGGCGGGCGAGGACCGCGCTGCTGAGGTCGCCGGGCGGAGCCCAGGGAAGGCCGAGGGCACGGGTGAGGTCGTACGTGTGGACGATGAGCTCGGTGATTCCCATGGCCGCGAATCCGGCGGCGTCGGAGTGGCCCCACGGGTGCCAGGCCCGTACGTGGGGAGCCGCGCCGCGGACGGTGGAGGTGAGGAGGGAAGCGGCGATGCCGAGCCCGTCCAGGCAGCCGGAGATCGGGGCCTCGGGGTCGAGCGAGGCGAAAAGCGTGACGTAGCGGTCGTCGGGCTGGGCGATGAGCAGGCCGGCGTAGCCGACCAGTCCGAGGGCCAGGTGGTCGAGGGTCTGGCGACAGGTCCAGTCGAGGCCCTGGGCGGGGCGTGACCAGTCCTGGTCGGCTCCCTTGCGGAGCACGCCCAGGCAGTCGTGGGCGGCGGCCGTCAGCAGGTCCGCCCATGGCGTGGCGGCGGTCATCGGCCGTCCGCCGGTTCCCGCAGGACCTCGATCAGGCTCGCGTAGCTGTCGGAGCCGTGGCCCGCGGCCTTGGCGCGTTCCATGAGCGACTTCAGGAGCTCGGGCAGGGCGTTGTCGACGCGCCGGGCCTGCGCGGCGTGGAGGAGGTGGTCGATGGCCGCGATCTGCACGTCGACGGTGGCGTCGTCGCCGGGGTAGCGTCCGGCGTCCACCTGGGGCGCGTAGGCGCTGAGGAAGCCGGCCACGGCGGTCAGCCAGCGGATCGCGACGGGAGTGAAGACCGCGGCCGGTGTCTTCTCCGCGCCGACCACCGCGGCGCCGTGCAGCCAACCGGTCATCGTGGACCACATCAGGCCGAGCAGGGCGGCATCGTACAGAGAGGCGAGACCGGGGTCGGCGCCCAGGTGCAGGGGGTCGCCCAGAGCCGCCAGGGTCGAGCGGTGCGCCTCGAAGACCAGGTCAGGACCGCTGTAGAGGAACATCATCTCGGGGCTGCCGACACCGGGCGGCGTCGTCATGATCGCGCCGTCGAGATAGTCGGCGCCGTAGGAGCCGGCCCAGGCGGCGAACTCGTGCGCCTGCTCGGGGGAGCCGGAGGTGAGGTTGACCAGCACCCTGCCCGAGAGCGACCCGGCGACGGGTTCGAGCACGGCGCGCAGCGCCTCGTAGTCCAGTACGCAGGCCACGATGAGCCGGCTCGCCTCGATCGCCTCCCGGGGCGTCGCAGCCAGGCGGGCGCCCCGGTCGACCAGCGGCCGGGCCTTGTGCGCGGAACGGTTCCACACCGTGGTCGGGTGCCCGTGCTCCAGCAGCGCACCGGCCAGGGCCGAGCCCATCAGGCCCAGCCCGACGACGGTGACGGATCGGCGGTCGGTGTTCATGCCACAACTCCTTGTACGTCCGCAGGTGAAGGTTGATCAGTCGCAGGCAACCCTCGCAGCACGCGCCGTCCGGGAACAGTGACACTGATGACGATCACCACCAAATTCCTGCCATACCCTTCGAGGCATGAGCGCAGGATCCGTGGCCGTGGTCGTGTCCGAGGGGATCGGGGTCCCCTCATGGGACCTGTACGAGCTGAGCATCCCCTGCACCGTCTTCGGCAAGCCGCAGTCCGACCTGGCCGACCCCTGGTACGACCTGCGCCTGTGCGGCACCGGGGAACCGCCGGCCGACTCCGGGCTGCTGCTGCGGACCCCGTACGGACTCGACGACCTGGTCGGCGCCGGCACGGTCATCGTGCCCTCGGTGCCGGACTCCTGCGTCGAGGAGGGCAAGCCGCTGCCGCAGGCGCTGATCACGGCCCTGCGCCGGGCCTACGAGGGGGGCGCCCGCATGGTCTCCCTGTGCACCGGCGCCTTCGCGCTCGCCGAAGCGGGGCTGCTCGACGGCCGCCCCGCGACGGCCCACTGGATGCACACCGCCCTGCTGGCCGAGCGCTACCCGAAGGTGCGGGTGGACGACTCGGTGCTCTACGTGGACGACGGTGACGTGCTCACCAGCGCCGGCCTGACCGCGGGCCTCGACCTCTGCCTCCACCTGGTACGACGCGACCTCGGCGCGCACGTCGCCAACCAGCTGGCCCGCCGGATGGTGGTGCCCGCCCACCGGCCCGGCGGCCAGGCGCAGTTCATCGACATGTCGGTGCCCGCCGCCGGCGACGAGGGGCTGGCTCCCGTACTGGACTGGGCCCGGACCCGGCTGGACCAGCCGCTGACGGTGGACGACCTGGCGCGGAGGGCCGCGATGAGCCCGCGCACGTTCTACCGGCGGCTCCAGGCGGCCACCGGGACGACCCCTCTGCAGTGGCTGCTCGACCAGCGCCTGGGACGAGCCCGGATCCTCCTGGAATCGACCGACCTCCCGATCGAGAAGATCGGGGAGCTCAGCGGGCTGGGCACGGCCAACAACCTCCGCCGTCACTTCCTCAGGCACCTCGGCATCTCGCCGAGCGACTACCGGCGCGCCTTCCCCCGTACGACGCCCGGGTCAGATCCGGCCTTGCCTAGGTAACCGGATCTTGTCATGCTTTGCCGTGAGATCCTGCGCACCCCTCCTCACCCTCCCTCGTGCACCTGGAGTCGCGATGCAGTTCCGACTGCTTGGGCCGGTCGAGGTGACGGCCGGTGGGGCGGCGGTCCCGCTGGGAGGGGTCAAGCCGCAGACGCTGCTGGCCGCGCTGCTGCTGGAACGCGGGCACATCGTCCCGATGCCCCGCCTGATCGACATCATCTGGCCGGACGATCCGCCGGAGACCGCCAGGGCGGCGATCCAGACGTACATCAAGACGTTGCGGCAGGCGCTGGCCCGCTCCGGCATGCCGGAGGTGATCGTCACGCGCGCGCCCGGCTACCTGGCCCAGATTCCGGCCGGATCGCTCGACATGGACGTGTTCGAACGGCTGCTGGCCGACGCGCGAGCGGCGTCCACGCCGCAGGAGACCTCCGACCTGCTCGGCGCCGCGCTGGCGTTGTGGCGCGGGCCCGTACTGGCCGGGCTGGGCGACTCGCTGCTGTCGGGAGAGGCGGCCCGGCTGGAGCAGCTGCGGCTGACCGCCGTCGAGGAGCGCATGGCCGCCGATCTGGCGCTCGGCCGGCACGGCCAGGTGGTGGCCGAGCTGGCCGGACTGGTCGGACGCCATCCGACGAACGAGCGGCTGCGCGGGCAGTACATGACCGCCCTGTGCCGGCTCGGCCGCCAGTCCGACGCGCTGGCCGCGTTCCGTGAAGGCCGCGAGGTGCTGGTCGAGAGCCTCGGCGTGGACCCGGGGCCGGAGCTGACCGCCCTGCACCACGCGATCCTGCGCGGTGACCCGGCCCTGCTCGCGCCGCCGTCGGGTGCGACGGCCGGGGCCGTCGTACCGGCTCAGCTGCCGCTGGCGCCGGCCGACTTCACCGGCCGCGCGCCGGAGAGCTCCGCCCTGGTCACGGCGCTCACGTCCGGGCCCTCCCGGGCCATCCAGGTCATCGGCGGGCGCGCCGGCAGCGGCAAGTCCGCCCTGGCCGTCCATGTGGCCTACCAGGTCGCGTCGACGTTCCCCGACGGGCAGTTGTACGCCGAGCTGCGCGGGATGAGCGATGCGCCCGCCGACGCGGGTGAGGTGCTGGGGCGCTTCCTCAAGGCGCTCGGGGTGGAGCCGGCCGCCCTCCCGCCCGGCACCGCGGAGCGGGCCGAGCTGTACCGCAGCCTGCTGGCCGGACGCCGGGTGCTGGTGCTGCTGGACGACGCCGCCACCGAGCAGCAGGTACGCCCGCTGCTGCCGGGCGGTCCCGGTGCCGCCGTGCTGATCACCTCACGTAACCGGCTCGGCGGGCTGGCCGGCGTCCACCGTACCGACCTCGACGTCCTCGACCCCGCCGAGGCGATCGAGCTGCTGGGCCGGATCGCGGGAGCCGAGCGCACCGCGGCCGAGGAGACCGCGGCCCGCGAGATCGTCGAGCTCTGCGGCCGGTTACCGCTGGCGATCCGGATCGCGGGGGCCCGGCTGGCCACCCGCCGGCAGTGGCCGCTGCGGCTGCTGGCCGATCGGCTCACCGACGAACGGCGCCGGCTGGACGAGCTGGCCATCGCGGACCTGGAGGTCCGAGCCGGCTTCGAGCTCAGCTACCGAGGGCTCGACAGGGGCGCGCGCCGGGCGCTGCGGCGGCTGGGCCATCTGGGCGTTCCCGAGTTCTCGCCCTGGGTCGTAGCGTGGCTGTGCGACCTCGGCGGCACGGCCGCGGAGGTCACGGTGGAACGACTGGTCGACGCGCAGGTGGTGGACTTCAGCCGGGTCGACGAGCTGGGCACGCTCAGGTACCGCTTGCACGACCTGGTAAGCATCTACGCCCGCGAGCGGGCCGAGGTGGAGGAGTCGGCCGAGGCGCTGGCGTCGGCGGTGGAACGGGTGCTCGGCGGCTGGCTGGCGCTGGCCGACCGGGTGGCGGCGACCGCTCCGTCCGACGAGATCGGCTGGCTGCGCTCCCCCGTGGACGCCTTCCCGGTGTCCCGTGAGCTGGTCAAGCAGGTGCTCGGGGCCCCGCACGACTGGTTCGACATCGAACAACCCGCGCTGGTGGTCGGCCTGGAACGAGCCGCCGCCCTGGGCCTGCACCGGCTGGTCTGCAAGTTCGCCTCGGCCCGGCTGGGTCCGTCGTTGTTCGGCGTCAACAGGTTCGTGTCCAGGGAGCGGATCAACCAGGCCGCGCTGGCCGCCGCGCGGGACGCGGGCGACCGGCACGACGAGGCCACCATGCTGGCCGAGCTGGGACATCTGCGCTACCTGCAGGACCGGTTCCCCGAGGCGCGCCAGCTCCTGGGCGAGGCACTCGGCGCCTTCCGCGAGCTCGGCGACCCGCGCGGCCAGGCCGTCGCCCTGGCGGGGCTGGGCGTGACCTGCCGGGAGGCGGGCCGCCTGATCGACGCGCTGTACTTCCTGGACCAGGCCGGCACCCTGCTCGCGGGCCTCGGCCTCGGCCAGGACGTGGGGAACGTGTACCTGCGGCGGCTGGCCGCCTCCGTACGGCTGGAGCTCGGCGACTACCCCGCCGCCTGGTCGGGCCTCGAGGAGTCCCTGGCCGCCTACCGTCGCGTCGGCAGCCGCCGCGGCGAGGGCGTGACGCTGCGCACCATGAGCCTGTTCCACCGCGCCACCGGCGAGTACGGCCAGGCCATCGAGACCGCCGAGGCCGCGCGGGCCATTTTCGCCCAGCTCGGGGACAAGCTGATGGAGGCGTATGCGGTGCGCGCCTGGGCCAAAGCCCGGTTCCGGCTGGGCCGGACCCGGCAGGTCCTGGCCCCGCTGGAGGGCGCGCTTGCGACCTGCCAGGCGATGGGCGACCGCTGGGGGCTGGCGCTGACTCTGCGTACCCTGGGCGAGCTCCACCTGGCCGACGGCCACCTGCGGGACGCCGCCGCCTGCCTGACCGCCTCGATCGAGGTGTGGGAGGCCATGGAGGCGCCGCTCTGGCGCGCCCGCACCGAACGCGACCTGGCCCTGCTGCACGAGGCCCGCGGCGAGCCCGAGACCGCCGCGACGATCCGGGCCCGCGCGTTGACCGTCTTCCGCGACCACGGCGCCCGCGAACACGCCGAACTCGTCAATCACGAGGCCGCGCGCTGAAAGCCCGCCTCCACGGAGTTTCAGCGGTTTTTCAGCGCGCCGTTCGAACCTTCCGGTGCAAGGACGAAAACATTCCTCACCCGGAAGGTAATCATGACATTCAACCGCCTGATCTCCGGCACCCTGAGCACGATGATCGCGGCCGCGCTCGGCTTCACGGCTGCCGTGGTCACCACGGTCACGACGGCGGGGCCGGCCCAGGCCGCCTCCACCCCCGGCGGCCAGATCACCCGCTCCGAGGTGCTGGCCCGGGCCCAGAACTGGGTCGACCGCAACGTCCGATACAACCTGACCCGGGCCTCGAACACCCTCACCACGGATGTCGAAGGGGACAACAGATACGGCCCGGACTGCTCCGGGCTGGTGTCCATGGCATGGCACATCACCGCGAACTCCGGCAAGGGCGGAAACAGCACGGACGACTTCGAGAGTTGGTCCGGAAAGCGATATCTGGCCAGTTTGCATGATTTGCTGCCAGGGGACGCGATTCTCAAATCCGGCCACATAGAACTGTTCGCCAGATGGAAGAATCCGGCCGACCACAGCCAGGGCGCGTGGACGTACTCGCTGAACGGCGGAGCGGACCCCGACGGCGACGGCTGGCAGGACGACTGGGCCAAGGGCCCGACCGCCAACTCCCACGGCCGGGTGGGCGACGAGAGCTGGGCGAGCATGCAGAACTACCGCCCGATCCGCTACAACAACATCGTCGACGACTCCGCCTCGTCGGACGGTTTCGACCGGCAGGGCCCCTCCAGTGCGATGGACGCCTCCGGGGCGCTGCACATCTTCGCCCGCGGCACCGACGGCTCGCTCAAGCACTGGTACTGGAACAACGGCTGGCAGTACGACGTCCCCGGCACCGGCATCAACGGCTCCCCCACCGTCACCGTCGACCCGGCCGGCATGGTCCACGTCTTCGCCCGCGGCACCGACGCCTCGCTCAAGCACTGGTACTACTCCAACGGCTGGAAGTACGACGTCCTAGGCACCGGCATCACCGGCACCCCCACCGTCAGCGCCGACGCCAGCGGCGCCCTCCAGCTCTTCGCCCGCGGCACCGACGGCGCACTCAAGCACTGGTACTGGAACAACGGCTGGCAGTACGACGTCCCCGGCACCGGCATCAGCAACTCGCCCACCGTCACCGTCGACCCCGCCGGCATGGTCCACGTCTTCGCCACCGGCAACGACGCCTCACTCAAGCACTGGTACTACTCCAACGGCTGGAAGTACGACGTCCTAGGCACCGGCATCACCGGCACCCCCACCATCACCGCCGACGCCAGCGGCGCCCTCCAGCTCTTCGCCCGCGGCACCGACAGCTCACTCAAGCACTGGTACTGGAACAACGGCTGGCAGTACGACGTCCCCGGCACCGGCATCGCCTGACCCGACCATGACCACAGACGGGCCGCCCGGACCCTCACCGGGCGGCCCGTCACGCCATCCAGACCCGGTAAGGACACGACATGATCCTGCTCTCCGACCCCGCGATCAGCCGGATGCCGCTGGAAGAGTCCGGCGAAGCACTCCTCGACCTCCGTACCGTCCAGGCCCTGCGCCTCGACCCGCGCCTGGCCGACGCGGACGGCTTCTACGCCCGGCTTCGCCTCGGCGTCGTGGATCGCCTGGTCACCGCGCAGACCCTGCTGCAGCCCGGGTTGCGCTTCCTGATCGTCGAGGGCTTCCGCCCGGTGGACCTGCAGACCAGGTACTTCGACGCCCACGTCGACCGGCTCCGGATCGCCTATCCGGGTCACGACGACAAGTGGTACCACCAGCGGGCCAGCCGCTACATCTCCCCACCGGAGGTCGCCCCGCACGTGGCCGGCGCCGCCGTCGACCTGACCCTGTGCGGACCGGACGGCGCGGAGCTGTGGCTCGGGACGGAGGTCAACGACACCGACACCGACACCTGCCACACCGCCAGCACGGCGATCTCCCCCGAGGCCCGCGAACACCGCCGCACCCTCGGCGACGTGCTGACCAGAGTCGGACTGGTCAACTACCCCAGCGAGTGGTGGCACTGGTCCTACGGCGACCGCTACTGGGCCCACATCACCGGAGCCTCAGCCGCCCGCTACGGCCCGGTGACGCCGGACCTCCTCTGACCTTCCAGGGACCGGGGAGACGCATCAGCTCGGCCGCCGCGGCCCGCGTGCCATGTGTCGGGCCACTCCCGCTCCCGGCGCATGGCACAATCTCGCGGATGTCGAAAACGGTATCGCTGTGGCGTCATCGGGATTTCCTGCTCTTATGGAGCGGCCAGACAACCAGCTCCCTCGGCAACGAGATCTCCTATCTGGCCTTACCGCTGGTCGCCGGGCTCATGCTGAACGCCTCACCGTTTGACCTCGGTCTGCTGACCGCCGCGCGCCGCCTGCCCGTGCTGTTCGCCTCGCTGCCCGCCGGAGCGCTGAGCGACCGGTGGCGCAAACGTCCCGTGATGATCACTACGTTCCTGGTCTCCGGTTGCGCGATGGCGACGATCCCGCTGGCCGCCGCCGCGGGCTCGCTCACTCTGTGGCAGTTGTACGGCGTCGCCCTGGTGGTCGCGACCTGCGAGGTGTTCTTCACCCCCGCTTACCAGACCTACCCCCTCACCCTGCTCGGTCCGGACAACCTGATGGAGGGCAACGCCAAGCTCACCAGCACGATCACGGTCGCGGGCATGGCGGGCCAGCCGGTCGGCGGCGTGCTGATCTCCCTGTTCGGCCCGGCCAAGGCGGTGCTCGCCGACGCGCTCTCCTACCTGGCGGCCGCGCTCACGCTCACGCTGATCCGCGCCCCGGAGCCCATGCCGGAGAAGGGAAGGCCCCCAAGCTGCGCACCCAGATCGCCGAGGGCTTGCGTTATGTCACCCGCCACCGCGTCATTGGCCCACTCGTTCTCTACATGGCCACGGTCAGCTTCTGCCTGGCCGGCTTCGCAGCACTTGAGGTCAACTACGTGGTACGCGAGCTCGGCTGGTCCAGCATGGCCACGGGCTTGGTCCTCGGGCTGAGCATGGCGGGCGGCCTGGCGGCAGGCTTGATCGCGAAACCACTCACCGACCGCTACGGCATGCCACGCGTGCTGCTTGGAGCCGCCACCGCCTATCCGCTGTCCACCGCAACGATCGGCCTGGTCGACCCGGGTCTGGCCGGGCAGCTCATCGTCGGCTTCTCCTGGACGATGATGATCATCATCACGCTCATCTTCCAGAGCACCCAGCGCAGCCTCCGTCAGCTCCTGACCCCCCAGGACATGCAGGGCCGCCTGGCGGCCACCTCCCGCTGGCTCACCTGGGCGGCCACCCCGATCGGCGCGCTCCTCGCCGGAGCCCTGGGAACCGGCATCGGCATGCGCGCCACGCTCCTGGTGTTCTCGGCCGGGATGTTGATCGGTCCGATCGTGATGTGGCTCTCGCCACTGCGCGCGTCCCGGCACGAGATCGAGCAGGACGTCAAGATGGCGACGACGAGCTGACCGTCTTGGTGGCCGACGTCGCCGTCCGGGCTGCCGTCGGCACTCAGCGAGGCACTGCCTGCGCGCGGACGCCTCACCGTGGTCCACGCCCGCGGCCGGGCGGATGTGGCACGCCGAACACCCCGACCGCTCGCCGTGGTCTACCTGCACATCATCGGCCCGCCCGGACGCGTCGAGACCTCGGTTCGTCGCGTCGAAACCTCATACTGACTGCGCTACGGTGCCGACGGCGGTCCCCACGAGTCCCACCGCGCCGATCACTGCAGCGTTGACCAGGTGGAAGGCCCGAAGTCTCAGGACCATCCCCACCATGGTGATGAAGATCAGGCCGATGGAGAGGTCGGGGAGCGCTGCCAGGGCGCCCTGCGTTCCCCGGACTCCGGCCCGGGCGCCCCCATTGATGATCTGGGCGGGATAGACATGGCCGGGATCGGCCCACGAGAAGGCGCGGACCGCCGCCTTCTCGCCCGTGGCGTCGTACACGAAGCTCCCCGTGCAAACCTGCCTGCTGCGCCTGCTGGAGCCCCCGTCGTGGCACTCCAGGACGGTCAGGGTTCCGGGAGCGCCGGTGAGGCCGGTCGCCAACCCGATGTCGACCACTGCGGGAACGGTGGCCGTCAGGGTCCATCCCACCGCCGCCGCCGTCGCGGCGATGGCCAGGACGACCCTGGTGAACATGGACTCCTCCGAGGCGTTACGCCCCGACTTCCCACGCGGAGTTCCGCGCCGACTGGAGGAACGCATGCGCAAGGGGTGGCGACCATTCGTACGGGAAGGCATGGTGTCAGCGTGGAGCAGCGTGTTTGCGACTCGCTTGGAGACCACTGGCCGGTGATCGGATCGGTCGGCTCGCCCCGGGGCGCTCCGGCCGGAGGAGAGACAGAAAAGCCCCGAAGCGATAATCGCTACGGGGCATTCTTGCTGCTCAAAAATGGTGGTCAGGGGCAGGGTCGAACTGCCGACCTTCCGCTTTTCAGGCGGACGCTCGTACCAACTGAGCTACCTGACCCAGAGCGGTCCTGACGGGACTTGAACCCGCGACCTCCACCTTGACAGGGTGGCGAGCACTCCAAACTGCTCTACAGGACCTTGCTTGCCTTTCGGCGTTTCTTGCTGTTTGCGCTCGCTTAGCTTACCAGCTCTTCGGTGGTCTTAGACCGGCCGTTTTGCTCGTGCGCTAGGCGCTCGCGTGCCCCCAACGGGATTCGAACCCGTGCCGCCGCCTTGAAAGGGCGGTGTCCTAGGCCGCTAGACGATGGGGGCCGTTAGGTTTCCCTGTCGCCTTCCGTCGGAGACCTCTGAAGCATAGGGGACGATGGCCCCTGATGCCAAAGTGGCGGTCCGGCGTCGGGTGACGCGGAGCCGGTGACCGATCCCGTTGGCGACGGGGCGTTCGTGGGCTCCGGGGAAATCATACGTTGTGGGTCGGGCTCCACGTGACGCTGGATGTACACCGACTGCTCCCCCAGCCCGCCGAGCGTGACGTCGTCCCAGGCCCGGAGGCGGCGGGTCTCCTTGTCGAAGTACAGGACGGACGCCTGGACGGGGGTGGGCTGGGCGTGTTCGAGTGCGCGGAGGCCGGCGCCGCCGGTGGAGCCCTGCGTCAGCATGCGCGTGCCGGTGGGGAGCATCGTGGTGCGGCGTTCGTGGGTGTGGCCGGCGAGGATCATGGGGGCGGCACCCGAGAAGCCCTCGCCGATGACCGGGTCGTGTACGGCGATCAGGTCCGCCTTGCCGACCTTGCCCAGGTGCGCGCGGCCGAACTGCTTGAGCGCGTCCGGGTCGGAGTCAACGCTGACCGACTTGTCCGGGGTGAAGCGGGGGTCGCCGAGGCCGTAGATGGTCAGGCCGGCGACCTTGCGCGCCTGGTCGTCGAGGACGATCGCGTTCTTCTGCCGTTCGACGGCCTTCTGGGTGGTCATGGAGTCGTGGTTGCCCCTGACGTACACGTACGGGACGCCGAGCCGGCCGACCTCGTCCACGAACTTGTTCTCGGCCTTGGTGCCGTGGTCGGAGATGTCCCCGGTGTCCACGATCAGGTCGACCTTGAACTGGTCCTTGAGCGAGCGGATGACGTTCCAGGCGATGGGGTTGATGTGGATGTCGGAGACGTGCAGCACCCGGATGGATTTGGGGTCGGCGTCGTACAGCGGGAGGGTCGAGACCGTGTCGTAGAGCTTCGAGACGTTCGTGACGAGTTTGGTGAGCTGCGACCGGTACGACTCGAACCGCGTCACGATCGACTCCGCGCTGCCCACCAGCGACGGCGCGGCGGCGACCAGCCCCGAGTAGCGCGGCTCCACGAGCGAGTTGGGGCGGAAGGTCACGACGGCGAGCACCCCCGTGCCCGCGAGGGCCACGGAGGCCGCCAGAAGGCCCGTGAGGGCCACGCGCGGGCGCCTGAAGACCAGCAGGGACGCCGCCAGCGCCCCCGCGCCCGCGCAGAGCAGCGAGCGGACGGCGAGGGCCCGTACGCCGTCCAGGAGGTCCTCCTCGATCACCTGGGGCAGCCGCTCGGCGAGGCGCGGGTCCTCGATGAAGGCCTTGGCACGTTCCTGGTCGATGTTCTCCAGCGTGATGCGCAGGCGCAGGGGGGCGTCGTGGGTGCGGAACGTGAGCGTCCCCAGGGGGCTCGCGTCCACCACGGTCTCCCCGTGCCAGGCCGGCCGGAGCGACATCGCGGTCTCGACGGGGCCGACCTCGGCGCGTACGGAGCCGCTGAGGAAGATGCCCAGCCACGCCCCGACCGCGGCCACGGCGAGGACGCCGGCCACGCGGGCGGCTCGTGAGCGGATGACGACGTTTGTGATGTGAACGAACTTCATGCCGTTTCTTGCTTAGCTGACAGGCGGGGCAGAATGGCAAGGGTGATCGAGGTGTCGCGGGAGAAGTTCGAGGAGCTCGTGGCCGAGGCTTTGGACATGATCCCCGGCGAGCTCGCGGCCGCGATGAGCAACGTCGTCGTGGTCGTCGTCGATGATCCGCCGGAGCCCCACCTGCTCGGCCTGTACACCGGTGTCCCCCTCACCGAACGTGGCGACTGGTACTCAGGTGTCTTGCCCGACCAGATCGAGATCTACCGCAACCCGATATGTGAGATTTGCCAGACGGAAGAAGACGTCGTCGACGAAGTACGCATCACCGTCGTCCACGAGATCGGTCACCACTTCGGCATCTCCGACGAACGGCTGCACGAGCTGGGTTGGTAACCCTTTGCTTTTGGTTGGCTTCTTTGGGTTGCGGCTTGCCATGATGATCGGGCACCTTAGGTGACGTAGCGAGCACGCAAAGCGAGCTTCGAGAGCGCATCGAGAGTCAGGCACAGCGGAGTCCAATGGGGGCCATGCGGGCGCGGCGGCCGCCAGGACGTCATCGACGGGGCGAGGCCGGCACGGAAGGACAACGAGCCACCTACCGGGAAGTCATCGCCATCAGGGAGTTCCGGGCCCTGTGGTACGCCCAGGGCCTCTCGCTCCTCGGCGACCAGCTCGCGCAGGTGGCGCTCGCCGTGCTGGTCTATCACCGCACCCAGTCGGCGCTGGCCACGGCCGCGGTCTACGCCCTCACCTACCTGCCCTCGATCGTCGGCGGGCCGCTGCTGGCCGGGCTGGCCGACCGGTTCGCCCGCCGCGGGGTGATGCTGGCCTGCGACCTCATCCGGTTCGCGCTGGTGGCGGCCATGGCGCTGCCGTTCATGCCGTTCTGGGCGCTGTGCGCGCTGGTGTTCCTGGTCGTGCTGCTGAGCGCGCCGTTCTCGGCGGCGCGGGCGGCGCTGCTGCCCGAGGTGCTCGACGGCGACACGTACGTCATCGGCTCCGCCCTCCAGAACATGACCAACCAGGCGGTCCAGATGCTCGGCTTCGCCGTGGGCGGAGCGCTGATCGCCACCATGGGGCCCTACCGGGCGCTCGCTCTCGACGCCGCGACGTTCCTCGGCTCGGCGCTGATCCTGGCCTCCGGCGTACGCCGCCGCCCGGCCCCGTGCGCCGACGACGGCCCCAAACCGTCCATGTGGACGATGACCAGGGCCGGCGCGCGGCTCGTCTTCGGTACGCGAGACCTGCGCACGCTCGTGCTGTTCGCCTGGCTGTGCGGCTTCTACGTGCTGCCCGAGGGCATCGCGGCGCCCTACGCGACCCGGCTGGCCGTGGACGGCCCGCTGCCGGCGCCCGTCATCACCGGGCTGCTGATGGCCGCCATGCCGACCGGCACGGTGATCGGCGCGTTCCTGTTCAGCAGGTTCGTCACGCCCGCGCGGCGGTTGCGGCTCATGGGATGGCTGGCGCTGCTGAGCTGCGCGCCCCTGATCGTGACCGCGCTGCGTCCCCCGCTCGTCGTCGTGCTGGCGGCGTGGGTCCTGTCGGGGATCGGCGGCGCCTACCAGCTCGCGGCCAATGCCGCCTTCGTCCAGGCCGTGCCCGCCGAACGTCGCGCCCAGGCGTTCGGGATCGTGCACTCCGGGCTCATGGCCGTACAGGGAGCGGGGATTCTCGTCGGCGGGTACGCGGCGGAGAGACTCGGTCCCGAGCCGGTGGTCGCGCTGTCCGGCGTCGCCGGGGTGATCTGCGCGGCCGTACTGGCCCTGCTGTGGACCGAGTCCCGGGGCGACCGGGCCGCCCGCCTGTCCGCCGAGGCCCCCGCCTGATCACTGCTGCGGCGGCTTGTGCTCGCCGGTCCAGTCGGTCGTGCCGCGGTTGCGGCTCTGCTGCTTGTCGATGATGTTCTGCAGGACGGAGGTGTCGCTCTTCTCGTCCGGGATGAGGAGCCAGCCGATCGCGTAGACGCCGACGCCGAGGCCGCCGAACAGCGTCACGACCGCCAGGGCGATCCTGATGAGGTTGGGGTCGATGCCCACGTACTCGCCGATGCCGGAGCAGACGCCGGCGACGATCCTGCCCCGGTCCGTCCTGTGGAGCTTCTTGACGTGAGTGCTCTGGGTCTGGGGTTCGCTGCCGTAGTCGTGGTATTCGCTCATGTCTCAAGACTGCCCGTGGGGGTGGTGTTAGCACATCAGGTTTGTCCCTGGTAGAACCCTGGTAGCCCCCTATGCCCGTATGAGGCCACACCGAGGAAGGGACGACCGCCATGGACGACCTGCTCCGGCTCGACGAGCGGCTCGACGCCGACCAGCGGCTCATCCGCGACACGGTCAGGTCGTTCGTCGCCGACCGGGTGCTGCCGCACGTGGGCGACTGGTTCGAGGAGGCCACCTTCCCCGCGCGCGAGCTCGCGCCCGAGCTCGGCGCGCTCGGGCTGCTCGGCATGCACCTGCAGGGGTACGGCTGCGCCGGCACCGACGCCGTCTCCTACGGCGTGGCCTGCCGGGAGCTGGAGGCGGGCGACTCGGGGCTGCGTTCGTTCGTGTCCGTCCAGGGATCGCTGGCGATGTTCCCCATCTGGCGGTACGGCTCCGACGAGCAGAAAGAGGAGTGGCTGCCCCGGATGTCCGCCGGTGAGGCGATCGGCTGCTTCGGGCTCACCGAGCCGGACCACGGGTCCGATCCGGCCAACATGCGGACATATGCCAAGAAGGACGGCTCGGACTGGATACTCAACGGCTCCAAGATGTGGATCACCAACGGGTCCATCGCCGACGTGGCGGTCGTCTGGGCGCAGACGGACGAGGGCGTACGCGGCTTCGTCGTCCCGACCTCCACGCCCGGCTTCTCCGCCCCTGAGATCCACAGGAAGATGTCCCTGAGGGCGTCCGTCACCTCGTCCCTGTACTTCGACGACCTGCGCCTGCCCGCCTCCGCCGCCCTGCCCGGCGTCACCGGGCTCAAGGGGCCGCTGTCGTGCCTGTCCGAGGCCCGCTTCGGCATCGTGTGGGGCGTCGTCGGCGCCGCCCGCGCCTGCCTGGAGTCCGCCGTCGAGTACGCGAAGACGCGCGTCCAGTTCGACAAGCCGATCGGGGCGTTCCAGCTCACCCAGGAGAAACTCGCCTGGATGTACGTCGGCCTCGCCCAGGCCCAGCTCACCGCCCTCCACCTCGGCCGGCTCAAGGACGCCGGCACCCTGGAGCCCCGGCAGATCAGCTTCGGCAAGCTGGCGAACGTACGGGCCGCCCTCGACATCGCCCGCCAGGCCCGCTCGATCCTGGGCGGCAACGGGATCACGCTGGAGTACCCTGTGATCAGGCACATGAACAACCTGGAGAGTGTGCTGACGTACGAGGGTACGCAGGAGATCCACACGCTGGTGCTCGGTGAGGCGCTCACCGGCCTGGCCGCCTACCGGTGACGGTTTGACCGGTGCTGTGGGCGTCGCGGGCGGGGCGGTAGTCTCTGTACCCTTGCTGTTGCTAGGGGCGTTAGCTCAATTGGCAGAGCTGCGGACTTTTAATCCGTAGGTTCCGGGTTCGAGCCCCGGGCGCCCTACCACAATGACCTGGGCGGACTCCCCGATCTCCATGATCCGGAAGCCCGCCCAGTTGCATTTCCAGTTGCAGTCAGCCCCAGAGAGCCCGGCCCATGCGAGCTGCTGCTTCGGTTGAGAGCGTCGCTGTGATGTGGGTGTAGCGCTTGGTCGTGGTCAATTGTGAGTGACCAAGGATTTCCTGTACGACGCTGATGTCCACACCTTGTTCGATGAGGAGAGTCGCGGCGGTGTGCCGGGCGTCGTGGACTCGGGCGTCCTTCTCGACTTCGGCCAGGCTGAGGAGTTCTTTCCATTCGTCCCAGTCCTGGCCGGCGTCTATGGGGCGTCCGTCTGTGTGGCACCAGACGAGGTCATAGTCCTGCCACCGCTCCCCCGCGGATTCCCGTTCGGCCTGCTGGGCTTGCTGGTGGAGTTTGAGTAGCGGGATCAGCGGGGGCGGGATCTTGATGGTTCGCTTGCTCTTGCCCTTCGGCTTCACGAAGGTCCAGCCGCCGACGCGTTCGGGGCAGGAGGGCGCGTGCTTGGTGCATTCCGGTGCGCAGTAGCTCTGTCCTGGCTTGTTGCACACGTGCTTGCGGCCCGAAGTGCGCTTGGCCTTGGAGCAGTCCTTCGGGCACGGGTAGCGGTGGAGTCGTTCGCCACAGGTGTGGGGGTCCTTGCAGCCGTGGCGGTAGCGCTGGTGCTTGATCTGCCAGAAGACGCGGATGACGCCTCGCTTGAGGTCCACGTACTTCCAGCGCAGCCCGAGCGCTTCACATTTCCGAAGGCCCAGCGCGAGCGCCACGGACCAGCGGGTACCGTTCCTCCGGCTGTTGGCCACGTCGAGGACATCTCGGGCTTCGTCGGCGTCGAGAGGTTCGATCTCCACGTCCTCGGTGGTAGGCGCGTCGATCAGAGTGCAGACGTTGCGGGCGACCTTCTCACGCCGTACTGCGATCTTCAAAGCGCGGGAGAGGATCCGGTGAATCTGCACGATGGTGTTCTGGACGAGGCCCTGCTGTGCGAGATAGGCGTAAAAGGCGTCCAGGTGCTCAGGGCGCAGCCGGTCGAGGCGGTGAGCACCAAGGCGCGGGATGATCCAGTGTTCGGCCTTGGGCCGGTAGGTGCTCTCCAAGGTACGGTCGCTGACCTTGAGAGGCGCGATCTCGTCGAGGTAGGTGCGCATCCACTCGGCGACTGTGGGCGCGAGCCCCGGCTTGTCGGACTTACCGGAGTCGCGCCTTCGCTCCAGCTCGCGGACCTTCTTGGTCACCTCGGTCTCACTGTCGCCGACGCGGTGGCGGCGGTCAGGTGTGCCGTCGTCCTTGACCCCCATGGTGACGTAGCCGTGCCACTTGCCGTCCTTGCCGAGAAAGATCGAGGAACGGCCGTTGGGCTTGCGCGCCATCACGCCGCCTCCAACTCTCGCGCGAAGTCCAGTAGGGCGGCGGCAGGGATCAGGCGGTAGCCGTCGCGCTTGATGGATCGGAGTTCGCCGGTCTTGATGAGCCTGAAGATCGCCGTGCGGCTCATCCCCAGGACCGTCGCCGCGTCGTTTGGCCGGTAGAAGAGTCTTTCCATCAGGCCGCCCTCCCTTCAGTTGCCGAAAGATCTTGACCGTCCGCCCTGGCCTGGAGTTCGGCCATGTGAGCGCGCCAGCGTTGCCGTTCGCGGACGGATCGCAGGAGCCGGACGGCGAGGGGAGCCACGTTGGCGTCTCCGGCCGGGATCGGCTTCCAGACGTAGCGGTGTGGGTCGGTGGGCTGGTCGTTCTGACCGAGGGCTTCCAGGACCCAGGTGCGGCGGTCCTGCTTGTGCTCGGCGAGGGTCTTGTTGGACCACTTGCGGGAGACCAGGACGCGACGGCCTGCGTAGCCGAGGTGTTCGGGCTTGTGGGCCTTGGAGCGGCAGCGGCCCGGAGCCATCCCGGCTTTGGCGTTCTTGGGCTGGATGCCGTAGCGGAGCCAGTTCGGGCAGGCCGGGGAGCAGGGTTCGTAGCGCAGGGCATCGACGAAGCGGGCCGCGTGCTCCTGCTGGGCCTGGCTGTCCAGCCCGTCGCCGAGGCTCTTGGTCAGGTACTTGGACAGGTAGCGGATGCACTGGTCGGCGTCCTTGGTGCCCGCGAGCACGCCTTTGACGTCCACCTGGTCGCCGAAGCGGATCACGTGGAGGGGTTCGGCGTCCTCGTCGGCGTCCAGGTCGTCGAGGGCTTCGTCCCAGGTGGGCAGGACCTCTCCGGTGTCGGGGTCGAGGTAGCCGGCCCCGTCCTGCCAGGTGGGCAGGTGCTCGCCCTCGAAGGCCACGCGATCAACGGATGGCCACCACACCTGGTGGTAGGTGGCTGCCGCGATCTGCTTGATCTCCGCTCGTGGGAGCGTTCCACGGATGGCCATGTGCAGGTGCGGGGCAAGGCGCTTCTGCGGCTCCACGGTCGCGAAATACTGCACATCGAAGCCTGCGACTCGGCGCAGGTTCTGCACGAACCGATCGACGAGCTTGGAGAAGTGCAGCGCGTCACGGGCCGCCCGCGTGTAGTCGTAGATGTCGGGATCGACCGGTACGCCGTCGCGGACCTTGCCGTAGGAGGGCAGGGTGAGCGTGACGAACAGCGAAGGCCGGTAGGTTTTGCCGTCCGGAGCCTGAAAGGTGCGGCCCAGCGTGGTGCGGGCCGTCTTGCGCTTGGGCAGGTCCGGCGCGTCCTGCCGTCGCCGGGTGGAGCGGGAACGCTTGGCGCTCGTACGGCCGAGCACGTTGCCGCGCATGCCCGCCGTGTTGATCTCCTCGTCCAGGCCCTCGATGAGGGCGTCCAGCTCCGTGGTGTCGTCGCCGGCCTCTTCGGCGGCGTCGCGCTTGGCCTGGATGTCGGCGCGGAACTCCACGAGCCAGCGCTGTTCCTCGTTCGGCTCGTCCGGCGTGATGGCGGGTTCCTCTTCCAGGTGCCAGCCCTCGCGGCACTGGGCCTTGCGGAGTTGCTTGTTGCGCTTGGCACATGGCGGGCACTTGCTGTCCATCGGCGAGCCGCACGGGACGTCGATGACCTCCCACTGGCCGGTGTGGGTGTCGAGGCGCTTGAGCGGGACGGGCCGGATGCACACGCCGTGAAGCTTGGCGACCTCTTCGACGACCTCACGGGCCAGCGGCATGGCCAGCCGGACGGCGCGAGGCAGGGCGCGGTCGTGCGCATGGGTCATGGGGACCTCCCTTCGTCGGTGTCGGCGGGGATGAGCGCGGTCTGGCCGCACGCGGAGCACTCCGCCAGGGCGCGGACCGGGTCGAGCCAGAGGGAGTTGAGCGTGCCGCAGGAGGCGCAGCGCAGCTCGTCGAGAAGGTGCCTCATGCGGCCTCCTCGAACTGGGCGACCATGGCGCGGATGTCGGCGTCGGAGACGTAGGCGGCGCGGACCCGGATCGGTTCTGGTGAGGTCTCCAGGCGCATGTACGCGACACCGGCCCCTTGCTCGGGGATGGGTGAGATGTGATCGGCCAGGGCTCCCCGGTCGCGTGCGCCCTCCCCGAGGACCATGTCCACCTGTTCCGACTCGTCGAGGCGGAGAGCGATCTTGTCGGGGAACAGGTTGCGGATGTTCATGACCTCCTTGCGGGGGTCCTGGAGGGCGGCCATGACGCCGACACCGACCGAGCGGCCTTGGGTGGCGAGTGTGGCCAGCGCGGCGGAGATGCGCTGCCGGAGTTGCTTGTCTGGCTGGTAGGCGGTCAGGAACGCCACCTCGTCGACGAGCACCAGGACGAACGGGTCCTCGATGGTCGGGACGTGGGAGCGCTGAAGGCCGGCGAAGCGAGCGGCCCGCTTCTGCATGACGGAAACGGCCTCGTCAAGCAGGTCGGCGCAGTCGGCCGGATCGGCGGCGTAGCGGCCTCGGAACAACTCCCGCCCGAAGGACAGCTCCATGAGCTTCGGATCGAGCGCCCAGACCTCGGCCAGGCCCGCCCGCATCGCGGGGAGCAAGCCGCGGATGGTGTCCCACAGGAAGGAGCCTTTGCCTGCCCCGGTTGCGCCCGCGATCAGGACGTGCGTGCCGTGGACCTTGAGCCGGAGCGGTCGGCCGTCCTCTTGCTTGCCGATCTCGACCGGTCCCACGGTCGGCTCCAACGGAACGGGTAGCGCGGGGATCGGCGTGGCCAAGGGGTCGCGGCGCGGGAAGATGAGCAGCAGTCTGCCGCCCTTGATCAGCGCCACGCGGCAGGAAGTGGCGCCGAAGCCGTGGGCGAGGTTGTCGATGCGGTCGGACCAGTCCTTGACCGCCTGGCCGCGCAGCATCCGCACGGTGATCCGGTCGGCCCAGCCGTCGCACTGGACGCGTATCAGCCGGGGCAGGTAGACGCGCCCGTTGATGCGCTTGCCGAGGCCGGAGACGTCCATGACGGACTGCCAGTGACGGCGGTAGACCGACATGAGCCGCCACCACGCGAGCAGTCGCCAGCCGACGAGGCGGGCGAAGGATTGCCGGTCGATGGACGCCCAGGCCGCCAGGCTGAGCACGGTCGTGCCCAGCAGGGAGGCGGCGAGCGGCCAGCCGTACTGATACCAGGCGAACCCGAGGGCAGCGGGCACGCTGACGGCTACCGGATGCCGCCAGAACGTCCGGACCAGGGCGACGAGGAACCGGTAGAGGTAGATGACCAGGGTGACGATGGCGGGCGTGCGGACGACGGTCGGCCGGAAGACGACGGCCGTGTCCGGGGTGGTGGAGACGAGGTTGCGCGCCTCGTCTCCGGGAAGCCGCTTGAACATTAGGCTGGAAACCTCTCGTGATTCGCGTCAGGGGAGATGAGGGGCCGCCGGAAGGACCAGTTCCAGCGGCCCCGCTTTCTTGTCAGGCCGCCGCCCGCTGTTCGGCGTGCAGGCGCTCGCAGTCGGCGAGGTAGGCCGCCGCCGCGTCGGACAACTGGCGGGCGAAGGTGACGCGTTCAGCCGTGACCTCGGCGTCCCTCGTCGTGCCGATGCTCACGTGAGTGGCGGCGAAGGCGATGTCGATGAAGGCGTGGGAGCCCTTGCCGGCCGCGTAGTACGTCACCTGAGCCGAGCTGTCGGGGTAGATCGAGACCCCGATGCGGGGCTCCTCGTCGGGCCGGACGCGGATGACCGTGTAGCTGTAGCTTTGACTGTCGTTCATGCTGCGACCTCCTTGCTGTTGTTGGTGGACTTGACGTTGGTGCGCGGGGCGAGCATCTGCCGCGCCTTGATCGAGTAGGCGAGCCGCCCGGAGCCGTTGACGTACGGCGTGACGGTCATGCCGTCGAACTCGACCGGCGTGAACGGCAGCCCCGCGACGGGAGCCGGGGCGACCGGCTGGGTGGGACTGAGGATCTTGACCGCAACGGTCTTCTGAGCGGCCTTGAGCGACGGGTCCGCGTCCATGACCGGGATCTGCCAGACGAGTTCGCCCGTCTGCTTGTCCCGCGCCTGGACGAACCTGCCGTTCGTCGAAGCCTCGAAGTCCTTGACCGGCTCGACCTCCCCGACGCTGTAGCAGCCGTGCGGGAAGACCTGGGCGAACGTCACGGGGATGGGTCCCTGGATTGCCATGTGCGCTCACTCCTCTTCTTGCGCGGTCAGCCATCTTGACTGACCAAGTTGTAAGCCCATTAAGCACGAAGCCCACTTGGCCAGTCAAGTGCACCAAGCGGGCTTCGCGAAGAAGTTGGAACTCCGGCTACCGAATGGGGTAGGCATCTTCCAATTCGTGCCGGTCACCAGGAAGGACAGACTCCACCACGACCCACGGCCGGCCTGTCGCGTCGCACGCCACGGCGTACACGGCCAGCAGCGCAGCCGAGCTCTTGACACCCAGGAGCGAGCATTCCTCCTTGCTCGGGTTCCGCGCCGTCACGTGCTCGATGATGTGGTCCAGCGCGGTACCGGCAGCGCTCTCGACGTAACGCCGGATGCCCTGTTTCAGCTCCTCCGGCTCGCCGAGGGCCGTCCCCTGTGCCACCGCGACCGGCAGCCAGGTGGAAGAGATCTCGGTCGGCTCGTTGTCGTGCTCGACGAGCGAGCGCCGCAGCATGACCGGCGACGCGGGCTTGAGTCCCAGGTAGGACGCGATCCGGTTCGGTACCTCAACCTCGCCGCTCACCAGCAAGCGGCTGGAGACCTGGGCTTCCTTGCGGTCGAGGAGTTCGCGTCCGGCGCGGGTCTGCTGACCGGTGGGGATGGCCGGCCTTCCCCGCACGAAGCGGCCCTTGCCTTGATGAGTGACGATCCAGCCCTGATCGCGCAGGACCCCGAGGGCCTTCACCACGGTTGGGCGTGCCATCCCGAACTCGGCCATGAGCTGATGTTCACTGGGCAGCGGGGAGCCGGGCGGATATTCGCCCGAGTCGATGCGCCGTTCCAGTTCCGCGATCAGTTGCGCGTACTTCGGAGGCGTGTATTCAAAGGACATCAGGGCTCCCGCATTCAGCATGCCTGTCTAGCCAAGCAGGCTATCAGCGCATGATGCCTGGGCAACCCCTTCTCAGGACAGATAGCCCTACCCCGGAAAAGGCGATGGCGCGGCCCCATTCCGGGTACCGCGCCATCGAACCCCGCCTACACCACCTGGCCACGTAGCAGGGCGCTCCAGACCTCGACAGCCTTCTTGTACGCCCACCGGTAGGTCTCGGAGGCCATCTCCCCGCCGTGGTCGTCGTACTCCGTCCGGCGGATGTACGCCTGCCCGCCGACACAGCACAGCTCGTACACCGTCGATCGGCAGTGACACGACCAGGCCACCACGCGGGCACGTTCCTGGGCCTTCGCCGGCTCACGCCAGACCAACTGCATGTGCCCCTCCTTGGCCTCGCGCACGTGCGGACTGACGCAGCCCGTGATGATCTCCACTACGACGCTCGCTTTCTCCCGACTCCCGAGCACTCGAAGCAGGTCACCTGCACAAGCTCCACGGCCGTACCGTCGAGACAGCGCAGCGCGTCGGCGCGGCTCTTGCGCACCCAGCGCCAGCCTGTGGCCCGGCAGGCCCGGCACCTCTCACTTGTCGGTTGATCGCTCCGAGTCATGGGACAAGCGTCCTCACCTGCGGTAAGGCAACCCATCCCGAGCCGGAATCCAAGACCGGGATCAGCACTATCCCTTGACGGGATGACTCCGGTCCGTGAGCGTGGAATCACCAGCAGTCCAAGGACGCGAGGGGAAACGGCAGATGCCCGCAGACGGGGCCGAACCGGTCGTCATACCGGCCGACCTGTGGCGACGCCCCGAAATGCGCACTGCCCTCACAAATCGCGACATCGGCCACCTCTTCCGGCTCGTCCGCCAGTACGCAGGCATCAGCCAGACCCGCATCGGCGTCGCCGTCGGCTTCAGCCAGGGCAAAGTCAGCGAGTACATGCAAGGCAAGGCCCAAGTCACCGCACTCGACGTCTTCGAGCGCATCGCCGACGGCCTGGGTCTGCCCGACCCCGCCCGCATGCTCCTCGGCCTCGCCCCGCGGATTCTCACCGGCGTCACGCACCCGCCCCCGCACATCCCGGCACGGGATGGAACACCAGCAAGCAGCCTTCTTAACGTGGAACAAGTAGTCATCGGCTCGCGCCAGCCGAACGACGCTTGCGACGTTGACGTACTGACGCTGGCCTGGATCGTGGGAAGGCTGGACGCACACGTGAACCGCCGAACAATGCTCCTCATCGCAGCCGGACTGACCGCCGAAGCGGCCTCCTCCCCCATCGCCGACCCCTGGGAACGCCTCGCCCGCGCCCTCGCCGGCCCTCGCATGCTCGACGAGGACACCGTCGAACACCTCGAAGCCCGCACCATCGGATTCCACCGCCTGGAGTACGAACTCCCCGCCAGCGCCCTCTACCAAGGGCTGACCAGCCACCTCAACGAATTGAGCACCCTTCTTCATGGTGCACCCGAGCGATTCCGCAGGCGCCTCGCCGCCTCGGCCGGGGAGGCGGCGACGCTGGCCTCATGGCTGGCCTGGGACCTCAAGCGGCCCGCGCAGTCGGCAGCCTTCGACCGGGTTTCAGCGCTCGCGGCCAAGGAGAGCGGGCACCCGATCATCCAGGCATGCACCCACGCCTACCGCTCGTACGCCTCGGAGGGACGGGCCGCCCTGGAAGCGGTACGGCGGGCGCAGCAGTTCCTACCAGCCCAAGGCGACGACGCCACACGAGCATGGCTGCTCTGCCTGGAAGCCGAACACCTCGCCGGCCTGGGAGACCGACAAGCAGCCGAACGGCTACGACAGGCGCAAGAAGCCTTCGACCACGCCCGCCCCCACCGCGAACGCGCCTGGACCCGCTTCCTGGACACCGGCCGCATGGCCGCCTTCCAGCTCTCCGTACATGTACGACTGGGCGACGAACGACAGGTGACCGCAGCCGGGCAACAGGCCCTCACCTCCGCTGACGGCTACGGCGACGGCGACCACAAGCGCATCGCCGTCATCTACGCCGACATCGCCCAAGCACAGCTCCAGATCGGCGACATCCCAACCGGCGTCACCTACGCCCGCCGCGCCCTGGACGCAGCCCAGCGGACCGAGTCAACGTGGGGCCTGCAACACCTGGGCAACGTGGAGAAGACGCTGGTCGGCCAGCGTGATCCCGCCGCTCGCGAACTCCTGGGCGACCTGATCTCTACACGCCGCGCTCTGGGGTCGTCTCCCGCCTGATCCACTCCAGATAGTCCGCCGTCCCGGCGACCAACGGCACGGCAATGATCTGCGGCACCTCATAGGGGTGGAGTTGCCGGATCGCAGCGGCCAGCTCGTCGAACCGCTCAGCCGTCGTCTTCATGAACAGCAGCCACTCCTCGGCCCGGTTGATCTCCCCACGCCACCAGTAGACAGACGTGATCGGGGCGACGAGCTGTGCAGCGGCGGCCAGGCGTTCCCCCACCACCACATCAGCGATCCGCTCAGCGGTGTCACGATCCGGCACGGTCACATGCACCTCGACGAACTCGGCCATGCCGCTCACACTGCCGAATTGTTCTTATAGAGATCAAGCGGCGGCGCGGCGCGCCGCCGTACCCCCGGCCCTCCGCCCACCCGCCGTCCGGGCGTGCGGCCTGGGGGCCGGTCCCGGACGGCGGCGGGACACCGGGCCGGGCACCGCACGCCAGCCCCGCCGTACCAACCGAACGCACCGACCGGGGTTACCACGCCGCCGCACAGATGCAGCCCCACGATCGCCACTGCATGGCTGGACGCCGTACGTGCTTGGGGGCGATCGACGATCCGTGCTTCGTTCCTCAGCACGGCTCACCGGACAACATGGTTGAGGTCTGTCTCCGAACTAAGGTCGGCCCACTCTCCTGCTGCAGGGTGACCGGGCGCGTGGAGAAAATGCCCACTGATCGCCATCGTGCCTTCTTACTGCCACACTGCGATGCCACCGCCTGGTTGGCAAACTAAGCGTGGGCCATCGTCCGGGCCGTGTGCACTCCACGCCTCGTAGCGGACGTCGGGCTTGACCTTCAGTTGCAGTCCGTTATCGAACCCCAGCCGCAGCGATCCAGACTTGAAAGCGACGGCTGAGAGAACCGTCGCCCCGAAGAGAGTCAGAGCCGGTGCAACATCCTGCTGTTCAGGCAATAGGCGCGCCTTCACTCGATCGAGCGCACGCAGTGTGCTTAACTCCGCTTCGGTTTCCACGTCCACTTGGGCTCCGCTGTCCAATAGCAGCGTCAGTTGGTAGCTCACACAGATTTGGATCACCTGCATGCCGCGGTACGGCAGCAGCCATCGGTCCTCCAGTTCGACAAGGTCTCTCGGCCGGTCCATGCAAAGCCTCCTGTGGCGGTCAACCGCATCGACTGTTTGATCGCTTGGCCGTGGCTCGGTTCCCCTTCGAGCGGGTCGGTGGTAGACGGATGATCGGGCAGGGGGCTCGGTCAGTCACTGCCCTCGCATCTCAGGCTGTCGGCCCACAAGTGTCTGGTCATACCATCACGCAGTGGCGAAAAGACCAACAGATATCTGGCGCGAGCACGTCGCGGAAGAGCGCGCCGAGCGTGCCGCCGGCCTCAGGAGTGTCGAGGACTCGAACTTCGCCGCGCTGTATCCAGAGCCTTTGGTAGTGGCGACCGAGCACGTCCTCACAGCCTTCGAGTATGAGGTACGGGGCTTTGACGCGCCTTCCGATGGAGAGGTCTTCGCAGCGATCCAACGGGTGGTCGAAGGGCTCAACGACGTCGACGGCGCCCATGACGATCACGACTACGACACGATCGAAAGAGAAGAGTTGTGCGAGTTCATCGACGGCGTGCTCAGCGAGGCGGGGATCGATCTCGACGGACTCGCCGCCCGTCGAGGAATCGAGCGCTCTGAGATCACTGACCAATGGCGAGAGTGGTGATCCACTCCACAACCGCTTGCTCTGAACATCCCGCTCCAGCCGCCGCTGTGTAATGTACGTGAAATGATCATGGACTGCACGGCGGCTGAACGCGGTCATGCCGCAGGTGAAAGGCCATCTGCCAGCCGCGACTGTCACGAGCTGTAAAACCGTCGGCACCGCTGCCGCCAGTTGCAGTTGCCGTTGCAGTTCCATGCCGTTCAGGAGCGTTCAGGAGCGTTCAGGGGAAACCCTACACAGCCACTGACCTGCATTGAACGATCTGGAACGGCTCGAACTGGATCTTTTAATCCGTAGGTTCCGGGTTCGAGCCCCGGGCGCCCTACCACTCTTAACCCTTCTGACCAGGGATTTCGCCGCTCCCATGGAATCCGCAGGACCGCCGGCGCCCTCTTGGGAGACCGAGGGGAGACCGCCCTCGGAACGATCGCAACGCTCGCCTCGGCCGCCGCGTGCGCCAGCTCCGGCAGGACCGTCGTGTACGTGTTCTCGGTGAAATTGGTCGAACTGTGGCGCAGCATCGTGGACACCACCTTCGTGTCGGCGCCGGCGGCATAGGCAAGCGTGGCCGCGCAGTGTCGTAGGTCGTGGAGCCGGATCGGCGGCAGGCCCGCCTCATAGGCGAGTTGAGAGAACAGCTCGCTGACCCATGCCGGGTGAAGCTCCCTGCCGTCCTCGTGGGTGAAGATGCGGCCGGTGTCGCTCCAGTCCTCTCCCCACTCCAGCCGCTCCTCGTTCTGCCGAGCTCGGTGCTCCTTCAGTACGGAGACCGTACCGGTGTCGAGGGCGATCACTCCGTCGCTCGACTCTGTCTTGGGCTCCCCCTCTTCGAAGCTCCACCCGATCTGTACGAGCTGCTTGGCGACGTCGAGCGTGCGCTCGTCCGTGTCGAGGTCCTCCCAGCGGACACCGCATCCCTCGCCACGGCGCAGCCCACGGAAGGCGATGAGGTGGAAGAGGGCATAGAGCCGATGCTGTGCGGCCACGTCGAGGAACGCACCGAGCTGGGCCGGGGTCCACACCATCACGGGTGACGGCCGCAATTCGCGGCTTTCCCACACCCGTACGGCGCTGAGGGTGTGATGAGCACCTCGACTTGGTCCGCAGCGAGGCGCTGGGCCGTTCGCTGAGGAGGACTACCGGCTGCGCATGGCCGACTGGCTACTCCAGGCGCTGGATGCCAGGAAGTGCGTCGTGGTGAAGCGCAACCCGGTGGCCGAACCGACGCCGCCGCCGGCCACGGTCGTCCCCGCGAGCAGGCACGTGACGCCCGAACGAGCTCTGCTGCAACCCGGGGACGATGGTGCAGCGGCACACCGTGCAGGAGGACGGCTCCGGTGCGTCACACGCTTCGGCTCGCGGAGGAGTGGGACGGCGGCCTGCTGGCGTGCTTCGAGGTCGGTGGCGAGGTGCTGATGGTGACGCTGGAGGCGGCGGTCTGGTACCTCAAGCCACCCATTTCTGCTAGCGAACCAAAGGGACCTGGAGCGCGCGGCCACATGCGCCGCGCTCGGCTAGTGAGTGTCCAGGCGGTGCTGGAGCTGCGCACGCGTCGCCATCGCCCCGAGCGCGATCATCACGACCCCCAGCACCAGGTGCAGCCAGTTGTCGGCCGTGTTGAACGGGACGAAGTTGGCCCCGCTGCCGTGCGGGACGAACAGCCCGTAGAGCCAGAGCACCAGGTAGATGATGCCGCCGATGAGCAGGAACCAGCGTGCCCCTGCCCACGTCCTGGCCAGCAGGACGCCGGCGACCCCGAACACCAGGTGGACGATGTTGTGCAGGACCGACACCTGGAACAGGCCCAGCAGCATCGCGCCCGACTCGTGGCCGGCGAACTGCATCTGACCGTAATTGGTGGTGATGCCGGGGATGAACCCCAGGATGCCGATCAGCAGGAACACAGCGCCGACGATGAGCGCCGCCAGCTGAACCGGGGTTTTGGTGGCGGAGGAAAGAACGCCGCTCATGGCGCCTCCTTGTCGTACCGGTGATGACCATCTGTGGCTACCCCTCATGGCAGCCATCAAGCGATATGACCTGCGTGAATGTCGTTCGAAGCCGTCCGGGCTGAACTCCGTCAACGCGAGCGACGCCAGGGGCCGCCGGCGCTGCACAAGGTGGTGGTGAAGGCCGGACGGCGGACGCGAGCCTCGATGACGGGCACCGGGTCTCGGGCCTTCGTCGCGAATCTTGAACACCGGCGGCGTCGCTTGGCAGCGGGTCAGCTGGCGGTGGGGATGGATGACCCCGCTCCGCGTGACAGCGGCAGCACCGTCCGCCACTCAGCGGTACAGCTCCTCGATGTCGGCCGCGAAGTCCTTGTGGACCAGGGCGCGCTTGACCTTCAGGGTCGGGGTCAGATACCCGTTCTGTTCGGTCAGGTCCACCGGAAGGATGCGGAACCTGCGGATCGACTCGGCCCGGCTCACCATCGTGTTGGCCTCGTCCACGGCCGTCTGCAGCCTGGCCAGCAGATCGGGATCGTCGCGAAGCTCGGCCGGGCCCGCCTGCCCGGGCCTGCCGGCGGCCCGCTTCCATGACGCCAGCGCACCGGCGTCCAGGGTGATCAGCGCGGCGGTGTACGGCCGCCGGTCGCCGACGACCACCACCTGGCTGATGAGCGGATGGGTACGCAGGCGGTCCTCGAGCGGCTCCGGGGCGAGGTTCTTGCCGCCGGCGGTGACAATGATCTCCTTCTTGCGGCCCGAGATCGTCAGGAACCCGTCCTCGTCCAGGGCGCCGACGTCGCCGGTGCGCAGCCAACCGTCGGCGGTCAGGCTCTCCCTGGTCACCTGCTCGTTGCGCCAGTAGCCCCGGAACACGATCGGGCCCCTGATCAGGATCTCGCCGTCGTCGGCGATGCGAATGTCGACCTCGGGCAGGGGCGGCCCCACCGTGCCGATCTTCATGGCGTGGGGCAGGTTCACGGTCGCGGCGGCGCTGGTCTCGGTCAGCCCGTAGCCTTCCAGCACGGTGACGCCGGCCCCTCGGAAGAAGTGGCCCAGCCGCACGCCCAGCGGCGCGCCGCCGGAGATGGCGTAGCCGACCCGGCCACCGAGCGCGGCCCGCAGCCGCCGGTACACCAGCCGGTCGCACAGGCGATGTGCCAGGCGCAGGCGCCGGCCCGGCCGCCCGTCGTCCAGCGCCTGGCTGTAGGCCACGGCGGTCCGCTCGGCCCAGTCGAAGATCCTCCCCTTGCCCTGGGCGTGGGCCCGCTGCTGAGCAACGTTGTAGACCCGCTCGAAAACCCTGGGCACCGCCAGCAGGAACGACGGTCGCAGGGCGGCCAGGTCCTCGGTCAGCCTGCCCCGGTCGGCGTTGTGCGCCAGGCACACACCCCGCTCCACGCAGGCCACCTGGATCACCCGCGCGAAGACGTGCGCCAGCGGGAGGAACAGCAGCGTCGAGGCGTTCTGGCCGAAGATCCGCTCCAGGCTGTCGATCGCCGCGCGAGCCTCGTGCAACAGGTTGCCGTGACTCAGCATGCAGCCCTTCGGGCGCCCGGTGGTGCCCGAGGTGTAGATGATCGTCGCCAGGTCGTCGGCCGACACCAGCCGGCGTCGCTCCCGCAGCTGAGCGTCGTCCACGTCTTGCCCGCCCTCGCGGAGACGGTCCAGCCCGCCTCCATCGATCTGCCACACCCGCGGCGGCCTGGACAGCCCCTCGGCCACGTCCTCGACCAGGCGACGATGCGTCTCGCGCTCGACCACCACGGCGGCCGGGCCGGCGTCCTCCAGCACCCAGCGGACCTGCTCGGCCGAGGAGGTCTCATAGATCGGGACCGGCAGCGCCGCCACCGTCCACAGGGCGTAGTCCAGCAACGTCCACTCGTAGCTGGTGGCGGCCAGCAGCGCGACCCGATCGCCGGGCCGGATCCCGGCGGCGAGGAAGCCGGCCGCCAGACTGCGGACGTCGGCCGCGAACTGCCGCGCCGTCACCGGACGCCAGCCGCCGGCTGACCGGCGCTGGAAAAGGACCAGGTCGCTGTTCATCCGATCGTCGGCGAACACCATGTCGGCGAGCTGGGTGTCGGGCGCAACGGTTGTCGGGGCCGGGGCCGCATGGGTACGCATCGTCCATCTCCCTGTGAGTGAGGAAAAGGCCAACCAGGCAGGCTGGGGCACCGGACGCCGCGATAAGCAGCTCGGTGCGCTATTTCCCCAGGTCATCAGGCACAAACGAGGAGGGCCGTACGACGGCGCAACCCGGTTCCCAGGGCGGGACGACGGGCGGCTTCGGTAAAATGGGGGAGCCCCCAACGCTGGGGCCCGCGCAACGGGCTCCTGCCTACGGAGGTGAGCGAGTCATGGTGTTCGACCAGGCAGACCTACGCGAGCTGGCGGTCTTCGGCGACGAGGTCGGCGTGTTGTCGCTCTACACGACGATGGAGCCGGGCACGCAGGCCGGGCGGACCCGGCTGCGCAACGAGATCGCCGCGTTGCGCCAGGACCTCGCCGCGGGCCCCGACCAGGAGCGGGCCAGGCTCGTGGGCCTCCGCCTCGACCTGCTGGAGCCGCGGATCGACGAACTGCTCGACCCGGCCGGTCCCGGTCTCGGACGTGCCCTGTTCGCGCAGGTGGCCGGTGACGAGGTACGCACCGAGTGGCTTCAGCTCCCGGTGGGTGACCTCGCCACCCTCAGGGAACGCGCTTATCTGCTGCCGCTCGTCACCGCTGTACAGGCCGACAGGCCCGCCGGGGTGGCCAGGGTGGGGCGTGACGGCGTGCGGCTGTTCGACTGCCGGTACGGCCTGGCCGACGAGCTGGAGCCGGTCATCTTCAACCTGGCGACCGCAGGTTCGTCCGGAGAGGCGACGCTGCCGGGGCTCTCCCGGCGCGGCATCCACCCCGACCGCTTCGACCAGCGCGTCGAGGAGCACCTGACCAAGTACCTGCGCGACGCGGTCCCGCACGTGGCGGGCCAGGCCCAGCGGCTGGGCTGGGAGACGCTGCTGCTGGTAGGCAACCCCCGCGACACCTCAGTGCTGGGCGAGGCGCTGCCGGCGGGCCCGGAGATCGTCCACATGGACGCCGTGCTCGATCCCGCTCTGTCGCCGTCGGAGGTGCTGGAGTTCGTCCGCCCCGCTCTAGACGAGGCACGGGCCAGGAACGACGCCGCCCTGGCCGTGCGCGCCCGGGACCTGGCCCTGTCGGGCGGCGACAGCGCGGTCGGCCTCGACGACATCCTCTCCCTACTGCGGCAGGGCCGGGTCGAGCACCTGCTGCTCGACGAGGCGGGCCCGTGGAACTCCGAGCCCATGGGCGTCACCCCCGAGGAGCTGGAGGAGGAGATGATCGAGCTCACCTTCGAGTACGGAGGCGAGGTCACCGTGCTGGAGACCGGAGCGGCGCAGGAGCTCGCCGAGGCGGGCGGAGTGGCTGCGATGCTCCGCTGGTGAGGACCACCCATGTCGACGCCGGTTCGCCGGCGTAGCGCATGACAGCGGCATGGCAGCCGTCTGCGGTGCTCCGCGCCGGCAGCACGGCCTGGCGCTGCAACGCCCAGCCCAGCGCCGCGGGCGGGTCGAGAGGGGCCCCGACGCCCCCGCCGTGGGAGGAGTTCACGGTGGCCGCGACGGCGGGTGCTGGGGTGCCATCCAGGAAGGTTGCCGGGAATCCTGCGGCGTGGGCGGGCATGCCTCACATGGACTTCTCCGCGATCTAATGCTGGTGTGGCCCGTCGGCGGATGAGGCACCGAAACAGGGCTCACCCCAGCGGGGGGTGAGCCCTGTCCTGTGCTCGGGACGAACAACCAGGCGTCGTTAACAGCCCTGCACGAACCACCCGTTGAAAAGTCCGCCCACGCACCGGGCCCGCTCGAGTCCGGTGACGTGGCCGCCCCCGGCAAGGCACACTCCCCCTGGGACGGAAGCGCGGGCAACGCCGGCCGTCGGGCGAGTTCGCTGAGGGTGCCTTCGAGGACCATGCACAGGCTGTGGAATGGATCAGGTTTGACTCCTGGGCGTGCCCGCGTCGCAGGGCTGGGTGCCGGGATCGCGGTAGAGGGACAGCAGGCAGCGGCCAAGCGCCTGCTGGCCGAACGCGTTGGGGTGCATGGCCTCCTGCTGGTGTCCTTGACTGATCCTCGCGCCGGCGGTGCCGTACCGTACCCACTCCATCGTGTCGCCCAGTTCGGCGGCGTCGTCCAGCGGACCGGCCTGGCGTGTGCCCTCCTCGCACAACGCGTGGCCCTCCACGGCGCCCAGCATGCTCAAGAACTCCACACCGGTCGCGGTGGCGACGCGGCGCAGCATGGCGTCGATCGCCGGTGCCAGGGTGTCGTGCATCAGGTCGAAGTCGGCGTCCCACAGCGGGCAACCGCCCACGAGCGTGCGCGTGGCGGTCTTGCCGCCACCGCCCTCGCCGTAGCGCACCCGGGCCGAGGAGGGCACCGGAGAGGGATAGGACTGAAGGATCAGCCGGTAGCCGGCAGAACGGGCCGACGCCTGGCTCATCACCTGGCGGATCTTCTGCACCGCCAGGGTCACCTGTTGCTCCACCGCCGGCAGCGCGGCGACAAACCGATCGCCCTCGCCGGTGGAGGCGCAGGAGCGCTTGTCGCCCGCCATGTACAGCGCGGCGCAGCGGCGCAGCATCCCGGACAGGTCCAGGTCGTTGCCGCCGATCGACAGCACGACCACCTCGACCTGCTGGGTGGCGGCAACCTGCGCAAGCAGTTCGGCTTGGGAGGAGGTGTTCTCCTTGAACGCCTCGTTGATGACGTGCCGGGTCTCCGCCCCCGAACAGGCCAGGTTGACCGGGGTGAGCCCGGCCCGGCTCAGCCCGGTGATCTCGGCCGCATCGGAACGGTGACACCCGGTGCCCTCTCCCTGCACGGCCGTGCCGTCATACACCCGCTGGGGGTCGTAGTGGCAGATCAAACGCCTGCGATAAGCGGCCCGGTCGGTGCCGCCGCGGGTGCAGCCCGCAGCGGCGGACACCGTGCTGTTACCCCACCATCGGCCTGCCTCTCCGGAGATGAAGCTGTCTCCCAAGGACACCGCCACCTGCTCGGTTGCCTGGGCCTGGGCGGGTGCGGGAACGGCCAGGGCCGTGGCGCTCAGCGCCAGGATCGCCAGAACCCGACCGGCATGCCCGGCACGGCGCACGTGACGGGGGCGGTGGGGGACGGCGGGAACGCTGCGGAGATGCTGCGGGACGGTAGCGCTCACTGCTGTTCCTTTCACGGTGCGTGGGACGCCTTTTGAGCCGGCCATCGGGGTGTGGAAGAACGGGAACGTACGCCTGACCTCGGTGTTCGGGGCTGCCGGAGATCCGCTGACTTTCTTGTCAGATGAGTGGTGTGTTGTGAAGGCGTCCAGTCCTGCCGGGCTGTCTGTGGTCCGGGTCGGGGCCTTCGGCGATGGCGATGTCGCCCCTCAGCGCGTGGAAGCACACAAACATGCGCTTGAGCCCGTTTCCCCAGCTCACGAGGGATGCATGAGACGAGGCAGTCCGGGGAGCAGGTGGACTACGGCGGCGGGCAGGTCGAGGTGGCCGTTCACACCTGCCCGGACTCCAACCCCAGGTATTGTTCAGCTCGATCCTTGTGCGGTCACGAAGATCCACAGCGGCAAGGGCGCCCCTGGATCGCCTCCTGGCCGCCCGGTCGAGAGCTCTCGCGCGGCGGATGCGACGATCGGCGCCCTGCTGCCGGCCGCAGGGCACCGCGCCCGGATCCGCGCTTCAGGAGAAGACGACGGAGCGCACCAGCAGGCGATCGGAAGCACCCGCACCGGGGCGCAGGCTGTAGAAGACATCCCCTGTGCAGCCGGCCTCCAGGAAGACCGTGGCGGTTGCGTCGGTCAGGTTCTTCGGCGCGTAGGCGGCCGACGTGCCGTCAGATCCGGCTCCCTGGATGTCGATGCATCTCCGGCTCGGGGGCTCGTTGATGAAGCCGACGGCGTCGTACCCGTCGGCGGTCTGGTAGGAGTAGCGGAACTGGCCTGTGGCGGCCGATGCGGGGCCGGGAACGGCCAGAACCAGCATGAGGGCGCCGCCGGCGGCAGCCAGGGCAGAGTGCCGACGCATGGATCTTCCTTTCGCGAGGGACAACGCAAACACGCTCCGTGTTTATAAAGTTACAGTGAGTGATTGTTGTCGAATCCGCAAGGGCTTGCCGGGACACATCCAGGCGCAGTCACCGGCAGCGGCGCTCGGCACGCCGGGCGCGGATCCGTCCGGCCAGGCGAATCAGGGTGTGCAGCGGAATCGCGGCACGGTAAGAAAGCAACGAGGCTCTTTGATAGAGGCATCGGAGCTTGGGCGACTGCTGTCTTACCGGGAGCCTCTTCTCATGCCAACCCGCCCTGGTGTCGCCCCTGCTGACCAGCGCGGTCAGGCTGGAAGAGGCGCTTGATGTCCGAGGCCGCCGTGGAGTGGCGCTATGAACGCGCTGCCTGTCGAGCCGGGCGGACCTGTAGCGTGATCGTCCCAGTTCACCTTCCGCGGGAGGCCGGGCAGCCGTGTGAAACGAGAACGGGCGATCGGGCAGGGTGGCAGGAGGACAGCAGGAGCGGCAGGACGGAGACGAGCGCGTGGCCGGCTGGAGCGCGATGGCGGGGATGCATGACTTCGTCGTGCCCGACGAGGTGGCCGCGCGCGCGTTGGCCGAGCAGCTCGCGGAGTACGGGTTCTCCTGCGTTTTCGCACGTCCGCACCCCCATGGCGGCTGGCTGGTGATGGCGCTCGACGAGGGTCCCTACCCGGTCGACACCGTGGGTCACCGGCAGTTCGATGCGGTGAACCGGGAAGCCGCGGCGATCGCGCGGACGTACGGCGGCCGGCCCCGTAGCGGCAACCGGTTCGACATCAGCCGGATAGCCGAGCATCGCAGCTGGACCGCCCCGATCGTGGCGAGGGGGACAAAGGCGCGACCGCCGGTCCCGGAGGTCACCATCGCCCCGGCACCACCCCTGGAACCACTGGCGCTCACACCGGACTTCGCCACCCCGGGGGTTGTGGAGCTGACCGGTCTCGACGACGTGTCATGGGGCGATTTGGAGCACGCGCACGGGCCCGCCGACGACATCCCTGGCCTGCTGCGCGAGCTGGCGGACGGCACGGAGGAGTGGGACGAGGTCCTCGATGAGCTGTTCGGCGACGACCTGCTGCACCAGGGCGACTGCTACGAGGCCACAGCTCCCGCGCTGCCGTTCCTCACCCAGCTGATCGTCGCCGACGTGGTGCCGGCCCGGCAGCGCCGGGACCTCTACGTGTGGCTGATGATGGCTGGTGGCCGCCGCAACGACAACCTGGTCGCGTTCGCCGATCTCGCGCTGGACGAAGGGGAGCCGCTCCAGCCGGGTGCGTGGACCGAGGAGGTGTACCGGACCGTCGGCGATCAGGTTCCGGTGCTGCTGCAACGGTGGGAAGCCGAGCCGCCGGGGATCCGATTCGTACTCGCCGTCCTTGCCGCGCAGCATCCCGGGCACGGCGTGAGGGTCGCCGACCGGATCGCTGCGTTGGCGGCCGGGCTCGACGGGACGCAGCAGGGTGCGTACCTGCGGCTCGCCGTGGAACTTGTGCAGGGCCGCGACGCGGATGCGCTGGCCCTCGCCTCGAGGATCATCGATTGGGCGGACCGCCTGGAGCCGAAGTGGCTGGAGGCTCCGGGCGTGCCCGACGGCATCAAGGCGGCGCACGTGCTGGCCGAAGGCGCGCTCTACACGATCACATAGCTGCGCCATGCGGCCGCCGGACCACGAGCCTGCTCACCAGCTCGTGCGGCTCGGCAATGTCTGAGGTCGAGCTTCGGCAGGTCTCGCGCATGATCGTCGCTGAGGTGCTGATCTCTTTGAAACCGTCGGCACGGCTACCGTCAGTTGCAGTTGCCGTTGCACTTCCATGCCGTCCAGGAGTGTTCAAAGGAGACCGTACACAGGCACTGACCTGCATCGAACGATCTGCTTTTAATCCGTAGGTTCCGGATTCGAGCCCCGGGCGCCTTGCCACTCCGACCTGCGGTTTTCCACGATCCTGTATTCGAGTCGTATGATCGTGAGCCACGGTGCGACACCTGTGAGTCACGTATCACGGCGGGCGTTGTGCACCTTGCGCGTGGTCTTGCGAGCCGCTTTGAGGACCAGCCGTGCGATGGCCCGGGCGCTCTCGTGATACAGCTGCGGCAGCACCGACGTGTACGTGTCGGCGGTGAGCACGATGCTGACATGTCCGAGCAGGCCTTGCACCACGCGCAGATCCGCTCCTGCCGCCAGGGCCGGCGTCGCGGCTCCATGTCTCAAATCATGCAGCCGCACCGGGGGGGCCGCTGGCCATGATCAGCTTGTGGAAGCGGTGGGTGAGGTAGTTGGATCAATGGCCCCGCCGTTCTCGCGGGTGAACATCGGGGTTGACGGCGACCGATCGATGCCCAGTTCATCGCGCTGGACTTGTTCGTGGCGGTGCAGAAGCCGGAGAGTGGCCGGGCGGCACCGGTGGGCCGCCGATACCCGGCAGACACCGGTCACGAATCGAGAAGCGCCGGGCCCGGAACCCCTCGTAGCGTGAGCTTCATGAGCACGACCCTGAAGCACAAGGGAGCCAAGGCATGAAAGCGCACGTCAGCTCAATTCTCCTCGCCGTCCGTGACATGGACAGGGCCAAGCGGTTCTACACCGAGGGGCTCGGCTGGAAGATCAAGAACGACTTCGGCGTCTCGGTGTTCTTCGAATCGGACGGAGCCTCGCCCGTCGGCTTCTACGGCCGCGACGGCCTGGCCGACATGGTGGGAACGAGCCGGGACGGCAGCGGCTTCGGCGGGCTTGTCCTCACTTACGTCGTCCGCAGCGAGGCGCGGGTCGACGAGATCATGGCAGAGGCCGAGAAGGCCGGTGCCACGATCCTCAAGCCTGCCGGCGCGCTGCCGTGGGGCGGGTACGGCGGCACCTTCGCCGACCCGGACGGCTACATCTGGAGCCTCGGCTACAGCGCCCAGGGACAGGACCAGCCGTACGCCGAGTGACTCCGCCGGCGGCCTCAGCGGGCCTGGAGCCCCTTGCGGCTGTGGATCGACCAGTGACAGCATGCGCCGGTGCATCCATTGAGGCTGATCGAGCCGACCCCGGGAGAGTACTCACTGTTGCTGGAGGCAGGAACCACGCGGGTCGACGACGTGATCGAAGATCTCGGCCATGAGCCGAACGGATACTTCTGGGAGGGCGTCGCGCAGGTGCTCGTCGGCACCGAGGCTCCCGCTCTGGAAGGCCGATTCTCGTACGACCCCGAAGGCGACACGTTCTGCGCGTACGGAAAGGACCGCGGCGCGCTGGAGGAACTCGGCATCCTGATGGCGACCATCGTGACGGACGCCGACCGCGTGCGGCGGCTCGTGGCGGCCGCCGAGGCGAACGGTTTCGAGTTCGACGACTGACTCGCCTGCCGCTGAAAGACAGGCGCTCTGAGCTGCGGAAAACTGAGGCGGGCTCGGCGCGAAGCCGAGCCCGCCCGTTTCGGATCCGCCCGGTCCCGGCGTTGGTACGTCAGGACGTACGGGCGGGACCTGTGTCATGCCTTGGCGCTGCAGGGTCAGCAGGCCCGGGTGCTAAGGCAGGAGACCATGGTCGCCGCCGGAGCTGGGGCTGCGGCCCTGGTAGAGGAGCGGCAGGTTGCAGGGGTCGACGGTCTTGGTCTGGTCGGGGTTGCTGTGGACCAGGTCACCGTGGCTGATGTCGTTGGTCCAGGCGGCGCGCTGTTGGCCTTGCCGGCGAACGGGTTGCTCTCGGTCGCGGCGTTCGGCGTCCACGAGCCGTCCAGGCGCAGTGGCTCATGCGGTCATCGAATTGATGACTGCCTCAGTGATTAGAGAGGACGCTGGCCTGGCTTACCGCTTGTCGCCGTCTGGCCCTCGACTACGAACGAGACCCGAAGATCTCCGCGGCCGTCATCCGCTGGGCCGCCATCGCCGGTATGGCCCGCCGTCCCACCCGCACGGGCCCCGCTCGGCGACAGGCCAGAATCGTCTGCGACTGACGAAGCATCATGCCGCGGCGGCGTAGACCTCACACCTCAAGAATCAAGGCCTGTGATCACCAGGCAGGGCTTTGACCTGTTCGGAGATTTTCGGCATCCACAGGCTGGGCGGATGCCGTGGTCACGAGGCCGGTGCGCAGGCCCGGCGTACGGCGGGCAGATGGGTAGTCAGGGTCTGCGCGTAGGCGATGAGCACCGCCGGAATCTCATCGCCGATCTTCATCCAGGCGATTCCCTGGGCTTCAGTCTGTACGGCTTGCTGTTCCTGACCGGCGCCATCCATCTCGACGGCGGCCTCCATCAGCAGGTGGCTGTGGATCGAGGCGGCCAACGCCGCTGAGCTGGGGCTTCACCGTTGCAGGGCCGGAGCCTCGTAGGCAGCCGCAGGCCGCTGGAAGCCGCCGGATGCCGAGCGCCGAGTTGCCCCGTGCCTACGTTCACCGGAAGATGCCGCGGCGCCACGCCGCCCATCCCACGAAGGCCGCAGCGACCCCGGGACGTGGATGCGCGCGCGGCCGGGGAGGATGGGCCGGGTGGCCGTCAGCTTCGGGCGGGGTGCGTGATGCGTTCGAGCCATCGCCGCAGAAGGGCGGCCTCGACCGGTTCCAGTGCCTGCGTCCCGGTGAGATCGAGCTGTGCGTGCAGGCGCAGCGCCGCAGTGTGCAGCGGGTCAGCGTCGTTCGCGGCGGCCGGTTCAGCCAGTACGTGTGAGAACACGGCGTCCCTCATGCGGTGGGACAGCGCGGGGTCGCCGAACGGGTCGGGTCTGGCGATGTGGTCAAGGGCGGTCCCGACGTTCGCCGACAGGATGAGCCGGGCGGCGGTGTGCGGCTCGACCTTGAGCGCGCCCACCGCCGCACACCGCGTGAGTGCCGCCACCAGCAGGTCCATCACGCGCTCTCGAGCTGTTGAGCGCGACCACGGCCTCGGGGTGAACATCAGCTGGTAGAGGGCCGGGTTCGCCTGTGCGAAGGCCATGTGGCCGTCCCAGCCGGCGTGCAGGTCGGCCACCGGGTCGCCGGTCTGCTCCTGGGCGGCCTTGAGCGCGGCGTAGCGCTCGTAGCCGTGGTCGGCGACGGCGTCCAGCAGGCCGCGCTTGTCGCCGAACAGCCGGTAGAGCACGGGCTGGCTCACGCCGACGGCCTCGCAGACCGTCCGTGTGGCGACCTCGTGGTCGGTGGACGACGCGAGCTGCCGCTCCGCAGCCTCGATCATCGCCGCGCGAAGCGAGTCGTCCTCTGGCATGCAATCAATGATAGCGGCAAAAGCTAGCGAGGTTACGGAGCTGTGCTATCGTCGGAGCGTAACGTCGATACGGCATTCCCATATCGGCGATAAGATCAAGGGGTCTTCCATGAATGCTCAGCGTGTGGCCGTCGTCGGCGGCGGCTCCCGTGGAATAGGCAAGGCGATCGCGGTGGCGCTGGGGGCACGGGGCTACGCGGTCGCGGTGGGTTTCCACGGATCGGACCTCGCCGCGGTGCAGGTGACCGAGGAGATCACGACATCCGGCGGCCGGGCGATCGCGGTCCAGGCCGACGTGGCCGACGAGGACGCCGTCGCGAAGATGTTCGACGTGGCGGAGAAATCCTTCGGCGGGATCGACGTGGTCGTCAATTCGGCGGGGCGGCTGTCGCTGTCCCCGATCGCCGACCTCGACCTCGACGAGCTGGACGCCCTGCACCGCACCAACATCCGCGGCACCTTCGTCATGGCCAGGGAGGCCGCACGCCGCGTGCGCGCCGGGGGCGCGATCGTCAACCTGTCCACCTCCGTGGTCGGCCTGCAGTTTCCCGGCTACGGCGCGTACGCCGCCAGCAAGGGCGCCGTCGAGGCGATGACACTGGTGCTCGCCCGAGAGCTGCGCGGACGGGACATCACGGTCAACGCCGTCGCTCCCGGCCCGACCGCCACCGAACTGTTCCTCGACGGCAAGGACGAGGCGACGATCGAACGGCTCGCGAAGCAGCCACCGCTGGAGCGCCTCGGCACCCCGCAGGACATCGCCGAGGTCGTCGCCTTCCTGGCGAGCCCGGCCGGGCACTGGATCAACGGCCAGGTCGTGCGCGCCAACGGCGGAATCATCTGATGACCGCCGTGCTAGCGGTCGGCTCACGGGCGGGGCCCGGCACGGGGCACGCCGTCGCGGCCGGCACGAGGCGGACCGCCGACCGCACCGCCCCGCCGTCACTGCCCTGCAACGGCTCGCCGCCGACGAAGACCTCACGTTGCCGGCGTCCGAGCTGGACGTGCAGTCGATCGCCGACGAGGTCGTCCCGATCGTCGCCGACCGCCTCCGCACCGAGTTCTACCGACGTGTAGGCGTCGAGGACCTGCTGTCCTCAACCGCCTCGCTCTGAATCACCACTACAGGAAGGTCATCACCATGCCATTCGCCAACCTCAAGGTGCCCGCCGACACCCTGACCCCCGAGTCCAAGAAGAAGCTCATCGACGCCGTCACAGACGCCTACGCCACGGTCTACGGAGAACGAGCCCGCGCCACCACCCTGGTCCTCCTGGAGGAGGTCCCGGACGGCGGCTGGGGCGTGGGCGGCAACGTCCTGACCGCCGAGATGCTCGGCCGTAGCTGACCCGTCCGGCGGTAGGGCCGCACCCCCGGACCTACTGCCGGGCCTCGCCCGCCCGTTCTCTCACCTGGCACGGGCGGGTCCGAGCCGGGCGGGGCAGGTCTACGAGCTGACCGGGCCCAGGCTGCTGACGTTCGCCCGGGCCACCGCCGAGATTGCCGCGGCCGCCGCGCGCGAGATCGACTACACCCAGATCCCGGTCGACGCGTACGTGCAGCACGTGCCCGAGGGCGTCGCCGGCTTCCTGACCCACCTGTTCACGACAGTGCTCGACGGCCGCGACGCCTCGCTCGGCGACGGGATCCAGCGCACGCTGGGCCGCGAGCCGCGCGCCTTCGCCGACTTCGCCCGCCAGGGCGCGGCGAGGGGAATCTGGAGCGCCGTCCGGCGGTCGCGGTCGGTTCGCGCTGTCGGTGGTGATGCTGCGTGGTCACCCTGGCGGCGAACGTGCCGCTCAACGACGCGCTCGCCGCGGGTCAGGTGACGCGGTCCGGGTTCGAGGGCGTCTGGGACACCTGGAACGTGGTGCGAGCGGTGGCCGCCACCGGCTCGCTGGTGCCGGACAGCTTCCCCAGGCTCGGGGGTTCCTCCGTGTGGGCGATATACGCAGCCTGCTCGGACGGGCTGAATCTTCCCTCGTCGCCTCCCGAGAGATCGCCGTCGCCTGTCGCGCCCGGCGACCAGCCAAGCGATGGGTTTTGTCCGTGATGGCGGAACAGTGCGGAGACTTCCTCCGGCTACCGCCTCGCGATCAGCCGTACGCGTGCCCATGCTGGCCCAACGGGTCGGCCAGTTTGACCGAAGAGCGGCGGCGCTACCGAGAAATGCGGGGACTGCCGCCGCTGGAGCTGTGACAGCAACGGCCACGGACGAAGGCCGATTGGTCGGCTCCGCCTCGCGGGACATACGCGGGATCGGCCTCCTGCAGGCGATGTCTGTGAGGCATTCCCAGAGGTCATCACTCGATGGCCGTTCTCATTTCACGGCACCACGCCTATGACCAGGTCAAACTCGTACACCACTTCCGTGGACGTAACCCCTCACGGGCACGGATATCGGGTCGAGCATCGCGCGCGGCCGCGCCTGAAGAGGACCTGGGTGGCGCCGAGGCATCAGCGCTATTGTTGTGAACGCATGTTCATGCTACTGTCGTGGACAGCTGTTCACGATGGCGTGAACGCTTCGATCAACCGCCTCAATGCCTGGGCGGGCCTGCGCATCCGCAACAGCCGGCGCACCTCGTCGCGGCATGCCCTCGCGTCCTAAGTGATCTGCCAGGCCCACCGGCCGGCCGAGGATGCCGCGTCCAGCACCCCATTCACGTTGGAGGCCACATGACCACTGATCGCAAAAGCCCCACCGTCTCTACGTCCAGGACGAACGTGCAGGTGCTGGCGTGGTGCAGCGCCAACGCGCTGATCACCACCGTTCATCACGTGTACGGCGCCGTCATCTACGGCACCCCTGGGCGTTATCACGCCGTCCTCGCCGCCGCGTTGCTGTTGGCTCTGGACGTGGCCGCATACGCTTGGGCCCGGCGCCCGGTGGCTTGGTGGATCCACTGGTCGGTGTCCCTGGTCGGTTTCGTACTTTCGTTCGGGCTCTTCGAGGGCCTGTACACCCACGTGCTCTCCCCGCTCCTCCAAGGGGGCTACATGACGCCTGGGCAGCCGTTCGACCTGCTCTTCCAGGCTACCGGTGTGCTGCACGTCCTCCCCGCCGCCGTGACGGCGCTGCTGCTCGTGCGCCTGTTGCGCGAGCGTGGCCAGGCGGTGACCTCGTGAGCAACAGCACCAGAGCATGGCGGCATGCGCACCGGATCGCGGGCAGGCCGTTGATGGCAGCGCCCAGCCCGCAAGGCCACGTCGGGAGCCTGTGGTCCCGGACCTTTCACGAACGAGCCACGACGAGACCCATATGAAGGTCATAGTCCTGGGCGGCTACGGTGCCGTCGGCTCCCAAGCGGTCGCTTATCTCCGGGAGATGGCTGCGCACGTCCTGGCCGCAGGACGTGATCCGAAGCGCGCCGATCTGCTGATTGACGCCGGTCATCCCCACGGCCTCGATCGCGTGTTGAAGGACGTGGACGTGGTGCTCAACTGCGCCGGCACAGAAGACGCCGCCCTGGCGGACCAGGTCACCCGCCACGGCGCGGCTTTCGTGGACATCACGGCGAGCGTGGAATACACATCCGCCGTCGAACGCCTCAAGCCGTCCGCCCCCATCCTGCTCAGCGTGGGCTTGGCCCCAGGTTTGACCAACCTGCTCGCTGCCGCTGTCCAGCAGGAAGCGCCGGCCCAGCCCATCGACATCGCTTTGTTGCTCGGCGCCGGTGAGCGCTACGGCAAGGCTTCCACCACCTGGGCCTACCAGTTGCTCGGTCAGGACTTCGCCGATCCGGCGACGGGCGAAAGAATCCGCAACTACAGCCGTCCCCGGCGCTTCCACCTGCCCGTGTACGGGGTACGCCGGCTGCTTCGGGTCGACTACAGCGACCAGCACGTCCTCCACCGCGACCTCGGCGTGCCCGTCCGTACGTACTTCGGACTCACGTCCCGTCTGGCGACCGCCGCCCTGGCCGCCCTGACACGTCTTCCCGCGGCCGCTCACGCGGCGCCTTCCTGGCACCTCCCAGGCGATCAACGATGGTTGGCCCTGGCGCGCAGCGCCGACGGCCGCACCCATACGCTCGGCGGCCGGGTCCAGGCGCATGCCACCGCCGCGATAGCGGCCATCGCCGCTGTGAAGGCCGCCCGCCTACCGCGCGGGGTCCATCACCTCCACCACGTACTGGATCTGTCGGACCTCGCAGCTCTGCCGATCAGGCTCCATCCCTGGTATCCGCCGACCCCCGAGCCCAACCACTGAAGCCCACTAGAGAACAGGTACGGTTATGCCTCTTATCACGGTCACCCGGTTCCAGATCGATCCCGCCGACGCCGAACAGTTGCGGGTCCGGCACGCCGCCCTCGTCGCCGCGACCAGAGCCGCAGTGCCAGGGCTGGAGGAGGCGTGGCTGGGCAGAGTCGACGATGAGCACTGGGCCGGCATCTGGCGCTGGGACTCGGCCGCCAGCCTGGCGACGGCCCGGCAGGCAGCGGCCGGCAGCCCTGAAGTCGCCGCCGCCTTCGCGCTGACCCGGGGGGCCGGCGCAGAAGACTTCGAGATCCTCGACGAGCACTGACGATCCGCAGCCGACGCCGGCCAGATCACCTCAGGGGACCCCGTAGTCCCAATGGGACGCGGCAGGCGACAGCGGCCACTCAGAGCATCCGGTGACGCTGCGGGAAGCGCGGAAGGGAATCCAGCAGGTCGTGCAAGTCCGCGGGCGCATGAATCCGGCGTCACCGAGAACGGCTCGCTGAGGGTACCGCCTTCGCAGTGAAGAAGCTCTCCGCGTGGGCAAACCCCTGAAGCAGGGCGAGAATCAGGGCTTCACGGAGACCTGCCAGCGGCTGGCGGGCCAGGCTGGAGGCCGCGCTGAAGCCGTACGAGAGCTCTGCGGGCGTGCTGCTGCCGGGTGCCCAGTGGCTGGTCACCGCGCACGCGCCGGGCTCGCTCGGGACACGCCGCCAGCTATCATGAACAATTGTTCATGGTAGGCTTCGGGGTCACGATGCAGTCGCGACACTGTGGAGGGGTCATAGCACCGGCCCGACGTGGGGCCGCCGCGACGGCGGCGCTGCACGCTTCGATGATCGACCACGCCGCCCAGCTCGTCCGTCGTGACGGGGCCGACGCGCTCACCATGCGGGCGCTGGCCCAGGAGGCGGGATGTTCCCTCGGCATGCTGTACAAGATCTTCGACAGCCGGGAAGCGCTCGTTCTCGCGGTCGTGGACCGACAGTTCCGGGACCTCACGGCGAGCCTGGAGGAGATCGTGGCGCGGGCCGGCACGGGCACCGTGGCGGAAAACCTGGGACGGTTCGCCGAGGTGCTGCTGGGCCCGGCCGCCGAAGTGATCAAGCTGGCCGCCGGGGTGCCCGTACAGGAACGGGGCTTCCACGACTCGGCCATGGGCAGCGGGTTCGTCGACGCCCTGCCGACCACCGTCACCCGCTACATCGCCGCCGAGAAGCGCCTGGACAGGATCGGGGCTCGGGTGGACGAGCACGCGATCGGGTTCCTGGTGACCGGAGCGGTGCACAACCTGCTCGTCTCCGGCGAGGCGTATCCCCGGCCGTCGCTGTCCGAGGTGCGGGAGTTGCTGGGCGCACTCGCCGAGCTCCTGGTGGACGGGTCCTGAGCCCGGCGAGGCCATAGCCCGTCCCACGGCTGGACTCAGGCATGTCGGCGGCTTCGGTAGGCGGCGGTCTTGGCGCGTGCCGTGCACGCGCTACTGCAGTAGCGCCGCGATCCGTTGCGGGTGAGGTCGATATAGACGGCGTCACACCGGTGAGCTGCGCATTGCCCGAACCGGTCCGGACCGTAGCCGTCCACGATCAGGGCCAGCGCGGTGGCGAACTCGCCTCCCAACGCTTCCACGCAGGTGCCGCCTGCCCCGTGAAAATGCAGGTGGAACGGCTGGCCGGCATCCTCGACCAGGTACGGTTGGGCGCCGTACCTACGAATCATGGCGTTGATGAGCGCCGCCTGATCCGCGGCCTGATCGGCCACCAGCACCTCGCGTAGTTCCCTGGCGAGTTCCCCGAGACGAACATCCGCGTCGAGATCGTCCAGCACCGCTTTCCGGGTGCGCTCGCCGACCATGGCGACGAATGCCCTCACCAGCTCATCGCCCTCCAGGCATGGCGTCTCGGCACCGCCCCGCCAGGGGGAGGTGGCCACGTTGACCAGTTCGGCGATCACCGGAGCATGACGTACGACGTTACAGGCTATTTCCACTTGACCAGTAACCACCCCTCATGGTTCGTTATGTGCTAAACACGTTTTGATGGTAACGGAGCCTTCGTGGTCACCTCCTACCGCCGTCTCCTGTCCCACTCAGGTGTCCCCTACCTGCTTGTCGTCGCGCTGACGGTCAAGCTGAGCACGCCGGTGCTCAGTCTCGCGCTGCTCCTGGCAGCCCTCGATCGACTCGGCTCATACACGGCAGCCGGGTTCGTCCTCACCGGACATGCCCTGGCGCTCGCCATGTCCGCGCCGCTCGGCGGCCGGCTCGTTGACCGCCACGGCAGGCGCAGGGTCCTCACGGTCTACCTCGCTGCCCACGCGGTGTCCTACGGTCTTCTGCTGGTGGCCCACCAAGCCGGGTCCGCCGCGATGGTCGGCACGGCGGTCCTCCTGGGCGCGACCACCCCGCCCGTCACGGCCGTCGTCAGGGGCCTCTGGCCGGAGGTCGTCCCGCCTGACGCGGTGCAGGCCGCCTATGCGGTGGACAACGCCGTCAACGAGGTGATGTTCATCGTCGGCCCGTTGCTCGTCCCACTGCTGATGCTGCATATGCCCGCGTCCGGCGTGGTGGCCGCAGCGGGTGCCTTCCTGCTGGTCGGGACCGCATTTCTGCTCCTGTTCCCAGCTGTACGCGCATCGGCATCCGTACGGTCCGCATCTGCCTCGTCGCCCCGGATCCCCGGACGCCGGCTGAGTCGCCTGGCCGGACCGCTCGCCCACCGCCCGACTCTGGTGCTGCTGGTCCTGGCCGCTTTCGGCACCTTCTCCTTCGGCAGCCTGCGCATCGCCACGGTGGCCGCGGCCACAACGTTGAACTCGCCGTCCGCGGCCGGCGTGCTGATGGGGCTGCTGTCGGTCGGTGCGCTCATCGGCGCGCTGGGCTACGGGGCCCGTGACTGGGGCGTCCCGGCCAAACTGCTCCTCATCGGGCTGTCTCTGGCCGACAGCGCGAGCATGCTGGCCGGAGCCCATGTCTCGGGGTTCCTCGCCCTCGCCGTGCTGATCACTGCGATCGGGCTCCTGACGGGACCGCGAGACGCGGTACATCCCGCCCTGCTCGCGGAGCACACCCCTGCTCGATACCGGACGGAGGTCTTCGCATGGCTGAACACCTTCATGTGGACCGGGTACGGCCTGGGCACCGCCGTCGCCGGCCGCTTGACCGGCCCCGACAACGACGCAAGCCCCGCATTCCTCACCGCGGCGGTGGTCTCCATGCTGGCCGCGCTCGTGGCCGGCCTCGCCTATCGCCCTACGACCCGCCCTACGACGGCCGCTTCGACGCCACCTGACGACCACGACGACCCGGATCGTGCCCGGGCGAACCGGTCTGCATGACGACGTCATTCATGACACGCGTCCATCCAGAGATTTGGAATGCAGGTCCGTGCGTACCGTGATCCGTACCAGTCACCTTCCAGAGGCGGACCGATTCGAGTACTGGACCGAATCGGTCTCCCGGGTTCTCATGCCGGTGAATCCGTACACCCGCGATCCCGCGAGGTTCCGGGGCTCCATGCATCTGCTCGACCTCGGTCCTGTGCAGATCAGCCGCGTGACTTGTCCATCCCACATGGCGCCCCTTCTCGTTGAAGGCGTACGCGAATGAGGCGGGCATCGTGGACGGCGTCCTCGCCATGGTGCCCCGATCATTCCTTCCCCGCCCTCGTGGCGTCCACTACGACCGGCCCATGGCCCTGACCGATGCCGACGGGACCAACACCGTGTTGCGTGATTTCCTGACCAGCGCGCTGGGCGAGATCGGCGTACTCCGACGCCCCAAGGCGGCACGTCTCAGCCTCGCCGTCGCCGACCTTGTCGCGGCGGCGATGATCCATGACATGGGGCACGACGCGCCACAGGCAGACGCGTCACAGGGTAGGCAGCGACGTCCGTGGCCGGGACGATCGCCGGGAAGGCGCGTGAACCCGTGAACCTGACCCGTCTGAGGCGGGGGTGGCAGTTCGCCGGAGAGTGCCTGCTTCCCGTTGCGGTGGCCGTTCCACTGGTGGCCGACCTGTTCTGTGCGCCCGGTCGGGACGCTCTCGACCTCACCGCCGCCATAGTCGGTTCGCTCGCGCTCGTGGCCTGGCGCCGGGCTCCCCTGGTGCCGCTACTCGTCACCACCGCCAGCATGCTGGTGCACGTGCTCCATGCCCCAGCCGGCCTGTCGGCCGCTCTCCCGGTTCTGGTGTCAGTGTTCGCCGCGGCACGGGCCGGACATCAGCTGCTCGCCGCGCTGGCCGGCGTGGTCTTCCTCGGCGCCGGCCAGGCGATGAGCCCGGCCGCCGTCTCCGGCCACCCCGGCCACGAGTTCGTCGGAAGCACGGGCCTGCTGCTCGGCTGGTTCATCGCCGCCGGGCTGGTCGGCGTGGTGATCCGGCTCCGGCAACCGTGCCTGCGGAAGGCGGAACAAGACCCGGTCGACGCCGAGCGCGCACGCGAGGAGGGCGCCAGGTGGCGGGCGGATCACGAGCGGCTGCGTATCGCCCGGGAACTGCACCACTCTCTTACCCAGAACATTTCGGTCATCAAGGTCCAGGCCGGGGTGGCGGTCCATCTGGCCCGCAAGCGTGGCGAAGAGGTCCCGGCGGCCCTCCTGGCCATTCAGGAGGCCAGCGGTGACGCCATGCGCGAACTGGGCGCCACCCAGCACGTACTGCACGACCCTCGTTGAGAGGCGGAGGCAAGCCCGTACGGCCGGCGCGGCCGGACGGTGCCGCACACAGCAGGAACGCCCTCCGTGCCGTCCTATGACTGGTCCGACCGGGAGCTCGTCGCCTCATGGCGACGCCAGGACGCGGCCAGTGCCAGAGCGGCGAAACCGACCACCTGGCCGCGCCGCTCCGGTGGCGACGGATTTGTGGCCGCGCCATGATGACCCGATGCACAAGGCGACCGCTTACCATGACGCACTCGGCGATCACTTCGCCGAACACGCAGAGACGAGCCCCTACAACGCCTACACCGACAGACCCGCAATGCTCGTACTCGCGGGCGATGTTGCCGGGGCCAGAATCCTGGATGTCGGCTGTGGGGCAGGCCACTATGCGGCTGAACTCTCGGCCCGCGGTGCTCAGGTGGTCGGAATCGAGGGCAGCGCCACTTTGTTGCGCCACGCACGAGCACGCGTGAACGGCCAGGCGGAACTGCTTCTCCATGATCTCGAAGAGCCGCTTGATTTCGCCGCTGACACATCGTTCGACGGGGTGGTCTGCGCCCTCGTGTACGAGCACGTCAGGAACCGTGCGCAACTGCTGGGTGAACTGCGCCGCGTCCTGCGACCAGGTGGATGGCTCCTGGTGTCGACCACCCATCCCACAGCCGACTGGCGTCACTTCGGAGGCTCGTACTTCAGCCACGACTGGAGAGACCTGCCCCTCGGAGACACCGAGCTCTCGATCCACTACCAGCGCCTGCCATTGGAGACCTTCCTGGGCGAGCTACTGGCCGCAGGGTTCGTGCTGGAGCAGCTGATCAAACCGCGCCCCACGGACGGCCTACGGGAGATCGACGAAGCCGCCTACGACAAGCTTCACCAAGTCCCTTCCTTCCTCGCGGTGAAGCTAAGGCGTCCTTGATCCCAACCCCCATGTGGGCATCGGCACGTATGTCCTCGGGCCCCTGCTCATCTCCTCGTCCAGGCGAACGCCGCTTTCCAACTCGATTACCGCAAGACACGTGCCCAGCACCGATACCTCGGGGTTGTCCGACCATGTGTCGTAGACGGCAGCGAACTTGTCCGCGTAGGGTGCCAGCGGCCCGATCTGTTCGGTCCAGGGAATGAAGGGCAACCAATCAGGTTCGGGAAATTGAAGCTGCCCGTTGCTCTCTCCATAGGAGGCGTACAGGGTGGTGTTGCCCTCGATGTCGTTACTCAGGTACCAGTGCCGGAATCCGTGGCCCCCGAGTCGGTCCGTCAGCTCCCTGCCGTCGGGATAAGGGTTGTCCGACCATGTGACGACGCCCGAGCCGGCTTGTTGAAGTTCGAGGTCGCTGGGCTCGACCTCTCTCGCAGCGCGCAGGATGGCGGCATCCAGCCCGAGCCGGCGCACCGCGTCCTCGACCGTCATCACACCGCGGTCGGGAAGCGTCACCGTGCACGCCATCCCTTCCCACGGCACCCGGCGAACCAGCTCGGCGTAACGCTCGACGACCTCACTGAACACAGGACAACCAGCTTTCTCGGACGGATCGACGCCGACAATCCAAAGCACTGCCTCGGTTGGGCGTAGCGGGGGTCAACGACGAAGTAGCTCCGTGAGTGGCCCGTGCACATCTGCGGGGTACAGGTTCAGCTGCTCGAACTCGGCGGCCGTCGCCCATCTGAGCTCGAAGCTGTTGTCCGGTCCGTGTTCCCTGGCCTCCTCGCCGGAGAGCAAGGGGGTGCCGTTGATGTCACGCATGAGGAAGTAGAAGGCCGGCCGGCCATTGTGCGAGCCGGAAAAGAGCAGCCGGTCGATCGTCCCGGTGAGAGTCGTCTCCTCGTGGAGTTCGCGCACTGCCGCGTTCTCCGGCGACTCGCCGTCCTCCACATGCCCTCCGGGAAGAAGCGTGTAGTGGTGCCCGGGACATCTCTCCCCCTGCCGGCCCGCGCCGGCGCACATGTGGCAGGTGACGCCGGGGGCGCGCCGGAGGAACCGCTTGATGACCAGGACTCGGGTGCCGTCGACGACCACGGCGACCGCTCTGGGGATCGGCATGAAGCGGATCATACGATGCTGGTCCGGCGGAGTTCGATGAGTTCCGCCGGGCCGCCGATCTGCGGCGGGAACGCCGCCACCTCCAGCCCGGCGCCTTGCCTCACCGGGCATCCATCGCTCGTCAGCCGAGGCCGCTCACTCCTGACTATATCCTGATTATCAGGATATAGTGGAGGCGTGAAGATCACGGAGCCCATGTTCCTGGCGCTCACCGCGCTGGTGGGCGAGCCGCGTCACGGCTACGGCATCGTCCAGGAGGTCGACCGGCTGTCCGTCGGGCGCGTCCAGCTCAAGATCGGCACTCTGTACGGCGTGCTCGACAAACTCGCGGCCGAGGGCCTGATCGCGCTCGACCGCGAAGAGGCACAGCAGGGACGGCTGCGGCGCTACTACCGACTCACCGACGAGGGCGCCGAGGCCCTGCGCGTGGAGGCCGCCCGCATGGAGGAGACCGCGCGCGTCGCCACGACCCTGCTCCGCGCACGCACGGCCGGAGGCGCCGCATGACCCTGCTCGAACAGCGTTACCGCTCGGTGCTCCGCCTGCTGCCCGCCTCCTACCGCGCCGAGCGCGAGGAGGAGATGGTGGACGCGTTCATGGAGATGTACGGCGACGCGCCCGACGAGACCAGCCCCCGGCCGCCCTGGGGCGAGATCGCCAGCGTGCTGGCCCTGTCCGTACGGATCCGGCTCGGCGCCGCGGGCTCGGCGCCCCGCTTCCTCGTCTGGGGCGAGACCGTACGCCTCGTGGCCCTGGTCGGGCTGGCCTTCCAGGCGGCCGTCGCCCTCTCGGGCGTGGGTGACCTGCTGCGCGGGGTGAGCGCGGACAGCGAATCCGACTACTTCGGCGCTCCCGGTTCGCCGGAGCGGCTGCTCGCGATCGTGGTGACGATCATCGGTGCCTGCACCGCCGTCGCGTTCACGGCGATCATGCGCGGCCGCCCGCGTGCGGCGAAGCCGGCGGCGCTGCTGGGACTCCTCCCTGCGGTCTACGTCCTCGTCAAACACGTGGTCGCGGGCGAGCTCATCCTGCCGCTGGAGAACTCGGCCCAGCTCGCCTCGGCCGCGGTGCCGGTGATCGCGCTCTTCGCCGGGTTCCACGCCGACGTGTCTCCGGTGCGGCGGTCATGGTGGCTCGCGCTGCTGCCGGTGGGTGGCGCGCTCGCCCTGCAGGGGTGGGCGCAGGTCAGCCTGGCCTGGGGTGAGGTCGACTCGCCCTGGATGTACCTGTGGATGGATCCCACCGGGGCGGGGATAGCGGTGTTCGCCGTGATCGGGGTGTTCGTCCTGGCTCGAAGGCGCTCGTCGTCGTGGCCGCTCGCGCTGTCGATCTATGGCCTGCTCCTGCTGCTGCCCCGGCTGTCGCTGCTCGCCTACGCCCACGAAGGCGAGGTCGGCAGGATCCTGTGGGCGACGGTGTGCGGGCAGTGCGCGCTGCTCGGGGTGCTGTCCACGGCGCTGGCCCTCGCGGGGCTGCGGGCGCTGCCGCCGGCACGGCCCGCGCTCGGCGACGGCCTCGTACGTCCCTGAACCCGTCCTGAACACGCAACCGTCGCCGAGCTCACTCCCCCAGGCCGTGACGGTAGGCGTAGGTGACGGCCTGGGCGCGGTCTCGTAGGCCCGCCTTGGCGAACAGGTTGTTGATGTGGGTCTTGACGGTGCCCGCCGAGATGAACAGCTCACCGGCGATCTCCGCGTTCGACCGGCCCGCCGCGATCAGCCGCAGCACCTCGCCCTCGCGCGCGGTCAGCCCGTCGGGGAGGTCGCTGGGCCGGTGGGGCCGCCGGGCGACCTCCTCGGCCAGCCGCCGCTGCACCTCGGGATCGAAGTGCGCCTGCCCGCCGGACACGGTGGCGATGGCCCTGGCCAGCGTCTCGGGGTCGGTGTCCTTGGTCAGGTAGCCGCGGGCGCCGGCCCGCAGCGCCGCGAACACCGATTCGTCGTCGGAGTAGGTCGTCAGCACCACCACCTGGACGCCGGGATGCGAGGCGCGGATCCTGCGGGTCGCCTCCACGCCGTCCATCCTGGGCATCCGCAGGTCCATCAGCACCACGTCGGGAAGCTCGGCGGCGGCCAGCCGTACCGCCTGCTCGCCGTCGGCCGCGGTGCCCGCGACCTCCACGCCGGGCAGCAGCCCGAGCAGCAGCACCAGACCTTCCCTGACCACGGTCTGGTCGTCGGCCACCAGCACCCGTACGGTCACGACGCCGCCTCCGCGGGCAGCCGCAGCAGGACGCGGAAGCCCTCGCCCTCCGGGCCGGTGGTGAGCGACCCGCCGAGCAGCTCGGCGCGTTCCCGCATGCCGACCAGGCCGTAACCGCCGCCGTCCGGCGCCGGCGGGGCCGCGCCGCCGTCGTCGCGGACCTCCAGCTCGCACCAGCCGCGGACGTTGCGCAGGGTGACCGTGACCGCCGCGCCGGGCGCGTGTCTGCGCACGTTGGTGAGCGCCTCCTGCGCCGTACGGGCCACCGCCAGGCGGGCGCCGGCGGGCAGGGCGGAGACGTCGCCGCTGACCTCCACCTCGCACGGCGCGCCGCCCGCCGAACGGTGCTCCGTGGTGAGGCGCTCCAGGAGCTCCAGCAGCCGTACGTCCTGGCCGCGCAGCGCGTCCACGGCCCGCTTGGTCTCCTCCAGGCCGCTGCGGGCCAGCCGTACGGCGCGGCTGACCCGGTCCAGCGCGGTGGCCACGTCGCCGCGCTCCAGCAACAGCCGTGCCCCCTCCAGGTGGACGATCTGCGCGGACTGGGCATGGGCCAGGATGTCGTGGATCTCCCTGGCCAGGTGGGCGCGCTCGGCCTGGGCGGACTCGCGGGCCCGCGACTCGGCCAGCTCCCTGGTCAGCGTAAGCTGGCGCAGCAGGAAGGCCAGGATCACGCTGTAGCAGAGGCCCATCGTGTTCCCGAACGTCTCCGCGACCGGCAGACGGAGCAGAAGGGACACCAGGGCGGTCCCGCCGATGTCAACGGCCACCAACGCCGCCGCCCACCTCAGCGGCAGCCGGTACGGCGCGGCGAAGACGACCACGTACAACACCGCGAGACCGCTGTAGGGGGACACGGCGTGCATCGCCAGGCCGCCGGCGAGGGCCGGCGGCAGCAGACGGCCGGCGCCGGGGAACACCGCACCGCGCACGCCCGCGGCGAACGTCGCCGTGGAGAGCAGGAGCACCCCGGCCCCGGCCGCCCAGCCGAGCCTCGGCCACGCGTCCGCCACGGCGTACACCGACCCGAACAGCAGGTACGACACCACCAAGGCGCGGAACACCACGCGGACGAGGGGACGACGCAGGAAGGACACACCGGCAACCGTAACCACCGCCCCCGGACGGGACCATCCACCCCACGGTGGAGATCGTCATATCCACCCACGCGGCCATGAATCCCCCGCCCGGCGCCGACCATGCTGCACACCATGACAGCGATCACCGTCACCGACCTGAGCAAGTCGTTCGGCGCGGTCCGCGCGGTCGACCAGGTGTCGTTCACCGTCGAGCCGGGCGCGGTCACCGCCTTCCTCGGACCCAACGGCGCGGGGAAGACGACCACCCTGCGCATGATCCTCGGGCTGGTCGCCCCCACCTCGGGCACCGCGCTGATCGGGCGCACGCCGTACGACCGGCTCGACAATCCGATCACCAAGGTCGGCGCGGTGCTGGAGGCGACCGCCTTCCACCCCGGCCTGTCCGCCCGCGCTCACCTGGAGGTGCTGCGCACGGCCGCCGGCCTGGACCCGGCCCGCGTGAACCTGGTCCTGGAACAGGTCGAGCTGACCCATGCGGCCGACCGCAGGGTCGGCGGCTTCTCCCTCGGCATGCGCCAGCGCCTGGCGATCGCCGGCGCGCTGCTCGGCGACCCGGAGGTTCTCATCCTCGACGAACCCTCCAACGGGCTGGACCCCCAGGGGATCTCCTGGCTGCGCGGGTTCCTGCGCGCCCACGCGCTCGACGGGCGGGCCGTCCTGGTGTCCACGCACGTGCTGGCCGAGATCGAGCGCATCGCCAACCGCGCCCTGATCATCTCGGGCGGCCGGCTGGTACGGCAGGCGGAGCTCACCCCCGACTCCACCGACCTCGAACACCTCTACCTGGAGGCGACCCGATGATCCGCAACCCGCTGGTCCGCGCCGAGCTGGTCAAGGCGCGCGCGGGGCGTACCGGCCCGGCCCTCGCCGTGATCGCGCCCGTCACCTGCGCCGTGTGGGCGGCGCTGCAGGTCCTGGTCTTCGACGGCCTCAGCGACGTGCCCGAGACCGCGCGGGTGGAGAACGTCTACGCCATGGCCCAGCAGGCGTACGTGTTCACGCTGATCCTCGGGGTGCTCGCGATGACCGGCGAGTACCGGCACCAGACGATCACCTGGACCTTCCTCGTCACTCCGGTCAGGAGCCGCGTGGTGAGCGCCAAGCTAATGGCCTGGGGGCTCGTCGGGCTGGCCGTCGCGTGCGTGTCGGCGCTGGCCACGCTGGCGTCGGGGGCGGTGCTGCTCGCCGTACGCGGGTTGCCGGTGCTGACCCCCGGCGTCCCGCTCGTCCTGCTCGGCGCGGTGCTGAGCACGGCCGCGTACGCGCTGCTGGGCGTGGGGCTCGGCGCGCTCATCCGCAACCAGGTGGTGGCGCTGGTCGTGGCCCTGCTGTGGTTCATGTACGGGGACTACATGCTCACGTCGGTGGCGCCTGACGTCGGACGCTGGCTGCCCACGGGCGCGGCCCGCGCGCTGAGCGGCATGCACCTGCAGGCCGGCGCGCTCCTGCCGGCCTGGGCCGGGGGGCTGCTGTTCGCCGCGTACGTCGCCGCGGCCGCCCTCGCGGCCCGGCTGGTGACCCTGCGCCGCGACGTCACCTGAGTCTGTCGGACTCCCCTGCGAAGATCGCCTCGATCGTCCATCTTCTCGGGAGGGCGCACGATGGTCATGGTCAAGGCGACCGCCGCCACTTATGAGTGGCTCCACCAGGAGTTCACGGACGGCGTGGGCGACACCTGGCTCTGTGTCTGCTTCGTGCAGGACGTGCCTCCCGATGAGGCTCTGCGACGGATCGGCGTGGTCGCAGGCGGCCCTCTGGAAGGGTTCGGCGTCGCGGCGTACCGCGCCAGAGGCGGGACAGTCCTGGTCGAGTACGGATGGGGCGCCATCGTCTACAACAACGCCGGGCTCCTCTCGGAGGGCTCGGCAGCCGCCGCAGTCAGCGTGACGATCAACGGGGCCGGCTTCAAATTCCACGAGAACGGCGATCTGCTCACCACCTTCAGCCTGTACAGCTATCGCTACCGAGAGGGTGCCGAGCCCGACCGTCTTGAGGCTGACGTCACCGACCTGGAGCTGCACATCCGCGGGGACGAACCCGCCGCCGCGGCGCTCGCCCTCGCGGAGCGAGCCACCGGCGTCCACCTCTCGCCCGCGGCCTACAGGCGCACCGCGCTGGTCGGCTCGACGGAGCACCTCCACCCCTACGTGTAGGGAGCGGTCAGTCGGGGGGCGGCGGGACCGCGACGAACACCCCTCCGTCCTCCACCTTGACCGGGTACGTGGTGACCGGCAGCGTGTTCGGGGCGACCGGTTTGCCGGTGCGGATGTCGAAGCACGAGCCGTGCAGCCAGCACTCCAGGGTGCCGCCGTCCACCTCGCCCTCGCTCAGGGTGGCGCCCGCGTGCGGGCAGACGTCGTGCAGGGCGAAGACCTCGCCGCCGTCGCGCACCAGGGCGAGCGGGGTTCCGGACGTCTCGACGCCGAGCAGGCCGCCCTCGGGGATGTCGGACAGGTGGCAGACGAGTCGGTAGGTCATGGGGACACGGCTCCTTCCTGGCTCACTGGGGCAGGTTGTCGTGGCGGAAGCCGGGCCGCAGGGACGGCAGCAGGGCCGCGAACGTCCGTACGAGCTCCTGCCGGGTGTCGTCCGGCGTGACCTCACGGTCCACGGACATCCGTTCCAGTGCCCGGTCGCCGCCCACGCCGGCGGCGCGGTAGCGGTCGAGCAGGTGCGGCCGGGCCGCCGGGTCGGCGGCGAGCTCGCGGTGGAACACCACCTCGACGGCCGACTCCTCGCCCATCACCGCGATCTCGGCGCCGGGCCAGGCGAGGACCGCGTCGGCGCCGAGGTTGCGGGAGTTCATCACGATGTACGCCCCGCCGTAGGCCTTGCGCAGGATCACGGTGACGCGCGGCACCGTGGCCTCGGAGAAGGCGAACAGCAGCTTCGCCCCGCGCCTGATGACGCCTTCGGCCTCCTGGCGGCGTCCCGGCAGGAAGCCCGGCGTGTCCACGAGGACGAGCAGCGGGACGCCGAAGGCATCGCACATCCGGACGAACCGTGCGCCCTTCTCGGCCGCGCGGGCGTCGATGACGCCGGCCAGCCGGAGGGGCTGGTTGGCGACGACCCCGACCGGGTGACCGGCCAGCCGGGCGAACCCGGTCACCAGGTTCGGGGCGTAGCGCGGCTGGAGTTCGAGGAAGTGGGCGCCGTCGGCCAGCCCCCGGATGACGCCGCGCACGTCGTACGCCTTGCGCCCGTCGCGCGGCACGCCGGGCAGTGCGCCCGGAGGTTCGGGGGCGGCAGGCGGCGGGAGCTCCCAGCACGACCCGGGCAGGAACGACAGGAGCCTCCTGGCCTGGGCCATCGCGTCCGGCACGTCGTCCGCGACCAGGTGGACGACGCCCGATCGGGTGGCGTGCACCTGGGAGCCGCCGAGTTCGGCCGGGGTGACCTGCTCCTTCGTCACGGCCTGGACGACGCGCGGGCCGGTGAGGAACATGGAGGAGCGGTCCTTGGTCATGATCACGACGTCGGTGAGCGCGGGCGAGTAGACGGCGCCCCCGGCGCAGGCGCCGAGCACCACGCTGACCTGCGGGACCCGGCCGGACAACGCGACGTTGAGCCGGAAGACGGCCGCGTAGGCGTCGAGGGCGCCCACGCCCTCCTGGATGCGGGCGCCGCCCGAGCTGATGGCGCCGACCACCGGCATGCGGCCGCGTAGCGCGTGCTCCAGGACCCGGGCCATCTTCTCGCCGTGGATCTCGCCGAGGGTGCCGCCGAGCTGGTGGGGGTTCTGCGCGTACGCGGCGACCGGCCGCCCGTCCAGCCGCCCGAGCCCGGCCAGGACGCCGTCGCCGGCGGGGCGCCGGTGCGACATGCCGAGTGCCGTCTCCCGGTGCCGGCCGTGGGCGCCGAACTCGACGAAGGACCCGGCGTCGAGCAGGCCGTTCACCCAGGCGCGGGCCGGGTCGGCCGCCCCGTTGCCGGCGTGCGCCGAGGGGACGGCGGCGAGTTCGGTGAGCCCGCTCACGCCGCGCCCTCCCCGCTCAGTGAGCGAGCCGGCACCTCGGCGGCACCGCGCCCGTCCAGGACCGTGCTCAGCCACGACCGTAGCCGGGCCTCCCACTCCGGGAGGCGGTTGAAGCACATGTGGTCGCCGTCCTCCAGGAAGAGCACCGTGAGCCGCTCCCCCAGCGCCTCCCGCAGCCGGCGCGCGTGCGGCCACGGCACCGTCCGGTCCGCGCCGCCGTGGATCTGCAGCACCGGGCAGGAGATGCCGGGCAGGACCTCGTCCACGTGGAACGCGCCGAGCGCGGCCACGGCCCGGCGGCCGGACAGCCCGAGGTTGTACTCCATGGTCTGCGGGATGGGCGGGGGCGCGACGCGGTGGACCTCCAGGAGGTCCAGGGGGGCCGAGATGACCGCGCAGGCCGCGACCCGCCGGTCGGCCGCCGCCGCGCGGAGCGCGAAGTAGCCCCCCGCGCTGCCGCCGACCACGGCGATCCGGTCCGCGTCCAGGTCGGGCAGCCGGGTGAGCGCGTCCAGCACCGTGGAGATCACCACCTCTGCGTCGGCCCGCCACGGGACGTCGTGGAAGCGGCGCAGCTCGCCCTGCCCCGGCAGGTCGAGGGCGGCGGCGGCCCAGCCGCGGGCCACGTACGCCTCGGAGATCCGGTGGAACTCCTCCTTCACCCCGTCCACCCCTCCGAGGGTGAGCACGCAGGGAGCGGGCCGCCCGCCGGCGGGCACGCGGAGGGTGACGGGGACGGCGACGCCGTCCACGGGGATCTCCAGCCGCCGGGCGGGCGGGCTCAGCAGGTCGCCAGCCGCCGTCCCGGCCGCCACGAGCCGCCGCCAGAGGCGGGCACGTTCCGCGGGCTGGAACTCCATGTACTCGGCGGCGCGGTAGCAGGCCACGGCCCGCTGGAGAGATTCGGCGGCGGTGACGCGGTCGCCGTCCGCGGCGAGCGCGCGGCCCGTCCGCTCGTGCCGCTCGGCGAGCCGTTCCCAGACGGAGCACCACGCGCCGGGCGACCGGATGGCGCGCAGCGCGTCGAGTGCCTCCCCGGGGTCGGCGCCCATGAAGACCAGGCGTGGCAGGAGCGGCTCGCCGCGGCGCAGGCCGAGCAGGGGCAGCGCGCCGCGGACCCGCAGGGCGGCGCGGAACGGCAACGGCGGTCGTCGGGCCCCCATCTCAGGCCGCCTCCTCCCCGGTGAGCTGGGGGACGACCTTATCCGCGAAGAGCCGCATCGACCGCTCCACCGTCTCGACCGGCTGCCCGAAGTCGAACGTGCCGGCGACCGTGGTGACGTGCAGGTTGTCGATGAGTTCGGCCAGCTTGGCGGCGCAGTCGTCGGGGGCGCCCACGACGATCGTGCCCTTGTCGGCCGCGTCCTCGGGGGTGAAGCCGCCCCAGCGCATGCCGAGGGCCGGGTAGTGGGTGAAGTCGCGGGGCACGCCGTCGCGCTTGAACGAGGCGATGGTCGACGCCCCGGCCGCCCGCGTCTCGGCGACGTAGCGCAGCACGTGGGGGGCGGCGGTGTCGAAGGCGGCGTCGAAGGTGTCGTCCACGTGGACGTGCACGTTCATCAGCACCCGGCCGGTCGCGGGGTCGTGGCCGGCCCGTTCCCTGGCGGCGAAGTACAGGCCGATCTTCTCCGCCAGCGAGGCCAGGTCGGGCGAGAGCAGCGGCGCGATCATCAGGTGGTGCGCGTTCTCCCCCGCCCAGGTGAACGTCTCCGGCGTCGTGGCGGCGGCCACCCACACCGGCGGGTGCGGACGTTGCAGGCACCGGGGCTCAACCCGCAGCTCGGGGAAGCGGAAGAACCGGCCCTCGTGGGCGAAGGTCTCCCCTCGCAGGGCCCGGAGCAGGATCTCGCTGTTCTCGGCGAAGCGGGCCCGGCTCTCCTCCATGGGGACGCCGAACCCGTCGTACTCGCACTTCAGGAACGCCCTGCCGAGCCCCAGTTCGAGGCGTCCGCCGCTCACCTGGTCGAGGGTGGCGACCCGCTCGGCGACCGACAGCGGGTGGTGGTAGGGGATCTGGACGACGCCGAGGCCGAGCCGGATGCGCCGGGTCCGGGCGGCGAGCGCGGCCAGCAGGACGTCGGGGGCCGACAGGATCCCGCCGTGCGGCTGGAAGTGGTGCTCGGCCAGCCAGACGCTGTGGAACCCGAGGTCCTCCGCCAGGACGGCGAGCGACTGGACGCGGGCGAGCATCCGGTCGGGCGGACCGTCGGCGCCGGGGTCGAAGGTGGGCAGGTTGAAGCTGCCGAAGGTGAGCGGCAATCGGATCACTCCCGCAGTTCGGCCAGGACTCTGGCGGTTTCGTCGGGGTGGGACTTGGACAGGTGCCTGCAGGCGTTCTTGATGGTCCAGGCGCCGGCGGGGTCCGTGCGTGTCCAGCCGGACAGCGTGGCGAGGACCAGCTCGGGGTGCTTCTTGCTGATGTCGCTGAGGGCGTTCGCGGCGGACTTGCGTACGTAGGAGCTCTCGTCGGCCCGGACCAGGCCGAGCAGCCGCAGCGCCTGGTCGGGGTGGTCGGCGAAGTAGGGCCGGCCGGTCCACACGCGGGGGCCCTCGGCCGCCGCCCGGCGGACGTGGGGGTGCGCGTGGGTGAGCCAGGACTCCAGGAGGGGCACGCTCTCCTGCCAGCCCCGCAGCGCGCAGTGCCGGTCGAGCCCCTTGGCCAGTGCCTCCTGCACCCGCCAGTCGGGGTCGTCGGCGCAGGCCGTGGTCATGGCCTCCAGGGCCGCCCGCTCCTTCACCGCCACGGCGCCGAGCAGCATGGCGATGCCCATGCGGATCTCGCGCTCGCCGTCGGACGGCGATCGGCTCCAGAGCGCCACGAGGGCGTCGAACAGCTCGCCGGCCCGGTCCTGCCGCTGCCGCCAGAGCCGTTCGGTCCTGCGGCGCAGCTCGGGCACCGATGCGCCGGCCAGCGCGGCGCGCAGCTCCTCCACCAGGTCCGTCATCGCGCGGCCTCCTTCCCCGCCCAGGTCTCGGGCAGGAACGCGGCCAGGACCGCGGTCGCGGCCAGCACCGCGGCCAGGATCCAGTAGCGCGCGCCCAGCCCGGCCCGCTCGGCGAGCAGGCCGCCCGCCGCCGGGCCGAGGATCGGGCCGAGGCCCTGGACGAGCCGGTTGGCGCCCAGCGCCGCGCCCACGCGGCGCGGGTCGGTCTTGAGCACGTCGTCGGTGACCATGGTCGTCGACAGCGAGATGACCGGGCCTTCGGCGAGACCGACGAAGGCGTAGACCAGGGCCACGCTCCACACGGTGACCCCGGCGACCGGCAGGCCGGCCAGGGCCACCGCGACGAGCAGCAGCGCCAGCAGCAGCGGGAGCCGCCGCCCCACCTTGTCGGAGACGGCCCCGGCGAGCACGGTGCCGGCGGAGGCCATCACCTCGTACGGGACGAACACCAGCGCGATCACGAACGGCGAGGCGGCCAGCCCGGCCAGGCTGAACGGGACGAGGAAGGTCGCCGCGACGCCGACGGCGAACGACAGGCCCGCCACGACGCCGGACAGCAGCACCACGCGCCGCCGGTACCAGGCGAAGGTCTGGGCGAGCGCGTTCCGCAGCGGCGCCGCGTGCAGCTCCCTGGCCGTCTCCGGCAGCGCAAACCAGGTCAGCGCGCACGCCGCCACGAGCAGCACGGCGTCCGCCATCAGCACCGTCTGCCAGGTGGCGACGGTCAGCGCCAGGCCGCCGGCCACGTAGCCGAGCACGGAGCCGGCCCCGATGGCGCCGGCCAGGATGCCGATGGCCTTGCCCCGCTCCTGCGGCCCGTAGGTGTCGGCGGGGACGGTGAAGGCCGGTGAGGTGAACAGGCCGCGGCCGATGCCGAAGATCACCCAGCCGGCCAGGAACGGCCAGGCCGCCGCCCACAGCGCGGACACCAGCACGCCGAGGGCGCTGAGGGCGAGGCCGGCGACGATGACGGGCCTGCGCCCGCGGCGGTCGGCGGCCACGCCGGCCGGGACGTTGAGCGCGGTCATGAGCAGCGACGACACCATCATCACCAGGCCGAGCGCGTCCGGGCCGATCCGGAGGGCGCCGGAGATCGACGGAAGCGCGGGGAAGACCGACATCATGGCGGCCCACTGCACCAGGACGGCGCCGGACAGGACGGCCAGCGCCCGGCCGCGTTCCGTGGTCAGCAGGCCGGCCGGCCTGAGGTCGGCGCCGGGCGCGGCGCCGCGACTTGGTTCAGCTCGTGTCATCGGACCAGTTCCTCGGGTACGGGCGGGGCAGGGTTCAGGATCAGGACCCGCAGCCGCATCCGGAGCCGCAGCCTCCGGAGGCGCCGAGCGGGACCCCCAGGAATTCTGCGATCGTCGCCGCCACAGGTACGGGCTTTTCCATGAACATGAAGTGACCGGTTCCAGGAACCACGTGCAGGCGCGCGTCGGGGATCGTCTCGGCCAGGTAGCGCGCGCTCTCCACGGGCGTGCTGCGGTCCAGCTCGCCGGCCACGACGAGGGTCGGCGCGCCGATCTTCTGTACGCGTTCGCGCAGATCGGGGTGGGTGAGCTGGATGAGGTTGCGGTGCACGGAGAAGGGCACCCATGACCAGCTCGCGATGACCCGGTTCGCCACCTCGGGGTAGCCGTCGAGGAAGAAGAAGGGCCCGGCGCGCTTGTTGGACTCCTCGATGACCTGGCGGTAGGTCTCCTCGGTCACCTCCGGGCGTTTCCACTTCATCTCGTAGTGCGCGGCCGAGCCCATGAGGACGAGGCCCGCGACCCGCTCGGGGTGCTCCAGCGCCAGCACCATGGCGGTGACGGAGCCGAGGGAGTGCCCGACCAGGATGACCTGGTCCCAGCCGAGGTGGTCCAGCACCTCGATCACGTCGGCGGCGCACTGGCCGGCCGACAGCGGGTGGTCCTCCTTGGACGACAGGCCGTGCCCGCGCAGGTCGAGCGCGAGGCAGCGCAGCGCCGGGTCGAGCAGCGAGATCAGCTCGGCGAAGTGGGTGTGGTTGTCGCGGTTGCCGTGCAGGAACACGACGGGCGGCGCGGCGGTCTCCGGCCCCGACACGCGGTAGAAGAGCCGGGCGCCGTCGGACAGCTCCACGGCGTCGCAGGTGGTGGGGAGTTTCCAGGTGGTCGGCATCATGGCCGTGCTCCTCGGTTGGCCACGGACAGGTTCAGGCTGCGCATCTCCCTGACGATCTCCTCGATCTCGGTGACGATCTCCCGGGTGGTGTTGGTGCCGGTGATCGCCCTGCGCAGCCGTCCTTCGGGGGTGAGCAGGACGACGTGCGGGTCGACGTTCGCCGCCAGGCCCAGCTCCTGGGCGAAGGCGCGATCCCAGTCGACCAGTACGGGCACCTGGTGCTTCTGCTCGGCGATCCGCTCCTTGACGAAGTCGCGGGTGATGAAGTGCGGCAACTGGTCCACCACGGCGACCAGCCGCACGTCGAGCCCCGGGACGCGCTTGAGTATCGCCTCGATGCGGCGTACCGCCTCCTCGCTCTTGTCCTGGCCGGCGATGACCAGCACGTACGGACTCAGGCCGCCGCCCTCGGGCAGCGCGAAGGGCCGGTCGGTCAGGTCGCTCAGCAGGCCGAGCTGTTCGGTGCAGTCGCGGCCCTCGGAGCCGCCGAGCCGCGGCGAGGCGCCGTGGACGTTGAAGGTGGAGAACCCGATGGCGGCGGTCACCCGGCGGCCGACCTGCCGGGCGATCTCGACGGCGAACTCGGCGTTGTCCACGCCCACGCCCCAGGGCTTGGTCCTGATGCCCGGCTGCTCGTCGAACTCGATGAGGCTGAGCCCGACGCTGATCACCACGGACAGCTTGACGTTCGTCCAGAGGGGCATGAGCTGGGCCATCGCCCACTCCTGGCCGATGCCGCCGGAGGTGATGATCTGCCCGGCGACCTTGCCCTGGAACGCCTTGCCCTTGACGTCGGCGGCGACCTCGTAGTTGTAGTACTGGTACTCCAGGTCGTCCTCGTCGGCCGGTTCGCACCGGTCCAGCCACTGCTTCCAGGTGAAGGGCAGGCCGAGCGCGTAGACCGGGGAGGCGAAGACGAAGGCGTCCGCCCAGCGGACCTCCTTGTACAGCCGGGTGTAGCGGTCGTCGGGGTGCTTGAACAGGTGGCACTGGGTGCGGTTCATGCAGTCGCCGCAGCCGTCGCAGTCCACAATCGGGTAGTCGACCAGGCGGACGAGCCGTGTCTGCGCGCCCACCTCCTCGGCGCCCTTGAGCGCCTCCCTGCACAGGAACTCGCTGGCGCTCTTGGCGGTCGTCTTCGGCGAGCCGCAGATCCCGAGCACGTTCTTCGACTTCATCGCCGTTCTCCGATCAGTCCCTGATGCGCCGGGGCGCGGCCTGCCCGGCCTTCATGAGCCGCCCGCGGGCGAGCACCTCGCGGGGGATCGCCTCGATCTCGGTGTAGCGGGCGGAGAAGAACTCGCGGCAGACGTTGTTGCCCCAGAAGACGCCGTCCTCGGTGAGGCGGATCTCCTCGTCGGTGACCTCCAGCAGGCCCTGCGCGGCCAGTTTGTCGATCTTCTCGCCGAACACGTCGGTGGGGTCGCAGCCGAACAGGGAGCGGAACCTGCGCCGGGAGACGCTGAACAGCCGTAGGCCCTTGGCCATGGCCCCGCACATCTCCTCCTCGCGGTCGGCGCGGGAGCCGATCAGCACGGGCAGCTCGCCCTGGTCGACGGCGCCCTGGTAGTCGGCGAGGGGGCCCTTGTTGACGTACATGTACTTGCCGAGGTAGCCGAAGGCGGCGGCGCCGACGCCGAGCAGGTCCTGCTGCTCGGAGAAGTAGAGCACCGCGTGCTTGTTGATCTTTCCGGGCAGCGCGAAGTCGTAGACGGAGTACTGCTCGTAGCCGGCCTCGCGCAGCATGCCCGCGGCCAGGCGGTACATCGCGACCTCGTGGTCGTGGTCCCCCGGCGGCCTGAGCCGCTTGGTGTCGATCTTCGAGAACAGCCGGGTGAACGGCGGGATGATGAGGGAGAACAGCGTGACGTGGTCGTAGCGCCAGTCGATGGCCTCCTCGATGTCGGCCCGCCACTCGTCGAGGGTCTGCTCGGGGAGGTTGTAGATCAGGTCGATGCCGACGTTGTCGTAGCCCGCTTCGCGGGCCACCCGGGTCGCCAGGCGGGAGGTGGCCGGGTCCTGCGGGATCTCCAGCATGCCGGCGTAGCGGTCGTTGTAGGTCTGGACGCCGAAGCTGATGCGGTTGCAGCCGGCCTCCCGCGCCGCGGCGAGCTTCTCGCCGGTGAAGTTGGACGGGTTGCCCTCGGCGCTGATCTCCGCCTCCGGGCCGAAGTGCAGCACCGTGCGGCAGTGGGTGATCAGGTCGTGCAGCTGCCCGGCCGACAGGCAGCTCGGCGTGCCGCCGCCGATGGCCAGCGAGCCGAAGGTGAACGACCTGACCAGCGGGCTCTCCGCGTACATGGTGATTTCCCGCTTCAGCCGGACCAGGTAGCTCTCCAGCTTGGACTCGTCCATGAGCTGCTTGTTGAAGGGGCAGAAGTTGCAGATCTTGTCGCAGAACGGGATGTGGATGTACATGGCCTTCTCGCCGGGCCGGGTCGACGGCGAGTCCAGGTTCATCAGCATCGGCACCTCGCTGACGTCGGGCGGGTCAGCGGGCAGCGGGTAGTGCGAGACGCAGATGCGTTCGCGTTTGTCGTACGGTTTCGTCGCGGTGCTCACGCCGGGCTCCTTCGGGGTGGCGGGCCACTTGGGGGTGACGGGCTACTTGGGGGTGGCGGGCCCGGTGGGGGCCACGTCGCGCTTCCTCGCCAGCGATTCGGCGAGCTTCTGGCCGCGGGCCCTGATGTCGTCGGAGTAGAACTCCTTGGCCACGTCGTAGCCGAACAGCGTCCCCAGCTCGGTCAGGCGGATCTCGTCGGTGTCGCAGACCAGCAGGTCGCGGCGGGTCAGATCGTCGAGCAGCGGGCCGAAGACGTCCTCGGGCTCCTGGCCGTGGCGCTCGCGGAAGGTCCTGCGGGCGACGGAGAGCATCCGCAGCCCCATCGCCAGCGTCGCGCGCGGCCGCTCCTCGTGCGGCGTGAGCTGGCCGGCGTTGACCGGCGGCACGCCCTGCCCGGTCAGCTCGGTGTAGCGCTTGAGCTCGGCCACGTTGACGTAGGTGTACTCGTTGACCGTGCCCATGGCCCCGGCCCCGAGCCCGAGCAGGTCGCCGAAGTCGGTGAAGTGGATGCGGGCGTGCCGGTAGGCGACGTCCGGCAGGGAGAAGTCGGGGACCGAGGTCTGGCGCAGGCCGCGCGTGGCCAGGTGCTCGCCGGCCCGCCGGCACAGGTCGAGCTCGTGGGCGAGGTCGCCGGGGCGGCCGGCCCTGCCGTCGTTGACGTCCCTGAAGAGCTTGGTGTGCGGCATGACCGACAGCGGGAACAGCGTGATCTGCTTGACCCCGGCGTCCAGCGCGATGTCGAGGTCGGTGAGCAGCGGGGCGACGCCCTGCCCCGGCAGGTTGTAGATCAGGTCGATGCTGATGTGGTCGATCCCGGCCTCCTGCGCCCACCGGATCACCCGCAGCGAGGTCTCCCCGTCCTGAGCCACGTCCGACGCCTCGCCGATCTCCTTGTCGAAGGTCTGCACGCCGAAGCTGACCCGGTTGACTCCGGCCGCGCGCACCGCGGCGAACTTGTCGGGGTCGATGGTGATCGGGCTGGACTCCAGGGTGATCTCCGCGTCGGGCGCGAAGGTGAAGTGCTCGCGGGCGAAGGAGACGACCTCGGCGAGCTGCGGGCCCGACAGGCTGCTCGCGGTGCCGCCGCCCATGTAGAGGGAGCCGAAGACGGTGCTGCGGAAGTACGGCGTCTCCGCGTACATGGCCATCTCGCGCTTGAGATCGTCGATGTACTTGCGGACGCGGTCCTCGTCCTTGAGGTACTTCACGAACGGGCAGAAGCCGCACAGGTATTCACAGAACGGGATGTGCATGTACATGGCGGCCGGCTGTGGTGCCCTGCTGGGCCGGTCCAGCCCCATCTCCCCGGCGATCCGCTCGTACTGCGGCGGGGCCCACGGCATGGGGTAGCACATGACCGGATAGCGGTCACGGGCGGCGTACGGGAGAGCGGCGGTCGCGCTCATCGTGCCTTCCTTCCTGCGCCAGCCTGCGCGGAGATGCGTAACGAGCTGGTGGAGACCTCCGCCTCCAGGTTCTTGGGGTCGAAGTTCATCCGGACCATGATCTTGGGGTGGGTCTCGACGAACTCCTCGATCGACCGGAGGATCGTGCGGCACTCGGCGGGGCCGAGCGCCTCGTCCACGTAGAAGACGGCCTGCAGCATGTCGAGGTCCGGCCGGCCGGGCCTGCTCCCGATGTCCTGCCACAGCGGGGTCTTGGGGTACACCCGGATGCCGAAGGCGATGGTGAGGATGTCCGGGGCGCAGCGGTCCATCGTGTCGAGCGTGCGCGCCACGGTGTCCGCCGTCTCGCCCGGCCCGCCCAGCAGCAGCGAGTGGATGATCCGGACGCCGGCCCGCCGGGCGCACGCCGTGGCGTTCTCGATGTCGGCGACGGTGAAGTCCTTCTGGAGGCTGGTCAGCATCTCGTCGCAGCCGGCGTCCAGGCCGAAGTTGAGCGTCTCGCAGCCGGCCCGTTTGAACAGCAGGGCGAGGTCGTCGTCGTACTGAAGGGGGTTGGTGTAGGCCATCCAGGTGACGCCGAGGTCGGCGGCCACCATCTCCTCGCACACGGCGATGGCGTGGCGCCTGGGGAGGTTGAAGATGCTGTCGGTGATGAAGAACCGTCTGACCCCGGCCAGGTCGCGGACGTGCCGCATCTCGTCCACGATGTGCGCGGGCGAGCGCAGCCTGAACCGCTTGCCCTCGATCGAGGGCACCGGGCAGTAGGAGCAGCGGAAGGCGCAGCCGCGCTTGGTCTGGATCCCGTACGTCGGCTGCGGCCCGACCACCTGCGTGCTGAAGTACCGGCTGTCGGGGACGAAGTAGCGCGGCGCCACGATCGAGCCCGGGTCGCTCACCCGGGCCGGCTCCGAGACGGACACCCGCGTGCCCTCGCGCCGCAGCAGGCCGGGCGCGTCGGTGATCGGCCGGCCCTCGGCGAGCGCGTCGGCGATGGCCACCATGGCGGGCTCGCCCTCGCCGATGACGCCGAGGTCCGCGCCGAGCACGTTCATGATCTCGACCGGCATCAGCGAGAAGGCCGACCCGCCGAGCACGACCGGCGCGGCGCTGGCCGCGCGGCACGCCCCCAGCACGATCTTCACGTCGCCGAGGTTGCCGCGGTACTGCAGGTACGTCTCGTTGTCGATGTTGCGGACGGAGACGCCGATCAGGTCGGGCCCGTACTCCCCGATCGCCTCGGTGACCCGGCCCTCCAGGCGGTCGTCGGGGTCGAAGCAGAGGTCGAGGATGCGGGCCTCGTGCCCGGCGTCGATCAGGGCCGTCTGGAGGTAGGCGACCCCCGCCGGCACGGCGAAGGAGGGCCGGCGCTCCCGGTTGGTGGCGATGAGCAGGACCTTCACGTGTCCTCCTCGGGGACGATGGCGACGGGACGGGTCCAGGCGGCGCCCGCGCCGCTGACGTGGATGGGCAGGAACATGACCGTGAAGCCGGTCGGGCGCGGCAGGCGGTCGAGCCCGCCGAGCCGCTCGATCTGCAGGAACTCGCGGCGGCGGCCGAGCAGGTGGCACGGCCACAGGTGCGCCGCGTCCCCCGAGCGGTAGTAGCGCTCGATCATCACGGGCGCGGGCAGGTCGAAGCCCGCCGTGTCCACGCCGATGACCGAGATGCCCTGGTCGAGGAGGTACTCGGTGGCCTCGACGGTCATGCCGGGATGGGCGGTGAAGTAGCGCGGGCCCGGCCAGAGGCGGTCGGCCCCGGTGTGCACCAGGACGACCTCGCCGGGCGACAGCGTGTGCCCGATCCTGGCCAGCTCCTCCCTGACGTCGGCCGCCGTGATGCCCTGCGCCGGCCCTTCGCCGGTCAGTCTGTGGGTCAGCCGCAGCAGCACCCCGGCGCCGACGCAGCGCTCCAGCGGGATCTGGTCCACCCGCAGCGCCGGCCGGTCCCCGGTGAGCGGCCCGTAGTGGAAGGGCGCGTCCACGTGCGAACCGGCGTGCACGGACAGCGTGAGCACCTCGTTGCCCAGGAACAGGCCGTCGGGGAAGCAGCCGGGCCCGATGCGCCGGCCGCCGGCGACGTACCGGGCGGCACGGGCCAGCCTGAGCCGGAGGGGCAGCCGGCGGTTGAACGCCGCCTTGCGGCCGATGCGCCGCCCCCCGTGCTCGTGCCGCCACAGCTCCTTGCGCATCACGGCGGGGTCGAAGGGGGTGGGTTCGATGGGCATGCTCAGGTCGATCAGCCGGCCGGTGGCCGGCAGGGCGACGCGATCCGCCGCCTGCCGCTCGACGGTCGTCATGACGGGCCTCCAGCCGTTCTGAGGACGGCCGCGGCGTTGAAGCCGCCGACGCCGCGGGTGAAGACGAGCGCCGTACGCAGGTTCGTGTCCCGGCGCGGGGCGCGTACGACGTCGAGACCGGCGATGACCTTCTGGCCGTCCAGGTCCTCGCGGGCGGGCGGGACGACGTCGTGGAAGAGCGCGAGCGCGGCCCAGGCGAGGTCGAGCACGCCGCAGGCGGAGTTCAGCCGGCCGGTGAGCGTCTTGGGCACGGCCAGCGGAACCTCCAGGGCCCGCGCGCCGAGGACGGACACCAGGGCCTCGGCCTCCAGCTCGTCCCAGCACCGGTTGCCGTCGCCGTCGGCGAGGATCACGTCCACCTCGGCGGGCGTCACGCCGGCCCGTTCGAGCGCGAGCGCGACGGCCTCGGCCATGTGGGCGGCGGTCGGCGGCGGGTCGGCCGGGTGGTGGGCGTCGTGCGTGCACGCCACGGAGGCCAGCTCGGCGTAGACCTGCGCGCCGCGGGCCCGCGCCGTGTCCGCCCGCTCCAGGACCAGCATGGCGCCGCCCTCGCCGGGGACCGACCCGGCCGCCCGCTCGCTGAAGGGCAGATAGGCGCCCCTGGCCGTGTCCGCGCCGCTGTGCCGGCCGAGCGAGGACTGGCAGACCAGCGCGTACGGCGACAGCGGCGCCTCGGCCGCCCCGACCAGCACCTGGTCGGCCTGCCCGCGAAGGAGCAGGCGGCGCGCCTGGGCCGCGGCGTGCAGGCCGCCGGCCGCGTCGGCGACCGCCACGCCGCAGCGCCCCTTCGCGCCGTGCCGGATGGAGACCTGGCCGGCGAGCGCCGCGTAGAACCAGGCGATCGACTGGTAGGCGCTGACCGCACGGGGGCCCTCGCGCCACAGCGCCTGGATCTCCCGCTGGCCGTACTCGTTCCCCCCGGCGGACCCTGCGGTCAGCACCGCGAGCCGATAAGGGTCGAACGTGCCGACCGCGGCGTCGGCGAGGGCCAGCTCGGCCGCCGCCAGGCCCATCCAGCACCACCGGTCGGTCTGCACCTGCAGCCGCCGGGGCAGGAAGTCGGCCGGGTCGAAGTCGGGCACCACGCCGGCGACCCGGATGCCGCTGCCGCCGGACAGCGCCGCGTCGATCGGCTGGATCCCGGAGCGCCGGTCCAGGGTGCCCTTCCAGTGCGCGGCGACGCCGATGCCGACCGGCGAGACGACGCCGATGCCGCTGATGACGAGCGAGGCGGGATCCGTCACGCGACCCTTCCCTTCGACGACTCCGCCAGGGCGGAGACGACCATGGCGGACTGGAACCCGCCGAACCCGCTCCCGACCGACAGGGCGTGGCCGACGGGGTGCTCGCGCGCGGTCACCGGCACGTAGTCCAGGTCGCACTCGGGGTCGGGCGTGGTCAGGTTGGCCGTGGGAGGCACGACCTGGTGCCGGATCGCCAGCGCGCACGCGGCCATCTCGATGGCCCCGATCGCGCCCAGCGAGTGACCGACCACCGACTTGATCGAGCTGATCGGCACCCGGGCGGCGGCCGGGCCGAGCGCCCGCTTGAACGCGGCCGTCTCGTGCCGGTCGTTCTGCCTGGTGCCGGAGCCGTGCGCGCTGACGTAGCCGAGGTCGCCGGGGGCGAGGCGGGCCTGCCGCAGCACGTCGAGTATGGCCTCGCTCATCTCGATCCCGTCGGGGCGCAGACCGGTCATGTGGTGGGCGTTGGCGCGGCCCGCGTACCCGCCGACCTCGCAGTGGATCCGCGCGCCGCGGCGCCGGGCGTGCTCCAGCTCCTCCAGCACCATGACGGCGCTGCCCTCCCCGAGCACGAACCCGTCGCGGGTCGCGTCGAACGGCCTGGAGGCCGTCTCCGGGGTGTCGTTCCTGGACGTCGTGGCACGGATCGCGTCGAAGCAGGCCACGGTGATGGGCGAGATGGGCGCGTCGGAGGCGCCCGCGATCATCACGTCGGCCTCCCCGTCGACGATCAGCTCGTACGCGGTCCCGACGGCGTCGATGCCCGACGTGCAGCCGGTGGAGACCATGAGGGCGGGGCCGTGGGCCCCGTACCTGGCGGCCAGCTCGCTCACCGCGCTCGACGGGACCAGCGCCTGGTAGAGGAAGGGCAGGCTGTGGTCGGCGGCGACCGTCCAGTCCCGGCCGGCGTCGCTGGCGACGACGTACTCCTCCTCCAGGCGGATCGTCGCGCCGACCGCGCTGCCGAGGCAGACGCCCACCTTCGGCCCGGCGTCCCTGCCGGCGAGGTCGAGGCCGCTGTCGTCGACCGCCTCCCGCGCGGCGGCCAGCGCGAGCAGCACGAACCGGTCGCAGCGCCGGATCTCGCGCGGCGTCAGGCCCCAGGCGGCGGGCGCGAAGTCGCACTCCGCCGCCACCTGGGAGCGGAACGGGGCCGGATCGAACGTGCTGATCCGGCGGATCGCCGAACGCCCGGAGACGAGCCTCGCCCAGAACGCGTCCGTCCCCGCCCCTCCGGGGGCCTGCACCCCGATGCCGGTGACCACCACCCGCCGGCTCATGTCGCCGCCGGAGCTTCGTCCTCGGTGTCGACGTGCCCCAGCTCCGGGCTGGGGGCGAGCGGGCCGAGCGCGAAGACCACCAGCGCCGGGCCGGTCCCGACGTTGGTCACCCGGTGGCGGACCTGGCGGGGCACGAAGACGGCCTCGCGCGGCCCCAGGGTGCGGGGTTCGCCGTCGATGTCGACCCGTACGGTGCCCTCGGCGACGAAGAGGTGCTCCTCCGAGTAGGGGTGGTAGTGCTCGTTGACCCGCTCGCCCGGAGCCAGCTCGACCGCGCCGGAGATGCCGTGGGAGCATCCGGTCGAGGCCGGGTTGAGCAGGGTGCGCATGTCCCCTCCCCGCTGCCGCACCGAGCGGGTGGCCGCGAAGCTCTGCGTACGTGAGCGGGACGCCTTGAGCCGCTGCGCGATGATCCGGAGCTGCCCGGCCGACCCGCGGTTGAGCCTGGCCTCCATGGCCGCGTCGTCCACCGGGGCGTCGGGCCGCATGGTGAAGTCCTGGACCCAGCGCAGCCGCGTGGTGTCGGGGGTGAGCGCCTCGTAGGTCCAGTAGAGGTTCATGAACTGGAACGGTCCTGGCTCCACCCGCCGAGCCCGCACGGTCCAGTGCTCCCGGTCCAGCCGGCGCTCCGACACCCACGACCACACCCTGCCCTCCTCGTCGGGGTGCATGGTGAGCCTGAAGGTGAGGTGGCCGGGCTCCTCGGACAGGACCTCCACCTTGGCGTACTCGGTGAACAGGTCCGTCCACGAGCGCAGGTCGTTGGTCCTGGCCCAGACGTACGCGATCGGTGCTTCGATCACGATGCTGTTGTCGGTGTGGCCCACGGCGCGTCAGCCCTTCGTGACGGACGCGTGCTCGCCGAGGAACGCGCCGAGCTGGGCCGGCGTGGTCTCGGCGGTCAGTTTGCCCTCGATGACGACCCCGTACCGTTCTTCGGCCCGCGCGGAGATCTCCGCCAGGGCCAGCGAGTCGACGTTCAGCGACTCGAACGTCTGGTCGAACTCCTCTGGAGTCACATCCGCGCCCACCGCGGCCATCAGTTGCGTGACGATCTCGACGTTCATGGCGACCACCTGGCCTTTCCCGCCTTCCGCCGACGGTCCGGCGCGCCTGACCCGGCGCGTTACCGTCTCCATGGCGCGGCCAGCGTAGGCAGCGGCCGTACGGCCCGTCATCAACCATGTCGCTGAAGTGGCCCTCGCCTTTCGGGCACCTTCCTCTCGTCCGCGGGACGACGTCCGCCCCTCCCGCGTGTCTCTTCGCCGAGGCGCTCGTCATCCCCCCGGCCATCCGGTCACGGCGGTTCTCGCGGTTGACGTGCCGTGACGACAATTCGAGCGACAAGAAGTCATTACTGGCGTCAATTTCGACGCGTACCACCGTTTGACGCTTCTGGAGCAGATGTGGTCAATTGGACGCATTGATGCGCGAAACGGGTGGGCTGCTACCGCAGATCCTTTATCGATCATTATCTGGGGGACCGAAATGATCAAGATCGACCCTGCCGGCGCTACTCGACTCGCGGCGCCCCGATGAGCGCCATCAGACTGGTGGTGGCCGACGACCAGCCGGTGATCCACATAGGGCTGCGCACCGCCTTCTGCGAACGCACCGGCATCGAGGTGGTCGCCGAGGCCGGCGACGGCCTCGACGCGGTCCGGCTGTCCCGGCAACTGCGCCCCGACGTGGTGCTCATGGACACGCTGATGCCCAACATGGACGGCTTCCAGGCCACGGCCGAGATCTGCGGCCCCGGCGGTGTCCCCGGCGTCAAGGTGCTGATGTTCGGCCCGACCGACCCCGACGAGGACCTCTTCCGCGCGCTCCGCCTCGGCGCGCGCGGCTTCCTCCTCAAGGACATCGGGCCCGAGCAGCTGATTCCCGCGATCCACCGGGTCCGAGCCGGCGAGGCGGTGCTGTCCAGCCACGGCGTGACGCGGCTGGTCGCCGAGTTCAGCCGCACCCAGGCCGAGCCCCCGCAGGCGCTGGCGGAGGTCGAGAGCCTCACGCCGCGTGAGCGGGAGGTCCTGGGGCTGGTGCTGCGCGGGATGCGCAACGACGAGATCGCCCGGATGCTGCGGGTCAGCGAGAGCACGGTGAAGTCGCACGTACGGAGCCTGTGCACCAAGCTGAACGTGCGCGACCGCGTCCAGCTGGTGATCTTCGCCCACGAGCACGGTCTGCACCACCGCATGATGTGCGGCCACATGGAGCACGTCCCCTCCCCCACCGCGCAGCGCAGACGACTGGTGCTCAACGGCCTCCGGCAGAACTGATCACGGGGACGTGATCCGCCTTTCTGAATATCCGGATATTTTGCGGGATCGTACAGAGGAAAGCTTTGTCCATTCTCCGCGCAATTCGCGGCGGGCGATAATTCCCTTTACGCCGGGGGCGCTTGGTCATCCGCCCAGCGACCAGTCGCGGACCTCGGGCATGTCTTCGAGGTGCTCGACGACGTACGCCTGGTGCTCGGCGAGTTTGCGCTCGCACCAGGCCATCAGGTCGGCGGCGCCGCGCGGCAGCCGCCTGGCGTTGTTGATGGCGTCCATGACCAGGTGGTAGCGGGAGGCGCGGTTGCGTACGGTCATGTCGAAGGGTGTGGTGGTGGTGCCCTCCTCGATGAAGCCGCGCACCCTGAACCGGTCGGCGTCCGGGCGACCGTGCACGAGCTGGTGGATGGCGCCCGGGTAGCCGTGGAAGGCGAACACGACATCGACGGTGTCGGTGAACAGCTCGGTGAACAGGGTGCCGCTCATGCCGTGCGGGTGGTCCTTGGGCCGCATCAGCGTCATCAGGTCCACGACGTTGACCACGCGGACCTTGAAGCCGGGCAGCCGCTCCTTGAGTATCTGCGCCGCCGCGACTGTCTCCATGGTCACCACGTCGCCGGCGCAGGCCAGCACGATGTCGGGGTCGCCGGCGCCGTCGTCGGTGCCGGCCCAGTCCCATACGCCGGCGCCGCGGGCGCAGTGCTCGGCGGCCTGGTCGATGCTGAGCCACTGCAGTTGCGGCTGCTTGTCGATGACGATGAGGTTGATGTACGACCGCGAACGCAGGCAGTGGTCGGCCACCGACAGCAGGCAGTTGGCGTCCGGCGGGAGGTAGACGCGTGCGACGTCGCCGCGCTGGGTCAGCACGACCTGGATCAGGCCGGGCCCCTGGTGGGAGAAGCCGTTGTGGTCGTTGCGCCAGGCGGTCGAGGTGAGCAGCACGTTGAGGCTGGGCACCTTGGCCCGCCAGGGCAGCCGGCTCGCCTCCTGCAGCCACTTGCCGTGCTGCACCGTCTGGGAGGCGCTGACCATCGCGAACGCCTCGTAGGTGGCGAACATGCCGTGCCGGCCGGTCAGCGTGTACCCCTCCAGCCAGCCGTGGCAGTTGTGCTCCGACAGCACCTCCATGACCCGGCCGTCGCGGCTGATCGCCACGTCGTCGGCGGTGACGCGTTCGGCGAAGGCGCGGTCGGAGACCTCGAACACGGCGCCGAGCCGGTTGCTGTTGGTCTCGTCCGGGCAGAACAGCCGGAAGTTGTCGGGGTTGTCGCGGTAGACGTCGCGCAGCAGCTCGCCGAGCCGGCGGGTCGACTCGGCGCGCGTACGCGCCGGTTGCGGCACCTCGACGGCGTAGTCGCGGAAGTCGGGCAGGGTCAGATCCCGCGTGAGCAGGCCGCCGTTCGCGTGCGGGGCGGCGCTCATCCGCAGGTCGCCCTCCGGGGCCAGGCCGCGTACCAGCTCGGTGGGCGCACCGGTGGAGTCGAACAGCTCCTCCGGCCGGTACGAGCGCAGCCAGCTCTCCAGGATCGCCAGGTGCTCCGGGTTGTCGCGCACCCCGGACAACGGCACCTGGTGCGAGCGCCACGTGCCCGCCATCTGTACGCCGTCGACCTGCTCCGGCCCGGTCCACCCCTTGGGCGAGCGCAGCACGATCAGCGGCCACCGGGGGCGGCTCCCGTCCCACCCGCCGGTACGGGCCAGGTGCTGGATCGCGCGGATCTTGCTCCAGGCCTCGGCCAGCGTGGCCGCGAAGCGGTGGTGCATGCCCGGCAGGTCCGCGCCCTCCACCTCCAGCACCTCGTAGCCGTGGCCCTCCAGCAGCCGGCGTACCTCGGCCGGGTCCTTACGGGACAGGACCGTCGGACCGGCGATCTTCGCGCCGTTGAGGTGCAGGACCGGCAGTACGGCGCCGTCGCGCTCGGGGTTGAGGAACGACACGCCCTTCCACGACCCCTCCAGCGGCCCGGTCTCGGCCTCGCCGTCGCCCACCACCGCGACCGCCAGCAGGTCGGGGTTGTCCATGACGGCGCCGAAGGCGTGCACCAGCACGTACCCCAGCTCGCCACCCTCATGGATGGAGCCCGGGGTGGTCACCGAGACGTGGCTGGGGATGCCGCCCGGGCTGGAGAACTGCCGGAACAGCCGCGACATCCCGGCCTCGTCCTGGCTGACGTGCGGATAGATCTCGCTGTAGGTGCCCTCCAGGTATCCGGCGGCCACCAGTGCGGGCCCGCCGTGCCCGGGTCCGGCGAGATAGATCGCCTGCTGTCCGGTGTGCCGGATGAGCCGGGAGACGTGCGCGTAGATCAACGAAAGTCCCGGGCTGGTGCCCCAGTGGCCCAGCAACCGCGGCTTGATGTGCTGCGGGGCCAGCGGCTCGCGCAGCAGGGGATTGCCCTGGAGATAGATCTGGCCGATCGTGAGGTAGTTGCCGGCCCGCCACCAGGCGTCCAGCTGTTCGACCTCCTTGTCCTCCGGAGAGGCCAGTCTCCGCAGCATTTCCTCATCGACGGCCAGTTGCTCATCCGGAACTGCGGTCATGGGCACGTTCCCTTCTCGGCGTGGTTGCGGTGTCCGGGTCGTACGCGATCACCACACCATGGGACCTCAGCCGGGGGACGTGCGGACAGGGCCGGAAGTCCCGGTGGCCAGGGGCCAAGGGCCACCGCACCTTTTCTCGCCGCCCATCCCCGTCAGGTGGGGAGCAGCTCCAACCCGGCGGGCCCGGCGAGGGGGGTGAACAGGGCGCCGAGCCTGTTCAGCGTCTCCGGGACGACGCGGTAGTAGACCCAGGTGCCGCGCCGCTCGCCGTCGATCAGGCCCGCCGTACGCAGGACCTTGAGGTGGTGGGAGATGGTCGGGGCGGTCAGGTCGAAGGCGCCGGTCAGGTCGCAGACGCACGCCTCGCCGCCGGCGTGGGAGGCGATCATCGACAGCAGGCGCAGCCGCACGGGGTCGGCGACCGCCTTGAGCATGACGGCGAGCTCGGCGGCGGTGTCCTCGGCCAGCGGTTCGCGGGTGATCGGGGCGCAGCACCCGCCGGTCTGGACGGTCATGACAACCCCTCCTGATTCGATGTCTGTCGAAATTATATGCGGGCGGGCCACCTGCCAGGCGAGCTGGAGGTCCGGCGAGGGCTTTCCGTAAGGGTTGTAGTGCATAAGGCCGTTACGTCAGCCTGATCCTCATGACACTTCAAACTGACGTTCGCCAGGCGTCCGAAGACGACATCGCCGAACTCGTCCGACTGCGGGCGTTGCTCTTCGATGACCTCGGCGGCGACTTCTTCAACCCCTCGTCGGCAGGCGACGACTGGCGGGGCGAGCTCGCCGCGGTGCTGAAGGAGAAGCTGGCGCGGGACGACGCGCGCATCCTGGTCGTGGACGGGGACGACGGGCTCGCCGCCTGCGGCATCGGCACCGTCGAGCAGTGGTTCCCCGGACCGCACTCACGCAACGGCCGGATCGGGCACGTCATCGGCGTGGTCACCGATCCGGCGTACCGGCGGCGCGGCCACAGCCGCGCGATCATGCTCGGCCTGCTCGACTGGTTCCGGGAGCGTGAGGTCGCCCGGGTGGACCTGTACGCCTCCCGCGAGGGCGAGTCGCTCTACCGGAAGCTCGGCTTCTTCGACCATCCCGACCCCGCGCTGTGCTGGCGCCCGTGACGGAAGCCCGGCTTCCAGGTGATCTCTCCCAGCTTGTCATAAATGTTCTAAAAGTCTGTTTTATGTAGGAATCAGGTGGCTTGGGGCGGTTATCAGTGCTTACTGAGGAGGAGGGGAGGTGACGGACGTGTCGGACACCATGTCCAGTCGAGCCACGGAAACCGGCCAGACCGCGACCGTGCCGAAAGCCAGGACGTACGAGGGCAGCCCGGGAGCCGCGCTGGTCACCGAGAAGGGCACCACCAGGATCGAAGACACCGTCGTCGCCAAGATCGCCGGGCTCGCCGCCCGCGAGATGTCCGGAGTCTTCGCCATGGGCGGTGGCGCGGCGCGTGCGCTGGGCAGCGTACGCGGCATCGTCGGTGTCGACGAGAGCGTCACGCAGGGCGTGTCGGTGGAGGTGGGCGAGCGGCAGGCCGCCGTCAACCTCGACCTGGTGGTGGAGTACGGCATGGCGATCCCCGAGCTGGCGGGGGCGGTGCGCAAGAACGTCATCAACGCCATCGAGCGCATGTGCGGACTGGAAGTGACCGAGGTCAACATCCGCGTCGACGACGTCCACCTGCCCGAGCAGGACCGCGGCCGGGAAGGCGACAAGAGCCGCCGGCAGGACACCGGGCCGGAGCCGGGAGTTCGATGACGGACACGGGCCCGGCCCCGAAGTCCGGTGCGAGCCCGGCGGGCTCCGGGGTGGACGACGGCTTCGGGACAGGCCCCGAGGACGAGGCGCCGGCGATCGCCGAGCGGGTCCGGTCGTGTGACGGCGTGGCCGGGTTGTCCAGCGGCCCGTTCGGGACCGTGGCCACCTACCTGCCGGGCCGGCGGCTGACGGGCGTCTCCGTGAACGACCGCGCGGTCGAGATCGCCATCGTCGCCACCCTGGACCGCCCGCTCCTGGAGACCGCCGACGAGGTACGGCGAGCCGTGACGGACCTGGCCGGCGAGCGCCAGGTGAACGTGCGCATCGACGACATCGCGCACGGCGTCGCGGACGACAGCGCGGACGACAGCGCGGACGACATCGTGGAGGGATCATGAACAACCAGTGGCTGCCGTTGATAGGGCTGGCCGTCGGCATCGTTCTCGGGATCGTCGGGGCGTTCGGCGGGCTGGTGCCGTTCCTGATCGTGCTGGTGCTCGGCGCCGTCGGCTGGCTGGTCGGCCGGCTCGCCGAGACCGGTGAAGTGAACCTGTCCGTGAGGCGGAAGTGACCGCTGCCACCGGCGCGGGCATCGTGACCGTGCCCGGGCAGCGTCCGGCGCCTCCGCCCCCCGAGGTCCGCGGGCGCACCCGGATCGCGGACGAGGTGGTCACCAAGATCGCCCGCTGCGCGGCCGGGGAGGTTCCCGAGGTGCTGGGGGTGCACCCCGGCGGCGGGTGGCGGTCGCCCTCGTCGGACGCCGAGGTCCGCGGTGAGCGGGCCGCGGTTCACCTGAGCGTGAGCGTCGCCTACCCGTCACCGTTGCGGGACGTGGCGGCGCGGGTCAGGCAGCACGTGATCGCCCGCGTCGCCGCCCAGACCGGCCTCAACGTCACCCATCTGGACGTGACCATTACCGACTTCGGCGGTGACCTGCCGTGACCGAGCGAACGTTGACGCAGGAGTACGGCGCCGTCCCTCCTGAGGACGGCCCCGCAGGCGCCTACCAGGCGAAACGCGACAAAGCCGCCGACCGGGCGGCCGTGCGGGCGTTCCGCCCGTCCCGGAGGGTCCCGGCCATCGTGGTGTCCGTGCTGCTCACGCTGCTGGGCCTGCTCGTGGCCGCCGAGACCGTCTCGGCGCTGGTCGGCGCTCCGCTGCGCCTGGTGCCGTACGACCGGATGCTCGGCTGGGCGGCCTCCACGCCGTGGTCGAACCCGCTGTTCGTGCTGGGCTCGGTGGTCGTGGCGCTGATCGGGCTGGCGCTGCTGATCACCGCTCTGGTGCCGGGACGGCCGCGCCTGCTGGCGGTACGCAGCCACGACCCCGACGTGATCATCGGGCTGCGCCCCAAGAGCGTCACCAGGGCCCTGGCGCACGCGGCCGAGGAGGTGCCGGGCGTGCACACGGCCCACGCCACGCTGCGGGGCGGGACGGTCACCGTCACGCCCACCACGTCGGGGTGGGACAAGGAGAGGTTCGCCCAGGAGGTGCGCGCCGCCGTGCTCACCAGGCTGGCGGGACTGGATCTCGTGGAGCCGTACCGGGTGACCGTGGACGTCAAGGAGCGCAAGTGAACAGGAAGACCAGCCGGGGCAACCGATGGGCACTCGCGCTGATCGGATCGGTGCTGTTGGTCCTGGGCGGGCTCGCGGCCGGCCGCGGGCTGGGCGGCCTCGGGTCGGCGGACACCCCGATCGTGGACGGCGGCGTACGGGGGTTCTTCGCCGGCAACAGCCCGGCGATCTGGTGGGCCGTGGCGGTCGTGTCGATCGTGGTGGCGCTGCTGGCGCTGCGCTGGTTGCTGGTGCAGGGCCGCAGGGAGGTCACGCACCGCCCGATCCGGCTGGAAGGGTCACCGGCCGGCTTCTCGGAGGTGTCCGTGGACGGGGTGTCGCAGGCGGTCGCCGCCGACGTGGCGTCGAGCCCGGCCGTGGTGAGCGCCGATGCGCGCGTGGCCGACTCGCGCTACCCCCCTGAAGTGCGGCTACGCGTCGTCGCCGACGAGAGGGCGCCCATCGGGGAGCTCAGATGGCACCTGTCCGCGGTCGCGCTTCAGCACCTGCGCGACGCTCTACGCACTGATCATGTCCACACGGTGGCCCGCGTCAGCCTGGAGCCGCCGCCCGCCCCGCACCGGATGGTGCGCTGACCCCACCGGCGTTCCGGGAAGCGGATTCGGAGAGCGTCGCCATTGGTGATGACCATCGCTGTCTCTCTGGGTGCGGCTTGCCTGCTGGGCCTCGGCTTCGTCGCCCAGCAGCATGCCGCGTACCGCCAGCCTCTGGACGAGATGCTGCGCCCACGCCTGCTGCTCGACCTCATGCGCACGCCGTTGTGGCTGTTCGGGCTCGGGCTGATGGCGTGCGGCCAGATCCTCGGCGCCATCGCGCTCCGAGACGCGGACGTGGCGCGGGTGGAGCCGCTGCTCGCGATGAACCTGCTGTTCGCCCTGACCGCGGCCCATGTCGTCTACCAGGAACCGTTCGGCCGCATGCTGCAACTGGGCGCCGTGCTGGTGTGTGGAGGAGTGGCGCTGTTCCTGTTCGCCGGGCAGCCGCACGGCGGCCGCCTCCCCGATCCGCTCTCCCCGCGCTGGCTGGCGGCGCTCCCGGTGGTCGTGGTGGCGGCCGCGCTGGTCGTCTTCGGTCTGCGGCGGTCACTGAAGGTCAAGGCGATTCTGCTGGCCGGCTCCGCGGGGGTGCTCTACGGGTTGCAGGACGTCCTGACCCGTAACGCCCTGCTCACGTTCGACCACGGACAGAACGTGCTCATGACCTGGCAGCCGTACCTCCTGCCGTGCGTCGCCGTGGTGGGCCTGCTCCTCAACCAGAGCGCGTTCGACGCCGCTCCGCTCCAGATCTCCCTGCCGGCCACCACGGTCGCCGAACCGATCTGCGGGATCGTGCTGGGCGTGGCGATCTTCGCCGAACGCCTGCAGGTCACCCCGGCGGCGCTGGCAGGCGAGGTGGCCGGTCTGATCGCGATGGCGACCGGCATCGTCGTCCTCGGCCGATCCCCGTTCCTGGCGAAACCCGGGCAGACCGCCCTCCAAGGACGGAACGGACCGCGCAAGGAGGAACGGTGATCAGGGGGAGAGGCGCCGATGTCCGCGAAACCGTGGAATGAGCGGCACCGCAGGCTCAGCCGCTTCTCGCATGCCGTGTTCGACGGGGTCTGGCGGAGAATGCTGGTCCTGCTGGGCGGCCCCACGCGGTTCCGGGTCGTCGCGATGCTCGCCGGCGTTCTCGCGCTCGTCACCGCCGACCAGGGGGCCGTCGCCGCGGTGGGGCCGGAGATCCAGGAGTCGATGGGCATCGGCAACACCGAGCTCGGGTCGCTGACCGCCGTCTCCTCCGCGGCCGGCGCCGTCGCCGTCCTGCCGGTCGGCGTCCTGACCGACCGCGTCAACCGGGTACGGTTCCTCACCGCCTGCATCGTCCTGTGGAGCCTGGCCATGATCTCCGGCGCCCTGGCCGACTCGCTCCCGTGGCTCCTGTGCTCCCGGGTGGCGGTCGGGGGCCTGACCGCCGCCGCCGCGCCCTCGGTCGTCTCGCTGGTCGGCGACTTCTTCCCGGCCGCCGAACGGGGCCGGATCTACGGTTTCATCCTGAGCGGCGAGATGGTCGGCGCCGGTCTCGGCCTGCTGGTGGGAAGCGCCCTCGCACGGCTGCTGACCTGGCGCTCCACGTTCTGGCTCCTCGCGCTCGTGGGTGTCGCCTTCGTCTTCGTCATCGGGCGGAAGCTGCCCGAGCCCGAACGCGGCGGTCAGAGCCGGCTGCCCGCGGTGACACCTGGCGGGAAGTTCACGGTGGCGACGCCCGGTGGAGAGGCGGACCGCGCCGGGCCGGACCGCGACGACACGGCGCGGCGCGCGGTGCGCCGCCGCGGGATCGGGCCCGATCCCGCGGCGCTGCTGCGCCGTGACCCCGTGCACATGTCCCTGGGGCAGGCGATCCGGTACGTGCTGAGCATCCGGACGAACGTCGCCCTGATCGTCGCCTCCGTGGTCGGATACTTCTTCTTCGCCGGAGTGCGCACCTTCGCCTTCGTCTTCGCCCGTGAGCAGTACGGCCTCGGCCAGGTCGCGCTGACGGGCGTCGTGCTGCTGGTGGGCCTCGGGGCCCTGCTGGGGGTGCTCAGCGGCGGACGCCTCGCCGACCGGCTCACCCGCCGCGGGCACATCAGCGCCCGCATGGTGGTCCCCGCGATCGCCTACGCCGCCGCCGCCGTCTTCTTCGTCCCCGGGCTGCTCACCACGTCGCCGACGCTCGCGCTGCCGTTCCTGTTCGTCGCGGCCGCCTCGGCGGCGGCGGCCAATCCCCCGCTGGACGCCGCCCGCCTCGACGTCGTCCACTACCGGCTCTGGGGCCGCGCGGAGAGCATCCGGACGTTCCTGCGCGTGGGCGGGGAGGCCGTCGCCCCGGTGCTCTTCGGCGTTCTGGCCGACGCGCTCGGCCCGGGCGCGCAGGGGCTGCGGTACGCGTTCCTGATCATGCTGGTGCCCCTGGTGGCGAACGCGGTCGTGCTGCTGCGCGCCAGGCACGCCTATCCGCACGACGTCTCCGCGGCCGCCGCCTCCGAACGCCTGCGCGGCTGAGCCGCGCGGGTCAGCGCAGGACCGTGGGAGTCATCGTGGGTGCCCGCCGTGGCGTCTGCTCATCATGCCGAGCGAGGCGCAGGCCAGGCCGGTGACGAGGATGACCACTCCCGTGATGACGTTGTTGACGATCGTCGAGGCGCCGGCTCCGTGTGGCGGCAGGACCCACGGCGTGATGATGGTCCATACGCCGATGACCGGCAGCGTCCACGCGAGACTGTGGAAGCGGCCGTTGGCCGAGGCGATCCCGGCCGCCAGCAGGACCACCGCTATCCCGGTGATCAGGTTGCTGACGGTCAGGTTCGTGCGGCCGAAGATGCCCACCACCCATGGCGAGATGGCCAGGTAGAGCCCGCTCAGGAAGGCGACCCCACTGACGGACTGCCCTGCCGGCTGCTGGGCCGCCATGTCGTAGCGGGCGCGCAGCGCGGCTATGTCGGGGTGATGACCGATGTCGTAAGTGGCTCGCGTCGGCTGGTCAGCCATGTCGCACACCACCTTTTCTCTCGTGTAGAGACAGGAATGATGGTCAACTGCCCGTTTCGTCCTGCCGACACCCCCGAGCAGGTAAACGTCTCCCCAAATCCTGACGCGGTGGCGCGGCCGATCAGTGCTGGATCAGACCGCCGACCGGGACGGGACCGACATGGCCGCTCGCCGGGAGGGTCCGCGCCAGAGCGAGGCCGACGTCGACCAGCGATGAGCGGCGGAGGCGCGCGACGTCGGCGAACGCGGTCCAGACCGACTCGGCGACGTCGCCGTCGGGCTCGGGACGCAGCCGTCCGCCGGTGAGGCGGACGCGGTAAAAGACGCCGACGTTCTGATGCTCGACGCCGGCGCGGGCGACGGCGGCGGGGATCACACGGGAGTCCACGCCCAGCAGGCGTTCGACGACCGCGTCGCAGCCGGTCTCCTCGGCGACCTCCCGGATGACCGCGTCGAAGGGGTCCTCGCCGTGCTCGACCCTCCCGCCGGGTAGGGTCCAGACCCGCTCGCCGTCCGGCTTCACGTGGTGGGCGAGCAGGACTCGGCCGTCCTCGACGCACACGGCGTACGCCGCCAGTCGGAAACTCATCCGCCGCAGCCCACGCGGTGGTCACAGCGACGGCCGGGCCAGTTCGGACAGGGCCGCGTACCGTCCGCCGAATCGCATCAGCTCGTCGTGGGTGCCCTGCTCGGCCACCTGGCCGCCGTCGATGACGAGGATCTGGTCGGCGTCGCGTACGGTGCTCAGCCGGTGGGCGATCACGATTCGGGTCAGCGGCAGGCCCGCGAGATTGCGTTCGATGGCGGCCTCGGCCACGGTGTCGAGGTGGCTGGTGGCCTCGTCGAGCAGCAGGATGCGCGGCTCGGGAAGCAGGGCCCGCGCGAGGGCGATCCGCTGCCGCTGGCCGCCGGACAGGCCGCCGCCCTCGGTGAGCATCGTCTCGTACCCCATGGGCATGGCCATGATGTCGTCGTGGACGTGCGCCATCCTGGCGGCGGCCACGATCCGCTCCAGCGGGGCGCCGGGGACGGTCAGGGCGATGTTCTCCCTGATGGTCCCGGTGAACAGGTGCGGGTCCTGGGTGACCACGCCGAACCGGCCGCGCAGCCAGCTCGGGTCCAGGTCGCGCGCGGGCGTGCCGTCGTAGCGGATCTCGCCCTCGACCGGCTCGTACAGGCCGAGCAGGATCCTGCCCAGGGTGCTCTTGCCCGAGCCCGAGCTGCCCACCAGCGCCACCTTCTGACCTGGGGCGATCCTCAGCGTGACGTTCCTGAGCGTCCAGGGCGAACGAGGGTCGAAGCGGAACCCGACGTCGCTCAGCGTCACCTCCCCGCGCAGCGGCGGGCGCACGCCGCCGGTGCGTTCCGGCTCGGCCTCGATGATGTCGGCGAGCCGTTCGACGTGGGCGCCGGCCTCCTGGAGCTCCTGGAGACTGGTCAGCAGCGAGGTCAGCGGGGTGAGCGCGGAGACGGCGAGCGCGTTGAGCGCGAGCATCGTCCCGAGGCTCAGCCCGCCGTCGAGCACCCGGACCGTGCCCACGAGCAGCAGCAGCGCGGGAGCGAGGATCCTGATGGCGGACAGGACCGAGTCCAGGAGCCCGCGCGTCAGGCCCAGGCGCAGGTCGGCGTTCATCTGGGCGGTGAACATCGCCGACCACCGCTCGACGGCACGCCGTTCGGAGCTGGACGCCTTGATCGACTCGATGCCCTGGATGGACTCGATGAGCCGGCCCTGGGTCGTGGCGGCGGCGGTCAGGCCGCGCCCGGTGAGGTCGGCGATCCGCCTGCGGGTGAGGAGCAGCAGGACAGCCTGGACGGCCGCCATCGCGGCCAGGCACCCGCCGAGCAGGGGATCGCGCACCAGCACGAGGACCATGAGCACCACGGCGAGCGGGCCGTCGAGGAGCGCCGACAGCACCTGGCCGGACAGCATGGCCCGCAGGCTGGCCGCGCTCTGCGTGCTCATGACGAGGTCGCTCGCCCCGCGCAGGGTGAAGTACCCGTAAGGCAGCGAGAACAGCCGGCCGACGACCCCGCCCGTGAACTCCGTGTCGGCCCGTGCCCGCAGCATGAGCAGCAGGGCCGTACGCAGGTAGGTGAGTATCCCCTGGATCAGCACCACGATCGGCAGGCCGACGATGAGGACGTGCAGCAGATATCGGTCGCCGCCGGGCAGCACCTCGTCGACGACGAGCCCGGACAGCAGGGGCAGCACGAGCGCGGCCACCTGCAGCAGCAGGGAGGCGAGCAGCGCCTGGACGAGCAGGCCGCGGTGGCGGATGAGCAGGGCGCGCAGGAGGTTCGCGCGCCACGGGCGCCGCTCGGGCCCCCGGGGATCGAAGCCCGGGCCCGGCTCGAAGGCCAGCACGACCCCGGTGAAACCGAGGTCGAACTCCTCCGGCGTGAGCCTGCGCCGCCCGGAGGCCGGGTCGACGACCTCGACGACGTCCGGGCGCCACCGCTCGACGACCAGGAAGTGGTTGAACTCCCAGTGCACGACGAACGGCCCCGGCACCGCGCCGAGCCGCTCGGGCGCGATCGAGAACGCCTTGGCGTTCAGGCCGTACGACTTGGCGGCCTCGACGATCGCGAAGGCGGTCAGCCCGTCCCTGGACACCTGGACGTCCGCGACGACCTCGCGCACGCTCGCCCGGCGCCCGTGGGCCCCGAGCACCATCGCCAGGCACGCCGCGCCGCAGTCGGCCATCGTGTTCTGCCTCAGCACGGGCACCCTGACCCGCCTCATCGCGGATCACCGAGCGCGGGGAGGACGCCGAGCAGCACCACGATCGCCAGCGCCAGCGCGAGCAGGCCCACGTAGGTCCACAGCCAGACCAGGAGCGTCCTGGAGACGCGGTAGGGGCGCTCGACGTGCCGCCGGACGCCCTGATGGTGGTGGACCGCCTTCTCCCGGTACGGAAGCGACTTCACCCGCCGGCCGTCCGTTCCGCGATCCCCCAGAACCATTCGATCTTGGCCGCGTTCCTGCGCGCGTCGATCCATTCGCTGAAGATGCGGCGTTCGACGAGGTCACGTACGGTCGCGTCGAGCACGGCCGGCTCCACCGCGAGGACCTTGACCAGCAGATGCCCGCCCGCCACGGGGAACGGCCCGGCGACCGTCCCCGGAGGGGCTTCGAAGATGCGTTCCGCCGGCTCTTTGTCGAGGTCGCCCCGGCGGAGGGTGGCGAACACCTCGCCAGGACGGGCGCCGCCGTCGGCGAAGGCCCGCTCGACCGCGTCGAGGAACCCGGCCGCGTCGGGCACGGCGGCCGGCTCGGCGACGAACACCGCCCGCGCGACACGGGCCACGTCGAGCTCAGCGCCGTGTTCGGCGAACCAGTCCTCCACCCGTCCCGCGGCCACCCGCGAGCGGAGCGCGGCGACGGCGGCCTCGAGGGCGACCAGCTCTTCCAGCTCCTGGTGGGAGATGCGGTTGCGCTCCATCCAGGCCCGGGTCGCCTCCACGGTCAGCAGGCCGCGGGCGCGGCGGAAGGCGTCCATCGCCTCCTGGAGGGCGGCGTCGCTCAGCGGCTCGCACGTCTCCGCCAGCTCCTCGCGTACGAGGCTGTCGGCGATGAGCCGGTCGGCCAGCGCGGACTCGTCCCAGATGAAGTCCAGGCAGGCGATCGCCCTGGCCACCGGCGTCTCGATGCCGTTGACCCGGAGCAGCAGGTGCTCGCCCGCGCGGTGCACGCCGCGCAGCGGCCACGGCAGGGCCTGCTCGGGGCACCAGGACAGCGAGACCGTGGCGTCGCCGTCCTTCATGAGCAGGGCGTGGTGCAGCGATCCGTCGAACTCCTCGCGCTGGGCGACCAGCCGCGTCCGGACCTGCGGGTACGCCGCGCGGAACCCCTCCAGGCCGCGCTCGGGCTCACCCGAGCTGAGCAGGCCGACCGCGTCGGCGAGCATCGGCCCGTACGTCATCGCTTCACTCCGCTCTTCAGCAGCTCGCCGATCGCCGCGCTGATCGGCAGCCCGGTCGCGTCCTCGATCCACAGGAACTGGCCGTTGGGGTTGATCTCCAGGAAGACGTGGCGGCCGTCCGGCGTGAGGATCAGGTCGATCGCGCCGTAGCACAGCCCGAGCCGTTCGACCAGCTCCAGGCAGCGCCGGGAGACCTCGTCCGGCAGGTCGTGCGCCAGGATGGGGGTGGCGCCCGGGTCGTAGTGCCGCCAGTCGTAGCGGGTGTGGTTGCTGACCTGCGAGTGGATCTCGGCCGCGAACAGCTCGCCGCCCACCACGGTCACCCGCACCTCGACCCGCTTGGGGACGTACGCCTGGACGATGACCGGGCACAGGCGCAGGGCGTCGGCGTGACCGAGGTCCGCCGGCGTCACGGGCGCCGCGAACCGACCGAACCGCTCACCGTCCGCCTCCAGCTGGTTGCCGTGCACCGGCTTGGTGATCACCCGGCCTTCGTGCTGGACGTAGAAGTCGAGGAAGCGCTCGGGATCGTTCGTGATCAGCGTCGCGGGCAGCTCGAAGCCCAGCCGCCTGGCCACTTCGAGCTGGTACGCCTTGCGCCCCGCCCGGTCGATGACCGGCCTGGAGGCGGGGACCTTCAGGCACCCCAGGCCGTCCCACAGGCTCTCGACCAGCACCCGGCACTCCTCCTCGACGTGCTCGCGGGCGAGGGCCTGCGGATGGGCCACCGGATTCCCCGGGCGGCGGTACCAGATCGCGGTCAGCTCGTCGAGGTCGACACGGCGTCCGCCGTGGCCGAGGGTCCGGACGGTCGAGCCGTCGCCCGGATGGCCGATCTCCAAGGTGGCGGCGGCCGGGAACCACGCGGGGTCGAAGACGGTGACGTCCGCCGCGGCGAGCGTCCCCACGACGCGCTCGGCGTGCTCGTCTCCGTCGGAGGTCAGTACGAGGATCATCAGGATGGTTCCGGTGGGGGGCGCGACCCGGCCGCGCCCCCCGCGGCTGACTAGTTGCTGTCGCCGGAGGTGTGCGTGTGGTTGCCGCAGATCACGATGACCTGGCTCTTGGCGCCGCCGCTCACCTGAAGGAGCTGACCCTCGTCGAGCTCAGCGCCCAGGGCCGCGATGTTGTCGAGGCTGGTACGCGTCTTCCCCGTGCTCATTCATCATCCTTTTGTCCGCATGGGGAGCCGAATGCCCCCCATCGCATGGAGCACGTTAGGGAGACGGCGGGCAGAGCGTCGTCCGTCGCGTGGATGATCAACCGTCATCCTGGAGACGGAGCAACGTCACTCGGGGGCGGCCGGGAAAGGCTCGTGAGAGTCGGCGTATTCGACCGCCGGCTCGGGAGGAAGGGATGCTCCGGTGCGCGCATCGGTGCAGCAAGCCTGCCTGATCTCGGCGGCCTTCAGCGGACGGACCACTCCTTTCACGATGGCCCAGCCCCGGACGATCTTCACCGGCAATCCGCTGTCCGGATCGGTCCTGGGAGTGAAGGAACGCATGACGACGCCGCCCGCGGCTCCGGCGGCCCGGGCGAAGCTCAGTATCAGCGCCAGGGCCGGGAAATCCACGCTCATGACTCGCATCGCGTTCTGCTCCAGCTCGACCTCGGCGACGATTTCCAGGGGGTCGTGCGTTCCGGCGCCCACGTGGCAGGTGAAGATGTGCCGGCCTGGGCCCCCGTGGGTCGAAAGCCGCACGAGCAGCTCCGCGGCATGTTCCTTCGCCTCCAGCACCGCTTCGGGCGGAAAAGCGGCCAGCAGATCCATCGCCCGGATGCTGAGCGCCCGGAGCCGCTCGCGATGCGCGAGCGAGGCCACGATCACGCCGATGGGTTCGCCCTGGTAGGGGAAAGGATCATCCTCCTCGCACACCGCCTGGGCGTATCGGGCCCTGCTCACGGCCGAGTCGGGCGACAACTGCTCCGTCTGGCAGTATGCGGAGTATTCGGCGGGAATGAAGGCCCCGATCATGACTCTGTGTCCAGCCTTGAGCATATAGCGCAAGATCTGCTCACATGTGGCGAGGTATTGGCCGTAATCCTCGAACTCGAATGACGGGTAGGACGCCCTCATCGTGGCCAGGTCAAGCTCGTTCAGGAGCAATGCCATACCGATGACGCCGCCTCGGCGGGTGTTCCGCCTTCGCTTCTTTCCCATGCGCGGACAGTAGTGAGGGCCGCCCGGTCGCCGATTCCCCGAACCGCATTCTGTGGATAAGGCGGTTGCCCGAGGACGAAAACGCCTCGATCATGACGATGGTGAAGACAATGGCACGGCACCTGCTGCAGGGCCTGGGTGGTGCGGCGGCGGCTGCTGCCGCCTACCTGGTTGTTGCCGTGTTTGCCTTTTTCCTGTTCTTCAGCCTTTTGCTTCTGCCGATCCTCCTGCTGTACACGCCGTTCGCCATCCTCGTCATCGGCTTGGCAGGAGTCGTCGTGTCGTTCGCGCGACGGCCCTCGTCATCGGGGTTCGTCGCGTTCTGGTCGGGTTGGGCCCTCTGCCCTGCCGTATATCTCGTCATTGTCCTCACCAAGTGAAGCGCGAGCGGGATACCCGGGTATCAGGACGGGTCGGGGCCGCAGGTCCACGACACTTCTTCCGTCTGGAGAGCGCCACCGTACTGGTAGGGGTCCCAGCCGTCGCGCATGAAGAGCTGCGCCACCACGTCCGAGGGGGCGCCCAGCAGGTCTTCGGACTCCGTATCGCCCAGCAGGCGCTCGGCGGCCTCCACGTCGGGTACGCGGATCCGGTAGTGGGCCTCCAGATGCACCACCGGGCTGTACTCGGTCGGGGTGTCGCCGGCTTCCTCCTCTTCCTCGCCGGGGGCCGGTTCGTTCTCCAGGTCGCTGAACGGGTTGCCCCATCCTGCGTGGTCGGCGCAGAGGGCGGCGTACGCGATGGCGGCGGCGCGGAGGTCGTTGACGGCCGCCACCACCCGCTTGTAGTCGTCGGGGGCTTCGGTGAGGATCAGGGCGTGCCGCTCGATGGCGGCGCCCAGGTCGGCGGCGCCCGCCAGCAGGTGGTCCCGCCCGGTCGCGCCGTTGTCTGCCTGGGAGTCGTTCACGATGATCTAATCCTCGAAGTCGAAGTGCCTGGTGTGCATGATCTCACCCTTGTTGTTCAGGTAGTCCACGTGAAAGTGGCCACCTTTGCTGCATTCGGGCCGGAAATGCGCCCTGGGGCCGCCGTCGGCGGCCGCCTGTCGCGCGGCCGCCTCCGCGTCGGTCCTCGGCGGTTTCTTGGACACGCCCCGATGCGTACCCGAGTTCGTCTTGTTGGGCGAGTTCGGCCTTCGCCACTTGGACATCGGGGCGATGGCGGGGCCCTTGGGGCCGTCCACACCGGAGGGTCTTCGGGGAAGGCGGGCAGGCAGGCGGGGGCCGCCGGCCAGGGCGAGCGGAGGGCCGCCTCCCCACGGTCCGCGGGCGTTCCTGAGGATGCCGGCCAGTGGCTCGGTGACTCGCCGGGCGAGGCCGGGTGCCAGCACGCGTGCGCCGCCCTCGCCGGCCTCCTTGAGGATTCTTCCCATGGCGTACCGGGTGCCGAGGACCGTGGCCGTGGCTGTGCCGAGGGCGAGCGGCCCGCCCGCGAGCATGGTGGCCGAGAGCTTGACCGCGCACGACGCCGCGTACGAGATGACCCCTACCTTGGTGGCGGTGATGACGCCGGCCGCCCCGTCGAGGATCAGCGGCGCGTACCTCGCCGCCGTCGCGGCCGCGTCGAGGTGCCCGTCACCGCCTGTCTTCTGCCAGTAACCGGTGAGGGCCGTCGCGGAGTCGCCCTGGTACGCGGCCGGGCTCGTGGTCCGGGCGACGGTGGTGTCCGCGCGGGCGCCGGCCGTCGAGGTGCCGGCGAGCACGGTGCGCCACGCGTCCGCGTCCAGCCGCAGCTCGTCCTCGTCGATGTTCGGGAAGGGGATTCCCACCAGGGCCAGGACACCGTCGGCCCAGGGCGGCAGGGTCACGCCCATGACGTGTCAGGCAGCCCGTCGAGGTTCTGAACGGTGACCTCGTTGACATCCGACACCCGCCGGCTCGACAGCGCAAGCGCGTCTCCCGTGGCCCCTATCAGGTCGCCCATGTGGGTGTAGGCGGCCAGGGCGATCGCGGTGCACTCGCTGTAGGCGGTGACCAGTGGGCGCAGCAGGCCGTCATCGCCCCAGGAAGCGGCGTCGCCGCGCTGCTGTAATCGTCGCAGCGCCGCCGCGTAGTCCGTGCCGTCACCTCTCAGGTGCGCCGAAGCCGTCTCCAGCGACCCGTGGACCAGCCGAAGCTCCGAACTCATGAAGCGTAGGTTAACGATGATCGAAGCCGGTGTGGATCAGAGACCGATTTTCGAGCTGGTATCTTGCCGGGCGTGCCGTCTCCGGCGTCTGGTGAAGGAGTCTTTCGATGCCGTCCTCGGGCCCCTGGAACGACGACCTCGACCACCTGGAACGAGTCCTTCGTGAGACCGAGGAGATCATGCGTGACCTCGGAGCCGCCCGTGCCGAGATCGCCCAGATCACCAGCGTGGGCGAGGCGGGCGGCGGCATGGTGCGCGTCGTGGCGGGGGGCGGCGGGCGGCTCAGGGCGATCAAGCTCGACCCCCGGGTCATGCGGCAACCGGCCGATGAGCTGGCGAGGCAGGTCATGGCGGCGACGCGGGCCGCGCAGGAGGCGGCCGGGCGCCGGTCGCACGAGATCGTCGAGCGGGCCCGGGCACGCGCGGAGAGCCTGCCCGAGCCGCTGGACGAGACCTTCGTACGCCGCCGGATCGAGCAGGTCGCCGACGAGATCGACCGGCCTCCGAGAGGGTGACCGACCGCGGCGTCCACGCCGGGCGAACCTCGTAGGTGAGGAGAAGGAATGCACAAATTCGACGCGGACCCCGCCAACTGGCGCGAGGAGGATCTGGAGCGGGAGGCGGAGAAGGCCGCGAAGATCCTCGCGTGGATGGACGACGGGCAGCGCGAACTGGATGAGATCACCGGCACGGGCGAGGCCGCGAACGGTCAGGTGAAGGCCGTCGCGGCCGTGGACGGCACCGTACGGGACATCGTCATCACGCCGCGCGCCATGCGGTTGGACAGCCGGACGCTGGCCGAGCAGCTGACACTGGCCGTCGGCCGGGCCCAGGATGATGCCGAGCGGCAGAGCCGTCAGCTGATGGCCGACGCGCTGGGCGACCTGCTCCCGGACGGCCGGCTGGATCTGCGCGCCTTCGAGGAGCAGCTCGGCCGGTTGCTGCGCTCCTTCGAACGCCCCTGACGAGGACGAACCACGAAAGGCGCCGGATCAGTCGTCGCCGTCCCTGCGGCGGTCGCGGCGGCGGAGGGGTGGGGGGTGGATGGCCTTGCCGAGGACGTCGCGGGCCTCCCATTCGACGCCGCCGGGCAGCTCCCACCCCCGCCGGTAGGCGACCAGCCGCAGTACGGTGCCCGCGACGACCGCCAGGGGGGTGGCCACCGCGACGGGCACGCCGAGCTCCGAGCAGATCACCTCCAGGGCCGCGACCAGGGCGGCGACCGACGCGTACAGGCCGTTGCCGCCGAAGACGGCCGGGACGCGCTGCACCAGCAGGTCGCGGGTGGCGCCGCCGCCGACCGCGGTGATGGTGCCCAGCAGGATCGCCGGGAGCCAGGCGAGCCCGGCGGCCAGCGTCCGCTGTGCCCCCGCGACCGCCCACACGCTCAGCGCGACCGCGTCGAGGACGTAGAAGAGCCGGGTCCATTCCCGTTCGGTGAACTTCAGCAGGAACGCCACCCCCGCGCCGGCCAGCGCGACCGGGATGTAGAGGGGGTTGGTCAGGGCGAGCGGCGGCCCGTGCCCGAGCAGCACGTCGCGGATCAGCCCGCCGCCCAGGCCGGACACGACGCCGATCACGACGTATCCGAACAGGTCGAGCTCCCTGCGGCGGGCCACCGAGCCGCCGAGCAGGCTGTTGATGAACACCCCGACCAGGTCCAGCACCGTCGTGATCGTCTCGACCCGCACAGGCAGGAGCCTAGGGACGCCTCCGCGGGAACCGGCGGCGGTCCGCCCCCGGATGGCGGAACGTTTGCGCCCGTCTGGACTACTCCAGACCGATATCAGGAAAGCATCCGCGGGTGAGGCTGAGGGGAGCGATCGATGTCCGCCGACACCGTGCTGGCCGGGCTTGACGCCATCAGGCCCGACCTGGAGGCGTACTACCGCGACCTGCACGCCCATCCCGAGCTCGGCCACCAGGAGAGACGCACCTCGGCGCGGGTGGCCGAGCGGCTGCGCGCGTACGGGTACGACGTGACCGACGGCGTCGGCGGCACGGGGGTCGTCGGCGTGCTGGCCAACGGCGACGGGCCGTGCGTGTTGTTCCGTGCGGACATGGACGCCCTGCCGATCGAGGAGCGGACCGGGCTGCCGTACGCGAGCACGGCCGTCGGCGGCGACGGCCAGCCCGTCATGCACGCCTGCGGGCACGACACGCACGTCACCGCCCTGCTGGGCGCGGCCCGGCTGATGGTGCAGGCCAGGGACGCGTGGAAGGGCACGTACGTGGCGCTGTTCCAGCCGGCGGAGGAGCCCGGCGACGGCGCCCGCGGCATGATCGACGACGGGCTGACCGGCCGGATCCCGAAGCCCGACGTGTGCCTGGCGCAGCACGTGCTGCCCTATCCGGCGGGCCAGGTGCTCACCCGGCCGGGGCCGGCGCTGTCGGCCGCCGACAACTACCGGATCACCGTGTACGGCCGCTCGGCCCACGGCTCGGCCCCCGACCGGGGCATCGACCCGGTGGTGATGGCCTCGATGCTCGTGGTGCGCCTGCAGACGATCGTCTCCCGCGAGGTCGGCCCGCTCACCCCGGTCGTGCTCACGGTGGGCAGCATCCACTCCGGGGCCAACCCCAACAACATCCCGGAGACCGCCGAGATCCAGCTCAACGTGCGTACCTACGAGGAGGACGTGCGGCAGCGCGTCAGGGACGCGATCGTCAGGATCGCCCGCGCCGAGTGCGCCGCCTCGGGCGCTCCCCGCGAGCCCGACGTCGAGCATTTCGGCGCCTTCCCCGCCACGGTCAACGACGCGGACACGACGCGCAGGGTCGCCGCGGCCTTCTCCGCCTTCTTCGGCGACCGGGCGAAAGAGCTCGATCTCCAGACGGCCAGCGAGGACTTCAGCGAGATCCCGAAGGCGTTCGGCGCGCCGTTCACGTACTGGGGGTTCGGCGGCACGGACCCCGAGCTGTACGCGCGGGCGGCCGGGAAGGGCACGATCGACACCGACGTCCCCGGCAACCACAACGCCGCCTTCGCCCCGGTCATCCAGCCCACCCTGGACACCGGCGTGCGGGCGGCCGTGGTCTCGGCGCTGGCCTACCTGGGCGTCGACGGCGGCTGACGGGCCTCACACCCCGGCGAGGACCTTGGTCTTGGCGCGCTCGTACTCGTCGTCGGTGAGGTCGCCCCGGCGCTTCAGGTCGGCGAGCCTGGCCAGCTCGTCGCCGGTTCCCGAGCCGGTGCCGCCCGCGCCCGCGGCGCTCTCGCGCACGTACGCGCGGAACGCCTCCTCGTTCGCCTGCAGCCGCGCCATCTCGCGCCGGCCCATGCCCTTGCCGCGGACGATCAGGTAGAGCAGGACGCCCACGAAGGGCAGGACCACCAGCACGACGGTCCAGCCGGTCTTGCCCCATCCGCTGACGTCGTCGTCGCGGAACAGGTCGCCGATGACCCGGAAGAGCAGCATGAACCAGAGGACCCACATGAAGAACACGAGCATGGTCCAGAAGAGGTTGAGAAGAGGATAGTCGCCCATCGCGGCGCTCCTTTCGGCACTAGACCGTTTTGCGCCTTTCACCCTTCATGCCGCTTTCTCGGCCCTGCTAGTCCCAACGTTCGGCCAATCTTCCGCACCCGGCCAGGCGGTGAAGGCCCAGTTCAAGCGGCCCCGGCTTGTACGTTGATGACCGATGGAACCGAGACCCACCGTGCAGGTGCTGCTCGCGCCCGCGAACATCTGGCGGGCCGGGCTCGTCCTGGCGGCCGTCGTCGCCGCGGCGTTCTTCGTCCGCTTCGTGCTCGTCGACGCGGGATCGCTGATCGCCATGCTGGTGATGGCGTGGTTCCTGTCGCTCGCCATGGAGCCCGCCGTACGCCGCCTGTCCAGGCGGGTGCGCCGCGGCACGGCCACGCTGCTGGTGATGACGCTGTTCATCGTCGCGGTAGTGGTCTTCTTCGTGCTGTTCGGCAGCCTGCTCGTCCGGCAGGTCGCGGTGCTGCTGAAGGCCCTGCCCGACGTCATCACCGGCGTCGTCGACCGGGTGAACGCCCGCTTCGGCACCCGCTACGAGATCTCCGCCATCCTCGACTCGCTCAACCTGACCCCGCAGCAGGCGGCCTCGTACGCGCAGGGCGCGCTCAACGGCGTCCTCGGCCTGGTGGGGACGGTGGCGGGGACGGTGTTCAACCTGTTCACCCTGCTGCTGCTGACGTTCTACCTCTCGGCCGACGGACCGGCGCTGCGCCGGTGGATCGCGCAGTTGCTGCCCGGCCGTGTCCAGCAGGTCTTCATCAACGTCTGGGACGTCTCCACGGTCAAGACCGGCGGGTACGTCTCCTCCCGGCTCGTCCTCGCCACGATCAACGGCGTCGCCTCGGCCCTCGTGTTCCTGGCGCTCGGCATGCCGTCCTGGCTCGCGCTCGGGGCGTGGACCGGCCTGGTCGCCCAGCTCGTGCCCACCATCGGCACCTACATCTCCATCGCCCTGCCGGTGGTCGTGGGGCTGGTGTCGCCCCGTCCCTGGATCGGCCTGGCGGCGCTGGGCTGGGGCGTGCTCTACCAGCAGGTGGAGAACCTGACGCTGGAGCCGAAGATCAGCTCGCGGGCCGTGGACATCCATCCAGGGGTGTCCTTCGCGGCCGTGATCCTGGGGGCGTCGCTGTTCGGCGCGATGGGCGCGCTGCTGGCCATCCCCGTGGTGGCCATGCTGCACTCGCTGGTCGACACGTTCGTCACCCGTCAGGAGCTGCAGGAGTCCGTGGCCACCCGGGTGCCCCCGCCGACCGGCGGGAAGAAGCCGCCGCCACCGAAGTGACGCCGGCCTCCTCCGCAGGAATGCCGTCTACGGCATGCCGGCCCTGCTGAACGCCTTCATCTCCTTCCCGTGCACGGCCAGCGCGTAGATGACCAGGACGTCGAAGGCGATGATGATGGCCGACCAGATCGGGTAGGCGGGCAGCCAGGCGAAGTTCACGAACGCCTGGATGGCGGCGAGGGTGATCCCGACCACCCGTCCCCAGGTCTTGCCCGACATGATGGCGAGTCCGGCGAGAAAGACGATCACCCCGATGGCTATGTGGAACCATCCCCAGGCCGTGAAGTTGACCGGGACCGCCAGGTTGTTGGGCGTGATGATGTAGAAGCCCCTGTGAAGGAGCCCCACCAGGCCCATCAGCGCCTGGAAGCAGCCCAGGATGATCATCCCGATGCCGGCGAACATGACCCAGCCGAGCCAGCCGCTGGGCCGGGGCTCCCTCGTCGCGGGGGCCGTCTCCGCCCGCTCCGCCTGACGTTGCTGGGGCACCGCCTCCGAGACGTGCTCCCGGGAGACCTGCTGCTGGGTGCGTCCGTACCGTGGTTCTTCCATGCTCGGCTCCCTCCGCGCGGCGGAGTTTCCGTTCAGCGGTCCGAGCAGCTTCCACGCGCGTGCTCGCGGCCACTCCTTACCCTGCTTCTCTACCCAGGACATCCTCCCCCTTCTTCGCAAATAGCTACAAAAGTGGGCAAATTCCCGTGGAGTCTTTTTGCCTGTTCGCGGCGCTCCCCGGGCAGGGAAGAGGGGATCACGGGAACATGACCCCCGCCGCCCAGGCCCTGGCCGCCGCGCCGCGCCGGCCGCTGGCGCCGCTCGCCCTCGCCCAGTTCATCTGCAGCTTCGCGGGCTCGAACATGAACGTGATGATCAATGACATCGGCGCGGACCTGAACACGACGGTCCGCGGCGTGCAGGGCACGATCACGCTGTTCCTGCTGGTCATGGCGGTGCTCATGATCCCCGCCAGCAAGCTGACCGACCGGTGGGGCCGCAAGCGGTGCTTCCTGGCCGGCCTCGCCCTGTACGGGGCAGGCGCCCTCATCAGCGCCTTCTCCCCCGGGCTCGGCGTGCTGATCCTCGGCAACTCGCTGCTGGAGGGCGTGGGGACGGCGCTGCTGATCCCGCCGGTCTACATCCTCGCGACGATGGCGTACGAGGACCTCCCCTCACGCGCCCGGGCCTTCGGCCTGATCAGCGGGATGGCCAGCGTCGGAGCGGCGGCGGGCCCGCTGATCGGCGGGTTCATCGCCACGGCGATCGACTGGCGGGCCGCGTTCCTCTTCCAGGCGGCCGTCGTCGCGGTGATCGTCCTCCTCAGCCGCCGGCTCGTCGATCCCCTGCCCCCGGACCCGGAGCGCCCCTTCGACTTCGCCGGAGCGGTCCTGTCCGCGACCGGCATGTTCTTCGTGGTGTTCGGGATCCTCCAGGCCGGCGCCGACACCACGCTGCTGGTGGTGTTCCTCGCCGTGGGGGCCGTCCTGCTGACCTGGTTCTTCCTGCACATCCGCGCCCGTGAGCGCGCGGGGCGGGAGCCGCTGCTGTCGACCGGGCTGTTCCGCGACCGTACGTCCGACCTCGGCCTGGTCACCCAGAACATGCAGTGGCTGATCCTCATGGGGACGTCGTTCACCGTCTCCGTCTTCCTCCAGACCGTCCGTGGCTACAACGCGATCCAGACCGGCGTCATCTTCACCGCGGCGACCGTGGGCGCTCTCGTCTCCTCGCTGGCGGCGGAGCGGCTGGCCAGGAGGCACTCGCAGAAGGCGCTGATCGTGGCGGGTTTCGCCATGACCGTGGCCGGGATCGTGGTGCTGCTCGTCCTGGTCGGGGCGGCGTCGAGGGTCATCGCCTTCACGCCTGGGCTGCTGCTGATCGGCCTGGGCGTGGGCGTCATGCTGACCCCGTCGGTCAACGTCGTGCAGTCCAGCTTCCCCGAGGGGCTGCAGGGCGAGATCTCCGGGCTGTCGCGCAGCGTCTCGAACCTCGGCTCGTCGTTCGGGACGGCGATCGTCGGAACGGTGCTCATCGCGAGGGCGGCCGAGGGGAACCGGGCCTACGCGCTCGCCATGGTCGTTCTGGCGATCTTCGCCCTGATCGGCCTCGCCGCCGCCGTCAGCCTCCCCTCCTCTCGGCGAGATCAAGGTGCTCGTCCAGGGCCATCGCCGCGGCGATGAGCGCCAGGTGGGTGAACGCCTGCGGGAAGTTGCCGAGCTGCTCGCCCGACGGGCCGATCTCCTCGGCGAACAGGCCGACGTGGTTGGCGTAGGTGAGCATCTTGTCGAAGGCGTAGCGGGCCTGCTGCAGCCGCCCGGCCCGGGCCAGGGCCTCGACATAGAGGAAGCTGCACAGGTTGAAGGTCCCCTCGCTGCCGCGCAGCCCGTCCGGCGAGGCGTCGGGATCGTAGCGGTAGACGAGGCTGTCGCTGACCAGCTCCCGTCCCATGGCGTCGAGGGTGCTCAGCCAGGCCGGGTCACGGGGGGAGATGAAGCCGGCGCGCGGCATGAGCAGGAGCGAGGCGTCCAGCACGTCGGTGGCGTAGTGCTGGACGAACGCCTGCCGCCGCGGGTTCCAGCCGCGCTCGACGATCTGGCCGAAGACGGCGTCGCGGGCGCCCGTCCAGCGGGCGAGGTCGGCCGGACGCGAGTAGGCGGTGGCCATGCGGATGCCGCGGTCGAAGGCGACCCAGGTCATCAGGCGGCTGTAGGTGAAGTCCTGGCGTCCGCCGCGGGTCTCCCAGATGCCCTCGTCGGGACGGTCCCAGGCGTCGGCCAGCCAGTCCAGCACCCCGGAGAAGGCCCGCCAGCCGTGGATGCCGCCGACCTCCTGGGCCTGCGCCAGCGCGTCGGCGACCTCGCCGTAGATGTCGAGCTGGAGCTGGCCGGCGGCCGCGTTGCCGGCTCTGACCGGCCAGGATTTCTGGTATCCCTCCAGGTGGCCGAGGACCTCCTCGGTCAGGTGGGGGTCCCCGTCGACCCGGTACATGATCTGCAGCGGCTCGCCCGATGTGGTGTCCCCGGCGTCGAGCCGCTCGCGCAGCCAGGCGCGGAAGGACTGGGCCTCCTCGACGAAGCCGAGGTCGATCAGGGCCCGGACGGACAGCGAGGCGTCGCGGACCCAGGTGTAGCGGTAGTCCCAGTTGCGCTCCCCGCCGATCTGCTCGGGCAGGCCCATCGTGGCCGCGGCGATCGGCGCGCCGGTGGGCGCGTACGTGAGCAGCTTGAGGGTGATCGCCGACCGGTTGACCATGTCCTGCCAGCGCCCCCGGTAGCGGGACGCGCGCAGCCAGTCGTGCCAGAAGGCGCGGCAGGATTCGAGGCTGCCGCGTACCTCGTCGGCGGTCATGAGGGGCGGGGGCCGCTCGGCGGCGCTGCTCGTGGCGGTCAGGGCGACGAAGGCCGTCTCCCCGGCCCGGAGGGTGAGGTCGGCGGTGAGGTCGTCGCCGTCAGGGCGCAGCGTGACGGACGAACTGGCCTGCAGCCGCAGGTCCGTGCCGGGCCCGCGGAAGAGGGCCGAGCCGTCGTCGAGGAGGGTGAGGGCGTGCGGCGCCCGCCCGTAGTCGAAGCGGGGGCGGCAGACGAGGGTGAAGGGCAGCGCGCCGCGGACCACCCGGACGGCCCGGATCAGCCGGTGCCGGCCGGAGGGGGCGCCTGAGGGGTCCGGCTCCATGAAGTCGGCGACCTCCCCCACGCCGTCGGGAGCCATGAAGCGGGTGACGAGGACCGCGGTGTCCGACAGGTAGAGCTGCCGGACCGTGACCCCCGCGACGCGTCCGGAATCGACGGAGAGCCGGCAGTGTCCGCCGCGTTCGCCGTCGAGGAGGGAGGCGAAGAGACTCGGGGAGTCGAACCGGGGCGCGCACCACCAGTCGATGGTGCCGGTCTCGGAGACGAGCGCGACGGTCTGCAGGTCCCCCACCATGCCGTGGTCCGCGATCTGCGGGTACGTGTCCATCAGTGCCTCCAACGTTCGCCATGGACGCCGGTCGGACGAAACGGTTCACCGCGCTCACCGCCTCCAGGTCGGTGGCGCTCGACGCGTCGCGCGGTTCGGGGGCGGCGGGCAGGGGCAGGCGGCGGATCGCGATCATGGCGGCGTCGTCGCCGAGCCGGCCGCCGGTATAGGTGATGAGATCGGCGCAGATGCGCTTGAGCAGCCCTTCGGGGAACTCCCGCGTCCAGGCGGCGATCCGGTCGGCCAGCGGGTAGAACACGCCTGCGGTGTCGCGCGCCTCGGTGACGCCGTCGGTGTAGAGCAGCAGCAGGTCGCCCTCCTCGAAGCGGAACGAGCAGACGCTGTATCCCTCGCCGCCGAGGTTCCCCAGGCCCAGCGGCGGCGAGGGACGCTCGCACTCCAGCGGCGTGACCTTGCCTTCGTGCACCAGCAGCGGCGGCGGGTGGCCGCAGTTCACCATGGTGAGCACCGGCTCGTCGTCCGCTATGTCCAGGGCGACCGCGGTCACGAAGCTCTCGTCGTCCACCGGCCACGCCTTGGCGGACTCGTACGGGTTGAACCCCGCGCTGTCCTCCAGGTCGGCGGCGAGCTCCGGCAGGGACAGGCCCCGGCGCGCGGCCTCGCGGAAGGCGCCGACGAGCGCGGCGGCGTCGGAGATGGCGGGCAGTCCCTTGCCCCGGGCGTCGCCGATGATCAGGCGGGTGGCGCCCTGGGTGCGTACGGCCGCGTACAGGTCGCCGCCGATCCTGGCCTCGGCCGCGGCGGCCAGGTAGACGGAGGCCAGCCGGAGCGTGCCGAGCGACTCGGGCAGCGGGCGCAGCAGCGCGCGCTGCGCGGCCTCGGCCACCGAGCGCACCTGCACCAGGACCCGCCGCTCGCGGTCCCTGACGAGGCAGAACAGCACCACGAACGCCGAGACCAGGATCATGGCGATGAGCTCCGCCCGCTCGTTCCCGCTGCCCATCAGATGGTGGTGGAAGCCGATGATCACCTCGGCCACGACGGCGAGCAGCCCGATCAGGCCCGTGAACCACGCGCCGGCGAAGGAGGCCGTGATCGCGGGGGCCGCCACCAGCAGCGTGCCGAAGCGCACGGTGCTGGGGGTCAACAGGTCGGCAGCCGTGATTACCACGATCATGGCCAGCGGAATCACCGCCAGTGCGTGGTCGCGCAGTGATGGTTGCCCCCACGGATGCGGGTTTCCCCGAAATCCCACGCTTTCTGTCTACCTGTTGCGATCCGGAGGTCGAAAGCAGCATGGTCAGCTCTTGGGAAAGGCTTTCCTCTGCCCTCGGACCGTCAGAAGACGGTCACCACTTCTCCCACTCGCTGGTCTTGAAGCACCTGTTCGCCCAGTACGCGAGCTTCGCCGGGCCGGTCCACCCCACGTAGGGTCCGTGCCCCTGGAGGCACCGCATCTTCTTGATCGTCGTCGGCTCCCACTTGCCGTGGGAGCAGGCCGGGATGAGCTTCCTGACGACCCGCTTGCCGCAGAGCCACCGGACGCTGGGGCGGGGTGCGGCGGCGACCGCCGCGACGGCGGGGGTGGCCGCGGTCATGGCGGTCGTCGTGGTGGGGGCGGCCATGGCCGCGTTCGGCGACATGCCCGCCAGGGTCAGCGATGCGGCGCTCGCCGCGACCACGGTTCCCAGCTTCACTGCCAGCTTCATCGTGCTGTCCTCTCTCGTCGTGCCTGTCGGTGTGAGAGAAAGGTAGGGCGGCCGCTGTTGACCCCCTGTTGAGCGCGTGTTGAGCGGGGGTCCCTCACCTGTCGTCGCGGAGCGCGGGGTGCGCGGCCAGGTGGTCCTGGAGCTCACGGTGGCGGAACTGGTAGGCGATCCCGGAGATCCGCAGCAGCCCCGCGTCGTAACACCGGTGCAGGAAGCGGCCCAGCCGCCACGGCAGCCGGCCCCGCGTCGCCAGGAGGAGCCCCAGGTAGCGGCGCGACAGCACCGGGGACCAGGACGCCACGAGGGACATCCCGAACACCGCGCCCGCCGCGACCGCCGTCGCGACCGGGAGCCCGTCCAGCAGTCCCGCGAACCAGACGCCGAGGAGGAACCCGAACCCCGGGCCGAAGGTGAGGGCGGCCACGAGGGTCAGGACGGCGTCGTTCCTGACGATCATCCGCGCCTCGACGCCCCTGCGCGGACCTGCGGGGCCGTCCCCCCCGCTCCTTCCGCTCGCCATCCCTGCTCCGAGCAGGAGGCCGAACACGATCGACACCCACAGCGGAACCTCGACGCCGAGCTTCATGCCGACCGCCACTCCCGCCAGCGAGCCGCCCGCCGCGGCGAGCACGCCCTCCACCACGGCGCTCCTGCGGTCGCGTACGCCGCGGACCCCGCGGAAGCCGATCTCGTCCGCCGGGGACCACACCTCCCGCCAGGCGTCGAAAGGCTCCTTCAGCAGGCGCAGAGCCACGGTGCCCGGCGCAAGGAGCAGCCCCAGCGCCATCACCGTCCGGCCCGACACCTTGCCGTCCACGACGTCGAACTGCGAGAGCACCAGGACGAAGCCGGCGACGACGACGGCGACCCCGGGAAGACCGGTGGCCAGGGCCACCAGCGCGCCGATGGCCCGCGGACGGTCTCCCGCCAGCGGCCACAGCTCGTGCAGGACGAGATCGGTGCTGGACAGCACGCGTCCGTGGAACGGCGGCCGGCTCTTGTTGCGGTGCAGATGACCGGCGAGGACGGCCAGCCAGGCGTGGGTCTGCTCGGCGGTCGGCCCCTTTCCCGCCGGATCCGCCGCGGCCAGGCGGGCGGGGATGAACAGGTCGAGAAGATGCTCCTGTACGGACGGCTCGTCGGTGAACTCCGTGAGGTCCCGCGGGGAGCGCACGTAGCGCCCGGTGAGGGGGTCGCGTTCCTCGTAGACGGTGACCGCCAGGGTCAGCCGCCACGGGGTGCCGAGCGCGTCGGCCAGGACGTCACCGGGGCGGGTGAGCGCGTCCAGGACCGGCCGCCAGCGGTCCGGGTCCTCCTGGTCGGTGAACTTCTGGATGAACTGCCACGCCTTGTCGCCGGCCACCTCCTTCACGGTGACGCGGACGGCGCCCCGGGGGGTGGCCCGGTCGGCGACCAGGGCGTCGTACTGGCCCGTGCGGCAGGTCACCACCAGGCTGCAGCGCTCCGGTCCGTGCTCGTAGTCCTCCAGTGCGCGCAGCGCGCGGGCGGCCCGCGAGCCGTAGCCCGGCTTGTCGGTCTCGTCCATCTCGTCCAGCCCGTCGATGACGGGCAGGATCTTCCCGGCCTTCACGAGCGCGCGCGCGGTCACCGGCTTCAGGTCGAACGTCGTGGTCAGGTGCCGGGCCAGCAGGTCTTCCACCGGCAGGTCGGGATCCAGGCTCGTCGCCGAGATCCGTACCGGGACGGGGTCGTCGGGCTGCCTGCCGCCGAGCAGTTCCAGGATCAGCTCGATCGCGAGGACGGTCTTGCCCGACCCCGCCACCCCGGAGATCACGAGCCGCCGTGGCGCCGGCAGGCCGCGGAAGTAGTCGGCCACGTGTCCCAGGTCGCCCTCCGGCGGGGCGGAGACGGCGCCACCGGTGGGGTGGAAGCAGAAGTCGACGTCGATGAGCACGTCCTTGCCCTTGGGGCCGAGCAACTGCGCCCGCTGCGCCCGCTCCTCGGCCAGCACGCGCCCGGCCAGCAGCGACATCGCGTTCGACACGTCGGTGTCGGCCAGCCGCTGCGCCCGCCACCACGAGATCGCGCTGACAGCCGTTCCCACCAGCGCGAACACGGCGCTGACCGGGTCCACGTCGCCGGGATGCAGCAGCCACAGTCGCACCGCGGCGGCGACCAGCAGGGCCGCCCCGGCCGCCACGCCCGCCCATAACCACCAGGTCTTCGTACGCGGGTTCACGGCCGACAGCCTGCCAGAAGGACGCCTTCCCGCGCCCGCTCAGCGGGTGACCCGGCCGAGGCGCAGCGCCGAGGCCAGGAAGAACAGGCCGCCGAGCGTGGCGTAGCCGGCGAGGCTGACCAGCGACGCGCCGTCCTGGGCGGCCTGCAGGACGAACGAGGTCCCCGCGGCCGTCGAGATGGCGCCGCTGACGATCATCGGCCAGTGGCCGCCGCCGAGGTGCCGGCGGATCACGCCTACGGCGAGCTGGAGCAGGCCGGACACGACGGCCCAGGCGCCCCACACGCGCAGCACGGCCGGGATGCCGACCCCGGCGGCGAAGGCCAGGCCGACGGCGGTGGCCCAGCTGATCACGATGTTCGCGTACAGGCTCAGCGCCGGGCCCGTCGCCTTCGACGAGCGGGCGTCGACGATGGCCGCGACCCCGTCGAACAGGGGATAGAGCACCAGCAGGGCGACGCTGACCGGCCCGAGCCCCGACGCGGTCGCGGCCAGCAGGCCGGCCCAGACGAGCGCGAAGCCGAAACGGACGAAGTACAGCCGCCGCAGGGAGGCGGCGGCGGAGGTGGAGGCGGTGACGGTGCTCACGGGGATCCCTTCGCGGGAGAGATAGAACGTTCGGTCTTGTCGTCGATAAGGGTGGCAGCGGGCTTCGTGGCTGTCAAGACCGAACGTTCTATCTGCTACGCTCCCTGCAATGGTGCAGAACACGTCAGAAGCCCGAGCACGGCTGCTCGGGACCGCCACCCGGCTCTTCTACGCGGAAGGGCTGCACGCCGTCGGGATCGACCGGATCGTCGCGGAGGCGAAGGTGACCCGCGCGACGCTGTACCGGCACTTCCCCAGCAAGGACGAGCTCGTCGTCGCCTACCTGCGCGGCGCCGACCAGGCCATCCGCGACCGGGTCGGCGAAGCCCTCGGCAGCGGCCGGCCGGCGGCCGACGTCCTGCGGGCGGTCGCCAGGTCGATCGCCGAGGACATCCGGTCGCCCGGGTTCCGCGGCTGCGCCTTCCTCAACGCCGTGGCCGAATATCCGGACCCCGGACATCCCGTGCACCGGGCCGTGCTCGCGCACCGCGAGTGGTTCCTGAGCACCGTCACCGACCTGCTCGCGCGGGCCGGGGAGACGCCGCCCGAGCCCGCGGGCCGGCACGTCGTCATGCTGCGCGACGGCGCGATGGCGGCGGGCTGCCTGACCGACCCGGTGGCGGTCGGCGAGACGTTCCTGCACGGCGTCGAGCTGGTCCTCCAGCGGACCGCTCAGGGCACGTAGCGGTAGCCCATGCCCGGTTCGGTGATCAGGTGCCGGGGGTGTGCGGGGTCGCGTTCGAGCTTCCTGCGGAGCTGGGCCATGTACTGGCGCAGGTAGTGGGTCTCCTTGACGTGCTTGCTGCCCCACACCTGGGTGAGCAGGTAGCGCTGGGGGATGAGCTTGCCGGGGTTGCGCAGCAGGATCTCCAGGATGTGCCACTCGGTGGGGGTGAGCCTGATCCCGCCAGAGACGGTCTTGCCGACCAGGTCCACGGTGCGGTCGCCGAGGCGGACGGCGGCCGGCTCGGCCTCCTGGACGCTGGTGCGGCGGGAGACGGCGCGGATGCGGGCCAGGAGCTCGTCGATCCCGAAGGGTTTCGTCACGTAGTCGTCGGCGCCGGCGTCCAGGGCGCCGACCTTGTCCTCGTTCCCGGCCCGGCCGGACAGGACGACGATGGGGACGCGGGTCCAGCCGCGCAGCCCGTGGATGACGTCCACCCCGTCGATGTCGGGCAGGCCGAGGTCGAGGACGATGAGATCGGGACGCCATTCTGCGGCCTGGCGCAGCGCGGAGGAGCCGTCGGCGGCGACCGCGACCTCGTAGTGCCGGGCGGCCAGGTTGATGCGGAGCGCGCGCAGGATCTGCGGCTCGTCGTCCACGACCAGGATCCTGGTCATGGCGCCGCCCCGCTGTGGACCGGCAGGTTGACGATCATCGTGAGACCTCCTCCTGGCGTCTCCTCGGGGATGAGGGTCCCGCCCATGGCCTCGGTGAGCCCGCGCGAGAGCGCGAGGCCGAGACCGACGCCGGTGCCGTTGTCGCGGTCGCCGAGCCGCTGGAACGGCAGGAACACCCGCTCGTGGTCCTGCGGCGGGATGCCGGGGCCGCGGTCGGCGACCCTGATCTCGACCTGGTCGCCGTGCCGGCCGGCGGTGACCAGCACCTTGTGGCCGGGCGGGCTGTAGCGGACGGCGTTGGCGATGAGGTTGGCGAGCACGCGTTCCAGCAGCGCCGGGTCGGCGACGACGTCGGGCAGCTCGACGGGCACGTCGTCCTCCACGTGGTCGCACAGCGGCCCGAGATCGTCCACGGCCCGGGGCACGACCTCCTCCAGCGCCACGGGCTGGAGCGCCAGGCCGAGGACGCCGGCCTGGAGGCGGCTCATGTCGAGCAGGTTGTCCACGAGCCGGCCGAGCCTGGTCAGGGACTCGTCGGCGGTGGCGAGCAGCTCCTCGCGGTCCTCGTCCGTCCATTCCACCTCGCTGCCGCGCAGGCTCTCGACGGCCGCCTTGGCGGCCGAGAGCGGGGTGCGCAGGTCGTGGCTGACGGCGGCGAGCAGCGCGGTGCGCATCTTGTCGGCCTCGGCGAGCGGCCTGGCCAGCTCGGCCTCCTCCTCCAGGCGTTCCTGACGCAGCGCGACGGCCGCCTCGGCGGCGAACGCCTCCAGCACCCGCCGGTCGCCGGCGTTGAGCAGCCGGCCGCGGGCCGCGAGCACCAGCTCGTCGCCGATCACGACGTCGGTGTCGGCGTCGGCGGGCGCGGTGCAGGGGGCGCCTCCCGAGGTGGCGATGATGCGCCAGGCGCGGGGATCGCCCCGGTCCTCGGGAGTGGGGTCGCCGACGCGTTCGAGCAGGGTGACCGAGTCGAGCCCGAACGTCTCGCGCAGCCGTCCCAGCAGGGACGGCAGCGCGGCCTCGCCGCGCAGCACGTGCCCGGCCAGCGTGGACAGCACCTCGGCCTCCGCGGCGGCGCGGGCGGCCTGCCGGGTACGCCGGGCGGCCACGTCCACGATCGTGCTGACCGCGGCCGCGACCAGCACGAACACGATCAGCGCGAACAGGTTCTCCGGATCGGCGATGGTGACGCGTCCGACGGGCGGGGTGAAGAACCAGTTGAGCAGCAGCGACGCGCCGACGGCCGCGGCGATGGCCGGCCACATGCCGCCCACGAGGGCGACGCCGACGACCAGGAGCAGGAACAGCAGGATCTCGTTCGGCAGCCGCAGCACGTCGCGGAAGGGGACGAGCGCGGCGGTCAGCGCGGGCAGCCCGGCCACCGCGACGGCCCAGCCGGTCAGCCGCCGTTCGGGGGTCAGGGCGGCGCGGGCGCGCTCCGGCCGCCTGCGGCCCTTCTTGGCCTCCTCGTGGGTGACGAGGTGGACGTCGATCGAGCCGGACAGGCTGATGGTCTCCACGCCGACGCCGCGCGCGAGGATCTGCGCGAACCGGCCCCGGCGGGAGGCGCCGAGCACGAGCTGCGTGGCGTTGACGCCGCGGGCGAAGTCGAGCAGCGCCCGCGGCACGTCGCCGCCGACGACCTGGTGGTAGGAGCCGCCCATGCTCTCCACGAGGGTGCGCTGGCGGGCCAGGCTGGCCGGGTCCGCGCCGGCCAGCCCGTCGGCGCTGACCACGTGCACGGCCAGCAGGTCGGCGCCCTTGGTGCGGGCCGCGATGCGCGCCGCCCTGCGGACCAGGGTGTCGCCCTCCGGGCCGCCGGTCAGGGCGACCACGACCCGCTCCCTGGTCTCCCACGTGTCGGCGATGCCGTGGTCGGCGCGGTAGCGGTCGAGCTGGTCGTCGACCTTGCCGGCGGCCCAGAGCAGGGCCAGCTCGCGCAGCGCGGTGAGGTTGCCGACCCGGAAGTAGTTCGACATGGCCGCGCTGACCTTCTCCGGGGCGTACACGTTGCCGTGCGCCATGCGCCTGCGCAGCGCCTCCGGGGACATGTCGACCAGCTCGATCTGGTCGGCCCTGCGCACCACCTCGTCGGGCACGGTCTCGCGCTGCGGGACCCCCGTGATCTCCTGGACGACGTCGTTGAGCGACTCCAGATGCTGGATGTTGACCGTGGAGATGACGTCGATGCCGGCGTCCAGGATCTCGTCGATGTCCTGCCAGCGCTTGACGTTCCCCGAGCCCGGCGCGTTGGTGTGGGCCAGCTCGTCGATCAGCGCGACCTTCGGCCGGCGTTCGATGACCGCCCGCACGTCCAGCTCGGTGAAGGCGGCCCCGCGGTAGCGGACGGTTTTGCGCGGGACGATCTCCATGCCCTCCAGCAGGGCGGCCGTACGGGGCCGGCCGTGCGTCTCGACCAGGCCCACGACCACGTCACGGCCGCGTTCGAGCGCGCGGCGGCCCTCGCTGAGCATCGCGTACGTCTTGCCCACCCCGGGGGCCGCCCCGAGGTAGACCCGTAGCCTTCCTCGCACGTCAGCCCTCGTCGAGGGCGAGGTTGAGTTCGAGCACGTTGACGGCGGGTTCGCCCATGAAGCCCAGTATGCGCCCCGTGGTGTGCTCCTCGATCAGCGCCCTGACCCGGTCCAGGGGCAGGCCGCGCTCCCTCGCCACGCGCGGGGCCTGGAGCGCGGCGTAGGCCGGCGAGATGTGCGGGTCCAGTCCGGAGCCGCTCGCCGTGACCGCGTCGGCGGGGACGGCGGGGGACGCGGGGGCGTTCCCGCGCACGGGCACGGTACGGCCGGCCGCGTAGTCCTCCCCCGGCCTGGCGCACTCGACCCGTACGCCCTGATAGGTGGCGGCGAAGGGAACGGCGGGGCAGGGCTGGTTGACGCTGACGGCGCGGCCGGGGAAGACCTTGAGCACCGCGCCGACGCCGTCGGGCGTGCAGTACGGGCGGGCGCCGCTGACGCCCTCCAGCTCGCCGGCCGCCCTGGACCGGGCGCACACCTGCGTGAGCAGCGACCGCCTGCCCTTTGCGCCGTCGATGACGTCCTCGGGGCCGAGGTTGCTCGCCGAGGTGGACATCGGGTCGTAGCCGGCGGCCGACGGCCGGGACTGGAAGTACTTCCTGACCGGACGGCCGGCGGCGTCGGTGAAGGACTGGCCGATGAGCGAGCTGCCCGCGTCCCTGATGACGGAGCCGTTCGCCTGGTCGTGGAAGAGCACCTGGGCGAGGCCGGTGACGACCAGCGGATAGATCAGGCCGAGCAGGACGGTGAGCACGGCGAGCGTGCGGAGCGCGGCGAGGTGCCGGCGCAGCGGGTTCGGCAGGTGTTTCATCTAGGACATCCCCGGGAGGAGCTGGAGCAGCAGGTCGATGACCTTGATGCCGGCGAAGGGCGCGACGACGCCGCCGAGGCCGTAGACGTACAGGTTGCGGGACAGCAGTTTGGAGGCGCTGGACGGCCGGTAGCGCACGCCGCGCAGGGCGAGCGGGATCAGCGCGATGATGACCAGCGCGTTGAACACGACCGCGGCCAGGATGGCGGACTGGGGGCTGGCCAGGCGCATGACGTTCAGCGCGTCCAGGCCCGGATAGACGGCCGCGAACACGGCCGGGATGATCGCGAAGTACTTCGCGACGTCGTTGGCGATGGAGAACGTGGTCAGCGCGCCGCGCGTGATGAGGAGCTGTTTGCCGATCTCGACGATCTCGATGAGCTTGGTCGGGTTGGAGTCGAGGTCGACCATGTTGCCGGCCTCCTTGGCGGCGGAGGTGCCGGTGTTCATGGCCACGCCGACGTCCGATTGGGCAAGGGCCGGGGCGTCGTTGGTGCCGTCGCCGGTCATCGCCACCAGCCGGCCGCCCTCCTGCTCCCGCCTGATCAGGGCGAGCTTGTCCTCGGGGGTGGCCTCGGCCAGGAAGTCGTCCACGCCGGCCTCGTCGGCGATGGCCCTGGCGGTCAGCGGGTTGTCGCCGGTGATCATGACGGTTCTGATGCCCATCCTGCGCATCTCGTCGAACCGCTCGCGCATGCCCTCCTTGACCACGTCCTTCAGGTGGATGACGCCCAGGACGCGGCCTCGCTCCGCGACCACCAACGGCGTGCCGCCGGAGGCGGAGATGCCGTCCACCACGTGGCCGGCCTCCTCGACGGGATGGCCGCCGGCGTCGCGCACCCACTTCATGACCGCCGTGGCCGCGCCCTTGCGGACCTCGCGCCCGTCCACGTTCACCCCGGACATCCGGGTCTGCGCCGTGAACGGCACCCACTCGGCGTGCGCCAGCTCCCCCGGCCCGCGCTCGCGCAGGCCGAAGCGCTGCTTGGCGAACACGACGATGGAGCGGCCCTCGGGGGTGTCGTCGGCCAGGCTGGACAACTGCGCGGCCTCGGCCAGCTCGGCCGCGCTGACGCCGCGGACCGGGACGAACGCGGCGGCCTGCCGGTTGCCCAGGGTGATCGTGCCGGTCTTGTCCAGCAGCAGCGTCGAGACGTCGCCCGCGGCCTCCACCGCCCGGCCCGACATGGCGAGCACGTTGCGCTGGACCAGGCGGTCCATGCCGGCGATGCCGATGGCCGACAGCAGCGCGCCGATCGTGGTCGGGATGAGGCAGACCAGCAGCGAGACCAGCACCACGCCGGTGACGCCGTTCGCGTCGAGGGCGGGTGAGTCGGCGACGCCGGGGTTGACGAGCTTGGAGTAGATCGCGAGCGGCTGCATGGTCACGGTGGCGACCAGGAAGATGACCGTCAGCGCGGCCAGCAGGATGTTGAGCGCGATCTCGTTCGGCGTCTTCTGCCGGTTCGCGCCCTCGACCAGGGCGATCATCCGGTCCACGAAGCTCTCGCCGGGCTTCTGGGTGATTCTGACGATGATCCGGTCGGACAGCACCTTCGTGCCGCCCGTGACCCCGGAGCGGTCGCCGCCGGACTCGCGGATGACGGGGGCGGACTCGCCGGTGATGGCCGACTCGTCCACGCTGGCGATGCCGTCCACGACGTCGCCGTCCCCGGGGATGGTCTCCCCCGCCTCGACGATCACGTGGTCGCCCTGCCGCAGCTCGGGCGCGCGGATGACGTCCCAGCGCGTGGGGTCGGCCGGGTCCGCCAGCCGGCGGGCCTGGGTGTCCGTCTTGGCCCTGCGCAGCGTGGCCGCCTGGGCCTTGCCGCGGCCCTCGGCCATCGCCTCGGCCAGGTTGGCGAAGACGACGGTCAGCCACAGCCAGGCCACGATCGCCCAGGCGAAGACCGACGGGTCGAGCACGGCGAGGACGGTGGTGAAGACCGCGCCGACCTCCACCACGAACATCACCGGGTTGCGCCACAGGGTGAACGGGTCGAGCTTCTTCAGCGCGCCCGGCAGTGAACGGATCAGCTGCTCCGGGTCGAGCATGGGGGCCGGCATGTCAGGACAGTCCTTCCGCGATCGGTCCGAGCGCCAGGGCGGGGAGGAAGGTGAGGGCGACCAGGATGAGCGTCACGCCGATGACCATGCCGACGAACTGCGGCCGGTACGTCGGCAGCGTGCCGGCGCCCTCGGGGACGGGAGACTGCGCGGCCAGCGAGCCGGCCAGGGCCAGCACCAGGATGATCGGTACGAACCGGCCGAAGGCCATGCACAGGCCGAGCGCCACGTCGTACCAGGGGGTGTTGACGGTGAGGCCGGCGAAGGCGGAGCCGTTGTTGCCGGCGGCGCTGGTGAAGGCGTACAGGACCTCGGACAGGCCGTGCGGGCCGGTGTTCAGCATGCTCGCGCGCCGCTCGGCCGAGCCCATCGCGGACGCCGTGCCGACCAGCACCAGGACCGGGGTGACCAGGAAGTAGAGCGAGGCGAGCTTGATCTCGCGGGCGCGGATCTTCTTGCCCAGGTACTCGGGGGTGCGGCCGACCATCAGCCCGGCCACGAACACCGTGATGACGGCGAGGACGAGCATGCCGTACAGGCCGGAGCCGACGCCGCCGGGGGCGACCTCGCCCAGCATCATGTCGAACATCGTCATCATGCCGCCGAACGGGGTGTAGGAGTCGTGGAAGGAGTTCACCGCTCCCGTGCTCGTGAGCGTCGTCGCCGCGCCGAACGTGGCGGAGTTCGAGACACCGAAGCGGACCTCCTTGCCCTCCATCGCCGCGCCTGCCGCCTGCGGCACCGTGGCGTGGCCGGACAGCTCGAAGACGTTGGTGAGCAGGACCCCGGCCAGCGCCAGCACGCCCATCACGGCGAGGATCGCGTAGCCCTGGCGGAGCTGGCCGACCAGCCGGCCGAAGGTGCGGGTGAGCGAGAACGGGATCACCAGGATGAGGAAGATCTCCAGCCAGTTGGTCCAGGCTGCGGCGTTCTCGAAGGGGTGGGCGGAGTTGACGTTGTAGAAGCCGCCGCCGTTCGTGCCCAGCTCCTTGATCGCCTCCTGGGACGCGACCGGGCCGCCCGTGATCGCCTGGGTGGCGCCGGTCAGCGTGGTCACCTCGTGCGGGGCGGAGAGGTTCTGGACCAGCCCGCCGGCGACCAGGACCAGCGCGCCGACGAACGCGATCGGCAGCAGGACGCGCAGGACGCCGCGCACCAGGTCCACCCAGAAGTTGCCGATCGTGCCCGACCGGGCGCGGGCGAACCCGCGCACCAGGGCGACCGCCACCGCCATGCCGGCCGCCGCCGACACGAAGTTCTGCACCGCCAGGGCGGCCATCTGGGTCAGGTGGCCCATGGTGGACTCGCCGGCGTACGACTGCCAGTTTGTGTTGGTGACGAAGCTGATCGCGGTGTTCCAGGCGATGTGGTCGGTGACCGGTTCCATGCCGAGGCTCAGCGGCAGCCGGTCCTGGAGGCGCTGGAGGGCGTACACGGCCAGGACCGAGACCGCCGAGAACGCCAGCAGGGCGCGCGCGTACCCGCCCCAGCTCTGCTCGGCCTCGGGCTGGACGCCGAGCAGCCGGTAGATCATCCGTTCCGGCCGGCTGTGCCCGGTGGCCGAGTAGACGCGGGCCATGTAGTCGCCGAGCGGCCGGTACGCCAGCGCCAGCGCGATGACCAGGGACGCGACGAAGAGCATCCCGGCGACGGTCGTGCTCATCAGAACCGCTCGGGGAACAGCAGGGCGGCGACCATGAGGATCACCAGGGCCACGGCGATCACGAGACCGGCGGCGTTGACGGCGCTCACAGCCGCTCCACCGCCTTCACGACGAGCCCGAGGACCGCGAAGACCGCGATCGTCAGGGCCACGAAGATGACGTCTGCCATCCCACTCCTCAACTCGATGAGGTCCGGAAGGACCTGTCACCAGCAAACGATGCGGATTGGGAGGTTTGGTGGTTCTTGACGCATTTCATACGGCCACAGCCCAAATATTGACGGCCTTCCTACCCCCTGGGGCCCGCTGGCCTAGGGTCTGAGGGCGAGGACTGTGACAGCGGGCCTGGAGGTGAAGCCGCCTTGCGGATCGTGATCGCCGAGGACGACCCCCTGCTGCGCGAGGGCCTGGCGCTGCTGCTGCGCGCCGAGGACCTGGACGTGGTGGCGACCGCCCCTGACGCGGCCGGCTTCCTCGACGCCGTGGCCGCGTACGAGCCGGACGTCGCCATCGTGGACGTGCGCATGCCGCCCACCCACACCGACGAGGGCATCAGGGCGGCCGTCGAGGCCAGGCGGCGCCGGCCCGGCCTCGCCGTGCTCGTCCTGTCGGCGTACGTCGAGCAGGCGTTCGCCACCGACCTGCTCGCCCACGGCAGCGCCCGCCTCGGCTACCTGCTCAAGGAGCGGGTCGGGCGGGTCCAGGAGTTCCTGACCGCGCTGCACCGGGTGGCGGACGGCGGCACCGCCATCGACCCCGAGGTGGTCGCGCAGCTCCTGACCCGCAACCGGCCAGGCAACCCGCTCGACCGGCTGAGCCCGCGCGAGCGCGACGTGCTCGCCCTCATGGCCGAAGGGCTCGGCAACTCCGCCATCGCCGAGCGGCTCGTCGTCACCGGCGGGGCCGTGCACAAGCACATCAGGAGCATCTTCGCCAAGCTCGACCTGCAGCCCGCCGACGGCACCGACCGCCGGGTGGCCGCCGTGCTGCGCTACCTGGAGAGCACCTGACCCTCACGTCCCTGCGGGCAGGGTCACGTCGAGGGTCGTCGGCCCGCCGGCCGGGCTGCTCAGCGTGAACGTCCCGTCGTGCGCCTCGACCCGGCCGCGGATGCCGGCAAGCCCGGAGCCGCGCTCGTCCGCGCCGCCGCGTCCGTCGTCGGTGACCTGGAGGAGCAGCCGGTCGCCGAGACGGCGTACGCGGACGACGGCCCGCCCGGCCTCGCTGTGCTTGGCGATGTTGGTGAGCGCCTCGGCCACCACGAAGTAGGCGGTGGCCTCGACGGAGGCGGCGGCCCTGATGGCCGGATCGGCGTCGATCCGGCAGGGCACCGGGCAGGCCGCGGCCAGACCGGCGAGCGCGTCGGCGAGGCTCTTGTGGGTCAGGACGGGCGGCAGGATGGTGCGCACCACGCCGCGCAGCTCACCGAGCGCCTGCTCCGCGGCGCTCTGCGCCCGTTCGAGCGACTCCCTGGCGGTGGCCGGGTCTCGTTCCAGCGCCCGGAGCGCCGCGCCGAGCAGCACGTTGACGGCGACGAGCCGGTTCTGCGTGCCGTCGTGCAGCGAGCGTTCGATCCTGCGCAGCTCGGCGGCGTGCGCGTCGAGCACGGCGGCGCGGGTCGCGGTGAGCTCCGCCACCCGCAGGTGCAGGTCCACGTCGGCGCCTGGCCGCAGCAGGCGGCGCCCTGACCAGGCCTGCAGCCGGGCCATCCAGGGTGCGACGAGCACGGTCAGCGCGATCTCGACCGGGGCCAGCGCGGCGACGGCGAGCGCGCCCGCCGCGTCCCTGACCTCCCACATCCCGTACGCCGCCGTCGCGGCCTCCTCGGGAGGCAGCAGCCACCACCACAACGCGAAGGTCACGTCCTGCACCGCGTGCAGCGGGAGGGTGAGGGCGACCAAGCCCAGGAACAGCCCGGCGGAGCCGTGCGCGACCGTCCAGGCCAGCTCCCGCCGCACCGTCCTGTCGGCGAGCGCCGCGCGCAGCCCGGCCGGGGGCGGGGACGCGGCGACCAGCTCCTCCGGGCCCCAGCGCGAGAGCCTGGCCCGCTCCCTGTCGGCCACCGCGCGCAACCCGCGCAGCGTGGCCGGCACCAGCGGCACCCCCACGCCGACCAGGCAGGCCAGGCCGGTGACCACCGCCGACATGAGCGCCACCAGCGCCAGGACCGCCGTGCCCATCCCGGCGACGAGGTGTTCGAGCGCGTCCAGTGCGGCACGGCCCCGGGCGACCAGGTCCACGCGCCGAGGGGCCCGGTTCTCGCCGTTCGTCATGAGCACGCACCTCCCAGGCCCGCCACAGGCTATCGCCGGCTCATCACGGTTTCCGTTCCCGCGGCCGCAACGGGCTCCGTGGATGGACGGTAACCCAGGCGGCCACGGGTGGCGATGAGCACCACGACGGCCCCGGTGGTGCCCGCGAGAAGGGTGACCCGGGACGCGAGCTCGGGCGTGGCGAGCGTCGGGAACACCTCCGCGAAGGCCACCGACATGAAGTTGTTGACGCTGACGTGCAGCAGCATGATCAGCGGCAGGCTCTGCCCGGTCCGGTTGAAGACCCAGGTGACGACCACGTTGAAGGTGCAGCAGAACGCCACGAACTCGAGAATCCGCTGCGGGCTGACGTCCGGGTACCCGCCCCACTCCGACAGGAACAGCGGCAGGTGCCAGAGACCCCACAGCGGGCCGAGGATGATCGTGGAGCCCAGCGCGCCGAACCTGCGCTGCATGCGCGCCAGCGCGAAGTCCCGCCAGCCCGGCTCCTCCGCCAGCCCCGTGGTGACCATCTGGAGCAGCAGGCTCGGGATGTAGGCCGCCAGCACGGCGGCGGGAGGAGCGGTGAACTGCCCGTCGGTCATGGCGAGGCAGGTGACGATGATGGCGGCGGGGACGCCGATGGCGGTCACCAGATACCAGACCCAGCTCACCCGCCACTTGGTCATCCGCCCCACCCACCGGCGGACGCCTTCCTTGCCCTCCGCGATCCTGGTCACGAGGTAGGCGGAGAAGATCGGGCCGAGGTAGGCGCCGGGCAGCATGCCGAGCAGCTGCGAGGTGCCGAGCAGGGCGGGGAACTCGAAGTCCAGGACCCCGGTGCCGTTCCGCGACAGGATGTACGGCAACCAGGCGACCCAGCTCAACAGGTTGGCCAGGATGAAGAAACTGAGCAGCGGGCGACGGCGGACGAAGACTGCCATGTCGGTACTTCCCTTGGGGGAGCGCTTGATGGACAGTCACCAGCACACCAGCGACGCCCCCTCCCGGTCGTTCCCCCTCACGCCCCAACGGAGGTACAGCCAGGGGTACCGGGCCTGCGCGTGACGGTCAGGTACGTGAGGGCCGCGCCGAGGGTCAGCAGGGCGGTCCAGACGTTGAGGCGCAGGCCGAGGACGAGAGGGGCGGGGTCCACGCGCAGCCACTCGATCCAGGCGCGTCCGGTGGTGTAGGCCGCGCCGTACAACGCGAAGGTCCGGCCGCGGTCCAGGTGGAAGCGGCGTTCGGCCCAGAGGACGAGCCCGGCCACCCCCAGGTCCCACAGCGACTCGTAGAGGAAGGCCGGATGGTACGTCGCCGTGGACTCCATGCCGGCCGGCCGGTGGGCGGCGTCGATCTCCAGGGCCCAGGGCAGGTCGGTCGGCCTGCCGTACAGCTCCTGGTTGAACCAGTTGCCCCAGCGGGCGATCGCCTGCCCGAGCGCGATCCCGGGCGCGACGGCGTCGGCGAAGTCGCGCAGCGGGATGCCGCGCCGGCGGCAGGCCAGCCACGCGCCGAGCGCGCCCCCGGCGACGGCGCCCCAGATGCTGATCCCGCCCTCCCAGATCGCGAAGGCCCGGAGGGGCTCGCCGCCGGGGGCGAAGTACTGCCGCCAGTCGGTGGCCACGTGGTAGAGACGCGCCCCGACCAGGCCGAACGGCACGGCCCAGGTCGCGATGTCCACGACCGCGTCGGGATCGCCGCCGCGGGCGGCCCAGCGGCGGCGGGTGACCCAGGCGCCGACGACGATGGCGAGCACCATGAGCAGCGAGTACGCCCGAACGGGCAGCGGGCCCAGATGCCAGACGCCCTGGGACGGGCTGGGGATGGCTGTCACACCGCCGAGTCTCGCCCCGCGGCGGCCGGGCGCGCATCGAGCGGGACGCCGATTCCCGGGTCAGTCGACTGGTTGATGCCGGACCGCCGGACGGCTGGTTATCGTCGATCCCGTGGAGTCCTGGGAGCGGTCCCGGCGCCGGTGGCAGCACGCCTTCTTCGGGTCGTGGCTGGTGCTGACCTCGGCCGGCCCGCTGACGGAGGTGGGCCAGGCCCTGCCGGTGGCGCTCGTGGCCGGGCTGGCCACCTGGTACGCGGTGTGGTTCGTGCTGCGCACGCCGCCGGCCGGCGAGGTGCCCCTGCCGTACGTGGCCGGCGGCGGGCTGCTCTGGCTGGGGCTGTTCGCGATCGACCGGTCGTTCCTGGTGGTCTGCCTGTGCGTGCTGGTGCCGTACTGCATGGACGCCGTGCGGATCGGGCTGGTCGCGGTGCTGTCGTGCGCCGGGGGCTGGTTGTGGCACAGCTACCACCACGGCGGGTCGATCAGCTGGACCGAGCTCGCCATCACCGTGCTGATCGCGGTCAGCGCGGCCACCTCGGTGGGCTACTTCTCCTCCGTGGCCCGGCAGAGCGCCGAGCGCAAGGAGCTGATCGACCAGTTGCAGGCCGCCCAGGAGGCGCGGGCGGCGGCCGAACGGCAGGCGGGCGTGGCCGCCGAGCGGCAGCGGCTGGCGCGCGACATCCACGACAGCCTGACCCAGGGGTTCGCCAGCGTGGTGATGCTGCTGGAGGCGGCGCAGGAGCGCTCGCCCGATGACCGGCACTTGGCGCAGGCGTTGCGTACGGCGAGGGAGAACCTCACGGAGAGCCGCCGCGTGGTGCGGGCGCTGCGGCCGGGCGAGCTCGACGACGGCGGACTGCCGGAGGCGCTGCGGCGGCTGTCGGGCCGGCTGTCCGACGAGACCGGCATCGACGCGCACGCCGTGATCACCGGCGCGCTGCGGCCCCTGGACGCGCAGGTCCAGGTCGAGCTGCTGCGGGTGGCGCAGGAAGCGGTCGCCAACGCCCGGCGCCACGCGCGCGCCGAGCGGGTCACGCTGACCCTGTCGTACATGGACGACCTGGTCGTGCTGGACGTGCACGACGACGGCGACGGCTTCGACCCGGGGCGGGCCGCCGCCGGCCACGGCCTGCTGATCATGTCGGAACGGATGGCGCAGCTCGGCGGCACGCTGCTCGTGGAGAGCGCGTCCGGGGAGGGCACCACGGTCGTGGCGAGCCTGCCCGTGGGGGTGCGATGAGCACGATCCGGGTGCTGATCGCCGACGACCATCCGGTGGTCCGTGACGGCATCCGGGCGATGCTCGGGACGCAGGACGACCTGGAGGTGGTCGGCGAGGCGGTCTCCGGCGCGGACGCGGTGCGCCTGGCGCGCGACCTGCGGCCGGACGTCACGCTGATGGACCTGCAGATGCCCGAGCTCGACGGCGCGGCGGCGATCAGCCGGATCCGCGCGGCCGACCCCGGCGCGCGGGTGATCGTGCTGACGACGTACGACACCGACGGCGACATCTCCCGCGCCATCGACGCCGGGGCGATCGGCTACCTGCTCAAGGACAGCCACCGCGAGCAGCTGTTCGCCGCGATCAGGGCGGCGGCCCGGGGGGAGAGCGCGCTGTCGCCGTCGATCGCGACCCGGGTGTTGTCGTGGGCGCGCGCCGACGCGCCCGGCGCGCTCAGCGGGCGGGAGATCGAGGTCCTGAGCGCGGTCGCCCGGGGGCTGAGCAACAAGGCCATCGCCGCGCAGCTGTGCATCAGCGAGGCCACCGTCAAGACCCACCTGCTGCACGTCTTCGCCAAGCTCGGCGTGGACGACCGCACCGCCGCCGTGACCGTGGCGGCCACCCGGGGGATCATCCGCCTCGGCGGCTGACGCCACCCGGCCGCCTGTCAGACGGCGTGTAATTCCGCAGGCAGGAGCACGTCGAACAGGCTGACAACACGGATCTCCTACCGGACACGCGGGCGAGCCGCCACCTTGGACTCCGCCACCCCGGAATCGCCGCCCGGCCCCGTGAACCAGGAGTACCCGATGAAGCTGTCCTCATGCGCCGCCCTGCTCGCGGCGGCCGTCCTGATCGCCCCACTGAGTGGGGTGACCGGGGCGGCGGCGGCACAGAAGGCCGACGCTGAGGCCCTTCCGACCGTGAACCCTGCCGTCAACATGGAAGCGGCCGTCAAGGCGGCCCAGATCGACCCCCGGCGGCCCGACAACACGCTGACCCCGGGCGCCAAGGCCGGCGTGCTCCTCGTCGAGCAGGCGCTGCGTGACCTCCGCCTGCTCGACGCGAAGTGGGTGGACGGTTACTTCGGCACCACGACGGTCACCGCCTACGCGAACTATCAGAAGTCGCTCGGCCTCAGCGGCCTCGACGCCAACGGCCTGCCGGGCAGGACGTCGCTCACCAAGCTCGGCGCCGGCCGGTTCACGGTCACCCAGGCCATCACCCCGGGCGCTCGGGTGTCCGTCGGCGGTTCCGTGCTCAACACCCGTACACGGGACATGCTCGCGGAGGCCAAGCGGCTGCTCGGCCGGGACCTCGCGCTGGACCAGGGGTCGTACAACCCCGGCGGCGACCCCACGTCCGTCGGCACCCATGACGGCGGCGGCGTCGTCGACATCTCGGTGGACGGGATGAGCGCCGCCACCCGCACCGCCGTCGTCCGCGCGCTGCGTCTCGTCGGCTTCGCCGCCTGGCTGCGCAGCCCTCAGCAGGGCGACTGGCCCTGGCACATCCACGCCGTCGCGATCAGCGACACGGATCTGTCCAGCCAGGCCCAGCACCAGGTCGGCGACTACTACCTCGGTCTGAACGGGCTAGCCAACCGCGGCCCGGACGACGGCCCGCGGACGACCATCCGCACCTGGGAGGAGTACCGGCGGCGCTGACCCCGTACTCCGATCTCGATCTCGAACAGCACAGACAGGAGAACAGCATGAGCAAGCTCACCAGGATCCTCACCGCCACGACCGCCGCGATGGCGCTCGGCGGAGCGGTGCTCGGCACCGCGGCCCCCGCCTCGGCCGCGAGCCGCGACGGTGTCTGCGACACCGGGGAGTTCTGCTACTACTTCAACAGCAATCAGCAGGGGTCGGTCTCCGACTTCACCGGGTCGATCCCTGACTACAGCACCACCCAGCCGACCTGCTACGACTTCAAGGGGGCCGGAGCAGGCAAGGGCACCTGCATCAAGAACTCCGCCGCCTCCGTCTGGAACCGCAGCGGCAAGACCGTCCGCGTCTACTTCAACACCGGCTACGCCGGCAGCTACCAGGACTTCGCCGCCGGCGCGAAGGGCAACCTGAACGCCACGCTGAAGAACCAGAACGCCTCGCACCAGTTCGGCCCGTCGTCGTCGGGGAGCGGCGGCGCCATGTCGTACTCGCTGTACTCGGCCACCGGCCGGATCACCTGCGGCTTCGACGGCTACACCTCCACCTCCGGCCGGCACGAGGGCATCGACATCGCCCGCGGCATCGGCTCCAACGTGCACGCCCTCGTGGCGGGCCAGGTCATCAACGTCGTGCGCGGCGCCACCGGCAGGGCGAACCTGTCCACGATCGCCATCTACAACTCCTCGCTGAACAAGACGGTCATCTACCTGCACTCCGCCCCGGTGTCCTCCCTGGCCGTGGGCCAGCAGGTCCGTCGCGGCCAGGTGATCGCCACCGAGTCGTGGCGCGGCGTGTCGAGCAGCTCGTCCGCGCACACCCACGTCGAGATGCGCCTCGGGCGGCAGACGCGCGCCGCCAAGAGCGTCGGCGACCCGCACCTCGACAACCCGAACCCCACCTCGTTCTGGAACTCCCAGGGCTACAGCATCCGATAACGCTCCCCGGCCGCGACCAGAAGAGGAAGACAACGTGTCCGTACGAACGGTCCGCCTGCTCTCACGGCTCGCCGCGGCCACCGCCGCGATGGCGGTCGGCGGGGCGGTCCTCATCACCGCCGCCTCCCCCGCCGCCGCCGCGAGCCGCGACGGGGTCTGCGACACCGGCGAGTTCTGCTACTACTTCAACAGCAACCACCAGGGGTCGGTCTCCGACTTCACCGGGTCGATCCCTGACTACAGCACCACCCAGCCCACCTGCTACGACTTCAAGGGGGCCGGAGCAGGCAAGGGCACCTGCATCAAGAACTCCGCCGCCTCCGCCTGGAACCGCAGCGGCAAGACCGTCCGCGTCTACTTCAACACCGGCTACGCCGGCAGCTACCAGGACTTCGCCCCCGGCGCGAAGGCCAACCTCAACGCCACGCTGAAGAACCAGAACGCCTCGCACCAGTTCCTCAGCTCCACGTCGCCGGCCGGGTGCAAGACCGACGGCACGGACACCAAGCTGCCCACGACGATCCTCGTGTACCGCACGTCCCTGGACCGCGTGGAACGGGTGGACTTCAAGACCTACGTCAAGAACGTCCTGCCCAACGAGTGGGTGTCGAGCTGGCCTGCCGAGTCGCTCAAGGCGGGGGCACTCGCCGTGAAGAACTTCGGCTGGTACTGGGCGCTGCACTCCAACCGCAGGACGCCGAGCGGTGAGTGCTTCGACGTCTACGACCACACCTCCAGCCAGGTGTACCAGCCCGGCTCGGCGAAGGCGACGACGAGCGCCGCCGTGGACGCCACCTGGGGCACCCGGCTGACCCGGAGCGGGAAGATCTTCCGGGCGCAGTACTGCTCCACGACAACGGCGTGCGGCAACTGGGTCGACGGCGACTGGATGTCGCAGTACGGCTCCCGCGACAAGGCCAACGCGGGCTGGAGCTACTCCAGGATCCTCCAGCACTACTACACGGGGATCACGCTCGGCTCCTGAGCCGCCGTCCCTCAGGTTCCCCGTCGCGTACGGCGCGGCGGGGAACTAGCGTGCGTCGACGATGATCTGGAAGTTGATCGGCCGGCTCCCCGGGAACAGGATCGCTCCCGAGGCGTCCACCATCTTGAACCGCACGTAGCACAGGCCCGGCTTCCTGGGCGTGGTGACGACGGTCTCGACGTCGACGGTGCCGCCGGGCGGGGTGTCCTTGATCGGCACGTCCGAGATGGTCTGGCACTGGTCGGCCTGCTGCGCGAAGTCGAGGCGGCGCAGCGAGTATCCCGTCCACGGCACGGTGCCGGCGTTCTTGAGCCGCCACACCTTGGTCACGGTCTTGCCGGCGTCGACGCGCGCGCAGTCGGGAAGCGTGACGTCCTCGATGAACTCGGCCTTGTCGCCTGGGTGCAGGGGCGGGGCCCAGGGCGGGTTGGTCGAGCGCACCGGGCACTCGGCCGGGGACAGCGCGGCGGCCGACGATCCCGGCCCGCTCGGGGCCGGGCCGGGGTCGTCGGTCGCGGCGCCGTTGTTGAGCACGGTCACGACGACGGCCACCGCCCCGGCGACGACGACCACCGCCGCCGCCAGGGCGGCCACGCGGGCCGGCCGGGATCGCCCCTTTCCGGCCGGCGGCGCGGCCGACGACACGAGAGGGGGCGCGGGAAGGGGCGCGGAAGGGGGCGGCGGGACGCCGTCCGGGGACGGTGGCGCGTCGTTCGGGGACGGGGGCGCATCGTTTGGGGGAGGCGGTGGGGCGTCGTCCGCGGATGGGGGCGCCTGCGACGCGAGGGCGAGCCGTGCAGCGCCGGGCCCGGCCGCGAGTCCGTCGGACGGACGCGCCGCCCCACCGGACAAGCGGTCCCCCGCACCATCCGACGGATGCGCCGCCCCACCGGACAAGCGGTCCACCGCACCATCCGACGGACGCTCCGCCGCATCGGGCAGGAGCTCCGCTCCGCCGGACGGACGAGCCGCCGCGTCGGACGGCTGCTCCGCCGACGTGGCGGCGCGGGGCGTGGACTCACCGGCGCTCGCCGATCTGACCACCCGGTTGGCCTGTTCCCAGCGCTCGCGGTAGTCGACCGGATCGGCGTCGCACGCTTTGACGAACTCGACGGTGGTCTCCCAGCTCGGGAGCCGGTTGCCTTTCGTGGCCTCGTGGAGTGTCGTGTGGGAAATCGCCCCTGACCGGCCGGACATCTCCCGGTAAGGCGGGTTGCCGACCGCGTTGCGCAATTCTCGCAAGGTCGCCGCGAAGCTCTCGATCGCCTCCGCCCGTGCACGCCTGTCGTCCACCGTGCGAAGGTAACAGCACCCACGGTCCGCCCTCAACCCGAACCGGTATCAGCACGAACGCCGGCCGGCGCTATTCGCGAACCGTGGATGCCCGTCGGCTTTGTTACGAAATCCCGCCTCACTTGTCGCGGAACTTCGCCATTTTCTGTTTGAAGGCTTCGACCCGGTCCCCTTTCAACACCCCGACGCTCCCGCCTTTCAGCGGGCCGCCCTCGGGGGTGAGGAAGCCCATCTTGTTGAAGCTTTCCGCGGACTGGTCGGTCGCGGCGGTCAGGTCCACCACCCCGCTGTACGTGAGCGCGACATCCACTATCTGCCAGCCGACCCCGAGGAAGGGGTTCGGCGCGGCGGCCTCGCTGACCGCGGGGCGGACGATGTTCCACGGCGCGACGGACGCCTGGTCGATTTTGAGCGAGCTTCCGAGTTTGCTCACCACGGCGATGCCCTGGACTTTGCCGTCATGCTTCGTGACCAGGGAAAGGAGCGTCCCCGCGCGCACGAGATACGACGTCGTCAGCATGTCCTTGATCGCTTCCAGCTCGGCCTTGCAGTTCTGGTAGACGGGATTGTCGTCGCTGGGGTGAGACTTGTGATACTGCAGCATCTCGGTGACGGCCGTGGCCAGCTCTTTCCGGATGGCCGGAGAATCACCGACGAATTCGGTGCAGCCCGCCGGGATGCTTTTGAACGGTTTTAAACCGCTCGGCCCGCCCTCTGGTTGTGTGCTCATGAATCCCCCTCCATTGGCACGAAGGCATTCATCGTACGACTCAGCCCGAATTTGTCCATGGCCGGCGGCCCTCGCCCGCCGCTCCTGGCAACCGGTAAGATCCGCGCGGCTGCCCTGCCGCAGAGGAGCGACACCCCTGTCCGGAGCCCTCCTGGTCGCCGCCGACGGGCCGCTGACGACATACGACGTCGATCGGAGGACCACGATGACCACGACCCCTGACCCCGCGGTCGAGCGGGCGGCGGACGAGCTCACCCGGAGCGTGCTGGCGAGCTTCGACGGCGCGCCGGAGCGGCTGCGTACGCTCGCCCGGGGCCTCGTCTCCCACCTGCACGCCTTCGTGCGCGAGCACGACGTCACCGACGAGGAGTGGCGGCACGCGATCGGCTTCCTCACCCGGGCCGGGCACCTCACCAGCGACGTCCGCCAGGAGTTCGTCCTGCTCTCGGACGTGCTCGGCGTGAGCAGCCTGGTCGACATCCTCGGCAACGCCCGCGCCGCCGGGGCCACGCCGTCGGCCGTGCTCGGCCCCTTCTACGTCGAGGGGCCGCCGGAGCTGCCGCAGGGCGCCGACATCTCCGGCGGGCTCGACGGCGAGCGGGTCCTGGCGGACATCACGGTCACCGACACCACCGGGGTCCCCGTCGCCGACGCCGTGGTGGACGTGTGGCAGGCGAACAAGGACGGCTACTACGACGTCCAGCTCCCGGACCAGGACGGGCCGGTGCTGCGGGGGCGGCTGCGCACCGACGCGGACGGGCGGCTGACGTTCTGGACGATCCTGCCGGCGCCGTACCCGATCCCCGACGACGGGCCGGTGGGCGAGCTGCTCGCCGCCGCCGGACGCCACCCGATGCGCGCCCCGCACCTGCACTTCCTGATCGCGGCCCCGGGGCGGCGCACGCTGGTCACCCAGCTCTTCGTGGAGGGCGGCGACCATCTCGGCTCCGACGCCGTGTTCGGCGTGAAGGAGCCCATCATCGTGCCCTTCGCCGAGCAGCACGGGCCCGCGCCCGACGGGCGGCCGGGGCCGTGGCGGCGGGTGCAGTTCACCTTCCGGCTGGCCTGACGGCCCGTGGAGATCATGATCGGCCGTGGCCGCGAGTCCGACCACCTGCTGATCCCGGTCCTCGGCCGCTCGTTCCCCGGCAGCGCCGACCCCTGGGACGCGAGCTGGCTGCGCACCCCCGTCCACGTACGCGCCGGCGGCTTCACCGCCGACCTCGACGCCCGGCTCCGCCTGCCCGAGCTGCGCGCATTCCGTACGGAGCTGGAGCGCGTGCACGAGCGGGTCGAAGGGACGGCCGTCCTCTCCTCCCTTGAGCACTGGATCGAGCTCTCCGTCGAGTGCCGTCCGACGGGGGCCTTGGCGGTGTCCGGGACGGTGCGCGACGATCCCGCGTCCGGGAACATCCTCAGCTTCGAGATCCAGGGCCTGGACCAGACGGACCTGCCGCCGCTCGTGGCGGCGCTGCTCGCCGTGGAGGAACGGTTCCCCCTGTGAGTTGGCCGGGGGGCGTTGCGTGAAATATGTTCATGCTGCTGAACAAACCCCCCCGACTGACATGGAGGTCCCGGTGGCGGCGTTGGAGGACCGGCGCGCGGACGAGCCCCGGCAGGAGCTCGTGGGCGCGCGGATGCGCGAGTTCCGCAAGGAGCGGGGGATGACGCTCCGCGACCTGGCGGCCAGGTCGGGACTGTCGATCGGGTTCCTCTCCCAGGTGGAGCGCGGGATCTCGACGATCGGGCTGGTGGCGCTGAACAGCGTCGCGGCGGCGCTCGAACGGGGGGTGTCGGAGTTCTTCGACGACTCCCCCGGCCGCCAGCCGGGGCGCGACGCCGACCGGCTGCCGACCCATTTCACGCTCACCCGGGCGGAGACGGCGGCCACCGAGTACGTGTCCGGCGCGCAGACGTACCGGATGTTGTCCGCGCGCGGCCCCAGCCTGGTGCTGGAGCCGCTGCTGGTGCACATCGCGCCGGGCGGGCGGCGGGAGCCCGCGTACGGGCACGCCGGCGAGGAGTTCGCGTACGTGCTGAGCGGCGAGCTGCTGTACGAGGTGGACGGCGTGGAGCACCGGCTCTACCCCGGCGACAGCGTGCACCTGCGCTCGACGGTGCCGCACAGCATGTACAACGACACCGACCAGGTGACCACCGTGGTGTCGGTGGTCACCCCCCGGTTGTTCTAGACCAGCTCGGCGGCGAGGGCCTGGGCGGCCCGCCAGCAGTCGTGGTACGTCGAGTACAGCGGCACCGGCGCGAAGCGGATCACGTCCGGGTTGCGCACGTCGGCGAGCACCCCGTGCCGGGCGTGCAGCCGCCCGGCCAGCCCGCCCGCGTCGCCGGCGGCCACCCGCACCGAGAGCTGGGCGCCGCGCCGCGCCGGGTCGGACGGCGTGATCAGCTCGATCGGGCCGCCGTTCAGCGGGGCGAGCAACGATTCCAGGTAGCCGGTGAGCCGGCGGCTGCGGGCGGCGAGCTCGGCCATCCCGGTCTCGGCGTGCACGGCGAGCGCGGCCCGCAGCGCGGCCAGGCCGAGGATGGGCGGCGTGGAGACCTGCCAGGCGTCGGCGGCGGGCACGTGGTCGCGGTCGGGGCGCATCTCGAAGCGGACCCGCTCGTCGGTGCCCCACCAGCCGGTCAGGCGCGGCAGCGCGGGGTCCGCGCCGCCGGTCAGGTGGCGGGCGTGCACGAAGCAGGCGCCGGGCGCTCCCGGACCGCCGTTGAGGTACTTGTAGGTGCACCAGACCGCGAAGTCGGCGTCCCAGTCGTGCAGGGAGAGCGGGACGTTCCCTGCGGCGTGCGCGAGGTCCCAGCCGGCCACGGCGCCCGCCTCGTGCGCGGCCGCGGTGATGCCGGGGATGTCCAGCAGCTCGCCCGTGAGGTAGTTGATCCCGCCGAGCAGCACCAGGGCGACCTTGCCGCCCTCGGCCGCCAGGTACGCGGGGACGTCGGCGGCGGGCAGCCGGACGACCGTGCGGGCCGGGTCCAGCCCGTGCCAGGCGGCCTGCCCCGCGACCGCGTAGGAGTCGGACGGGAAGGCGGTGTCCTCGATGACGATCCGGACGCGCTCTCCCCGCGGGCGGTAGAACGTGGCCATCAGCAGGTGCAGGTTGACCGTGAGGGCGTTCATGACCACGGTCTCCTCGGGACGCGCGCCCACCAGGGCGGCCATGTCCTCGCGGAGCAGCGCCGGGTAGGTCACCCACGGCCGTTCGGCGGCGAACCACGCCTCGACGGCCTGGCCGGACCACTCGGCCAGCTCGGCCTGGACGGCCGCGGCGGCGCCCTTCGGCTGCAGGCCCAGGGAGTTGCCGGCGAAGTAGGCGGTCTCCGGGTAGGGGGAGCCGGCCGGGGCCGGCGGGATCAGGAACTCCGCGCGGCGGCCGGGGTCGGCGGCGTCGGCGGCCAGGGCGTCCTGCTCGGGGTGGGTGTTCACGCGTTCTCCATCAGGGCCAGGGGGGTCGGCACGTCAGACCAGGGTGCGGGCCGACCAGAGCTCGGGGAAGATCTCGCGGCGCAGCGACCGCTCCAGCCAGCTCGCGCCGCTCGACCCGCCGGTGCCCATCTTCGCGCCCATCGCGCGCCGGACCACCACCAGGTGGCGGGTCCGCCATGCCATGAAGTTCTCGGCGAGGTCGGTCAGCGCCTCGCCCAGCTCCCAGAGCTCGTCGCCGGGGCCCTCCTCGGCGTACACGCGGGACCACGCCTTCTCCACCCGGGGATCGGGCTCGTACGGCTGCGCCGGGTCGCGCGTGAGCACGGCCTCGGGGACGTCGTGCCCGCGGCGGGCCAGGGCGGACAGGGCGGCGTCGTACAGGCTGGGCGCGCGCAGGGCCGCCAGCAGCTCGCCGTGGACCTCGGGGTTGCCGCGGTGGACCTGGACGAGGGACGGGCTCTTGTCCCCCAGCAGGAACTCCACCTCGCGGTAGAGCGCCGACTGGAATCCCGAGCCCTCGCCGAGCGCCGGCCTGAAGGCGTTGAACTGGCGCGGCGTGAGCCGGTTCAGCGGCCGCCAGGCCGCGTTCACCACGTCCAGGTACGCGGCCGCGCGCGCGATCACGGCGGTCGCCGGGGCCGGCGCGGGCCCGCCGAGCAGCTCGATCGCCAGGCGCAGCTCGGTGCGCACCAGGCCGAAGTACAGCTCCATGACCTGCGTGGTGACCAGGAACGCGGGCTCCTCGGGCTCGGCGGTGCGCGGGCCCGGCAGCTCGCGCAGGACGGCGGTGCCGACGTACGCGTCGTAAGGGGTGGCGTTCGCGAAGCGCAGTCTCGGGGCTTCCATCACTCCTCCTCGTTCACCTCAATGTTCACTCACGACGAACTATGCTGAAATAGGCGAACGAAGGTGATAGGGCAGGATGGGTTTACGTTCGGAAGGCGATCTCCCGTTTGCCTTTCGCCGCTGCCGAGAGTGACGGATGGTGCCATGGACGCGATGGACTGGGCGATCCTCGGCGAGCTGCAGGCCGACGCCCGGCTCTCCTACAGCGAGCTGTCGCGGCGGGTGCACCTGTCCGCCCCGGCCGTGGCCGAGCGCGTACGGCGGCTGGAGGAGACCGGGGTGATCTCCGGCTACCACGCCCACGTGGACCTCGGCCGGGCCGGTCGTGAGGTGCGGGCGCTGATCCGGATGGACTGCTACGGCGCCCGCTGCGTGCTGCGCCACGAGGAGGTGCTGACCCAGCCCGAGATCGTCCAGGTGTACCGGGTGACCGGGGACACCTGCTGCCTGCTCGTCGTGGCGCTCGACTCGATGGCGCACTTCGAGCGGCTGATCGACGGGCTGTCCCACTACGGGCGGCCGTCGAGCACGATGGTGCTGTCCAGCCCCGTGGCGTGGCGGCCGGTCACCCCGCTGGCCTGAGCGCCTCCTCGACGTGGGCGGCGGTCGCGGCCCAGATGGGGGCGGCCGGGTCGATCACCGAGAAGTGGTCGCCCGGGGCCTCCAGGTAGGTGACCGGGTCGCCGGTCGCGGCGCGGGCGTAGCGGCGGTTGAAGTCCACGAGGTCCGGGTCGTCGCCGGCACCCTGGACGACGAGCTGCGGGCCGCCCAGCGGGAGCCGGGCGAGCGGGCTGGAGGCCGCGTACACCTCGGGGATCTCGGCGGAGCCGCCGCCGAGCGCCAGGGCCGTCGCGCCGCCGCTCAGGTCGCGGCGGTCGCACTCCACCAGGTCCACGAGGCCGGCCAGGGAGACGGCGAGCGCCGGGCCCCGCCCGGCCGCCCACAGGTCGGCGGCCAGGCGCAGCGCGAGCTGACCGCCCGCCGAATGGCCGATCACCGCGACACGGTCCTGAGCGACGTCCGCGCCGAGGGTCTGAAGGGCGTGGTACGCGGCGGCGACGTCCGACACGGTGGCGTCCCAGCCGTGGCGGTCCGGGCGGCGGTACTCCACGTTCCAGGCGGCGAACCCGCGGGCCGTCAGGTCGGCGGCGAGCGCGTCCATGAGGTCGGCGGCCCAGCGGTTCCGGTAGAAGCCGCCGTGCAGCAGCATCGCGACGGGCGCGGGCCGCGCGTCCGGCAGGAGCAGCTCGGCGTACTGGTCGGGGTGGGGGCCGTAGGTGAGGCGGCGGGGGCGGTGCCTCACCCGGTGCGCCGCGGCCCGTACGGCCCAGGTGAGGCCGTTGACGCCGCGCCCGTACAGGTGGAGCGCGCCGCCCGCCTGGTGCGGGCCGGTCCTCGCGAGATCCAGCCAGACCAGCCGCTCACGGTACGGCCGCGCCGGCTCCATCAGGGCGCGCGCCTCGGGATCGGCTCCGGGCAGGGCGACGACGGCGTGCTCCGGCTCGGCCCCGGCGGCGTCCAGCGCGGCCGCGAACGACGCGGCATCCGGGAGCTCGACCAGCCGCCCGGCGACCCCGAGCGCGGCGAACTCGCGCTCAGCCAACTCCGCCAGCAATTCGCGATCCGCCGCGAGCCCGGCCGCGGCCAGCACGCTCACAGCGGCAGGTGCGATCGCGGCGGTTCCAGCGGCCCCGGTCGCCCCGGCAGCCCCGGCCGTCCCGGTGGCCGACGGGCGATCGGGCATGGGATCGGTCATGGTGTCGCCTTTCTCAGCATCGGCGCCACCTCCGTGGCGATGAGCAGGACCCCCTCATCGTCGGTGAGCCCGTGCGGGGTGCCGAACTCGACCCGCCGCACCCCCGCCTCGATCAGCCGCCACGCCTGCGCGGCCACCTGCTCGGGAGTGCCGGAGAACGCGAACAGGTCCAGCAGGTCGTCCGGGATCAGCCGGCCCGCCGCGTCGTCCCGTCCGGCCGCGACCTCGGCCTTGACCCGCGCCAGCAGGTCGGCGGGCACCTCGGCCGTGGGGTCCAGCTCGGCCACGACCGCCAGGTACATGGCGACCTCCCGACGGGCCTTGGCGCGGGCGGCCGTGCCGTCGACGGCGACGACGGTGACCGCGCCGAGCACGATCCCGATGTCGTCCACGGATCGCCCCGCCTCCTCGGCCCCGGGGCGCAGCCGCTCGCGCACGACCGGAACCATCGCCGGGTTGGCGCTCCCGCCGACCTTGATCTCGTCGGCGACCCGCCCGGCGAGCGCCGCGCCGCGCGGCCCCCAGGCGCCGATGAGCAGCGGCGGCCGGGCCCGCCGCACGGGGTAGCGCAGGGCGGTGCCGGGCGCGAGGCTGAACAGCTCGCCCGCGAAGCCCGACGTGTCGCCCGCGAGCAGCCGCCGCACGACCTCGGCGCACTCGGCCAGCGCGGTGAGCGGGCGCGGCTGCGCGATCCCGACCTCGCCCAGCCAGGTCCCCCGGGCCAGCCCCAGGTACGCCCGCCCGCCGGAGGCGAGGTCGAGCGCGGCGAGCTGGCCGGCGATCTCGTACGGCGCCATCGAGTACGGGTTGAGGCAGGCCGGCCCGAGCCGCACCCGCGAGGTGGCGGCGGCGATCTCCAGCAGCGGGAAGATCGGCGGCTGGTACATCAGGTCGCCGAACACCGACACCACGTCGATGCCGTTCTCCTCGGCGAGCCGCCCGAGCCTGGCGTAGTCCCCGGCCTGTTTGTCGCTCTGCAGGCCGATGCCGATCTCGAAGTCCACGGGTCCGCTCACGTCAGGTCCGCCGAGTTCATCGGACGCCGCCGCACCCGCTCGACCCGCATCGTCAGCCGCTCCTCCGGGTCCGGGCAGCAGAACAGGGTGTCCCGCTCCAGCCAGTCGCCCGCCCCCAGGTCGCGCTGCTTGGCCGCGAGGAACGGCAGGACGCTGGCGAGCGCCCACACGCAGAAGTGCCGGCCCTCCGGCAGCCGCAGGTGGGCGCTGTTCTCCAGCTCGAAGTAGTCGCCGACGGCCATGCCGCAGACCGAGCGGCCCTCGATGGCGTCGACGGTGACCCGCAGGTCGTACAGCTCCATGTCCGGCTCGGGACCCGCCCCGGTCACGGCTCGCTCACCAGCTCGGCGTGGTGGTGGGCGATCAGCCAGCGGCCCCGCGTGTGCCGGAGCACGTCGGTCACCCTCGTGTGCTGGGCGGGCGCGCCGTGCGGCTCGGCGACCAGGACGTACCTGGCCACGCCGACCTCGCCCCAGACGTCGATGCGCTTGTCGCGGGCGGTGAGCGTGTCCATGACCGGGCGGCGGCCGGAGCCGTCGCGGGCGTCGCGATAGGCGTCCAGCTCGGCGCGGGTGCGCAGCGGGCCCGGGAGGTGGGTCTCCCAGGTGGTCACGTCGGGGTGCAGGTGGGAGTCGAAGCGGGCGCGGTCGCCGGAGACGAACGCGGCGTACATGTCGTCGATCGCGGCGGCGATGGCCGCCGCGGCGCCCTGGACCAGGGTCATGCTGCCTTCCTTTCCGAGCGGACGACCTGGCCGCCCTTCATCACCCAGCGGACGCCCCGGTACGCCGACGCCGACGCCAGCGGGTCCTCGTCCATCGCGACGAGGTCGGCGTAGCGGCCGGGCTCGACGGTGCCGATGTCCGCCTCGGCGCGCAGCCAGCGGGCGGGGCCGAGGGTGGCGGCGTAGAGCGCGCGGGCGGGGCCGATGACCTCGGCCATGTGCTCCAGCTCCCGTACGGTCGCGTTGGTGCCCTCGAACCCCCAGAACGGCGGCATGTCGCTGCCGAGCAGCACCTCCACCCCGGCGGCGACGGCGGTGGCGAAGCTCCCCAGGTGCTCGGGCCCGGCGTTGAGCGAGCGGCACTGCATCCATTCCGGCACGCCGAGCTCGTCGAAGAACTCCTTGCAGCGGGTGACGAGCAGGGTGGGCACCAGCGCGGTGCCGCGCTCGGCCATCTGGGCGGCGACCTCGGGGGTGAGCTGGTAGCCGTGCTCCACGCAGTCGAGGCCGAGCGCCACGGCCTGGGCGATCACGGCGGCCGGCCCGGCGTGGGCGGTGACCTTGCGCCCCCAGGCGTGCGCGGTCTCGATCACCGCGGCCATCTCGTCGGCGAACAGCTGCGGCGTGTCGATCGACTCGTGCCGCCCGGCGATGCCGCCCGAGATCATGACCTTGATGAGGTCGGCCCCGGCCTTGATCTGGGAGCGGACGCCGCGCCGCAGGCCGTCGGCGCCGTCGCACTCCAGGGTGTCGCTGCCCTCGTGGCCGTGCCCGCCGGTGCAGACGAGCGCCCGCCCGGCGGTGAAGATGCGAGGGCCGGGCACCCGGCCGGCCTCGATGGCGCGGCGCAGCGCGAAGTCGGCGTGGTCCTTCTCGGCCACGCAGCGCACGGTGGTGACGCCGCAGTCGAGGGTGCGGCGGGCGCCGTCGGCCATGTAAAGGGCCAGCTCGTGCGGGTTCATGTCCTTGACCTGGTCGCCGGCGGTGCCGGGGAGGGACAGGGACAGGTGGGTGTGCATGTTGACCAGGCCGGGGGTGACGTACGCGCCGCCGAGGTCGAGGTGGGCGACCTCGCCGGGCACGGCGTCGGCGGCGGCGAGGACGTCCTCGCGGCGGCCCACGTCCACGATGCGCTCGCCCCGGACGAGGATGCCGGCGTCGGGGACGGGGTCCGCTCCCGTGGCCGCCCGGCCGTCGGCCACGGTGCAGCCGGTGATGACGACCGTGTTCATGGTGCTCCTTCCAGCAAGCCGTAGATGTCGCGGGCGGCCTCGGGCGAGACGTAGCCTTCGGCGACGTCGCGGCGCACCGCCTCGGGGTCGCGCCCGCGCGGGTCGCCGTGCCCGCCGCCCCCCGCCGTCAGCAGCGTCACCCGGTCGCCGGGCTCGACCTTCACCCGTTTCGTGCTGACCCGCGCCTCCCGGTCGGTGCCGGGGAAGACGATCACCTGGTTCGGGTCCGGCTCCAGGCCGCCGTCCAGCGCCCAGGGCCGCGACCGGGTCTTCTTGATCACCGACAGGAACTCGCCCGGCGTCGTGAACCGGATGTCCCGCCGCAGACCGACCCCGCCCCGGTGACGGCCCGCGCCGCCCGAGTCCGTACGCAGCTCCAGCCGCTCGAAGAACATCCCCGTCCGCGCCTCCAGCACCTCGACGGGCGTGTTGCGGGCCTGCGTCTGGGCCGGGTGGTTGGCCGGTCCGATGCCGTCGTGGGCGGGCGTGCCGCCCCAGCCCACGGCGTCGTTGTTGCTGACGGCGAAGAGCCGCCCGGTGTCCGGGTGCGTGCCGACCATCATGAAGCCGGGCACGTCGCCGCCGGAGGAGGCGGGCAGCCGGTCCGGCATGCCCTGCGCCAGCGCCTTGTAGATCAGCTCCAGCGCGACCGTCCCCGTCCACTGCGTGAACGTGGCCGCGGGGTAGACGGCGTGGAACAGCGTGCCGGGCTCGGCGCGCACCTCCAGCGGCGCGAAGTGGCCCGCGTTGGTCTGCTCCCAGGGGGTGGTGATCGCCTTGAACGCGATGCGGCAGGTGGCGATGGTGGCGCCTAGCGGGAGGTTGACCGGTCCGCGCGTCATCCCGGAGGAGCCGGCGAAGTCGACGGTGAACCGCCCGTCGGCGACCGTCACGGTGACCCGCATCTTCACCGGCTCGTCGGTGACGCCGTCGTCGTCCAGCCAGTCCTCGGCGGTCCAGGTGCCCTGGGGCAGCGCAGCGACGGCGTCGGCGGCCGAGCGGGCGGCGGCCTCGACGGCCCGGTCCACGGCGGCCTCGACGAGCGGGGTGCCGTAGCGGGCATGCAGTTCGGCGAGGCGGCGCTCGCCGGTGCGCAGGGCGGCGACCTGGGCGTGCAGGTCGCCGATGACCAGGTCCGGCATGCGGGAGTTGAACCGGATCAGCTCGTGGATGTCCCGGACGGGCTCCCCACGGGAGAACACCTTCGTCCCGGGGAAGATCAACCCTTCCTGGTGCATGTCCGTCGAGTCGAGGACGTAGCCGGGATCCTTGGCACCCAGGTCCATCCAGTGGGCCCGGACGCACACGAAGCCCAGCAGCCCGGCTTCCCCGTGCACGGGCGCGAACAGGGTGGCGTCGTAGGAGTGGGCCGCGTTCCAGTACGGGTAGTTCAGCAGCACCACGTCGCCGGGGTGCAGGTTGTCGCGGCCCACGTACTCCACGCCCTTGCGGATGGAGTGGTCGTTGGCGCCGAGGAACCGGCTGAGCCCGGTGGCCTCGGCGATCAGCCGCAGGTCGGTGTCGTAGACCGAGATGCCGTAGTCGCGCACCTCGTAGATGACGGGGTTGAAGGCGGTGCGTTCCAGCGTGGCCCGCATCTCCTCGGCGACCGCGACCAGGTGGCAGCGCACGACCTCGGCGGTCGCGCCGTCCAGGTCAGGCATCGTCCACGCCGTAGACCTCGCGGGCGGCCTCCGGTGAGACGTAGCCCTCGGCTACGTCGCGGCGCACCGCCTCGGGGTCGCGTCCGCGCGGGTCGCCGTGCCCGCCGCCGCCCGCCGTCAGCAGGGTCACGCGGTCGCCGGGCTCGACCTTCACCCGCTTGGTGCTGACCCGCGCCTCCCGGTCGGTGCCGGGGAAGACGATCACCTGGTTCGGGTCCGGCTCCAGGCCGCCGTCCAGCGCCCAGGGCCGCGACCGGGTCTTCTTGATGACCGACAGGAACTCGCCCGGCGTGGTGAACCGGATGTCCCGCCGCAGACCGACCCCGCCCCGGTGGCGGCCCGCGCCGCCCGAGTCCGTACGCAGCTCCAGCCGCTCGAAGAACATCCCCGTCCGCGCCTCCAGCACCTCGATCGGGGTGCTCCGCCCGGCGCTGCCGGAGACGTGGGTGGCCGCGTTCATGCCGTCGTGCTCCGGCGTGGCGCCCCAGCCGACCAGGTCGTTGTTGCTGACCGCGAAGAGCTGGCCGGTGTCCGGGTGCGTGCCGACCATCATGAAGCCGGGCACGTCGCCGCCGGAGGAGGCGGGCAGCCGGTCCGGCATGCCCTGCGCCAGCGCCTTCATGATGAGCTCCACCGCCACGATGCCGGTCCACAGCGTGAACGTGGGCTGGGGGTAGACGGCGTGGAACAGCGTGCCGGGCTCGGCCAGCACCTCCAGCGGGACCGTCGTGCCGTGGTTGGACGGCTCGTCGGGCGAGGTCAGCGACTTGAGTATGACCTTGCAGAGGGCGACGGTGGCGCCGAAGGGCATGTTGATCGGGCCCGGTGTGGCCTGCGCGGAGCCGGCGAAGTCGACGGTGAAGCGGTCGTCCGCGACCGTGACGGTGACCCGCATCTTCACCGGGTCCTCGGTGATGCCGTCGTCGTCCACCCAGTCCTCGGCGGTCCAGGTGCCGTGCGGCAGCGCGGCGAGCGCGGCGCGGGTGCGGGCCTCGCCGTTCTCGATCATGCGCTGCACGGCGGCGTCCACGGTGGGCCGGCCGAACTTGTCGATGATCTCCAGCAGCCGGCGCTCGCCGGTGCGCAGGGCCGCGACCTGGGCGTGCAAGTCGCCGATGACCAGGTCCGGCATGCGGGAGTTGAACCGGATCAGCTCGTGGATGTCCCGGACGGGCTCGCCACGGGAGAACACCTTCGTGCCCGGAAAAATTAACCCTTCCTGGTGCATGTCCGTCGAGTCCAGCACGTAGCCGGGGTCCTTGGCCCCCAGGTCCATCCAGTGGGCCCGGACGCACAGGAAGCCGACCAGCGTCCCGTCGGCCGCCTCGTCCGCCGGGTCCGGCTGGAACACCGGCGCGAACAGCGTCGCGTCATAGGCGTGGGCCGCGTTCCAGTACGGGTAGTTCAGCAGCACCACGTCGCCGCGGTGCAGGTTCTCCCTGCCCACGTACTCGACGCCCTTGGCGAGGGAGAAGTCGTTCGCGCCGAGGAAGAACGTCAGGCCGGTGGCCTCGGCGATCAGCCGCAGATCGGCGTCGTACATCGACAGGCCGAAGTCGTGCACCTCGTAGATGACCGGGTTGAACGAGGTGCGGATCAGGGTCGCGCGCATCTCCTCGGCCGCCGCCAGCAGGTAGCTGCGCACCACCTCGGCCGTCGCGCCGTCCAGCCGCACGTTCGCCTCGCTCATGAGCGCACCTCCGGGGTGAGGGTGACCAGCAGGTGGCCGAAGGGGTTCACCTGGACCCGCTGCCCGGAGTGCACGACCGTGGTGGAGGTGCCCTCGTCGATCAGGGCGGGGCCGTCCAGGACGTCGCCGGGCTCCAGCTTGGCCCGGTCGTACACGGCGAAGGACGTCACCTCGCGGCCGCCGAAGTCGAAGGCGTCGCGCGAGCCGATGCGGGCCCGCGCCGGGTCGCCGTCGCCCGGCTCGTACGCGGGCAGCTCCGGCTTGTCGATCCGGCCGATGCCGCGCACCCGCAGGTTGAGAATCTGCAGCCGGTTGTCCATGACGTGCCCGTACCGGGCGTGGTGCAGCTCCTCGAACGCGGCCCGCACCGCGTCCGGCCGCAGGTCACGGCCGACGGGGACGGTCAGCGAGTGCTCCTGCCCGAGGTAGCGCACCTCCATGGCGCGTTCGAGCACGGCCTGCCCGGCGGGGATCGCCTGCGCGGCCAGCGAGGCCGCCGCGGCCGACTCCGCCTCGGCGAACACCGCCTCCAGCGCGTCGAGGTCGGCGTCGTCCAGCGTCGTCATGACCGTACGCGACACGTCGTCCACGATGTCGGCCGTCAGCATCCCCCACGCGGAGAACCCCGACGGCGCGAACGGGACGATCACCTCGGGGATGCCCATCTCGCGGGCGAGCAGCGGAGCCAGCAGCGGCCCAGCGCCGCCGAAGGCCAGCAGCGAGAACACCCGGGGGTCGTGGCCCCGCTCGACCGTGATCTGCCGCACCGCGCCGACCGTCTTGGCCAGCAGCACGTCGAAGACGCCCGCCGCGGCCGCCTCAACGGCGAGGCCGAGCGGCTCGGCGATCTGCTCGCGCAGCGCGTCCCTGGCCGCCTCGTCGTGCAGGCGCATGTCGCCGCCGAGGAACCGGTCGGGGTCCACGTAGCCGAGGGCGACGGCGGCGTCGGTGACCGTCGGCCGGTCGCCGCCGCGCCCGTAGCAGACCGGTCCTGGGACGGCGCCCGCGCTCTGCGGGCCGACCTTGAGCAGGCCCCGGTCCAGGTAGGCGATCGAGCCGCCGCCCGCGCCGATGGTGCGGATGTCGTAGGCGGGGATGAGCAGCGGGAACTGCTCCAGCTTGGCCTCGTAGGCCGCCACGGCCTGGCCCCGCTCGATCACGCAGGTGTCGAGCGAGGTGCCGCCGATGTCGAAGGTCAGCAGGTTGTCCCGGCCGAGCGCGGCGGCCACGTACGAGGCCCCGGCGATCCCCCCGGCCGGGCCGGACAGCACGGTGTGCATGGGCGAGGTCTTCGCCACGGCCGAGGTCATCGACCCGCCGCCGGAGCGCATGATGAGGAACCGGCCGGCGAAGCCGTCCTCGGCGAGGCCGGACTCCAGGCGGTCCACGTAGCGCTCGAAGATGGGGCGGATGTAGGCGTCGAGCACGGTGGTGCTGGTGCGCTCGTACTCGCGGTACTCGCGCACGATGTCCGTGGACACCGACACGGTGACCTCCGGGTACGCCTCCCGCACCAGCTCGGCCGCGCGCAGCTCGTGCTCGGGGTTGAGGTAGGAGTGCAGGAAGCACACGGCGATCGTGCGCACCCCCTGCTCCTCGACCAGGATCCTGGCCGCCTCCCGCACGTCGCCCGGGTCCAGCTCCTCCACCACGCGGCCCTTGTAGTCGAGCCGCCCGCGCACGCCGATCGTGGCGGCGCGGCGGACCAGGCTCTCGGGGCGCTGGTACTGGAAGTCGTACATGTGGTCGGCGGGCACGTTGCCGCGCCCCAGCAGGAAGATGTCGCGGAAGCCCGCGTTGGCGATGATGCCGGTGGGCTCGCCGCGCCGCTCCAGCACCGCGTTCAGCCCGAGCGTGGTGCCGTGGATGAACAGCTCCACCTCCGCCGGGTCGGTGCCGAGCAGGCCGACGGCGGCGAGCACCCCCTCCCAGGGGCGGGCGGGCGTCGTCGGGGACTTGCGGAAGCGGACCGCGTGGGTGCGCGTGTCCAGCTCCATGGCGTCGACGAACGTGCCGCCGATGTCGACGGCCAGCCTGATCGCGGGCATGGGATGCGTCACCTCTCTGGTCCTTCTCGATCCGGCGGGTCCGGGAGCTCGTGGGCGCGGCGGCAGGCGACGCTGACCGGGCCGAGGATCCGCAGCTCCTGCTCCTCGGCCCGGCAGACGTCCTCCGAGTACGGGCAGCGCGGCGCGAGCGCACAGCCCGCGCCGGGAACGGCCTCCTCGGGGTCCTTGGTCAGGCTCACGCCCGCGCCGTCCGCCCGCCCGGCGAGGGTGGGGGCGGCGGCGAGCAACGCCTTCGTGTACGGATGCCGGGGCCGCGCGAAGACCTCCTCGACCGGCCCTTCCTCGACGATCCGCCCCAGGTAGAGCACCACCACCCGGTCGCAGACCCCGCGCACGGTGGCGAGGTCGTGCGAGATGAACACCGAGCCGCGGCCCCGCTCGGCCGTCACCTCGCCGATCACCTTGAGGATCTGCGCCTGCACGGTCACGTCGAGGGCGGAGGTGGGCTCGTCGAAGACGACGAGGTCGGGCTCGCCGGCCAGCGCCCGTGCGATGCCGACGCGCTGCGCCTGGCCGCCGGACAGCTCGTGCGGGCGCCGGGTGGCGTACGTGCCGTCGAGGCCCATGCGCTCCAGCGCCGCCGTGACCAGGCGGGCCCGTTCGGGGGCCTTGACCCCGGCGGCGCGCAGCGGCTCGGCCACGGCGTCGGCGACGGTGCGGCGCGGGCTGAGCGAGCCGATCGGGTCCTGGAAGACGAGCTGGGCCCGCCGCCGCAGGTCGCGCAGCTCCCGGCCGCGCAGTTTCGACGGCTCGCGCCCGGCCAGGGTGACCGTGCCGCGCGACGGGGCGATCAGGCCGAGCATGAGGCGGGCCAGGGTGCTCTTGCCGCTGCCGCTCTCGCCGACGACGCCGACCGTCTCGCCCGCGCGCACGCTCAGGCTGACGCCGCGCAGCGCGTGGTGGCCGCCGGAGCCGAAGCGGCTGCCGTACACGACGTGGGCGTCCTCGATCCGCACGACCTCGTCCCCGGGGGTGGCGGCAGTGCGGGCCACCGGTCTGGTGACGTCGGGGACGGCCGCCAGCAGCGCGCGGGTGTAGGGGTCGGCGGGGGCGGCCAGGACGTCGGCGGCCGGGCCGTGCTCGACGACCGCGCCCGCGTTCAGCACCACCAGCCGGTCGCAGACGCGGGCGATGGAGGCGAGGTCGTGGGAGATCAGCAGCACGCCCCTGCCCTCCTCGTCGGCCGCCTCGCGGAAGCGCCGCAGGATCTCGCGGGTGAGGGTGACGTCCAGGCCGGTCGTGGGCTCGTCGGCGATGAGCAGGCCGGGGGCGCAGCCGGTGGCGAGGGAGATCATCACGCGCTGGGCCTGGCCGCCGGACAGCTCGTGCGGGTAGTGGTCGAAGCGCCGGGCCGCCGACCTGATGCCGACGCTCTCGAACAGGGCGACCGCCGCCGTACGCGCCTCGGCGGCGGCCACGCCCTGGTGCGTGGTCAGGCGGTCGGTGAGCTGACGGCCGATGGAGCGGGTCGGGCTGAGCGCGCCGCGCGGGTTCTGGAAGCAGATCGCCGCGCCGCCGCCCCGGTGCGCCGCGAGCGCGGCGGCGTCCATCGTCAGCACGTCCGCGCCGTCGAACAGGACCTCGCCGGTGGCGCGGGCCGCGCCCGGCAGGAGGCCGACGATCGAGCGGGCGATCATGCTCTTGCCGCCGCCGCTCTCCCCCACGAGGCCGACGACCTCGCCGCGGCCGACCGTCAGGTCCACGCCCTTCAGCGCCTGGACCTCGCCGATGGTGACCCGCAGGTCCCTGATGTCGAGCAGGCTCACCGTACGACCCCCGCCCGCTCCTGCAGCCCCTCGCCGAGCAGGCTGAACCCGAGCACGCTGACCAGCAGGAACAGGCCCGGCGGCACCGAGGTCCACCAGCGCCCCGCGACCACGTCCGACGTGCCGAGGCTGATCATGGCTCCCCACTCGGCGGCCGGCACGGTGACGCCGAGGCCGAGGAAGGACAGCCCGGCGAGGGTCAGCATGGCCCAGCCGCAGTTCAGCGGCGCGATGACGCGGACCGGGGTGAGGCTGTTGGGCAGCACGTGCCGCCACAGGGTGCCGAGCCCGGACGCGCCCGCGGTCCGCGACGCCTCCACGAACGGCAGCTCGCGCACCGTGCGCACCTCGGCCCGTACGAGCCGGGCGTAGGCGGGGGCGTTGACCAGGGCGACCACCAGGATCAGGTTGCCCGCGCCGCCGCCGAGCAGGGCCGCGACCGCGAGCGCCAGGATGAACGCGGGGAACGCCTGGAAGACGTCGAGGACCCGCATGAGCACGTCGTCCACCCGGCCGCCGCGGTAGCCGGCGAGCAGCCCGAGCGCGGTGCCGAGCACCACGGCGAGGGCCACGGAGGCGATCGCCACGCCCAGGTCGAGGCGGCCCGCGTACAGCACCCGGCTGAGGATGTCCATGCCGTTGACGTCCGTGCCGAGCGGGTGCGCCCCGCCGGGCGGCGCCAGCGAGGCCGTCGGGTCGATCTCCTCGGGGCCCCAGCGGACCAGCAGCGGGCCGATCAGCACGGCGAGCGCGACCAGGCCGAGGAGCGCCGATCCCGCCCTGATCAGCGTGGTCGCGAAGCGCCGGTCCGCGGCGACGCGCGGCGGGCCGGAGTCGGCCGCGGTGGTCAGGTCGGCCATCAGATCCTCACTCTCGGATCGAGCACGGCGTGCACCACGTCGGCGATCAGGAAGATCAGCGTGTAGCAGAGCGCGATCACCACGACGGACGCCTGCACCACCGGGTAGTCCCGGTACAGCAGGCCGCGCAGCGCCCACTGCCCGAAGCCCTGCCAGGAGAAGACGTACTCGACCAGCACCGTCGAGCCGATCGCGAAGCCGAACACGAGCGCCGCGAGCGCGGGCAGCCGCACCAGCGCGGCCCGGGTGAGGTAGCCGCGCAGCAGCGTCCGCGCGGACAGGCCGTGCGCGGCCGCCGCCTGGTACGCCTCCGACCCCAGCACCTCCAGCGCCGAGGCCCGCACGCTGCGCAGCAGCGGCGCGACGATGACGACGACCATGGTCAGCACCGGCAGCACGAGGTGCCCGGCGGCCGAGGCGAACGCCGGGCCGTTGCCGGTGAGCGCCGCGTCCAGCAGGTCCGCCCCGGTGATGAGCGTCAGGTCGGTGTCCGGATCGACCCGGCCGCTCGGCGCGGGCACCCAGCCGAGGACGCTGTAGGCGAGCAGGATCAGCACCAGGCCGAGCCAGAACTCCGGCAGCGAGTTGCCCACCAGGGCGAGCACCCGCAGCGTGTGGTCGCCGGCCCGGCCGGCCCGCCGCGCCGACCAGATGCCGAGCGCGGTGGCGAGCAGCGTGGCGATCACCACGGCGAGCACGACGAGCTCCATCGTCGGCCCGACCCGGACCGCCATCTCGCCCGCCACGGACGCGCCGCTCTGGATGGAGGTGCCGAGGTCGCCGCTGAACAGGCCGCCCACGTAGTCGAGGAACTGCCGCCACAGCGGCTGGTCCAGCCCGTAGCGGGCACGGGCCGCCGCCGCGTCGGCCTCGGTCGCGTTGGGGCCGAGAATGGTGCGGATCGGATCGCCCGGCAGCACGCGGACCAGCACGAACGTCACCACGATGACGCCGAGCAGCACGGGCACCGCCTGGAGCAGGCGCCGGGCGGTGAACCGGGCGATCCGCACGGGTCAGACCCCGCTCAGGTAGCGCAGGCGGGCCAGGCCGTCCATGGGCTGCACCCAGCCGGCGACCTTCTCGCGCACGGGGAGGGTGAAGTTCGGCTGGCAGATGATCGCCCAGGGCACGTCCTCGGCGAGGATCTCCTGCACCCGGGCCCACAGCTTGAGCCGGTCGGCGTCCTCGACCGTGGTGTGTGACTTGTCGAAGATCTCCTCGATCTCGTCGTTGACGTAGTTGGAGTAGTTGAGGCTGGCGCCCTTGGTGAAGCTGGTGCCCAGCATGTACTCGACGTCGTTGACCCAGAGCTGCCCGGCCGTGAGCTGCAGCGGGATGTTCTTCTTGCCCCGGCGCTCGCCGAGCGTGGCCGGGTCCAGCGGGACGAGCTTGAGCTCGATGCCGGCCTTCCTCGCCTCGCTCTGCACGAGCACGGCGATCTGCTGCTGCTCGCCGTTGTCGGCCTCGAAGACCAGCTCGGAGCTGATCGCCGACTTGCCGGCCTCGGCCAGCAGGGACTTGGCCTTGTCCAGGTCGTAGGCGTAGGGGTAGCCGGTCTCGGCGTAGCCCGGCATGTCCAGCGGCACCAGGCTCTTCGCAGGGCGGGCGTCGCCGCCGTAGACGTTGGCGATGATCTGCTCGTACGGCACCGCGCAGGCCAGCGCCCGGCGGACCTTGACGTCGTCGAAGGGCGCGGAGGTGACCGACATCTGGATGGCGACCTGGTTGTTGCTCGGCGCCGAGATGACCTTGATGCCCTCGGCGTTCTTGAGGTCGGCGATGTCGCGCCGGCTCATGCCGAGGGCGAGGTCCACGTCGCCGGCCTGGAGCTGCAGGCGCTGGTTGGCGGCGGCGGGGACCACGGTGAGCCGGATCGTGCTCAGCTTGGCCGGGTCGGGGCCGGGGTAGCCGGTGTTCGCGGCGAGCTCGATCTCCTGGCCCTGGACGGCCTTGGCGACGTTGAAGTAGCCGCCCGTCGGCGGGTTCTTGGCGAACCACTCCTTGGCCCAGGGGTCGGCGTCGGTGGCGTGCTTCTTGGCCTCGGCGGAGTCGAAGACGTAGAGGGAGATGGCCTGGATCTGGCGGGTGAGCGCGCTCGGGAACGCCTGGTGGAACTCCACGGTGTAGTCGTCCACGACCTTGACCTGGTCGGCCTTGGTGAGCCCGATCAGCCGGTAGACGCCGGCCACGTTGGCCTGGGCGGCGAACGCGCGGTCCTTCGACCACTTGACGTCGGCGGCGGTCATCTCGTTGCCGCTGGCGAACTTCACGCCCTTGCGCAGCTTGAGCGTCCAGACCTTGTTGTCGGCGTCGGGCTCGAAGGACTCGGCGAAGGTGGGGGCGATGTTCTCGCTGTCGAGGATCTGCGAGCCGCCGACGTCCTTGACGCCGTAGTCGATCAGGTACGGGAAGACGTTCTTGTAGAGCATCAACGCGGTGAGGTCGAAGCCCACGAAGTCCTGGTCCCAGCTGCTGATGTAGCTGCTCACGGCGATGCGGAGCGTTCCACCGGACGCGCCGGTCCCGCCGGACGCCGACGGCTGGGGCTCGCCGCCCGCCTTGGTCCCGGCGGCGCAGCCGGCCGCGAACAGCAGCGCCACGCTGCCCCCGAGGCGCAGCGCCGACCTGCGCGACAGCGGCGAAGACGTGGCGGCGTCCGGGCGCGGGAATCCGGCCATGTGTCCTCCTGGGGGACGGAAGGGACGGCATGTTCAGCCAGGCGTTCCGTTCATGAACGCATCACGAAGCCGGTTCACCGGCAAAAGCCCTGCTGGTTGCCTGCTGTTCTACCGGTAAGCGGGCATACAGGACAAGGCTGTTCAGATAATTTCACCCAGGTGAAACATGCCGAACCCTGTTCAGCGAACGGCCCCCGCCTGCGTGAGCAGGGTGCGGTACCACGTGTCGTACGGGCGGTTCGTCGCCGGGTAGTTGGCGAGCGGGTCGGTCGCCCGGGACGCCGAGTCGAAGTCCCAGCCACGGGCCAGCCGCCCCGCCTGCCGGGCGGAGACGATGAACGACGACTGCGAGGCGGGGGCGGCGTAGTAGAGCGCGTCCTGCTGGAGCTCGGCGCTGTCGCCCTGCTGGAACTCGGTGAAGGCGACCTGCGGGTAGCGGACGCGCTCGCCGGCGCGCCGGTCGGTGTCCACGCGCAGGGTCGTGGCAGGGGTCGGGCCGTCGGCGCCGGTCCAGACGCGCACCCGGGACGTGCCGCTGACCGCGGTGGTCTTGTCGGGGCGGGCGTCGGCGGTCTTCGCGTTGCCGGTCCAGGCGACCGTCCGCGCGGCGGCGTCGAGGGCGCCGGTCCAGGTCCAGTTCTGGCTGTTGCTCTGGCTGCGGTGGATCTCCTGCAGCCGGGTGCCCGCCGCGTCGGTGAAGCGGACGGTGGGCAGGACGCCGTTGTCGTACTGGTGGCTCGCCGACCAGGTGATCTCGCCGTCGGCGGCGAGGCGGCCGACGCGGTACCACAGCGTGGTCGCGCTCTGGGACTGGTGGACCTCGACCAGGTCGCCGGCGTCGTTGAGCGCCACGGCCGGGGTCACGCCGCTGTCGTAGCGGCCGTGGCGCAGCCAGGTCACCGTGCCGTCGGGGCCGTACGTGCCGCTCCAGTACCACAGGTCGCCCGACCCCGAGTCGTGCACCTCGACGACCTGGCCGCGGGCGTTCATGGCGACGGCGGGGCTCGTGCCGGCGTCGCGCTTGTAGAGCGTGCGCGTCCGCCCGTTGCCGGACAGCAGCACGAGCACCCGGCCGCGTAAGGCGTCCACCGTCGGCGTGGCGGCCGGGTAGTCCGACGCGCGCAGCAGCCGGTCGCCGAAGACGGCGGTGAGCTCCTGGTTGAGCGCGGCCAGGTTGCCCGCGGCGTAGGAGGTGTTGTCGGTCAGGTCGTCCTTGATGTCGAGCGCGACGGTGATGGGCGCGGCGGCAGGGTGGGCCGCCGACCAGGCGTTGATCGCGGTGAGCCAGTCGCGCAGGAGGTTCGAGGCGGGGTTGCCCGTGTGGTCCACGGCGTCGCCGGGCGAGTCGTGGCCGATCGCGTAGTCGCGGGCGCTCGCGTAGCCGTTGTCGTGGATGTCCAGCTCGATGAAGCGCACGCCCTCGTCGAGCTGGCGGACGATCGAGCCCCTGGCGCCGTCGAGGTCGCCCGAGTAGCTGTTGTGCGTGGCGCCGAAGACCGCCGAGGTCAGAGACTGATCCGCCGATGCGCCGGCCGGAGCGGCGGTCACCAGGGCGGACACGAGCACGGCCGCGGCGAGCGCGGGCAGGGCGGCTCTCGGCTGGGGCATCGGCTGATCCTCGCGATCTCGGGGTGCCTCCAGACAACACGATCTTGAGGTCGCCGCCAACCCCTGTTTTCCGCGCCCTCACGGCCCCTACCCGCCCTTGTGAACGGGACGGGCGGCACGGTACAAACAACCCGAGAGAGCGCTCTCTCGCAGCGGCAGGCCGCCCGTCGAAAGGACTCCACGTATGACGATCCAGCAACCTGACGGGCGCCGGCGTGCCGGCCGGGCGATCGCCTTAGGCGTCGTGCTGGCCACCGCCGTCATGACGGCCGGGGCCACCGGCCTGCCCGCGAGCGCGGCACCGCACGGCGGCGGCGCGCCCGACCTCGGCCCCAACGTCACCGTCTTCGACCCGGGCATGCCGGTCGCCGACATCCAGGCCACCCTCGACGCGGCGCACGCCGCCCAGGTCGACGCCGAGATGGGCACCGCCAGGCACGCCTACCTGTTCAAGCCGGGCACGTACGGCACCGCCGAGCACCCCCTCCAGATCAAGGTGGGCTACTACACCGAGATCGCCGGCCTCGGCGCCTCCCCCACGGACGTCGTCATCAACGGCAAGGTCGAGGTCTACAACCGCTGCCTCGCCGACGGCGGCACCGCCAACTGCCTCGCCCTCGTCAACTTCTGGCGCACCCTCTCCAACCTGTCCATCAACATCAACGCGGCCGGCCAGGACGGCTGCCGGTCCTCGGCGAACTTCTGGGCCGTCTCCCAGGCGGTCTCCCTGCGCCGGCTCGACGTCACCGGCGGCACCCTGTCGCTCATGGACTACTGCACGGCCGGCCCCCAGTACGCGAGCGGCGGCTTCATCGCCGACTCCCGGCTGCCCGCCGTCACGAACGGCTCCCAGCAGCAGTGGCTGACCCGTGACAGCGAGGTCGCCGGCTGGTCCAACGCGGTCTGGAACCAGGTCTTCTCCGGCGTCGTCGGCGCGCCCGCGGAGTCGGCGTTCCCCGACCCGCCGTACACGACGCTCGACACCACCCCGGTCAGCAGGGAGAAGCCGTTCCTCTACACGGACGCGCGCGGCCGCTACCAGGTGCGCGTCCCGGCCGCCCGCAGGAACACCCGCGGCATCTCCTGGGCCGGCGGCCTGACGCCCGGCCGGACGATCCCGATCGGCGACTTCTTCGTGGCCCGGCCGTCGGACCCGGTGCAGGTCATCAACAGCCAGCTCGCCCGCGGCAAGCACCTGCTGCTCACGCCCGGCGTGTACGACATCCCGCGCTCCATCGAGGTCAAGCGCCCCGACACCGTCGTGCTGGGCCTCGGGCACGCCACGCTCACCGCGGCGGGCGGCTCGACCCCCATCGACGTCGCCGACGTCCCCGGCGTGATCGTGGCCGGCGTGACCATCGACGCGGGCGAGCGGAAGTCGCCCGTCCTGCTGCGGGTCGGCAAGCGGAACGGCCGGGGCCACAGCTCGCCCGGCAACCCGACGACGCTGTCCGACGTGTACTTCCGGGTCGGCGGCCCGCACGTCGGCAGCACGGACGTCGCCCTGGAGGTCAACAGCGACGACGTGCTGATCGACCACACGTGGGTGTGGCGCGCCGACCACGGCGTGGAGGGCCTGACCGACACCCAGCGCTGGAACACGAACCTCGGCCGCACCGGCGCCGTCGTCAACGGCGACCGGGTGACCGCGACGGGCCTGTTCGTCGAGCACTTCCAGCAGTACAACACGGTCTGGAACGGCGAGGCGGGCACCACGATCCTCTACCAGAACGAGCTGCCGTACGACCCGCCCACCCAGGCCGACTGGATGAACGGGAAGGTCAAGGGCTGGGCCGGCTACAAGGTGGGCGACCGGGTGCGGACGCACCGCCTGTACGGGGCCGGCGTCTACGTCTTCAACCAGAACAACCCCGACATCCACACCGAGAACGGCTTCGAGGTGCCGCGCACCCCCGGCGTCCGGCTGCACCACATCATGACCGTCAACCTCAGCGCCGGGACGATCGACCACGTCGTCAACGGCGTGGGCGAGGCGGCCGACGCCACGAGGACGGGATCGCCGGTCTACGTCACGGACTATCCGGCTCCCTGAGCCCCGGTGAATCCCTCGCGAAACGCGGACGCCGCCCGGCCGTTCAGCCGCCGGGCGGCATTCGTGGTAGCAAAATATCCACCCCGCCGAGCACCGCAAATGCCATTTTATCGGTTATTAAGCCGCCGCCAGGAATGCGCGCCGTAGGAAAAAATCCTCCGCGCCGACCGGGGTCCTCATTAGCATTCTGCACGTGGCCGCCCACCACCGCGCCCACGCTCACTGAGCACGGCCCTCGCCCGCTCAGACCCCCCGTCGAAGGAGTCTCTGTGACTCGGTACGCCATCGACCGCGCCCGCGGCGCGCTCATCGCTCAATGGAGCACCGGCATCGGCGAGACCGCCACCACCGTGGCCGACCTACCTTCCCTCCTCCCCCACCACGAGCTGCTGCGGCTGTCCGCGGGGCTCACCCAGCTCTCGCAGGCCTGCTGGCGCTGCTACACCCATCCCGCCAGCGTCGCCGACCACTACGGGCCCGGCAGCCTCGGCCGGCAGCGGCAGCAGGAGCGCGACGCCTTCGGAACGGTCCACGACTTCATCGTCTCCGCCGACCGGACCGCCTGGGCGGAGATCGGCACCAGGGTCCAGGAGGCCGCCCACACCGTCGGCCGCACCCTGGCCTTCCTCGGCCGGCCCGACCTGACCACCCAGGTCGCCGACGAGGTCACCGCCGAGCTCGACGCGGTCCAGCGGGCCGAGCTGGGCGACCTGTCGCAGCGGGCCGGGCAGGCCGTCGCCCTCAGCCGCGAGGACGCCTCGCCGCTACAGGTGGTCCAGGCCGACCGGCTGCTGCGCCGGCACCCGTTCGGCTGCGACGCGCTGTTCACCCGGCTCGACCCCACCGCGGCGGCCATCGCCGCCGCCCACTGGCTGCACGCCGCGGTCGCCGCCGCCTCCCGGCTCACGCACGCCCATCCCGCGCAGATCGTGGCCGCCGCCGACCAGCGGTTCAAGCCGCTCGCGTTCGAGAGCCTGACCGAGGTCGTCAGCGGGCTCGGGGCGGGCGTGCGCCCGCGTCAGGTCGTCATGACCCTGGTACGCAACGCCCTGCACGTCGGCGAGGGGCACCTGCTCGGCATCATCGAGGCCCGCCACCGCATCAACGCGGCCGAACGCCTCATCGGCGAGGTCCACGCCGAGCATCCCGAGCTCGCCGTCGGCGCCGACACCGTGCACCTGCCCCTGACCCCGCTCGACCCCGGCCGTCCCGCCCCCGACCTGCTGGAGAACCTGCTGCACGGCATCCAGAGCTGCTGGCGCTTCTACGAGCGGCACGTACGCTCCCACCAGCCGGGCGGCGGCCTGAGCCTGCAGGGCCCGCGCCGGCAGAAGCTGCGCCGCGCCTTCATCGTCGCGGTCCGCCAGGAGGCCGACGCCCGGCACGACCAGTTGCTCTGACCCTCCCGTCACTCGCCGGTGAGGCCGTCCACGGACTCGCGGATGAGGTCGGCGTGGCCGTTGTGCCGGGCGTACTCCTCGATCATGTGGCAGATGATCCAGCGGAGCGACGGGGTCGTGCCGTCGGACCAGCCCCGCTTGGCCAGGCGGTCCATGCCGCCGTCGGCCAGGGCTTTTTCGGTCAGCTCGCGGGAGCGGGCCACGAAGCCCTGCCACAGCGCGTGCAGCTGCTCCGGGGAGTCGGCGGCGGCCGAGTTCCAGTCCCAGTCGCGGTCGGCCGCCCAGTCCACGGTGTCCCACGGCGGGTGCGGCTCGTTGCCGTGCAGCGAGCGGTTGAACCAGTGGTCCTCCACGTACGACATGTGCTTGAGCAGCCCGCCGATGGTCATCGACGAGACGCCGACGGTGGCCCGCAGGCCGGCCTCGTCCAGGCCCGAGCACTTCCAGTTGAAGGTGGCGCGCTGGTAGTCGAGGTAGCCGAGGAGGGTGGCGGTCTCGCCGGCGGCGATGGGTGGCTCAGGACGGCCCTGTTCGTCGATCACGGTCATTCCAGGGAGTCTAGAAGGACCTCCAGCGGGCCGTGAGATGGCGCAGCCCGTCGCGGAGCGCCAGCCGCCAGCACGGCGTGTCGTGGCCGGCGGGGAACTCCCGCACCGTGAGCTCGTCCACGTGCGGCCGGGCCGCGCGGGCGAAGCGCTCGACGGCGCCGAGCAGGGTCAGCCGGCGGTCGCCGACGTCGGCCTCCAGGGTGCCGTAGCTCATCCACAGGCGGATCGGCCAGCGGTGGCGGCGCTCGCGGGCCAGGCGGGCCAGCAGGTCGAGCCCGGCCGGACGGCCGGCGCGCCCGCGCGGCTCCCACCAGAGCGAGCCGGACATCACCAGCGCCGCGCCGAACAGGTCGGGACGCTGGTGCGCCAGGCGGGCGGCGGCCAGCCCGCCGAGCCCGGCCCCCGCCACGATCACCCGGGCCGGGTCGGCCGCGGCGTGGTGCCGGGCCCGCAGCCAGGGCACGATCTCCGACACGAGCGCCGCGACGAAGCCGGGGTCGCCGGACAGCTCCTCGACCCGCCGCCGCCTGGACAGGTTGTGGACGTAGGCGACGAGGAAGGCGGGCATCCGGCCCCGCGCGATGGCCTCGTCCAGCTCGCCGGCCAGCCAGGCGAACGCCTCGCCGTCGAAGACCACCACCAGCGGCAGGTCACGGACCTCGCCGCGGCACGGCGGGCGGTAGACGGTGACCGGGCGGGCCAGCGGGCCGGCCCCCGGGCGCTCGGTCACCAGGCGGCCGAGGCGCACCGGGCGGTGCCGCCAGTCCTGGCCGGGCGCGCCGGGCAGGGCCAGCGGCGTGACCCAGTCGCTGACCGTCGCGGGGATCGGCGCCTTCTGCCCGCCGAGCAGGCCGAGCACGTTCGGCACCCGGCGCGGGGCGGCCGGGTCGGGGAAGGAGCGCGACAGCAGGGTCTCGATCAGCTCGTCGCGGGCGCCGGCCGAGGCGGCCAGCCGGGCCCGGCGGACCGGGCCGAGCCTGGCGAGCGGGTCGCGCTCGACGTAGCAGTAGGTGAGCGTGCTGTCGGACGGGAAACGGGCGCCGTAGGCCCACACCTGGCGGCCCCGGCCGTCGGCGCCGAGGCGGCGCATCCGCTGCGGGAGCGCCTGGCGGACGCCCTGGATCCAGAGCGACAGCGGGGCCCGGCCCCCGGTGGTCACGAACGTCACCTCGGTCTGGCCGTCCGACTCCGTCAGCACCGGCCCGCCCGCCGCCAGGAGCGCGTCCAGGTCGGCGGGCGCGGGGCGGGCGGGCAACGCGGCGAGGGCGGAGGTGGTGGCCGGGCCGTAGAGGGCGTGCTGCGCGCGGCTGATGGTCGCCTCCCAACGTCGTACGACTAAGGCAAGCCTAAGTTAATACAACGTGTGGCGAGCGCAATCCTGGTAGCCCCCGGTCACCTGCGGCGGCCCGCCCGGAGACCCACGAAGGCGGCCGTTCCCACTCCTGCGGTCAGCAGGACGCCCACGCCGAGCTGCCACGGGACGCCGACCGGCGCGGCCGGGCCCTGGGCCGGCGGCTGGAGCGCGGGAGCGTTGCCCTTGCGGGCGGCGGCGGTGAAGACGACGTCGGAGCAGGAGTAGTAGGTATCCGGTGTGTCGGAGTTCTGCCAGATCGTGTAGATCAGGTGGCGTCCGGTCCTGCCGGTGGGAAGCCGGCCCTTGAAGGCGTACGAACCGTCGGCGAGCTTCGGGTCCTTGACCGTGAGGAACGGCTCGCGTTCCAGGGACGACCAGCGCAGCGGCTCGGCCGGATCGTAGCCGGGCTTCGTGACGTACAGGCGGAAGGTGCCCTTGTGCGGAATCGTGCCCCGGTAGCGGAAGGTGAAGCCGGCGCCGGGCCGCAGCTTGGTGGCCGGCCAGTCCTTGCGGGCCAGGTCCAGCCCGCGGAAGCCCGGCAGGCCGCCGCTGCACAGCTTGCCGTCCGGGATGACCCGGCGGTCCCTGCCCGCGACGTTCGCCACCCTGAGGTTGTCCCATGCGCCGGGCAGGGCTGAGCCCGCGACCTTGGCGGCGGCCCGGCAGGCCGCGTACGTGTCCGTCCCGCCGCAGGCCGCGGCCCTGCTGAGCGGGCTCTCCAGCGCGCCGTGCGCGTCCGCGGGGCCGGCGATCATGGCCATCGACAGCAGCAGCCCGCCGGCCGCGCTCGTGATCCGGTGCCGCAACGTCCCGACCTCCCCGCTCGGCGTTCTCACCCCGAGGTACGGAAGCCGGGCGGCGGCGGTTCAGCGGGCCCGCGACCGCCGGGAATCACCCCGGAGGTGGACCCCGCGTGCGGCGCTGGGCTGATGACCGCCCCTCCTTCCGCTCCCTAGGCTCCGCTTCATGGCCGACGCTTCCCGTGATCCCCGCACGACGACGTGGCCGGAGCCGATCGACTGGCTGCCGGCCGCGCTGATCGGCCTGCTCGCGCTCGCCGAGGAGCTGCGGGCCGCCGGCGGGGCGGTCCCCGGGCTCTGGGCGGTGGCGGCGGTGCCGGCCGCGGCCCTGGTGCTGGTGCGGAGGCGCCGGCCGGTCACGGTGATGGGCGTGTTCACGGGGATCAGTCTGGCGGCGTACCTGCTGGCCGGTCGGCCCCCGGGGGCCTGGCAGTGGCACGCCGCGCTGCTGCTGCTGTTCACCGTGCTCAGCCAGGCCCCGGCGACCGGCGCGCGGGGACTGGCCGGGATCGGGATGAGCGCGCTGTTCCTGTCGGCGCAGGTGCTCGCCGAGCCGGCGGCGGTCGGTGAGCACCTGGTCGCGGGCGCGCTGGGCCTCGTCGCCGGGATCGCGGGCGTCACGGTCCGCCGCCGGCGCTCCCCCGGCGAGCCGCCGGCCGCTCCCGAGCCCCCCGACGTGGTGGCGGTGGCGCGGGAGCGCGCCAGGATCGCCCGCGAGCTGTACGACCTCGTCGCCCACAACGTCAGCGTCATGGTGCTCCAGGCCGGCGGCGTACGGCTGCTCCTGCCCAGGGAGCTGCGGCAGGAGCGCGAGGCGCTGGCCCTGATCGAGGAGACCGGGCGCGGCGCGGTGGAGGAGCTGCACCGCACGCTGGACCTGCTGCGCACGGACCCCGACACCGGCGAGACGGCCCCCCAGCCCACCCTCGACCGGCTCGCCGAGCTGGTCGCGCACCTGCGCTCGGCGGGCCTGGACGTGGCGCTGCGGATCGACGGCACGCCCCGGCCCCTGCCCGCGGGCCTGGACCTGTCCGCCTACCGCATCGCCCAGGACGCGCTCGCGAACGTGCTCAAGCACCCCGGCCCCACGCAGGCCCTGGTCCGGATCACGCACGGCGAGGCCGAGCTGCGCCTGGAGATCACCGGCGAGTGGCCGCGTGACGCCCGGCCCGGCCCGCTGCCGCCGCCGGGTGGTGACGGGCTGACCGGGATCAGGGAGCGAGTGGCGCTCTTCCGCGGCGCCATGGACGCGGGGCTCCACGAGGACGGCGGCTACCGGATCCACGCGGTGCTGCCGCTCCCGTCCTCCGCCGTGGCGGCACTCGGCGCGCGACGGCCCTGACCGGCGGCGTCCGCCGGAGGGGCAGGACGGCCGGCGGTAAGGCTGTCCCCACCTCAGCTCGGGTGCGCGCGGGCATGAACCGGACCCTCATGGCGGCGGAGACTGCTTCTCGTACCGCTCGTCACCCGCCCCTCTGGGAGAACCTCATGACCACGCAGCCGCTCGCCGCCCCCGCCTCGGTCACGACCGCCTCGGCACTCTGGTTCGTCGCCGTCGGGGCCGGCGTGTTCGAGGCGGCCCTGGCCGTGTCGGGCATGATCGCCGCGGGGACGGCCTCGTTCGCCTCGCTGGCCGGTGGCCTCGGACTGCGCCTGACGATCTTCGCTGCCGCGATCTTCCTGGCCGTACGGCTGCGCCAGGGCCACAACTGGGCGCGGGTGTCGCTCGCGCTGTCCCTGGGGGTCTTCGGCACGTTGTCGCTGGTGATCGAGCCGATCCAGTGGTTGCTGGCGGGGAACTCGGTCGTGGAGTTCTTCGGCGACGCCGACCTCATGACCCTGTTGTTCACTTTCAGCCGGGTCATCCACCTGGCGGCGGTGCTCGGCGCGATGAGCATGATGTTCGGCCCGGCGGCCAACCCGTTCTTCCGCCGCCTCCGGCCTGCCGCCGCGCGGTAGCCCCTCTCAGACCTCGGTGCGGCGGTGCTCGCGTTCCCCGGGCTTGGGCTCGGGCTCGGGCCGGCGCTGGGGCGGGACGGCGAGGTCGGCGCCGCGCGGGTGCGGGTAGGGGTCGTGGTGGTGCAGGCCGGCGGTCTGGATCGCCCGGCTGATGTCGCTCGGCGTGAGCAGGCCGACGAGCTGCCCGGAGGGGCCGAGCACCACGGCGCGGCCGTCGGCGCCGCCGTTCATCCGCGGCAGCAGGCCGAGCAGCGGCTCGTCGGGGACCGCCTTCGGCACCTGGTCGGGCGGGCAGGCGATGTCGGCGAGCCGGGTGGTCTCCCGCGCCTCCGGCCGCACCTGGCGCAGCCGGTTGAGCGTCACCAGCCCGAGGAAGCTCCCGTCGGCCGCCACCAGCGGGTACGTCGACAGCCGCCGGCTCAGCACCAGCCGGTCGATGAGCCCGGCGACGGTCTCGTCCGGCGAGGCGGTGACGGGCCGGGCCGACATGACCTCGCCGACCGTCACCCCGTGCAGCGTCGCGCCGAGCTGGGCCTGCTGCTCCTCGGCGCTCGCCGCGTTCACCAGGAACAGGCCGATGAGGACGAGCCACAGCCCCTGGAAGCCCAGCCCCGAGACGACCTGGAGGAAGCCGAGCGCGATGAGCACGTAGCCGAAGACGCGGCCGGCGCGGGCGGCGGCCACGGCGGCGCGTACCCGGTCGCCCCAGCGGGACCAGAGCGCGGCCCGCAGCACCCGCCCGCCGTCCAGCGGCGCGGCCGGGACCAGGTTGAAGACGGCGAGCAGCACGTTGACCGCGGCCAGGTAGCCGAACATGCCGGCCACCAGCGGCACGGCGCCGCTCACCAGCGCCAGCGCCGCGAACACCACCGCGCACACGAAGCTGGTCACCGGCCCCACGACCGCGATCCGCAGGTCGGCGCCCGGGGTGCGGGGCTCGCTCCGCAGCTCGGCCACCCCGCCGAGCAGCCACAGCGTGATCCGCGGCACCTCGATGCCGTTGCGCTGGGCGACCAGGGCGTGCGCCAGCTCGTGGGCGAGCAGCGAGGCCAGGAAGAGGACGGCGGTGCCCACGCCGACCAGCACGTACGCCACCACGGGGTAGCCGGGGAAGGCGAGCGGGAACTGCCCGAACGACAGCCCGGCCACCAGGATGACCACGATCACCAGCACGCTGATGTTGAGCCCGACCACGACCCCGCCGACGCGGCCCAACCGGAACGACGAACGCATCTGTCTGCTCCATCCGCTCGGATGGGGTCCGGCTACCCGCCAGTCACCGAAGAAACCTCAGGTCAGCGGGCGTTCCATCAGCGTCGTGTCCACCCAGCGGCCGAGTTTGAAGCCGACCTCGGTCAGCCGGCCCGCCTCGGTGAAGCCGTGCCTGCGGTGCAGGGCGATCGAGCGGTCGTCGCCCGCGTCGGCGATGACGGCGATCATCCGGCGCAGCCCGGCCGCCGACGCGCCGTCGATCACCGCGGCCAGCAGCGCGCCGCCGAGGCCGCGGCCGACGTGGCCGGGAGCCAGGTAGATGCTGTCCTCCACGGTGTGCCGGTAGGCGGGCTTGGGCCGCCAGGGTCCCGCGTAGGCGTAGCCGGCGACCTCGCCGCCGACGTCGGCGACGAGGAAGGGGAAGCCGCGGGCGGTCAGGTCGGCCAGCCTCGCCTGCCAGTCCGCCACCGTGGGAGGGGTCTCCTCGAAGGTGATGACGGTGTTGGCGACGTAGTGGGCGTTGATCGCGGTCACGGCCGCCAGGTCGGCGGGGACGGCCGCGCGGATGACGGCGTCGGAGTGCGTCACGGGCGGTCGCCCTTCATGAGGTCGCCTTTCGTACGATCACTTGGGAAGCGGGCGATCCACCGGCGCTGCCAGGGGGTCTCGACCGCGCGGGGGTGGTGGTGCTCGCGGGTCCAGGCGAGCGCGGCGGCCGGGTCGAGGCCGGACAGCACCGCCAGGCAGGCGAGCACGGTGCCGGTGCGCCCGACGCCGCCTCCGCAGGCCACCTCGACCGCCTGGCCCGCCCGCGCCCGCTCGCGCAACTCCCCGATGCGGCGTACGGCGAGGTCCCGGTCGCGCGGCAGCAGGAAGTCGGGCCAGTCGAGCCACTCGTGCGGCCAGGTCAGCGCGGCGTCGTGGCGGCGGCGGAGCCGGTCGGAGCCGAGGTAGAGCCCGAAGTCGGGCCGCGGGCCCGGCGGGAGCGGGTGGCGCAGGCCGCGGCCGCGTACGTGGAGGCCGTCCGGCAGCCGGATCGCCCCTTCCAGCGCCGCCATCAGCTCGCGCTGCGCAGACGGGCGCGGTGGCCGGCGACGTTGACCCGGTTGCCGCACCGGTCCGGCATGCAGTACGCCCGCCGCCCTCCCCTGCTGACGTCCACGAACACGCCACGGCAGCCGGGCGCGGCGCACGGGCGGAAGCGGGAGTGGCCGAGCGTGCGCACCGCGCCGAGCAGGCCGATGCCGATCACGGCGGCCAGCTCGGCGGCCAGGGGCGCGCCCGGCGCGGTGGGCACGTGCCACTGCCAGGCTCCGGCGTCGTCGCGCCGCAGGACCGGGGAGCGTCCCGCGCGCCCGGCCAGCACCATGGCCCCGGCCACGGCCTGCTCCTCGGTCTCGGTCTCGATGACGCCGCGGACCTCGCGGCGCAGCAGGTGCACCTCGTGGAGCGCGGCGTCGTCGGGCGGCGGGGCGTCGAGGACGAGGCCGTGCCTGGCCAGGAGGCCCGCCAGCGCGGCCGGGCGGGGCAGCGCGTCCGCGGCCGCGCCCCGCACCGTCGGCGAGGTGCTGACCAGGTCGTTCGCCACCGCCACTCCGGTGGCGTAACCGGCGATCGGGATGTCCATGGGCGCCCTCCTCGGTAACCGTTGTAGGAGGATTATAACCCTTACGCCAGCGCACGCCGCGCCCCCTCCGGCAGGGTAAGAATTCGACAGCCGCATCTTCTAAGAAGGGCGGCGCCCGGCTATCGTGCGGTAAAGGCGAACCAACGCCTTGTCCATGTTCTCTGAGAATTCGCACTCGAATTCCGATCGGTGGGCATTGCATGCTGGATCTCACGTTCGCCGTGCAGAAACTGCCGGGCGTGTGCGTGATCTCCGTCGCGGGCGAGATCGACTCCGCCACGGCTCGCGCGTTCGACCTCTACATCCAGCGCCACCGGCGCGCTCCCGGCGAACACGTGGTCGTCGATCTCAGTGAGGTCACCTTCCTCGCCAGCGCGGGGCTGCGGGTGCTGCTCAACACCCACGCCTTCGCCCGTCAGCACGGCGGCGTGCTGCATCTGGCCGCGCCGCATCCCAAGATCGCCGGGTTCATGGAGCTGACCCAGGCGAACACCGTGCTGCACGTGCACGAAACGGTGGAACAGGCCGTGATCGCCGCTCTCCAGCAGGCCAACGCCCAGGAGAAAACCCTTACGGAAGCCTGAGCGGCTTCGTGACCGATGGGTCAGAATGGCCGGATGTCTGCTGAGACTTCCTACGACTACGACCCGATCGCCGAGGGGTACGCGGCCGAGAACGAGAAGAGCCTCGTGAACGCGTACTACGAGCGGCCCGCGATGCTGGAGCTCGCCGGGGACGTGGCCGGGCGGCGCATCCTCGACGCCGGCTGCGGCGCGGGCCCCCTGTTCGCCGCGCTGCGCGAGCGGGGCGCCGTCGTGACCGGCGTCGACGCGAGCGCCGGGATGCTGGAGCTGGCCCGGCGGCGGCTCGGCACCGACGCGGACCTGCGGGTCGTCGACCTGGCCGGCCCGCTGCCCTTCCCCGACGACACGTTCGACGACGTCATCGCGTCCCTGGTGCTGCACTACCTGGAGGACTGGGCGCCGACGCTGGCCGAGATCAGACGCGTGCTGAAGCCCGGCGGCCGGCTGCTCGTCTCGGTCGACCATCCTTTCGTCATCACGCTCATGCAGCAGGCGGCCGGGGAGAAGCCCAAGTACTTCGAGACCCGTAACCGGACCGAAGAATGGGTCATGGGCGGGCAGACCACCACGCTGAGCTTCTGGGACCGGCCGCTGCACGCGATGACCGAGGCCTTCACGGCGGCGGGCTTCCGCATCAGCGTCATCAGCGAACCGCCGTTCGTGCCGGAAGCCCGCGACCTGTTTCCCGAGGAGTTCCGCGAGATGGAGCCCACCCGCACGAGGTTCCTGAGCTTCCTGTTCTTCGTGCTCGAAGCCTGACAGGCCCATCGGCCGGAAATTTCTACAATTTTCCGGCCCATCCCCCTACGCCCGGCCAGCGGCGATAAGGCCGGCGTCAGGGCGCGACAAGTGACCCGATCTTTCCCTTAACCAGCTCTTACCGGGCATTGATCAGTCTTGTGTCATCGGGACGCTAGGAGATGACATGGACGCGAACGACCCCCGCGAGCAGGCCGCCGGTGGCTGGACCCAGTTCGGTGACACGCCGCCCACGGTGGGCGGGTTCCCCAGGAAGGAGCCGGTGGGCCCGGCGCTGCCGCCGCCGCCTCCGCCGTCGTCGCGGAGGACGATGTTCGCGCTGAGCCGTAAGGCCGTCGCGGGGCTCGCACTGGCGGCCGTGACCGCACTCGGGGCGTCGGCGCTCGGCGGCGGGGCGGTGGGGGCGTACCTGGCCGGGGCCGACCGCCCGGCCGCCGTCGCCACGGCGAGCGCGGCGAGCCCGGTCTTCCGTACCGTGGCCGACCAGCTCACGGTGGCCGAGGTGGCGGCGAAGGTGCAGCCGTCGGTGGTGATGATCCAGGGCCAGTCGGCCGAGGGCTCCGGCGTGGTGCTGTCGGAGGACGGGCTGATCCTCACCAACAACCACGTCGTGGACGGGCAGGGCACCGCGCTGACCGTCAAGTTCAACGACGGCAGGACGGCCAAGGCCAAGGTGGTCGGCACCGACCCGGCGACGGACCTCGCGGTGATCCGGGCCGAGGGCGTGTCGGGCCTGGCCAAGGCCACGCTCGGGGACAGCGACCAGCTCAAGGTGGGCGACGACGTGCTGGCCCTCGGCAGCCCGCTCGGCCTGGACGGCACGGTGACCGCCGGCATCGTCAGCGCGCTCGACCGTACGGTCACCGCCGGCGACGGCGGCGGCGGCCAGCAGTTCCCCTGGGGGCAGCAGCAGCAGAGCAAGACGACCACGCTCGGCGGCATGATCCAGACCGACGCCGCGATCAACCCGGGCAACTCCGGCGGCGCCCTGGTCAACGCGGCCGGCGAGCTGATCGGCATCAACAGCGCGGTCTCCGCGCAAGGTGTCAACCTCGGCTTCGCCATCCCGGTGAACACCGCCAAGAAGGTGTCGGAGCAGCTCATCAGCAAGGGCAAGGTGAGCCACGCCTTCCTCGGCGTGAGTGTCACCGACGCGACGGGCGACGTGCCCGGCGCGCTGATCCGCCAGGTGACCGAGGGCAGCCCGGCGGCCAAGGCCGGGCTCAAGCAGGGCGACCTCATCACGAAGATCGGTGACACGCCGGTGGACGGCGGCGACACGGTCGTGGGGCAGGTCCGCGGGTTCACGGTGGGGCAGCAGGTGCGGATCACGTACCTGCGTGACGGCAAGGAGAACGTCGTCACCGCCACGATGCAGGAGCAGAAGTAAGGGGGGCCGGGCCGCCCCGGAGGGCGGCCCGGCCGGTGGGGGAAGGCTCAGACGCGGTCGGCGGCGATCAGCAGGTACTGGAAGCTGCCGTTCTGGTAGGCGTCCAGGAACGCCTGCTCGATGCCGGTCGCCAGGTGGCTCTGGGCCCGCAGCTCCCAGTAGGGGATGGTGGCCGCCGTCATGTCGATGACGCTGCACGGCACGAGCCGGTTGGCCACCAGCTCCTTGAAGTAGGTGCTGCGGGAGTGGATGTCGCAGATGTAGTGGGCGTTGATCTGGCTGATGGCCCGGGACGGCAGGCCGTAGGCGTCGTTGTAGCAGCCGGTGATGCAGACGTAGCGGCCGCCGCGGCGCAGCAGCCGGGCGTGCTCGGCGAACAGCAGCGAGAGCTCGACGTACATGGTGCTCTCGTTGTTCCAGATCGCGGAGTAGGCGCCGGTCTCGAAGCCGGTGTCGAGCATGTTGCGGAAGTGGAAGCGCACCTGGTCGGCGACGCCGCGCTGCCGGGCCTGCTCGTTGGCGAAGGCCACCTGCTCCTCGGAGATCGACACGCCGTCGACCTGGCAGCCGTGGCGCAGGTTGGCGAGGAAGCTGGAGCCGCCCCGGCCCGAGCCCGCGTCCATGACGCGGTCGCCGGGGCCCAGCGCGCCGAGGTGGCCGACCAGGGTCTCGGCCTGCTGGGTCTCCAGCCGGTGCAGCTCGGCCACGAGGCGCTGCTCGCGGGTCTCCTCGGGACCCTCCAGCACCGACCAGTCGACGTGGCCGATGCCGTAGTGGTGGTGATAGAGGCCGTCGACCTCGCCCAGCCGGAGATTGACGGGGTTGCGCTCGGCGTTCCAGTAGTCGGCGACGGATCGCTGGTACTGGCTGCCGAGCACGGAGTTGTGCGCGTTCGTGGTGGTCACGCGGGCGAAGTCCTTTCTGATGACGGTCATGACTGGTAGCGGGCGCTGCTGCCGTGCCATTCGAGGCATCCGGCCATCCACGCCTGCGCGCCGCGCAGGAACCGCTTGAGCTCCGGCGACGGCACGCCGGCCAGCGCCTGCCGGCCGGCCTCGAATCCTCGGACGAAGTCGTTGTGCAGGTGTACGGCCCGCTCGGTCGCCTCCTCGACCGAGCAGCCCTCCTCGGCGGCGATGAGCAGGATCACGTTGCTGTCGGGCAGCTCGTCGGCCGCCTCCCTGGCCACCGAGTGCAGGTCGTTGACCAGCACGCTGGCGGTGCCCGCCTGCATGAGCGCGGTGTGGAAGCGGCGGTCGTAGAACAGGTCGGCGGGCAGGTGGTAGCCCCCGACGACGTCGATGAGCGTCATCGAGGTGTAGAAGCTGTCGTGCTGGCGGGCGGCGAGGTAGCGCCAGACCGGCGGCGGCGTCTTCAGGTAGCGCCAGGCGGCGTAGGCGCACCAGCTCACGTACATCTGGAACGTGATGCCGCACGCCCGCATGACCTGCGAGGGCAGGGCGTGCCTGCTCAGGTGGGAGGTGGCCGAGCGGAGCGCGACCAGCACGGGGTCGGCCGTGATCGTCTCCTCCAGCTGCCGGGTGTAGTCACCGGCCGGCGGCGGCGGGTCCATGGCGGACATCACCAGCGCCAGGCGGGGCGGCAGCTCCGTCGGGGTGGCGCCGAGGTCGCTCTCGTCGGCGTAGTAGTCGTCGGCCGCCCACCAGGCGGTGTTCAGCTGGGCGGCGACCAGCAGCAGGTCGGGGTCGTCGGTGTCGGGGTGGGTCAGCATGGCGAGCCGGCCGAAGCCGGTGCGGCCGAACTCCTCCAGCCGCCCCTCGTGCAGGCCCAGCCGCTCCGCCCAGGCGAGCAGCCGCCGGTCGACCTCCGCGCCGAGGTCGTCGTCGACGCGGACGGTCTCGGGGACCAGCAGCGGCGGATAGGAGCCGTCACCCCAGGGCTGCTCGCGGTAGGGCAGCGGGGCCAGGCTGACGTGCGCGGACGGCCGCGCGGGGCCGGACTCGTGCCCGTCGCCCTCCTCCCGCAGGGGGGCGGGGACGGGAGCGGCGGCGCGCAGGCTGAGCGCGGACGTTCCGAGGCCGGTGGGCAGGACCGGGAGCCGGTCGGCGGGCATGACGCTCCTCGCGGACGACGAAACAGGGGGAAGAGGCGGGTCAGGAGCGCGGCGCGGCGACGTCGGCGTTCTCCAGGATCCCGATCGCGTCGGGCACCAGGATCGCGGCCGAGTAGTAGGCGCTGACGAGATAGGACATGATCGCTTTCTCGTCGATGCCCATGAAGCGCACGTTGAGGCCGGGCTCGTGCTCCTCCGGCAGGCCGGTCTGGTGGAGGCCCACCACGCCCTGGTCGTCCTCGCCCACCCGCATGGCGATGATCGAGGTGGTCTGCTGCGCGCTGACGGGGATCTTGCCGCAGGGGAAGATCGGGATGCCCCGCCAGGCCGGGATCTCGTGCCCGTTGACCTCGGCGCTGCCCGGCACCAGGCCCCGCTTGTTGCACTCGCGGAAGAACGCGGCGATCGCCCTGGGGTGGGCCAGCAGCAGGCGGGTCTTGCGGCGCATGCTGATGAGGTCGTCCAGGTCGTCGGGGGTGGGCGGGCCTGACCAGGTGGACAGGCGCTGGTCGTAGCCGGCGTTGTGGAGCAGGCCGAAGTCGGGGTTGTTGAGCAGCTCCCACTCCTGGCGTTCGCGGATCTCGTGGACCGTGAGCCTGAGCTGCTCCTCAAGCTGGTTCATCGGGTGGTTGTAGAGGTCGGCCACGCGGGTGTGGACGCGGAGGACGGTCTGGGACACGCTCAGTTCGTACTCGCGGGGGTGGAGTTCGTAGTCGACGAAGGTGCCGCCGATGACCGGCTCGCCGACGTGGCCGGCGGCGATCTCGACCGCGGCCTCGCCGCGCCTGTTGACGGGCCTGCGGGTGCTGTCGAGGTGGCGGTCGAGGTGGGCGCGCAGGCCGGGGGCGCGGGCGAGGACGCGCTGGAAGGCGGCCCACGGCGAGACCAGGATCGTGCCGGCGGTGGCCGCCCTGACCGTGCACGACCAGCGGGGGTCGTCCTGGCCGAGTGCCTCGTCGCCGAACTGGTCGCCGTCGGTGACGACGCCTAGGGACTCGGTGGTGCCGTATCTGCCGATGGCCTGCTTCTCCAGGCGGCCGTGGGCGACGATGTAGGTCTCGGTGACGGGCGTGCCGGCCGCCACGATCACCTCGCCGGGTGCGACCTCGCGCGGCGTGAACGTGGCGGCGAGGGCGGCCAGCACGTCGAGGTCGTCGTAGCCGCGCAGCGCCCGCAGCTCGGCCAGCGTCTCGGGGATGACGCGGACGTCGCCCGCGCCCTCCCGCACCACGCTCACCCGCCCGCGCCCCACCCGGTGGGTGAGGCGGCGGTTGACCCGGTAGGTGCCGCCGCGCACGTCGACCCAGGGCAGCATGCGCAGCAGCCACCGGGAGGTGATCGCCTGCATCTGGGGGCGGGTCTTGGTGGTCGTGGCCAGGGTGCGTGCGGCCCTGGTGTCCAGGCTCATCCGCTGTTCGGTGGGGTCCGTGGGCATCATCCCTCGCAATCGCCGACTCCTCGTCACCGAACGTATTCACATGAACACGCTGGGCAGAGTAGCTCGGCGGACAGGTGATGCTTACCCCGGCTCTTTTTCTCCCGAGGCGTCAGGGCGGCCGCGCGGGGCCGCCGCCCTGACCCGCACTGCTCAGACGATCGTCCCCGCGGGCCCCATCAGCATCTCGACGCCGGCGCCGGCGAAGTTCGCCAGGTCGGCGGCCGTCGCCTGGCCCTCCTCGCCGGCCATCGCCGCGCCGAACGCGGCCTCGTCGTCGAAGGTCAGGACCGCGACGAGATGGTAGGGCGGCCGGTCCCCGGCGGGCCGCAGCGTCGTGTAGGACCGCAGCCCCGGCAGCCGCGCGGCCAGCGGGGCGTGCGTGCCGTCGTAGTGCTTGTCGAAGTCCTCGACGCTCTCGGGGTGGTTGTAGAGCACGATGAGCTGGAACGCCATGATCCGCCTCCCTGGTCGTGGGTGCTTCGATCAAACCCCGGCCGGGGTCGCGGCACCAGACGTCAGGCGCCCAGATCGCGGACGATGTTGTCCAGCCGGTGCGCCAGGTTGTCGAGCATCTGGTCGGTCAGCTCCTTGCCGGGCATCCTGGCCATCAGCTCGTCACGGCGGGCGATCACCAGCCCCCGGTGCGCCTCGTCCACCTCGGCGTCGGGCAGCACCACGCACTCGCCGCGCACGTAGACCAGCGTGGCGTCGTCGCGGTCGGACTCCAGCAGCGCGCGCACGCACTCCCGGTCGATGAGCTGGGTGCCGGCGGCGCCCCTGCGCTCGTTCTTCATGGTCAGGTCTCCTTCTCGCTCCGGCAGGGCCCGATCGCCCTGCCCGTACTCACCCGCCCATGCTCACCCGAACGTGGGCGGCCCGCCGTCCGAGCGCGCCCTGCGCACGCCGAACGCCACCAGGTACGCCGCCGCCGCCAGCGCCACCACGGCCGGCACGATCGCCAGCGCCGGGTTGCCCGCCAGCAGCGCCCACACGGCCAGCACCACCCCGGCCAGCAGGACCAGGGCGACGGCGAGCAGCCGGAAGCCGAGCGCGCTCCTCGGCGGCGGCTGCTCCTCCGGGTCGCCGTGGCCGCCGCCGGAGACGCCGGGCACACCGGTGTCGCTCACCTTCCCGGTCGCCGACTCGGCCTCGGGGGGCGGCGGCTCGCGCAGCACGGGCGCGAAGAACTCGTCGTCGGGGTCGCCTGCGGGTCTGTTCATGGGGGTTCACCTCGGGTTCCGTTCCAGGGCGTGCAGGAAGGGCGCGACGACCGCGTTCAGCTCGGACACCAGCGCCTCCAGCGACGCCTGTGCGTCGTCCAGATTGGGCAGGCCCGCAGCGCGGGCGTGGGTGGGGGTGGGCAGCCGGTCGGGCGAGAGCGGGGTGCGCAGCTCCAGCGTGGTCAGCGCGGTCGGCCGCTCGTACGGCGGCGCCGCGTACCCGTCCCCGCCGCCCTCCGGGCGGTGCCAGGTGTGCCAGCCGTCGGGCAGCGGCACCGGCGGGGCACGGCGAGCTCGACCACGGCCAGCGGGCCGCGCGTCTCCTCGGGGCGGTGGCAGGCCGCGTCGAGCACGCGCGGATGGCAGCGTACGTAGGGCAGGTCCGTGACCGGGCGCATGGCGGCCTCCCACGCGCCCAGCGCGAAGCGCAGCGGGTCCAGGGTGACGCCGGCCGCTCCCGGCTCCCCCTCGACCGCCGCGAACAGCTGCCGCCACCTGCGCAGCTGCTCCCCGTAGCGGGTCTGCGCGCCCTCGTGGGCCGCGTCGATCCAGAACGCCTGGGTCCCGGCCATGGCCGCCTCGCCCGGTCAGCCCTTGATGGAGATGCGGCGCGAGCGGCCCTGCTCGGTCTTCGGCACGCGTACGGTCAGCACGCCGTCGCCGAGCTCGCAGCCGATCTTGTCGAGGTCGGCGTCGGACGGCAGGATCGTCCGGTAGACGAACGCGCCGGTGCGCCGCCTCAGCCTGGGCCCCCGTTCCTCCTCGGCGACCTCGCCCGAGACGCACAGCTCGTTGCCCTCGACCTCGACGTTGATCTCGTCCCGCCGCAGCCCGGGGAGCTCCGCGCGCACCAGGTACGCCTCCGCCGTCTCCTCGGTCTCGGCGACCGGCCGCCAGGCGGCGGTGTCGGCCTCGGCGCCCTGCTCGAACAGCCGGCCCATCTGGTCCCAGAGCTGCTGGAACTCGGTGAAGGGGTCCCACGAGCGGGCCGGCGGGCTCGCGCTCGCCCACGGCGCCGGTGCTCTGTGCCGCCTGGCGGGCAGTGCCATCGCTTTCACCTCCGTAACGGCAGGAACATGATCGTCCCTGCTCATGTGGTTCATCGCGTCCCTACCCGGCGTTCATCGGCAAACTCGGCGAAGCGCCGTTTCCTGACACTCCGGTGAACTGCGCTTGGGCGGGCGCACGCGCGCCGCCACCACCCCCTCACCTGCTTCAATTACTGTGAGTGATCACGTGAGGAGGGGATCACCATGGCACAGGAACCGAGGATCGACGTCGAGAGCAAGACCAGGACCGTCGAGAGCAGCCTGGCCCCGGAGCAGATCGAGCGCATCGCGAGCGCGCTCGGCGACCCGGGGGTCTGGTTCGCCACCCCGCCGGTGCGCGAGGGCGAGGCGGCCGAGCCCGACCTGGTGTGGGAGCTCGTGGCGGACAAACCGCACCGGGGCCACGTGGCGACCGGCCGGGCCCACGTCCACCTGGCGGAGGGGCGCACGGCGCCGGTCCGGCCGCTGATCTTCGCCGACGGCTTCAACTACGGCCCGAGCGACCTGGCGAGCATGTGGCGGCACTTCAACGCGCCGTACGAGCCGGGCGTCCCCGGGCTGCTCGACCAGCTCCTGGAGATGGGGCTCGACGTCGTCCTGCTGGGCTTCGACCAGCGGCAGGCGTACGTGCAGGCGAACGCGGCCGTCGCGGTGACCTGCCTGCTGCGCGTGCTGGAGACGCGGCGCGGCGACTCGCCGCTGATCGTGGGCGGCGTCGGCGCCGGCGGCATGATCACCAGGTACGCCCTGGCCCGCATGGAGAGCGAGGGCGTGGACCACCAGACCGACAAGTACTTCTCCTACGACACCCCGCACCTCGGGGCGTGGATCCCGCTGGTGCTGCAGCAGCTCGCCTACCTGCACGAGACGATCCAGCCGCGCCCCGACGGGGCCGGGCAGGCCGAGCTGATCCGCAGCCCGGCGGCGCAGCAGCTCCTGTGGGGCTGGCTGCCGGGCACGGGCTACTCGGGCCGGGTCACCGACTCCAGCCCGCTGCGCAAGGAGCTGCTGGAGGACATGCGCCGGATCGGCTGGTTCCCGATGCGGCCGTACAAGCTGGGCCTGGTCAACGGCTCCGGCGACGGGCGCGGGCCGGACCTGCGTCCCGGCACGCCGGTGCTGGACCTGGGCGAGGGGCCGCTGCGGCTGGTGGCGAGGATCCAGCCGGACCAGGGCGAGCTGCGCAACGTCGGCGCGATCGGCTTCGGCGAGCCGGTGTGGACGAGCGCGACCTCGTACGTGGCGGCGTTCGACGGGGCGCCCGGCGGCACCCTGGACGCCTTCGGCCGGGTCGCGGACGCGATGGGGCTGCCGATCGAGGACCGCTTCCGCGGCACCTGCTTCGTGCCGTCGGTGAGCGCGGTCGCGCTGGCGCGGGACCCGCTGACGTGGCCGTCGGAGCTCTACACCGACCTGCGGCTGCTGCAGAAGGACGAGACGTTCCTCGACGCGTACTGCTGCGACAGCCGCAACTCCCCGCACGGCGCGGTGTCGGGGACGCTGGTGGAGTGGTTCGTGGACCAGCTCGCGGGCTGGTAGAGAAGGGACGAGGGGCGCCGGCGCGGCGCCCCTCCTGCGCGTCAGCGGCTGCCGCGGTGCAGCACCACGAGCTGGTCGCGGGTGGCGTTCTTGTCGCGGAAGGCGAGGGCGGCCGGGGCCTCGGCGCTGAAGTGGCCGGGCAGCCGCTCGTCGGCGCTCCAGCTCGCGCCGTCGAAGGAGGCCCACCAGAGGCTCTGGTCGGCCGCGCCGCGGTGCACGACGTAGAGGCGGTCCTTGTAGACGGTGAGGGCCGGGCCCTCGGCCGAGAAGTGGTCGGGCAGCCGCTCGTCGCGGCTCCAGGAGGAGCCGTCCCAGCGGGTCCACCAGAGCGCCGTGTCCTCGCCGGCGCCGCGGTGCACGCAGTGGAGGTGGCCGCGGAAGACGGCGAGGGCCGGGCCGGACCGGCTGGCGTGGTCGGGGAAGCGGTTGTCCTGGCTCCACCTGCTGCCGTCCCAGACGGTCCACCAGAGGCTGTCGTCGTGCGCGCCGCGGTGCACGCACCACAGCTTGCCGTCGTAGGCGGCGAGGGCCGGGCTGCTCACGGTGAAGTGGTCGGGCAGCGGGGTGTCCTGGCTCCACCTGGAGCCGTCCCAGCGGGCCCACCACAGGGCGGTGTCCTGGCCGGCGCCGCGGTGCACGCAGTAGAGCTGGTCGTCGTACACGGCGAGCGCCGGGGCCTTCGCGCTGAAGTGCTTGGGGAAGCGCTGGTCCTCGCTCCAGCCCTGCTCGGCGTCGTAGACGGCCCACCACAGGGCGGCGTCGCCGTCGCTGCCGCGGTGGGCGACGTAGAGGCGGTCGCGGTACTCGGCGAGGGCCGCGCCCGTGGCGGTGAAGTGGTCGACGAAGCGCTGGTCCTCGCTCCAGCCCTCGCCGGGCTCGTGGACCGCCCACCACAGGCGGGCGTCACCGGCCGGCACGGCGCCCACGCGGGCCGGGACGAGCGAGGCGGGCGCGGTCCACGGCGAGACCAGGCGGGCACCGTACGGGCGGGCGACCGAGCCGATCCAGCGGGCCTTGTTCCTGGCCGACCACTCGACGAGCGGCGTCAGCCAGCCGCCGAGCACCGCGCCCGCGGTCTCCCCGATCAGGGACGCCAGCTCGGCGGCGCGGGCGGCGGCCACCTCGTTGAGCTGGATCTCGAAGCCCCACCAGTGGGCCACGGGCCACACCTCGGCGCCGGTGGCGCGCAGCTCGCCCTGGAGGTGGCGGACGCGGTCCTGGTCCCGGGGGTCCAGCTCGGCGATGCGGCGCTCGCTCTCGTGCCTCGCCGCCAGCCACGCGACCTCGGCGGTGGCGCGGTCGGCGAGGTCGTCGTCCCGCAGCAGCTCGGTCTCGACCGCGAGGTCCACCGCGGCGGCGGCGAACGGGTCGTCCTGCGCCTGGAACAGCGTCGCCTCGTCGTCGAAGTCGAGCTGTGAGGTGTCAGCCCTGTTCTCGTCCATATCCAGCCCCCTGGGATGTGTGATGCGTACACGTACGAATCTGACACATAGTAACTGTGTGCGTTCACCCCGTTACGGAAGGGTTGAGGAAAGGAATTACCGCGCCGGTTTCCTGGCCACCCCGCGCGCGCAGCGGAAGGGCCCGGTGGGGACGCGTGCGCCGTGTCCCCACCGGGCCCTTCCTATCCCTTTAAAGCGCTGTCGATGCCACAGGAGCCACCCAGTGCTCCGCCTCCCCTTCCCCCGGAACGGCTTTCCAGACCAGCCGTTCGCGGCCGAGAGTTGGACGCGCCCCACGCGGAGCCCGCTTCACCTGCTCTTATGCCATCCACAGGACGATGACAGGCTCTTCTCATCTTCGGTCAGCAGCATGTCGGGCGAGGGATGACCTCGAGGGCCGAGTTCATCAAGGATCGGCCAGGTCAGTCCCAGGATTGGATACTTCGAGCAATGCGTTTCTCCAAGCCCATCACCGTGACCCTCGCCGGCGCCGCCTTCCTCGCCCTTCCGCTCTCCGGAGCCGCGCTCGCCGCGCCCGCGCCGCAGCCGGCCCACGCGGCCCCGGCCGCCCCGGCGCCCGCCGAGAAGCAGGACGCCCGCGACAGGAAGGACGCCGGGCCCCGGCAGGTCTCGCTCTCGGTGGCGGTCGATCCGTCCCGGGTGCGGGCCGGGCAGACGTACGGCGTGACGATCCTCGTCAAGGGCCAGACCTCCGGCACCGCCACGGTGACCGGCCCCGAGGGCAAGAGCTACCGCGTCAGCCTGTCCGGCGGCCGGGCCGTCAAGGAGCTGACCGTCCCGTCCCGCGCCAAGGCCGGCACCCGGAAGGTGACCGTCAAGGTCGGCGGCAGGACGGCCACCGCCTCCTTCACCGTCGTCGCCCCGCAGCCGCGCGAGGACGACGACCGCCGCCACCGCGCGGTCAAGTAGCCGCCGCGACGGCGGGCGGCCGGGCTCCGGTCAGGCGAGCCGGGCGCGGGCGGCTGCCCGGTCGATGCCGAGCCTGTCGATGAGCTGCGCGACCGGGTCCGGCCGCTCGCGGTCGAGCAGGGCGAGCGCCATGATCCTCGGCGCCTCGCTCCTGCTGCGCATCGTCGTGCCCTTGACCGCCCGGTCGACCACGGCGCGCGCGTTGGAGGTGAGCGAGCCGCCCCCGAGCGGCGGGTGCCTGCGCGGCCTCGACGGCAGGTCCTCGGCGACGTCCACGCCGAGCAGCCGCAGCGCCTCGCGGTCGAGGTCGCCGAGGGCCGCGCGGGCCCTGGCCACGTCCGCGCCCAGCGCCCGCGCGACGGGCTCGTGATGGAGCAGGCCGAGCAGCAGGTGCTCGGTGCCCATGCGCCGGTCGCCGCGCTCCCTCGCCTCCTGGACCGCCGCCTTCACGATCACCCCGAAGGCGCTCTTCTCCCAGCCGAACATCCCGGGTGCCTCACTTTCCGTATTTGGCGTGCACCGACTGTCGTGACATGCCGAGCGCGTCGCCGATCTGCTCCCAGGTCCAGCCCTGCTCCCTGGCCAGCGCCACCGACACGGCCTCGACCTGCTCGGCCAGCCGGTGCAGCGCGCCGACCGCCCGCAGGCCCATGGCCGGGTCGTTCGACCTGATGCGCTCGGACAACTCTGTGACGTCCACGTTTGTCAGGCTAGATTGACAGCCGCGATTTTGTCAATCTAGCCTGACAGGCATGGAGAACGTGCTGATCGTGGGAGCGGGACCCGTGGGGCTCATGCTCGCGTGCGAGCTGAGCCTGGCCGGCGTCCGCCCGATCGTGCTGGACAAGCGTCCGGAGATCGGCGACCTGCCCAAGGCCAACGGCCTGGTCGGGCAGATCGTCGAGACCCTGGACCACCGCGGCCTGCTGGAGCGCTTCAGCGCCGGCAGCCCCTACGCGGGCCCCGCGCCCGGCTTCCCGTTCGCGGGCGTGCCGCTGCGCTTCGCGGCGGTGCCGGGCATCCCCCTGCGCGTCCTGGCCATCCAGCAGCCACGCCTCGAACGGCTGCTCGACGAACGGGCGCGGGAGCTCGGAGCCGACGTCAGGCGCGGATGCGAGGTGCTCGCGCTCGCGCAGGACGCGGAAGGGGTGACCCTGACCACCGGCCGGGGCGAGCTGCGCGCCCGGTACGCCGTCGGCTGCGACGGCGGCCACAGCCTCGTACGCGAGGCCGCCGGCATCGGCTTCCCCGGCGACACCGACAAGGAGAGGCTGATCGTCGGCCACTTCAGGACCGACGCCCACCCGCTGGAGGCCGGCATGGAGCCCGGCTGGAACCGCAGCCCCCACGGCCGGGTCCTGCTGAACTCGCTCCAGCCAGGGGTGCTCATCGCCGGCGTCCGCGAGCGCGGCGCGCCGCCCCGAGGTCCCGTGACCCTGGAGATGTTCCGGGCGGCCCTGCGCCGGCACCTCGGCCGCGACCTGCCGCTCGGCGAGCCGATCTGGCTGTCGTCCACCGTCGCGCAGGCCCGGCTGGCGGAGCGCTACCGGGCGGGCCGGGTGTTCCTGGCGGGCGACGCCGCGCACCTGTTCCCCGCGGGCGGCGCCGCGTTGAACGTGGGCATGACGGACGCGGTCAACCTGGGCTGGAAGCTGGCCGCCGTGCTGCGCGGGCGAGTGCCCGGGGAGCTGCTGGACACGTACGAGGCCGAACGGCGTCCGGCCGGGGCGCGTACGCTCGCGCAGACCCGCGCCCAGGCGGCCGTGGACCGGGTGGACGGCGAGGACGGCGCCGCGCTGCGCGCGCTGCTCGGCGAGGTGTTCGCCTTCGAGGAGCCGGTCCGCCACCTGGCCGGGCTGCTGTACGACTCCGGGGTGCGCTACGACCCCGGAGCCGCGGACGCGCACCCGGCCGTCGGCAGGCCGGCGCCTGACCTGGAGCTGGCGGACGGGCGGCGGGTGGCCGAGCTGCTGCGGAGCGGCCGTCCGGTGCTGCTCGACCTCGGCGGCGGCACGGACGGCCTGGCGGAGGACGACTGGATCGAGGTCGTCCACGCCGCCGCCGGGCGGCCGCCCGCCGACGCGCTGCTGATCAGGCCCGACGGCTACGTGGCGTGGGCGGGCGCCGCAGGGCTGGCCGAGGCGGCCGGGAGGTGGTTCGGGGCGGTCGCCGCGAGTCGCGCCTGACGGTCAGCTCATGGCCAGCGCGCGGCGGAGCACGCCGTCCGGGGTGTCGCCGCGCCAGGCCACGTGCTGGTCGGGGCGGACCAGGGTCAGGGGCTCGTCAGGGAGCGGCACGAGCTCCAGGGGGACGCCGAGGTCGCGGGCCTCCGCCTCCAGGGTCTTGGCGCCGGGCGCGTCCGGGTCGCCGAGAAGGCTGAAACCCCGCCCGAGGCGGTCGTAGAGGGAGACGCCGGGGGCGAGCCAGCGGTGCGGGAGGCGTTCGCCGGCGCCGTCGGCGACGATCGGCGAGCCCGTGTAAACGTAGCCGAGCACCAGGTCCAGGCTGTGGAACTCGCTGTGCTTGGTGCGCAGCACGGCCTCGGCCACCGCCGGGCGCACCTTCTCGAACTCGGCCTCGTCGCCCATCAGCGCCGGGTCGGCCAGCTCGGGGGCGAGGGTGGCCATGTTCGCGGCGGCGGCCTCGATGGTGTCGGCGGCGATCGGGCGGCGCTCGGCCTCGTACGTGCCCAGCAACGCGGCCGGCGCCCACCCGTTCAGCACGGCGGCGAGCTTCCAGCCGATGTTGACCGCGTCGCCGATGCCGGTGTTGAAGCCGTGGCCGCCGTAGGGCGGGTTCTGGTGCGCGGCGTCGCCGGCCAGGAACACGCGGTCGCTCGCGTAGCGGTCGGCCAGCAGCATGCGGGCGGTCCACGGGTCGGTCGCGAGGATCTCGACCTCCAGGTCGTCGTCCCCGGCCAGGTTGCGGACGAGCCGCACCGGGTCGGCGTCCTCGGCCCGTACGCCCTGGGCGATGCACCACCAGGTGTCCTTCAGGTCGAGGCGGCCGGTCAGGCCGGGCTGGGCGGGGTTGAGCACCCAGTAGTGGACGGCGGGGCCGTGCGGGACGCGCTCGGCGAGGCCGGGGGCGCGGAAGACGATGTTGAAGTTGGGCCGGGCGTCCTGGCGGCCCTCGTAGCGGGCGCCGATGGCGGCCCTGGTGACGCTGCGCGGGCCGTCGCAGCCGACCACGTACGCGGCCCTGACCTCGCGCTCCTCGCCCTCGCCCGACACGATCCGCACGGTGACCCCGTCGCCGTCCTCGGTCAGCCCGGCCACCTGCCAGCCGGTGAGCAGCGCGTCCCCGGCCGCCTCGCGCAGGATCTCCTCGACCAGCGGCTGGGGCGCCTGCTGCCCCGGCTCGGCGGCGAGGTCGGAGCCGACCAGGTCGAGGCCGAAGCAGCCGCCGATCCTGGCGATCTCGCGGCCGAGCAGGCTGTTGACGAACACCGCCTGGTCCGACCACGACACCGCGAGCGGGGCGCGGGCGCGTAACGTCTCGGCGAGGCCCCAGCGGCGCAGCAGCTCCATCGTCCTGGCGGAGGTGGTCTTGGCGCGGGGGCGCAGCCACGACACCGTCTCCCGCGGCTCGACCACCAGGCTCCGCACGCCGTGGTGCGCCAGCTCCACGGCGGTCGCCAGGCCGACGGGCCCGCCTCCGGCGACCAGCACGGGCACCTGCTCGGGCACGCCCGCCTTGTCCATCTCCACCGTCCCCAATCGTCCTCGGAAGTTACGGGCATGCTCCTGGCGTCCCGTCGCCACCGTCAAGGCGCCCGCGGGGGCCCAGGATCGCGGAAAGGTGATCAGGCGCGGTACGAACCCATAACTGATTGAAGATCACACTAGAGGCACCCCTCCCGCATTGTTACGGTTTACGCCACACCAACGACGATCATTCAGGGGTACGCATGTCCGAGTCCTCGGTGATGCCGCTGCACATGCGGCGCGCGCAGTTCGACCCCGCGCCGGACCTCGCCGCCGCGCGCGAGGAGTCGGGCGTCACCCGGATCACGACCGCGTTCGGCGCCGACGCCTGGCTGGTGAGCCGGCACGCCTACGTCCGCGAGGTCCTGGGCGACGCCGAGCGGTTCCCGATCGCCAAGCAGACCATCGCGCGGCTGCCCGGAGCGCCCGAGATGACCCCGGAGCAGCTCGCCAAGATCAACGCGGGCAACCTGCTCGGCCAGGACCCGCCGGAGCACACCCGGCTGCGGCGCATGCTGACCCCCGAGTTCACGCTCCGGCGCATGCGGCGCCTGGAGCCCCGGGTCAAGGCCATCATCGACGAGCACCTGGACGCCATGGAGGCCGCCGGTCCGCCCGCCGACCTGGTGCCGTCGTTCGCGCTGCCGATCCCGTCGCTGGTGATCTGCGAGCTGCTCGGCGTGCCGTACGAGGACCGCGCCGGGTTCCAGGAGCGCACCAGCCGGATGCTCGACGTCACGGTGCCCGCCGAGGAGCGGGTGGCGCTGCAGTTCCAGTCGCGGGCGTACATGGAGGACCTGGTCGGCCGCATCCAGGCCGATCCCGGCGAGGACCTGCTGGGCATGCTGGTCCGCGAGCACGGCGACGACCTCACCAAGGACGAGCTGATCGGCATCGGCAGCCTGCTGCTGTTCGCCGGGCACGAGACGACCTCCAACATGCTCTCGCTCGGCACGCTGGCGCTGCTCCGCCACCCGGACCAGCTCGACCTGCTGCGCAAGGAGCCCGAGCGCATCGAGGCGGCGGTGGAGGAGCTGCTGCGCTGGCTCAGCATCGTGCACTCCGGCACCACCAAGGTCGCCGCCACGGAGACCCGGCTCGGCGACACCGTCATCGCGGCCGGCGACCTGGTGATCTGCTCCCTGCCCACGGCCAACAGGGACTCCGGGCTGGTGCCGGACGCCGACCGGTTCGACCTGACGCGCGGCGATCACGGCCACCTGGCGTTCGGGCACGGCATCCACCACTGCCTGGGGGCGCCGCTCGCCAGGATGGAGCTGAAGACGGCCTTCCCCGCGCTGTTCCAGCGCTTCCCCGGGCTGCGGGTGGCCGACGGCGCCGAGCCGGTGTTCCGCTCGTTCAGCGTCGTGTACGGGCTGTCCTCCCTCCCGGTCGCCTGGTAACGGCTGCGGGTTACGCTGCGTCCATGCGAGTAGTCGTGATCGGCGCGAGTGGCCACATCGGCACCTATCTCATCCCCAGGCTGGTGGACGCCGGCCACGACGTCGTGGCGGTGAGCAGGGGCAAGCGGGAGCCCTACACCCCGCACGGCGCCTGGCGGCGGGTCACCGCCGTCTCGGCGGACCGGGAGGCGGAGGACGCGGCCGGCACGTTCGGGCGGCGGATCGCCGACCTGGAGGGCGACGCGGTCATCGACCTCATCTGCTTCGAGGAGGCGAGCGCCCGCCACCTGGCCGAGGCGCTGACCGGGCGGGTCCGGCACTTCCTGCACTGCGGCACGATCTGGACGCACGGCCCGAGCGCACGGGTGCCGACGACCGAGGACCGGCCGAAGCGGCCGCTCGGCGAGTACGGCAAGCGCAAGGCCGCGATCGAGGCGTACCTGCTGGAGCGGGCGCACCGCGACGGGTTCCCCGCGACGGTCATCCACCCGGGCCACATCACCGGGCCCGGATGGGTGCCGGTCAACCCGGCGGGCAACGTCAACCCGGCCGTCTTCCAGACCCTCGCCGACGGGGAGGAGCTGGCGCTGCCGAACTTCGGCATGGAGACCGTGCAGCACGTGCACGCCGACGACGTGGCCAGGCTGTTCATTGACGCGCTGGCCACGCCGTCGGCGTCGGTCGGCGAGAGCTTCCACTCGGTGGCGGCGGGCGCGCTCACGCTGCGCGGCTACGCCGAGGCGGTGGCCGGGTGGTTCGGGCGGGAGGCGCGGCTGACCTACCTGCCGTGGGAGCGGTGGCGGGCCACGGTGTCCGAGGAGGACGCGGCCGTCACCTACGACCACATCATGTACAGCCCGCACTGCAGCATGGCCAAGGCGGAGCGGCTGCTCGGCCACCGGCCCCGCTACGAGGCGCTGGAGGCGATCGAGGAGGCCGTCGGCCGGCTGGTGGAGACGGGCGCCGTCACCGTCTGAGTCGTCAGCCGGTCAGCGGCCCGAACTCCTTGCGCGTGTCGATGACCTGCCCGAACAGCTCCCACCGCTGCCCCTTGAAGGTCATCAGCTGCATCGACTCGATCGGGAACGCGTCCCCCTGCCCGGTGCTGAGCGTCACGCCGGGCAGCAGCATGTCGATCTTGACGTCCCGCAGGTTGCGCACCGAGTCGCGCAGCCCTTCCCTGGTCGGGCACGTGGCCGCGTCCATCGCCTTGTGGAAGCTGCTGGCGACGGCCCAGCCGAAGGTCAGGTACGGGATGTTCGGGTCGGCTCCGGGGGCGTACTGCTTGACCTTCTGCTTGTAGAGCGTCATCTCCGCGTCGGTCGCCCAGGTCGGGTCGTTCGGGTCCTTGTAGTACGAGCTGGACACGACGCCCTGCACGTTGTCGAAGCCGACCGGCTTGAGCACGGTGATCGAGGCGGCGACGTTGTTGATGATGTGCAGCGGGTTCCAGCCGGTGTTCCTGACGTCGGCGGCCAGCGCCTGCGAGCCGAACTTCGGCGTGGTGACGTCGAGGAAGACGTCGGCCTTCGAGCCGGCCAGGTTGCGCATCTGGGGGTCGATGCTGGGATCGGTGACCTCGTAGCTCTGCTCGGCGACGATCGTGAGCTGAGTGCCCTCGATGGCCTTCTTGAAGCCGCCGAGCAGGTCCTTGCCGAAGTCGTCGTTCTGGTAGAGCACGGCGATCTTGGCCGACGCCTTCTCGGCCTTCAGGTACTGCGCGTAGACGCGGGCCTCGGAGACGTAGTTCGGCTGCCAGCCGATGGTCCACGGGTGCGCGGCGTCGGTGCCCCACTTGGACGCGCCGGTCGCCACGAAGACCTGCGGCACCTTGCGCTGGTTGGTGTAGTCCCAGGTGGCGGTGGTGGACGGGGTGCCGAGCGTCTGGAACAGGGCGAAGACCTGGTCCTGCTCCACCAGCCTGCGGGCCTCCTCGACGGCCTTCGGCGGCTGGTAGCCGTCGTCGCGGACGATGAACTCCACCTTCCGCCCGCCGATGCCGCCCTTCTCGGCGTTGACGTAGTCGAAGTACGCCTTGATGCCCTTGGGGATGTCCCCGTAGGCGGAGGCCGGGCCGGACAGCGGGTAGATGCCGCCCAGCTTGATGCTCTTGTCGGTGATGCCGGTCGTCTGCTGGCCCTGGCACCGGCCGGACGCGGCCGTCCCGGCGTCGCCGCCGCTCTCGCGCCCCCCGCAGGCGCCGACGGCGACCAGGAGCAGCGCCGCGCAGCCGATCGCAGATACACGCATCCCTCTTACTCCTTCCGGGGGATTTTCCTGATCAGGCGGCCGGCCAGCCCGGCGAGGCCCGTGGGAGCCACGTACATCACCGCGATGATCAGCAGGCCGAAGATGACGCCCGGCGCGGCCTCGTTGAGGTCCTGCGCGATGCTGGGGACGAACATCACGAACAGCGCGCCGAGCACCGGCCCGGCCGTCGAGCCGAGCCCGCCGACGACCAGGCCGGCGAGCAGGGTGATCGACAGGTTGACGGTGAACGAGTCGGGCGAGACGAACCCGATCACCCACGTGTAGACGCAGCCGGCCACGCCGGCGAACATCGCGCTCCACGCGAAGGCCAGCGTCTTGTACGCCGACAGCCGCACCCCCATGACCTCGGCCGCGCCCTCGTCGTCGCGCAGCGCGTGCAGCGCCCGCCCCACCCGCGACCGCAGCAGGCTGCCCACCAGCGCGAACGAGGCCACGGCGACCGCGAGGGCGAGGAAGTACAGCCACTGGTCCTCGGCGAGGCCGCTCCAGGCCGGCGGGCCCGGCTTGGGCAGCGTCAGCCCCATCGAGCCGCCGGTGACGTGCTCGAACCGCTTGAGCAGCGGCACCAGGAAGATCGCGATGGCCAGCGTGACGAGCGCCAGGTAGAGCCCGCGCAGCCGGACCGCGGGCACCCCGAACGCCAGCCCCAGCAGGAACGCCACGACCGCCGCGGCCGGCAGCGTCAGCGGGTACGGCAGGCCGGGCCCGTGCGTCAGGACCGCCGCCGTGTACGCGCCCACGGCGAAGAACGCCCCGTGCCCGAGCGAGATCTGCCCGGCGTGCCCGACGAGCAGGTTCAGCCCGAGCAGCGCGACCGCGTACACCAGGACCATCGTGAGCTGGAAGACGTGGAAGGGGACGAGCTGGAACGGCGCGTAGAGCGCGGCGGCCAGCAGCGCGACTGCCGCCGCCCGGCGCCGCACGGCGGGGGTCCATCGGGGGCGGCGCGCGGGGCGGGTGTCCACGCCGGCGTCCTCGACCTGGGTCATGCGCGTTCCACCACCGCTCGGCCGAACAGCCCGCGTGGCCGCACCAGGAGGACGCCGAGGATGATCGTCAGGGGCACCCCGATCTTGAGGTCGGAGCCGATGGCGGGCACGTACGCGCCGGCCAGCGTCTCCGCCACTCCGACGATCACGCCGCCGGCCACCGCGCCGGCCGGGCTGTCGAACCCGCCGAGCGTGGCCGCCGCGAAGGCGTAGATGAGGACGCCGCCCATCATGTTGGGCTCCAGGAACAGCAGCGGCGCGACCAGCACGCCGGACACCGCGCCGACCGTGGCGGCGAGCCCCCAGCCGAGCGCGAGCGTACGGCCCACGCGGATGCCGACCAGGCGGGCCGAGTCGGGGTTCGCGGCCACGGCCCGCATGCCGAGCCCGATCTTGGTGTGCTGGAAGAGCAGGTACAGCAGGCCCATGACCAGCGCCACGACGCCGAGCACGCCCAGCGTCGAGAAGCCGACGCTCACCCCGCCGACCTCCAGCGCGCCGCGCGGGAACGGGTTCGGGAAGTCCTTGATGAGGAACGTCCAGATCCAGCCGGCGGCGGCGTTGACGAAGATGAACAGCCCGACGGTGACGATCACCAGGGTCAGCTCGGGCGCGCCCTCGACCGGCCTGATCACGATCCGCTCGATGAGCATCCCGCCCGCGAACGACACCGCCAGCGTGAGCGCCAGCGCCGCCCAGAACGGCAGCCCCGCCGCCATGGCCTGCCAGGCGACGTAGGCGGAGAACATGGCCAGCTCGCCCTGGGCGAAGTTGACGATCCCGGTGAACTGGTAGATCAGCACCAGGGCGAGCGCCAGGCTGGCGTAGACCGCGCCCGCCCCGAGCCCTTCCACGACCTGCTGCAGGAACCCGGCCACGGCTACACCCGGTATCCGAGGTAGGACTGGGCGACCTGCTCGTCCGCCCTGATCCGCTCGGCCGTGCCGGACAGCACGATGCGCCCGGTCTCCAGGACGTGCGCCTGCCGCGCGACGCCGAGCGCGAGGTGGGCGTTCTGCTCCACGACGACCACGGTGGTCCGCTCCTCTTGGTTGATGGCCTGGACGATGCGGAACAGCTCCCGGGTGACCAGCGGCGCGAGGCCCAGCGACGGCTCGTCGAGCAGGAGCACCTTGGGCCGCAGCATGAGCGCCCTGCCGAGCGCGAGCATCTGCTGCTCGCCGCCGCTGAGGCTGCCCGCGACCTGCCCGAGCCGGTCGCGCAGCGGCGGAAAGTAGGAGCAGACACGGTCGAGGTCCTCCTCGACGCCGCGCCCGCCGCGCCGGACGAACGCGCCGAGCCGCAGGTTCTCCTCGACCGTCAGCGGCATGAACGTGCCACGCCCCTCGGGCACGTGCGCCACGCCCAGCCGGGCCACCGCGTCGGGCGGGCGGCCGGTCAGCGAGGTCCCGCCGAGCCTGACCACGCCCCGCGCCCTGACCATGCCGGACAGGGCGCGCAGCAGCGTGGTCTTGCCCGCGCCGTTCGGGCCGAGGATCGCGCAGATCTCGCCCTCGGCCACGCTGAGGTCCACGCCGTGCAGCACGCGCGCCTCGCCGTAGCCGGCGACCAGTCCCTCCACCACCAGGAAGCTCATACGGCCGTCCCCAGGTACGCCTCGATGACGCCGGGATCGCGCTGCACCTCGGCCGGCGACCCCTCGGCGATCTTGCGGCCGAAGTCCAGGCAGACGATCCGGCGACAGACGCTCATCACGAAGCCCATGTGGTGCTCGACCACGACCACGGTGAGGTCGTAGGCGTCCTTGAGCTCGCGGAGGGTGCCGGCGAACTCGGCCACCTCGGCCGCGTTCAGCCCGTTGACCGGCTCGTCGAGGAGCAGCAGCCGGGGGCGGGCGACCAGCGCGCGGGCCAGCTCGACCCGCTTGAGCGTGCCGAACGGCAGGCCGCTCGCCGGATGCCCGGCCACCCCGGTCAGGCCGAGCCGGTCGAGGACGGCGTCGGCGTCGCGGCGCAGCTCGCGCTCCTCGCGCCGCACGCCGGGCAGCCGGATCCCGGCCGTCAGGAAACCGGCGCGGCCCCGGTGGTGCGCGCCGGCCAGCACGTTGTCGCGGACGGACATGCGCGGGAACAGGCCGAGGTTCTGGAAGGTCCTGGCGATGCCGAGCCGTACGATCGCGTGCGGGGCCACGGCCCGCAGGTCCGTCCCCTCGTAGGCGATGACGCCGGAGTCGGCCTCGTAGCGGCGGGTCAGGCAGTTGAACAGCGTGGTCTTGCCGGCGCCGTTGGGCCCGATGAGCCCCACCATCTCGCCGCGCGCCACCGCGAAGCTCACGCCGTGCAGCGCGGTGATGCCGCCGAAGCGGACGGTGAGATCGCGCACCTCCAGCATCCGGCCTCCTGGAGAACATTGTTCTGACGCGTGGGCTCAGCGTAGGATCCGCTCGTCAGGGGCCGCATTGGGCACGGTGACCCAAGATGTCCGCGGCATGTTGTCCGCGGAGCACAGCGACGGTCTCATCCCGGTCACGACCCGTTGACCGCCCGGCCACGGGCATGGATCATCCCGGCATGTCCGGTCGTTTCAGCACGGAAACGCTCACTGGCACCGAGGCCGTCCGCGCGCAGCGCGCGCGGATCCTCACCGAGCTGCTGGACAACGTCCACGACCTGGCCGACGCCGGAGGGGCGGCGATCAGGGCCGAGGTGCCCACGTACGCGGCGCAGGGCGGCGACTTCCACGCCGACGTACGCGACCAGGTCCTGCGGCACTACCGCGCCAAGCTCGCGGTGCTGCTGGAGGAGCGGCCCGTGACGGCGGCCGACATCGCCTTCGTCCGGCGGGCCGCGATGCGCCGCGCCCGCGCCGGGGTGCCGCTCGCCGATTACATCAACGCCTACCGGATCGGCCAGCGCGTCTTCTGGGAGTCGCTGGTCGAGCGGGCCGGCCCGACGCCCGCAGGGCGGGAGGCCGCGCTGTCGCTGGCGGTCGCCCAGATGCGCTACTGCGACTTCGCGAGCACGCAGGCCGCGTACGCCTACATGGAGTTCCAGCAGTACGCCGCCGCCGAGTCCGTACGGGAGAGCCGCGGCCTGCTGGAGACGCTGCTGGCCGGCGGCACGCCCACGCGCGGCAGGGAGCTGGCCGCCGCGCAGGCGCACGGCCTCGCGCCGGACGCCCGCACGCCGCTGCTGGTCGTGGTCGCCATGCTGGTCGAGGCCCCCGCCACGGAGGCCGCCGGGCTCAACAGGGACGCCGAGGCCAGGCACGCGGCGTGCGCCGCCCTGGCGAGGACCGGCGGCAACGGGGCCCGCACGCTGTCGGTCGTGCGCCAGTCGGAGATCGTGGCGGTGCCCGTGCTCGGGCCCGGCGCGGAGGCCGGGGAGCTGTGCGACCGGCTGCAGGCGGTGGTCGGGAGCCTCGCCGGCGAGGGCATCAGGCTCGCCCTGGGGATCAGCACGCCGGTGGCCGGGCCTGCGCAGATCCCGCAGGCGTACCAGGAGGCGCGGGCGGTGCTGGACTTCGTGCCCGAGGAGGGCGGGGTCGCGGCGCTGCCCAGGATCACCCCGTTCCAGTATTTGGCGCTGCGGGCCGACGACACCGCCCGCCACCTGGTTGACCCGCGCATCACGGCGCTGCTGGAGGAGGACCGGGCGCGCGGCGGCGTGCTGACCGCGACGATCCGGGCGTTCGCGGCGGCCGACCTCAACCTGCGCACCGCCGCCGAACGCCTCCAGATCCACCCCAACACCGCGCAGTACCGGATGCGCCGCATCCAGGAGCGGACCGGGCGCAGCCTGCGCTCCATCAACGACCTCGTCGAGCTGCTCGTCGCGATCGCGCTGCAGGACGCGGTCCCCACCAACGACGGCCGGGAAAGACTGGCCGCCGTGACCGATGAGGGGCGGCGGCGCGCCGGCGTACGGTCCTCCCATGAACCTCGCTGACCGGCTCCACCACGCCGCCGCGCGGCTCGGCGGCCGAGCGGTTCTCACGCTGGACGGGGCGGCGCTGACCTACGGCGCGCTGGACGAACTGAGCGCCCGCCTGGCCGGGCTGCTGCGCCGCCGCGGGATCGAGCGCGGCGACCGGGTCGCCGTCATGCTGCCGAACGTGCCCGAGTTCGGCGTCGTCTACTACGGGGTGCTGCGGGCCGGGGCCGTGGCGGTCCCGCTGGACCCGCTGCTGAAGCGCCGCGAGATCGCCGCCTACCTGGGCGACTGCGGGGCGCGGCTGCTGCTCGCCTGGCACGCCTTCGCCGAGACCGCCGAGGCGGGGACGGCGGGCACCGCCGCCGACTGCTTCTTCGTGGTGCCCGGCGAGCTGCCCCGGCTGCTGCGGGCCGTGCCCCCCGAACGCGAGCCGGCCCGCACCCGCGCCGACGACACCGCCGTGCTCCACTACACCTCCGGCACCACCGGCCGGCCCAAGGGGGTCGAGCTCACCCACGCCAACCTGGCCGGCAACGCCGAGGCCGTGGCCCGCATGCACGCGCTCGGCGTGGACGACGTGGTGCTCGGCGCGCTGCCGCTCTACCACACCTACGGCCAGACCTGCTCGCTCAACGCCACCGTGCACGCGGGCGCGCGGCTGACGCTGCTGCCCCGCTTCGAGGCGGGCCGGGCGCTGGAGGTCATCAGGCGCGACGGGGTGACGGTGTTCCAGGGCGTGCCGACCATGTTCATCGCGCTGCTCGACCATCCCGGCGTGTCCGACCTGTCGATGCTGCGGGTGTGCACCTCCGGCGGGGCGGCGCTGCCGCTCGACGTGCTGCGGGCGTACGAGGCCCGCGTCGGCTGCCGCATCGTCGAGGGCTACGGGCTGAGCGAGACCTCGCCCGTCGCCGCCGCGAACCGGGGCGGGCCCGGCCGCCGCCCCGGCTCGATCGGCCGCCCGATCAGGGACGTGGAGATGAAGGTCCTCGGCGAGGACGGCCGCGAGCTGCCCCGCGGCGAGATCGGCGAGATCGTGGTACGCGGCCCCAACGTCATGAAGGGCTACTGGAACGACCCGGCCGCCACCGCCGAGGCGCTGCGCGACGGCTGGTTCCACACCGGCGATCTCGGCCGGGTGGACGACGACGGTTTCTTCTTCCTGGTGGGCCGCCGCCGCGACATCATCATCCGCGGCGGCTACACCGTCTACCCGCGCGAGGTCGAGGAGGTGCTGTACGAGCACCCGGCGGTGCGGCAGGCGGCCGTGCTCGGCGTGCCGCACCCGGAGCTGGGCGAGGAGGTCGCGGCCGTGGTCGCGGTGCGGGCGCCGGTGAGCGGGGAGGAGCTGCGCGGGTTCGTCCGCGAGCGGGTGGCGGCGTACAAGTATCCCCGGCACGTCACGTTCGTGGCCGAGCTGCCGACCAGCCCCACCGGCAAGATACTCAAGCGGGAGCTGGGCCAGCTCACGGCGGTGACCCCCGGCTCCCGATCCGGGACCTAGGTCCCTACCTGACAGGGCCGGTCGGCGGCTAGCGTGGAGTCATGATTCACGTGTTCCTTGTCGACGATCACGAAGTCGTGCGCAGAGGTGTGGCGGCCCTGCTCGACTCCGAGGACGACATCGAGGTCATCGGCGAGGCCGGCACCGCCGAGTCCGCGATCGCGCGCATCCCCGCGCTCAAGCCGGACGTCGCGGTGCTCGACGTCCGGCTGCCCGACGGCAACGGCGTCGACGTGTGCCGCGAGGTGCGCTCGCGGGTGCCGGGGCTCGCGTGCCTGATGCTGACGTCGTTCGCCGACGACGACGCGCTGTTCGACGCCGTGATGGCCGGCGCCTCCGGCTACGTGCTCAAGCAGATCCACGGCTCCGACCTGGTCGGCGCGGTGCGCACGGTCGCCTCCGGGCAGTCGCTGCTCGACCCGCAGACCACGGCGGCCATGCTGCAGCGGCTGCGCGAGCAGGCGGCCAGGAAGGACCCGCTCGCGGCGCTGTCGGAGCAGGAGCGGCACATCCTCGACCTCATCGGCGAGGGGCTGACCAACCGGCAGATCGGCGAGCGGCTGTTCCTGGCCGAGAAGACGGTCAAGAACTACGTCTCCAACCTGCTGTCCAAGCTCAACATGCAACGCCGCACCCAGGCCGCCGCCCTGTCCGCCCGATTGCGCACCGAACGCCGCCCGTAACGGCCCCGGCCCGGCCGCAAGCCCCAGACCCAAGCCGGCCCAGGCCCCAGCCCCAGACCGGCCCCCACCCCCCACCGAGCCCCAGCCCCCGCGTCCGGGTCCTGGCGGAACGGCGGGTATGAAGGGACTTTCGTCCCTAAGCGTCCGCCCCGTCCGGCGGCGATGCTGGCAGGCATGCGACTCGATTCGTCCGGACTCCAGGTGCTCACCGACGAGGAGTGCCTGCGCCTGCTCGCCTCGACGCCCATCGGGCGGATCGTCTTCACCGACCGGGCGCTGCCCGCGGTGCAGCCGGTCGCGTTCTGCCTCGACGGCGACGGCATCGTCATCCGCACCGGCGTCGGCTCCAAGCTGGCGGCGGCCACCCGGCGGGCGGTGGTCGCGTTCGAGGTGGACGACTACGACCCCGTGCTGCGTACGGGCTGGTCGGTGAGCGTCGTCGGGCACGCCAACGCGATCACCGACCCCGCCGAGACCGCCCGGCTGGCCGCGCTGCCGCTCGACCCGTGGGTGCCGGGCAGGCTCGACCACTACATCCGGGTCAGCCTGGAGCAAATTAGCGGACGCCGGATCACAGGGGGACACTCCACCTGATCGCGGTGCCGCCCTGCTCTCCCGGTCCGGCCGTGAACGATCCCCCGAGCCGCGTCGCCCGTTCCTCCAGATTGCGCAGGCCGCTGCGCCGGCCGCCGGACGGCAAGCCGACGCCGTTGTCGCGGACCGTCAGCGCGAGCAGGTCGCCCGTCACCTCTACCGCCACGTCGGCCCTGGTCGCCTTCGCGTGCCGGACCACGTTGGACAGCGCCTCGCGCAGGACGGCGAGCAGCTGCTCGGCGAGGTCGTCGGAGATCCTGGCGTCGAGCTGGCCCTCCATGCGCAGCCCTGGCATGAAGCCGAGGTGACCCCGCGCGCCCTCCACCAGCTCCACGATCTGGCCGCGCAGGCTCGGGGCCGCGCTCTCCCTGACGTTCTGGAGGGCGAAGATGGTCGAGCGGATCTGCCGGATGGTCTCGTCCAGCTCGTCGATCGCGTGCTGGAGGCGGCCGGACGCCTCGGGGTGCTCGACCAGCCGGACCGTGCTCATCAGCGTCATGGCCGTGGCGAACAGCCGCTGGATGACCACGTCGTGCAGGTCCTTCGCGATGCGGTCGCGGTCTTCGAGCAGGCTCAGCCGTTCGGCGTCGCGGCGGGTGTCGGCCAGCTCCAGCGCGATCGCCGCCTGCCCGCCGAACGCCTCCAGCGCCCGCACGTCGCCCGCGCTGAACGGCATGCGGCCGACGCACTTGGCGAGGGCCAGCACGCCGCGTACGGAGTCGCCCGCGCCGAGCGGCAGCAGCAGCTCGGGGCCGTAGCCGAGCTCGCGCAGCCGGGAGTCGGCGTCGAGCGGGTCGGGCGAGTGGAGCGGCCGCCCCTCGCGGAAGACCTCGCCGGCGGCCGTCCCGTCGAGCGCGTAGGACATCTCGGTCAGCTCGTCCTCGGCCGTGCCCTCGGCGAACTCGACCAGCAGCCGCTCGCCCGCCGGGTCGGGCAGCAGGATCCTGGCCAGGTCGGCGTCGGTCATCTGCCGGGCCCGCGCCGCCACCATGGTCAGCACCTCGCGGGTGCCGCCGCCGGACAGCAGCCGGGTGGTCACCTCGGTGGACGCCTCCAGCCACGCCTCGCGGCGGCGCGACTCCTCGTAGAGCCGGGCGTTCTCGACGGCGACGCCGGCGGCCGTGGCCAGCGCGATCACGATGGCCTCGTCCTCCTCGTCGAACTCGCCGCCGCCGCGCTTCTCCGTCAGGTAGAGGTTGCCGAACACCTCGTCCCGGACCCGGATGGGCACGCCGAGGAAGGTGCCCATCGGCGGGTGGCCGGGCGGGAAGCCGTAGGACTCGGGGTGGTCGGAGATCCGGCCCAGCCGCAGCGGCCGGGCGTCCTTGATCAGCAGGCCGAGCAGGCCCAGCCCGTGGGGCCAGTGCTCGATGGCCGCGATCTCCTCGTCGCTCAGCCCCACCGGGATGAACTGCACGAGGGTCTGTTCCTGCCCGACCACGCCGAGCGCGCCGAAGCTGGCGTCCACCAGCTTGGTCGCGGTCTCCACGATGGTGCGCAGCACGGTCTCCAGATCGAGGTCGCTGCCCACGGACACGACCGCCTCCAGCAGGGCGTGCACGCGGTCGCGGGTGGCGAGCACGGCGTTGAGCCGTACTTGGAGCTCCGACAGCAGCTCGTCCAGCCGCATGTTCGGCATCAGGGGGCGATGCTCGTCATCCACCATGCGTTCAGTCTCGCACCCTGCGGGGCCGGTCGACCTCGCAGGTAGGGATGATCACGCCGGCCGGTGACGCCGTCGCCGCCGAGGTGAAAGTTTCACGCTTCCGCGCAGGTCAGGGCGGGTGTCGCGGGCATGCGCATTGACGGTCGGCGAGGACGGTGGCGAGCATGACGGCCGCGTTCCCCTCCTCGAAAGGGCACCCCCATGCACTTGTCCAAGGTGGCGACGTCCGCCCTGGCCGCGCTCGTGGCGGGCGCGGCGGTGACGGTCGCGCTGACCACGGCCGCTCCCGCCGGAGCGGCCGCCGGCACCGGCACCGGCTACCTCCGCACCAGCGGCAACAAGATCGTCGACAGTACGGGCGCGACCGTGCGCCTGACCGGCATCAACTGGTTCGGGATGGAGACCGACAACAAGACCTTCCACGGCCTGTGGTCGAGCAATCCGTGGAAGAGCCAGATCGACCTGATGGCCCGGCTCGGCTACAACACGCTGCGGGTGCCGTACTCGAACGACGCGCTGAAGCCCGGGGCCGCGGCCACCGGCGTCAACGACTACGTCAACCCCGACCTGGTCGGCCTGTCGCCGATGCAGATCCTGGACAAGGTCGTCGACTACGCGGGCACCAAGGGCATGCGGATCATCCTCGACCGCCACCGCCCGACCTCGGCCGGCCAGTCGCCCCTCTGGTACGTCCCCGCCACCCCGGAGACCACCTGGATCAACGACTGGAAGGCCCTCGCCCAGCACTACGCGGGCAACCCCACGGTCATCGGCGCCGACCTGCACAACGAGCCGCACGCGCAGGGCACCAACCCGAACGCCACCGGCGCCTGCTGGGGCTGCGGCGACCAGTCCCGCGACTGGCGGCTCGCCGCCGAGCGGGCGGGGAACGCCGTCCTGTCCGTCAACCCCAACTGGCTGATCTTCGTCGAGGGCGTCAGCTGCCCGAGCGGCGGCGAGCCCAACATCTGGGACGGCGACCCGAGCAACGACGAGGACTGCGGCTGGTGGGGCGGCAACCTGTCCAAGGCCGGCCAGTTCCCGGTGCGGCTGAACGTGGCCAACCGCCTGGTCTACTCCCCCCACGAGTACGCCACCTCGGTCTACCACCAGAGCTGGTTCGACGACCCCGCCTACCCGGCGAACATGCCCGCCATCTGGGACAAGTACTGGGGCTACCTCTACAAGCAGAACATCGCACCGATCATGCTGGGCGAGTTCGGCACCACGCTGGCCTCGAACGTCGACAAGATCTGGCTCCAGGAGCTCATGAAGTACATGGGCACCGGGGTCAACGGGATGTCGTTCACGTACTGGTCGTGGAACCCGAACTCCGGTGACACCGGTGGCATCGTCAACGACGACTGGACCACCATCAACCAGGCCAAGCAGGACATCCTGCAGCCGTACCTGATCCCGCCGGTCGGCGGCCCCACGAGCTCGCCGTCGGGCACGCCGACCGAGGTGCCGCCCGGCGAGTGCACCGTCGCCTACCGGCAGGTGAACTCCTGGCAGGGCGGCTTCCAGGGCGAGGTCACCGTCAAGAACACCGGCTCCTCGCCCATCAACGGCTGGAGCGCCACCTGGACGTACCCGTCGGGCGTCACGCTGGTCAACGGATGGAACGCGGTCGTCACCCAGTCCGGCACGACGTGGACGGCGAAGGGGCCCGACTACGCCCGTACGCTCGCGCCCGGCGCGTCCGTGGTGGTCGGCTTCACCGCCAACGGGCCGGCGGGCGCCCCGCAGAACGCCGCCTGCTCCTGACCGGTCAGACAGTGTAGGTACGGGTGATCGCGATCAGCTCGCCGTCCTCCCGGGTGGCCGCCACCAGCTCCGGTGGCCTGGGCACGAAGCCGGGCACGGCGGCCAGGCCGTCCGTCTCGGCGATCGCGGTGATCCGTACCTTGTCGGCGCCCTGGACGCGCAGGGTGATCCGGGCCCCCGCGTCCGGCAGGCCGCGGAAGCGGACCTCGCCCGGCCAGGTGTTGGCCCGCGTCCCGGCGACGCGTACGGTCACCGGGGCCGTCCCGGCGGTGACCGCCGTCGCCTCGGTGATCGGGCGCTCGATCCTGAGCGTGAGCGAACGGGCGGCCCGGCCCGCGCCCACGCGCAGCTCGACGCGGTCGCCGTCGCGGCGCAGCACGGTCAGGCGGGGCCCTGCGGCCCGGTCCAGGGTGGGGGCGGGGCCGGTCCACAGCGTGGTGCCGCGCGCGTAGCCGGGGGGCAGCGGCGTGCGGTCGCGGCCGGTGACGTACCTCCTGGTCCAGGCCGGCGGCTCCGGGTCGGCGCTGACCCAGCGCGCGGCGCCGGTGCCGGCGTCCATGACGTACGCCAGGTGGGTGCGGGCGGGGTGGCGGGCGTCTAACCGGTCACCGGCCAGACCGGCGGCGACCAGCACGGGAACGAGCAAGGCGACGAGCGCGAGACCGAGAGCGCCCACCGGCGCCCCGGCCGGTCCCCCGGCACGCCCGCCCGCCTCGGGCCGGCCCAGCCCTCGGGCACGCGCATCAGCCTCGGGCCGACCCAGCCCGTGGGCACGAGCATCAGCCTCGGGGAGGCCCAGCCCCCGGGCGCGGGCATCACCCTCGGGCAGGCCCAGCCCCCGAGCCCGTGCGCGGGCGCTCGGTCCGGGCAGGCACAGCTCGGCGACGGGCAGGAGCAGGAGTCCGAGCAGCGCCGTCACCAGCGCCGCCGCGCCGCCGAGCGCCAGCCCCATCCCGTCGAAGACGTTCTTGGCCAGCCCGGACAGCAGCATCGCGGCCGGCACCGCGCCGAGCGTCAGCGCCGCCGCCGCGACGAGCGGCCGACCCACCGAAAGCGCCACGAGACCGCCGACGGCGCAGCACAGCGCGGGCAGCGCGAACACGAACGACGCCCCAGGCGCGACGGCGGCGCACAGCACGCCGAACGCCGCCGCCCAGGCGAGTCCGCCGACCGCGAGCGCGGCCGGGCCCAGCCGCCGTCGCAGGAGCAGGTACCAGCCGAGCACCACGAGCGCGGTCTGCGCCACCACGGCCGCGCGGAAGGCGTCCGGCCGGTGCAGCAGCCCGCCCATCCCGTCGTACGCGGGCCGCCAGGCCACCAGCAGCTCCCACAACCCTTGGGCCAGCAGCGCGGACACCACGAGCGGCACGAGCCCCGACACCGCCGCCACGACCAGCCGCGGCACGCTGAGCAGCCGCCTGCGCCGGGCCACGACCGCGAGCCCCGCGACGGCCGCGGCGGCGAGCCCCGCGAGCGGCCACACCAGCGCGTCCGGATAGGTGATCAGGACGCCGAAGAGACGGAAGTAGGTGGCGTCGTGGTCGGTGCGCAACGCGGGCAGGTCGGCCGCGCCGAGCGCGCGGGTCAGCGCCAGCATGGTGGAGCCGTGGTGCTGCAGGCTGCCCTGGTCCAGGTTGGCGAGGGAGTCGCCGGCCGTGTGGTAGTGCGAGGAGCGCTGGATGTAGGCGAAGTTCAGCCCCGCGAAGCCGGCCGCCGTGAGCGGGGTGAAGTCGGTGTTGTTGGGCAGCAACCGGTACACCGCCGCCATCGTGGAGTCGCCGCGCGGGCGTGGCGCGGCGGCGGCGTACGCCTCCACCAGCCCGGCGCTGCCCCGCGAGGTCTCGAACATCAGCGACGGTCCTGAGACGCCTCTCGCCTCCCAGTTCAGCAGCACGCCTCCGGCCCGGCCGAGCGGGTGCTCCCTGACGAACGCCTCGGCGCCGAGCACGCCGTCCTCCTCGCCGTCGGTCATGAGCAGCACGAGGTCGTTGCGGAGCGGCGCGTCGCCGAGCGCCCGTACGGTCTCCAGCATGGCGGCCACGGCGGCGGCGTCGTCGGAGACCCCGGGGCCCATCGCCGCCGAGTCGTAGTGGGCGGCGACCACGACCGTGCCCGTCGGGTCGTGGCCACGCCGGGTGGCGACGATGTTGTGCACCAGCCCGAACGAGGCGAGCCCGGTGGAGGCGTTCGCGCCCACGGCCCGCTGCACCTCGACATCAAGCCCGGCCGCGCGCAACTGGGCCACCAGGTAGGTCCTGGCCCGTTCGGCCGCCGCGCCGCCGATGGGGCGCGGCTCGGTGGCGAAGCGCTCCAGATGGGTACGGGCCCGCGCGGCGCTGAACTCGCCGGACGCGGCGGAGGCGGGCAGTGGCTGCATCGTGCTGTCGGTCATCGCGGCCAGCAGGACGGCGCACGCCAGCACCAGTGCCGCGCCGAGGCCCGCCACGGCCCGGCGTGGGACGTCGATCAACTTTCCGATCATGTCCGGGGACGCTACGGACTGGGCCCCTGCCGCCGGAATGATGCGGATGCCCGGATCTACCTGTGGTTTTCCTCAGGCTCGCGGGAAGCGGACACGCCGCTCCGATCGACTTCGATAGCCTGCCTAGTCCCGTACAGAAGTGATGTTCTGCGACAGAAGGGACCGGGACTGTGCTCGAAGACGCCGGCCTCCAGGCGCTCCGGGAGGCGGCGCGCCTGTCCCCGGACAACCTCCCGCTCCGGCGGCACCTCGGCGAGCAACTGCTGGCCAAGGGGCACCTCGCCGATGCCGAGACGGAGCTCCGGGCCGCGCTCATGCTCGCTCCCCGGGACCCGGACGTGACGGCTTCGCTGGCGGAGACGTTCGTACGGCGGGGCTCGTACGGCGAGGCGCTGGCGGCGCTGGAGCCGTTCCTCGCGACGCCCGGCTACCCGCCGCGCCTCGGCGTCGTCGCGGCCCGCGCCCTGCTCGGCGAGGGCGACTTCGGCCGCGCCGCCTACCGCTACTACGACGCCGTCACCCGTGACCCGTCCTCCGCCGACCCGGAGGTCGCCACCGCCCTCGCCCTCCCCGCCGCACCCACCCCGGCCCCGGCCCCTGCACCCCCGCCCGCACCCACCCCGGCCCCGGCCCCTGCACCCCCGCCCGCCCCCACCCCGTCTCCGGCCCCTGCGCCCCCGCCCGCCCCCTCCCCCGCAGGACCGCCCGCCTCCTCCCTTGGGGCGGGGGCGGGCGGCGGGTACCCGGCGACAGCCGCAGGGCCGGGGGACGGGCCGGCGGAGGTGGAGCGGGCGCGGACGACGTTCGCCGACGTGGCCGGGATGGATGCCGTCAAGGAGTCCCTGCGCGTCAAGCTCCTCCTCCCCCTCCAGCAGCCCGAGCTCTTCGCCGCCTACGGAAAGCGCGCCGGCGGCGGCGTCCTGCTGTACGGCCCGCCGGGCGCGGGCAAGACCCACCTGGCCAGGGCGGCGGCCGGCGAGCTGGGGGCGGCGTTCATCAGCGTCGGCCTGGCCGACATCCTGGACATGTACATCGGCTCCAGCGAGCGCAACCTGCGCGCCACGTTCGACCTGGCCCGCCGCAACCGCCCGTGCGTGCTGTTCTTCGACGAGGTGGACGCCCTCGCCGCCCGCCGCTCCGACGCCCGCAACACCCACAATCGGCAGATCGTCAACCAGTTCCTCGCCGAGCTGGACGGCGTGGACCAGAACGCCAACGACGGCGTGCTCGTCCTCGCCGCCACGAACGCCCCCTGGTACATCGACGTGGCCTTCCGCCGCCCCGGCCGCTTCGACCAGCTCGTGTTCGTGCCGCCGCCGGACGCGGGCGCCCGCGCCGCCATCCTGCGCATCCTCTGCCGCGACAAGCCGGTGGCGGACCTGGACTTCGACGCGGTGGCGCGGGCCACCGAGCACATGGTGGGCGCGGATCTGAAGGGCGTGGTGGACCGGGCGGTGGAGGTGAAGCTGCACGAGTCGATGCGGGCCGGCCACCCGATCCCGATGACCACCATGGACCTGCTGGCCGCCGCCAAGGCCGCCCGCCCCACCGCCGTACGGGAGTGGATGGCGACGGCCCGCAACTACGTCCTGCACTCCAACGAGTCCGGCGCCTGGGACGACCTGCTGCCCTGGGTCAAGGGCAAATGGTGAAAGTCGGCGAGTCCCTGGAGCGGGCGCGGACGCTGCTGAGGCTGAGCCGCCCCGCCGACGCCGAGCGGGAGCTGCGCGGCGTCCTCGCCGCCGAGCCCGAGCAGGAGACCGCCCACTGCCTGCTGGCCCTCGCCCTCATCGGCCAGGGCAAGGCCGGGGAGGCCGCCGAGGAGGCGCGCGAGGGCGTCAGGCTGGCTCCCGGCCACTGGTTCCCGCACTACGTCGCCGGCCAGGTCCACTACCGCTCGGGCCGGCCCGACGACGCGGTGCGGGCCGGGGAGACGGCGCTCGCGCACGCCCCCGAGCAGGCGGCGGTGTGGGAGCTGCTGGCCCGCGCCCACTCGGCCGCGGGCCGGTGGCGGCAGATGGCGGACGCGGCCCGCGGCGGGCTGGCCGTCGATCCCGAGGACGCGGATCTGGCCTCGCTGCTGTCGATCGCGCACACCTGTCTCGGCGAGGCCGAGCCGGCCCGCACGACGGCCGCGTACGCGCTCCGGATCGACCCCGAGAGCACCACCGCTCACCTGGCGGCCGGCCGGGCGGCGCTCGCCTTCGGCGATCCGAGGGCCGCGGCCGGGCACTTCCGCGAGGTGCTCCACCTCGATCCCGGTTTCGGCCCGGCCAGGGACCTGCTGGCCGAGGCGCTGAAGCAGCGCAACCCGCTGCAGCGCAAGCTGTCGGAGCTGCGGCGGCGGCACCGGGGCGGCCTGCGGCTGCTGCTCCTGCTGCCGGCGGTCCCGCCGCTGATCGCGGTGTTCGTGCTCATCGCCCTGATGCACTGGGTGGCCTGGGTCTTCGAGGCGGTGACGGTGCTGCGGCTGGCTCGCGCGCGGGCGACCCGGCTGCTGTTCGAGGGGGCGGAGGGCCGGGTCGCGGGTCTCTGCTGCGCGCTGCTGGCCGCCGGCGTCGCGACGCTCGCGCTCGGCGTCGCCCTGGGCGCGGAGGCGGTGGGCATGGCGGGCGCGGCGGTCATGGCCCTGGTCACGCCGGTGCAGGAGGCGGCGCACACGGGCGCGCCGAACGGCCGCGCCACCCTGTACGTCTGGACGTTCCTGCTGGCGGCAGCCGCCGTCGTCGCGGCGGCGGCCGGCGTGCCGACGCTCGCGCTGCTCACCGTGTACGCGGCCCTCGGCACGATCTGGCCGGCCGCCTGGGTGCGCCGCGCCACGGCGGCCCCGCCAGCCTGACCCTCGCATGCGCGACAATCGGGACGTGCAGTTCGGCATCCTGGGCCCGCTCACGGTCCGCGCGGCAGACGGCCGGGAGGTCGCCGTCGGCGGCCTGCGCCCGCGTGCCCTGCTCGCCCTGCTGCTCCTCGACGCCGGCCGCACGGTGAGCGTCGAACGCCTCATCGACGGCCAGTACGGCGACGACCCGCCCGCCGGCGCCGCCAACGCCGTCCAGGCCCAGGTCTCCCGCCTGCGGCGGGCCCTGCCCGACCGGCTGATCGAGTTCCACGGCGCCGGCTACCGGCTGGCCGTCGAGCGGGAGGACGTCGACGCCCACCGCTTCGAACGCCTCGCCCGCGAGGGGCGGCGGCTGCTCGCCGCCGGGCTGTCCGCGCAGGCGGCGGCCGTCCTCGGGGACGCCCTGGAGCTGTGGCGGGGCCCGGCGCTTGCCGACGTCCTCGACGCGCCGCTCGCCGCCGCGCAGGCGCGGCGGCTGGAGGAGCTGCGCCTGTCGGCGCGGGAGGACCTGCTGGCCGCCGAGCTGGCGCTGCCCGAGGCCAGCCCGGTGGGGGCGCTGCGGGAGCTGGTGGCCGCCCACCCGCTGCGCGAACGGGCGCGCGGGCTGCTCATGCGCGCCCTGCACGCCGCCGGACGGCAGGCCGAGGCCCTGGCCGTGTACGACGAGACGCGGCGGCTGCTCGCCGACGAGCTCGGCGCGGACCCGTCGGCCGAGCTGGCCGCCCTGCACCTGGAGATCCTGCGCGGCTCCGCCGCCGGTCCTGCCGCGGTGGCGCGGACCCGGCCGCCGACGCCGTTCACCAGCTTCGTGGGGCGCGAGGACGAGCTGGCCAGGATCCGCTCCCTGGCGGAGGCCCGGCTGGTGACGATCGTCGGCCCCGGCGGCACCGGCAAGACCCGCCTCGCCGTCGAGGCCACCACGGACGGGCGGCGGGAGGTCTGCTTCGTGGACCTTTCTCTCGTGGACGGCGACTCCGGCGGGCAGGTGGCGGCGGCCGTGCTCGGGGCGCTCGGCCTGCGCGAGCCCGCGCTGCGCGCCCCCGAGGCCGGAGGGGCGGGCGACGCCGCCGGGCGCGTGGTGGCCGCGCTGTCGGAGCAGGAGCTGACCCTCGTCCTCGACAACTGCGAGCACGTCGTCGCCGGGGCCGCCGCGCTGGCCCGCCGGCTGCTCACTTCCTGCCCCCGCCTGACCGTCCTCGCCACCAGCAGGGAGCCGCTGAACATCACCGGCGAGCACCTCGTCCCGCTCGCCCCGCTGCCCGATCCGCTCGCCGTCCGGCTGTTCGCCGACCGGGCCTCGGCCGTCCGCCAGGGGTTCGCGCTCGGCCCTGACAACCTCGACGCGGTACGCGGGATCTGCGCCGCGCTCGACGGCCTGCCGCTGGCGATCGAGCTGGCGGCGGCCCGGACGCGTACGTTCGGCGTCGCCGAGATCGCCGCCCGCCTGGCCGAGCACGGCCGCTTCGCGCTCCTGTCGCGCGGCGACCGCACCGCCGCGGCCCGCCACCGTACGCTGCACGGGGTCGTCGAGTGGAGCTGGAGCCTGCTCGCCGAGGAGGAGCAGGAGCTGGCCAGGCGGTTCGCGGTGTTCGCGGGCGGCGCGCGGCTGGAGGCGGTCGAGGCCGTCTGCGGGGCGGACGCCGCCGAGCCGCTGGCCGGCCTGGTGGACAAGTCGTTCGTGGAGACCGACGGCGAGCGCTACCAGATGCTGGAGACGATCCGGCTGTTCTGCGCCGGCCGGCTGGCCGAGGCGGGCGAGGAGGAACGGCTGCGCCGCGCCCACGCCGCCTGGTTCCTGGAGCTGGCCCGGCGCGCCGACGACCACCTCTACCGGGCCGAACAGCTCGACTGGCTGGCCCGGCTGTCGGCCGACGACGCGAACCTGCGGGCGGCGCTGCGCTGGAGCGTGGAGCACGACCCGGCGACGGCGGCGCGGCTGGTGGCGGCGCTGGCCATGTACTGGTGGCTGAGCGGGCGGCGCGGGCAGGCCATCGCGCCCGCGACCCGCCTGCTCGACACGCTGGGGGCCGAGCCGCCCGCCGAGCTGGCCGAGGAGTACGTGCTCACCGTGCTGCACGCCGTGCCCGACGCCGGATCGCCGCACTGGGAACGCGCGCGGGCCGCCGCCGGGTCGCTCGGGCGGCCGATGCGCTGCCGGTTGGGGCCCGCGCTGTGGGGCATGGTCGCCGGGCCGCCGGACGACGACGGCGGCGAGCACTGGCCGCCGCTCCTCTCCGCCGACCCGTGGAGCCGGGCGCTGGGCCGGCTGAGCGAGGCGCTCATCCTGGTGCTGCGGGGCAGGATCGGGGCCGCCGAGCGGGAGCTGGAGAGCGTGCTGACCGACTTCGGCGCGGTGGGCGAGCGCTGGGGGAAGGCGCAGGCGCTCGACTGGCTGGCGCTGATCACGAGCTGGCGCGGCGACCGGGCGCGGGCCATGCACCTCTGGCAGGACGCGGTGGGGCTGCTGGAGGAACTCGGCGCGGCGGAGGAGCTGGTGGACGTCCTCTGCCGGCGCGCCGAGGCCCGCTGCCGCGCGGACGACCCGGGGGGCGCGCGCGCCGACTGCGAACGCGCGGCGGAGCTGACCCGCCGTACGGGCCGGCCCGCCCTGATGGCCACGATCCACCTGGTCGTCGCCGAGATCACCCGCATCGAGCACACCCACCTCCCGCCGAAGGAGGACGGGGTGGCGTGGGTCGGCGAGGTGGCCGAACGGCTGGACGCCGCGCTGGAGATCGTGCAGGGGAGCTGGGCCTTCACCGCGTCCGGGATCAGGTCGCAGGTGCTGACGGCGCTCGCGCGGCTCGCGGAGGCGCGGGGGGACGCGGCGGAGGCGGCGCGCAGGCACGGCGAGGCGCTGGCCGCCGCGCTCGGCTCCCCGATGACCGCCGACCTCGCCGCCGTCGCCGAGGGCCTGGCCGGCCACGCCCTGCTCCCCGCCCAGGAAAACACGGCCCAGGAAACCACGGCCCAGCAAACCACGGCCGAGGACGCCGCGCGGGCGGGGCTGCTGCTCGGGGTGGGGGCGGCGCTCCGGGGGATCGCCGTCGCGGGCGACCCCGACGTGGCCGCCACCGCCGCCCGCGCCAGCGCCGTCCTCGGGCCGGACGGCTTCGCGGCCGCGTACGCCAAGGGCGCCGCCATGGGACGAGCCGAAGCCCGGGAAGCCCTGACCGCGCAGCACCCGGGCTGACAGGCAGGCGCGGGGCTGTCAGCCGGTGGTCGCCGGGTTGTCAGCGCAGGTCGCGAGGCTGCTGGACATGAAGAACCTCACCATTCTCATCTCCGGCGCCAGCATCGCCGGCCCCGCGCTCGCCCACTGGCTGATCAGGTACGGCTGCTCCGTCACGGTCGTCGAGAAGGCCCCGGCGCTGCGCCCCGGCGGCCAGGCGGTCGACTTCAAGGGCGAGACCCACCGCACGGTCCTGTCCCGGATGGGCATCCTGGACGACGTGCGCAAGCTCCAGACCGGCGGCACCGACCAGCTCCTCGTCGACGCCGAGGGCCGCACGCTCGCGGTCATGCCCGGCGAGTTCACCGGCGGCGAGCTGGAGATCAAGCGCGGCGACCTGGCCAGGCTGCTCCACGAGCGCACCGCCCCCGCCTGCGAGTACGTCTTCGGCGACTCGATCACCTCGCTGACCGAGACCCCGGACGGCGTGCACGTGACCTTCGAGCGCACCGCGCCCCGCACGTTCGACCTGGTGGTGGGCGCGGACGGCATCCACTCCAACGTCCGCCGCCTCGCCTTCGGCCCGGAGTCCGACTTCGTGCGCTTCCTCGGCCACTACTACGCGCTGGTCGACCTGGACCAGGACTTCGGCCCGGTCGGGCGGATGTACAACGAGCCGGGCAGGATGGCGGCCGTCGGCGGGCCGAAGGCGCCGGCGTTCTTCGTCTTCGCCTCCGAGCCGCTCGACTACGACCGCTACGACGCCGGGCAGCAGAAGGACCTCCTGGCGCGGGCGTACGCGGGCATGGGCTGGCGGGTGCCGGAGGTGCTGGCGGCGGTGCGGCGCTCGCCGAGTGTGTACCTGGACTCGATCAGCCAGGTCCGGATCGACCGGTACAGCCGGGGCCGGGTGGTGCTGCTGGGCGACGCGGCGTACGGCGACACGCTGGGCGGTTTCGGCACCGGCCTGGCCGTCGTGGGCGCGTACGTGCTGGCGGGCGAGCTGGCGGCGGCGGGCGGCGACCATCGGGCGGCGTTCGACGCGTACGAGCGCGTCTTCCGCCCGTACGCCAAGATCTCCGAGAACGGCAACGCCGGCCCCTTCCTCGCACCCGGGAGCCCGTCGCGGATCCGGATGCGGAACTGGATGTTCAAGTACCGCTTCCTCCTCGCTTGGATGATGAAGATGACCGACAAGTTCGCGACCGACATCGAGCTCAAGACGTACTGAACTTTTGTGATCAGCAGGACATCCAACCCGGGCATGAACAGAAACCGGCACCTCGCGGCCCTGTCCGCCGCCGTGCTCGCCGCGACCGTGATCGCCGCCCCCGCCGCCGGGGCGGCCACCCGTCCCTCCTGCCCGACGCCGTCGAAGGCGGAGGTCAAGCGCGCGAACAGCTCGGACGTCGACCGGCCCGCCAGGAGGTCCAACGCGATCAAGGGCGTCCGCGTCGAGGTCCTGCCGCGCGGCTTCACGCACGGGCAGGTCGAGGTGAGCCGCCACGACGGCCTCACCGAGTACGGCTACCAGTGGTCCGACAACCGCGACGACGTGGACCTCAAGCACCGCTGGCTGTGGGTGCGCGTGGTCTGCAAGCCCGGCCTGCGCGGGCTGAACGCGCTGAAGAAGGCCCCGCTCCGGCTCGGCACGTTCTCGGGGGACGTGCGGACCGCAAAGATCGGCGACCGTAAGGTGCTCACCATGAAGGGCGACGGCGCGCTCGGCCACGGCCGTTACGTCGGCTGGGTGGAGCGCGACGGCGTCGCCGTCACCGTCATGGCCTCCGAGCCGCTCGTCCCCGACCTCAGCAGGATCGTCGCGGGGATCAGGCTTTGACCCGGCCCACCCCGGCCGCGAAGAGCAGGCGGGGCACCCCGTCGATGAGCGGGACCTCCTGATCGTCCGGGCCGAGGCGCCACTCGTGGACCGGCACCAGCCCCGGCCCGATGAGCTCGAACCCCTCGAAGAGTGACAGCACCTCCTCATGGGTGCGGAACCCGGCCTGGGCCGAGGTGCCGTCGGTGGACGCGCGCAGCCGGCCGACGGCCTGCGCGTCGCTCTCCGCCAGCGCGTGGGAGAGCACCAGGTGGCTGCCCGGCGCCATGCGGTCCCTGAAGGCGGCCACGATGCCCGCCGGGTCCTCGTCGTCCATGACGTAGTGCAGCACGCCCACCATCAGCACGCACACCGGCCGGTCGAAGTCGATCAGCTCGGTGACCTCGGGGCTGTCGAGGATGTCGGCGGGCCTGCGCAGGTCGGCTTGGAGGGCGGCGAGGCCGGGCGCGTCGGCCAGCAGCACCTGGGCGTGCAGGCCCACCACGGGGTCGTTGTCGACGTAGACCACCCGGCAGCCGGGATGCACCTGGCGCACGGTCTCGTGGATGCTGGGCGAGGTGGGGATGCCGGTGCCCAGGTCGAGGAACTGCCGGACGCCCTGCTCGGCGAGGTGGCGGACGGCCTCGATCTGGAAGTGGCGGCTGGCCCGGGCGACGAGCCGGGTGTCGGGGGCGACCGCGAGCAGTTTCTCGGCGACCTCGCGATCGACGGCGAGGTTGTCCTTGCCGCCCAGGAGATAGTCGTACACGCGGGCCGAACTCGGCACCGTCGGGTCGACACCGGGCGGAAGGCGTTCTAAGTCGGTCACGGGAAGGCCGTCTCCTTAGCCACGCGGCAACGTGAGCGCCATCCTACTCAACGGACCCGACTTTCTTCCGTCCGAAGCCCGAGTCAGGAAGTCCGGTGAGAAATTGGTCCGGATGGCCGATGCGGTGACGGGGTTCGCCTGTGCATCCTGGGGGGAGAAGGGTCCGGCGGGGGCCGGTCCCTCTCGGAGAGGAGTCACGAGGGCATGGACTACGCGGCAGGCCGCCCCACCGTGATCTTGGACAACGGAGTCGTCGGCCGGGTCATGCTGGCCCACCCCTCGCGGCGCGACCTCGTGCTCGTGCTCGGCATGAACGGAACCCTGCTCAGCGTGCAGCTCGACGACATCGCGTGCGTGGTGGGCGGCGAACCGCTCTGTCACTGACGCGGTGATCACGTCAGGAAGTCGCGCAGGCCGGTGGCGAGTGAGGTCGCCATGCGCTGCCGGAAGGCTGGGCTGGACATCTTGCGGGCGTCGCCCGGGTTGCGCATGTTGCCGCACTCGATGAAGACCGCCGGCCGGGTCGACAGGTTGAGGCCGCCGAGGTCCGTACGGGTCTGGAGGCCGTCCTTGGCGGTGTAGTTCGCGTAGGGGATGCCGGTGCCGGCGCGGTAGGCGTCGCGTACGGCGTGGCCGAGCCGCCGCGACGGCTCGATCACCTCATCGTTGTGGCCCGGCAGCAGGCCCGGCATGATCACGTGGAAGCCGTGCCCCCGGGGCGCGGCCCCGTCGCCGTGGATGGACAGCACCGCGTCCGCCCGCGCCTCGTTGCCGATGGCCGCCCGCTCGGTGACGCACGGGCCGACGCCCTTGTCGTTCGGCCGGGTGAGGACGACCTTGGCGCCCATGCGTTCGAGCATCGGCTTGAGCCGGCCGGCGAGGTCCCAGGTGAAGGCGTGCTCGGGGTAGCCGGCGTCGGTCTCGGTGCCGGTCGTGTTGCACGGCTTGGTGCCGTTGATCACGTCGACCAGACGGTTGATCTGCTCCGGGTGGGAGGCGTTGCCGCCGTTGTGCCCGGGGTCGAGGACGACCGTCTTGCCCCGCAGCGGGGCCGCCGGGGATGTGGGGGCCGGCGAGGCGGGCGAGGCCGCCTCGGGCGCGGCGGCGGGCGCGGCCGGGCCGCCGCACGCGGTGGAGAGCGCGGCCGAGAGCGTGAGTGTCACCAGGTACGCGCGCATGCGGCCGACGCTACCGGCCTCGGCGCGGCAAACCCAATACATACGCTGACCTGCTATTTCGTGTCGTACGACCGGGTAGTCCCAGCGATGTGATCAGGGGTTACGTGGAGCAGCCGAGCCCTCGCGCGGGCGGGACGCTGACCTTGCGGGCGGCGACGGACGCGCCGCGTTTCCGCGTGGAGCTCCACCGGTGCGGCGACGGGCTGACGCTGTCGGCGAAGTCGCCGTGGCTGCCCGGCGCGGACGCGCCGCCGCACCTGCCCGCGCACGACTGGGGCCGCGACGGGACCGGCCCCCGTGGCGAGCCGCTGCCGGCTTGGCCCGGCCACGAGCTGCCCGCGCCGGCCGAGCCAGGGGTGTACGTGGCGGTGCTGGTCGAGGGCGACGACGACGGCGACCGCACGGACCCGGACCGTACGACGCCCGACGGGCGGGAGGCGAGGGCGCTCTTCGTGGTGCGCCCGGCGGTCCCGTCCGCCCGGATCCTCTACAAGCTGCCGCTGTTCACCTACCACGCCTACAACGTCTCCGGCGGCTGGTGCCTCTACGACCATGCGGACGTCCCGGGCGATCCGGCGCCGGGGGTGTCGCTGCACCGGCCGGGCGGCGGCACCGGCGCCACCCCCTACGACGTGACGAACTTCGACCCGTACGACCCGACGCCGCGCCAGACGTTCGTCCACTGGGACGGCCGCTTCGTGGCCTGGCTGGCCGGCCGCGGCTACCGGGTGGACTACTGCACGGACCTCGACCTGCACCGGGACGGCGAGGAGCTGCTGGGGCCGTACCGGCTGCTGGTGAGCGCGGGGCACGACGAGTACTGGAGCGACGCCATGCGCGCCGCCGTGTCCCGGCACGTGGCGGCCGGGCGGAACGTGGCCTTCTTCGGCGGCAACACCTGCTGGTGGCGGATCGCCTTTCGCGACGCGGTCACCTTCGAGCGGACCGGGTTCTGGCACGAGCACGGCCAGCCGGAGAACGAGCTGACCGGCGTCAGCTTCCGCAACGGCGGCGAGCGCGACCGCGACGAGCATCCCGAGCCGGTCGGCTTCCGCGTCCAGCACGCCGATCACTGGGTGTACGCGGGCACGGGGCTGCGTGACGGCGACGTGTTCGGGCGGGAGGAGTGCCTGGTGGGCTACGAGTGCGACGGGGCCGCGTTCGACCGGGCCGCCGGGCCGCCCTACGTGCCCACCGGGGCGGACGGCACCCCGGCCGGGTTCACCATCCTGGCGGTGGGCGACTGCGCGGCGGCCGGCTGGGGGTTCGGCAACGGTGCCGCCACGATGGGCCTGCACGCCACGCACGGCACCGTGTTCACCGGCGCGACCACTGACTGGCCGCGCGGGCTGGAGAGCTCGGCGGCGGTCGCGCGCATCACCGCGAACGTGCTCGACCGCCTCGGCGAGCCGCCGCCCAGCCGTCTTCCTGATCAGTCGTCTTCCTGATCAGTCCGTCTTCCTGATCAGGTACGGCGGCATCACCAGCGCGTGCATGCCGGTCGTGCGCAGCGTGTCGATCGAGTGCTCGGGCGTCTCGGTGAGTGGCCGGCCTGGACCGTTCAGCGAGGTGTTGATCAGCACGGGCATGCCGGTCCGCGCGTACCAGCGGGTGAGCAGCGCGTGCAGGAACGGCGTGCGCTCGGGCTCCACCGTCTGCAGCCGGGCGGTGCCGTCCACGTGCGTGACCCCGGGCAGCAGCTCGCGGAACTCGGGGCGGACGTCGGCGGCGTACTGCATGAAAGGGGCGGGCCGGTCCACGTCGAAGAAGCGCTGGGCGTGCTCGGCGAGCACCAGCGGGGCCAGTGGCCGGAACCACTCGCGGCCCTTGACCTCGTAGTTGATGTAGTCCTGGATGTCGGGCCTGCGCGGGTCGCCGATGATGCTGCGGTTGCCGAGCGCGCGCGGCCCCGACTCGCTGCGGCCCTGGTGCAGGCCCACGACCCGGCCGTCCTCCAGCAGCGCCACCATCGCGGCGATCAGGTCCTCCGGCTGCTCGGCCACCAGGCCGTCGGGCAGGCTGCCGACGGCCGCGGCGATCTCGCTCTCGTCGGGGTCGGGGCCGAGGAAGTCGTCGCGCCAGCGCCACCGGCCGCGTACGCCGAGCACGGCCTCCAGCCCGTAGAGGGCACAGCCGATCGCGGTGCCGCCGTCGTGCGGGCTCGGCGGGACGAAGACCTCGCGGAACGGCCCCCGCCTGATGAGCAGGCCGTTGGCCGAGCAGTTGAGCGCCGTGCCGCCGGCGAAGGCCAGGTTGTCCAGGCCGGTCCTCGCGTGCAGCCACTCCGCGAGGGCGGCCAGGGCGTTCTCGAAGGCGCGCTGGCCGGCGGCGGCCAGGTTCGCCGAGCGGCGGAACGGCTCGCCGCCCGGCTCGTAGATGAACTCCTCGCGCCGGGCGAACAGCTCGGTCCACGCGGACGGGATCAGCACCTCGTGCCCGCGCACGTCGAGGCCGGGCAGGCCGAGCGCGTCCGGGTCCCCGTACGGGGCCAGGCCCATGACCTTGCCCTCGTTGCCCTCGCCCTCGGGCCAGAGCGCCTTGGTGAGGAGGGCGTAGAAGCAGCCGAGCCCGGCCGGATCGGCCCAGTCGCCGTGCCAGAGCTGCTTGGCCAGGCATTCGACGCCGTCGCGGGTGCACCGGTAGAAGGAAGCGACCTCCAGCAGGTCGCCGGAGGCGCCGGGCGGCGGCGTGTACGGCTCGGTGAAGCGCCGGACCGGGCTCCCCTGGTTGTCCACCACCAGCCCGGCCGCCTGCTCGAACGGCGACGGGTGGAAGGCGCTGTAGAGGTGGCTCAGGTGGTGCGAGACCTGGACGATCCTGGCGTCCTCCTTGAGGCTCAGGCTCTCGCGCAGCTCCTCGTGGTAGTCCTCCAGGTTCTCGATCTCGGCGTCGGAGGAGTACCCCTCGACCACGAGGTCCACCGGCTCCTTGAGCAGCGGCATCGCCGGCAGGTAGCGGTCGGGCAGGTCGCCGAGCCGGCCCCAGTGGTGCTTGCGCCGGGTGATGCGCTCCTTCTGCAGGCTGTACATGCCCGTGTCGCCGACCGCGACGGCGATGGACCCGTCCTGGGTGCGGTTGATCCCGACGACGATAGGGAAATCGGCCATCTCCGGTGCCTCCTGGGTGTGATCACGGCACCCGTACCCGAGGCCAGGACAAGTGGATCTCTCAAGGGCGTAAGAGACCCGTCAGCGTCAGAACTGGGTCTACGCAGGGGACGGACCGGCGTCTACTGTCGGGTGCGGTACGGAGCCCCCCGAGTGGATGGAGCGAGGATGCAACGCCGCACCTTCTTACGTGCCCTCTCGACCGGCCTCGGCGCCGTGGCCTTCTCCGGCGCGGTGTGGCACGACGCCGCCGCCTCGGTGGCCGCCGTCTCGGCGGGCCCGAGCCCGTACGGGCCGCTCGGCGCGCCCGACGCGAACGGCATGGCGCTGCCCGCCGGGTTCACCGGCCGGATCGTGGCGAGGACCGGCCGCGTCGTCGGCGGGACGCTCTGGCACCCGGCGCCCGACGGCGGCGCCTGCTTCCCCGACGGCACCGGCTGGATCTACGTCTCCAACTCCGAGGTGCCGCTGGTCGGCGGGGCCTCGGCCATCAAGTTCCGGGCCGACGGCTCGATCGACCGGGCCTACCGCATCCTCAGCGGCACCACGCTCAACTGCGCGGGCGGCGCGACCCCCTGGAACACCTGGCTGTCGTGCGAGGAGGTCTTCCGCGGCCGGGTGTACGAGACCGACCCGTACGGCGTCCGCTCCGCCCAGCCGCGCCCCGCCATGGGCCGCTTCAAGCACGAGGCCGCCGCCTGCGACCCCGACCACCGGGTGGTCTATCTCACCGAGGACGAGTCCGACGGCTGCTTCTACCGTTTCACCCCCACCACCTGGGGCGACCTGTCCAGCGGCCGGCTCGACGTGCTCTGCGGCGCGGGCGGCGACGCCGTCGAGTGGCGTCCGGTGCCCGACCCCGGGCCCGCCGTGCTGGAGACCCAGACCAGGCACCAGGTCTCCGCCGCCCGCCACTTCAGCGGCGGCGAGGGCTGCCACTACGCGGGCGGGATCTGCTACTTCACCGCCAAGGGCGACAGGAAGGTGTGGGCGTACGACGTGGCCCGCTCGACCGTCACGGCCGTCTACGACGGCGGCGGGACGCTCGACGGCGTGGACAACATCACCGGGCGGCCCTCCGGCGACCTCTACGTGGCCGAGGACGGCGGCAACATGGAGATCAACATCATCACCCCGGACGGGGTCGTGGCGCCGATCATGCGGCTCGACGGGCAGGCCAAGTCGGAGATCACCGGGCCCGCGTTCTCGCCCGACGGCACCCGGCTCTACTTCTCCTCCCAGCGCGGCACCAGCGGCGAGACGGCGGGGACGGGCGGCATTACCTACGAGGTGACAGGCCCCTTCCGGCGCTGACGGCGGACGCCGGGTGATGAAAGTTTCACCGTTCTGAATCATGGGTGGTGCGGGGCCGTTGACGCGGCCCCACCGGCCCTTCAGGATTGGGAGCGCTCCCAACTCCCCCCTAAAGGACCTCCATGCCCCGATGCCGGGCCGCCTTACTGGCCCTCCTCACCATGGTCGCCCTGTCCCCCGCGACGTCCGCTCACGCCGCCGACGAGGGACCCGAGCAGATCGTGAACGGCACCTTCGACACCGGCACCGCCCCCTGGTGGAGCACCGGCAACGTGACGCCCGTCGTCCAGGACGGCCGCCTGTGCGCCGACATCCCCGGCGGCACGGCCAACCCCTGGGACGTCATCATCGGCCAGAACGACCTCCCGCTGGTCGAGGGCGAGACGTACGCCTTCGGGTTCTTCGCCACCGCCACCCCGGCCAAGGTCGGCCGCGCCCTGATCCAGCTCCCCGTGGACCCGTGGACGCAGTATCTGTCGGCCGCCCCTGAGATGAGCGTCTCGGGCAACGACTACTCCTACACCTTCACCGCCCCCGTGTCGCTGCCGAACGCGCAGGTGGCGTTCCAGCTGGGCGGCAGCGCCGAGCCCTGGAGGTTCTGCATGGACGACGTGTCGCTGAAGGGCGGCGCGGAACCCGAGGTCTACGAGCCGGACACCGGGCCCCGCGTCCGCGTGAACATGCTCGGCTACCTGCCCTCGGGCCCCAAGAGGGCCACCGTGGTCACCGCCGCCACGGCCGCGCTGGACTGGGAGCTCAAGAACGCCGCCAACGAGACCGTCGCCAAGGGCAGGACCACCCCCAGGGGTGTGGACGCCAGCTCCGGCCAGAACGTCCACACGCTCGACTTCGGCTCCTACCGCAAGGCCGGTGAGGGCTACACGATCACCGCCGACGGCGAGACGAGCCGCCCGTTCGACATCGCCGCCGACCTCTACGATCAGCTCCCGACCGACGCGCTGAAGTTCTACTACACCCAGCGCAGCGGCATCGAGATCCTGGGCAGCCTGCGCCCCGGCTACGCCCGCCCGGCCGGCCACCTCGGCGTCGCGCCCAACCAGGGCGACGTGAGCGTCCCCTGCCAGCCCGGCGTCTGCGACTACTCGCTCGACGTCAGAGGCGGCTGGTACGACGCCGGCGACCACGGCAAGTACGTCGTCAACGGCGGCATCTCCGTCCACCAGCTCATGTCCGCCTACGAGCGCGACCGGGCGGCCTTCAAGGATGGCCAGCTCGCGATCCCGGAGAGCGGCAACGGCCGCCCCGACATCCTGGACGAAGCCCGCTGGGAGCAGGAGTTCCTGCTGAGCATGCAGGTGCCGGACGGCAAGCCGCTGGCCGGCATGGCCCACCACAAGATCCACGACCGGGCCTGGACCGGGCTGCCGCTGCTGCCGCACCTCGATCCGCAGCCGCGCGAGCTGCACCCGCCGTCCACGGCCGCGACGCTGAACCTGGCCGCGACGGCGGCGCAGGCGGCCCGGCTGTTCGCGCCGTACGACGCCGCCTTCGCGGCCCGTAACCTGACGGCGGCCCGCAAGGCGTGGGCGGCGGCCAAGGCCGAGCCCGCCAGGTACGCCGACCCGGCCGACGGCACCGGCGGCGGCGCCTACAACGACGCCGACGTCAGCGACGAGTTCTACTGGGCGGCGGCGGAGCTCTACATCACGACCGGCGAGAAGGAGTTCAGGGACTTCGTCCTGGCCTCGCCGCACCACACCGCCGACATCTGGCGCGATCGCGGCTTCGACTGGGGCAACACGGCCCAGCTCGGCCGCCTCGACCTGGCGACGGTGCCCAACGCGCTGCCCGACCGGGCGCAGGTGCGGAAGTCGGTGGTCCTGGGGGCCGAGAAGTATCTGGCGATCCAGCGGGCGCACCCGTACGGGCTGCCTTACAACCCGCCGGACTACGACTGGGGCTCCAACAACCTGGTGCTGAACAACCTGGTCGTCCTGGCCACCGCCTACGACCTGACCGGTGAGGAGAAGTACCGCGGCGCCGTCCGCGAGGGCATGGACTACATCCTGGGCCGCAACGCGCTCAACCAGTCGTACGTGACCGGCTACGGCGAGGTCGCCTCGAAGAACCAGCACAGCCGCTGGTACGCCCACCAGCTCGACCCCGCGCTGCCCAACCCGCCGCGCGGCACCCTGGCCGGCGGCCCGAACTCCGCCATCCAGGACCCCGTCGCGCAGCGCCTGCTCCAGGGCTGCAAGCCGCAGTTCTGCTACATCGACCACATCGAGTCGTGGGCGACGAACGAGCTGACCATCAACTGGAACTCCCCGCTGGCCTGGGTCTCGGCGTTCCTGGCCGACAGGGGCGAGCGCGTGGACTGCCGGGTCGTCTACACGGCGCACGGCTCGTGGCCGAGCGGGTTCACCACGCAGGTCGTGATCGAGAACACCGGCAGGCAGGCGGTGGACGGCTGGACCCTGCGCTGGTCGTTCCCGGCCGGCCAGCAGGCAGGGAACGTCTGGGGCGCGACGTTGTCGCAGTCGGGCGCGGTGGTGACGGCCAAGGCGCTGGACTGGAACAGCAAGATCGCGCCCGGACAGCGGGTGACGTTCGGGTTCAACGGCACGAACCCCTCCGGCCCGAACCAGGCGCCCGAGGTGTTCCACCTCAACGGGGCACGCTGCCGATAGATCGTGAGAGATCCCCTGGGCGCGTTGCGGACGCTCCGTTGAACGGAATAATGTCGCCCCATGCCCAGGGGAACCTCTGAAGTCAGCGAGCCGATGTACTTCGTGCTCACGGCCCTCCGCGCGGGCCCGCTGCACGGACACGCGATCAGCAAGTCGATCAAGGAGCTGTCGCGCGGGCGGGTCCAGCCGTCCGTCGGCACGCTCTACGGCATCCTGGAGCGGCTCAACGAGCGGGGCGTGATCGCCGTGGACCGTGAGGAGACGGTCAACGGCCGCAACCGGCGCTACTTCAGGATCACCGACGAGGGCCAGGCGCTGGTGGAGGCCGAGGCCAGGCGGATGCAGGAGGCGGCCGCCCTGGTCCTGCGCCCGTCCGGCGCATGACGGCGCCGACCGGCCCCGCCCTGGACGACCCCGCCCTGGACGACCCCGCCTTGGACGACCCTGCCGCCCCGAGCCCGCTCGAACGGCGTTACCGCAGGCTGCTGCTGGCCTACCCGCGCCCGTACCGGCGGGCGCACGGCGACGAGCTGCTGGACGTGCTGCTGGAGGACGCGGCGCCCGGCAGGCGGATGCCCGTGCTCAGGGAGGCGTGGGGCCTGCTGACGGGCGGCGTGCGCAGCCGCATCACGCACCAGGCGACCGGCAGCGCCTGGGAGGACGGCCTGCACCTGGGCGTCACGGCCGTCGCGGTGGTGAACCTGGCCGCGTTGCTCCCGTACGCGGGCGAGCTGCCGTCATGGACGCTGCTGTCGGCGGCGGCGCTGCTGGCGCTCCTGCGCGGACGGCTGCGTACGGCCTTCGCGCTCACGCTGCTCACCGGCGCGAAAGCGGTCGCGCTCGCCTCGGGCCGGCAGTGGTTCGACGTGACCGTGCTGCCCGTCCACCCGGACGCGCTCTCCGATCGGGCCCTGTTCCAGGACAGCGATCCGTTCCTGGTGGCCGCCGGTTACGCGATCGTGCTGATCGGACTGGTGGTGCTGGTGGCGCTGCGGCGGCCGGTACGGGCCAGGTCGTGGTGGTGGTGGGCGGCGGTCGTACCGGCCGCGTGGGCGGGGCCCGCGTGGATGGCGGAGGGGACGGAGCACCCGATCAGCCTGAGCAGGATGGCCGTCGAGGCGGTGGCGCTCGGGCTCGCGGTGACGGGCGGCTACCTGGCGCGCGACCACCGGTGGGCGATGGCGTCGGCGATCTACCTGCTCGTGGCCCTCGGCGAGCTGGCCTTCCACGCCCAGGACCTCGGCAGGCAGCACCTGGCCTACGCGGGCATCCTCGTCCTGCTGACGGTGGCGGCCGTGTTCGTGCCGCTGCGGCAGCGAAGGCACTGTCTGGATTGACCATACTTCGTTTAACGGAGTATGGTCTCGTCCCATGCTCAAGAGATCCCGTCTGGTCCTTGCCATGTCCGTCGCGGCGACCGTCCTCTGCGGCTGCGGGGGCGCCGCCGAGAGCCCGGCCGCCGCCCCGGGCACGACCGCCCCGAGCACGACGGTCCAGGACAAGAAGCGCCAGTTCGAAGCGGCCAAGGCCGATTGCATGAAGCAGAAGGGCTTCACGTACGTGCCGTACGTGAAGCCGGAGAAGCAGGAGAGCGACCAGGAGCGCAAGCTCGCCTCCGGCGACTACGAGGCGTTGCGGACCTACCGCGAGAAGTACGGGTTCGGGGTCTTCGCCCAGCACGTCTACCCCAAGGAGCTGAACGCCCCAGAGCACATGGGCGGAGAGCCCGTCCAGGACCCCAACATCAAGATCATGACCGCCCTCTCGCCCTCCCAGGGGGAGGCCTACCAGCAGGCGAGAGACGCCTGCGTCGCCGTGGCGGGCAAGCAGGCCCTGGGCCTGACCCTGAAGTCGAGCGTCGACTACTACGGCCAGATCGCCAAGGCCCACAAGCGGGCCAAGGCGGCCGAGCTCGACGGCGACCAGGACCTGGTGAGCCTGGCCGGCTCCATGGCCACCTGCCTCAAGGGCAAGGGCTACACCGTCAGCGACACCAAGCCGACCGCCGTGGCCAGGCGCGGCGAGCTCACATTCCTGGACCAGCAGAGCGAGCTGGGCCGCAAGCAGCAGGGCGACCAGCCCGGCCCGCCGAAGATGACGAAGGACACCAAGCAGATCCAGATGCCGACGCTCTCCCCCCAGGAGGCGAAGCCGTACCTCACCAAGGAGATCAAGGCGGCCCTCGACGACCTGGAGTGCGGCAAGGACTTCTACGCGGCCTACCTGCCCAAGGAGACCGCACTCCAGCGGCAGGTCAACGAGCAGTTCGCCTTCTGACCGGCGCTCATGAGATCCCCACGCAGGCTCCTCGCCGGCGTCGTGGCCGGCGTGGTCGTCGTCGCGGGCGCCGGCTGGGCGGTCGGCGCCCGGCTGCGCTCCCCCGCCGATGAGGCGGCCCGCCGCGCCGCGCCCGCCGCCTCGCTCGTCACCGCCGCCGTGGAGCGCCGCAAGCTGGTCAGCACGGTCGTGCTCAGCGGCATGCTGGAGTACGGCTCCCCGCTGCCGGTCACCCTGGCCGGCGTGGTCGGCGGCGGCGCCGAGCTGCAGCGGGCCACCCGCGCGCCGCGCAAGGGGCGGCTCAGGGAGGGCGCCGTGCTGATGGAGGTCAACGGCCGCCCGGTGTTCGCCCTGCGCGGCGCGGTGCCGATGCACCGCACGATCGCCCCCGGCGGCAAGGGGGACGACGTCCGGCAACTGCAGCGGGCCCTGCGCAGGCTCGGGCACCGCGCGCCCGCGTCGGGCGTGTTCGACCGGGCCACGATCGCGGCCGTGACCCGCATGTACGCCAAGAAGGGGTACGAGGCCCAGCAGCCGACGCTGACCGAGCGGCAGACGTACGAGTCGCTGCGCAAGGCCGTGCGGACCGCCAGGGAGAGCCTGGCGACCGAGCGGCAGGCCCTGGACCGGGGGCGTGACGTGCTGCCGCTGAAGGTCCGGCTGGACAACGCGGAGAAGGACCTGAAGGCGGCGCGCGCCGCGCTGGCCGAGGCCGAGGCCGGCGGGCTCACCCCCGCCGACGAGGCCGACCTGGCGGCGGCGGACGCGGCCGTCCGCACGGCCCGCGAACGCCTCCTCGAAGCCGAACAGGCCCTCCGCCAGGCCATCTCCCAACCGACCTCGGACCCGGCGACCCGGCAGGCGGTCGAGCAGGCCGCCGGCCAGACCACCCGGCAGGCCGCCGGGCAGGCCGCCGGCCAGACGACCCGGCAGGCCGCCGGGCAGGCGGCCCAGCCGACGGCCGGAGGCACGGCCGCCCCCCAGCCGACCTCCTCCCAGCCGCCCCCCTCCCAACCCGCCACCCCCCGCCCGACCGCCACCGTCGACACGAGCCTCCTGGAGCTGAAGGTGGCCAACGCCAGGGCGGACCTGGAAGCCGCCCAGCAAGCCCGCGACCTGGCGCTGCGCAAGGCCGAGGAGGCCGGCAAGGCCAGGCTCGCGGAGCTGCGCAAAGCGGTCAGGACCGCGAAGGAGGCGGTGGTGACCGCCGAGCAGGCGCTGCGCCAGGCCAGGCAGCTCTCCCCTGCCCGGATGAAGGTGGCCGGCGCCAGGGCGGACGTGGCCGCCGCCGAGGAGATGCTGGCCGAGTACGCCCGCACCTACGGCGTGTCGATCCCGCCGGGCGAGGTGGTGTTCCTGCCGAAGCTGCCCGCCCGCGTCCAGAAGGTCGCGGCGAAGCCGGGCCGCCCCGTCGAGGGCGAGGTGGCGACGGTGACCAGCTCGGCGTTCGCGGTGACCGGTTCGGTCGAGGCCGCGGAGGCGGAGCTGCTCCGGCCCGGCATGAAGGCCACCGTCGAGCTGGACTCGGGCCGGACGTACCAGGCCAGGCTGAGCGCGGTCGGCGAGAAGGCTGGGCGGCCCGGCGGGGAGGAGCCGCCCGAGGGCTCCCGGGCCGTCCTGCTCACGCCGAGCGGGCGCGCGGGCCTGCGGGCGGGCGTCGCGGTGACCGTACGGGTGACGGTGGGCGCGACCGAGGAACCGGTGCTGGTCGTCCCGGTGGCCGCGGTGATCACCTCGGCGGACGGCAGGGCCAGGGTGCGGGTCGAGTACGCCACGGACCGGACCAGGGACGTCGAGGTGCGCACGGGCCTGACCGCCGACGGGAACGTCGAGGTCAGCGGCGCGCTCAAGGAGGGCGAGCGGGTGGTGGTGAGCGGTGGCTGAGCGAGAGTCACCGCCGCCCGTCGTCGAGCTGGTGGAGGTCTCCAGGGAGTATCCCGCCGCGCCGCCGGTCCGCGCGCTGCGCGAGGTGTCGCTGCGCGTGGAGCGGGGCGAGCACCTGGCGATCGTCGGCCCGTCGGGCTCCGGCAAGTCCACGCTGCTGAACGTGGTCGGGCTGCTGGACCGCCCGACGTCCGGCGGCTACCGCCTGGACGGCGTGGAGACCACGACGCTCAGGGACGGGGCCAGGACCCGGCTGCGCGGCGACCGGATCGGCTTCGTCTTCCAGTCCTTCCACCTGCTCCCGCACCGCAGCGTGCTGGAGAACGTGATGCTCGCCGAGGTCTACGGCACCCAGCCGCGCAAAGGCAGGCGGGAGCGGGCACTCGCGGCGCTGGACCGGGTGGGCCTCGGCCACCGGACGGGGTTCGCGCCGGACCGGCTGTCCGGCGGCGAGCGCCAGCGCGCGGCCATCGCCCGGGCCCTCCTCGGCGGCCCGTCGCTGCTGCTGTGCGACGAGCCCACCGGCAACCTGGACAGCCGCAACACCGAGGCGGTGCTCGACCTGTTCGGCGAGCTGCGGGAGCAGGGCCTGACGATCGTGGTCATCACGCACGAGCCGGAGGTCAGCGAGCGGGCCGGGCGCCGGGTGCGGATCACCGACGGCGTGCTGGTGGAGGAGTGATGCACGTACGCGACCTGGCCGGCGAGGCCGTCGCCGGACTGCTGGCCAGGCCGGTGCGCACGGCGCTGACCACGCTCGGCACCGTGCTCGGCATCACCACGCTGGTCGTCACGCTGGGCGTGGCCGCCACGGCGGGCAACCAGATCGTCGGCCGCTTCGACGAGCTGGCCGCCACGGCCATCACGGTGGAGGTGCCGGAGTCCACGACGGGGAAGCCGGTGGTGGCCTGGGACGCCGTGGACCGGCTGACCCGGCTGCGCGGCGTGGAGTCGGCGGCCGCCGTGGCCGACGCGGAGGAGGGCGCGAACGTGTCCGTACGCTCCAACGCCCTCGTGGACCCCGCCCGGGTCACCACGCACGCCCTGACCGTGCTGGCCGCCACGACCGGGCTGCCCGGGGCCGCGCGCGGCCGGATGACGCAGGGCCGCTTCTACGACGAGGGGCATGTCCGGCGCGGCGACCGGGTGGCCGTGATCGGCGAGGAGGCGGCCAGGATGCTCGGCATCACCCGGCTCGACCGGGCGCCGGCGATCTTCGTGGGCGGGCACGCGTACACGGTGCTCGGGGTCCTCGGCGACCTGCGGCGGGAGCGGAACCTGAGCGCGGCCGTGATCCTGCCGCCGACCGCGGGGCGGCGGTTCGGGCTGCGCGAGGTCACCAGGGTGCTGGTCAACACGAGCCTGGGCGCGACGGACCTGATCGCGCGCCAGGCCCCGGTGGCGCTCAGCCCCGGCGCCGGCGACCTGCTGCAGGTGATCGCCCCGCCCAGCCCGGCCAGGGCCAGGGACGCGGCGCGGGACGACGCCGACGCGCTCTTCCTGATCCTCGGCCTGGTCTCGCTCGTCGTGGGCGCGCTCGGCATCGCGAACGTCACGCTCGTCACCGTGATGGAGCGCGTCCATGAGATCGGCCTGCGCCGGGCGCTCGGCGCGGCCAGGCGGCACGTCGCCGCCCAGTTCCTGCTGGAGTCCACGCTGATCGGGCTGGCCGGCGGCGTGATCGGCGCGAGCCTCGGCGTGGTCGCGATCGTCGCGGTCTCGGCCGTCCAGCGGTGGACGCCGCTGCTGGACGTGCGGCTGGCGATCGCCGCGCCGGTCGCGGGGGCGCTGGTGGGGCTGCTGGCCGGGCTGCATCCGGCGTGGCGCGCGGCCAGGATGGAGCCCGTGGACGCGTTGCGGTGAACCCGACGTGAACCCGATCGGCCCGCCGGCACGTCATAGGGGCATGAGGATCTGGCGCATCGCGTTCACGCCGTTGCTGGTGCCGGCTCTGGTCGCCGTACCGGCCGTTCCTGTGGCCGCCGCCGTCCAGCGGAAGGTGCTGGTGGACTACCGGAGGCAGGGCGGGTTCGCGGGTTTCGACGACCATGTGATCGTCTACCGCGACGGCTGTGTGCGGCTGAGCCGCCGTACCGGGCCGACCGTGGACAAGTGCCTCACGGGCAAGGAGGAGCGCAGGCTCCGTACGGCGCTGAAGAGCCTGCGCGTCGGCCGTTCGGAGCCGGCCCCGCGGGGCGCGGACTTCCTCAAGTACACCCTCGCCCACAAGGGGCACCGCGCGACCCGCTACACGCTCCCGAAGAGCTGGCAGCCGGTGGTGAAGCAGCTCGACGCGGCCATGACGAAGTACTGGGCGCCGGACTGAGCCCGGCCTCCATCAAGTGATTGACCGGCGGGGCGTGGTGGAACTATGTTCGGCGCATGACACCAGCGGACGGCGGTCAGGTCGCCCTGATCGTCAAGGTCGCCACGCAGCTCTTCGCGGCCCTCGGCTACGACGGCACCTCCACCCGCCAGATCGCCGAGGCCGCCGGACTCAACATCGCCACCGTCAACTACCACGTCGGCGGCAAGCGCGAGCTCTACCTCGCGGTCATGGAACGCGCCCACCTGGCCGAGCGGACCGCCCTCGACCAGGCGCTGGCCCGGCTCACCGGCACCGACCCCGTCGTCGCGATCCACCGGCTCATGGACGACTACCTCGACTTCTGCGTCGACAACCCCGAGATCCCGGCGCTGTGGATGCACCGCTGGCTCTCCGACGCCAGCGACATCACCGAGCTGGAACGCGAGTACGTCCAGCCGCTGATCGCGAACGTCGGCGCGGCGCTGCTCCCGGCCCGCGAGGCGGGCGTCATCGCGGCCGGCGTGGACCTCGAGTACACGATCTGGTCCGCGATCTGGTCCATCCACGGCTTCGCCAAGGGCGGCGTGCTGGACGCCGAGGGCCGCCGGCGCGGCGCGGGCGACCGGGCGGCGCTGCGGCGCTTCCGGGCCCACCTGCACCAGAGCCTGCACCGCACGCTCGGCCTCCCCGGCGACGCCCCATGACCGAACCCGCGATCGGCCCCACGACCGGCCCCGCGACCGGAGGCGTCGTCGAACGCCCGCTCGGCCGCGGCCGGCTGCTCGGCTACGGCGTCGGCTCGATCGGCACCGGCGTCTTCTCCGCCGTCCCCGGCCTGCTGCTGCTCTACTACCTGACCGACATGCTGGGCGTCCCCGCCGCGGTGGCGGGCGTCGTGCTCGTCGCGCCCAAGATCTGGGACGTGCTGCTCAACCCGCTCGTCGGCGCGGCCAGCGACCGCGAGGCCGTACGCACGGGCCGCCGCACCCGGCTGCTCGCGATCGGCGCGGCGGCGCTGCCGGTGACGTTCGCGCTCATGTTCGCCGTGCCAGGAGGTGTGCCCGGCGGCGTCCCGGGGGCCCTCTGGTCGGGGGTCGCGTTCCTGCTGGCGGCGACCGCGTTCGCCTGCTTCCAGGTGCCGTACGTGGCCCTGCCCGCCGAGATGGCGGGCACCCGGAGCGCGCGGACCCGCATCATGTCCTGGCGGGTGGTGTGCCTGACCGTCGGCATCCTCGTCGCGGGCGGACTGGCCCCGGCCGTGGTGGACCTGGCGGGCGGCGGCCGGGGCGGCTACGCGGTCATGGGCGTCGTCATCGGCGCGCTCATGGCGGCGGCCCTGGTCGCCGCGACGCTCGGCACCCGCTGGGTGCCGTCGCGGCCGGGGCCGCGCCCGCTCGGGCCGGTGGCCGCCTTCCGGCTGGCGCGCGGCAACCGGCCGTTCTTCGTGCTGCTGGTCGCGTTCGTGACGCAGGCGCTGGCGGTGGCGGTGATGCTGGCCGGGGCGCCGTACGTGGCGTCGTACCGGCTGGGCGACTACGGACTGACGTCGGTGATGTTCGTCTGCCTGGTCGGGCCCAGCATGCTCGCGGTGCCCGGATGGGCGTGGCTGGCCCGGCGGCACGGCGCGGTGCGCTGCTACCTCGCCGCCTCGGCCGGGTTCTGCGCGGTCGCGGTCGCGCTGATCCCGGCCATCGCGGTCGGTTCAGCCGGAGGTGGGCTGGTGGTCACGCTGGCGCTGACCGCGCTGGCCGGCGTCTGCTACGCGGCCCTGCAACTGCTGCCGCTGTCGCTGCTGCCGGACACCGTGCACGCCGACGCCGCCCGCACCGGGCAGGCCCAGTCGGGCGCGTTCACCGGCCTGTGGACGGCGGGCGAGACCGCCGGGCTGGCGCTCGGCCCGGGGCTGTTCGCGCTGGTGCTGACGCTCTCGGGGTTCGTCTCGGCGCCCACCGGATCGCCGGTCGCGCAGGAGCCCGTGGCCCTGACCGGCCTGCTGCTCGGGTTCACCGCGCTGCCCGCCCTGCTCATGTTGATCAGTCTGCCGTTCGTGGCCCGCTACGGCCGCCTCGCGAAGGAGCCCGCGTGAACCTCCCCCCGACCGGACGCGCCACCGCCGACCTGCTGGCCGAGCTCGCCCGGCTCAAGGCGGACGACCTGCCGGTGCGCGGCGGCCAGGTGACCGCCTACGTGTACGACACCGGCCGCGCCGAGGTCAACGACGCGGCGGAACGGGCCTACTTCGAGATGCTGGAGGTCAACTGCCTGGACCCGACCGCCTTCCCCAGCATCGTCGAGATGGAGCGCCAGGTCGTCGGCGCGGTCGCGGACGAGCTGGGCGGCGGCCACGGCGTCTTCACCAGCGGCGGCACCGAGTCGATCATGCTGGCGGTGAAGGCGGCCCGCGACCACGCCGGGCGGGAGCGGCCCAACCTGGTGGTGCCCGTCACCGCCCACCCCGCCTTCCACAAGGCCGCCCACTACCTCGGCGTCGAGGTGATCGCCGTGCCCGTGGACCTGGAGACCTACCGGGTGCGGCCGGCGGACGTCGCCGCCGCCATGACCGAGGACACGGTCCTCGTCGTCGTCTCCGCGCCGTCCTACCCGCAGGGCGTCATCGACCCGGTCGAGGAGGTGGCCGCCGTCGCCGCGGCGGCCGGGGTGCCGTGCCACGTGGACGCGTGCGTCGGCGGCTGGCTGCTGCCGTGGCTGCGCGCGGCCGGGGCCGAGATCCCGCCGTTCGACCTGTCGGTGCCGGGCGTCACCTCGCTCTCCTGCGACCTGCACAAGTTCGGCTACGCCCCCAAGGGCGCCTCGGTCGTGCTGTTCGCCGACCCCGCGATGCGGCGAAAGGCGTACTTCGCCTCGGCGGCCTGGCCCGGCTACACGATCATCAACGCGACCGTCCAGAGCTCCCGGTCGGCCGGGCCGCTCGGCGGCGCGTGGGCCACCCTCCAGGCGCTCGGCCGCGAGGGGTACGTCGAGCTGGGCCGCGCCACCCTGGAGGCGGCCAGGCGGCTGCGCGAGGGCATCGCGCAGATCCCCGGGCTGCGTCCGCTGGGCGAGCCCGAGTCGTCTCTCGTGGCCTTCGCCGGCGACGGGGTGGACGTGTTCGTGCTGGCCGACGAGGCCCGTGCACGGGGCTGGTTCCTGCAGCCGCAGCTCTCGTACGCGGGCATCCCGGCCAACCTGCACATCACCGTCACCGGCGTGACGCTGGCCGGGGTGGACGCCATGCTCAAGGTGATCGCCGAGTCGGCCGCGGCCGCCCGCGAGCGCGGCCCCGTCGAGCTGCCGGACGGCCTGGTCGAGCTGGTGGCCGGGCTGGACCTCGACGCGCTCGACGACGCCTCCTTCGCCGAGCTGGCCGCCTCGGTCGGCGCGGACCTGCGGCCGGGCGCCGGCCGGCCCGAGATGGCCGTGGTCAACACCGTGCTGGACGCCCTGCCCGCGAGCAGCCGCGAGGCCGTGCTGGTGCGCTTCCTGTCGGTCCTCTACGGCACGGGCTGACGGGTCACTGGAGGTCGTCGAGCTGCTCCAGGGCGAACGAGCGGATCTCCTCGTCCTCGGCGGTGGCCGCGTGCGCGAGGAGGTTGGTGTCCTCCTCGTCGGACAGCCGGGCGGCCGCCGCCGCGGCGAACATCCGGGCCGTGCGGTCGCCGCCCTCCAGCCGGGCGACGACCTCGCGCGGGTCGATCTCCTCGGTGTCGAGGCGTACCAGCCACTCGGTCAGCTCCTTGAGCTCGGCGTCCTCCAGGGCCTCCGCCCCGGCCGCGAGCTGCTCGGTCCCGGCCTCGGCCAGGAAGGAGAGGACCTTCCAGCGCACGGCGTCGTCACCGTCGCGGACCAGGGCGAGCGCCCGGGCGGCGAGCGGGCCGTCGGCGTCCCCCGCGTTCAGCACGGTCTCGACCGCCAAGAAGCGCACCTGGCGGAGCGGGCTGGCGAGCAGGGCGGGCAGCTCGTCGGCCAGCGGCGCGGCGAGCTCGCCCAGCTCCGACAGCAGCCAGGCGCCCGTGCGCACGACCTTCTCCTCGTCGCTGCGCAGCAGCCGGCGCAGGTTGTCCACCGGGTAGCCGGCGAACACCTCCTCCAGCAGGTCGTTGGCCGCAGCGCCGAGGACGTCGTCGTCGGCGGCGTGGGCGAGGACGCGTGCGATCAGGTCGTCACCTGTCTGGGTGTGCATGCGCTACTTGTTCCTTCCGAAGAGCCGTCGCAGAGCCCCTTCTTCCCGTCGAATCCGCTCCGCGTGGCCGGCTTCGTAGCCCAGTCGCTGCTCCTCCGCCTTCCGTTTCGCGATGCTCTTCTTCAGGTCGTCCTCCAGCTTCTTCTTCTCGGCCTCGCTCATGCCCCTGGTGCTCTGCGGGATCGCACCATGGAACTTACCGGTCTCGTCCCTGCGGCCCCGTCCGCCGCCTCCGCCCCGGCCGCCGCCGCTGTTGCCCCGGTTGTTCCTGCGGCCCATCTGCGCGATGCCGTCCCGTACGGACCGGGGCCCGGACGGGTTGCGCAGGCCCGCAGGACGCATGGGGACGACCCCGCGCGGGCCACCGGCGAGTGCCGGCGAGCCCATGGGCCCGCGCGGGAGCTTCATGGTGTCGAGGACGCGGCGCATCGGCTCGGTGACCTTGCGCCGCATCAGCGGGGCGAGGACCTTGCCGGTGCCCTCGGCGCCCTGGCGCAGGATCCCGCCGACCGCCCTGCGCCCGGCGAGCACGCGGGCCGTCGCGTACGTCGCGCCGACCGCTCCGCCGAAGGCCAGCAGCTTGGCCACGTCCACGGCGGCGAACACGGCCTGCGTGCCCGCCGCGACCTTCACCGCCGACACCACGGACGCGCCGCCGTCGATCACCCGGGGCATCGACCGCAGGGCGGCGTCGGCCTGGGCGAGGTGGCCGCCCTGCCCGCCGTGCTGGTCCCAGAAGGACTGCAGGTGGGTGGCGGACTCGCCCTTGTGGACCTGCCCCACGCCCTGCACGCCCGCGTCGACCTGGGCCGCCGCGGGCAGGGCGGTGGTGTGGGCGGTGCGCACGGCCGCGCTCTCCCGCCCCATGTCGTCCTCGTCGATGTTGGGCCAGGGGCCGAGCATCGCCATCATCGAGGCCGCCGCCGGCGGCAGGATCACGCCCACGTGGTCTCCACGTCACCGACGACCGCGGTGTTGGCCGATTCGGCGTCGCGGCTGTTCCTGGCGGTGTCGTGCAGGCCGTCGCCGGTCCTGACGAGCATCGCGTGCAGGCCGCCCAGCGCGGCCATCGAGGTCTCGCGGCACTCGGCGTAGAAGCTGGTGAACACGGAGAACAGACCGTCGTCCCCCCAGGACGACACGCCGTCGCCTCGCGCGTGCATCGGGGTCAGCACGGCGCCGTAGTCCTCGCCGTGGGCCCTGACACGCGCGGCCTCCCGTTCCACCGCGCCGAAGGCGATCTCAACTTCCGTCATGGCGAATGACGATATAAGCCCTTCTGTCACTTCGGACGACACTTTCCAGTCATGATCTTGTGATCTGTCGGACATCGAAGGGATCGTGGCCGTCTAGACTGTGCCTTCGTCCGTTCAGCTGCCGTCATGCCGGAGGAGGTCACATGCGGTCCCCCGCTCCCGAGGACGACGCCCGCTACCTGGCCGACTACTACGAGCAGGCCCGGCGGGTCATGCGCGACCTCCAGGCCGCCCGTGCCGCGATCGGGCAGGTCGAGGGCCGCGCCCGGAGCAAGGACGGGCTGGTGGAGGCCGTCGCCACCGGCCACGGCGAGCTCACCGGCCTGCGCCTCGACCCCCGAGCGCTGCGCCTCGGTGAGGCGGCGCTCGGCCGGGAGGTGACGGCGGTGCTGCGCGCGGCCCAGGACGACGCCGAGCGCAGGGCCAAGGAGATCGCCGACAAGGTCGCCGGGGCCGCGACCCTGCCCGAGCCGCTGGACGAGAGCTTCGTCCGCGACCGGGTGGAGCAGGTGGCCCGCGACCTGCTCTGAGGAGGCCACTCGTGTTCGAGCACCGGTACGACCCCGCCGACATCAAGGAGCGCGACCTCGACGAGGCCGGCCGCGCGGGCGAGCGGATGCTGGCCTGGCTGGAGAGCGCCCAGGAGGACCTCGAACGGGTCGTCGGCGCGGGCAGGTCGCGCTCGGGGCAGGTCGAGGCGCGGGTCGACGCGAACGGCCGGGTGCTCAAGGTCTCCTACGGCCCCCGCGCCACCAAGCTGCCGAGCCGCGACCTGGCGGAGGAGACGCTGGCCGCCGTGCGCGAGGCGTGCGCCGACGCCCAGCGCCAGACCCACGACCTCATGCGCGAGGCGCTGCCCGGCTACGACCCCGCCGAGGCCGAGGCCCGTCTGGAGGCCATGCTCGGCGAGTGGCGCTGAGATCTGGCAGCCCGGTCAGTTCGTCGGGAGGATGGCGGTGACCAGGAAGCCGCCGTCCTCCACCGGCCCGGCCTTGAGCGTGCCGCCCGTCAGCTCCACCCACTGGCTCACCTCGCTCAGCCCCTCGCCGCCGAGTCCGGGCGGCGCGAACGCCTCCTCCGGCCGGGTGTTGCGCACGCTGACCCGCACCACGCCCGGCAGGTAGCGCACCTCCACGCGGGCGTCCGTGCCGGGCGCGTGCTCGCGCACGTTGGCCAGCGCCTCCTGCACCACCCGGTACGCCGTCCGCCCCACCTCCCCCGGCACCGGCACCGGCACGCCGCTCACCACCAGCTCCACGGGAACGCCGCGAAAGGCCGACTCCGACACCAGCGACCGCAGGTCGGGCAGCGGCAGCCCCAGGTCGAAGCCCTCCCCGGTGCCGCGCCGCAGCAGCAGGCTCATGTGCCGCAGCTCGTCCAGCGCCGCGCGGCCGGTCGCCCGCAGCTCCTCGGCGGCGGTCCTGGCGCGCTCGTCGGCCGCCTGCTCGGCCAGGGCGCCGGCCCGCAGGACCATGCGGCTGACCCGGTGGGTGACGACGTCGTGCATCTCGCCGGCCAGCCGCTCGCGCTCCACGCGCTCGGCCCGCTCCTCCAGCGCGCGCCGCAGCCGGGCGCCCGCCTCGGCGTACAGGCCGTACAGGACGGCGAAGGCGAGCACGATCTCGGTGCGCAGGACGAGGAAGGCCGCGCCCGGCCACTCGGCGGGCAGCAGCACGGCGAGGGCGAGGGCGAGCACGGGCAGCCATCGCCGGGTGGCGTGGTGCCGCTCGGCGGCGAAGGCCATGGCCGCGTACACCGCGAACGGGCCGGCCGGCGGCCACACCGGCAGGTGGGCCAGCGGCGGCACCGCGGCCGGGGCCAGCGCGCAGAGCACCGGCAGCGCGGCCGCGGTGGCCGCGTTGATCCAGGCGACGGTCAGCGGGGCGCGCCGCATCCACAGCAGCGGCACCGTGACGGCGAGGAGGAGCGGCAGGAACGGCCCCCTCGGGTAGGCCGCCAGCGTCAAGCCCGCCGCGGCGAGGACCGCGACCGCATCGGCGAGCCGCGGGCGGGCACCGTCCACCGGCTCATCGTACGATCACGGACGGCACCTGCCCAGCGTCACTCACACCTTGGTGATGCGGACCGCGTCGGCGATCACGTAGCCGGTGGCCGAGGTCCAGCGGCTCACGCCGACCACGTTGTACGTGCCCGCGTTCAGCGTGTACGTCCCCAGCACCCGCCAGGCCCCGCCGCCCGACCGCTGGTCGACGCTGACCGTCTGGTTGCCTCCGGAGGCGGCCACGATGAACGGCGTGGCGCTGTTGTAGCCGGCGTTCGCCGGATACCACACCTCGACGCGGTAGCTGCCCGCGCTGGGGATGGTCGCCGCGTACCAGGCGGGGTCGCTGGCCGCGACCGGGTCGGCGAAGCGGTAGTCGGCGCCGTAGAGCTGGGTGGAGTAGGCGGAGGTGCCCCAGTTGCCGCTCGCCGTGAAGCCGGCGGCGGCGTTGTCCAGGATCACGCTGAACGCGCCGCCCGGGGAGCCGGCGGTCCGGCCCGCGCTGGGCGCGCTCTCCTGGTGCGTACGGGTGAGCGCGGTCACGTAGTAGGTGTTCGTGCCGCTCGCCGTGGTGTCGGTGAACGTCTTGGCCCTGGTCGTGCCGACGAGGTTGCGGGCGTCGGCGAAGAAGCACGGGTCGGCGGCCGACGGGGTGTCGGCGACGCGGTAGACCGCGTACGCGGTGCCGGAGCCGGTCCAGGTGAGCTGCACGCCTCCGCTGCCCTGGGTGGCCGCCGTGATGACCGGCGCGGCCGGAGCGGCGGCGGCGCCCCGGGCGGGCAGCAGGGCGGGCCTGGTGTAGTGGGCGTTGACCAGGCGGGTGATCGCGCCGATCCGGTCGGCCTTGACGTCCTTGGCGCTGAAGTAGACGTCGCCGACGATCTCGGGGTGCTGCCTGTTGTCGTGGAGATGGTCGCTCAGCTCCGCCGGGTCCTGCCAGGCGGCGTCCTGGCCGGAGGCGCCGGCGCGGTAGGCGGCCTGGCCGATGACGAGCTGCACGCCGGTGCCCTTGACGACGTCGGACCACCAGGCGGTCAGCACCTCGTAGGCGGCCGTGGAGAAGCCGAGGTGCCAGTAGATCTGCGGGGAGATGTAGTCCACCCAGCCCTGCTTGACCCAGGTGCGGCTGTCGGCGTAGATCGCGTCGTAGGACTGGAGGCCCGAGGTGCGCGAGCCGAGCGGGTCGGTGCCGGAGTTGCGCCAGATCCCGAACGGGCTGATGCCGAAGGAGACGTGCGGCTTGGCGGCGTGGATGCGCTGGTCGAGCTCACGGATCAGGAGGTTGACGTTCTCCCGCCGCCAGTCGGCGACGTTGCCGAACGAACCGCCGTACTGGGCGTAGGTGGCCGAGTCGGGGATCGACTCGCCGCTCACCGGATAGGGGTAGAAGTAGTCGTCGAGGTGCACGCCGTCCACGTCGTACTTGGAGACCGCGTCCATGATGGCGTCCTCGATGAAGGCGCGGACCGCCGGGATGCCCGGGTTGTAGTAGAGCTTGCCGCCGTAGGCGAACCGCCAGGAGGGGTTCTTGCGCGCGGGGTGCGTGGAGACCAGCTTGGCCGGGTCGTCGTGGTTGGCGATCCGGTACGGGTTGAACCAGGCGTGGAACTCCAGGTTCCGGGCGTGGGCCTCGCTGACCATGAACGCCAGCGGGTCGTAGCCGGGGTTGCCGCCCTGGGTGCCGGTCAGCCATTGCGACCACGGCTCGTACGACGAGGGCCAGAACGCGTCGGCGGTCGGCCTGATCTGCACGACGACGGCGTTCATGCGCTTGGCCACGGCGAGGTCCAGCCAGGCGCGGAACTCGGCCTGCTGGGCGGAGGCGGTGAGCCCGGTGCGGCTGGGCCAGTCGATGTTCGCGACGGACGAGATCCACATGGCCCTGAGCTGGCGCTTCGGGGTGGCCGGATCGGTCTGGCAGGCGGCCGCGACGGCGGCGGGGACGGGCACGACGAGGGTGACGAGTGCGGCGGTGAGCGCCGCCATGAGGGTACGCAGGAGCGCGGTCACGAAGGGAAGTTTCAGTGCATCATCCGGAAAGCGCAATAGTTTTCACGCTTTTGCGGGGGCCCAACTTCGGACATCCAGTCAACGAAGGTGAAAAGTTTCACCGAACTGGCGAGTAATGTCAATTATCGACATCGGTCAGGTAGTTGCCGTAGCGTGCGAGCCGTCACCCTTGTGAACGAGGAGCCCCCCATGGAACTCGCCCGCACGCGATTAACAGCCCTCGCCACCTCCTTCCTCGCCGTCCTCGTCCTCGTCGCCACGGGCCGCCCCGCCCTGGCCGCGCCTGCGGACGGCACGCTCACCGCCGCCTTCGCCAAGGCGGCGGCCACGTACGACGTGCCCCGCGACCTGCTGGTCGCCCTCGGCTACGCCGAGACCCACCTGGACGGCCACGACGGCAAGCCCAGCGCCAGCGGCGGCTACGGCGTCATGCACCTGGTCTCCAACCCCACCAACCACTCGCTGGAGAAGGCCGCCGAGCTCACCGGCCGCTCCGCCGACGAGTTGCGCACCGACGACGCCGCCAACGTGCTCGGCGGCGCCGCCGTCCTCCGCGCCCACGCCGACGCCCTCGGCCTCGACGAAACGGCCAGGAAGGACGCCGGCCGCTGGTACCAGGCCGTCGCCAAGTACGGCAACGCCACCTCGCCCGAGCTCGCCCGCCTCTACGCCGACGCCGTCTACGAGAGCCTCGGACTCGGCATCGACATCCGCGGCGTGCAGGTCAAGCCGCAGGAGGTCACCGCCGACCGCGGCCCGCTGGCCAAGGCCCGCGACCTCAACGCCAAGGCCGACGCCGGCGTCCTCAGCACCGACTACGGCCCCGCCGCCTGGGTCGCCGCCAGCTCCAGCAACTACACCGCCTCCAGCCGCCCGTCGAGCTACGCCATCGACCGCGTGATCATCCACGTCACGCAGGGCTCGTACGCCGGCACCATCTCCTGGTTCCAGAACTCCTCCGCCCAGGTCTCGGCCCACTACGTGGTCAAGTCCTCCAACGGCGCCATCACCCAGATGGTGCGCGAGAAGGACATCGCCTGGCACGCCGGCAACTGGACCTACAACACCCGGTCGATCGGCATCGAGCACGAGGGCTACGTCAGCGACGCCTCGTGGTTCACCGACGCGATGTACCGGGCGTCCGCGGCCCTCACCAAGGCCATCTGCGACAAGTACGGCATCCCCAAGGACCGCAGCCACATCATCGGCCACAACCAGGTGCCCGGCGCCACCCACACCGACCCGGGCTCCAACTGGAACTGGACCACGTACATGAACTACGTGACCGGTGGCGGCGGCACCCCCTCGTGGACCACCACGATCGACAACACCACCTCCGGCCAGTTCACCGCCAGCGCCAACTGGGGCACCTCCACGTACTCCAGCCAGCGCTACGGCTCCGACTACCGCTTCGCCGACCCGGTCTCCGCCAGCGACCCTGCGTGGTACTCGGCCGCCATCCCCAGCGCGGGCACGTACCGCGTCGAGGTCTGGTATCCGGCCGACGCGGGCTACAACAGCTCGGCGCCGTACATCGTGGCGGCCTCAGGCGGCAACCAGACCGTCTACGTCGACCAACGCAGCGGCGGCGGCACCTGGAAGAGCATCGGCACGTTCTCGCTGAACGCGGGGACGTACAACGTGGTCGGAATCAGCCGGTGGACCGCCGGCACCGGCTACGTCATCGCCGACGCCGTCCGCATCAGCCGCGTCTGACCCCTCCAGAACCAAGGCCCGTGCCCACCACCGCAGCGGTGGGCACGGGCCTTCCGTCAGAAGTCGAACTCCCCAAGCTTCGCGCCCGAGACGAACGCCCGAAACACCTCACCCCGCAGAATCAATGGGGCGAGCTCAGGCTGTTCGGAGTCACGGACCGCGTAACGGTCACCGCTCAGCTTGGCGACGTAGAGACAGTCACCGCCATCCGGACCGGAGAGCGAAGACTTTGTCCACCGCACGCTTTCCAGCTCGTCGCCGATCCGCATACCTTGCCGTCCTCTTCTCCGAAAACCGACGAGGGAGACAGCAAGCCGCTGTCAGAAGTCGAACTCCCCGAGCTTCGCGCCACCCACGAACGCCCGAAACACTCCACCGCGAAGAATCAGCGGCGCGACCTCAGGCTGCTCGGAGTCACGAATCGCATAACGGTCGCCGCTCAGTCTGGCGGCGTAGAGACAGTCACCGCCGCTAGATCCGGAGAGTGTGGACTTGACCCACCGGGCTGCTTCCAGCTCGGCACGCAGATCATCACTGATCTTCATACTTCGCCACCGCCTCATGTATCAGTCGCTGGCTCATCGATATGGGAAGTGCCCATTTGTGAATCGCCTCATACCTGACGCTGACCCGCCGCACCATGTCCTCATGAGCGCTCACGGAGCCCGAGGCGGCGTCTTCAAGTGAGATGTGATCCGGCATGTCCTTGCCCTGAGCGACGGCGAAGCCTCCGAGCAGACCCGCTGTAGCGCCCATCTCCAGCGGCACGATCTGGATCGAGACGAAAGGCCGCGCGAACATCTTCAACAGATGCTCCAACTGCTCTCGCATCACTTCCTTCCCACCCACCGGGCGGAGGAGAGCGCATTCGTCAATCAGCGCCCAGTACAGGGGCGGATCCACGCGCTGGAAGACCGACTGCCGCCGGAGCCGTGTCTCCACGGCATCGTCCACCCACTGCTCAGTGACTCCCGGCTCCGTCATCAGGAGGGCTCGCGCGTAGCGGGCCGTCTGGAGGAGCCCGGGGATCACCAGCGGTTGCCAGGTGCGGATGGTGTGGGCCTTCTCCTCCGCCTTCGGCCACTCGCTGAACCACCTCGGCGTGGACATGACCGTCGTGTTGGGCAGGAGCCCGTACAGCTCGCCGTTCAACCCCAGCGCCGCCTCAGCCGCCAGGGTGAACCCCTTGCTCGGCCGCCGCTTACCGCGTTCGATCAGGCCAACCAGGCTCTCGCTGCACGAAAGCAACTCCCCCAGCGCCGCCTGCGACAGCCCTGCCGCCTCGCGCGCTTTTCTCAGGATCTCGCCATAGACCTGTGCCGGCATGTCACGCCCTCTCAGGGGGACCCGGACAAGCCTCAGTAGGTCTGTCCGGCAACGGACGGTGACGGGTCGATCACAAAATAGCAGCACGCCGCCACTCTGAGGAGTGTTCTCGGACACTCGCAAAGCCGGAGCCGCACTATGGGCAACTCAGAGGTCGTCCTGTGGCGCAGCACGACGCTGCGCCGCGACGCCAGAACGTCATGGCAGGCACGCCAGGCCACCGGACTGTGGCTCGCCGACCATGATCCGGCGGTCAGGTCCGACGCGCTCCAGATCGTCGCCGAGCTGGTGGCCAACGTCTTCCAGCACGTCCCGAACGGCCGGGGCCGCGACTGGATCGGCCTCCGCCTCGGCTTCGGCGACGGCTTCGTCCGCCTGGAGGTGACCGACCCGGGCACCCCGTCCCCCATGCCCTGCTTCGTTCCCTGCCAGCTCGATCCCTTGGCGGAGTCGGGTCGCGGCCTCGGCATCGTGGCCTGCCTCAGCCTCCGCCAGGGAACGCGCCTCCTCACGAGCGGACGCCGCGTCGTCTGGGCCGACGTAGCGGCAGGATGACGACGCCCCGGACCTTTCCCGGCTGGCAGATCATCGACGGCGCAGGAGGCGGCTACATCGCCATCCGCCTTGTCCTGGTGCCGTCCACGAGCGGACTCTCCAATGTGCGGTGCGGCGCGACCCTGGCCGAGCTGCACCGGCACCTGGAGGAGGAGACGCGTCGGCGCGCCCGTCAGGCGGTGGCGCCGCCGTCCACGACGTGGTCCTGGCCGACGACGTAGCTCGACTCGGGTGAGGTCAGCCAGAGCACCGCCGCCGCGATCTCCTCGGGCGCGGCGACCCGGCCGATGGGGAGGGAGGCGCGCATGCGCTCGTCCCGCTGTTCGACGGTCTCGCCCGGACGGGTCGACATCGGGGAGTCGATCGGGCCCGGGCTGATCGCGTTGATGCGGACGCCGTCGGCGATGTGGTCGCGGGCGGCGGTGCGGGTCAGGTGGCTGACGGCGGCCTTCGAGGCGGCGTACGCGCCCGCCCCCGCCAGCCGCCAGTGCGCGCCCAGGTTGGAGGCGACGTTGACGATCGTCCCGCCGCCGTGGGAGCGCATGCGGGCCACCTCGTGCTTCATCGACAGGAACACGCCCTTGAGGTTGACCGCCAGCACCTGGTCGAAGACGTCCTCGTCGTAGTCGGCCACGGGCGCGAGCGTGCCGAAGATCCCGGCCGCGTTGCAGGCCACGTCGAGCCCGCCGAGGCGGGAGACAGCGGCGGCGACCATGGCGGCGGCCTCGGCCGAGCGGGAGACGTCGGCGGCGAACGCACTCGCCCGGCCGCCGGCCGCCTCGATCTCCTTGACCAGGCCGGACAGGCGTCCGGCGTCGCGGCCGACCACCAGTACGGCGGCGCCCTCCCGCGCGTACGCCCGCGCCACCGCCCCGCCCACGACACCCGTCGCGCCGGTGACGAGGGCGACCTTCCCCGCGAAACGCTCACTCATGATTCTTGACCAATCGTTCTCAAATTTGGACGGCTGTCATGGCCTCTTCGACGGCGGCGCGGAGGCGGCGGGGATCGGGGTCGGCGCGGCCGAGCACCCGTACGCCCTGGAGCAGCACGAGCAGGAACCTGGCCAGCGCGTACGGATCCTTGTGCCCGGGGATCTCCCCCTGGGCCCGCGCCCGCACCAGCGCCGCCGCGATGGCCGTCTCCAGCCCCGCCCAGCTCTCCACCACCCGCCGCGACACGACCGGGTCGCGCGAGCCGAACTCGACCGCCGTGTTGACCACCATGCACCCCCGCCGCAGCTCGTCGGCCAGGCACTCGGCCACGTAGCCGTCGAGGAAGGCGCGCAGCGCCGGCAGCACGGGCCCCGGCTGCGACAGCGGCCCCACCACGTCGTTGCGCGCGAGATAGAGCTCCAGCGCCTTCAGATAGAGCTCGCGCTTGCCGCCGAAGGTGCCGTAGATGCTGGCCCGCGCGACGCCGAGCCGTTCCACGAGGTCGGCCATCGAGGTGCCCTCGTAGCCGCGCTCCCAGAACAGCTCCAGCGCCTTCTCCAGCGCGACCTCGGGATCGAACTCCTTGCTCCGTGCCACGCGAGCCACGTTAACACTATCTAGAACGATCGGTCAAAAATCACCGCGGCGTCAGGACCCAGCGCCAGGCGTCCTGCTTGTTGGAGTTCCGGTAGGCGGCGAGCTGGGTCATCCGCGCGCCGTCCACGCTCACCAGCACCAGACCGTTGTCGAACTCGTCCCCGCAGGAGCCCGCGCAGCCCAGGGCGAGCACGTTGTCGTCGTCCGCCCAGGCGTGCAGCTGCAGGACGTTCTGGCGGCCGACGATCTCACCGGTCGCGCTGTCGGTGATCTCGGTGGGCAGGCCGTCGGGCCCGAGCACGCGGCGGCCGTCGGGCGAGAGCGCCGACTCCGTTGAGTAGCGGACGTAGCGCTGGCCCTGCGGGGCGTCGCGCGGCTCGCCGTCGAGGGTGTACCAGACACGATCGGGCTCGGTGTCCGTGGGCGCCCAGATCGCCGTGCCGTCCAGGCTCCAGCCGAGGTCCTGGCGGCCGTTCATGTTGGCAGGGACGTCATTGCCCGTCCGGGCGGGCAGCGCGTGGTAGACGGCCTCGCCGGACCCGACGTCGAGGATGAAGTAGCCGGTGCGCGGGCTGTCACGGAGGATCAGGCTGTCGGGCTCGGGCCCGCGCTCCACCGCGTCGGGATAACTGGAGTACGCGGTGGCGAGCACCTTCGTGCCGTCGGGCGACCAGGTGACCGAGGCCACCGGATGCTCCAGGTCGAACCACTTGAGAATCTGCCGGGTGTTCAGGTCCAGGATGCCCAGCCGCCGCGCGGGCAGCTCGCGCTCCAGCACGGCGGCGACCTGGAGCCCCGGAGCCACGTCCACCCAGCCCCAGGAGGTCCGCTCGTAGCCGTCGCTGCGCGGGTCGTACAGGGACCAGGTGCGCACGACGTGCCGCAACCTCCCCTCGACCGGCTCCTCCTTGGTGGTGTAGTACGCCGACACCGCCAGCCGTCCCGCCGCGACCAGCCGGCTGGGCGGGCTGTGCTCGACGTCGGCGCGCACGTCGGTCGGGGCGGGCGAGGGCCGGGCCGGGAGCGTGATCCCGTCGGCCGGACGCACGCTGACCGCCGGCGCGGGACGGTCCCCCACCGTCCCCGCCACGAACGTGACGCCCGCGATCAGCGCCGCCACCAGCCCCGCCGCCAGGACGGCCACCCTCGCCGGCCGACGGACGCGCCTCCGTAGCGCCCGATCGGCCAGGTCGTGGGGAACGTGAACCTCCCCGGCCCACTCCTCCATCGTGTCGCGCAGCAACCGGGTCACCGGGCCACCTCCAGCTCTCGTGCCAGCTCCGGGGCGATCTCGCGCAGCCGCGCCAGCGACCGGTGCGCGGTGCTCCTGACCGTGCCGACCGAGCAGCCCAGCGTCCGGGCGACCTCCTGCTCGGGCAGGTCCTCGAAGTACCGCAGCACCACCACCGCACGCTGGCGGGGGGTGAGCCGGGCGAGCGCGGCCCGCAGCATCATGCGCAGCTCGCTCTGGTGGTTGAGGTCCCGCCCCGCGGTCTCCGGCGGGTCGGCCTGGATCACCTCGCCGCGCCGGGCGCTCGTCCGCCACCAGCTCACCTGCTGGCGGTACATGGTCTGCCGCACGTACGCCTCAGGGGCGGCCACCCGCCGCCATTTGGCGGCCAGCTTGGCCAGCGCGCTCTGCACCAGGTCCTCGGCCGCGTGCTGATCGCCGCCGGCGAGCAGGTACCCCAGCCTCATGAGCGCGGGGGAACGCGCGGCGACGAACTCGCGGAAACGCTGCTCGTCCGCGGCGTCCACGATCACCTCCGGAAGGTTCGACGTCACCCTCTCAGACGCCGCGTGGCCCCTCCGCTATGCGTGTTTCCGCGAGAAGATCCCCGGCCTGCTCCAGTACGTCGTCCACCGGCACGTCACGCACCCACGACACGTCGTGCGGGCAGCGCTCGCCCCGCGGGTCCACGCCGTCCGCGCCGCACACCGGGCAGCCGGTGGTCCACGAGATCAGCGGCCGGTGCCGGGTGCGGGTGAGCGGGCCGTAGCTGACGAGGTTAACGCACCAGTAGACGGCGACCGTGGGCGTGCCGACCGCGGCGGCCAGGTGGCGGGGGCCGGTGTCGTTGCCGATCACGAGGTCGCAGCGCTCGTACAGCGCGGCCAGCGCGCCGAGGCCGAGCGTGCCCGCGACGGCGGCGGCGGGCCGGCGCATCGCGGCGACGACTCCCTCCACCAGGTCCCGCTCGGCGGCCGAACCGGTGACCACGACCGGCCGGCCGAGCCGGTCGGCGACCGCGGCGAAACGCTCCACGGGCCAGCGCCGGCGCGGGTCGCGCGCGCCCGGGTGCAGCGCGACCAGGCCGGGCGGCGGCGCGCCGAACGCGGCGGCCAGCTCCTCCCGGTCACGGCCGGTGACCGCCACCCGCGGCTCCAGACCGCCCGCCCGGTCGCCCGCCCTGCCGCCGACCAGCGCGGCCACCTCCAGGAAGCGCAGGCTCTCGTGGTGGTGGTCGACGTACGGCACCCAGCGGTCCAGCTCGTCGGCGTCCGGCGTCCGCAGCCCCGCCGTCACCCGCGCGCCGAGCCGCCGGACGAACGGGTTGGAGTACCGGCCGCCGCCGTGGATCTGTACGGCCAGGTCGAAGGCCCGCTCGCGCAGCCCCTCGCACAGCCCGCCGGGGACCGGATGCCCGCCCTCGCTCGTGGACACGCCGGTGATCGGCGGCAGCGCGACCACCTCGTCCACCGGCCCCGGCCGCCCCTCCAGGAACCCGGCGTGCCACGGCAGGCCGAGCAACGTCAGCTTCGCGTCCGGGTAGGCCGACCTGAGCGCGTCCAGGGCGGGCACGGACAGCAGGAAGTCGCCGATGGCGTTGGCCCGCAGCACGGCGATCCGCTCGACCCCGGGGACCAGCCCGCCCATCAGGTCTCCAGCACGTGGTCGTAGCACTCGGCCCGCCGGTCCACCACGGTGGTCGGCAGCTCCAGGTGGTAGGCGCGGCTGGGCAGCAGCCCGGCCCCGCCGTAGCGTTCCATTACGCGGAGCTGGGCGACGACGTCCTCGCCGGCGTGCGCGGGCGGCACCGCACGCCAGAAGCCGAACCCGCCGCACTCCACCAGCCGCTCCCGGTCGTAGAGCACGCAGCCTCCGATCCAGGCCACCTTGTACGCCCGCCACCCCCGCTCCGCGCCCACCTTGGCGGCCAGGTGCAGCGGGTTGGCCGCGTTGTGCAGGGTGTGCCGCCGCCAGGCGGGCTGGTCCCTCCGCACCCGCTCGGGTCGCACGGGACCGGCCCACTCCTCGTACGAAGTCAGCTCGTGCGGCCGCACGTCCTCCCGGTACGACAGCCCGTGCAGCGCGTACCCGACGAACCCGCACCGCAGCTCGGCCAGCGCGCCGGTCAGCGTGGCGAGGGCGTCCGGCTCCAGCCACACGTCGTCGTCGAGGTAGAGCGCGAACCTGCGCCGGGCCCGGTCCAGCAGGAACTGCCGCTGCTCGGCCAGGCCCTTCGGCGGCACGTTCCGCAGCGGCTCGACCGGCGAGCCCCGATGCTCCAGGATGCGTACGGCCGCCGCCACCAGCGGGTCCTCGGCCACGGGCCGCGCCGACTGGTCGGAGACGACCACGCGGAAGCCGCCCGCGGTCTGGGCGGCGAGCCCGGCGAGCGTGACCGCCAGCGCGCCCGGACGGTCCTTCGTCGGGACGAGCACATCGAGTTCCGAGCCAACGTCGAGTTGGGAGCCCACATCGAGTTCTGAGCCGTGCACAGGAGCCCGGCTACCCCGGCGAAACCCCTCGATAACCTGCGGCGACACCCGGCACCCGGGGTTTGGAGAGCCCTTCTGCTGGTACTCGCCTGTCATGGGCACCACCAACGAGAAGATCATCAACGCAGTGGTCGTCGGTGACGTCATGCTCGACTCCTGGCTGCACGGCTCGGCCAAGCGGCTCGCGCAGGAAGCTCCGGTGCCCGTGATGAGCCTGGAGAGCACCGAGAACGCCCCGGGCGGCGCCGCCAACACCGCCGCCAACCTGGTCGCGCTCGGCGCACGCGTACGCCTGATCGGCGTGGCCGGCCACGACGAGCCCGGCGAGGAGCTGCGGCAGGCGCTGCGGCTGCTCGGCGTCGAGACGGACCTGCTGACCGTGCCTGGGCGGCGTACCTCGCACAAGCGGCGGCTGGTCACCGAGGGCCAGCTCATCGCCCGCTTCGACGACGAGGACCAGGACCCGCTCCCCGAGGAGGCCGAACGCGAGCTGCTGCGCCGCGTCGCGGCCGTCGCGCCGGCCGCCGACGTGGTCGTGGCCTGCGACTACGGGGGCGGCGTGTTCACCCCGGCGGTACGCAGGTCGCTCGCGGGCCTGCCCCTGCTCGTCGTGGACGCGCACGCGGTGGCGCCCTGGCGGGAGTGCCGGCCGAACGCCGTGCTGCCCAACTACGCCGAGGTCGTCCGGCTGCTCGCCGAGGAGGACGGCGAGCCGGACCGGCTGGGCTTCCTGATGGCGCGCAGCGACCGGGTGCTGGAGCTGACCGGCGCGGACATGGTGGTGACCACGCTCGACGGCGAGGGCACGCTGCTGCACCGGGCGGGCGTGCCGCCGTACCGGACGTACGCGCACCCGGCGCCGCAGCACATGGCGACCGGCGCGGGCGACACCTACACGGCGGCCTTCGCGCTCTGGCTGGCCGGCGGGGCCACTCCGGAGGAGGCCGCGCAGGCGGGCCAGGCGGCGGCCGCCGTCGTCGTACGCCGCCCCGGCACCGCCGTGTGCACCCGCCACGACCTGCTGCGCGCGCTGCGCCGCCGCGAGGGCGCGGTGCAGACCCCGGAGCGCCTGGCCGAGCTGCTGGACGAGCACCGGCGCGCGGGAGAGAAGGTCGTGTTCACGAACGGCTGCTTCGACGTGCTGCACCGCGGCCACGTCACCTACCTGGAGCAGGCGGCGCAGCTCGGCGACGTGCTGGTGGTGGCGGTCAACAGCGACGCCGGCGTGGCCCGGCTGAAGGGCGCGGGCCGGCCGGTCAACTCGTGCGAGGACCGCATGTCGGTGCTGGCCGCGCTGCACGGCGTGGACTACGTGGTCGAGTTCGACGAGGACACGCCTGAGCGGCTGATCAGGATGATCCGCCCTGAGCTGTACGTGAAGGGCGGCGACTACACGCCGGAGATGCTGCCGGAGACGCCGCTCGTCCGCGCCCTGGGCGGCGAGGTGCGGGTGCTCGACTACCTGCCCGACCGCTCCACCACGGCGATCATCGGCCGCATGCGGTCACTGCCGGAGAACGCCTGAGGACGCTAGAGCAGGACCCGCTCCAGCCACGGCCGCAGGACGGGCAGCACGCTCTCGGCCCGCATCGCGCCCATGTGGTCGAGCCCGTCCAGCACGGCGACCTCCCAGCCGCGCGCCTCCAGCTCGCCCCGGTGCCGGGTCAGCGGCCCGGCGAGGTCCACCCGGGTCCCGCCCCACTCCTCGGCGTAGTCGATGGCGTCGGCCGAGCCGGCGAAGCACAGGCGCGGGCAGGTCAGCCGGACGGCCTTGTCGTCGAAGTCCTGGAGCGCCTCGTACAGCGTGACGAACTGCCGGGCCTGCGGCTCGCTCGGCACGTTCTGGACCGACCCCCAGTCGCCCGGCTCCACCGGCTCCGTGGCGGGCGGCGGCGGGTCGATCGCCTTCTCGTACGTGGCCGTGGTGACCTTCAGCATCTCGGCGTACGGGCCCTCGTAGGGCGGGTAGCCACCCATCGCCAGCGCGGCCAGCCGGTCGGTACGGAGGGCGAGCTGCAGCCCGGAGAGCGCCAGCCACGAGTAGCCGTAGTACGCGAAACTCCCGGCCCCCACCGCGTCGGCCACGGCGAGCAGGTCGGCCGACACGTTGTCCGGGGTGAGGGTGTCCGGCTTGGGGACGGCCATGAGGTGGCCGGTGTAGTCGAAGGCCGCGACGCGGAAGGCGTCGCTCAGCCCGTCGATGAGCGAGCGGCCGAGCGCCGGGTCCGCGCCCCATTTGCGCATCTCCTCGGCCTGCTCGCCCTCGATCGGGCGCGGGTCCACGGGAAGCAGCACGACCGGCCCTGAGCCGTGCACCTCCACCTCGATGCCGCTGCCGTCGTGCAGTACCGCCTCGGGCATGTCGCTCCCCCTCATCTCATTACGCCGTAAGGCATTGCCTTCCGAACAATAGCTTAGGGCGTAAAGAGTCTCAACGGATTAGGGATGGGGACGCAGCGCATGGCCTCGCCCTCGGCGTCCGTCCAGCGCAGCAGCAGGTTCGCCTTCGCCGGGACGTACGGGTCCGACAGCAGCGCCCGCAGCTCCTCCGGATCGCCGTGCTCCCGCCCCGCGTCCTTGAACACCGACCGCGCCCGCGCCCACAGCTCGTCCCGCAGCGCGGGATGGCGCTCGGTCACCGCGCCGGCGATCTCCATCAGATTGTTGGTCACCAGGCAGTAGACCAGCCGCTCCCAGCCGTAGGCCCGGCTCACCGAGGCCGCGCCCGGCAGGTCGGGCCGCCGCTCGGCGAGGATCCGCACGCCCTCGTGGTCGCGGAAGAGGGCCTGCGCGGGCAGGCCCCGCCCGTCCACGCCGACCAGCACGTTCTGCAGATGGCACTCGAAGACGACGCCGTGCCGCAGGCAGGCGTGCAGGACCGGCGGCACCACGTGCTCCAGGTAGCGCTCCCACCACAGCAGGGCCGTGTCCTCGTCGAGGCCGTCCAGCGGGTTGCCGGGGAAGCCCTCGCTGATCCCGGCCGCCTGCACGGCGGTCAGGCCGGGCCGCAGATGCGCGCCCAGCCCGTCCCGTACGATCACCGCCAGCGCCTCGCCGCCGTCCCCGCCGCCCAGGTCCGCGCTCCGGTAGCCGCGGTCGCGCAGCACGGCGGGCCTCGGCACGTGCCCGGCCAGCCCGTCGAAGGCCCCGTCCACCAGCTCGGCGACCTCCCGCAGCCGCCGCAGGTCGCGGGACCAGAGGCGGCGTACGTCGTTGGTGATCCGCACGTCGAGACTGAACTTGCAGAACAGATCCGTCTCCGGCAGGTACACCGTCCGGATCGAGGACGTGGCCACCGCCACTTCTGAGGTGACGCCCAGGTGACGCAGCGGCGCGCCCAGCAGCTCCACCTGCCAGGGGTGGGCGGGCAGCGGCACCAGGCCGTCCACGCCGGCGGCCGGGGCGAGCGCGTCCAGCGCGGCCGGGTCGCCGTCCTCGACGAGGAGCTCTGGGGGCACGCCGAGCAGCGGCAGCGCGAAGCTCGCGCGTACCTCGGGCGAGTACCGCAGCCACTCCTCCGGGCCCGCGCCGCCCCGGGCCTTGGGCGCCGGATGGTAGCGGTGGCCGGCGAGGAGCGCCTGCTCCGAACGCAGGTACAGGTCGGCGGGCGGCTCCGTGGCCCGCCGCGCGGCCAGGAGCGCGGCGGCGACGTCGCGACTGTGACGGATCTCGGCGGGCAGGACGTCGTTGGCGGTGCCCGTACGGGTGCGCAGCTCGGCGGCGGTGAGCTCGACGAGGTCGTCCAGCGGCAGCGGCCGCCACCCGTCCGCGGCGCGCAGCTCGGGGTCGGCGGGGAAACGCCCGCCGCTCACCCGCAGGACGTGGCCGGTCGCGGGCAGCACGTACGTGCCGGCGTCGGGACCCGGGTGGGCGACCTCCCGGACCAGGCAGTTGAGCAGCGCCGTCACCGCGAGTGCGGTGGCGTGCGTCCAGGCTTCTCGCTCCGGCCCGCCGCCGGGCGGGAGGAGGCCGTCTGTGGATGGCATGGCGACCTTCTCCTACCGTTTGTACCCATCAGCGCACACAGGCTAGCTAAACAGGATGTTCGTGGAAATCGGGGGGATTATGGGGCGAGACGAGAGTGATTTCGCTGCGGAGCTAGCCACCGTACGCCCAGCCCTGTCGGCCGCCTACGCCGCGGCCGTGCCCGGCGCCCGCGCCGCCGTCCTGGGCCGCCTGTGGCGCAGCCTCCTGCACGAACCACTCCCCGGCATCGTCACCTCCCCGGGCCACACCGCCCAACACGGCTGCCTCCCCCCGGAGGGGGGCGAGGTGGTGCTGGCCGATGGGCGGCGGCTGCGCGGGCCGGAGCGGCGGCCCCATGACCTCGGCGAGGTGCCCGTCCTATGGCTGGACGGGACGCCGTACCGGGAGCCCGCCGCGCTCCTCGCCGCGCTCGGGCTCCCCGGCAGCGCACGGCTCACCGCCGACCTGGCCAACAGCGTCGCCTCCCTGGCACTGTCGCGCGCCAACGCCCGCCCGAACGTCCACCCGGGCGCCCACGCAGGCGCCCACCCGACCGCCCGCGTGCAGGCCCGACCGGGACACCCCCGCGTCCCGGAGGACCACGAGCAGGACGTCGTGGACGGCCACCCCTACCACCCGTGCTGCCGCAACCGCCCCGGCGTGTCGGTCGTCGAGCAGCTCGCCTACATGCCCGAGCACCGGCCCGTCGTCGCCCTCGACCTGGTCGCCGTCCCCGCCGCCGACTGCCTGGTCTCCGGCCCGTGGCCGGACGCGCTGACCGACGGCGACCGGCTGCTGCTGCCCGTGCACCCCTGGCAGAGCGAGCACGTGCTGCCGGACCTCGGGGTGCGGCCGTACCGGAAGGGGGCGATCCCGGCCCGGCCGCTGATGTCCGTGCGCACGCTCGCCCCGCTGGACGGCGGCCCGCATCTGAAGACGGCGTTCACCACGCGGATGACCTCGGCCGTCCGCGACATCTCCCCCGGCTCGATCCGCGACTGCGTCCCGCTGTCGGACCTCCTCACGGAGCTGTCCCGCCGCGCCGCAGGCCCGCGCATGATCCGCTACCTGGCCGGAGCCGCCGCGACCGTGAAGGGCGAGTTCAGCGCGGACCTCGCGGTCATGCTGCGCGAGCCCACCCGGGCCTTCGCCGGGAGCGCCGACGTGCTGCCACTCGCCGCGGTGACCACAGACGCGGGGACCCGCGGCGCGGGGACCCCCGGCGCGGTGGCCCCCGGCGCGGTGGCCCCCAGCGCGGTGGCCTCTGGCGCGGTGGACGACCCGGCCGCCTGGCTGGCCGCGTTCGCCCGGCTCGCGCTGCCCGCCGCCCTGCGGCTGCTGGCCGCGGGCGCGGCGCTGGAGGCCCACGGCCAGAACCTCCTGGTCGTGCTGGACGGACGGGGCCGCCCCGCCCGCCTGGCCTACCGCGACCTCGCCGACGTCCGCCTGAGCCCGGCCCGGCTGGCCAGGCACGGCGTCGAGGTGCCGCCGGTCGCCGCGCGGCTGCTGCACGACGATCCCGGCGTCCTGCACGCCAAGCTGTACGGCTCGCTGATCGGCACGACGTTCGGCGGCCTGGTGGCCGGCTTCTCCGGCGGCGACCGCGACGTGGAGGCCGGACTGTGGAGGATCGTGCGCGACGCCGCGCGCGAGGCGTTCGACGGTCTGCCGTGCGATCCGGACGTACGGGCCGACCGGAAGGCCCTGTTCGCCCCGTACCTCATGGTGAAGGCCCACCTGCTGGCTCAGCTCGACGGCACACCACCAGGGGACAACTGGATCAAACTGCCTAATCCACTCTTCGTATCGCCATGACTGCGAATCGTCTGGCCCTCGGCGTCGGGAGGGAGCACTATGACGGAGGACCGTGATGTGTGCCGCCGCGTTCGCGAGGCGGGGGAGGAGGGCCGTCCGGTGATGCAGCTGTCTGTGCGGCTCGTGCCCGTCGGGGAGACGACCCTGGTGGTCGCCCTCACGGGAGAGCTGGATGCGACGACCAGGCCCGTCCTGGCCGCGTTCCTGGACCCGCTGCCGCGGTCCAAGGTCAAACACGTCGTGGTCGCCGCCTCCGACCTCTGGTTCTGCGACCTCGACGGCCTGCAGCAGCTCGCGCTGACGCACAGCGCCATGCGGCGCAAGGGCGGCGGCCTCCTCGTGGCGGAGGCCAGGCCGTCGCTGCTCCGGCTCATCTCGCTCATGGACGGGCAGGCGGAGCCCATCCCGGTCTATCCGAGCATGCCGGAGGCCCTGGCGCAGACCGACGTGGACGTCTACGAGGTGTCGGGGCCGCCCACGCCGATCCCCCGCCACATGCCGCTCCTCCGCAACCTGCGCACCACCTCGCCGGGCGAGGACGCCCGCGACCGCCCGCGACCACAGAAAGCCGCGTTGTCCCTGGTGATGAGCCGCTCGCGCGGCCTGCGCGAGCAGACGCTCCGCCAGCGCTCGACGCTGACCCGGCAGCTCCTGCGGACCGCGCAGTCCCGCACCCTGCTGCTGTCGGCCCGCGAGCGCTGCGTCGCCAGCCTGGAGGTGCTGCGTACGAGCCGCGTCAGCATCCAGTCCGCGATCGACGGCAGGGCCGCGCCGGGCACGCATGACGCCGTGCATGACCACGACGTTTCCGGACAGGAGAGGAGGCATGTGGACGACAGGAGGTGACCTCGTCGCCGCGGCGCCGGCGGAGCGGGACGCCCGTCGAAGGGGAGGACCACGTGCGCGACGACGACTTGGCCAAGGAGATCGACCAGCTCCTGCGGGACAGCCGGGCGGACGCGCGGCCGGACGCGGTGGAACGCGCCCTGTGGGTGGCCGTCCGGCGGCTGGAGGAGCGGGTGCGCACACTGGAGCGCATCACCGGCACGGCTGAGGAGCCCACGCTGCGATCCCGCATCGGCCGGGGCGACGAATCCGCGATGACCGACTGAGCGGAGCCGCCCGGCGTAGGCTGGCGCAGTGACCCCAGAGGATGAGCGCGAGCTCGACGATCTCCTCCTCCTGCTGAAGGAGACCCGCGGCTTCGACTTCACCGGCTACAAGCGCAACACCCTCGTCCGTCGCATCGCCCGCCGGCTTGAGGCGCTGAAGCTGGCCGCCTACGGCGAATACCGGGACTACCTGGAGCTGCACTCCGAGGAGTACACCCGGCTGTTCGACAGCCTCCTGATCAACGTCACGAGCTTCTTCAGGGACGCCGCCGCCTGGCAGCGGCTGCGCGAGAGCGTGCTCCCCGCCCTGATGGAGCACGATCAGCCCATCCGCGTGTGGAGCGCCGGCTGCGCCACCGGCGAGGAGGCGTACACCATCGCCATGGTGCTGGCCGAGGAGCTCGGCGTCGACGCCTTCCGCGAGCGCGTCAAGATCTACGGCACCGACCTCGACGAGAAGGCGCTGCACCTGGCCCGCACCGGGGTCTACGCCGAGCGGGCGCTCGGCGAGGTGCCGCTCGACCTGCGCGAGACCTACTTCGAGCCGGTCGAGAACGGGTTCACCTTCCGCCGCGACCTGCGCCGCCAGCTCATCTTCGGCCGCAACGACCTGACCCGCGACGCGCCGATCTCGCGCGTCGACCTGCTGCTCGTCCGCAACACGCTGATGTACTTCAACACGGAGATGCAGCTCAACATCGTCCGGCGCTTCCACTTCGCGCTGGCCGACACCGGCTACCTGTTCCTGGGCAAGGCCGAGATGCTGCTCAACCACAGCGACACGTTCGAGCCCGTGGACCTGCGGATGCGGCTGTTCAGGAAGCTGAGGCCCACCGGCCACAGCACCCGGGCGACCTGGTCTGCGGTCGGCAGCGCCTCCGACCTCGCCGCGCGGTTACCCGCCCTCGCGTCGGTCGCGCTCGCGTCGGGGCCGGTGGCGCAGCTCGTGCTCGACCTGCCGGGCGACCTGGCGCTGGCCAACTCCAGGGCCGAGGCGCTGTTCAACCTCGGCCCGCGCGACGTCGGGCGGCCGTTCCAGGACCTGGAGGTGTCCTACCGGCCGGTCGAGCTGCGCTCGGTCATCGAACAGGCCCGCCACGAGCTGCGTACGGTCGAGCTGCGCGAGGTGGGCTGGCGGCGGCCCGGCCAGCCGGAGGACAGCGTCTTCGACGTGTCCGTGGTGCCGCTCCTCGCCTCGGGAAACCTGGCGGGCATCAGCATCCACTTCAACGACGTCACCCGTTACCGCAGGCTGCGCGACGAGCTGGAGGAGGCCAACCGCCAGCTCGAACAGGCCTACGAGGAGCTCCAGTCGCTCAACGAGGAGCTGGAGACCACCAACGAGGAGCTCCAGTCCACGAACGAGGAATTGGAGACCACCAACGAGGAGCTCCAGTCCACCAACGAGGAGCTGGAGACGATGAACGAGGAGCTCCAGTCCACCAACGACGAGCTGCAGCAGATCAACGACGCCCTCGCCGCCCGCACCATCGAGCTGGACGAGGTCAACCGGTTCGTCTCGTCGGTGGTGCGCAGCCTCGGCGACGCGGTGGTGGTGCTGGACGACCAGCTCAGGGTGATCGTCTGGAGTCCCGGGGCGGAGGAGCTGTGGGGGGTGCGGACCGTCGAGGCCGTGGGCGCGACCCTCTCGGCGCTCGACATCGGCCTGCCGCTCGACACGCTCGCCCCCCGGCTGCGGGCGGCGCTCCGCGCGGACCCGCGTGAGGAGGGGCTGGTGCTCGACGCGGTCAACCGCAGGGGCCGGCCGGTGGCGCTCTCGGTGCAGGTGTCCCGCCTGCGGGCCGAGGACGACGACACGCGCGGGCTCATCCTGGTGATGCGCGTGCTGGGCGCGGGCGGCTGACGCCCGCTCGCGTGCGTGCCACGTCCACCTCTGCGCCCTTCACATGAAAGAGTGCGATGAAGGGACGAAACGCATGGGGAGGCTGGGGTGCCCGACGAGTTCGACGTCATCGTGATTGGCGCAGGTCCCGCCGGTGAGAACGTCGCGGACCGGGCGGTGCGCGGCGGCCTGACCGCCGCGATCGTGGAGGAGCGGCTGGCCGGCGGCGAGTGCTCCTACTGGGCCTGCGTGCCGAGCAAGGCACTGCTGCGGCCGGTGGACCTGGCCGGCGAGGTGAGCCGGGTGCCCGGCATGTCGCTCGGCGAGATCGACGTGTCCGCCGTGCTGGCCCGCCGCGACGAGGCCGTCTCGCGCTACGACGACGGCGGGCAGGTGCGGTGGATCGAGGGCGTGCCGGCCGAGTTCGTCCGCGGGCGGGGGCGGCTCGACGGGCCGAAGCGGGTCCGGGTGACGCTGTCCGACGGCGGCGAGCGGGTGCTGACCGCCCGCCAGGCCGTGGTGCTCGCCACCGGCAGCACGGCGGCGGTCCCGCCGGTGCCCGGCCTGGCCGAGGCCCGGCCGTGGACCAGCCACGAGGTGACGGCGGCCACCGCCGTCCCCGAGCGGCTGGCCGTGATCGGCGGCGGCGTCGTGGCCTGCGAGATGGCGCAGGCGATGCACGGGCTCGGCGCCCGCCAGACGACGGTGCTCGTCCGCGGCGGCGGGCTGCTCAACCGGATGGAGCCGTTCGCGGGCGAGATGGTGGCCGAGTCGTTCACCGCGGCCGGCATCGACGTGCGCACCCACACGGACGTCGTCCGGGTGGAGCGGCCCGAGCCCGGCGGGAAGATCACCGTGCACCTGTCCGACGGGCCGCCGCTGGAGGCCGACGAGCTGCTGGTCGCCACCGGCCGCGAGCCCGCCACCGGCGACCTCGGGCTCGCCTCGGTGGGCCTGGCCGACGGCGGGTACGTCGAGGTGGACGACAGCATGCGCGCCACCGGCGTGGCCGAGGGCTGGCTCTACGCCGTGGGCGACGTCAACGGCCGGGCGCTGCTCACCCACATGGGGAAATACCAGGCCCGGGTGTGCGGCGACGTGATCGCGGCGCGGGCCCGCGGCGACGAGCTGTGCGAGATGCGCGACCTCGCCGACCACTACGGCGCCCCGCAGGTGGTCTTCACCGACCCGCAGGTCTGCGCGGTCGGCCGTACGGAGGAGGCGGCGAGGAAGGCGGGCTTCCACGCGCGCGCCGTCGACTACGACCTCGGCTCGGTGACCGGGGCCTACCTGCTGGGCGACGGCTACCGCGGCAGGGCCAGGGCCGTCGTGGACGAGGACAGGAGGGTGCTGCTCGGGGTGACGTTCGTCGGCCCGGGGGTCGGCGAGCTGCTGCACGCGGCCACGATCGCGGTCACCGCCGAGGTGCCGATCGACCGGCTCTGGCACGCCGTGCCGTCGTTCCCGACGGTCAGCGAGGTGTGGTTGCGCCTGCTGGAGGCGTACGGGCTGTAGAAGAGAGCTCCGCGAGGATGTCCGCGACGCTGTCGCGGAGCTCGACGTGCGGGAGCAGGTCCGTCTGCCGCAGCACGTCCAGCAGGTGGCCGGACGGCCGGACCAGGATGATCCGGCCGTCGGCGTCCTCCTCCTCCATGCGCTGCATCGCCATCGCCAGCACGCCGATCACCGAGGAGTCGTAGAAGTCGAGCTCGGCGAGGTCGAAGACGAGGACCGGGCCGTCGGACCAGTCCCAGACGTCGTTGACGCGGGCGCTGAACCTGATCCGCCCGGCGTGGTCGAGCCGGCCGCCGGCGCGCAGGACCGTGCAGTGCGGATGGCGCGTCGTGTCGATGCGCAGGCCGTTGCTGGTCACCTGTTCCTCCTGCCCCAGGGGCGGCGTTTTCACAGGTGATCGCCGTTTTACCTGTTCATCCCCGCTCGGACAGCCGCGTCCCGCTGACGGTGGCCTGCTCCAGCGTGGGGACCACGCCGGGGACGGGCGTGAGGACCACCAGCAGCGGTGAGCCGGCCGGGCACGGCAACTCCAGCTCGGTGAGGTTGCCCTGGGGGCGCTGCTCGGGCACGCCGAGGTCGCCGTCCCTGATGCTGAGCACCTGTTCCACGTGCGGGGCGGCGGCCCGGACGAGCTTCCTGGTGGCGTGCCGCAGCCAGCGCAGCTCGCTGTTGATCCGCCGCCAGGTCGCGGGGATGACGGCGGCCGGCTCCGCCTTGGTGCCGAGCCGGAGGGTGAGGTAGCCGCTGGAGCCGAACGTGTGCCGCAGCGCGGGGTTGACCAGGAACAGGTTGGAGCGGAGCTGCCGGGTGCCCTGCCGGTTGAGGTTGACCAGCCCGCCGGCGCTGATCAGCGAGCCCACCTCGCACCGGCAGCCGTCGAGCTGGTCGGTGTCGAAGTCGGCCGCCGGCGGCTCCTCGAACACGATCTTGTCGAGGCGCAGCCCGGCCACGCCGTCGGTCAGGATCCGGCCGCCGAGCAGCTCGCGCACCTCGGGACTGACGCCGTCGCCCTCCATGATGTCGAGCGCCTCGACGCAGATCAGCCCGTCGTCGGGGATCTCGTCGGCGGACAGGTCGAAGGCGACCTGGGCGTGCGAGCGGCGGCCGCGCAGCAGCACGCACTGGCGCAGCCGGCCCTGCGAGCGGATCTGGACCAGCCGGGGCAGCGCGGCGGCCGCCTCGGTGACGCCGTTGTGCCAGCCGCTCACCGAGTGCTCGTCCACCGACAGGGACATGCGCACCCGCAGCGGGCGGCCCTGCGCGGCGATCTTGAAGCCGGCCAGTCCCGAGGTCTCGAACCGGCCGATGATCTGCGAGCCGCGATGCAGCCGGTCGGTCACCTGGAGGGCGGCGATCTGGCCGCTGCGCAGGTGCGCGGGCGGGATCGCGGGCAGGATCACCTGGTCGAGGTCGGTGCCGGACCCAACGTTGTTCAACGGTTGCTCCTCGCGGGGGTGAGAGTGGCGGACAGCCCTGCCGGATGACGGAAGTCGAAGCGGGTGAGCAGGGGTTCACGCCGCTCCCACATGCGGTGCACCGCGCCGAAGAGGGGGTCGCCGTCGCGCTCGACGTAGCGAAGGTTGACCGCCAGCACGCGCGGGTAGTCCGCGCCGTGCGCCCAGTGCGGCAGGAGCTGGGTGGGCACGTCCGCGCCGCAGCGGCGCATCCACAGCCACAGCCGGGCGCGCTCGCGCTGCTCGGGGCCGAGGATGGTCTCGCCCTTGGCGTGCGTGGCGACCGCCTCCTCCAGCAGCCGCACCTGGTCCGACGCCGTACGCGCCAGATGGGTGGCGCCGCAGTGGGCGCCCGCCGAGAAGCCGGACTGGATGACGGGGATGCCGAAGGCGGGCAGGTCGCTGTCCTCGAAGCTGACGGCGACGTCGGTGAGGCTCCACAGGAGGTTCGTGGACAGCTCGCCGAGGCCGGAGCGCACGCGCCGGTGATCGGGCGCGATCGGGTCGACGAACAGCCAGTTGGCGGACTCCTCGGCGGCGGCGAAGCGCGCGGTGGTCTCGAACAGCTCGGTGTCCCTGCCGGGCGCGTGCGCGGCGACCGTGATCGTGGGCAGGCCGGGGTCGAGGCCGAGGCGGGCGCAGCCGTAGGCGCGGAGCTGGCGGCGCTCGGTGTCGGTGCGGACCTGGTAGCCGCTCTTGGCCTGCCAGGCCACCCGCTCGGCGCTGGGCCTGATCATCTCGCGGTTCGGCCAGACGTACTGCTCGAAGAAGGCCGCCACGCGGCCGGGCAGCTCGTCCTCGAACGACCTCGGCCCGTCGTCGGGGAACAGCGCGTACGCCTGGAGCGTGCCGGTGCCGTGCACGTGCACGACGGGGATGTCCCTGGGCAGGTCGCGGTCCACCCGCCCGGTCACCAGGGCGACCGGCGGCGTCTCGGGCTGGGGGTCGGCCGCCGCGCCGAACACCTCGGCGAGCTGCCGGGACTCCGGGTCGCCGTGGACGACCAGCCGCGCCGCGGCGGCGTCGCACACGGCCTTGGCGACCATGAGCGTCCGCACGACGACCCTGATGTCCTGGTCGAACACCTCCGCCACGACGCATCGCTCGCCACCGGGACTGTCTCCCCAGTAGGTACGGGCCGCGCGGAGCAACCGATCGAATTGCCCGCCATCTCCGACACGATGCATGAGACCTCCAACGGGGCAGGTAGATATGCCCTGGTAGAGGCTGCCAGAGGGCCCTACGTCCGCCCCTGCGCCGCGACGACGTTTTGCCGACGCCTGACGGGAACCAGAAGGAACCGTGTCGTCCCGCACGATGTGCCGGAAGTCACGAGGGCCGGGAGCGAACCAACCGGCCGTCGCCGGGGTCCAACGTTTTACATGGAGCACGCCATGCCCGGGTTTAGGATGCACCCTATTGCCACGAAGGGGAGGAATTTCCGCATGGGTTCCCGCATGTCAGGTATCGCGCGTCTCACCGCGGCGGCGGTGGCGGCCGGCGTGGTGGCCGCGGCCATCGCACTGCCCGCGGTAGGTGGCACGGGAGCCATGTTCGTCGGCGCCTCGGAGGATCTGGGCATCAAACCCGAGGAGCTCAAGGAGCCCCCGCTGGCCGAGCGCACCACCGTCCTCGACGCCAAGGGCAACGAGATCGCCTGGTTCTACGAGCAGTACCGCGAGAACGTCACGCTCGACCAGGTGGCCGACGTGATGAAGAAGGCCATCATCGCGATCGAGGACTACCGCTTCTACGAGCACGGCGCCATCGACATCGAGGGCACCATGCGCGCCCTGGCCAAGAACCTCGCCTCCGGCGGCATCGCCCAGGGCGGCTCGTCGATCACCCAGCAGTACGTCAAGCAGGTGCTGCTCAACTCGGCGACCACCGAGAAGGAGAAGAACGCCGCGCTGGAGGCCAGCTACGCCCGCAAGCTCAAGGAGCTGCGGTACGCGATGGCCGTCGAGAAGAAGTACACCAAGGACCAGATCCTGGAGAAGTACCTCAACATCGCCTACTTCGGCGCCGGCGCGTACGGCGTGGAGGCCGCGGCCCAGCGCTTCTTCGGCGTGAGCGCCGACAAGCTCACCCTGTCGCAGGCCGCCACCCTGGCCGGCGCGGTGCAGGACCCCAACGCCACCGACCCCAACCTGGGCAAGAAGCAGCGCGCGAAGCTGCTCAACCGGCGCAACGTGGTGCTCGCCCGGATGGCCGAGCTGAAGAAGATCACGCCGGAGGAGGCCGAGGAGGCCAAGTCCAAGAAGCTCGGCTGGAAGAACACCGCGATCCCCGGCGGGTGCGGCGCCAGCACGTATCCGTACTTCTGCATGTACGTGCGCAACGAGATCCTCAGCAACTCCGACTTCGGCAAGACGGCCAAGGCCCGCGAGCAGTTCCTCAACCGCGGCGGCCTGACCATCAAGACCACGATCGACCCGAAGATGCAGAAGGCGGCCGAGCGGGCCATCAAGAAGCACGTCTTCGCCAGCGACAACCCGGTGGCCTCCGAGGCGCTGGTCCAGCCGGGCACGGGCGCGATCAAGGCGATGGCGGCCAGCCGCGCGTACGGCACCAACAAGCGCAAGAAGGAAATGTCGTACAACGTGGTCGCCGACGCGGTGCACGGCGGCGGCGTCGGCTTCCAGGCCGGCTCGACGTTCAAGACCTTCACGCTGCTGACCGCGCTCGACCAGGGCATGAAGATCAACGACGGGTTCACGGTCGGCAGCGGCTACCGCGCCCCCTACTACTCGACGTTCAAGAACTGCAAGGGCGAGAACATCGCCGACCCGAGCCACACCGTCACCAACGACGAGGGCGGCGGCGGCTTCAAGTCGCTGGCCACCGGCACCTGGGGCTCGGTCAACACCTTCTTCATGATGCTGGAGCAGAAGGCGGGGCTCTGCAACGTCGTGAAGACCGCCAAGAGCCTCGGCATCAAGCGCTCCGACGGCCTGCCCCTGCAGGAATACTCCACGTTCACGCTCGGCATCAACGAGATGGACCCGGTGACCGTGGCCAACGCCTACGCGGCGATCGGCGCGCGCGGCAAGTACTGCGCGCCCATGGCGATCAGCTCGATCAAGGACCGCAACGGCAAGGTCACGACGTACAAGCCGAAGTGCAAGCAGGCGATCGACCCCGAGGTCACCGACGCGGCGGCGAACATCCTGTCGGGCGTGTTCACCAAGGGCACGATGCGCGGCGTCGGCGGCATCGGCCGCCCTGCGGCGGGCAAGACGGGCACCACCGACTCGCAGGCCACCGCCTGGTTCGCCGGGTTCACGCCGGACCTCGCGGGCGCGGTCAGCATCGGTGACCCGCGCGGCGCGGTCACCCACAAGCTCAACAACATCACGATCGGCGGCAAGTACTACGGCTCGGTCTTCGGGGCCTCCATCCCCGGCCCGATCTGGAAGGACACCATGATCGAGGCGCTGAAGGGCGTCCCGCCGACGGACTTCACCCCGGTCAACAGCTCCAGGTTCGGCGGGTGCGGGTCGAGCTGCGCGCCGCGTCAGCCGGTCGAGCCCGAGCCGGGCGACGACGGCGACGGCTTCGACGTTCGCTTCGGCGGCGAGGACGGCTGAGCGGCAAGGGTTCTTTTCCATAAGGTCGGATACGACAAATCGGACATGGAAATATGCCGGTGATCAACCCTCGGAACAAAAACTCCGAGGGTTACCACCGCCGCTAGCTCCGCAAATTCCGGATGCGTCCGCACAACCGGACGCACTCTCAGCAAAGGCCCTATTAACAACGGCGAAACGTTGGTAACGTTGGGAGCGCTCCCAGGATCTTTCCGCGAGGTGCTCCATGACCGAGCAGCCCACACTGGCACAGGTGGCGGCCGCTGCAGGGGTTTCCCCCGCGACCGCCTCAAGAGTCCTCACGGGCTCGGTGCGGGTCAGTACCTCGACCCGCCGCCAAGTCTACGACGCCGTCTCCCGGATGGGTTACGTCCGCCATCGGGCGCCCAGGGGCGCGGCAGCCAAAACCACCGCCGACGGCGTCACCGCCGTTATCTGTGACCATCTTCCCCGACTGTTCTCCGAGCCCTACTACGCCAGGCTCCTGTCCGCCGCCGGCGCGGTGATCGCCGAGCACGGCACCCACCTCATGGTGACCACCGTCACCCCGACCTCCTCGATCCTCCCCGCGCTGTCCGGCGCGGTGCTCATCATCGGGGCGCGGGAACGTCACCCGCTGGCCATCAAACTGTCCACCTCGGGCATTCCGGTCCGTAACATCGGCCGTCCGCCCCACGACCTCAAACTGCCGTACGCCGACGTCGACAACCTCGACGGCGGACGGCAGGCGGCCGAGCACTTCCTCCTCACCGGCCGCCGCAACGTCGCCGCGATCGGCGGCCCACCGTCGCTGCCGGCCGCCCGCGACCGGCTCGAAGGGCTCGTCCGCACCCTCCAGGCGGCCGGCGCCCCCGACGTGCCGGTGGCCTACGGCGACTTCACCGCCGCATCGGGCACGCATGCGATGCAGTGGTTGTTACGTCACGCTCCAGGGCTGGACGCCGTGTTCGTCGCCTCCGACCTCATGGCCGCGGGCGCGATCCAGGCGCTGCGCAGGGCCGGGCGCAAGGTGCCCGCCGACGTCGCGGTCATCGGGTTCGACGACGCGCCGGTGGCCAAGCACACCGTCCCCGCGCTGACCACCATCCGCCAGCCCGTCGAGGAACTGGCCACGGTGGCCACCCGGCTGCTCCTCACAGGGGCGGCGGGAGTGGACCCCGTCCTGCCCACGGAACTGGTCGTCCGTGAGACGGCTTGAGCCAGGGGACGTTCTGGCCCGGCGGTATCTGCTGCTGGATCCGCTGGCCAGAGGCGGCATGTCGATCATCTGGCGTGCCTTCGACCAGTCACTGCACCGGATGATCGCGGTCAAGGTGCTCACCGCCTCCCTGCACACCGACCAGGGTGAGCGGGTGAGCGTGCGCAGCGAGGCCCGTGCCGCCGCCAGGTTCCTCCACCCCGACACCATCGAGATCTACGACTACGGGGAGACCGTGACCCCGCACGGCTCCCTCGCGGCCTACGTCGTGATGCCGCTGCTCGACGGCACGCCGCTGGCCGACCGCATCGAGCAGGGACCGTTGCCGTGGGCCGAGGCGGCGGCCATCGCGCTCCGCCTGGCCCGCGTCCTCATGGCCGGGCACGCACGCGGCCTGGTCCACCGGGACGTCACCGCCGAGAACGTGCTGCTCACCGACGACGGGCCGAAGCTGCTCGACTTCGGCATCGCGGCGTGGACGGGCGACCCCGAGGACGACCGCGGCACCCCGCCGTACGTCGCCCCCGAACGCCTGCTCGGCGCGCCCACCCATCCCGCCGTGGACGTCTACGCCCTGGGCGTGCTGCTGCACACCATGCTCACGGGGCGCACGCCGTACCCGGAGACCACGTGGGAGGAGATCGAGGCGGCCCGCCGCACGTCTCCCCCGCCGCGGGTCCCCGGGGTGCCGCACGCCGTGGCCTCGCTCTGCCAGCGTTGCCTCGCGCACCGGCCGGAGGAGCGGCCCACGGCGGCGGAGATCGTCGCGGGGCTCAACTCCGCGCTGGGCGCGGCCTCCGTCGGCCGGCACGTACGCCGGGGCGTGACCGTGGTGGGATCTGCCGCGGTCGCGCTCTCGGCGCTGCTGTGGTTCCAGCAGACCGGGATCCAGCGAGCCGTCGTCCAGCAGCCGTCCGCCACGCCGCCGCCACAGCAGCAGCAGGAGCGGGTGGTCGCCGAGCCGTCGGCCGGCGTCACCGCCCGCTACATGGAGAGCAGCCCCGCCTCGGCCGTCACGGTCGAGCAGGCGGTCACCCGGTTCCAGAGCGTGCTGGAGGCCCGTACGCCGTGCGGCGCGACCGACGCCGACGTCGTCCTCGACCTCAAGCAGGTGCTCCAGACCACGGTGGTGCCGCGGGGCCCGTACGCGACCACCACGCAGAACCTGCGGCAGAAGCTCTCCGACCGGCTGCGGGAGGGCCGGCTCGCGCCGGCCTGCCTGAGCGAGCTGCAGGCCCGGCTCGACGACATCGAGCAGGCGATGGAACGGGACTGAGCATCTGACGGATGGAATTTGACGGATTGCATTTGACGGAGGGGTACGGCAGCACCAGCCGTACCCCTCCTCCGCGCGGCCCGTGCCCCTCGCTCAAGCACGCCCGCGCGGATCTCATGCGCAGGTGTAACCGCTCGGCACCTGCGAGTTGCCGCCCGGCCTGGTCGCCTGGAAGCCGAAGCTGGTCGAGGCGTTCGGCGCCAGGGTCCCGTTGCCGCCCGCGTTCCTGGCCGTGACCGTGGAGCCGCTGACGCTGAGGGTCGCGTTCCACGAGCCGGTGATGGTGTGGTCGGCGGGCAGCGTGAACGTCACCGTCCAGCCGTTCTTCGTGGCCGAGCCGGTGTTGGTCACCGTGACCGGCTGGATGACGTAGCCGCCCTGCCACTGGGACTGCGTGGTGGCGGCGGCCGTGCAGCCGCCTCCGCTGTTCGAGCCGCCCGAGCCGAAGGAGAAGGAGTTGACCGCCAGGCCGGCGCCGCCGACCCAGGGCTCGAAGCCGGCCTGGACGCTGGTGAGGTACCACGAGCGCTGGGCGTAGCCGCGGCCGATGGCGTCGCTCAGGAACGTGTCGATGGTGAAGTCCATCGAGGCGGTCGGCGAGGTGCGCACGTAGGAGATCACGTTCCAGCCGATGTTGCCGTACCAGACCTGCCAGGTGCCGCCGGCCAGGCTGACGGTGCCGATCTGGGAGCCGACCGGCTGGATCGAGCCCATGCGGTTGAGCCAGACCATGATCTCGGCGCCGGTGTTCTGGCCGTCGGTGCGCGGGGTGGGATCGAACCAGATGTCGTAGGCGGCGTCCCACACGCCGCCGCTCGGGTAGGTCATGCTCACGGAGGTGCGCAGCGAGCCGAACGACGGCGAGCTCGCCTGCATCGGCAGGTTGCTGCCGGTGCTGCAGGTGGCGTAGTGGCAGCCCGCGTAGACGGCCGGGTAGGAGGCCGGGGCGCCGTTCGTGGGCTTGTTGTGCGCGGCCTGGGTGACGGTGAAGCCGCCGTTCTGGTTGACGTCGATGCACTGGGCGGTGTCGGCGCCCCACACGTTGTTCATGACGACGTAGCGGCCGTTCTGGACGGTGGTGGAGGCGTACTTGTCGCACAGCACCGGGGCGGCCTGGGCGGGCGCGGCGACCAGGCAGCCGGCGAGCAGCGCCAGGATCGCCCCGATGAGCAGATGGGTGTGCGCGTTCCTCATGACATGTGGCTCCCGCTTCTCGGAGAACAGGATATGTGGGAGCGCTCCCATTCAGCGAGGCTCCCCGGCGTTCCCTGAAGCGGCAAGAGCGCGCATGTAATTACCACCTGCCGCTATGCGGCTACCAGGGGAAACCATGACCATGATCGGCTGAAAGTTTCACGGCGCGTTGTCGGAACGGCCCGGCGCGTGGTTCACTGGCGCTGGCCGGGCGGGCTGGGTCGTGGGGCAGTTTCCTCTGTCGTCAGCGCAAGGGAAAGCCCACATGAAAGCAGTGAAGCGGACGGCGATCGCCGCCGTCCTGGTTCTGATCACCACGATCCTCATCGCACCCAACCCCGCACAGGCGCACGGCGTCATGATGGTGCCGGGCGGCCGGACGTTCCTGTGCTGGCAGGACGGCCTGCGGGAGAACGGCCAGATCCTCCCCTACAACCCCGCCTGCGCGGCCGCCGTTGCCCAGAGCGGCAGCACGCCCCTCTACAACTGGTTCGCGGTGCTGCGCTCCGACGGCGCCGGACGCACCTCCGGGTTCATCCCCGACGGCCAGCTCTGCAGCGGCGGCACCGGTGGGCCGTACGACTTCTCGGCCTACAACGCGGTCCGCTCCGACTGGCCCGTGACCCATCTGACCTCGGGCGCGACCATCCAGATGCGGCACAGCAACTGGGCCAAGCACCCCGGCTCGTTCAACTACTACATCACCAAGAACGGCTGGAACCCGAACGGGCCGCTGAAGTGGTCGGACCTGGAGCCGTTCGGCAGCGTCACCAACCCGCCGGACACCGGTCCGGCCGGCGCGCTCAACTACTACTACTGGAACAGCCAGCTCCCGTCCGGCAAGACCGGCCGGCACATCATCTACACGCACTGGATCCGCTCGGACAGCAACGAGAACTTCTACAGCTGCTCCGACGTCGTCTTCGACGGCGGCAACGGCGAGGTCACCGGCGTCGGCCCGAACGGCAGCACGCCCGGCCCCTCCATCACGCCGACGCAGACGTCCACGCCGACGCCGGGCGCCTGCACGGCGACGTGGAAGGCCACCGACACCGGCTGGGCCGGCCACTTCCAGGGTGAGGTGACGGTGAAGAACACCAGCACCTCCAGCCTGAACGGCTGGACGGTCTCCTGGACCTACGGCGGCGGCCAAGGCTTCGACGGCTCGCCGTGGAACGGCGTGCTGAGCGGTCAGCCGCCGAACGTGAAGGTCAAGAACGCCACCTACAACGGCCAGCTCGCCCCCAACGCCACCACCACGTTCGGGTTCAACGCCACCGGCTCGGTCCCGAACCCCGCCCCGACCCTGACCTGCACCAGCCCGTGATCAAAACCCGTCGCGGGCTCATCGCGGCGATCATCACCCTGGCCGGGCTGAGCCTGGCCGGGGTGATGTTCTTCGCCGGCAGGCAGCCGTCGTCGCAGCTCGATCGAGAGCTCTCCGCGCAGGTCACCAAGATCCTTGAGGAGTCCTCGCCGGACGAGCACCACGCCCACGGCCACGGCACCCTCGACACGCGCGTCATCTGCGCGGTGGAGCCGTTCGGCGTCGAACCGCCGGACGCGAAGTCGCTGGTCGAGGTCACCTGGGTCTACGCCCGTCACCTGTGCGCGGTGACCGGCGAGGGCACGGACTGGGCGCAGTCCGTACGCGCCTCCGGCCCGATCGCCGTCAAGATCAGCATCCCGCCGCAGGTGCGGGTGCCCGCGCCGGGACCCGGCTACCGGGACCATGTGCTCCGGCTGATCCCCGAGCGCTACCACGCGCAGGCGCTGAAGGAGGAGTTCGCCGACGAGTCGTTCATCGACCTCGCCCGCGAGCGCTTCGCGCAGGAGGTCCACCGCCGCCAGAGCTGAACCCCCATGAAAAACGGACGCGGCCGACTGGAGGAATCGACCGCGTCCGTCCCATCCGGGCGGGGATGGTTCATCGGGCAGGGATATGAAGTTGTGGCCTCACCTCCTCATACGCAGCGGACGGCCTGAGTGTTCAGCCGGTGCCCGAGGCGCAGGTCACCGGGTCGGGGACGCTCGCCGCGCCGCTCGCGATGAAGCCGAACGTGGTGCTCGCGCCGGCGGCGAGGGCGCCGTTGTAGCTCTCGTTCCGCACCGTCACGGTGGAGCCGGACTGCGTGAGCTTCCCGCCCCAGACCTGGGTGATGGCGTTCTGGGAGGTCCAGGAGGCCGTCCAGCCGCTGATGGCCGCGGTGCCCGCGTTCTTCACGGTCACCTCGCCCTGGAAGCCGCCGCCCCACGAGTTCGTCACCTTGAACGTGGCCTGGCAGCCGCCCGGGGGCGGCGTCGTCGTGTCCGTGGTGGTGAACGTGGCCGCGTCCGAGGGCGGCGAGGTGTTGCCCGCCGCGTCCCTGGCCACCACGGTGACCGAGTAGGACGTGGAAGGGGTGAGCCCCGTCAGGTCGAAGGAGGCGGTCGGGGACGTGCCTGCCTTGGTGGACCCCAGGTAGACGTCGTAACCCGACACACCCACGTTGTCCGTGGAGGCCGTCCAGGTCAGCCTGGCGGTGGAGCCCGTGATCCCGGATGCCGCGGGCCTGCCCGGCTTGCTGGGCGGGGTGTCGTCCTCTTCCTCCGGACCCGGGGGCTCACCCCAGATCTTGGTGGCGCCGCTGTAGAGGGTGATGTTCGGGGTGCGGACCGGCGTCGCGCCGGGCGTGGTGGGGATGTTCCGGTACGACCAGTCGTTGGCCGGGTCCCACGTGCCCGCACTGCTGATCCTGAACTGCACCTCCCTGCGGTGCTGCGACTGCCCGGCCGGGGCGATGACCTGCCCGGAGCAGTCGATGTTGACGTAGTGCACGCCGCCGCCCAGCGAGCCGAGGGTGGGCGCCTTGCACTGCGTGTAGGCCGACGACACGCTGATCTGCGAGAGCGCCGTCGAGCCGTCGAGCGTGAAGTAGTAGCGGAACGAGCCGTCGGACAGGACCCGGGCGGGCCAGGCCGACTGGTTGCGGACGATGGCCTTGATCTCCGTGAAGTTCGTGCCGGAGGCGTTCACGCCCGCCTCGACGAAGATCTCGGGACCGTCCGGCGTCTCCGCGGGCGGGAAGTTCGCCGCGGGGGTGCCCCCGTACTCCTTGTGGAGGCGGGCCAGCGCGCCGGTGAAGGCGGCGTTGTAGTCGGTGGCGACCTCGTTCATGACGTAGTCGTCGCGTTTGTCGGTGTAGGCGTCGTTCGGGTCGGGCGGGCCGCCGACGAGCGCGCCGTACAGGGTGTGGCGGGTCTGCTCGGGGTTCGTGATCTGGTCGGTCCACGAGCCGTGCGCCGTGCGGTGGTGCGGGTTCTTCGGCGGGTTGGCGCCGAACCCGATCATGTACGACGAGTTGCGCGGGTTGTCGCCGAGCGCGTAGTTGATCTGCCGGACCGCGAAGTCGTGGTAGCGGGCCTTACGCGTGGCGTCGCTGATCGAGTCGCTGTGCACCAGCGCCGCGAACGCGGTGTTGGCCGCGTACCGCAGCGAGCCCCAGCGGTCGAGCACGGCCTGCCCGCCCGGCGAGTACGCCACCTTCGACCCGTTGACCCCGACCGTCCACCAGTCGAGCCAGCGGTTGGCGTCGTCGAGGTAGCGCTGCTTGCCGGTGAGCTTGCTGAGCAGCACGTACGCCCCGTACGACTTGTCGTCCCAGGCCAGCGTCCACCTGTACGACTTCGTGGTGCTCTGCGGCTCGTTGGACAGATTGTCGTAGCCGGCCTCGGCCTTGGCCAGGTAGGAGGCGTCGTTCGTGGCCCGGTAGAGCCAGATCGCGCCCCACACCAGCTCGTCGTTGTAGCCGCTCCAGGAGTTGTAGTAGCCCTGGGCGTCGGTGATGCAGTCGCTGTACTTCCTCCGCACGGTGTCGGCGAAGGAGTAGAGCTGCTTGGCGTGCGTCAGCAGCGTGTCGGCGTAGGCCGCGTTCGTCGGCCTGAAGACCATCGAGGAGGCCGCCATCGCCGCCGCCGTCTCACCGGCCAGGTCGGAGCCGCCGCACGAGGCGTCGATCTTGTACGCCGGCCGCGCCATCTGCATCGCCTCGGCCGGACCCCACCAGGCGTGGTCCGTGCCGCCGTTGCCGACCTGCCCGTACAGCACGTTGGCCGACGGGTGGGCCTTGATGAAGTAGTCGTTGACGAACTTGAGGTTGTTCAGCAGGTGGGTGAGCTGGCCGGAGGAGCTGTAGGCGTCGCGGTACTCGACCGCGCCCCAGGCCAGCATGGTGGCGCTGTACGCCATCGGGAGCCCGAACTTCACGTGATCGCCCGCGTCGTACCAGCCGCCCGTCAGGTCCAGGCCGGCGTCCTTGCCGTCGTTGAGACCCGAGTCGCCGCGCCAGGAGACGCGGTTCCAGGAGGGCAGGTCGCCCGACTGCTGGGCCTCGTAGAACCACAGGGACTTCTGCAGCGCCTCGCCGTAGTTGTAGGCGGGCGCCGCGTGGGCGGCGGGGGCCGCCGGCCCTACCCCTGTGACCAGGGGCAGGACCAGCGACACCGCAGCGATCAGCGCTGCTTTCCTTGCGGATCTCACGGGAAGAGCCGCCCGTACTCGGCCAGGGCGACGGCCACGTCCACCTGCGCCCAGAACCGGTGGTAGTTGAACACCGGCGCGGGGCCGGTGCCCTTGAGGAAGGCGTCCACCTTCGGCCAGTCCGGGTCGTTCTTGTAGAACGAGCGGATGGAGATGAAGGTCGAGCTGGAGTTGATGGTGTCGCCGTTCGGCATCTTGCCGCTCCAGCCGGCCGGGACGTACACCGGGTCGTCGATGCGGTTGTAGTCGGTCTTGGTCTCCGGCACCGACACGCCCTTGGCGTCGCGGTTCTTCCAGACGCCGTCGAGCAGGGCCTTGGCGGTGTTCTTCGCCTCGGTGTGGTTGGCCCGCGCCGCGTAGTACATCAGCACCTTGGCGTAGGCGCCGGCGACGCCCACGTCCGTCGTGTGGTCCACGACGGTCACGTGCAGGTTGGGGTTGGCCGGCGGGACGTCGGTCGGCGAGCTGAAGTCGCCGGCCGGCTGGCCGGTCCAGCGCAGCGTCGAGGGCATCTGGTAGGTGCCGTCGGCGTTGATCGTGGTGTTGGCCAGCGCCCAGGTCACCCACTTGTCGAGGATGGCCTTGGCGTTGGCGTTGCCGGTCTGGTTGTAAAGCTCGGCCACCCGCTCCATCGTCCACGCCTGGAAGCCGAACCACTGGTTCGACGGCGGGTCGTGGTAGACGGGCTGCCAGTCGTAGGTCATGCCGAAGAACTTCGGCAGGCCGCTCGGCGGGCTGGCGTAGTGGCCCTCCCAGCTGTTGGTCGCGCCGCCGGCGATCGCGCCCTCGTCGGACTGCAGCCACTTGTAGAACTGGAGCTGCCGGTTGAGGCTGGTGCTCCAGTCGGAGGCGCCGGTCGAGCTCTTGGGCTTGAGCTCGGCCACGTTGGCGAGCGCCCAGGCCGCGAACGGGTTCTGGTAGCCGGAGTGGTTGTGGCTGGAGCCGATGCGCCAGGCCCATCCGGCGTTGGAGTCGGTCGCGCCGCCCCACGCGTAGTACCACGACAGCAGGTACGCCGAGGCGTCCTTGCCGGTCCCGGCCGCGCAGCTCGTGCTCGTGCAGCCCGGCTTCTTGAAGTACTTGTCGTACATCGCGTAGCGCAGGTAGTCGCCCATCTTGGCGGCCTTGGCCACGCTGGCCGAGACGTCCGCGGACTTGCCCTGCGCCTTGGCCCAGGTCAGCGCCCAGTAGGCGGCCTGGACGGCGCGCGCGTCGGCGTCGGGGGCGTTGGTGTACTTCCACTGCTTGGCGTAGGAGGCGTCCTTGATGAACAGGTCCAGGTAGCCGTTGGTGCCGCCGTGCTTGAAGGTGTCGCAGGACGGCTGCGGGATCGTCTCGAAGACCGACTCCTCCGGGCCGCGCTGGTAGGTGTTGATGTAGGCGGGCTTGGTGGTGCCGTCGCCGCAGCGGCCGAAGCCGTAGGTGTTGTCGACGTCGAGCAGCCAGTGCATGCCGTAGATGTCGCGGGTGCCGTACGCGGTCTGCAGCTCACTGGCGATCGGGTCGGTGCCGACGGACACGCCGGAGTCGATCTGCGACGGGTAGTTGCTGATCGAGTTGTGCTCGGCCGCGTACGTCGCCGGCTTGGACGCGTTGTAGAAGGAGTTCGTCGGCTGGTCGGCGGTGGCCGGGATGATGTACTTCTCCATCGACGCCCAGGCGGCGTTGAACTTCGACCAGTCGCCGGTCACCTGGCCGTAGGTCGCCTCCAGCCACAGGTAGTAGCTGTAGGCCTCGGACGTGGTCTCGTGCCCGTGGTCCGGCGCCTCGACCATGAACGTCTCGACCGAGTGGTACGGCACGCCGTCCGGCGAGAAGTAGCCGTTGGCCGGGTCGTGGATCTCGTTGTAGAGCTCGACGAAGCGCTGCACGTAGGTGTTGTCGCCGCCCACGTCGTCGTCGGCCTCGCTGACGGTCACGTCGACCGGCGTGAGGCCGCTCGCGCTCACCCGGATCACGGCCGAGCCGCTGGTCGTGTCGGAGTCCTGCGCGGCCGCCAGGGTGACGTTCTGCGCGGTGTTCCAGTTCGACGGCGTGAAGGTGAGGCTCGCGCCGCCGGAGACCGTGATGTCGGCGTCGCCGCTGGCGCGGGCCACGCTGACGGCCACGTTGGAGGAGGGCGCCTGCGACAGCTTGACGCCGAAGGCGGCCGTGCCGCCCTCGGGCACCGACAGCGTGGTCGGGCTGACGACCAGCGCCGGGCCGGTGCTCGGCGGCGAGACGGTGATGCCGACCGGCGAGGAGGTCGTGGCCGCGCCGCTGTTGTCGGTGGCGCGGGCGGTGATCGAGTAGCTGCCGGCCGCCACGTTCGTCCAGTTGTAGCTGTACGGGGAGGTGGTGTCGGTGCCGAGCAGCGTGCTGCCCTGGTAGAAGTCGACCTTGGCGATCGTGCCGTCGGCGTCGGCGGCGTCGGCCGCGATCGGCACGGTGGCGGGGGCGGTGAAGGTCTGCCCGGCCGTGGGCGAGGTCAGCGAGACCGTGGGCGCGGTCGGGCCGGTGCCGCCGCAGGTGACGCCGTTCACGGTGAACGACGTCGGGCTGGGGTTGCTGCCGGTCCAGGTCCCGTTGAAGCCGATGTTGGTGGAGGCGCCGGTCGCGAGGCTGCCGTTCCACGGCATGTTCGTGCCGGTGACGCGGGTGCCGCTCTGGCTCCAGTTGGCGCCCCAGCCACTCGGTGTGTACTTCTGCCCGGTGGTCGGGTAGTCGAAGGCGAGCGTCCAGGAGGTGATGGGGTCACCGGTGTTCTTCAGCGTGATGTTGGCGGTGAAGCCGCCCTGGTTCGTGCCGCTCGTCCACTGGTTGGCCGCGTACGTCACGTCGCACGAGACCGCGGCCTGGGCGGGGGCGGCCGCCACGGCCGTGGTCGCGCCGGCCACGAGGACGAGGGTCGTGGCCACGGCGAGCCGCCTCGATAAGCGCGTCAGAAGGGGCGGAGGTCTGAATTTCACGGGGTCTCCAGGGAGTAGGGGTGTGGGAGCGCTCCCAATCGGGATTGTGGGTGTGCTCCGGCGTATGTCAACGAAATGGCCGCCCGGTAACCCCTCTGTTTCCTCTCACCTGCCTGCCCTAGATGAAAGTTTCATCATCGTTAGAGGGCATTCACGGAGCATGCGGGGCCCCCGGCGGCGGCGCGCGGACGTCCCTCTGTACAGCAACCCGACGGCGGCTCACGATGGGAGCGCTCCCAGCCACCTAGCACTGGAGATGATCGCTCGTGAGACTCCAACGCGGCCTCCGCAAATGGGCCGTGACCGTGACCGCCGCGAGTGTCGCGGCCCTAGGACTCGTCGCCGGCCAGGGCACGGCCGCCAACGCCGCGGTCGCCTGCGACGTGACCTACTCTGCCAACTCGTGGACGAGCAGCCCTGGTCAGGGCGGTTTCACCGCGAACATCACGTTGAAGAACACCGGTGACCCGATCTCGTCGTGGTCGCTGGCCTTCGACTACCCGACCACCGGGCAGAAGTACACGCCCAGTGGCTGGGGCGCCAACTGGAGCCAGAGCGGCACCCGCGTCACCGGCACGAACATGCCCTACAACGGCAGCCTCGCGACCGGCGCCTCGGTCTCCGTCGGCTTCAACGGCACCTGGACCGGCACCAACCCCAACCCCACGTCGTTCAGCGTCAACGGCGTGAGCTGCGGCGGCACCGGCCCGGTCACGCCGTCCGTGGTGCTGTCGGCCAGCTCGGTCGCGGTCAACGAGGGCTCGACGGCCACGTTCACCGCGCGGCTCTCCTCCGCGCCCAGCTCGAACGTCACCGTCACCACCGCCCGTACCAGCGGTGACACCGACCTGACCGTCAGCTCCGGCGCCTCGCTCACCTTCACCCCGAGCAACTGGAACACCCCGCAGACGGTCACCCTGGCCGCGGCCCAGGACGCCGACACCACCGCGGGCACCGCGAGCTTCAGCGTCGGCGGCAGCGGCGTCACCGGCGCCACGCTCACCGCGACCGAGGTGGACGACGACGCCACGGTGGAGCAGTCCATCATCGTGACGCCGACCTCGGTGACCGTCCCCGAGGGCTCGACCGGGACGTTCACCGTGCGCCTGGCCGCCCAGCCCTCCTCCGGCGTGACCGTCACCACGACGGCGGGCAGCGGCGACGCCGACCTCACCGTCAGCTCGGGCGCCTCGCTCTCCTTCACCACGTCGAACTGGAACACCCCGCAGACGGTCACCCTGGCCGCCGCGCAGGACTCCGACACGGCCAACGGCAGCCGCACGTTCACCGTCGCCTCCACCGGCCTGACCTCGCGTACGGTCACCGCCACCGAGGCCGACGACGACGGCGGCCCCACCCCCACCCACGTGGAGAACCCGTACGCCGGCGCCACCGGCTACGTGAACCCCAACTGGAGCGCCAAGGCCGCGGCCGAGCCCGGCGGCTCGGCGGTCGCGAACACCTCCACCGCCGTGTGGATGGACCGCATCGCCGCCATCGCCGGCTCCAGCAGCGCCATGGGCCTGCGCGCCCACCTGGACGAGGCCGTCCGGCAGGACGCCGCCAACGGCTCGACGCCGCTGACCATCCAGGTCGTCATCTACGACCTGCCCAACCGCGACTGCTCCGCCCTGGCCTCCAACGGCGAGCTGCGCATCTCCCAGGACGGCTTCAACCGCTACAAGACGGAGTACATCGACCCGATCGCGGCCATCCTCCGCGACTCCACCTACGCGAACCTGCGCATCGTCACCATCATCGAGCCCGACTCGCTGCCGAACCTCGTCACCAACCTCAACAACTTCGCCGACTGCCGCGAGGCCAACGGCCCCGGCGGCTACCGTGACGGCGTCCGGTACGCGCTCGACAAGCTCCACGCCATCCCCAACGTCTACACCTACATCGACGCCGCCCACCACGCGTGGCTCGGCTGGGACTCGAACTTCCAGCCCTCCGTCAACCTCTTCTACGAGACCGTCGCCGGCACCGCCGCCGGCGTGGACAGCGTGGACGGCTTCATCGTCAACACCGCCAACTACGGGGCCACGACCGAGCCGCACTTCACCGTCAACACCATGGTGGACAACGTCTCGGTCCGGCAGTCCAAGTGGGTGGACTGGAACTGGTACGTGGACGAGCAGTCCTTCGCCCTCGCCCTGCGCACCGCCCTGATCGCCAAGGGCTTCCGCTCCGGGCTCGGCATGCTGATCGACACCTCGCGCAACGGCTGGGGCGGCAGCGCCCGCCCGGCCAGGGCGAGCAGCTCGCTCAACGTGGACACGTTCGTGAACGAATCGCGCGTCGACCGCCGCATCCACGCCGGCAACTGGTGCAACCAGGCCGGCGCCGGCCTGGGCGCCCGCCCGACCGCCGCCCCCGTCGCCGGCCTCGACGCCTACGTCTGGATCAAGCCTCCGGGCGAGTCCGACGGCGCCAGCCGGGACATCCCGAACGACGAGGGCAAGAGGTTCGACCGGATGTGCGACCCCACGTACACCGGCAACAGCCTCAACGGCAACAACATGTCCGGCGCCAAGGGCGACGCGCCGCTCTCCGGCCAGTGGTTCTCGGCGCAGTTCCGTGAGCTGCTGGCGAACGCCTACCCGCCGGTCAACTGAGATCACCTGAACCCGGCCGGCCGGGGCCCCGCCTGACCCGGGGCTCCGGCCGGCCAGAGGGACCCGCCTGACCCGGGCCCCTCAGCAACCGGACCGGGGTCCGGGCCGTCGCGCCCGGGCCCCGTTCCCATGGGGGTCACCCCTGGGCGCGCCGCCACTCCGAGATCTCCTCGTCCACGTCGAACGGCATCAGGTTGAGCGGCGGCCCCGACAGCCCCGTCCTGATCGCCTCGCGGATCCGCTCGTTGACCGGCTCCAGCACGCGCCGCACCTCGGCCTCGGTGCGCGCCCCGCGCGCCTCCCGCAGCGCCTCCTCCGCGTCCCTGCGCAGCGCCAGCGTGGGCGGCAGCGGCATGGCGAGCCCTTCGCTCTCCACCTTCTGCTTGATCCACCACATGTCGTCCTGCGGCTTGTCCAGCCCTGGCAGCGGCTTGCCCGCGCCCGGCAGGTCGTCGAACTCCCCGCGTTCCTGCGCCTCGCGGATCTGCCGGTCGACCCAGCTCTCGAAGGGCATCCCGATCGGCTTGCGGTCGCTCACGTGCGCTCCTTCACGCCAGATTGTGGCTGGGCGCGAGGGGGGCACGCCAGCCGAGGACGGCTTCGGTCATGCGTACGGCGGCGACGGTCGCGGGCACGTCGTGCACCCGCAGGATCCGCGCCCCCTTGAGCACGGCGACGACGTTGGCGGCGATGGTGCCCTCGGTCCGCCGGCCCTGCGGCCGGTCGAGGGTCTCGCCGATGAAGTCCTTGTTGGACAGCGCGACCAGCGTCGGGTAGCCGATCGCGGTGATCTCCTCCAGGCGGCGGGTCAGCTCCAGCGAGTGGAAGGTGTTCTTGTTGAGGTCGTGGCCGGGGTCGATGATGATCTTGTCGGGCGCGATGCCGGCCTCCAGCGCGTACGCCACCCGCTCCCGCAGGAAGCCCGCCACCTCCGCCACCACGTCGTCGTAGCTGGGCCGGAAGACCCGCCGGCCGGGGCCGCCCAGGCTGTGGGTGACCACCACGCCGGCCCCGGTGGCGGCGGCCACCTCGGCGAGGCCGGGCTCGCGCAGCCCGTTGGTGTCGTTGATGACGTCGGCGCCGGCCTCGATCGCCGCCCGCGCGACCTCGGGGCGGTGGGTGTCGACCGAGATGACCGCGTCGGTGACGGCACGGACCTCGGCGATGACGGGGGCGACCCGGTCGATCTCCTCGGCGGCGCCGATCTCGGCCTGCGCGGCGCTGAAGGCGAAACCGCCGATGTCGACCCAGTCGGCCCCGTCGTCGACCGCCTGCCTGGCCGCCGCGACGGCGCTGTCCAGCGCGTAGGTGCGGCCCTGGTCGTGGAAGGAGTTGGGGGTGCGGTTGACGATCGCCATCACGGCGACCTGGCGCGCGAAGTCGAACTCCCGCCGGCCGATGCGCCGGACCGGGGCGATGATCGCGGGGGAAGGCTGCTCGCGGCTCACTCTTCCGACCCTACCTGCCGCTACGCGGGCACCACCGGGCGGCGGGCCCCTGAGGACGCCCCTGAGGACGCCGCTGAGGACGCCGCTGCGGGCGGCGGGCTCAGGCGGTGAAGCGTCCGGGCGGATGGGCCTGGCCCGCGACCCGGACGCGTCGCATGTGTCCTCGCGCGCCGTGCCCCGCGGCCTTCGGCAGCCGCATGGTGATGCGGACCGTCGTGCCGAGGGGGCCGGTGCTGAAGTCCACCATGTCGCACAGGCGGCGGATGAGGTAGATGCCGCGGCCGTCGTAGCTCATGTCGGACGGCCGGTGGTCGCCGGCGACGTACCCGTCGGGGATGCCCTCGCCCCGGTCGGTGGTCTCGGAGCGGATCACGCCGTCCACGGTCCACAGCTTGAAGTGCCCGTGCCCGCCCGCGTGCTCGACGGCGTTGACCACGGACTCGTGCACGGCGAGGACGAAGTCGTCCAGGCGGGGACCGCTCAGCCCGCAGTGCTCGGCCTTCTCGGCCACCGTACGGCGGAGCCTGGTCACGTCCTGGAGCGTGAAGGGCTGGGTCAGAAGGGTGCGCATGGCAGGCTCCTCCGACCTGGCCTGGACGCGCCGGCGCCCGGGCGGCGGGGACGTGCCGCCTCCGCCGCACTGGCTCAGATCGGGAAGATCGAGGCGAAGGACCTGGCGGAAACCGGTCCGGGGAAAAGGGTCCATGGCGTTCCTCCGTGTCGTGGTGACACCCGGGGGCCGCGCCTCTGGACCTCGTTTCCCCCCCTTCCCGTCAGGAGGGGGATTACACTCCGCGCTCGGGGCGGATCGGCGTCACGGGCGTGCGCCCATGCCGGAGGCGAGCTCCTTGACGCGGCCGGCCGGGCCGCCGTCGGGGGCGAGCGGCGCGGTGTCCATGCCGGCGCCGTCGTGCAGTCCTTCGAACAGCTCACGCATGGCGTCCAGCGACGAGTGCCGCGGCCGCCAGCCCAGCACCTCGCGCGCGCGGTCGGTGGTCATGACGGGCAGCCGCATGGCGAGGTCGAACAGCCCGGGCGAGGCGGGCACCAGCCTGAGCCGCCAGGCCGCCGAGACGGCCGCCTTGGCGAGGCCGCGCGGCACCGGCACCGTACGGGTGCCGAGCAGCTCGGCGAGGTCGCCGGGAGTGAGCACGGGTTCCGCGGCGATGTTGAACGCGCCCTTGACCTCGCGCACGACCGCGAGCCGGTAGGCCTCGGCCGCGTCCTCGGCGTGCAGCACCTGCAGCCGCAGCCCGGGGATGTCCGGCACGAACGGGATGCGCCCCGCGCCGATCAGCCGCCGCGGCACCAGCGGCCCGGCGAACAGCCTGCGCTGCTCCGAGGCCGCCGCCCGCTGGAAGATGAAGCCGGGCCGCATCCGCACCACGCGGATGCTCGGGTGGTCGTGCTCGAAGACGTCGAGCACCCGCTCGACGTAGGCCTTCTCCCGCCCGTACGCGGCTCCCGGCCACCCGTGCGTGGGCCAGCTCTCGTCCACCCGCCGGTCCTTGGGCCCCGGCGAGTACGCGCCCACGGACGAGGCGTGCACCAGCGCCTGCACCCCGGCCTCCGCCGCGGCGCGGAAGACCCGCATGCTGCCGAGCACGTTGGCCCGCCAGGTGGTCGCCGGGTCCCTGGTCGGCTGGAACAGCCACGCCAGATGGACCACGGCGTCCGCGCCGTCGAAGATCCGGGTCAGGTCGGCGGAGGCCACGTCGGCCTGCCGCCATTCCGTGCGGTCGACGCGCCAGCCGGGAAGCCGCCGGGCGACCCCGACGATCGAGGTCACCCGCTCGTCGGTGCTCAGCGCGCGCACCACGCTGGTGCCGACGTTCCCGGTTGCTCCCACCACGACGACTCTCATGAAGGCACCGCTGCCCGCTGTCCGTCCGGTGAAACGCCCATCAGGGCCGTAGGAGGACCTTGATGGCCCCGTCGGCCTTCTTCTGGAACATTTCGTACGCCTTTGCCGCGTCTTCCAGCGGCAGCTTGTGGGTGGCGAGATCCATGACGCCGAGCGGGTCGGCGTCGTCGGTCACGAGCGGCATCAGCGGGCCGATCCACCGGCGCACGTGCGCCTGCCCCATGCGCAGGGTGATGCCCTTGTCGAACATCCGGAGCATGGGCAGCGGGTCGGTCATGCCGCCGTACACGCCGATGACGGAGATGACGCCGCCCCTGCGCACGCCGTCGATGGCCTGGTTGAGCGCGGCCAGGCGGTCCACTCCGGCGTTGGTCATGAGCGGGGCCGCGAGGGCGTCGGGCAGCAGTCCTGTGAGGGTCTGCGCGATCTTGGCGGCGGGGGAGCCGTGGGCCTCCATGCCGACGGCGTCGATCACCGAGTCGGTGCCGCGGCCGGCCGTGCGGGCGCGGATCTCGTCGGGCACGGCGGTCACCTCGCTCGCGTCGATGACCTCGATCCCGTGGCGGGCGGCCAGCTCCAGCCTGTCGGCGACGCCGTCGACGCCGATCACCCGGTGGCCGAGGTGCCGCGCGATGCGGCAGCACATCTGGCCGATGGGCCCGAGCCCGAGCACGGTCACGCTGCCGCCCTCGGGGATCTCCGCGTACGCGACCGCCTGCCACGCCGTGGGCAGCACGTCCGACAGATAGACGAACCGCTCGTCCGGCGGGCCGTCCGGCACCCGGATCGGGCCGAACTGGGCCTCGGGCACCCGCAGATACTCCGCCTGGCCGCCGGGGACCTGGCCGTAGAGGCGGGTGTAGCCGAACAGGGCGGCGCCGGTGCCCTGCTCGCGCACCTGGGTGGTCTCGCACTGGGCGTACAGCTCCATGCCGCACATGTGGCAGTGGCCGCAGGCGATGTTGAACGGGATGACGACCCGGTCGCCCGGCTTGAGATGGGTGATCTCCGGGCCGACCTCCTCGACGACGCCCATGGCCTCGTGGCCCAGGATGTCGCCCTCGGCCATGAACGGGCCGAGCACCTCGTACAGGTGCAGGTCGGAGCCGCAGATGCCGGTGCTGGTCACCCTGATGACCGCGTCGTTCGGCTCCTTGATCACCGGGTCGGGAACGTCCTCGACCCGCACGTCCCGCTTGCCGTGCCATGTGACTGCTCTCATGCACAGCGCATACCCCTACAAAAGCCACTAAACGGACGGCCGGCTCCTGTGACCGGTGAGACGGATGAAGTCATGGGCAGCCCCAGACTCTTTACACGCTCAGTGTTGGGTGAGTAACTATTGGTGATATCCGATCGACCGAAGGAGCGCGCGCATGCCATTGGGCCTCACTGAGCCATGCCTCGGCTCGCGCATCGACCACCACCTGAGCGCGTTCCTGGAGACCTGGCGGGCGCCGCTGTCCGATCCCGACGTCGCGGTCGCGTACAACGTGCTGCGCGAGTTCGTGCTGGGCGGCGGCAAGCGCATCCGGCCGCAGCTGTGCTACTGGGGGTGGCGCGGGGCGGGCGGCGACGACTGCGACGAGATCATCATGGCCGCCGCCGCGCTGGAGCTGTGCCACGCCGGCCTGCTCATCCACGACGACATCATGGACGGCAGCGAGCTGCGCCGGGGCCGCGCCACCGTGCACAAGAGCCTGGAGCGACTGCACGCGGGGCCGGGCGCGGAGGTCTTCGGCCAGGCGGGCGGCATCCTGCTCGGCACGCTGAGCCTGGCCTGGTCCGACGCCATGCTGTCGTCCTGCGGGGTCCAGCCGCACCGGCTGCGCGCCGCGCACCACCTCTTCGACACCATGCGCACCGAGGTGATCAGCGGCCAGTACCTCGACATGCTCGCGCAACTGCGGGCCGGGGCGAGCGTCGACGAGGCGCTGACCGTCATCCGCTACAAGACGGCCAAATACACCGTGGAGCGGCCGCTGCAGATCGGCGGCGCGCTCGCCGGGGCCGACGCCGAGCTGCTGGCGTCCTACTCCCGGTTCGGGGTGCCGCTGGGCGAGGCGTTCCAGCTCCGCGACGACGTGCTCGGCACCTTCGGCTCGGCCGCCGAGACCGGCAAGTCGGCGCTCGACGACCTGCGCGAGGGCAAGCACACCGTGCTGATCGCGCAGGCCCTGCGCCGCGCCTCGGCCGCCCAGCGCGAGCACCTGCGGCGCTGGCACGGCGATCCCGGGCTGGACGAGGAGCGCGCCGCCGAGCTGCGCCAGATCCTGTGCGACACCGGAGCGGTCGCCGCGGTCGAGGACATGATCGCGAGCCGGGTGCGCGAGGCGGTCGCGGCGCTGGCCGAGGCCGAGATCAAGCCGGACGCGGCCGCCGCGCTCACCGTGCTCGCCGACCGGCTCGCACACCGCACCAGCTAGAAGGGTTTTTCCCGATGGGACGCGTACTTCTCGCGGCCCCGCGTGGCTACTGCGCGGGCGTCGATCGCGCGATCGTGACGGTGGAGCGGGCGCTGGAGCGCTTCGGCCCGCCCGTCCACGTCCGCAAACAGATCGTCCACAACACCTCCGTGGTCGGCGAGCTGACCCGGCGCGGCGCGGTCTTCGTCGACGAGCTCGACGAGGTCCCCGACGGCGCGCTGGTGATCTTCAGTGCCCACGGCGTGTCGCCGGAGGTGAAGGCCGAGGCCGAGCGGCGCGGGCTGCGCACCATCGACGCCACCTGCCCGCTGGTCACCAAGGTCCACAAGGAGGCGGTCAGGCTCGCCGCCGACGGCCACGAGATCGTGCTCATCGGCCACGCCGAGCACGAGGAGGTCGAGGGCACCGTCGGCGAGGCCCCCGGCCACATCCACGTCGTCGACCCGGCCCGCCCCGAGGAGGTGAGCGCCATCGGCGACGGCCCGGTGAGCTGGCTGTCGCAGACCACCCTGTCGGTGGACGAGACCATGCGCGCGGTCGGCGCGCTGCGCGAGCGCTTCCCGCAGCTCGCCGACCCGCCCAGCGACGACATCTGCTACGCCAGCCAGAACCGCCAGGAGGCGGTGACCAGGATCGCGCCCGAGTGCGAGCTGGTCCTCGTCGTCGGCTCCGCCAACTCCTCCAACTCCCAGCGCCTGGTCGAGGTCGCGCTGGAAGCGGGGGCGCGGGCGGCCCACCTGGTGGACCACGCCGGAGAGGCCGACGAGCGATGGCTGCGCGGCGTGCGGACGGTCGGCGTCACCTCCGGCGCCTCGGCGCCGGAGCGGCTGGTCAGCGGCCTGCTCGACTGGCTCGCGGCCCGTGGCTTCGCCGACGTCACTCAGGTGACCCTCACCGAGGAGACCCTGACCTTCTCTCTTCCCCCCGAACTACGACCGACCCGCAATCCCGGCTAATCCAGCACGGAACAGGCAGGTAAGAGATGACAGAAACCACCCAGTCCGCCGCCCCCGAGAACGGCAACGGCCAGCTCAGCCTGAGCACCGAAGCCGCGAGGCAGCTCTCCACCACCACCAAGACGCCGCCGCAGATGCAGGAGATCACCTCGCGGTGGCTGCTGCGGCTGCTGCCTTGGGTGCAGTGCTCGGGCGGCGTTTTCCGGGTGAACCGGCGGCTGACCTACACCCTCGGGGACGGCCGCATCACCTTCAGCACCACCGGCTCGGAGGTCCGCGTCATCCCGGCGGAGCTGACCGAGCTGCCCGTGCTGCGCGGCTTCGACGACATGGAGGTGCTGGAGGCGCTGGCCGGCCGCTTCACCCAGCGGGAGGTGGAGCCCGGCGAGCAGATCGTCGCCGAGGGCGCGGAGGGTGACCGGCTCGTCCTCATCGCGCACGGCCGGGTGGACAAGGTGGCCCGCGGCGCGTACGGCGACGACCAGGAGCTCGGCGTGCTGGCCGACGGCGACCACTTCGGCGAGCAGGCGCTCACCGACGGCGCCCCGTACGCCTTCAGCGCGCGGGCCAAGACCGCCACGACCCTGCTGACGCTGTCGCGGCAGGACTTCGAGCAGGTCGCCGAGCAGTCGCCCGCGCTGCGCGCCCACCTGGAGAGCCTGGCCAGCAGCGGCGCCCACGCCCAGAACGACTACGGCGAGGCCGCCATCGAGATGTCCTCGGGCCACACCGGCGAGGCCACGCTGCCCGGCACGTTCGTCGACTACGAGCTGAGCCCCCGCGAGTACGAACTGAGCGTCGCCCAGACCATCCTGCGCGTCCACAGCCGCGTCTCCGACCTGTACAACCAGCCGATGAGCCAGCTCGACCAGCAGCTCCGCCTCACGATCGAGGCGCTGCGCGAGCGCCAGGAGCACGAGCTGATCAACAACCGCGAGTTCGGCCTGCTCCACAACGCCGACTTCAGCCAGCGCATCCGCACCCGTTCCGGCCCGCCGACCCCCGACGACCTCGACGACCTGCTCGCCACCGTGTGGAAGGAGCCGGCGTTCTTCCTGGCCCATCCGCAGGCCATCGCCGCCTTCGGCAGGGAGTGCAGCAAGCGCGGCGTCTACCCGCAGGCCAGTGAGGTCAGCGGGCACCGGGTGCCGGCCTGGCGAGGTGTGCCGATCTTCCCCTGCAACAAGATCCCGGTCTCGGGCAGCCGTACGACGTCGTTCCTGCTCATGCGGACCGGCCAGGAGAACCAGGGCGTGGTGGGCCTGCACCAGACCGGCATCCCTGACGAGTACCAACCGAGCCTGTCGGTGCGCTTCATGAACATCAACGAGAAGGCCGTGGTGTCCTACCTGGTCAGCGCCTACTACTCGTGCGCGGTCCTGGTGCCCGACGCGCTCGGCGTCCTGGAGGACGTCGAGCTCGGCAGGAACGACTAGCCCGGACCTGATCCGCCGGGGATTGGTGGTGTTTCACACGTGACGGAGTCGGACCAGAGGCTCAGCCTCGACACCCAGGCGGCGCGCAGGCTCGCCACGACGACCAAGACGCCTCCGCAGGCGCGGGAGATCACCCCGCGCTGGCTGCTGCGGATGCTGCCGTGGGTCGACGTGGCGGCCGGCACCTACCGGGTGAACCGGCGGCTCACCTACCCGGTCGGGGGCGGCCGGGTGAGCTTCTACCGCACCGGGGCCCGGCTCCAGGTGATCCCACCGAGCCTGACGGAGCTGCCCCTGCTGCACGGGATGGCCGGCGGCGAGGAGCTGGAGCTGCTCGCCCGCTCGTTCCGGCAGCGGGAGTACGGCGCGGGCGACACGATCGCCCGCGCCGGCCGCCCGGCCGACGAGATCCTGCTGATCGCGCACGGCAAGGTCGCCCAGCTCCAGGCCGGCGGCCACGGCGACCGGCTGGTGCGCGGCGCCCTCGCCGACGGCGACCACGCGGGCGGCGGACTGCCGGGCGCGACGTGGGACTTCACGCTGGAGACCAGCACCCCCTGCACGGTGCTGGCCCTGCCGCGCGAGGAGCTGGACGCCCTGGCCGCGCGCTCGCCGGCGCTGCTCGCCCAGATCGAGCGGCACCGCGACCGGCTGGCCAGGCCGCAGAACAAACACGGCGAGGCGGCCGTCGCGCTCGCCGCCGGACACCGGGGCGAGCACCCGCTGCCCGGCACGTTCGTCGACTACGACCCGGGGCCGCGCGAATACCCCATGAGCCTGTCGCAGACCGTGCTGCGCGTCCACACCCGCGTCGCCGACCTCTACGGCGAGCCGATGGACCAGACCGAGCAGCAGCTCCGCCTCACGGTCGAGGCGCTGCGCGAGTCCCAGGAGCACGAGCTGCTCAACAACCGCGAGTTCGGGCTGCTGCACAACGTCGATCCCCGGCAGCGGCTCTACACCCGGTCGGGGCCGCCCGGTCCCGACGACCTCGACGAGCTGCTGTGCCGCAGGAAGAAGTCCCGTTTCTTCCTCGCCCACCCGCGGGCGATCGCCGCCTTCCACCGGCAGTGCAGCGCCCGCGGCGTCTACCCCGACAGCGTCGAGCTGCACGGGACGCGGCTGACCGCCTGGCGGGGCGTGCCCGTCCTGCCCTGCGACAAGATCCCGGTCACCCGGCGGGGCACCAGCACCATCCTCGTCCTGCGCACCGGCGAGGACGACCAGGGCGTGGTCGGGCTGCGGCCCGCCGCCGTCCCCGACCAGCGCGAGCCGGGGCTGAGCGTCCGCTTCACCGGCATCGACGCGCGGGGCATCGCCTCCTACCTGGTCAGCGCCTACTACTCGGGCGCGGTCCTGGTGCCGGACGCGCTCGGCGCGCTGGAGCACGTCGAGGTGGCCGGCTGAACCTTTTGAAGGAGCTTCGATGAGCCAACCGTTCGAACTGCCGGACTTCTACGTCCCGTACCCGGCCCGGCTCAACCCCCATCTGGAGGCGGCGAAGACGCACTCCAAGCAGTGGGCGCGCGACATGGGCATGCTGGAGGGCTCGGGGGTGTGGGAGGAGTCCGACCTCGACGCCCACGACTACCCGTTGATGTGCGCCTACACCCATCCCGACTGCGACGCCGACGAGCTGTGCCTGATCACCGACTGGTACGTGTGGGTGTTCTTCTTCGACGACCATTTCCTGGAGGTGTTCAAGCGTTCAGGCGACCTGGAGGGCAGCCGGGGCTACCTGGCCCGGCTGGCCGCGTTCATGCCGATGGGCGGCGACCTGTCCATGCCGGAGCCGGCCAACCCGGTGGAGGCGGGGCTGGCCGACCTGTGGGTGCGCACGGTGCCCGGCATGTCGCAGGACTGGCGGGAACGCTTCGCCGAGAGCACCCGCAACCTGCTGAACGAGTCGCTGTGGGAGCTGGCCAACATCAACAAGGGCCGGATCTCCAACCCGGTCGAGTACATCGAGATGCGCCGCAAGGTGGGCGGCGCCCCCTGGTCGGCGGGGCTGGTGGAGCACGCCGTGGGGGCCGAGGTGCCGGCCCGGCTGGCCGCGACCCGGCCGCTGCGGGTGCTCAAGGACACCTTCTCCGACGCCGTCCACCTGCGCAACGACCTGTTCTCGTACGAGCGGGAGGTCCGCGACGAGGGCGAGCTGAGCAACGGCGTGCTGGTGCTGGAGACCTTCCTCGGCTGCACCACCCAGGAGGCCGCGAACGCGGTCAACGACCTGCTGACCTCGCGGCTGCAGCAGTTCGAGCACACGGCGGTGACGGAGCTCGGGCCGCTGTTCGCCGAGCACGGCATCGACCCGGTGTCGGCGGCCGGGGTGCTGGCCTACGTCAAGGGGCTGCAGGACTGGCAGTCCGGCGGGCACGAGTGGCACCTGCGCTCCAGCCGCTACATGAACCAGCGGGCCGGGGCGAGCCGGCCGCTCGGCATGTCGTCGGTCGTCGACCTGCTGGGCGCCAAGCGGGTCAGGAACTTCACGCGGGTGCCGTACGAGCGGGTGGGGCCGAGCGTGATCCCCGACGATCTCTACGTGCCGTTCCCGCTGCGGCTCTCGCCGCATCTCGACGACGCCCGGCGGCACATCGTCGAGTGGTGCGCGGCGATGGGCATCCTGGAGGCCCAGCCGGGGGTGGCCGGCTCGGCGGTGTGGGACGAGCGGAAGCTGGTCGACTACGACCTCGCGCTGTGCGCCGCCGGGCTGCATCCCGACGCCACGCCCGAGGAGCTGGACCTCGCCTCGTTCTGGCTGGCCTGGGGGACGTACGGCGACGACTACTTCCCCGTGGTCTTCGGCCGCACCGGCAACCTGGCCGCCGCGAAGATCGCGGTCGACCGGTTCTCGGCGTGCATGCCGCTCGACGGCTCGCCGGCGCCGCCGCCCGCGAACGCGCTGGAGCGCGGCCTCGCCGACGTCTGGGCCCGTACGGCCGGTCCCATGCCGGCCGGGCATCGCCGCAGGCTGCGCGAGGCGGTGGAGAAGATGTGCCAGGGGTGGCTGTGGGAGCTGGCGGGCGAGCTCGCGCATCGGGTGCCCGACCCGGTCGACTATCTGGAGATGCGCCGGCTGACCTTCGGCTCCGACCTGACCATGAACCTCTGCCGGCTGCGCCACGCCCAGGGCGTGCCGGACGAGGTCTACGCCAGCGGCCCGATGCGGGCGCTGGAGAACGCCATGATGGACGCGGGCTGCCTGGTCAACGACATCTTCTCCTACCAGAAGGAGATCGAGTTCGAGGGCGAGGTGCACAACTGCGTGCTCGTCGTCCAGAGCTTCTTCGACTGCGGCTATCCGGCCGCGCTGCGCATCGTCACCGACCTGCTGGCCTCACGGGTCCGGCAGTTCGAGCACATCGTGGCGAACGAGCTGCCGATCGTCTGCGCCGACTTCGGCCTCGACGCCGAGGCGCGCGCCGAACTCGACGGCTTCCTGGCCGGGCTGCGCGACTGGCTCGCCGCCATCCTCAACTGGCACCGGGGCTGCTTCCGCTACGACGAGGAGAGCCTGCGCCGGCACCACCGGCCGCCGCGTTTCACGCTCGGCGGCCCCACCGGGCTCGGCACCTCGGCGGCGGTCGCCTTCGCCGCGCTGTCCGGCAGGTGAGAACGCTCCTCAGATGGGCAGTCGATGGGCTCGGGACTCGTGGTGCCAGCCCATCAGCCGCAACAGCCGGAGCTGGTACGACGTCAGGTTGCGCAGCCTGATCCAGCGCTGCTCCGGCGGCAACCCGGGCAGGGCCAGCACGCGCAGCCCCGAGACGTCGATGAAGGTCAGCCCGCCGGTGTCGACGACGACGTGCCGGCCCTGGCTGCAGCCCGTCAGGGCGATGGCCAGGGCGCAGCTGTTGGAGGCGTCGACCTGGCCGAACAGCGTGACGACGGGCCCCTCGGCCGCCGCGCGCACCGTGACCTTGAGCTGCTCGTCCTGGTAGAGCAGCCGCTCTTCGAGACGGTTCACGCTCCTCACACCCCCCTACACGCACGCTCCCCGGGGGTTTGTGGCCGTGCGTCATGTCGGCGCGTCAGCCAGAACCAAGGCTACACGAAGTATGTTTCACTATGTAATCTTCGCGAGATTATGACCGAATTCGCGCGGAATCCTGAAGAGGTGCCCCCGGTGGCCTTTTCGTAGGTGATCCGGTCCTCCGGCAGGGCCGTGTAGGCCGGAGCTAGATGCCCCTTCTGCCCGTTTTGCCGTGGATCTTCCCGGCCCCGAAATTTTGCGACTCGTCCGTTTATGTCGGAAGACTTGTCGCGATTTTCGGCGGTACAAAGCCACACAGCAGACAACGCTCACAAACGGGCCTTGCGGGGATGGTGAAGACACGTGACCGGGAAAGGAACGGCGGCGCGGGTGCTCGCGTGCGGGCTGGCGTGCGTGCTGGCGTCCGCTCTTCAGGCGGACGCGGCGCTGGCCGCGCGGAAGACGCGCGCGGCCGCCGCAGGAGGCATCGCGCTGCGCGCGGCGCTGGAGATGATCGGCGTCCCCTACTCGTGGGGCGGCGGCGGGGTGAACGGGCCCGGCTACGGCATCGGGAAAGGCGCCGGCACGAAGGGCTTCGACTGCTCGGGGCTCACCGAGTACGCCTACGCGCGGGCGGGGACGGCCATCGGCACCACCTCCCAGGAGCAGTGGCGCTCGGGGCCGCGGGTGCCGAAGGAGCTGATCGAGCCCGGCGACCTGGTGTTCTTCGACAACGACCCCGACAGTCCCGGGCCGGAGCACGTGGGGATCGCGGTGGACGCGACGACGATGGTGCACGCGCCGTACACGGGGGCGTTCGTGCGGACGGACCCGCTCGACCGGGCCGACTTCCTGGGAGCGGTACGGCCGGGGGCCGGCGGTGCGGAGGTGTGATCGGGGAAAAAGCAGTGCGGCCCCCGGCCGGCCCCTCGCGAAAGGGCCGGCCCGGGACCGCACAGCACGCCCGTAAGGATGCGGCGGCCGACCGGGCTCTTCGTGGTCTCGCGAATCACCACGCCGAGCCCCGGTCGCTCACCTGGGCATCAGGAAGGCGACTGGCCAGGCGGCTCCGCGCACGGGAGCCGCGATCGACCTTCCTGCTCGCGCCGTCCTAGCTGACGTAGGTGCCGGCGTTGCTGAGGTTGACGCCCTTGTTGCCGTCGCCGACCTCGGGCTGGTTGTTGTTCAGCAGGTCGAGGTCGATCTCGTCCGCGAGCTGGATGATGTTGACGTCGAGGTTGTTGAGCGAGTGGTTGGCCACGTCGTTCAGGACGTCGTCGATGATCTGCCACTGGCTCAGGACGTTCTGGCCGCTGTTGTAGGGGCGGGGGTCGGCGTTGGCGGTGGCAGCAGAGGCCGAGAAGCCGAAAGCGACGGCCGCGATCGCTGCACCGGCGAGGATACGACGGATCATGATTGTTTCCTCCATGGATCGGCGCGGAATTCCCGACGCCATAGTCGTTTGTGCAGGGCTGTGAGGTGCCGGGAATAACAATCGCGGCAGGTCGCGGGTTCCGCAACTCGGATTGCCATTCCTATGGTCAAGCGGACGCCTCGGTTTCTTGGCATGAGGTTTTGACGCGCATCGGCGAGGTACTACATATATTTCGCTCGCCCGAGCCGCCGAAAGGCAGGCGTTTTAGCCGGGGGCGAGAAATGCTCGATCGGCTTTAACCTCGGGATGAGGAACGATCACCCCAAACTTGGGGTGCCGTTCGCGCGCGCCTCGGTGGGATAGTAATCAGTCATGAATCCTGAAACGCCAGAACTCGTCCGGGCGGCGGCGGAGCGGGCGCGTGCCGCCGGGTTCGCCTACTCCTGCGACCCGGACGTCGGCCGCCTGCTCGCCGTGCTGGCGGCGGCGGTGCCGGACCGCGGGCGGGTGCTGGAGCTCGGCACGGGCACGGGTGTGGGCACCGCCTGGCTGGTGAGCGGGCTGCGGCCGCGGCAGGACGCGACGGTGACGAGCGTGGAGCTGGATCAGGTGCGGTCCGCGCTGGCCGCGTCCGGCGACTGGCCCGGCTTCGTGGACTTCCGTACGGGCGACGCGCTGAAGTTGCTCCCCAGGCTCGGCGCCTTCGACCTGATCTTCGCCGACACCGTGGCCGGCAAGCAGGTGGGGCTGGAGCTGACCATCGCCGCGCTCGCCCCGCACGGGGTGCTGGTGGTGGACGACATGACGCCGGCACCCGGCTCGACCTGGGACGCCGAGTTCGCGGCCAGGCAGGAGGCGGTGCGGCGCACTCTGCTCGGCCATGCCCGGCTGGCGGCCGTCGAGCTGGGCGGTCACGGCTCGGGCGTCATCCTCGCCACGGCCAGAAATTAGGCAAATCCGCAGTAAATGCACAAATAGCCGACGCTTTTCGTTCAGCGGGAAATACAGTACACGGGGCGGAAGCCGTGGCAGGATTGGCACGGGCCGGAGCCGTGGCGAGATGCCGATTTGAGGAGCATAGATGCGGGGTGCTCACAATATGGGCGACATGACCGAAATACCCGATAGTGATTCCCTGCAATCCGGGCCGAGCGCGCTGCGCCTGCTCATCGGCGCTCACCTGCGCCGCCTCCGCGAGGCGGCCGACGTCACCCGCGAGGCCGCCGCCTACGCCATCCGCGGCTCACAGTCGAAGATCAGCCGCCTGGAGGCCGGCCGCACCAGCTTCAAGCCGCGCGACGTGGCCGACCTGCTCGCCCTCTACGGCGTACGCGACCGGGCCGAGCGCGACAGCCTGCTCGCCCTGGTCGCGCAGGCCAACGCGCCGAGCTGGTGGCACGAATACCGCGACGTCGTCCCCGACTGGTTCGAGCCCTACCTCGGGCTGGAGCAGGACGCCGCGCTCATCCGCACCTACGGCGTCCAGCACGTCCCCGCCCTGCTGCAGACCGAGGACTACGCCCGCGAGGTCATCACCCGCAACCACGAGGGCGAACCCGCTGAGCGGATCGCGCGCCTGCTCACGGTGCGCCTGCTCCGCCGCCGCGCCCTCGACGCGCCCGCCCCGCGCAAGCTCTGGGCGGTGCTGGACGAAGGCGCGCTGCGCCGCGTGGTGGGCGACACGGACGTCATGCGGGCCCAGCTCGAACACCTCGCCCGCATGGCCGAGCTGCCCAATGTCACGCTCCAGGTGTTCCCGTTCGCCAACGGCTCCGCGCTCGGCGGGGTCGGCCCGGTCACCCTCCTGCGTTTCGCCCAGGAGGAGCTGCCCGACGTGGTCTACCTCGAACACCTCACCGGCGCCCAATACCTCAACAAGGAGAGCGAGGTGCGCCACTACCGCCACCTGCTCAACGAGCTGGGCGTGCACGCCCCGCCCCCGGCCGAGACGCCGGCGATCCTGCACGGGATGATCCAGCGTCTCTGACGCGAGCCTGGTCAGGGCTTGCGCGCGACCCCGCACAGCGCGTCCACCTCGGTGAGCGAGGCCATGGGGTCGGGGTCGGGCCGCCAGCGCGTGATCGACACCACGCCCGGCTCGACCAGCTCCAGCCCGTCGAAGAAGCGGGCGAACTCCGCGCGGCTCCGCAGATGGTACGGCGCCCCCGGCCCCTCGTTGTGCTCCTCCTGGGCCCGGTCGAGAGCCTCGCCGGTGACCACGTTGACGCCGTCCCACATGGCGAGGTAGCTGCCGGACGGCAGGGCCTCCATCAGCCGCCCGACGATCGAGTAGGCCCCGTCCTCCTCGCTCACGTAGCCCGCGATGCCCATGAGCATGAGCGCGACCGGCTGCGTGAGGTCGAGGGTGCCCGCCGCGGCGGCGATGATCTTCTCGGGCTCGCGCAGGTCGGCGTCCACGTAGTCGGTCGCACCCTCGGGGGTGCCGACCAGGAGGGCGCGGGCGTGGGCGAGCACCAGGGGGTCGTTGTCGACGTAGACCACCCGGCAGGCCGGGTCGGCGCGCTGGGCGACCTCGTGCGTGTTGTCCACGGTCGGCAGGCCGGTGCCGACGTCGAGGAACTGCCGCACCCCCGCCTCCTCGACCAGGTGCCGCACGATGCGGGCGAGCAGGTGCCGGGACAGGCGCGCGATCTCGACGATGTCGGGGAAGGCGGCGCTGAACTGGTCGCCGGCCTCCCGGTCCACGTCGTAGTGATCCTTGCCGCCGAGCCAGTAGTTCCACATGCGGGCGGCGTGCGGGACGCCGGTGTCGATGCGGGGCGAGACGGCCTCTCCGGCGGCGTACGGTTCTCCGGTCATGGAGCTGCTCCAGTGATGTCGGATCCGCGGGATCTTCAACCTAGCGTCCGGACTGTCCGTCTTCCAGGCCCGGGAGCGGTTTCATCGATCTTGGTCGCCGATCCGGTCGAGGGCGGCGGACAGGAGGCGTACGGCCTCCAGGCACCGCTCGGCCTCCTCCGCGCCCAGCTCCGCGACGAGCCGGTCGGAGAACTCCCCGTGCCCCGGGTTGATCTTGGCGATGGCCTCCCGCCCGGCCGCCGTCGGTTGGAGCAGCTTGGCCCTGCGGTGCGCGGGGTTCGGCCGGTATTCGGCGAGGCCCCGCTCCACCAGCAGGTCGGCGATGCGCTGCACGCCCTGCCTGGTCATCCCCATCTCGCGGGCGATCCCGGAGACCGGCAGCGGCTCGCGCAGCACCGCGCCGAGCACCTGCCACCAGGCCGCCGTGATGCCCGCGGGCCGGGCCAGCCCCTCCGCGACGTGGAGGAACTGGCCGTTGAGGCGGAAGACGCCGAGCGCCAGCCCGGACACCAGCCGCGCGTTCTCGCTCATGCCGTCATCAGCACCTCGTACGCGCTCGGGTCGCTCCGCGAGAACAGCCGGAACCAGGCGTCCAGGACCTCGGGACGGTAGGCGTCGAGCCTGCGGAAGATCTCCCTGGCGAAGGCGACCGGCTCCGTGGGCCCGGCGGTGATGAGGTCGCCGTCGAGCACGGCGTCGTGGTCGAGGTAGCGCTTCGCGCCCGCGTAACCCTGCTGGGCCTCCAGGTACTGGACGGCGCCGCTGGTGTGCTCGCGCTCGTCGAGCAGGCCCTCCCTGGCGAGCCCGGCCGTGGCGCCGCAGATGGCCGCGACCGGCACGCCGGCCGCCAGGAACTCCCCTGCTTTGCGGGCGAAGGGGGCGAGCAGGTCGCCCGCGTCCCAGAGCGCGGCGCCCGGCAGGATCAGCAGCGCGCTGTCCTCCGGGGAGAGCCGGTCGAGCGTGAGGTCGGGGACGATCCTGGCGCCGCCCATGGTGACGACGGGATCGGTGGTGAGCCCGACGGTGACGATCTCGTAGCCGCCGGGTTCGCGCTGGTAGACGCCGCTGCGCAGGTGCGCGGTGGCGTGACCGGTCTCCCAGTCGGCGAGCGTGTCGTAGACGGCGTGGTGCACGGTGGGCTTCATGACAACATTCTGTCATTTGGACATCATGTTGTCAATCGCCAGCCGTGCGAGGATAGGCCCATGGCAGAGATCGTCGGCGGTGGACGTCCGGTCAACGACGCCGAACGGCGCGTCATCGCATATCTGCGCGACCACGCGCCCGCCGACTGGCTGCTGCTGCACAACATCGAGGTCCCGCGCGGCAACGACGTCTTCGAGGTCGACCTGCTCGTGCTGACCGGCCACTCGCTCGTGGTCGTCGACGTCAAGGGCACGCGGGGACGCATCGAGGTGTCCGGCACGCGCTGGTTCCCGCCCCGGCGGGAGGCGTTCGGCTCGCCGGTGGCCAAGCTGCGGGGCACCGCCAAGGCGCTGAAGGGCCTGCTGGTGTCCAGGTCCACCCAGCTCGAACGCGTCTACGTCGACAGCCTGGTCGTGCTCAGCTCCCCCGACGCCGAGCTGATCGACCCGGCCGGGCGCGACGCCGTCAACGTCACCACCGTGCCCGAGCTGGTGGCCACGCTGAGCGACGTCTCGCGGGTGCGGCGCGGGTGCAGCCCGCACGTACGCCCCTACATGACGGCCGTGCTCGACGCGCTCAACCAGACCGTACGCCGCAGCACCGCCCCGCCCCGCTTCGGCAACTGGGAGGTCGAGGAGCAGCTCGGCGGCGACGCCAAGGTCACCGAATACCGCGCCTTCAACGCCACGCTGCCGGGCAGCGAGACCGTGCTGCTGCGGGTCTACCAGGCCGACCCGCTCGCCGACCACGAGTCGCGGGCGGCCGAGCGGCAGCGCATCGCCAACGCCTACCAGAGCCTGGCCCGCATCCCGCCGCACCCGTGCGTGGTGCGCTCGCGCGACTTCTTCGCCATCGACGACGAGAGCCGGTTCGTGCTGGTGCTCGACGACGTGCACGGTCAGTCGCTGCACCTGTCGCCGCCCCGGGGCGCGCGCATGAGCGTGCTTCAAGACCTGCTGAGCGGGCTCGCGCACGCCCACGCCAACGGCGTCGTGCACCGCGCGCTCACCCCGGCCAGCGTGCTGGTCACCGACGACGGCCACGCCGTGCTCACCGGCTTCGACTACGCCAAGCTCGGCCCGCGCAACTACACCGTCGCCCACGAGCTGGGCAACGTGCTCGACGCCCACTACGTCGCCCCCGAGTGCCACGAGCGGCCCGACCGGATGACCACGGCCTCCGACGTCTACTCCGCCGGGGTGATCGCCCACCAGCTCCTCACCGGCGAGCTGCCCACCAGCGCCGACGCCGACGGCCCCGACGTGCCGGAGGTGGTGCGCCGGATGCTCGACCACTCCCCCGCCAAGCGGCCGTCGGCGGCCGAGGCGCTGCAGGCCCTGACCGCGCCGCCGCCGCCCCGGCGCTCCCGCTTCGGTGGCCTGGTCCGCCGCCTGGTCTCCCGCCCCTGACGGTCAGCTCGGCGCCGTGATGGTGTCGAGGACGTCGATGACGTAGATCCTGGGCTCGTCCCCCGGCGACGGGACCGCGAGGCGGCAGCCGACGTGGCGGCCGGGCAGCGCGTCCAGCCAGGCCGGGGGCGCCGCGCCCGGCTTCAGGGTGAAGGCGCTCGGCCCGCCCCGCCGGTACGACGAGTCCACGAGCGCCCGCGACGGCCAGGCGGCGGCGACGTACTGGACGATGACCTTCGACCCCGCCAGGATCTCCTCGCCGGAGCCGTCGATGAGGAGGCGGGGCGGGCCGGCGGGCGTCAGGTCGGCCGGCACGACCGGCAGGGTCCGCCCCACCAGCCGGGCGTCCGGCGGGTAGCCGCCCAGGATGTCGAAGACGACGACGAGCGTGTCCGAGGGCGACACCCCGGCCCACGGCAGGCCGGGCCCGAGCGCGTCGGCGGCCGGTCCGACCAGCATGACCCGGCTGCCCGCCGGACGGCCGATGAGCGAGCGCCGCCAGACCTCCGGCACCTGCCGGCCGTCGAAGACGACGGTGGCGGGCTGGTTGCCGTCGAAGGTGCTGAGGTACGGCCGGTTGCCGGCCCAGCGGCGGATGTCGACGTCGGCGAGCACCACGTCCCCCGGCAGGGTGCGCCGCCCGCTGCCCGCCGACAGCACGGTGATCCGGGGCATGCGGCCGGGCTTGCCCGCGGGGATGGACACGACCGGCCTGCTGCCGAAGCCGCCGCTGACGACGGGCTGCGCGCCCTCCTCGGCCCCCGTGTGCGAGGCGGAGCCGCACGAGGTGGCGAGCATCAGCATGGCGGGCCAGAACAGGCGCACGGTCTTCCTCCAGGGCACGAAAGATCCGAGAGGTTCTTCGCCGTGGAGCGCACAAGCAAAGCCCGGGCTTCGTCCATCTCCCGACAAAGGCGCGGGAGACTGGGATCCGTGAGCAAGCCCAGCCTGGCGCGGAGGGTCGCGGACGCGGCCGAGATCGCGCTGACCACCCGCAAGTACGTGACGTTCATCGACGTGGTCACCGGGCTCCGCTGGCTGCACTCGCGGCACGTGGACCAATGGCGGCAGGGCCGGGCGCCCACGCTGGCCGGCCTGGCGGCCGTGGACGAGGACCGCCTGGTGGCGACGGCCGCGCTGCTGAAGGACTGGGCGCTGGCCAAGGGGCTCAAGCCGGTCGACACCCCTTACGTCGCCGGCACCCGCGACCGCCGCGAGCTGCGGTTCACCGCCGGCCATCCGCAGGAGCCGTTCCGCGTCCACTGGATTTCGCCCGAGCTGAGCGAGGCGCGGGTGCGCCGGCTCACCGAGCGGCAGAGCAAGGCGCCCGACCTGGTGGCGGTGGCGCCGCTGGAGCCCTGGACGTGCGCGGCCTGCGGCGACACCGGCCCCTACCTGATCATGGAGGACGACCGTCCCCACTGCCTGACCTGCGCCGACCTCGATCACCTGGTGTTCCTGCCGTCGGGGAACGCGGCGCTGAGCCGCCGGGCCAAGCAGGAGAGCCGTCTCGCCGCCCTGGTCGTGCGCTACAACCGGCGGCGCAAGGTCTACCAGCGCGTCGGCCTGCTGGTCGAGCAGGCCGCGTTGGAGGCGGCCGAGGAGCGGTGCCTGGCCGACGAGGAGGCCCGCGAGCGCCGCCGCGAACGCGACCGGGTCCGCCGGGCCGAGCAGGACGTGGAGTTCCAGGCCAGGATGGCGGCCGAGATCGCCCGGCTGTTCCCCGGCTGCCCCGAGCAACGGGCGCGGGACATCGCCGAGCACGCCGGCCAGCGCGGCAGCGGCCGGGTCGGCCGGACGGCGGCGGCCAGGGCGCTCGACGAGAACGCGATCACCCTGGCCGTGATCGCGTCCATCCGCCATCTGGACACCGACTACGACGAGCTGCTGATGTCCGGGGTGCCGCGGATGACCGCCCGCGAGCGGATCAAGGACCGCATCGAGGGCAAGCTCGCCGAGTTCCGCGGCCGCACGCCCTAACGGGAGGCGGCCGGGCTGCGGTGGACGACGCGGCCGTCCAGCATGGTCAGCCACGCGTCCACGCCGGACAGCTGGTCGGCGGCGAGCGCGGTCACGTCCGCGTCCAGCACCACCACGTCGGCCAGCTTGCCGGGCGTGAGCGAGCCGATCCGGTCCTCCATGCGCAGCGCGTACGCCGCGTCGATGGTGTGGGCGCGCAGCGCCTCCTCCAGCGTGATGGCCTGCTCGGCCCCGATCGGCCCGTCCTCGCGGGTGCGCCGGCGCACCGCGTTCGAGACCGTCTCCATGGGCCGCAGCGAGGAGACGAACGAGTCGCTGGACAGCACCGGCCGCAGCCCGGCGTCGATCTCCTCGCGCATCGGCTGGAGCCGGTGCGCCCGCCGCTCGCCGAGGCGGCGCACGAAGTCGGTGCCGCTGTCGTACAGGAAGTTCGGCTGGTTGACCGGGATCACCCCGAGCGAGGCGAACTCCCGCACCTGGGCGGGCGTCGGATGGCCGCAGTGCTCGATGCGCGGGCGGGCGTCGTCGCCCGAGACCGCCACCGCCGCCTTGATCGCCTCCAGGGAGTAGCCCATCGCGCGGTCGCCCTGGGTGTGGATGCCGACCTGCCAGCCCGCGACGGCGGCCCGGCGCACCAGGTCCGTGAGCTCGTCGGGGTGGTGGTAGAGCGAGCCGGTGAAGTTGTCGCCGTACGGCTCGTCGAACATGGCGGTGCCGCCCAGCAGCGTGCCGTCGCAGTAGAACTTCATGGCGCCGAAGCGCAGCCGGTCGTCGCCGAACGGCCCCGCGAGGCCCACCTCCGTCAGCTCGTCCAGGAGGTGGGAGAGGGGCATGACGACCGTACGCACCGGCAGCGTGCCCGCCGCGTGCGCGGCCCGGTAGACCTTGAGCTCGCGCCGCGAGACCTGGGGGTCGCAGACCGTCGTCACCCCGGCCCGCAGGTACGTCTCCCGCGCCCCCTCCAGCCAGCCGAGAAGCTGCTCGCCCGGCAGGTCCACATGGAAGTTCGGGCCGTGGCAGCCGATGTCGACGGCCACCGGCAGCAGCAGCTCCATGGCGGAGTCCAGCACCATGCCGGTGAGCCGGCCGCCCTCGTCGCGCAGGAACGACCCGCCCGCCGGGTCGGCCACGTCGTCGCCGATGCCGCGCCAGGCGAGCGCCGCCGAGTTGACCACGGCCTGGTGCCCCGACACGTGGTAGACGATCACCGGGTGCTCGGTGGTGGCCTCGTCGAGCTGCGCGCGGGTGGGCCGGCCGCCGGGGTACTTGGCGTCGTCCATGCCGTACGCGCGGATCCACTGCCCGGCGGGCGTGCGGGCCGCCTCGGCGGCGACGGCCGCGACCAGGTCGGCCGCGCTCCCCACCGCCGGGTAGCGCGCGTCCACCGCCACCAGGGTCTCGGCCGTGGACAGCAGGTGGTTGTGCGGGTCGATGAAGCCCGGCAGCACGCTGCGCCCGCCCGCCCGCACGACCTCGGCGCCCGGCCCGGCGGCGGCCAGCACGTCGGCCTCGCGGCCCACGGCCAGGATCCGCCCGTCGCGGACGGCGACGGCCTCGGCGGAGGGGTTCGCGGGGTCCATGGTGAGGACCTTCGCGCCGGTGATGACGGTGGTGGACACTAGGTCTCCTTGTCGGTGAGGACTTGCTTGTACGGGCGGGCGGGCGCGGTCAGACGGTCGTGGGCACGGGGTCGCGGTGGCGGGGCGCCACGGCGAGGCAGACGACGCTGAGCGCGCACATGCCGACGAGCAGCGCCACGGCCGGCCACGCGGCGCCGCCGGCCCCGGCCACCAGCGCCGTGGCGACCAGCGGCGACAGGCCGCCGAAGATCGCGCCGGCGCCCTGGTAGGCGAGCGAGATGCCCGTGTAGCGCACCTGCGGCGGGAACATCTCGGACAGGATGGCCGCCATGGGCCCGTAGGTGCCCGAGGTGGCCAGCCGCATGAGGCCGAGCATCCCGAAGATCAGGAACGTGCTGTGCGAGCCGAGCACCGCGAACTGCGGCACGGCGAGCACGGCGGTGGCGACCAGGAACCAGATGGCGACCTTGCGCGAGCCGAACTTGTCGCCCAGGTAGGCGATGCCGAGCGTGGCCACCAGCTCGACGAACGCGGCGAAGCTCAGGCCGTTGAGAATGAGCTGCTCGGACTCGCCGACCGAGGACCCGGTGGCGTACGCCAGCAGGAACGTCGTGAGGATGTAGTAGCCGCCGATCGCGACCGGCAGCGTGCCGATGCCGAGCAGCACCGAGCGCCAGGACGTACGGAAGACGGCCTTGATCGGCATCGCGCTCTTCTCGGTCCGCGCGAAGACCGGCGACTCCTCCACGCGGAGCCTGATCAGGAGGCCGACCAGCACCAGCACGGCCGAGACGATGAACGGCACCCGCCAGCCCCACGACATCAGCGCGTCGTCGCCGAACAGCGTGATCAGGCTGAAGGCGCCGGTCGCGAGCAGCGCTCCGGCGGGGTTGCCGAGCTGGGCGAACCCGCCGTAGAAGGTCTTGCGGCCCTCGGGGGCGTGCTCGACCGCCATCAGCACCGCACCGCCCCACTCGCCGCCGACCGCGAGACCCTGGATGAAGCGCAGCAGCACCAGCAGCGCGGGGGCGAGCGCGCCGATCGAGGCGTACGTCGGCAGCACGCCGACCGCGAACGTCGCCGCACCCATCATGAGCAGCGTGACCACCAGCGCCGACTTGCGCCCCACCCGGTCACCGAAGTGGCCGAACACGATGCCGCCGAGCGGCCGGGCGAAGAAGCCGACCGCGTAGGTCGCGAAGGACGCCATGAGCGCGACGGCCGGACTGCTCGCGTTGGGGAAGAACAGATCGTCGAAGATCAGTGCGGCGGCCGTCGCGTAGACGTAGAAGTCGTACCACTCAATGGTGGTCCCGATGAAAGCGGCTCCGGCCGCCCGGGTGGCACGGTTCAAGGGATCCTCCGGGGTGTCTGGGGGCTGCGATGACGATAAGCGCAGGTCAGCCGGATGGGGTCGAGCCAAAACGCACTCCGGGGGGTGCGTTAGAGTGCGGTATGCACCACACGGAGAGGCGCTCATGTCGCTGACGGTCGCCCGTACGATGGCGCTTCCCGGGATGCGCATGCGGCTGCTGGCCGGGCGCACCGGCACCTGGCGGGCCGTGCGCTGGGCGCACGTGTCGGAGCTGGCCGACCCCGTGCCGTGGCTGTCCGGCGGCGAGTTCGTCATGACCATCGGGCTGGGGCTGCCCGCCGAGCCCGAGGGCCGCAGGGCCTACGTCGAACGGCTCGCCGCGGCCGGCTGCGCCGCGCTCGCCTTCGCCCTGCACGAGCATGTGGACGAGGTGCCGCGCGACCTGCTCGACGCCGCCGACGCCTGCGGACTGCCCGTCCTGGAGGTGCTGACCTCGTTCATCTCGGTGACCGAGGCGGTCGCGCGCTGGCACGCCGACGAGCGCGTACGCGGCGAGCGCCGGGTCGTCGCGGCGCAGGAGGCCATGGCGCGGGCGGCGCTCGCCCACGGGACCGCCGGCATCCTGCGCGCACTGGCCGAGCACGCCGGAGGCGAGGCCCTGCTGCTCGGGCCGCACGGCGAGCACAAGCACGCGGTGCCGGCGCGGGAGCGGCCCTGGCACGCCCGCGCCGCCGAGGCCGCGGCGGCGAGCGGCGGCGGGCGCAGCGCCGGGGTGCTGGACGACGGGATCGAGGCCGTCCAGGTGCACAGCCTCGGCTTCTCCGGCCCGGCCACCGGCTGGCTCGCGGTGCGCACCGCGTCACCGCTCGACTGGCACGTGCGGATGCTCACCAGCCACGCCGCCTGCCTGCTCGCCATCGAGCTGCTCGGGCTGCGGGTGGGGCGGTCCAGGATGCACGCCCAGCGGGGGGCGCTGCTGGCCGCCGTGCTCGACGGGCGGCTGCCCGCGGCGCGGCTCGGCGAGCTGTGCTCGGTGGCGGCGGCGCCGTACGAGGTGGTGGTGGTCCGGCCGGGCGTGAGCCTGGAGGCGGCGGTCGAGGCGCTGGAGGAGGTGGCCGAGGCCGGCGACGAGGAGACGGCCCTGGTGTGCGAACGGCCGGAGGGCACGGTGTTCGTCCTGCCGGAGAGCAGTGACGTGCCCGGGGAGCAGGCGGGCGGACGGCTCGGCGAGCAGGCGGGCGGAGGGCTCGACGAGCAGATGGGCGGGCGGCCCGGCGAGCGGACGGATGGGCGACTCTTCGGACGGGCGGAGGGGCGGCTCGGTGTCCGGCTGTGTGCGCGGCTCGGGGTGGCCGGGGGTGGCTGCCGGGCGGGTGGGCTGGAGGAGGTGCCGGCCGCCGTGCGGCACGCGGCCGCGCTGGTCGCGCGCGGCGGCGACGGCTACGCGCACGTGGACGACCTGGAGCCGCAGGCGCTGCTGCGGGACGCCTTCGTGCCCGAGGCGGCCCGCCGCTTCTCCACCGCCGTGCTGCGCCCGCTGCGCGAGCACGAGGCCAGGCACGGCGGCGACCTCGTGGGCACGCTCCGCGCGTACCTGGAGGCGGGCGACAACGCGGAGACCGCCGCGCGCCGCCTCGGCGTGCACCGCAACACGTTGCGACGCCGGCTGGCCGCCGCCGAGCGGGTCTCCGGCGGCCCGCTCACCGACCCCGGCCACCGGCTGCGCCTGTGGCTGGCCCTGTCGCTGCCGGACCTCGTGCCGCCCGGCTCGTCCCGCGCCGCGCTGGGTCTGGACAGAGCCGCCCGTGACGCCGATGCTGAAGGTCGGCACCCCTGATTCGCTCGGTTGGGAGCGTACCCATGACCATCCGCACCTGGACCCGCTGCGCCGCCGCCTGCGCGGCGGCGCTCGCGCTGAGCACCGTCCCCGCCGCGCCCGCAGGGGCGGACGACGGCTGCGCGGGCACCGCCGCCACCATCGTCCGCACCCCGCAGGTGGGCCTGGTGCTCGCCGACGGCGACACGGGCTACAAGCGCCCGGTGTGACCGGTCAGGCGCCCAGGAACGCCTGGGCGTTGCCGCCGAGCAGCTTGGCCCGCGCGGTCCCGGACAGGAACCCGGCCCGCCGGATCAGCCCGCCCGCCGGCGACTCGCCGAGCGGGTAGGGGAAGTCGCTGCCGAGCAGCACGTGGTCCTCGCCGAAGGTGTCGACGAGCAGGCGCAGCGCCCGCTCGTCGAAGACCGCGGAGTCGACGCCGAACCTGCCGAGGTAGTGCGACGGCGGATGCTCCGAGACGCCGACCACGCCGGGGCGGCGATGCCAGGCGTTCTCGAAGCGGCCGAGCCAGAAGGCGAAGGAGCCGCCGCCGTGCGCGAAGCAGATCCGCAGGCTCTCGGGCACCTGGTCGAACACGCCCCCGAGGATCATGGCGAGGATCGACAGGTGGGTCTCGGCGGGCATCCCGACGAGCCACTGGGCCATCCAGCGCTCGACGCGCGGCCCGGCCGGCAGGTCCCACGGGTGCACGAAGACGGGCGCGCCGCGCTCGGCGCAGTGCCGCAGGAACGCGACCACGCCGGGGTCGTCGAGATCGCGGTCGCCGACGTGGTTGCCGATCTCGACGCCGCGGTGGCCGTTCGCCAGGCAGCGGTCGAGCTCGGCGCAGGCCAGCTCGGGATCCTGCAACGGCACCTGGCAGAACGGGATCAACCGCTCGTGCGCGCAGATCTCCAGCGCCAGGTCGTTGAAGATCTTCGCGATCCGCACGCCCTCCTCGGCCGGCAGGTCGTAGCCGAAGAAGACCGGGGTGGGCGAGACCACCTGCCGGTCCACGCCGTCGGCGTCCATCCTGGCCAGCCGGACCTCAGGGTCCCAGCAGTCGTCCTGGATCCGGCGGAACTCGCGCTCCCCCACGAGGATGGTCGCCTCGCGCTCGGAGTCGACGCGCAGCCGGGGCGCCCCGGGCCGGCCCAGGTCGGGCCAGCCCTTGGGCACGTGGTGCGTGTGGACGTCAACGATCACTTCAGCCCTTGCCAGGGTGCAGGGCGCCGCAGCGGCCGCAGGTGCGGGCCTTCTCGTCGGCGTAGAACGCCTCGAAGACCGGGGGCAGGTCCTTGACGATGTCGCGTACCTGCAGCTCGACGTCGTGCACCAGGCCGCCGCACTCCGCGCAGTACCACTGGAAGCGCTCCAGCGTGCCCTCCGGCCTGATCCGCTCGATCACCAGCCCGACCGAGCCCTCCTCCGGCCGCTGCGGCGAGTGCGGCATCCCGCCGGGCAGCAGCCACATCTGGCCCTCGCGGACGTGCACGGTCTCGGGGCCGTTCTCGGTGACCACGTTGACGTGCATGTTGCCGCGCACCTGGTAGAACAGCTCCTCGTACGGATCCACGTGGAAGTCGGTGCGCGCGTTGGGCCCGCCCACCACCATCACGATGAAGTCCTCGGCCTCCTCGAAGACCAGCTTGTTGCCCACCGGTGGCTTGAGCAGGTGGGCGTGCTCGTCGATCCACTTGGTGAAGTCAATGGGGGGAATCACGATCGCTCCTGGGGGTGGTAGGCGACGGCTTGCATCTCGATGAGCAGGTGCGGGTGCGGAAGCTGGTGCACCGCCACCGTGGTCCGCGTCGGGCCCTCCTCGTCGAAGAACTCGGCGTAGACCTCGTTGTATCCCTTGAAGTCGTTCATGTTCACCAGATAGGTGGTGATCTGGACGAGGTCGGCGAGCGAGCCGCCGGCGGCCTTGAGTATGTCGCCGATGTTCTCGATGACCGCCCTGGTCTGGGCGCGGATGTCCAGGTTCGTCGCCCCGTACTTGTCCACCTCCACGCCCACGAACGTGTCGTCGTGGCGGCGGCAGCTCGTGCCAGAGACGTACAGGAAGTCGCCGGCCCGCTTGACGTGCGGGAACCGGCCGCGCGGCGTGGCCTTGCCGGGCACGCGGATGCCCTTGGCCATCACGGGGTCGTCCTCACTGCGTGAACACCGCCCGCACCGATCCGAGCCCGTCGACGTGGGCCTCCAGCTCGTCGCCGGGGCGTACCGGCACGACCGGGCCGAGCGTGCCGGTCAGCACGACCTCGCCCGCCCGTAGCGGCCGATCGGTGCGGCCGAGCCGGTTGGCCAGCCAGACGGCGGCGTTGACCGGATGGCCGAGGCAGGCGGCGCCCGTCCCCGCGGAGACCTGCTCGCCGGCCCTGGTCATCGTCATGGCGGCGGCGCGCAGGTCGAGCCCGTGCAGCGGGACCGGGGTGTTGCCGAGCACGTACACGCCAGAGGAGGCGTTGTCGGCCACGGTGTCGAACAGGCCGATGTCCCAGCCGGCCACGCGGGAGTCGGCGATCTCGATGGCGACCAGCGCGAAGTCCACCGCCCTCAGCACCTCGGCGGCCGTGAACGGGCCGCCCGCGAGGTCCGCGCCGAGCACCAGCGCGATCTCGGCCTCGGCGCGCGGCTGCAGCAGCCGCTCGTACGGGATGGGCAGCCCGTCGAGGTAGGCCGCGTCGGCGAAGAGCGGGGCGCAGGTCGGATGGTCGATGCCGAGCTGCCGCTGGACGTCGGGGTTGGTGACGCCGACCTTGCGGCCGACCGGCCGCCGCCCCTCGGCCAGCGCCGTCTCGGTGGCGAGGTCCTGGACGGCGTAGGCGTCGGCGAGCGTGCCGATCAGGTCACGGACCGGCGCGCACGGTTTGCCGGTGCGCGCCGCCTCGGCCAGCCGGTCGGCGGCCTGCGCACGCGCGTCCACCGCCTGCGACCATTCGTCATGCATCGGGTTGCTCCATCTTGATGGTGATCGTGGTGGGTTCGGAGTAGAAGTCCAGCGACTGGGTGCCGCCCTCCCTGCCGATGCCCGACAGGCGCAGCCCGCCGAAGGGCGTGCGCAGGTCGCGCAGATACCAGGTGTTGACCCAGACCAGCCCGGCCTCCAGACGCTGCGCCACCCTGTGGGCGCGGTCGAGGCCGCCGGTCCAGATCGCCGCGGCCAGGCCGTACTCGCTGTTGTTGGCCAGGTCGATCGCCTCGGACTCGGTGTCGAAGTGGGCCACGTGACACACCGGGCCGAAGATCTCCTCCCTGTTGAAGCGGGACCACTCGGACAAGCCTGTCACCACGGTGGGATCCACGAAATAGCCCGCGTCGCGCTTGTCCCCGAAGGACGGCGTGCCGCCTCCCGCGAGCACCTTGGCTCCCTCCGAGCGGGCCAAGGCGTAGTAGGACAGGACCTTCTCGCGGTGCTCGGCCGAGATCATCGGCTGCGGCACGACCTCCTGGGCGCGGGCGGCCAGCCGGGTGCAGAACTCCTCGAAGATCGGGCGCTGGACGTAGAGGCGCTCGGTGCACAGGCAGACCTGGCCGCCGTTGGTGAAGACGGACCTGACGCAGCCCTCGACCGCGCGGTCCAGGTCGCAGTCCTCGAAGACCAGGGCGGCGTTCTTGCCGCCCAGCTCGAACGAGACCGGCTTGACCCGGTCGGCCACCGCCTTCATGATCACCGATCCGGTCCTGGTCGAGCCGGTGAACGTCACGGCGTCCACCCAGGGGTGCTCGACCAGGAGCTGCCCGGCGGAGCCGTGGCCGTAGATGATGTTGACCACGCCCGGCGGCAGCCCGGCGGCGGCGCAGATCTCGGCGAACACCGCGGCCGAGCCCGGCGTGTGCTCCGACGGCTTGACCACCACGGTGTTGCCGGCCACCAGGGCGGGGGCCAGCTTCCACGTCATGAGCAGGAACGGCAGGTTCCACGGGACGATCACCGCGACCACGCCGAGCGGCCGGCGCACGGTGTAGGAGAGCACGCCCGACAGGTGGAAGGCCTCGTCGGGGCGGTGGGCGGCGATCTCGGCGAAGGCGCGGAAGTTCGCGATGCCGCGCGGGATGTCGAGGGTGCGGGTCTGGTCGAGCGGTTTGCCGGTGTCGGCGATCTCGGCGGCCACGAGGTCGTCGAAGCGCTCCTCGATGCCCTCGGCGAGGCGCCGCAGCCACCCCGCCCGCTCGGCCACCGGCAGCGCGGCCCAGTCGCGGGCGGCCTCCCGCGCGGCGCGCACCGCCCGGTCCACCACCTCCGGGTCGGCCTCGCCGACCTGTCTGATCACCGCGCCGGTCATCGGATCGTGAACCGGGAAGGCCGTGCCCGCGGCCACCGGCTCGCCGCCGATGAAGTGGGTCAGCACTGCGGTCTCCTCCTTCCGGGGACGACATCCGGGGGATGACATCCGGGGGACGACGGGCCCCTCGATCGCCATCGTCTCCCCCGACCAGGCAGGAGAGGACGCGGAGAAGACCTGTCCGAATGGACATCTTCCGGTACCCCTTGATCGCTGTCCATCATGATCGGATGGCGCAGACGTGGGAATTGTGGGGATCCGTCATTATTGCTGGTACGTTTGCGCTGTTCCTGACCCCGCTCGCGGTCGTGCTGCTCTTCCGCCGCCGCGCCCGCGCCGGCCGCCCCGCGCCGCTGCGCACCGCGATCGCCGATGTGGGCATCGTGGTCGGCACGGCGCCGTGGATCTGGATGATCCTGACCCCCGCGAGCGGTCCCGGCGGCGTCGGGCTGATCCCGTTCGCGGACCTGGCCGATCTCGCCTCGGCCCCGTGGCAGACGGTGTTCGTGCAGGTCGGGGGCAATCTGCTGGTGTTCGCCGCGCTGGGCGCGCTGCTGCCGGTACGCACCGCGGCGATGGCTTCGACGGCCCGGGTTGCGGCGGTCGCGGCGGCCTTTTCGGTCCTCGTCGAGGTGCTGCAACTCGTGCTGCAACTCGGACGTTTCTCGTCCGTCGACGACGTCCTGCTCAACACGGCGGGCGCGGTGATCTCCGCGTCGGTTACTCGCCGCTGGTGGGCCGGGCGAATAGCGGCCGGGACAGTTGCCCGGTAACGGTCCGCTCAAACCCGCCGTAGTTCACCACACGGGCACGATCAGCTCAAAAACAGCTCGCGACCAACCTCTGTATCTGTGCGATCGTGGACAAGACGGGGCAAGTTCTCTGGAGACGCCACAACCTGGTTGGTGACAGAGGGTGATCAAAGTTGTCTGAATCCCCGGTACCCCACGAGCCCCCTATCTATCGCCGCATCGCCGACGGTCTCCGCGCCCGGATCCTGGCCGGCGAGCTGCGTGACGGGGACCGACTGCCGGGCGAGAACGCACTCATGGCCGACTACGCGATCGCGCGAGCCACCGCCAGACAGGCGCTCGCCGTACTGATCAACGAAGGGCTGGCGGTGCCCAGACGAGGTTCGGGGGTTTACGTGCGGCTGTTCAAACCCATCCGGCGGCACGGCTCACGCCGGCTGTCACGCGAGCAGTGGGGCCAGGGCCGGGCCATCTGGGACGCGGACACCCGTGGCCGGCCGTTCACCGTCGATCACCTGGAGGTGGCTCTGGAGCGCGCGGCCGAGCACGTGGCGGGCATCCTCGACAGCGCCGAGGTGTGGGTACGCCGCCGCCGCTACTCGGTCGACGCCAGGCCCGTGCAGCTCGCGGCCTCCTACTTCCCCGCGCACCTGGTCCAGGACAGCGCGATCACCCTCACCGACACCGGCCCCGGCGGCGTCTACGCCCGGCTGGGCGACCTCGGCGCGGCCCCCGCCCACTTCACCGAGGAGGTACGCGCCCGCATGCCGCGACCGCGCGAGAGCGCGCTGCTCGACCTGCCGGGCGGCACCCCCGTCATCGTCATCGCGCGCACGGCGTACACGTCGGGCGGGCTTCCCGTGGAGGTCAACGAGATGGTGCTGGACTCGGCGGCATACGTACTCCAGTACGACTTCGACGCCTAGTTCAACCCGATCTGTCAAGCGTTAGGTTGACCTGCCCTTGAATTCTCTAGAGAAGTCATTCATCGTCTAAGGAGATGGAAACCTCACCTGGGGCCCCCGGAAGGCGGGCAGCGATGTCCTTTGACCGGCATCTCGCCGAGATCGCCCGGGAGTATCCCCAGTGGACCATCTGGCGGAGCGACGCGGGCCGCTGGTGGGCCACGAGACACCATCCGCTGAGCGCCGAACAGCGCGACGCCGGATGCGCGATGACCATCGACGCGGACGACCCGGAGGGCCTGCGGGACCACCTCCGGGACCAGGAACGACGGGCCGGCGAGCCGCAGGACTGGGGAGCCGGCCCCGCACCACCCCGACGTCCACCCAGGCGTCCGCAGCGGGAACGACCCGCCGCGGGCGCACACGAGCAGCCCGGTGCCGGGTCCAGCGTCTCGGCGGCCCCGGCACCGGGCCACCAGAACGGCGGGGCCACGAGCGCGGAAGCCTCCGACCCGATCGGGGGCGGAGGCTTCCGCTCCTGACGCCGCCGGCTCAGGAGGCCGGCGTCACTTCGGGGGCACGCGGACGACGGTGACCTCAGTGTCGTCGGAGACCGGCCGCTCCTCCGCGCCGGCCTCCCGCGGCCGCTCCTCCTCGTCGTCGTCCTCGACGATCACCCGCACGTCGTCCTGCGGGTGGGGCTGCTGCCGCTCCTGGGACTGGGACTGGGACTGGGACTGGGGCTCGGACTCGGACTCGGGCTCGGGCTCGGACGGGGCCGCGATCTGGGGCTGCTGCCGCGGGGGCGCGATGGCCTCCGGCACCAGCGGCCCGGCGCCCGCCTCGGTGCGCATGAGGTCGCCGAGCACCGAGCCGATCTCGTTGAGCCGCCGCACCACCTCGGTGTGCGTGTTGGTGAGGTAGTCCACCCGCCGGCCGGCCTGCTCGTCCAGCGCCGCCGTACGCCGGCGCGCGGTCTCCAGCATCGCCTCGCCCTCGGCCCGCGCGCTCATGAGGATCTGCTCCGCCTGGGCGGCGGCGTCCTTCATGAGCTGCTCGGACTCGGCCTGGGCCGTGGTCAGCAGGCGCTCCGCCTCGCTCCGCGCCCCGCGCACGGTCTCCTCCGCCTCGGCGCGGGCCGAGGTGAGCTGCTCGTCGGCGTCGGCGCTCGCCTGGGACAGCATGCGCTCGGCGGCCTGCGTGGCCTCGTTCACCCGGCGCTCCGCCTCCGCCTGCGCGGAGGTGAGGATGTTGTCGGCGGTCTCGCGGGAGGTGGTCAGCAGCCGCTGGGCCTCGGCGGTCGACGTCTCACGCAGGTGGGCGGCCTCGGCCTCGGCCTCCGCCCTCTTGGCCGCGGCCTCCTCCTCGCCGAGCTGGAGTATCTGGGCGAGCCGCGGGCTCAGGTCCTCGTAGCTCTGCGGCGTCTCGACCATGCGCCGCCGGGCCTCCGCCAGCTCGATGCGGCCCTGCTCGGCCTGGTCGATGGCCCGCGCCAGCCGCTCCTCCAGATCGCGGATCTGGTTGCGGGTGCGGAGCATGTAGTCGTGGACCTGGCGGCGGTTGTAGCCGCGCATGACGACCTCGAAGGTGTCCTCTTGCATCAGGTCGGGGAAGCTGCTGTCGTGCTGGTTCATCATGGAGGTTACCTAAGGGTGGATTGCGTGAGGCGGGGAACAACTGCGGGTTGTGAGGGTCTGACAGCGAGACTCAGGAATCGACTTTCCTGCCATCTGCCCACGTCCGCAACCGGAACGCCATACCCGGACCGGCAATTACGATGTGTCGAATGTACATAGCAGCGCTGGATGCCGGGGCCTCCCCCGACATCCATCCCGAGGCGTTCATCGCCCCCGGCGCGACCGTGGTCGGCCGGGTCAGCGTCGGCCGGGCGTCGAGCATCTGGTACGGCTCCGTTCTGCGGGGCGACGACGAGCGGATCGAGATCGGCGAGGAGTGCAACGTACAGGACCTGTGCTGCCTCCACTCCGACCCCGGTGAGCCCGCCGTCCTGGAGGATCGGGTGAGTCTCGGCCACAAGGCCATGGTCCACGGCGCCCACGTCGAGTCCGGCGCGCTGATCGGCATCGGCGCGATCGTGCTCGGCGGCGCCCGCGTCGGCGCGGGCACGCTGGTGGCCGCGGGAGCGCTGGTGGGCCCCGGCAAGAAGATCCCGTCGGGCGTGCTGGTCGCCGGGGTGCCCGGCCGGATCGTACGCGAGCTCGCCGACGACGACCGGGCCTCCTTCGCCCGCACCCCGGACAACTACATCGCCAAGGCACTCAGGCACCGGCAGGCGTCAAGGCTTTGACGAGCACGTCGTCCGGCACCGACTTGTCGTTGAGCGGGTCGGCGTACTCCGGCAGCTCGGGCCGGAGGAACCGGACGAAGTCGACGGTCAGTTTTAAGTCGGGCAGGCCCTTGACCAGCTGGGCGTTGGCCTTCGCCGGGTCCTGCTTGACGGCGCCGTAGCTGTCCCAGTCGGTGTAGGCGGTGACGCCCCACTGGAGGGCGTCGGGGAGGGTGGAGGCCCAGCGCTGCCCCACCTTCCAGGTGCCGCCCTCCTCCTTGTAGAGCGCCGCGAAGGCGCGCCCGGCACGGGCGAGGACGAGGTCGACCCAGCCGGCCTTGACCGGGATCTCCTTCGGCTTGGAGCTGCCGTTCTCGGTCCACTTGACCTCGATCTGGCCGCTCTTCTCGCCGGTGCCGGTGGTGATGGAGACCCAGTTGGGGGTGGCGTACGAGCCCGGCTGGCGGGCCATGAGCCCGCCGAGCGAGAACTTGCGCTTGGGCCGGCCGCCGTTCTTCCCCTCGACCTTGACCCGCGCGTGCATGACGATGTCGCCGGCGAGGTCCTGGTAGAGGAAGGGGCCGCGGAAGCCGTCGAACCAGGCCGAGGTCCTGGGCTCCAGGTAGAGCGCGCCCTTCGCGGTCTTGTTCACGTCCAGCTTGGCGATCCGGTCGACGTCCTTCTCGGTGTCGCTCAGCTTCGTCCACATGGCGAGGTCGGTCGCCTTCGCGAACTCCGTGGAGGCCTCGCCCACCTCGCCGCCGGGCGCGGGAGGGGTGGCCCGCTCAAGCGTCAGCATGCCGGGGCCGGTGACCGTGGGGTCGGCCGAGGTCGTCGTGCCGCATCCGGCGAGCACGCTCGCGACCGCCAACGTCCCTGCTACCTTCGCCCTCATAGGGCACATTCTGCCGTGTCTGGCCGTCGGATGATCCACGACCGGCAAGTACGATGACGCCCGTGCCACCCTGGGATGCGTTCACCGCCACCGAGGCGGCGGTCCGCGCGATGGTCGCCGACCCGCGCTGGCCTGAGCTCCCGGTGCCCGATCGTGCCCACGTCCTGGCCGCCAGGGTCCTCGTCACCCGCGACGGCGACCGGTGGTTGTTCGGCGCGCACGCCCGCTGGCACCTGTACGACCCTGCCTCCGGCCGCTGGCACCTCGCGCCCCCGCCGCGGGGCGAGCGGGCCCGCGAGGTCCGGCACGCCGCCGCCGACCTGCCGGAGGACGTGGTGCCGTCGGGACCCGACTTCCACGCCGAGCCCGGCTCCACGATGGCCTTCATCGGCCCCGACGTCTCCGCCGACCTCACCGAGCGGCTGCGCGTGCTCGTACGGGCCTGCGGGCGCAAGTCCGAGCTCGACTACCCGCTGACCGCCTTCGACGACATCTTCGCCAGGGACGTGCCGAGCACGGTCGCGGCCGTGTGGGGCACGATCATGTGGTGCTCGTACGCGCCGGCCTTCGACGGCAACGAGCGGCTGCTCACCGTCTTCGGCGAATACCTGCGCCGGCCGCTCCCCGGCGACGAGTGGGTGCGCTGGCTGCCCGCGCCGCCGCTGCTGGACCTCGTCACGATGGTCGTGGAGCGGGCGGAGGCCGGGCGGGTCAGGGAGTCGCGCCGGCTGGCCGCCGTGATGGCCGACACCGCGCAGGTCCTGATGTCCGACACCCGGTTCAGGCCGCGGGCGCTCGCGCTGCTCACCATGGTCGAGCCCGCGCTGCGCGACCCCGGTCTCGACGACGGCCTGGCGGGCGCGGAGGAGGTGCGCCGGGCGTGGCTGGAGCGCACTCCGGCGCGGCTGGGCCGGGCGCTGCTGCCGGAGACCGACGTCGCGGCGCACTTCCGGCACGCGGTCTACGACCTGGCCGAGGCGCTGGCGTTCACGCCCGATCCCGCGCGGGCCACGGCGGGGTTCCTGGCCGACCTGTCCGACTCTCGGCGGCGGCTGCCCGCGCTGCTCGACCATCGGCTGCGGGCGGCGTACGAGGAGCTGGAGCGGGCGGGGATGACCGAGACCTCGGTCGCCGAGACGACCGCGCCCGAGGGGTTCCCCGCCGGCCCGCGGGGCGGGGTGTCGACCGTGCCCGCGCCGGTGCTGGAGGTGGCGCCGCCCGACCGGACGAGCGCGGCGGGGGTGCTGGGGGCGGCGTACGCGACGGGACGGGCCTGGGAGCGCCTGACGGGCGCCAAGGTGCCGGGGCGGGGTCTCGCGGGGCAGTCGGCGCTCGTGAGCAAGCTGGTGCACGAACGCGATGATCATCACGTGAGCGACACCGGTCACATCTAAACCACTAATCCCGCTATTTCCCTCTTACCTCGCCTGTATCGTTCTAACACCCGAAGGATCAGTAATTTCGCTGAATTGTGATCTCCACTTCGGGAAATGACCCCACTGGGGCCCCGGGGCGCCGAAAGGAATGACTCCGATGGGCCATGTCGCCCGAAGGGGGTCCCCCCGTAACCTCGGAGAGGGTGTGGGCTGCGGAAGGAAAGGACGACGCGGTGGGGCACGACGACCTGGACTCTCGGGTCCACGACCGTGTCGCGTTGGACGAGATTGCGCTCTACGCCGAGGTGCTCACGGCCGTGGCTGTCAGCGAGCGGCGGCTGACCTTGGACGAACTCGACGACGCGCTCGGATTGCGGACTTCGGCGAGCCGCTGAAGAAGCATCACGACGATTACCGAGCCCCGGGGACCTAGTTCCCGGGGTTTCGCATAACTAGTCACTTGCGCGGGCCGCCTCCTACGAAAGGAGGATGCCCGCCAGTCACAAGATCCTTAAGACCGGACGAGGCGCGCGATGGCCGCCGAGGCCTCCTTCACCTTCGCCTCGGCCTCCGGGCCGCCGGTGTTGATCGCGTCGGCCACGCAGTGGGAGATGTGCTCCTCCAGCAGGCCCAGCGCCACCGCCTGGAGTGCGCGCGTGGCGGCGGAGACCTGGGTGAGGATGTCGATGCAGTAGGCGTCGTCCTCGACCATGCGCTGCAGGCCCCTGACCTGGCCCTCGATTCGCCGGAGGCGCGTCAGATATGCCTGCTTGTCTCCGCTGTACCCATGCATGGTTCTACGGTACCCGTAACCCGTATGGGGAGCGGGGTCAGCGGAGATCCGCGATCAGCTTCTCCCACTGACCGGCGACCTCGGCCGCCGCGTGCCGGGTCGCGGTGTCGAGGGCGCCGGCCGCGAGCGAGCGCCGCCTGCGCTCGTCGTCGATCAGTGCCAGCAGCGCCGCCGCGAACATCTCCTCGTCGGCGCCGGAGTCCGGCACCAGCACCCCGTTGTAGCCCGTGGCCACGAACTCGGCCGGGGCCCGCGCCCCCTCGTACGCCACCACCGGCACCCCGCAGCTCATGGCCTCCAGCACGGTCATGGCCTGGTCGTCGCCGCGCGAGGGGTTGGCCACGATAGACGCCTTGGCGAACTCGCCGGCGAGGTCGGGCGTGGTGCCCATGAAGTAGACGTGGTTGTGCAGGTCGAGCTCCTGCGCCAGGGCGCGCAGCCGGCGCTCCTCCGGGCCGCCGCCGTACAGGCGGAGCTGCCAGTCGGGGCGCTTGTCGGCCACGACGGCGAACGCCCGGATCAGCCGGTCGTAGCCCTTGACCGCCACCCAGCGGCCTCCGGCCGCGACGATCCTGTTGTCCATGCGCGAGCGCGGCCAGGGGCCGGCCGGCAGGGCGTCCTGCACGAAGCGCACGGCGGGCCCGGTGAGCCCCTCGCCGAGCAGCCTGCCCCATTCCTCCTGACCGGCCTCCGTGGCCGCCACGACGGCGTTGAGGCGCGGGTAGAACCGTCTGACGGGCGCCGGCACGGCGGGTCTGGTCCACTCCCTGGCGAGCTTCAGCACCTCGCGCGGCGCGTGCCTGGCGGCCTGGACGCCGAGCCCCGGCCTGGTCGTGACGAGCACGTCGCACCTGAGCCCGCGCAGCACCCGCCAGAGCGCGACCTCGGTGCGCACCTGGCCGCGCGGCAGCAGGTGCCGCACCCCCGGCCGGGCGTCCACGACGCTGCGCATGACGACGTTCGGGCCGACGGGGAAGAACGGCTTCTCCTTCTGCCGTCGTACGCTGATCACCTCGACCTCGTGCCGCTCGGCGAGGGCGTTGGCCAGGTTGAGCGTCGCGCGTACATCACCCCGCATGCCGTAGGCGGACGGCAGGAGCAGGGCGATCCTCATGCGCCCACCTCGATGCGCAGCTCGTCGTCGGCGGTGTAGCAGGGCCGTACGGGCACGCCGTCCACCTCGGCCGCCGGATAGTGAAGCCGGCGGCGCTTGCCGTCGACGTCGTCGAGGCGCGAGGCGAGCCGCAGCGGCGCGGGCACCCCCGCGACCTGGAGCGCGGGCTCCCACGTGCCCGCGCCGTCGGGGTCGGCGGCCAGCACGTCCACGAGCGAGACGGCCGCGTGGAAGCGCACGCCCTGGACGTACGCCGTGGCCGACACCCGGGCGCCGGCCTGCCGCCGGTCGAGGGTGAGCGTGGCCTCGTGGCGGGAGTCGTCGTCCTCCAGCCCGGTGTAGGTGAGCAGCCCCATGACCTCGAAGCGGCCCTCCCTGAACCACACCCTGCGCACCTCGGCCCCCGGCTCGGCGTCGGTGATCTTCAGGGCCAGGTAGCCGTTGCGGGTCCGGTAGGAGCGGTAGGCGAGGGTGCGCCTGCACAGGGCGTACGCGTCGAGATGGTCGAGCGAGAAGCCGGGGTCGACGCTCAGCAGCCGGCTGCGCCGGCCGTCGTGGCGCAGGTAGGCGTCCCAGCGGCCGGCCGTGAGGCCGAGCGGCGCCAGCGAGACCGCCAGCGTGGCCTCGCGCGCCCGCGCCCCCGGCGTGCCGAGGCGCACCTCACGCTCCACCCCCGTGGTGCGGTGCCGCAGGACGAGCTCGGTGCCTTCGCGGAGTGGTTCGTCGATGGCCAGTCGCAGGGAGAGCACGTCCGCCAGGGTCACCTCGGCGTCGGTGACGACGACGCCCATCGCGAGCCCCCTCCCCGTCGAATAGACCCATGCGACGTTGAGGTTACCGTGATTTTCCCGTTATGTGGATGGCAGATTTCTTGTCGTCGCCCTTGTCGACACGCGAAACTCCTCCACACGGGGTGTGGAGGAGCTGCGTTTCGCGTCCTCAGGAAGCGCCCTTGACCGATTTGATCAGGAGCTGGGCGACGTCCACGACTTCCAGCGACTCCTTGGCCTCGCCGCTGTTCTTCTTCTCGTTGATCGCGTCACCGAGCATCACCATGCAGAACGGGCACGCGGTGGAGACGGTGTCGGGGTTGGTGGTCAGCGCCTCGTCCACGCGCTCGGTGTTGATGCGCTTGCCGATGCGCTCCTCCATCCACATGCGCGCGCCGCCCGCGCCGCAGCAGAAGCCGCGGTCCTTGTGCCGGTGCATCTCCTGCGCCTGGACGCCGGGCACCTTGGCCATGATGTCGCGGGGCTGGGAGTAGACCTTGTTGTGCCGGCCGAGGAAGCACGGGTCGTGGTAGGTGATCTTCTCCTCGATCGGCGTGACCGGGGTGAGCAGGCCCTCGTCCACCAGCTTGGCGAGGAGCTGGGTGTGGTGCACCACCTCGTACGTGCCGCCGAGCTGCGGGTACTCGTTGGCGAGGGTGTTGAAGCAGTGCGGGCAGGTCGCGACGATCTTCTTGACGCCCGCCTCGTTCAGCGTCTCGATGTTCTGCTGGGCGAGCATGTTGAACAGGTATTCCATGCCGAGCCGGCGGGCCGGGTCGCCGGAGCAGGCCTCCATCGGGCCGAGCACCGCGAACTTCACGCCGGCGATGTGCAGCAGCTCGGCGACCGCCTTGGTGGTGCGCTTGGCGCGGTCCTCCAGCGCGCCCGCGCAGCCGACCCAGAACAGGTATTCGGTGCCCTCGGGCATCTTGTCCTCGACGATCTCGACCTCGAAGTCGAGCTCCTCGATCCAGTCGGCCCGCTTCATCTCGGACATCCCCCACGGGTTGCCCTTGTTCTCCAGGTTCTTGACCATCACGCCCGCCTCGGACGGGAACGACGACTCCACCATCACCTGGTAGCGGCGCATGTCGAGGATGTGGTCGATGTGCTCGATGTCCACCGGGCACTGCTCGACGCAGGCGCCGCAGTTGGTGCACGACCAGAGCACGTCGGGGTGGATCACGCCGTCCTCGCCGACCAGCGGCTTGTCCAGCAGCGCCAGCACGTCGGTGTCCTTGTGCTCGACGCCGTTCGCGGCGGCCAGCAGGTAGGGGGCCACCTGGAAGGCGTGGTCGCGCTGGTCGAGGATGAGCATCTTGGGCGACAGCGGCTTGTCGGTGTTCCAGGCCGGGCACTGCGACTGGCAGCGGCCGCACTCGGTGCAGGAGTAGAAGTCGAGGAAGCCCTTCCACGTGGTGTCGGCGATCTTGCCGCGGCCGAGCCGCTCGGGGTCGAGGTCCTCGTCCTCGAAGTCGACCGGCTTGCCGTCCACCCGCATCTCCGGCGCGGCGCCGAGCCCGTCGGGACGGCGCGAGAACAGCACGTTGAGCGGCGCGGTGAAGATGTGCAGGTGCTTGGAGTTCACCACGATGACCAGGAACACCAGCATGAAGCCGATGTGCAGGAGCAGCGCGATCTCCTCCAGCAGCCCGCTCGCCGGGAGCACCTCGCCGAGCGCCAGCGACGCGAACGCGCCGGAGGAGTAGGGGAGGTTGCCGTTGGCGGCGGCGGCGCCACGGGCCAGGAACAGCGTCCAGATGATGTTGAAGATCATGAACAGGACGAGCCAGGCGCCGCCCAGGTGCGAGCCGGAGAAGCGGGACTTGCGGCCCAGCGTCTTCGGCGAGTTCTTGAGCCGGATGATCGCGAAGGCGACCAGGCCGAGGAGACAGGCGACCGCGATGAAGTCCTGGAGGAACCCGAGGACCGGCCACTGCCCGACGATCGGGATGTGGAAGTTCGCGCGGCCGGTGATCGCGCCCTGGATGATCGCGCCGTACGCCTCGATGTAGACGGTCAGCAGGATGAAGAACGCCCACATGACGAAGAAATGCGCCACGCCGGAGGGCGTCCACTTCAGCAGCTTCTTCTGACCGAAGACCTCGACCAGCTGCGCCTTCAGCTCCTCGCCCGCGTTCGCCTTGGCGTACTCGACGCGTTCGGGCGCGGGCGGCCCCACAGTGGCGAGCTTGTACAGGAACTGAACCCGGCGGCCGGCGACGGCCACCGCCAGGACGGTCATGACGAGCCCGATGATGGCTACCCAGAGCACGGGGTCCTCCCACAGACGACGTTGGCTGTCGCTGGCTGTCAAGCGTACGTGCAGCCTTTATACAGACCTCACCCCGGATCCTACCGGCCGGTAACTTATCCGGGGTACGCGACATACCCTAAGGTGGCAGGCCCCTCCAGAACAATGCTCTAGCCTGTGAAGTACCTCTGGAGCGTCGGGGCGAGCAGCGCCACCAGCTCCTCCGGGTCCGCGCTCGCCATCGGCTCCAGCTTGAGGACGTAGCGGGCCATCACCACGCCGAACATCTGCGCGAAGGCGGCCTCGATCCGCAGGTGCGGCACCCCGAGCCCGTTGGCCACCTTGAACAGCAGCGCGTTCGTGATGAACTCGCGGAACATCGCCTGCGCCTGCTCGTTCGTCATCGCCGAGCGCAGCAACGCCACCATCGGCTCCCGGGTCTCCGGCGCGGCCGTCACCCGGAGGAGCAGGCGCACCAGCCGCTCCCCCACCTCCTCGCGCGGCCCCTCCAGCAGCTCGGGCAGGATCGTCTCCGGGTTCAGCGGCAGGCGCATGGCCGCCGCGAAAATGCCCTCTTTCGTGGCGAAATAGTGATGGACGAGCGCCGGGTCGACGTTCGCCTCCCTGGCGATGCCGCGCACGGTGGCCTTGTCGAACCCCTTCTCCGCGAACACCCGCCGGGCCGCCGTCAGAATCTCCCCACGCGTGTCCGCCGACCCAGGCCGCCGCCCGGGCCCCCGCCTGTTCATGGCCTCGCTCCGCGAGGCACGCTCGGTCGCCATACGCCGCCGTCTTCCCCCGCTCTGGTCGCTCCGCTCCCGCCGCTCCTCCAGACGACGGCACTCCCTCGCGGGCCCGTCACCGGCCCACGGCCAGGTAGACGCGCATCGGCACCGAGAGCATGCCCTCGGGGAACTCGCGGCGCAGCTCCGTACGCTGCCGTTCCACCAGCGCGTCGGCCGTCTCCGCCGGCAGCGCCGCCATGTACGAGTGGGAGCGCAGGGCGAGCAGGAAGTCCTCGATGCCGACCAGGCGGGTCCACGGCAGCCACCGCTCGGCGATCACCTCGAAGGCCGCGGCGATCGGCGGCACCGCCCACTCCTCCACCGCCGGCCCCCAGTAGGCGGGCACCTCCTCGGCCAGCCGGGCCTCGTACGCCGCCAGCCAGTCGGCCTGCGCCGCGTGGTGCAGATTCCAGCAGCCCACGATGGCCCCGTGGGGCCGCAGCACCCGCCGGGCCTCGGCGATGGAGGCCGCGGGGTCGAGCCAGTGCCACGACTGCCCGTACGTCACGAGGTCGGCCACCCCGTCGGCCACCGGCAGCGCGTTGCCGTCGCCCTGCACGGCGGCGACCAGCGGCGGCTCGCCGTCGGCGCGCGACCGCAGCCGGCCCAGCATCACCGCGGCCGGGTCCACGGCGACCACGCGGGACCCGCGCGCCCGCAACGCCCGCGTGAGGATGCCGGTGCCCGCCCCGACGTCGACCGTCGTCGCGCCGTCGAGGTCCACGCCCGTCAGCTCGCACACCGCCCGGAACATCTCGTCGGGATAGCTGGGCCGCCCGGCCTCGTAGGCGTCGGCCACGCGGTCGAAGACCCCGCCCAGCTCCCGCATCGGACCGATGTTCATGTGGTGGCCGCCAGATGGAGCCGGGCGAAGGCCAGCCCCTCCGCCAGGTCGTCGATGCGCTCGGTGCGGCTGGCCGCCTTGCGGGTGTTGACCTCCAGCACGACCAGCCCGGAGTAGCCGGTGTTGGCCAGGCGCTCCAGGACCTGGGCGCACGGCTGGTTGCCCCGTCCCGGCACCAGGTGCTCGTCCTTGTTGGTCACGCCGATGCCGTCGGCGAGGTGCAGGTGGGCGAGCCGGTCGCCGAGCTTGGTCGCCATCTCCATGGCGTCGGAGCCCGACACGGCCGTGTGCGACAGGTCGAGCGTGACCTGCGGGAAGTCGTAGTCGATCGGGTTCCAGTCGGGCGCGTACGGCACCACGTCACTCCCCCTGGCCCGCAGCGGGAACATGTTCTCGACCGCGAACGTGACATTCGTCTCGTCGCGCATTCTCGCGAGCCCGACCTCGAACTCGCGGGCGTAGTCGCGCTGCCAGCGGAACGGAGGATGGACCACGACCGCCGAGGCTCCGAGCCGCTCGGCCGCCTTCTGGGCCTTGAGCAGCTTGGCCCACGGGTCGCGCCCCCACACCCGCTGCGTGACCAGCAGGCAGGGGGCGTGGATCGCCAGCACGGGGACCTGATAGTGGTCGGAGAGCCGCTCGATCACGTCGATGTCCTGGCTCACGGGGTCTGCTCCGACCATGATCTCAACGCCGTCGTAGCCCAGGCGCGCGGCCAGCTCGAACGCGTCAGGAGTGCGTTCCGGATATACCGAGGCGGTGGACAATGCGATCTTCGCATTGGGCACGCGGATGACATCAGCCACGTTGCCAGCCTAAGCCGGAGAAGCCGATAAGGCGCGCGACGCCCTAGCGTTGGGGGCATGCCACGCATTGCGAGGGGGGCGATTCCCAGCCCGAACATCTGGAACACTCCGCAGGTCTACGAGGTGGAGAACCGCGCCGTCGATCCCGAGCGGGCCGCCGACGCGGCGATGCGCGCGGTGCGCTCCTGGGAGGGCGCCACCGTTCTGGACATTGGTTGCGGCACCGGCTACCACCTGCCGGGCCTCGCCGCGGCCGCCGCCCGCGTGATCGGCGTGGAGCCGCACGGCGACCTCGCCGCGCTGGCCCGCCGCCGCTGCGCCGCGCTCGCCAACGTGGACGTGCACGCCGCTGTGGCCCAGGACCTGCCGCTGCCGGACGCGAGCGTGGACGTGGCCATGGCGCGGTGGGCGTACTTCTTCGGGCCGGGCTGCGAGCCGGGGCTGCGTGAGCTGTCCCGGGTGCTGCGGCGCGGCGGCACCGCGTTCGTCATCGACCTGGACGCCACGCGCGGCGCGTTCGGCCGGTGGTTCTCGCGGACGGTGCCGGCGTACTCGGCCCGCGAGGTCGAGGCGTTCTGGGACCGCCACGGCTGGCAGCGCCGCCCGCTCGACCTGCGCATGGCCTTCGAGCGCCGGGCCGACCTGGAGGCGGTGCTGCGCATCGAGTTCGCGCCCCAGGTGGCCGAGCAGGCCATCGCCGAGACCCCGGGCCTGGAGCTCGACTACCCGAACGTGCTCCGCTGGCGCCACTACTGAGCCGCGTGGAGCCTCCGGCGGGACGAGCCGTCCCCACGGAGGCTCCACGCGGGGACGGGCCTAGTTCCGGCACCCGGTGACGGGAGACACGGCCGGCGCGGGAACGGGTGAGCAGTTGGTCGGGGTGTTGCCCTGCACGATCGCGGCCGACCGCACCACGGCGCCGACGCCGTTCTCGTTGTCGATGCCGCCGGGGGCGGTGGTCGCCTTGTTGCTGTTGACCAGGCTGCGGGTGACGGTCACGGTGCCGGGAACGAAATTCGCGATGCCTCCTCCGACGGTGCCGGCCTCATTGCGGGTGATGAGGCTCTGGACCACCGCGAGGGTTCCGTCGTTCGCTATTCCGCCGCCTTTCTCCCCGGCGCGGTTGCCGTTGATGACGCTGTTGGCGACCGTCATTCTTCCGTTGTTTCCGGTGCCGCCGCCGTTCCTGGTCGCGGAATTTCCTTGAATGATGCTGTTCGTCACGTTGACGATGGTTCCGCTGACGGCGCCGATGCCGCCGGAGAAGGTGGCGGTGTTCTTCTGGATGAGCACCGCGTCGAGGTTCGTGGTCCCGCTGTTGACCGCGATGGCTCCGCCGAGCCCGCCCGGAGAGGTCGTCGCGTCGCCCTCCCTGAGCCTGACGCGGTCGAGGGTGAAGTTGGCGTTGACGGTGAACAGGCGGAACTTCGCGGTCGCGCTCCGCTGGATCGTGCTGTTGCGCCCGTGGATGGTGAGGGGTCTGTTGATCGACAGGCCGGTCGTGTTGATCGGGTTGAAGGTGCTGTTGGTCAGCACGTAGGTGCAGCCGGGCGTGAGGTTGAGCGTGGCGCCCGACGCGGCGTTTCTGATCGCGTTCACCAGGGCGCTCCCGGAGCACGGCACGGTCGCCAGCGCGTTTGCCGCCGGCATTCCGGCCATGAGCGCCGCGGCCGCGAGAATGGCGCCCCCGGCAGCCCGGTGGATCCTGTTTGCACGCATTTAATTGTTCCCCCGAATCGTACTGATCGCGAAATGCGCAGTAGTGAGCGTGAACGGTCATCCCCGGGGACGATCACCCTTACACGCATGACTTATCGGGCATGAAAGCAAAAGCGGGTCATATATGACAAGGAGCTATTCAAGCCTTTACGAAATCAGGAACGAGTACGGCCGCCGCGGGCCTGCTTCCCTTGACGCCGGTGTCAACGTTTACCGTGGGGGCATGCGCATCGGAGAGCTGGCGGAACGCACCGGGGCGAGCACCCGCTCGCTCCGGTACTACGAGCAGCACGGTCTGCTCCAGGCCCGGCGCGGCCCCAACGGCTACCGGCAGTACACCGAGGAGGACGTGCGGCTCGTCACCGAGATCCGCGCCCTGCTCGCGGTCGGGTTCTCCCTGGAGGACACCCGGCCGTTCGTCGACTGCCTGCGCAGAGGGCACAGCACGGGAGGCTCGTGCGCCGAGTCCGTCGAGGTCTACCAGCGCAAGCTCGACGAGATCGACGCCGAGATCCGGGTCCTGCTCGGCCGCCGCGCCGAGGTCGCCGCCCAGCTCTCCCAGTCGTGCCCAGGATGTTTCGTGAGGGGATGAGGACATGATCACGTTGACCACCGAGAACTTCGAGGAGCAGGTGCTCAAGAGCGACCGGCCGGTGCTGGTCGACTTCTGGGCCGAATGGTGCGGACCGTGCCGCATGGTGGCGCCCGTGCTGGAGCAGATCGAGGCCGAGCGCGGCCTCACCATCGGCAAGCTCAACACCGACGAGAACCCCGAGATCATGGCCAAGTACGGCGTCATGGGCATCCCGACGCTGCTGCTGTTCGAGAACGGCAAGCCGGTCAAGCGGGTCGTCGGCGCCAAGCCCAAGCGCCTCCTGGAGTCCGACCTGGGCCTGATCTAGCCCGGCCTGCCCGACCTGGCGCGCCTGTCGGGGCGGATCGTCGGAGCCGTTTGTCGGTGCGCGGCGCTAGCCTGCTCGGCATGGCGAAGACGTCTGCCCCGAAGCCCGGTTACCGCTGCGCCGAGTGCGGTTGGCGCACCACCAAGTGGGTCGGCCGGTGCGGCGAGTGCCAGGCGTGGGGCACGGTCGACGCGGAGGGCGGCCGGGCCGGCGTCACCATCGTCCAGGGTGGCGCCACCACCGCGCCCGCCCTGCCGATCGGCCAGGTCAAGGCCGAGGTCGCCACGGCCCGCACCACCGGCGTGAGCGAGCTCGACCGGGTGCTCGGCGGCGGCCTGGTCCCCGGCGCGGTCGTGCTGCTGGCCGGCGAGCCCGGCATCGGCAAGTCCACGCTGCTGCTGGAGGCCGCCGCCCGCATCGCCGAGCGCGAGACCGTCCTCTACGTCACCGGCGAGGAGTCCTCCGCCCAGGTGCGGCTGCGCGCCGACCGCATCGACGCCATCCGGCCCCAGCTCTACCTCGCCGCCGAGACCGAGCTGTCGGCGCTGGTCACCCACGTCGAGAAGGTCCAGCCCACGCTGCTCGTCGTCGACTCGGTGCAGACGATCGGCTCCGCGCAGGCCACCGGCGTGCCCGGCGGCGTCACCCAGGTCCGCGAGGTCGCGGCCAACCTCGTGCGCCTGGCCAAGGAGCGCAACATGGCCACCGTCCTCGTCGGCCACGTCACCAAGGAAGGCTCCATCGCCGGTCCGCGCACCCTGGAGCACCTGGTCGACGTCGTGCTCAACTTCGAGGGCGACCGCTACTCCCGGCTCCGCATGGTCCGCGCCATCAAGAACAGGTTCGGCCCCACCGACGAGGTCGGCTGCTTCGACCTGCACGAGCGCGGCATCGAGGGCATCACCGATCCCAGCGGCCTGTTCGTCTCCCGGCGCAGCGAGCCGGTGCCGGGCACCTGCGTCACCGTCACCGTCGAGGGCACCCGGCCGCTGCCCGCCGAGGTGCAGGCCCTGGTGGCGCGCACCGAGGCGCAGCAGCCCCGGCGCACCTCCTCCGGCCTCGACACCTTCCGCGTCCAGATGATCCTCGCCGTCCTGGAGCGGCGGCTCAACGCCCGCCTCGGCGGCTGCGACGTCTTCACCGCCACCGTCGGCGGCATCAAGCTGGCCGACCCCGCGGTCGACCTGTCGGTCATGCTCGCGGTGGCGAGCGCCGCCGGCGACAAGCCGCTGCCCCCCGGGCTGGTGGCGCTCGGCGAGGTCGGCCTGGCCGGCGAGCTGCGGCCGGTCAAGGACGTCCGCAGGCGGCTCAACGAGGCCGCCCGGCTCGGCTTCAAGCGGGCGCTCGTCCCCGCGGGGTCGCTGGAGGACGGCACCCGCAGGCACAACGGCCAGCGCGCGCTCGTGCCCGTCGGGCCCGTCGCGTTCGCCCCCGGGTTCGAGGTCGTCCAGGCGGAGAACGTCTGGGACGCACTCACACACGTCACATAGCGCCGCTAAGCTGGGCGTGACCGATCGACACGGGGGTCAGGTGGATAGGAGTCTGGACGACCGCCGGCGCGAAGCTCTGGCGGCGGTGGCGCCGGGCACGCCCCTGCGCGACGGCCTGGAGCGCATCCTGCGCGGGTCCACCGGCGGGCTGATCGTTCTCGGCTACAACGACGACGTCGAAGCGGTCTGCAGCGGCGGGTTCACCCTCGACGTCGACTTCTCGGCGACCCGGCTGCGCGAGCTCGCCAAGATGGACGGCGCCATCGTGATCAGCGGCGACGACAAGATCGTACGCGCCGCCGTGCACCTCGTGCCCGACCCGGCCATCCCCACCGACGAGTCCGGCACCCGCCACCGCACGGCCCAGCGCGTGGCCCGGCAGACCGGCCTGCCCATCATCGCGATCAGCAAGTCGATGCGCATCATCGCCCTCTACCTCGACGGCATCCGCTACGTCCTGGAGGAGTCGGCGGCCATCCTGTCCAAGGCCAACCAGGCCCTCGCCACGCTCGAACGCTACAAGCACCGCCTCGACGAGGTCTCCGGCACGCTGTCGGCCCTGGAGATCGAGGACCTCGTCACCGTCCGCGACGTCGCCGCCGTCGCTCAGCGGCTGGAGATGGTGCGGCGCATCTCCGACGAGATCAAGGGCTACGTCGTCGAGCTCGGCACCGACGGGCGGCTGCTGTCCCTGCAGCTCGACGAGCTGGTGGCCGGGGTCGACTCCGAGCGGGAGCTGGTCGTGCGCGACTACCTCCCCGCGCCCTCGGGCCGGCGCCACAAGCGGCTGCCCGAGGCCATGCACGACCTCGACCAGCTCTCCGGCGCCGACCTGCTCGACCTGTCCGCGGTCGCCCACGTCCTGGGGCACGGGGCCGACAAGCTCGACAGCCCGGTCAGCCCGCGCGGCTTCCGGCTGCTCGCCAAGGTCCCCCGCCTGCCCGCCACCGTCGTCGACCGGCTGGTCAACCACTTCGGCGGGCTGCAGAAGCTGCTCGCGGCCAGCATCGACGACCTGCAGGCCGTGGGCGGGGTCGGCGAGTCCCGCGCGCGCAGCGTCCGCGAGGGCCTCTCCCGCCTCGCCGAGTCCTCGATACTCGAACGTTACGTCTGACCGGCGACGGGCGTCACCGGAGGTGGAAGACGCCCTTGGGGCTGCGGAGCTTGCCGAAGCGGGCCATGGCGACGTACGTGCCGGGCAGCGCGGGCGGCGGCGTGGCGCGGCAGTCGGCGCTGGAGCGCTTCCTGTCCCAGTTCAGCGTCCGCACGTACGGCACCCCGCGCTGCAGCTCGGCGACGTCCTCGCCGGCCCCGCTCACGCAGTCGGCCGTCGACCAGATGCGGTCCTGGCCGGACATGATGCGGATCTCCATGGCCCGCGGCCCGACGTCGGCCCTGCACATCACGGGCCCCGTGTTGACGAGCGTGACGATGAAGGACGGCCGGGAGCCGCCCGCGTAGATCTGGTCCTTGCCCCCCTGCAGGCTCAGCACGAGGTCCTCCTCGGCGCAGGGCGCGCCCGCCCGCCTGACGCGGCTGGGCGACGGGCTCGGCCGTCGCGCGCTGGGCGTGGGCGAGGGGGTGGCGGTGCCCATGGCGAGCGTACGCAGCCCGGCCAGCAGCGGGTCGACCGCCGGCGAGACGCTGGGCGAGACCTTGGCCTCAGAGGAGCTCTGCTCCGGCCCGCCCTTGCCCCCGCTGGAGCACGCCCAGGCCACCACGGCCACCACGACGAGCACCGCCACCAGCACGCTCATCCGGCGCCGCCAGTAAACGTCACCGCCGTCGCCACGCATCGTCTCCGGATCCATGAGACCCAGCATGGTAACCAGAAGGTCACTCAGGGTGACGACACGCCGAGGTCATTCCCATCGGCATACCCTTGTCGGCGTGGTTGAGCCTCATCTTCTGCACAACGCTGTCCTCAGTTGGTACGAAGACAACGCGAGAGACCTCCCCTGGCGGGCCGCCGACGCCACGCCCTGGGGGGTGCTGGTCAGCGAGATCATGCTGCAGCAGACCCCGGTCGTCCGCGTCCTGCCCGTCTGGCACGAGTGGATGGAACGCTGGCCGGCCCCCAAGGATCTCGCGGCCGAGCAGCCGGGCGAGGCGGTCCGGCACTGGGGAAGGCTCGGCTACCCGCGGCGGGCGCTGCGCCTGCACGCCTGCGCCCGGGCGATCACCGACGAGCACGGCGGCGAGGTGCCCGCCGATCACGCGACGCTGCTGGCCCTGCCGGGCATCGGCGAGTACACCGCGGCCGCGGTCGCCAGCTTCGCCTACGGCGGACGGCACGCGGTGCTGGACACCAACGTCCGGAGGGTGTTCGCCAGGGCCGTACGCGCCGAGGAATACCCTCCTACGGCCACCTCGGCGGCCGAACGGCGGCTCGCCGAGTCCCTGCTGCCCGAGCTGGGCGCGGCCCGCTGGGGTGTGGCGGTGATGGAGCTGGGCGCCCTGGTGTGCTCGGCCCGCGCGCCGCGCTGCGCCGACTGCCCCATCGCCGACGTGTGCGCCTGGCGACTGGCGGGCAAGCCGCCGCACGCCGGCCCCGCGCGCAAGGGCCAGACCTACGCCGGCACCGACCGCCAGTGCCGGGGGCGGCTGCTGGCGGTGCTGCGCGAGGCCCACGGCCCGGTGCCGAAGGCGGCACTCGACGTGGTGTGGGACGACGCGGTCCAGCGCGAACGCGCCCTGGACGGCCTCATCGCCGACGGCCTGGCCGAAGCCCTCGACGACGACACCTACCGCCTCCCCCACGCCTGACCTTCAGGGTCAGCTGACCCAGGGCGGCACCAGGCGTTCGGAGCCCTTCGGGGCCAGGTCGCAGGCGTTCGGGGCGGAGGTGCCGTCCGGGTTGTAGACCTTCGTCCCGGCCGGGGCGGTCACGATCGACACGAACCCTCGCACCGGATCGGCGAACATCCGCCGGCTCACGTCCGCGGGCAGCACCATCGTGTCCCCCGCCGCGACCTCGTGGCGCTCCTCGCCCAGCTCCACCACCGCGGCCCCGTCGAGCCACGTCCACAGCACCTCGGCGTCGAAGGCGTGCACCGGCCCCTCCATGCCGGGGCGGGCGTCCACCCGCCACACGGCCTGCTCCGCCTGCCCCTGCGTCGGGGAGGCGAGCGTGGTCATCACGCCGTTGGGCGTCTCGGTACGCCGGCATTGGGCGTTCGGCACGACAGACACGGGCATCCTCCCTTTCACGCGATCCACGGCGGGGTGCCGAGGTCGGCCCCGTCGGCGGACATGGCACGGGCGCCGGCCCGGGCGGTGACGACGGCGGTGTAGCCGGCGTCCGGGCCGGCGGTGACGCGGCGCGGCGTGCGTGCCGGCATGACGACGGTGTCGCCCGCCGCCACGGCGAAGCTCTCCTCGCCGAGCTCGACGGTCGCCGCCCCGTCGAGCCAGCTCCACACCTGCTCGACGTCGAAGTCGTGGAGCGGCCCCGCCACGCCGGGCTTGGCCTCCACGCGCCAGAGCGACCGCCCGGCCGCTCCCTGGGTGGGCGAGGCGAAGGTCGTCATGACGCCGCCGGGTGTCTCGGTACGCCGCGCGTCGGCGGCACGAATGACGGTCATGCGGGAAACCCCTTAGGATAGGCAACCACGTTGTCCATCAACATAGTCAATCAGGTTGTCTATTGTGTCAAGCGACGCCCCTGGGTTCGAGTTGCCGCTGCGCCTGCTGCTGGCGTTCCGGGCGCTCATCGACGAGCTGCACGCCGAGCTGTCCCGGCAGGGACACCCCCACATCAGACCCATGCACGGATTCGTCATGCAGGCCATCGGCCCCGCCGGCACGACGGCCGTCGAGCTGGGCCGCGCGCTGGGCGTCTCCAAGCAGGCGGCCGGCAAGACCGTCGAGTCGCTGGAGCGCGTCGGCTACGTGGAGCGCGCCACCGATCCGCACGACAGCCGGCGCAAGATCGTACGGCTGACGCCGTACGGGATGGACGCGCTCCACCGCTCGGCCCGCATCTTCGACGAGCTCCGCGCCCGCTGGGCCGCCGAGCTGGGCGTGGAGCGGCTGCGGGCGCTGGAGGCCGACCTGCGCAAGGTCACGCCGGCCAATCCGTGGCGGCTGGACACGCCCGCCTGGTTCACCTCACTCTGAGCGAGGTCAGGCGGCCAGCTGGAGGCCCAGACCGGTCAGATTGCTGCGGGCCCAGTCCAGCTCCTCGGCCAGCAGCGACACCAGCGCCCCCGGCCCCTTGGCGCGTCCCGGCACGGCCAGGTTGTGCGTCTCGACCTCGATGTGGGCACTGCCGCTGACCGCGCCCGACAGCATGGCCGTCAGCGTGTCGTGCAGCACCTCGCCGGTGCTGGACGTGCGGCCGGTGTGGTTGTGCACGTGGCCGAGCTTGACGACCGGCGCCCCGGCCGCGGCCAGGTTCTTGAGCGCCGCGCCCGGCTCCTCGTCGCCGGAGGCGAGGTGGCAGGCGTCCAGGCACACGCCGAGATGCTCGGAGTCGATGCCGCCGACCCGCTCCAGCGCCTGCTCGGTGGTCTCCAGCACGCAGCCGGGCCACGGCTCGAAGCCGACGCGGATCGTCTTGCCGGTGACGCTGTGGATGCCGCGCAGCTCACGGGCCAGCCGCTCCAGGCGGCGGGTGGCGATGCTGTGCAGGTCGGCCGGCCAGTCACGCCGCCAGCCGATCGGTATGGTCGAGATGCTGCCGAAGCGTACGTCCTCGGGCAGCAGGAACGCGAGGATGCGGGCCAGCGCCATGGTGTAGCGGTAGCGCTCGGGCTTGGCCCAGTCGGGGCCGGGGACCTCCTGGTTGCGGCCGCCGGTGCCGTTGAGGCTCACGACCTCCAGGCCGCGCTCCTCCAGGGAGCGGCGCAGCCGGACGAGCTCGATGCGGTCGGCGGTGAGGTGGTCGGCGACGCTCGGCGACAGCCACAGGCCGATGCCCATCCGCTCGACGCCGAGCCGCTTGCGCACCGGCACGGCGTAGCGAGTGAGATGGGCGATCAGGTTCTCCAGGTCTTCAGCGGGATGGACGCCTGCGTTGTAGGCGAGGTGAACGAGCGTTCCGTCATCGTGACGCAGGCGCATCGGTTTCCTCCACGGCTTGCTTATGTGTGTCCGTCGCCCGCCTCGGACGTGCCGGACCTCGTCGAGCATGCCTGCTCGCGGGTCCCGCCGGCGTCCGCCCAGAGTTGATTCCTGACTACTCCCCGGGGAGCAGGCCCCCACGTTAGGGACGCGCTCTTGCGGCTCACTTGGATGAGACTTGGCTCTACTCTACGCAGTGTAGTACTACCACCGGTGGCGGGATACCCGGTCATCCAACAATTACGCAACGACGTGGTGACGGCGGGCGAGCCGACGCCCGGAAAGGGGCGCTGGCCGCCCCCAGGAGCCACGGAGAGCGCTCCCCGACCTGGGTGGCGACGAACTCCTCACGTCCGTGACCTGTGACGCCACACGATGCCACAGAGCGACGCGCCCCGGAGACGCGAAAAGCTCCCGTGTGACGAAGCACACGGGAGCTCTCCGGTGTCACGCCGGCGCCGGAGCGCCGGACGGGTCAGTGCTGGATCGGAGCCGCGATGGCCGCCGCCGAGTCGGGCACCTTCGAGGACGTCTCGCCCCGGAAGATGAACTTGGCCTCGTCGCCCTCGCCCTCGATCGTCACCTTCACGACCTGCCCCGGACGGAGCTCGCCGTAGAGGATCTTCTCGGAGAGGGAGTCCTCCAGCTCGCGCTGGATGGTCCGGCGCAGCGGCCGGGCGCCCATCACCGGGTCGTAGCCGCGGTCGGCCAGCAGCTGCTTGGCCTCCTGCGAGACCTCGAGCCCCATGTCGCGGTCCTTCAGCCTCGCGTCGACCTGGGCGAGCATCAGATCCACGATCTGGATGATCTCGACCGGCGTGAGCTGGTGGAAGACCACGATGTCGTCGACACGGTTGAGGAACTCGGGCCGGAAGTGCTGCTTGAGCTCCTCCTGGACCTTCGCCTTCATCCGCTCGTAGTTGGACTCGGTGTCGTTGGACTTCGCGAACCCGACCCCGATGCCCTTGGAGATGTCACGGGTGCCGAGGTTGGTGGTCATGATGATGACCGTGTTCTTGAAGTCGACCACGCGACCCTGGGCGTCGGTCAGGCGACCGTCCTCCAGGATCTGCAGCAGCGAGTTGAAGATGTCGGGGTGGGCCTTCTCGATCTCGTCGAACAGGACCACGGAGAACGGCTTGCGCCGCACCTTCTCGGTGAGCTGGCCGCCCTCCTCGTAGCCGACGTAGCCGGGAGGCGAGCCGAACAGCCGGGAGACGGTGTGCTTCTCCATGAACTCCGACATGTCCAGGCTGATCAGCGCGTCCTCGTCACCGAAGAGGAACTCCGCCAGAGCCTTGGAAAGCTCGGTCTTGCCGACGCCCGAGGGGCCGGCGAAGATGAACGAGCCGCCGGGACGGCGCGGGTCCTTCAGCCCGGCGCGGGTGCGCCGGATGGACCGCGACAGGCCCTTGATGGCGTCGTCCTGGCCGATGATCCGCTTGTGGAGCTCGTCCTCCATGCGGAGCAGGCGCTGCGACTCCTCCTCGGTCAGCTTGAAGACCGGGATGCCGGTGGCGGTCGCCAGGACCTCGGCGATGAGCTCCTGGGTGACCTCGGCCACGACGTCCATGTCGCCGGCCTTCCACTCCTTCTCCCGGCGCTCGCGCTTGAGCTGGAGCTGCTTCTCCTGGTCGCGGAGAGCGGCCGCCTTCTCGAAGTCCTGCGCGTCGATCGCGGACTCCTTGTCGCGACGCACGTTGGCGATCTTCTCGTCGTACTCGCGCAGGTCCGGCGGAGCGGTCATCCGGCGGATGCGCATCCGGGAGCCGGCCTCGTCGATGAGGTCGATCGCCTTGTCGGGCAGGTAGCGGTCGCTGATGTAGCGGTCGGCCAGCTGCGCCGCGGCCACCAGCGCGTCGTCCGTGATGGACACGCGGTGGTGCGCCTCGTAGCGGTCACGCAGACCCTTGAGGATCTCGATCGTGTGGCTGAGCGAGGGCTCGGCCACCTGGATCGGCTGGAAGCGGCGCTCGAGCGCGGCGTCCTTCTCAAGGTATTTGCGGTATTCGTCGAGCGTGGTCGCGCCGATCGTCTGCAGCTCGCCGCGGGCCAGCATCGGCTTGAGGATGCTGGCGGCGTCGATCGCGCCCTCCGCGGCGCCCGCACCCACGAGCGTGTGCAGCTCGTCGATGAACAGGATGATGTCGCCGCGCGTGCGGATCTCCTTGAGCACCTTCTTCAGGCGCTCTTCGAAGTCGCCGCGGTAACGGGAGCCGGCGACCAGGGCGCCGAGGTCAAGCGTGTAGAGCTGCTTGTCCTTCAGCGTCTCGGGCACCTCGCCCCTGACGATCTTCTGCGACAGGCCCTCGACGACGGCGGTCTTGCCGACGCCGGGCTCGCCGATGAGAACGGGGTTGTTCTTGGTCCTCCGGGAGAGGACCTGCATGACCCGCTCGATCTCCTTCTCACGGCCGATGACCGGATCCAGCTTGCCCTCGCGGGCCGCCTGGGTCAGGTTGCGGCCGAACTGGTCGAGCACCAGGGACGTGGACGGGGCCGACTCCTGGGGGCCGCCCGCGGCCGCCGGCTCCTTGCCCTGGTAACCGTGCAGCAACTGGATCACCTGCTGCCGGACACGGTTGAGATCAGCTCCAAGCTTGACCAGCACCTGGGCCGCCACACCCTCACCCTCACGGATGAGCCCGAGCAGGATGTGCTCGGTGCCGATGTAGTTGTGGCCCAGCTGCAGAGCCTCACGGAGCGACAGCTCGAGGACCTTCTTGGCCCGCGGGGTGAAGGGAATGTGCCCCGACGGAGCCGACTGGCCCTGGCCGATGATCTCCTCGACCTGCTGGCGCACACCCTCAAGGCTGATGCCCAGGCTCTCCAGAGCCTTGGCGGCAACGCCCTCACCTTCGTGGATCAAACCAAGAAGAATGTGCTCAGTGCCGATGTAGTTGTGGTTGAGCATCCTGGCCTCTTCTTGGGCCAAGACGACAACACGCCTCGCTCGGTCGGTGAACCTCTCGAACATCTCGTCGCTCCTCACAGAGCGGTCAGTCAGGGCCGGTAAATCCGGTCCCGTCCTCCCGCATGCTAGCCCTGGCTCGGCGAACCGTGCCCACTCGCCTCTGACACGCTCTATAGCAGAGACGTTCCCCGAGAGCAGGGCGTTCACCCTCTATCCAACTACTGTTCGGGGGTCACGTGTTCCCGATACGCCGCAAGCGAACGATGTTTAGGCCGCTACGGGGAGACGACACCGAATTGCCGCCGCGGCGTATGCAGATCGACACGGATCGGCCGCCGGACGCCCGGGTGTGCGGCCCGGCGAAGGGGTCGCGCCCGCCGCATCGCCGATGATGCCGCGTCCGTTTCTCATGCGTAATCATCCTATGTCGTGTGGCGGGGATGGCCAAGCGCGGTCACTACGCCCTGAGCATGACCCGGCACCTACCGCTCCCGTCGCAAAAGCTCATCCGGTCAGCCGGGTTACCGGCCTCATCACGCGGGCGCGTGGGGACCGGGCATTGTGCGCACCCGCCCCGCCAAGCCGGTTTTGCCCCGCCTCTCGCAGACGCTTCCCAGCTTTTACTCAGGAACACCCGCGAGGAACAGCGGGAGGAACAGGCGAGGAACGCGGTGGAGGAGCCCGCGCGCATGCCCGGAGGAACGGACAGCGGGGGCCTTTCGGCTTTGGAGCAGGCCGGGGAGGACGCTTCACATATGCGGGCGCGGCCGGCGAATCGGCGGCCGACACCAGCCGCGACAGCCGATCAAAACGCCCGCATATGTGAGCGCATCAGCAGATCGTCCTCTGGGGCGTTCCACCATTCGAGACGCCCCTGAATACGATCATGCGCTTATGGCGGCCGCCGGGGTCCAAGGCGAACGGCATAAGCGCACGGTCGAGCGACGACTCTTTCAGTGAGCCGCCTCGTACTGCTCGACGACGGTGGAGGCGATACGGCCGCGCTCGCTGACCGGCAGGCCGCGGGACTTCGCCCACTGCCGGATCTCCGAGCTCTTCTCCCGGGTCATCGCACGGTTGCCGCCGCGGGTGCGACGACGCGTGGTGGTGGCGCCCGCCCGGCGCGCGTGCTGCACGAAAGGCGAGAGCGCGTCCCTCAGCTTCTTGGCGTTAAGGTCGCTGAGGTCAATCTCATAGGAGGAGCCGTCAATAGCGAAGCTGACCGTCTCATTGGCCTCGCCCCCATCGAGGTCATCGATGAGAATCTCCTGGATGTGCTTGGCCATCTACGCAATCCTTTCGCGGGCATTGTTTCATTCGCCTGCCCAAACATATACCCGAAAAGGCGCGGAGACAATTCAGCACAGCGGGGATTCGCTGACTGGCCGATCAGTTCTGCTTCTCGGCGGGCTGCTGAGCCTTAGGCCGGCGCCCGGCGCCCTCGTGGCGGACCAACTTCACCACGCCAAAGATGAAGGCTCCGCCGACCACGACCGGGGGGATGAGCGCTGACAATACATCTGTTAGGGCTTCCATTCGTCCTCGCCTCCACGGCTGACGGGGTTTCGAGGGCGCTATATGCGCCCGGGGCCGCTGCCCGGAGGAGCGTGACCCCAGTGCAGCGTACGGCGGCAACCGCCCGCAACTGACCATAGCGGCACACACATGCCCTGCGAGTCTCAGGGGCGCCGACATCCGGCAACCCGGACGCCCCATAGCCTAATGGCAGTCTCTCCAGACTCCTTACCGGATCAAGCGGAAATTTTGCGAAAGGCATCCGCCCAGGTGTGGAAGGCTCAGCGAAGATCTTTTACCACACGCGTTCCGGCCAGCCGGTCGTGCGGGCCGCGCTCCAGCGGCTTGTCCATCAGGATCAGCAGCCCCACCGCGAACAGCAGCATTCCGGCCAGGAGATTGACCACCGGAATGCCGATCAGCATGAGCGCGCCCGGATAGACCAGGGCCCGTTTCAGCGCGGCCCTGGACGCCGGCGCCTCGGGGGACAGGCGAATCCGCATGATCGCCTTGCCGAACGTCCGGCCCCCGCGGGAATGGGCCCACCAGTCGTAGCCGGTATAACCGGCTCCGGCGACCAGGGAGGCGCCCACACCGGGCAACCTGCCGTCGAACAGCTCCAACAACCCGACAGTCCGGAAGACGCCCCAGAGCGCGATGAACAGAATGTAATAGAAGACCCCGAAGACGAGCCCTTCAATCAGCCGGGCGCCGAGGCGTTCCCACCATTCCGCCGGCAGCGTGTCCGCTCGCGGCGCGGTCCCGGTCATAACCTCCACCTCGCGTCGTCGGCGGCCCCGAATGGGGAGTGCGGGTGTCCCCATTCTGGTACGGCCCGGCGGGCAAAACATAGGGGCCGGCGGTAAGCCGGCCCCCAGGTTCGCGTCCCGCGCGGACTACTTGATCTTCACGACCACCGTACGCGCGACCTTGTCGGCGAACGTCTGCTGCAACGGCTTGTCCCAGAGCTGGGATGCGCCGTTGACTCCCACGCCCGCGTAGGCGAGCACCCAGCCGAGCAGCGGGATGGCGTTGAACACCCACCAGCCCCACGTGACGCCGGCCCGCTTGAGCGCGGCGTCGTTCGGCAGGCCCTTGGCAGGCATCGGCTGGCCGACGAGGACGACCTTGATGCCCATCACCATCTTGCCGACGGTCTGGCCGCTCATCTTCAGCAGGAAGAAGTCGTAAGCCACCCAGAGGGCCGCCGCGACGAGCGCCGCCAGGATGCTGGCGAGGAACGACGTGCCGATGCCGCTGCTGGTGCCGTCGAGCGAGCTGTAGCTCGCCACGAAGAAGATGCCGAGGATCAGGCCCACGACGAAGTTGATGACGAACAGGATGACGCCGTCGATCAACCTGGCCACCAGGCGCTGCCACCACTCGGCGAGCGGGGCGGGCGCGCCGGGCGGCTGGACGCCGACCGGCTGGCCGTAGCCGGGCTGGCCATAGCCCTGCTGCTGGCCGTAGCCCTGCTGTCCGTAGCCTTGCTGCTGGCCGTAGCCCTGCTGACCGTACTGCTGGTCGCCGTACTGCTGGCCGTAGCCCGGCTGGGACTGGCCCTGCTGGCCGTAACCCTGCTGACCGTAGTCGGGCTGGGACTGCGGCTGCTGACCGTACTGGGCCTGCTGGCCGTAGCCCTGCTGCTGGCCGTAGTCGGGCTGGGACTGCGGCTGCTGACCGTAGCCCTGGCCGTAGTCGGGCTGGGACTGCGGCTGCTGGCCGTACTGCGGTTGCTGGCCGTAGCCCGGCTGGGTGCCGTACTGGCCCGAGGAGGGCTGCTGGCCGTAGCCGGGCTGCGACTGCGACTGCTGGCCGTACTGGGGCTGCTGGCCGTAGCCCGGCTGGGACTGGGGCTGCTGGCCGTAGCCCGGCTGGGACTGGCCCTGCTGGCCGTAGCCCTGCTGACCGTAGTCAGGCTGGGACTGCGGCTGCTGACCGTATTGGGGCTGCTGGCCGTAGCCCTGCTGCTGGCCGTACTGCGGTTGCTGGCCGTAGCCCTGCTGGCCGCCGTACTGGGGCTGCTGCCCGTAGCCCTGCTGCTGGCCGTAGTCGGGCTGGGACTGCGGCTGCTGGCCGTATTGAGGCTGCTGGCCGTAGCCGGGCTGCTGCTGGTTGTAGGGGGACTGGCCGAAGGCGTCGTCCGTGCGGTAGCCGACCACGGTGGCGTCGGGGTCGGGCTCGCCGGGGTGACGGCCCTGGTGCTGCTGGCCGTAGGGGGGATTGCCAGGCGCGGAGTTCTCGCCGGATTCGTCTTGCGGATACGGCGGCTGTCCGGTGCTCACCGTGTCACCTCGCTTCGCGTGCGCATGTGGCACGTGTCAGGGCACATGCCTGTGCTGCCCAACGTATCGACATAGGTATCAACAATCACCTTTCCAATTGGTCAAGGTCCGCGTCACCCGATGTCAGATGGAGCAGCATGCGGGTGTTGCCCAGGGTGTTCGGCTTGACGTGCTCCAGGTCGAGGAACTCGGCCACACCCTCGTCGTACGAGGCCAGAAGTTCGGCGTAGACCTCCGGTGAGACCGGTGTCCCCTGGATGGGCCGGAACCCGTGCCGGGCGAAGAATTCGATCTCGAAAGTGAGACAGAATACGCGCCGCAGACCCAGATCCTTAGCCTGCTGTATGAGGGCCTCCACGATCCGGTGGCCGATGCCCATGCCCCGGCACTCCGGATCGACGGCGACCGTGCGGACCTCGGCGAGATCCTCCCACAGGACGTGCAGGGCGCCGCAGCCGGCGACCCGCCCGCCGAGATCGGCCACCCAGAACTCCTGTACGTCCTCGTACAGCGTCACCGTGGTCTTCTCCAGGAGCCGGGGACCCGCGCCCGCGTAGGTGTCGACCAGGCGCCTGATGCCGCGGACGTCGGGCGTGCGGGCACGCCGGACCACCACCGCGGTCTCGGGCGCTGTCAGCTCGGCCACCTGCTCCATGGCTCTCCAGAGTACAGATGTCATTACGGCTCGGACCTAACTCCCTCAACCGCCCCGTACCCGGGGTCCGGCACGACTGTCCAGGCGCAGGTCCGACGTTCGCCGACGTCAGGCAAAACCAAGGGCAAAAAGGACATAAAGTCTCTCCTGTACGCTTGATCACGAGATCACCTTGTGACCCTTCGGTTGTGAAACCTCAACAGATCAAGCAGTTCTGGTTGAGCAGGAACCGGGAGTGCATTAGTGTCCAGCGACGACGTTCCCCGCGTGTCGCGCGCGGGAGACACGCCCAATTCCCGCAAGGGAAGCCGGGGACCCGCCGATGGCGCCCGCCGCACGCCATCACTGGGGTGAATCCGAAACGTTCGGTAGGGCTCCTCCGGCCCGAACCCGTCAGCTAACCCGGTAGGCGTCGAGGAAGGGAGTCGGTTGGTGAAGCGCACGCGCACGCGTGGGGACGAGAGGACGGCGGGCGGGAGCGCCCCCCGTCGGGAGCGGTTCCGGCGACCGTTCCGCCTCGGAGCGGCGGTCCTGATGGCCGGCGCCTTACTGGCGGCCCCCATCGCCCCGGCGTCCGCGGAGCCCAAGCCCTCCCTCAAGGAGCTGTCGGAGCGGGTCGAGAAGCTGCACGTCGAGATCGAGACGCTCACGGAGCAGTACAACGGCCAGCGGGAGAAGTACCAAACCGCCAAGAAGGCCGCCGACTCCGCCCAGAAGACCTTGGCCGACAGCCAGGCCGACCTCGCCGCCAAGCGCGCGAAGGCCGTCATGCTCGCCCAGAACGCCTACATCACCGGCGGGCTCAACCGCTCGCTCACCTTCATGCAGTCCGACGATCCTGAAGAGTTCCTCGACCGGGCCGCGACCACGCACGCGCTGGAGACGCAGCAGAGCGAAGAGGTCAACCAGCTGCTCAAGGCCATGGACGCGGCCACCCGCGCCGAGGCCGGCGCCAAGACCCGCATGGAGGAGCTGCGCGGGATCGTGGCCGACCTCGACGCCAAGCGCGACAAGATCACCGCCCTCGTGGCCAAGACGGAGAGCAGCCTCTTCCGCCGCGCCCTCGGCGAGGCCGGGCAGCCCGGCACCCGCGCCGTACGCGTCAACCTGCCGATCCCCGGCACCGGCAAGGCCGCCGCGGCCGCCAGGTGGGCGCTCACGCAGCAGCTCAAGCCGTACGTGTGGGGCGCGGGAGGCCCCAGCTCCTACGACTGCTCCGGCCTGGTCATGGCCGCCTTCAGGCGCGTCGGCATCTCGCTGCCGCACTACACCGGCGACCAGTGGACCGCGGGCCGGCACATCTCCCGTGAGGAGATGCGCCCCGGCGACCTTGTCTTCTTCTACAGCGACCTGCACCACGTCGGCATTTACATCGGCGGGGGCATGATGGTGCACGCCCCGCGCACCGGCGACGTCGTACGGGTGGCCGCGCTCGGCAACCGGCCCTTCGCGGGCGCGGTGCGCATCGCAGACTGAGCCGGCATGACCCGGTGACCCTTGCTCAAGCGTCCCTTCAGATGAGATGGCGGCGTGCCGCCCAGGCCACGGCCTCGATGGCCGTGGCCACACCGATGCGGTCGCAGATGCCGCGCAGTCTTCGGCGCACCGTGCGTCCGCTGATGTCCAGACGTCTCCCCACTCGATCCACAGTGACGCCCTTGGCCAGCTCGCCGAGTAAAGCCAGATCCGCGTGGCTCAGCTCAACGCCTTCAGTGAGCACTTCCATCGGGAGCCCTCCCCCCCAACAGCAGAATTTGGACCTCACAACGGGCCAAAGCCGCTCGTCTCGCAGAAGGTAAACGCATCTCTGAAAGGTCGTCAAGCGTGATAAATCCCGCCCTTGACGAGCGCTATTGACATGATCGCGTATATGTGACCTACTCGCCATATGCCGACCGGATGCTGGACGCGCGATGACCGATCTCGTTGATCAGTCCGGAGGCTCATCTCCCTCCCCTTCGGGTTCGGCGGACCTTCTGGGTTTTGATCCCGCGGACCCCGGCTTTCTGGTTGATCCCTATGCGCGCTATCACGCGCTGCGCGAACGCGGGCCGATCTTCCGTACGCCGGCCGGGCTGTTCGTCCTGACCGATCACGAATTGTGCGGTGCCATGCTCCGCGATCCGCGTTTCGGTCACGGCCCCAGTCCCATCAACCGCGTCAATCCAGGTCAGCCTGTCGAGTCATTTCTGCGTATGGATCCGCCCGATCACACCCGGTTACGCGGTCTGGTCAGCAGGGCGTTCACGCCCCGCATGGTCGAACGGCTGCGCCCGCGCGTCGAGGCCGTCACCGCCGGGCTGATCGCGGCGCTGCCCGAGGAGGGCGACCTGGTTTCCGGCTTCGCGTACCCGCTGCCGGTCAGGGTGATCTGCGAGATGCTGGGGGTGCCGCCGGAAGATCACGAGCGCTTCCAGGGCTGGAGCGAGACGGCCGCCCGCAGCCTTGACCCGATGCTTACAGCGGAGCTGATATCGGAGAGCGGGCGGTCAGGAAGAGAGTTCCGCGACTACTTCCGCGACCTCCTGGAGCTCCGGCGCCGGCAGCCCGGCGACGACCTGCTGAGCGCACTCACCCGGGTCGAGGAGCTGACCGAGGGCGAGCTGCTGGCCACCTGCGTGCTGCTGCTCGTGGCGGGGCACGAGACGACCGTCAACCTCATCGCCAACGGGGTGCTCGCCCTGGTCCGGCACGGCCTGCTCGCGTACGCCGCCGAGCGGCCGCGGCAGGTCGTCGAGGAGGTGCTGCGCTACGACCCGCCGGTCCAGCTCACCGGACGGGTGGCGCTGCGCGACGCGGAGCTGGGCGGGACGCCGGTGCCCGCGGGGACGGCCGTGGTCGCGCTGATCGGCGCGGCCAATCGCGACCCCGCGGTCTTCCCCGACCCCGACCACTTCGACCCCGGCCGATCCGACCCCGGCCGATCCGACCCCACCCGATCCGACCCCACCCGATCCGACCCCACCCGATCCGGCCCCGGCCGATCCGGCTCCGGCCGATCCGACGCCATCCGCTCGGATGGCGCTCGTGAGCCGGGGCGGCATCTCGCCTTCGGGCTCGGCATCCACTTCTGTCTCGGGGCGACGCTGGCCAGGATGGAGGGCGAGATCGCGCTCTCCGCCCTGGCCGCCGCGGCGCCACGGATGGAGCTGCTCGATCCCGCGCCACCGTACAAGCCGAACCTGGTGCTGCGGGGGCTCGCGCGGCTCCCCGTGCGGCTCAATCGTCAGTGAGTGGGCTTCACCAGCGGGAACAGGATCGTCTCGCGGATGTTCTTGCCGGTGAACGCCATGATCATTCGGTCGATGCCCGCGCCCATGCCGCCCGTGGGCGGCATGCCGTACTCGAGGGCCGCCAGGAAGTCCTCGTCGAGCTGCATCGCCTCGGGGTCGCCGCCGGCGGCGAGCAGCGACTGCTCGACCAGCCGGTGCCGCTGGTCGATCGGGTCGTTGAGCTCGGAGTAGCCGGTGCCCAGCTCGGTGCCGAAGCCGATGAGGTCCCACTTCTCGGTGAGCAGCGGGTTGTCGCGGTGGAGGCGGGCCAGCGGCGAGGTCTCCAGCGGATAGTCCATGACGAACGTCGGCTGCACCAGCGTGTGCTCCACCAGCGCCTCGAACAGCTCCTGCACGAGCTTGCCCGAGCCCCACTTCGGGTCCCAGTGGACCTCGCGCCGGTCGGCGATCTTGCGTAGCTCCTCCAGCGTGGTGGAGGTGGTGATCTCCTCGCCGACGGCCTCGGAGACCAGGCCGTAGAGCGTCGCCCGGGGCCACTCGGCCATGCCGAGGTCGATCTCGACGCCGTCGTGCACCACGACCGTGGTGTCCAGGGCGGCCACGACGGCCTTCTGGTACATCCGCTGCGTCAGGTCGGCGATGTCGTGATAGTCGAGGTAGGTGCCGTACGCCTCGAGCATGGTGAACTCGGGGTTGTGCGTCGAGTCGGCGCCCTCGTTGCGGAAGTTGCGGTTGATCTCGAAGACCTTCTCGACGCCGCCGACCACGAGCCGCTTGAGATAGAGCTCGATCGCGATGCGCAGATAGAGCTCCATGTCGTAGGCGTTGATGTGGGTGCGGAAGGGCCGGGCCGCCGCGCCGCCGTGGATCGGCTGCAACATCGGCGTCTCGACCTCGAGGTAGCCCTCCTCGTGCCAGAACTCGCGCACCGCGCGCACGGTGGCGCTGCGGACGCGGGCCATCTTCCTGGCCTCGTCGTTGACGATGAGGTCGACGTAGCGCTGGCGTACGCGGGCCTCGGGGTCGGTGAGGCCGACGTGCTTCTCCGGCAGCGGGCGCAGGCACTTGGCGGTGATCTGCCAGTCGTCGGCGAGCACGGACAGCTCGCCGCGTCGCGAGGTGATGACCTCGCCGGTGATGCCGACGTGGTCGCCGAGGTCGACGTCGCGCTTCCAGCGGGCCAGCGACTCCTCGCCCACCCGGTCGAGGGAGATCATGACCTGCAGGTCGGCCTCGCCGTCGCGGAGGGTGGCGAAGCAGAGCTTCCCGCCGACGCGGCTGAGCATGACGCGACCGGCCACCGACACGCTCTCGCCGGTGGCGGTGTCGGGCTCAAGGCCCTGGTATTTCTCCCTGACCTCGGCGTTGGTCGCCGTACGGGGGAAATTCACCGGGTAAGGATCGACGCCCTCACTGCGAAGGCGGTCGAGCTTCTCCCTCCGGATCCGCATCTGCTCGGGAAGTTCTTCGCTCACAGCACTAAAGCGTAGGGGATATGGCGAACTGCAAGGGCTCGTCGGCCCGTTGCAGGGTGCCTGCAAGAGGGCTCTTTTATCAATGACTCACGAGCTCAGGGGGAGGCCGGCAGGGAGCCGGCCCAGGGGAGCTCCAGGAGAGAGAAATGTTCAAGAAGCTCGCGATCGGCACCCTCGCCGCCGCCGCCACCACCGCAGTCGCCCTGTCGATGCCCACCGCCGCCTTCGCCTCCGCGCCCCACGCCGACGACTACTCCTCGCACTGGGGCCCGGTCTACGCCAAGCACTTCCAGGCCAAGGCCGAGGGCAGCGTCACCGTCAACTGGGACGACGACGGCGAGTCGAACGAGGTCCACGTGCGCGGCAAGCTCTGGGACCGCGACAACCGCAGCTACGACGAGGGCGGCAAGTGCGCGTACGTGCGCTTCCAGGCCGAGGACTTCGACGGCGACTGGTCGCCGGTCTTCTGGCGGAAGTACTGCGGCTACCCCAGCTTCCAGCGCTTCCACTTCGAGGAGAACGACGTCCAGACCCTGCGCGTGCAGGTCTGCCAGATCGGCCTGAACAGCAGGTTCCCCACCAAGTGCGGCCGCTGGGACTACATCTACACCAACGAGAACGAGTAGTGACGCCTGAGCTCGCATCCGAGCACCCTGGCGCCATGACGACCGAGCACCCGAAGACCGCGGGCGGCCCCTTATCCGAGCGGGGGGCCGCCTGCTCCTGTGTCAGCCCGCGTTGCGGTGGTAGATCAGGCGCAGGCCGATGAGCGTGAGCCACGGCTCGTGCACGTCGATCGAGCGCGACTCGCCGACCACCAGCCCGGCGTGCCCGCCGGTGGCGACGACCGTGACCTCGTCGGGGTCGTCGGCCAGCTCGGCCGTCATGCGCTCGACGATGCCGTCCACCTGGCCGGCGAAGCCGTAGATGATGCCGGCCTGCAGGGCCTCGACGGTGTTCTTGGCGATCACCGAGCGCGGCCTGACCAGCTCCACCTTGTGCAGTTGCGCGCCGGCGGAGGCGAGAGCGTCCACCGAGATCTCGATGCCGGGCGCGGTGACCGCCCCGATGTACTCGCCCTTGGCCGAGACCGCGTCGAAGGACGTGGCGGTGCCGAAGTCGACGATCACGCAGGGGCCGCCGTACTGGTCGATGGCGGCGAGTGCGTTGACGATGCGGTCGCTGCCGACCTCCTTGGGGTTGTCCATGCGGACCGGCACGCCGGTGCGGATGCCCGGCTCCACGATCACCGCCGTGACGTCGCCGTAGTAGCGGCGGCACATCTCCCGCATCTCGTTGAGCACGCTCGGGACCGTCGAGCAGATGGCGATGCCGTCGACGTCGGCGCCCTTGAGCAGCGGCGACTGCGCCAGCAGCCCTTGCAGGACGACCGCGATCTCGTCGGCGGTGCGGCGGGCGTCGGTGGCCAGCCGCCAGTGCTCGATGACGTCCTCGCCCTCGAAGAGCCCGAGCACCGTGTGCGTGTTGCCGACGTCGATCGTGAGCAGCATCAATTACCCCCGTAGATCCAGTGCGATGTCCAGGGCCGGCGCCGAGTGCGTCAACGCCCCTACCGCCAGGTAGTCAACGCCAGTTTCGGCCACAGCACGGGCCGATTCCAAGGTCAATCCCCCGCTCGCCTCAAGGGCAACCCTGTTTTTCGCCTGCTTTTTCACGAGTTGTACGGCACGCTCTGTGTCCTCCACCGTGAAGTTGTCCAGCAGCACCTCCCGCGCGCCCTCGTCGAGCACCGGCTGGAGCTGGTCGAGCCGGTCGATCTCCACCTCGATGGGCAGGTCGGGGTGGCGCTCGCGGACCGCCCGGAACGCCTCGGCCACGCCGCCGGCCGCCACCACGTGGTTGTCCTTGATCAGCGCGGCGTCCGACAGCGACATGCGGTGGTTGACGCCGCCGCCGCAGCGTACGGCGTACTTCTCCAGCGCGCGCAGGCCGGGCAGCGTCTTGCGGCTGTCGCGGACGCGGGCCCCGGTGCCCTTGATCGCCTCGACCCACCTGCCGGTGAGCGTCGCCACCCCGGACAGGTGCGTGAGCAGGTTGAGCGCCGTGCGCTCGGCGGTCAGCAGCGCGCGCGTGGGCCCCTCGACGGTGAGCAGCACGTCGCCCGCCCGGACCCGCTCGCCGTCCTTGGCCCGGCGCTCGGTCCGGTCCGCCCCCAGCCGGACGAACACCGCCTCCGCCACCGCCAGTCCCGCCACGACGCCGTCCTTGCGCGCCACCACGTCGCCCGACGAGCGCTGGTCGGCGGGGATGGTGGCGAGGCTCGTCACGTCACCGGCCTCCCACAGGTCCTCCTCCAGCGCGCGGGCGATGAGCGCGTCCACCTCGGCCGGGTCGAGCCCGGCGGCCGACAGCTCCTGCGCCAGCCGGGCCGGCATCGTGTCCTCGTGCGGCGTGTACGTCATGCGAAGGCCCTCCTCCGTCAGGGTCACGTCGAGGTGGCCCAGCCATTCGTTGTCGTCGCGCGTCTCATGATCCTCGCGCCAGTGTGAGCCACGGGTCTCCAGCCGGGCCGCCGCCGCGCCGGTGAGCACGGTGGCGACGGTGAGCAGGTTCGCCGCCTCCCAGGACTCGGTGCACGGCGGCACCGCGACCGGCGTCCAGCGGGCGTCGAGCAGCGCTTTGGCGGTGGCGCGCAGCGACTCGCGGCTGCGCAGCACGCCCGCGCCCCTGCTCATGTGCGCCTGGATCCGGGCCCGGACGCGCGGATCCACCAACCCGGACTCTCCCTCGGCCGGCACCGGGTCGCCGGGGGCCGGGCGGGCCGCGTGCACGTCCTCGGCGATGCGCTCGGCGAACACCAGGCCCTCCAGCAGCGAGTTGGAGGCCAGCCGGTTGGCGCCGTGCACGCCGGTGCAGGCCACCTCGCCGCAGGCGTAGAGGCCGTCGATCGAGGTACGGCCGCGCAGGTCGGTCCGTACGCCGCCGCTGGCGTAGTGGGCGGCCGGGGCCACGGGGATCGGCTGGGTCACCGGGTCGATGCCGTGCTCACGGCAGACCGCGTAGATGGTGGGGAACCGGGTCTCCCACTTGCGCCGGCCGAAGTGGCGGCCGTCGAGGAAGACGTGGTCGCGGCCGGTCGCGCGCATCGTCCGCATGATCCCCTTGGCCACGACGTCGCGCGGGGCCAGGTCGGCCAGCTCGTGCGCGTCGGCCATGAAGCGGTTGCCCTCGTGGTCGGTGAGGTACGCCCCCTCGCCCCGCACCGCCTCCGAGATCAGCGGCTGCTGGCCGGTCGAGTCGGCGCCGAGCCAGAGCACGGTGGGGTGGAACTGCACGAACTCCAGGTCGCGCACCACCGCCCCGGCCCGCAGCGCCAGCGCGACGCCGTCGCCGGTGGAGACCACGGGGTTGGTGGTGGCCGCGTACACCTGGCCCATGCCGCCGGTGGCGAGCACGACGGCCCGCGCGAGCACCGCGCCGACGCCGTCGCGGGCGCCCTCGCCCATCACGTGGAGGGTGACGCCCCTGGCCCGGCCGTGGGCGTCCTTGAGCAGGTCGAGCACCAGGGCGTGCTCGATGACCTCGATGGAGGGGCGGGCGCGTACCGCCTCGATGAGCGCCCGCTGCACCTCGGCGCCGGTCGCGTCGCCGCCCGCGTGCACGATGCGGCTGCGGCGGTGGCCGCCCTCGCGGGTGAGCTGGAGCTCGCCGTCCGGGGTGCGGTCGAAGCGGGCGCCCCGCTCGATCAGCCGGCGCAGCGCGCCGGGGCCCTCGGTGACCAGCGTCCGCACCGCACGTACGTCGCACAGCCCGACGCCGGCGATGAGCGTGTCGTTCAGGTGCTCCTCGGGCGTGTCGCGGGGGTCGAGCACGGCCGCGATGCCGCCCTGCGCCCAGCGCGTCGAGCCCGAGGACAGCACGTCCTTGGTGACGACCAGGACCTTGGCCTCGGGCTCCAGCTCCGTGTAGCGCAGGGCCACGGTCAGGCCCGCGATGCCGGAGCCCACGACGACCAGGTCGGCCTCGGCGCTCCAGCCGGGCGCGGGAGCGGTCAGCCGCAGGGGAATCGCCGGTGCGCTCATTGGGCTCTCCTCCACTCGGGCGATTTCGTCAACATGACGATAACGCCTCCGGGAGCGCGTGCATGCCCAGGGGTCAGGCTCAGGCCGGATTCACCGTCAGGACGACGTTGTCGATCAGCCGGGTGGCGCCGATCCTGGCCGCGACGGCGAGCACGGCCTCACCCGCGTGCTCCTCGCCCACCTCGGTGAACGTCGCGGGATCGACCAGCACCACGTAGTCCAGGTCGAGCCGGGGGCCGGCGGCGGCGAGGACCGCGCGGGCGGCCTCACGGATCGCGCCGGGCCGCCGCTCGGCCTCGCCGGCGCGCAGGGCGCGGGAGAGCGCCAGCGCCACCTGCCGGTCGTCCTCGGACAGGTAGCGGTTGCGGCTGGACAGGGCCAGGCCGTCGTGCTCGCGTACGGTGGGCGCGCCGACGATCTCGACCGGCACGTCCAGGTCGGCGACCATGCGGCGGATCAGGGCGAGCTGCTGGGCGTCCTTCTGGCCGAAGACCGCCACGCTCGGCTGGACGAGGTTGAACAGCTTGAGCACCACCGTCAGCACCCCGTCGAAGTGCCCGGGGCGGGACTCGCCCTCCACGATCTCGCCCATCCGGCCGGCCAGGAGGCTCACCTGGCGGTCGGGGCGGTACATGTCCTCGGCCGACGGGTGGAAGACCACGTCCACGCCCTCGGCCCGGCACACCTCCAGGTCCGCCTCGAACGTACGGGGATAGCGGGAGAAATCCTCGTTGGGCCCGAACTGCAGCGGGTTGACGAAGACGCTGACCACCACCTGGTCGGCCCGCGACCGGGCGAGCCGCATGAGCGAGCGGTGGCCCTCGTGCAGCGCGCCCATGGTCGGCACCAGCGCCACCTCGCCACCGCCACGCGCCTTGACCAGGTCTTCCCTGTTCCTGGCGACGATCAAGTCCATCGGGCGGCCCCTCGCGTTCATGGCCTCCGCTTCGCGGCGGCGCTTCCTCGCACGGTCAGGTCCATATATTGCCGCCCAGCGCGTCGAGCAGCCGCTCCGCCTCCTCCGGTTTGAGCAGCCCGGCGGCGAGCGCGCGGTCGGCCGTGAGCCTGGCCAGCGCGATGTAGGCGTCGGCCGCCTCGGGGGCGGCCAGGATGAGCGCGTCGACGTGCTTGCGCACGGTGCCGGCGTCGCCGCGTACGACCGGGCCGGTGAGGCCGGCGATGCCGAGCCGCAGGACGTTGTCGAGCGCGGCGCCGAGCAGCGGTCCCAGCATCCGGCCAGGATGCTCGACGCCGATGCGCCCGAGCAGGTCGGAGGACTCGGCGATGAGGGTGACCATGTGGTTGGCGGCTCCGGCCAGGGCCGCGTGGTAGAGCGCGCGGTCGGCGTCGGCGATCCAGACCGGCTCGCCGCCCATCTCGATCACCAGGGCCTCGGCGATCGGGCGCAGCGCGTCGGGGGCGGTGACGCCGTAGGAGATGCCGGTGAGCTTGTTGAGGTCGTCGTCGCGGCCGGTGAACGTCATCACGGGATGCAGCGCGAGCGGCAGCGCGCCGCGCTCGGCGGCCGGGTCGAGCACCGACAGCCCGTACGCGCCGCTGGTGTGCACGACCAGCTTGCCCTGCAGGTCGGCGCCGGTGGCGGCGAGGCCGCCCACGAGGTCGGGCAGCGCGTCGTCGGGCACGGTCAGCAGGATGAGCTGGGCCGCGTTCACCACCTCGTCGGGCCGCGACGGCGTCACGCCGAGCCGCTCGGCCGCCCAGCGCTGGGAGTTGTCGGACAAGCCGCTGGCGGCGACGACGCGGTGGCCTGCCTGCCGCAACGCGGCCCCGAGGGCCGAGCCGACCTTGCCCGCCCCGAGCACGCCCACGCTGAGCCGCGCCGGGCGATCTCCTGCCTCCATGACGTCTCACCCCTGTCGACCGGATGGCACTGCCGCCCAGCGTAACGGCCTCTCCGTCCAGGGAATGTGACTGGTGCTTTGCTGGAGGTTGAGTTATTGGCAAAAGCGACAAGGGCAGACAAATAGTGCACCCCCTGTCGGAAGAGATGAGGAGAGGGGTTCACCGCATAGCAGCGGGCGCCGAGTCCGCAGTGGACCCGACGCCCGCGGGGTGTGACCTCTTGGAGGTGCGCCTGGCCGGCGCGACCGCCGACTGCCCGGCCGGGAGTCCGAGCCCGGACCGGACCGCGCCGGTCCGGGCTCCCCGCTTTGGTCAGCGGCTCGTCTGGTGGGAGTAGGCCCCGCCCTTGCAGCCGGCGATGCCGAGGCCGATGACCGCGACGGTGTTGCCGCAGACGTTGATCGGCGCGCTGATCGGGATGCGGATCTGGTTGCCACCGAGGATGCTGCCGTTGCCGCTGGTGATGTCGGCGTGGGCGGCGGGCGCGCCCAGCGCGAGAGCCGCGGCGGCACCGACCAGGACCAGGGTCTTCTTCAGCATGTGTGCTCCTTCTTGACAGCGCGGCACTGGGGCCGCGGACGTTGGCTTGTGCCGGGAACGGCCGCCGCAGTCGCCACTGGGGGTTGGCGCAACGCGACCGTCTGGCGACAGAACGTAAACAATAGCGCAAGCGCACGACAATGAGTAGTCACATGATGACCAAGCGTGCCGTCGGCCGGTCGTGAGATAGTCCATGACATGTGGCTGACCTGGCGCGCGGCGACCCAGCGAGCGCTGTACGGCGAGGCGGGCTTCTACCTCCGCGAGCGCCCCTCGGGCCACTTCCGCACGTCCGTCAGCGCCTCGGCGGCGTTCGCCGAGGCGGTGCTCGCGCTGCTCCGCGAGGTGGACGCCGAGCTGGGCAAGCCCGACGCGCTCGACCTGGTGGACATCGGGGCCGGCGAGGGCACGCTGGTCACCCGTGTGCTGGCCGCCGCCGAGCCCGGCCTGAGCGAGCGGCTGCGGGTCACGGCGGTCGATCTGTCGTCCCGGCCCGAGGGCCTGCCCGAGCGGATCGAGTGGCGCGGCGGGCTGCCCGACTCCATCCAGGGCCTCGCCATCGCCAACGAATGGCTCGACAACGTGCCGGTGGACGTCGTCGAGCAGACCGCCGGCGGGCCGCGGCTGGTCATGGTGGACGTCCACACGGGCGAGGAGCGGATCGGCGGACCCCTGCGGCCGGCCGACCGGGAGTGGCTGGAACGGTGGTGGCCGCTGCCCCGGGTGGGGGCGCGAGCCGAGATCGGCCGGCCGCGCGACGAGGCGTGGGCGGCCGTCGTCACCCGCCTCACCAGGGGCCGGGCGATCGCCGTCGATTATGCACACCCTGTGGACAACCGTCCCCCCTGCGGCACGCTGACCGGCTATCGGGACGGGGCGGTCGTCAGCCCCATACCCGACGGCACCTGCGACATCACCGCGCACGTGGCGCTCGACGCGTGCGCCGAGGCGGGCCGCCGGGCGGGCGCGATATCCACAACCTTGTCCACACAGCGCGCGGCGCTGCGCTCCCTGGGGCTGACCGGCGCAAGGCCGCCGGTCGAGCTGGCGCACCGGGATCCGCGCGGCTACCTGCGGGCGCTGGCTCGGGCGTCGGAGGAGGGCGAGCTCATCGACCCGTCCGGGCTCGGCGGCTTCGGCTGGCTCGACCAGCGCCGCTGACGGCGCTCAGGCGGGGGTGGCGGTGAGGTGGAGTGCCTCCAGGCCGCGGATGACGTAGCCGGGCTTCCACGAGGGCTCCTCGCGCAGCTCCAGGCTCGCCGTACGGTCCAGCAGCGCCCCGAACGACTCGATCAGCTCGATGCGGGCCAGCGGCGCCCCCAGGCAGAAGTGGATGCCGGCGCCGAAGGAGATGTGCGGGTTGTCGGCCCGGCCCACGTCCAGCCGGTCCGGGTCCTCGAACACGGCCGGGTCCCGGTTGGCCGAGCCGAACAGCAGCGCCACCTCGGCCCCGCGCGGGATCTCCACCCCGTGGACCTCGATGTCCTCCAGCACCCACCGCTCGAACATCTGCAGCGGCGTGTCCCAGCGCAGCAGCTCCTCGACGGCGGTGGGCAGCAGCGAGCGGTCGGCGCGCAGCCGGGCCAGCTCCTCCGGGTTCCTGAACAGCGACCACCAGCCGTTGCCGGTGACGTTCACGGTGGCCTCGTGGCCGGCGTTGAGCAGCAGCACGCAGGTGCCGATCAGCTCGTCCTCGGTCAGCTCGGGGATCTGGGCGAGCGCGCTGATCAGGTCGTCGCCGGGGGCGGCGCGGCGGGCGCGGGCCAGGTCCCTGAGGTAGGCGGCGAACTCCGTGGCCGCGCGGACGGCGGTGTGCTGCGCCTCGACGGCCGGGTTGAGCTCGTACATGCCGCAGATGTCGGCCGACCAGGGGCGCAGCAGGTGGCGGTCGGCCTCGGGGATGCCGAGCATCTCCGCGATCACCGTGACCGGCAGCGGCTCGGCGACCTCGGCGAGCAGGTCGCCCCCGCCCTTCGCCACGAACGCGTCCGCGAGGCCGCCCGCGATGGCCCGCACGCGCGGGCGCAGGGACTCGACCATGCGCGGCGTGAACGCCTTCGACACCAGCCGGCGCAGCCTCGTGTGCACCGGCGGCTCGACGTCCAGCATGCCCGCCCTGATCACCCGCCAGAACGGCTCCTGGAACTCCGGCTCCTGCTGCCTGCCGAACTCCTCGTGCGTGGCCACGTGCAGGTACGACCGGCCCAGGCGGCGGTCCCTGAGCAGGGCGTTGACGTCCGCGTGGCGGGAGACGAGCCACTGGTTCGTGGGCTCGTAGTAGCAGACGGGCCGCTCGCGCCGCAGCTCGTCGTAGACCGGGTACGGGTGGGCTACGAAATCCGGATTCCAGGGGTCAAAGCGCACTATTGCATCTTAGGAGGCTCCCCCTCCTGCTCGGCAGCCTCCACCTGCCGCTGCCTGGCGTTCTTGCTGCGCACCCGGATGTTCAGCAGCTCCACGACCACCGAGAACGCCATCGCGAAGTAGATGTAGCCCTTCGGGATGTGCTGGTCCAGCCCCTCGGCCACGAGCACCACGCCGATCAGCACCAGGAACGCCAGCGCCAGCATCTTGACGCTCGGGTGCTGGTCCACGAAACGGCTGATCGGCCCCGAGGCGAACAACATCACCAGCACCGCCACCACGACCGCCGCGATCATCACGCCGAGCTCGTCCACCATGCCGACCGCGGTGATGACCGAGTCCAGCGAGAAGACCACGTCCAGGACCATGATCTGCACGATCACCGACGTGAACGAGACGGCGGCGGCGTTCTTGCCGTCCTTGCCCGCCGGGCCGTCCATGGTGTGACCGATCTCGGTGACGCTCTTGCCGAGCAGGAAGAGCCCTCCCAGCAGCAGGATGAGGTCGCGCCCCGAGATCTCGTGCCCGAGCACCGTGAACAGCGGCTCGGTGAGCTGCACCACCCACGACAGGCCGAGCAGCAGGAGCAGCCGGCTGACCAGGGCCGCGGCCAGACCGAGCACCCGGGCCCTGTCGCGCTGCTCGGGCGGCAGCTTCCCGGCCAGGATGGAGATGAAGATGATGTTGTCGATCCCCAGGACGATCTCCAGGGTGACGAGGGTGAAGAAGCCGATCCAGATTTGGGGATCGGCGACCCAGTCCAACATCTGCATACCTCCGTGACACGCGGGCCGAGAACTTTTCGGGCACAACGCATTACCCGCCGCATAAGTTCACGGGCTTGCGTCCGGCCGCGGGGTGTCGGTTATAGTGCGGGCGTAGGTCATGAGTGCCAGCGACAAGCCCCGGCTAGCTGGCCGGCAACCCTCGCGTCCGCGGCGGGGTGCCCCGGGTGAAGACCTGGTCCGTCACGAGGTGTGGCGGGCAAGCGCGGGCTCCGAGGCCGTTTCCTGGGGTCCGATGACCCGAGGAGCAGTGCTGTGCCCACGCTGACGATCTTCAACGACGCCGCCGCCCCCGCCGAGGCCCCCGCCGCCGCCGCGCCGGAGAGCGCCCGGCCCATCCCCGCCGTGGTCGGGGCCGACCTGGAGGTGCCGGTCAAGGGCGGCCGCCTCGTCCGGTACGCCAACCTCGACTACGCCGCCAGCGCGCCCTGTCTCGAGCCGGTCAGCGCCGCCGTCGCCGCCGCGCTCCCGGCCTACTCCAGCGTCCACCGCGGCGCCGGCTACGCCTCCCAGCTCACCACCGCCAGGTACGAGCAGGCCCGCCACACCGTACGGGCGTTCGTCGGCGCCCGCCCCTCCGACGCCGTGATCTTCACCCGCAACACCACCGACGCCACCAACCTGCTGTCCCGCTGCCTGCCCGCCGGCACCACCGTCGTGGTCTTCGACACCGAGCACCACGCCTCGCTCCTGCCCTGGGGCGAGGCCGTCCGGCTGGCCCCGCCCGCCTTCCCCGGCGAGGCCGTACGGGCCGCCGACGAGGCGCTGGCCGCCATCGACGGGCCCAAGCTGCTCGTCGTCACCGCCGCCTCCAACGTCACCGGCGAGCTGTGGCCGATCGCCGCGCTGGCGCACATCGCGCACCGCCACGGGGCGCGCATCCTGGTGGACGCCGCGCAGCTCGTGCCGCACCGGCGGCTCAACCTGACCGCCCTGGACCTCGACTACGTGGCCTTCTCCGGGCACAAGCTGTACGCGCCGTTCGGCGCGGGGGCGCTGGTGGGACGCGGGGACTGGCTGGCGGGCGGGGAGCCGTACCTGAAGGGCGGCGGCGCGGTGCGCGCGGTGGGCGAGGAGGCCGAGTGGCACGAGGACCCCGAGCCGCGCCACGAGGCGGGCACCCCCAACGTGCTCGGCGCGATCGCGCTCGCCGCGGCCTGCGACGCGCTCAGCGCCACCGGCTGGACCGCGCTGGTGCGCGAGGAGGAGCGGCTGCTCGCGCGGCTGCGGGCCGGGCTCGCCACCATCGAGGGCGTACGCGAGCTGGCCCTGTGGGGTGACGACCACCCGCGCGTGGGCATCGTGTCGTTCACCGTGGACGGGCACACGGCGCGGGAGGTGGCCGAGGCGCTGTCCGGCGAGTACGGCATCGGGGTGCGCGACGGCAAGTTCTGCGCGCACCCGTTCGTCCGGCACCTGCTGGGCACGGCCGACGGCGGGTGCGAGGACGGCACGGCCTCGGCCGTACGGGCCTCCATCGGCATCGGGACCACGCAGGAGCACGTGGACCGGCTCATCGAGGCTCTGCGCGCCATCGTCTCCCGCTGACCGCGGGCGACCCGGGCGCCCGGTCAGCGGTTCGGCGGCTTGCGGTGCTCCGGCTGGTCCTCGGAGACCAGGGCGTCGATGTCGCGCATGTCCGCGTCGTCGAGGCCGCCCGCGTGGGTGCGCGGCGCGGCCGGCTGCCGGGGGGGCTCCGGCCGCTCGGCGGGCATCCCCGGCTCCGCGGGCGTCATCGGCCCCCCGGCGCCCGGCTGGTAGGCGCCCTCCGCGCCGCCGGGTCTGACGTTGACGTTGGACGGGCCCGGACCCATGGCCGGGCCGCGCCGGTGCTCGATCAGCTCGTCCTCGGCGACCCGCTGCCGCGCGCGGCGCCGGAAGATCGCGCCGAACAGCCCGTCCAGCCCGATCCGGCCGCCGCCGAGCGCCAGGAACAGCAGGCACAGCGCGCCGAGCGCGCCCGCCAGCTCCCATCCGCCCTCGCCCACCAGGACGCCCCTGTTCCCGTGCACGAAGACGATCGCGCCGATCATGTCGATCAGCAGCAGCAACGCCACCGGCCGCACCAGCAGCCCGAGAATGAGGAAGACGCCGCCGACGGTCTCGACCACGGTGGCGAAGCCGGCGGCCGCGCCGGGCAGCGGGATCCCCATCCCGCCGAACATCTGCGTCGTCGCGCCGAGACCGCCCTGCCACTTCTGCAAGCCGTGCGCCACGAAGATCACACCGGTGACCACCCGGGCGATCAGGGCCGCCACATCGAACACAACTCTCTTCATGGTGCTTCTCCCCCCGTCTCCCGTCTTCTCCCCACGACCACCCCAAGTCCCCGCAGGTGCGGCGAATCCGTACCGATCCTTGACCAACGACCGTGCCCCGCGCTGGCTCACCTCCATGGACGGTGGGAGCATGGCCGTATGACGGAACGTGTGGTCGGGATGGGCGCGGGCGCGAAGGAGCTGGCCACCGAGGACATGATCCTCAACATCGGCCCCCAGCACCCCTCGACGCACGGCGTCCTCCGCCTCCGGCTCACGCTCGACGGCGAGCGCATCGCCACCGCCGAGCCGATCATCGGCTACATGCACCGGGGCGCGGAGAAGCTGTTCGAGGTCCGCGACTACCGCCAGATCATCATGCTGGCCAACCGGCACGACTGGCTGGCCGGGTTCGCCAACGAGCTGGGCGTGGTGCTCGCCGCCGAACGCCTCCTCGGCATGGAGCCGCCGGTGCGGGCCGTGTGGGCGCGCACCCTGCTGGCCGAGCTCAACCGGGTGCTGAGCCACCTCATGTTCCTCGGCTCCTACCCGCTGGAGCTGGGCGCGATGACGCCGATCTTCTACTCCTTCAACGAGCGCGAGCGCATCCAGGCCGTCATGGAGGAGATCTCCGGCGGACGCATGCACTACATGTTCAACCGGGTCGGCGGCCTCAAGGAGGACCTGCCGCTGGGCTGGCTGGACCGGGTGTCGGAGGCCGTCGCCGAGACCCGCCGCCGGGTGCCGGTCATCGAGGACCTCATCCTGCACAACGACATCTTCGTCGCCCGCACCAAGGGCGTCGGCGTGCTGACCCGCGAGCAGGTCATGCAGTACGGCGTCAGCGGCCCCATCGCCCGTGCCTCCGGCGTCGACCTCGACCTGCGCCGCGACGACCCCTACCTCGCCTACCCCGAGCTGCCCGTCAAGGTCGTCACCCGCGACGCCGGCGACTGCCAGGCCCGCTTCGAGGTCCTGTTCGAGCAGGTCAAGGTCTCGCTCGACCTGGCCGACATGTGCGTCGAACGGCTGCGCTCGCTGCCGCCCGGGCCAATCAACCAGCGGCTGCCGAAGGTGCTGAAGGTGCCGGAGGGGCACACGTACGCGTGGACCGAGAACCCGCTCGGCATCAACGGCTACTACCTGGTCTCCAAAGGCGACAAGACGCCGTGGCGGCTCAAGCTGCGCTCGGCCTCGTACAACAACGTCCAGGTGCTGCGCGAGATGCTGCCAGGACACCTGGTGGCCGACATGGTCGCCATCCTCGGCTCGATGTTCTTCGTCGTGGGGGACATCGACAAATAGCGCTCAAACCCGGGACGGGCCGACGCCCGGCGCGCGCCCGGCGCCGGCCTGCCGGACGAGCAGGACGGCGACTGGCGCTACCGGGGCTTCTGATCCTCCGGGTCCTTCGGCACCCGGCAGGCGTGCTCCAGGTAGAGCGCCGCGACCACCAGCACCACGCACGCCGCGAACGACCCCGTGGCGATGAAGAACTCCGAGCGCGGCGTCTCGCGGTCGAGGATGCCCACCGTGTGCAGCGCGAAGCCGGCGAACCCGCCGCCGAAGGCCGCCCCCGCGTACGCCGACGCCTTGGCCAGCGCCGCCAGCCGGGCCACGGCCAGCGGCTCCACCGGCTTGGTGCCCGGCTTGCGGGCGATCCTGGCCTTGGTGATCCAGCCGCTGTAGCCCTCGCCGAGCGCCAGCAGCAGCAGGGTCGGGATCGCGGTCCACGGCAGGAGCCACGCGATGTCGCCGTAGAACCGGTGCAGCAGCGCCCAGGTGAGCAGTGCGAGAACGACGAGGATGCCGACCAGGTGGCCGGGGTGCGTGGGCCTCAATCGGGCCTCTGCAAGGTCAGGTCGGGCCGCGGCCGCACGCCCTGCCGGTCGAGCCCGGCCAGCAGGTCGACCACCCGGCCGTGGCCGGGCACGACGGCCGCCGGGTCGGCCTCCAGCCAGGGCACCAGCACGAACGCCCGCTCGTGCGCCCTCGGGTGCGGCAGCGTCAGGTCGGGGTCGTCGCAGACGGTCTCGCCCACGACTATGAGATCGACGTCGAGGGTGCGCGGCCCCCAGCGCTCGGCGCGCTCCCGCCCGAAGGCGTTCTCGACGCTGAGCGCCCGCTCCAGCAGCGTGCGCGGCTCCAGCGTGGTCTCGGCGACCACGATCGCGTTGAGGTAGGGGTCCTGCCCCTCGGGGCCGCCCACCGGATCGGTCTCGTAGACCGGGGACGCTTTCACGAATTTGAGGCCCGGCGCGTCGAACAGGGCGTCGACCGCTCCCTGGAGGATCTGGAAGCGGTTGCCCAGGTTGCTGCCGAGCGCGATGACGGTCTTCATACGCGACTCCGCTCGATCGTCACGACCACGTCGTCGAAGGGCAGCGGGATGGGCGCCGCCGGCTTGTGCACGCTCACCTCGACCTTGACCACCGGCTCGTACGCCAGGCAGACCTCGGCGAGGCGCTGCGCCAGCGTCTCGATGAGCTGCACCGGCTCGCCCGACACCACCCGCGTCAGCTCCTCGGCCAGCTCGCCGTAGTGGACGGTCGCCGTGAGGTCGTCGCCGGCCGCGGCCGGCGCGGTGTCGAGGAACAGCGTGGCGTCGATCACGAACTCCTGGCCCAGCTCGCGCTCGGCCGGGAGCACGCCGTGCCGCCCGCGGGCCCGCAGGCCCTTGAGCGCGATGCGATCAAGGCTCAAGCTCGCCGTCCTCCTCCTCGTCGTCGTCGCCCTGGAGCACCGGCGAGCCGTGGTGCATCCACAGCCGCCAGCCCTGGGAGGTGCGGAGGTAGACGTTGCTCGCGACCACCTTGCCCGCCGCGAAGCTCGCCTCCCCCTCGTCGCCGGCGGTGAGGATGTTCTCGACGCAGGTGAGGACGGCCACGTCGCCCAGCACGGTGGTGTTGACGTCGGTCAGCACGAACTGGATGTAGGTCGTGTTGGCCATGATCAGGGCCCACGAACGCAGCACCTCGGACCGCCCGGTCAGCAGCGCCCACCCGGGGTGCACGCAGCTCACCTGGTCGTCGGCGGTGTCCTCGGCCCAGATCTCGGTCATCTTGTCGAGGTCGCCGCCCTCGATCGCGGTGTAGAACTCCTGGTTGACCGTCTCGATGGCGGCCGTGTCGACGCTCATGTGCCTGCTCCCGCTCGTGTCCATGCGGCGGCCACGCGCACCGCGTCGGCGTTGGGGCCGACCTCGTGCACGCGTACGCACCAAGCGCCCGCCTGAGCCGCCAGGGCGGTCACGGCCAGGGTGGCGTCGTCGCTCCTGCTGAACGGCCGGGGTGTGCCGTCGGGGTCGGCCAGCAGCCGCCCCAGGAACCTCTTGCGCGACGCCCCGATGAGCAGCGGATAACCCAGCTCCGCCAGCTGGGGGATGCCGGCCAGCACCGCCCAGTTGTGCTCGGCGTTCTTGGCGAAGCCGAGGCCGGGGTCGAGCACGATCTGCTGCTCCGACACGCCCTCGGCCAGCACCAGGCTCACCCGCTTGCTCAGCTCCTCGCGCACCTCGCCGACCACGTCGTGGTAGACGGCCCTGGTGTGCATGTCGTGGCTGTGGCCGCGCCAGTGCATCACGACGTAAGAGACGCCGGTCGCGGCCACCACGCGCGGCATCTCGGGATCGGCGAGGCCGCCGCTGACGTCGTTGACCAGCCGCGCGCCCGCCTCGACCGCGGCCCGCGCCACCTCGGCGCGCATGGTGTCGACGCTGACGGCCACGCCCTCGGCGGCCAGCGCCCTGATCACCGGGACGACCCGCGCCAGCTCCTCCTCCAGGGAGACCCGGGCGGCGCCGGGACGGGTGGACTCGCCGCCCACGTCGACGAGGTCGGCCCCCTCATCGACCAGCTCGAAGCCGTGCCTGATCGCGGCCGCCTCGTCGAACCAGCGGCCGCCGTCGGAGAAGGAGTCGGGGGTCACGTTGACCACGCCCATGACGAGACACCGCTCCGCCCCTCCCGGCACGCTGATGGGCATGCTAGTCATGGGCCAAGCCTAGGCGTTCCACCACACCTGCTGACATCGCGGGTCCCCGGTTGTGGATAAGGATGGCTCACCTGCCGAGGATGAGCGCCATCGCCTCGGAACGGGTCTTGTCGCTGGTGCGGAAGTCGCCGCGGACCGCCGAGGTCACGGTCTTCGCGCCCGGTTTGCGTACGCCGCGCATGGTCATGCACAGGTGCTCGCACTCGACCACCACGATCACGCCGCGCGGCTCCAGCACGCGCATCAGCGCGTCGGCGATCTGGGACGTCATCCGCTCCTGCACCTGCGGGCGGCGGGCGAAGACGTCCACCAGCCTGGCCAGCTTGGACAGGCCCGTCACCTGGCCCCGCTGGTTGGGGATGTAGCCGACGTGGGCCAGGCCGTGGAACGGGACCAGATGGTGCTCGCAGGTCGAGTAGACCTCGATGTCCCTGACGAGCACCATCTCGTCGTGATCGACGTCGAACACCTTGTTGAGCACGTCTTCGGGCGTCTGGCCGAGGCCGGAGAACTGCTCGGCCATGGCCCTCGCCACACGGGCGGGCGTCTCGACCAGGCCGTCGCGGTCGGGGTCCTCGCCGATGGCGGCGAGGATCTCGCGGACGGCCTTCTCGATGCGGGCGAGGTCGACGTCGTGCTGTGTCACAAAGTGCTCCGGTGGTGCTTGCTTCAGACGCCGTCGCCGCCGGCCGGCAGCGCGTCCTGGTGGCCCGAGGTCAGCGAGCCGTTGGCCGACTGCTTCTCCTTCGGCGTCAGGATGGGCGGCCGGTCCGAGGGCAGGCGCTTGCCGTATCCCGCGTAGGACGGACGGTGCTCCTTGACGACCACCGGCGCGAAGATCTGCAGGACCTGCTCGCGGGAGAGCGTCTCCTTCTCCATGAGCTCCAGGACGAGGTTGTCGAGGACGTCGCGGTATTGGACCAGGATGTCCCACGCCTGGTCGTGCGCCGTCTCGATCATCCGGCGGACCTCCTCGTCGATCGTGGAGGCGATCTTCTCGGAGTAGTCGCGCTCGTGGCCCATCTCGCGGCCGAGGAACACCTCGGCCTGGCCGCTGCCGAACTTGCGGGCGCCGAGCTGCTCGCTCATGCCGTATTCGGTCACCATGCGGCGGGCGACCGCCGTGGCCTTCTCGATGTCGTTGGAGGCGCCGGTGGTGGGCTCGTGGAAGACGAGCTCCTCCGCCGCGCGGCCGCCGAGCAGCATCGCGAGCTGGTCCATCATCTCGGACCTGGTGGCGAGGAACTTGTCCTCCATCGGCAGCGTCATCGTGTAGCCGAGCGCCCGGCCGCGGGACAGGATCGTGATCTTGTGCACCGGGTCGGAGTTGGGCAGCGCGTGCGCCACCAGCGCGTGACCGCCCTCGTGGTAGGCGATCATCTTCTTCTCCTTGTCGGACATGACCCGCGTCTTGCGCTCGGGCCCTGCCATGACACGGTCGATCGACTCCTCGAGGAGCTCCATCGTGATCAGCTTCTGGTCGGCCCGCGCGGTGAGCAGGGCGGCCTCGTTGATCACGTTGGCCAGGTCGGCGCCGGTGAACCCGGGGGTGCGGCGGGCGATGGTGTCGAGGTCGACGTCGGGCGCGAACGGCTTGCCCCGGCCGTGGACCTTGAGGATGCCCTTGCGGCCCTCCAGGTCGGGACGGTCGACGGTGACCTGCCGGTCGAAGCGGCCCGGACGCAGCAGCGCCGGGTCGAGGATGTCGGGCCGGTTGGTCGCGGCGATGAGGATCACGCCGCCCTTGACGTCGAAGCCGTCCATCTCGACGAGGAGCTGGTTGAGCGTCTGCTCGCGCTCGTCGTGACCGCCGCCGAGGCCGGCGCCGCGGTGACGGCCGACCGCGTCGATCTCGTCGATGAAGATGATCGCCGGGGCGTTGGCCTTCGCCTGCTCGAACAGGTCGCGCACGCGGGAGGCGCCGACGCCGACGAACATCTCGACGAAGTCGGAGCCGGAGATCGAGTAGAACGGCACGCCCGCCTCGCCCGCGACCGCGCGGGCCAGCAGGGTCTTGCCGGTGCCGGGCGGGCCGTAGAGCAGCACGCCCTTGGGGATCTTGGCGCCGATCGCCTGGAACTTGGCCGGGGCCTGCAGGAACTCCTTGATCTCCTGGAGCTCCTCGATGGCCTCGTCGGCCCCCGCGACGTCGGCGAACGTGGTCTTGGGAGTGTCCTTGCTGATGAGCTTGGCCTTCGACTTGCCGAAGTTCATCACCCGGGAGCCGCCGCCCTGCATCTGGTTCAGCATGAACAGGAAGATCAGCACGATGATGACGATCGGCAGGAAGCTCATGAGGATGCTGACCAGGAGGTTCTCCTGGGGCACCTCAGTGGTGAAGCTGTCCGTCTTCTTGGCGTCGACCTGCGCCTGGAGCTCGTCGGTCAGCTTGCTGCCGTAGCCCGTGACCCAGTAGGCCTGGACGAGCTTGGTCGGCTGGTCGCCTTTGCGCACGGTGACGGGGTTCTTCAGCGTCACCTCGATGCGGTTGTCCTTGTCGACGACCTTGGCGTTGCTGACATTGCCGGCGCGAATCTGCTGGAGCACCAAGGACGTGTCGGCCTGCTTGAAGTTTCCGCCGCCACTCCACAGCTGGGTGACGAGCAGGAGCAGCACGACGATGCCCAGGATCCACAGCAGTGGCCCACGTGTAAATCGCTTGAGATCCATCCGATGCGGAACCCCTTGCGGGCCCGTCCCTTCCTGACCATGGCCTGGAACCCCGGGCGTGCCCGGGGCCGCGGCATCCGGCACCGCGACTTCTGACTACCCGAAGGGGACTCAAGGTCACCCTTCCGGAGTCTGAAGGTACACCGGCAGAGCGGGCGGAGGGACCGCCCGCTACACCGGCCTTGCCCTATCAACGTACGTCACGTTGCGCGATGTTCCCGGCCGTGGCAAGAGAGAACGCTTAACGTTCTAACGGTAAACGTGGGGCGCGAGAGTGCCGATGAACGGCAGGTTGCGGTAACGCTCGGCGTAGTCGAGCCCATAACCGATGACGAACTCGCTGGGAATGTCGAAGCCGACGTATTTGACGTCGATGGGCACCTTCACGGCGTCGGGTTTGCGCAGCGCGGTGCAGATCTCCAGCGAGGCGGGATTGCGCGACTTCAGGTTTTCCAGCAGCCAGTGCAGCGTCAGCCCGGAGTCGATGATGTCCTCGACGATCAGCACATGGCGGTTCAAGATGTCGGTGTCCAGGTCTTTCAGCACGCGGACCACCCCGGACGACTTGGTGCCTGCGCCGTAGGACGACACCGCCATCCAGTCCATCTGCACGGGCACGTGCAAGGCCCTGGCCAGGTCGGCCATCACCATGACGGCGCCCTTGAGCACGCCCACGAGCAGAACGTCCTTGCCCGCGTAATCGTCGTCGATGCGCCCGGCCAGCTCTTTGATCCTGGCCTGGAGGTCGTCCTCGGAGATGAGCACTTTTTCCAGGTCATTGCCCATGTCGGCAGCGTCCACCTGTGGTTCCTTACGCGTGGGGACTCTTGGCGAGTATCAGGGTGCCATACCGCCGTGCGGCGCTCAGACCCCCGGGCAGATCGGCGGGCTTCTGCCCCCGCCAGCGGGTGACCAGCCGGTCCACGGCCAGCACGTGCGTCGCGGAGAGCGCCCCGGACGGCGCTCCCGCGGCGATGGCCGCCCGGCGGAGCACCCGCCGCCTGACGGCGTCCGGCAGCCGCTCCAGCTCCGCCACCGAGAGGGTGACGGATCCGGCGATATCGCTTAGAGCGCAATCCCGGTAGGCCGAATCGGCCCATGCGTCGAGCGCGTCGGCGTCCTCGCGAGCCATCCGCGCGGTACGCGCGAGCGCGTCCGCCACCCCCGGCCCGAGCTCCTCCTCCAGCACGGGCAGCACCCGGCGGCGGACGCGGACCCGGGTGTAGCGGGGGTCGTCGTTGTGGGGATCGTCCCAGGGGTCGAGCCCGAGCGCCCGGCAGGCGGCCACGGTGGTGGCCCGCGGCAGGTCGAGGAAGGGGCGGCGGTAGAGACCGGCCCGCGCCGCCATCCCGGACAGCGAGCGCGGCCCGCTCCCCCTGGCCAGCCCGAGCAGCACGGTCTCGGCCTGGTCGTCCCTGGTGTGGCCGAGCAGCACGGCCGCGGCGCCGTACCGGTCGGCGGCCGCGGCGAGCGCGGCGTAACGGGCCTCCCTGGCCGCGGCCTCGGGACCGCCCGCCGTGCCCACCGTGACGGTGAGCACCTCCGCGGGGTCGAGCCCCAGCCACGCGCCCTGGGCGGCGACCGCCCGCGCCCGCTCGCCCGACCCCTCCTGGAGCCGGTGGTCGACGGTGAGCAGCCCGCCGCGCAGCCCGGCCCGCGGGGCGGTGAACGCCAGCGCGGCGGCCAGCGCGGTGGAGTCGGCCCCGCCGCTGCACGCCGCCAGCACCAGGGCCTCGGGCGGCAGGTCGGCGAGCGCCTCCCGTACGGCTCTGCGGACGTCGGCTACGGCTGGATGTGGGCCCACGACCGTCATTGTCGCGGGTCCGGGCCGCTCCGGGTCAGGCGGGCAGGGCCGGGGTGTCGATCACCCGGTTGATCCACAGGCCGGGGTCGGCGATCTCCTGGGTGGTGGGCAGGGTCTCGGCGCTGGTCCAGATCTTGTTGAAGCCGTCCATGCCGACGCGGCCGACGACCGTGCGCACGAAGGCCGAGCCCTCGGCGTACTGCTTCATCTTGACCTCGATGCCGAGCAGCCGGCGGACGGTGCGGTCGAGGCGGGAGCCGCCCTCGCGGCGATGGGCGAACTTGCCGCGGATCTCGGCCACCGACGGCACCACGGACGGGCCGACGGCGTCCATCACGTAGTCGCCGTGCCCCTCCACGAGGGTCATCACGGCCGTGAGGCGATCGAGAATGGCCTTCTGGGCGGGCGACTGGATGACGTCGATGAGGTTGCCCTCGCCGCCCCGCACCACGTCGGCGACCGTGTCGGCGGCGCCGCGCAGGCGTTCGAGCAGCGTGGGCAGGTCGAGGTCGGAGGCCAGCAGGAACTCGGTCATCTGCGAGCGGACGTATTCGCGCAGCCAGGGCACGCCCGTGAACTGCACGCGGTGGGTCTCCTCGTGCAGGCACACCCACAGCCGGAAGTCGTGCGGGTCGACGCCCATCTCGCGCTCGGCGTGGACGATGTTGGGCGCGACGAGCGTCAGCCGCCCGGCCGGCTCCTGACCGGTCGGGTCGGGCGGCAGGAACAGCTCGTACTGGCCGAGCACGCGCGAGGCGAGGAAGGCCAGCACCGCGCCGACCTCGACGCCGGTGATCCGCGAGCCCACGGCGGTGACGATGGCGGCCGGCGGGTTGGGGCTGTTGCCCACGCGCTGGGTCAGTGGTTCGAGCACCACGCGGAAGCCCTCGACGTTGGCCCTGATCCAGCCGGGCCGGTCCACGATGGTCGCCGGCTGCGGCGCGGTCTCCGTGTGGATCTTCGTGAACTCGCGTACGTGGCCCTCTGCCTCACGCGACAGGGTGCGGAGCTCGGTGACGGCCTGCCTGGCCTCCTCCCGGCTCACTTGAGGACCGGGGCGCACGAGGCGCGTGCCGGTCGTGACGGCCAGATCCCAGTCGATCACCTGCATACCGTCCACCGTACGTGCTTCCGGTCAAGACCGCGCGACGATGGCCGCGAGCCGGTCGAGCACGGGCTCGGCGTTGACCGGCACCTGGTCGGCCAGGAAGGCGAAGGTGACCAGCCGGCCGTCCTTCGTCGTGGCCAGCCCGGCCAGGGTGTTGACGTTGTTGAGCGTGCCGGTCTTGGCGCGTACGAGGCCCACCTGGCCGCGGCTGTCGCGGCCGGTGAAGCGGCGGCCGTTGCCGAGCGTGCCGGAGAACCCCGCGATCGGCATGCCGGAGGCGACCGCGTGCAGGCCGGGCGAGGCCGGCGAGCCCGCCATGGCCACCAGCTTGGCGAGGGCGGCGGCGCTGATGCGGTTGCGGATGGACAGGCCGCTGGCGTCGGACAGCGCGACCCCCTGGGCGGCGCCGAGCCGCTGGAGCACCGCGATGATCGCCTTCGTCCCGCCGTCGAACGACGCGGGCTGCCCCTCCTTGATCGCCACGTGCCGGGCGAGGGCCTCGGCCAGGTCGTTGTCGCTGTGGGTCAGGGTGTGCTCGACCAGCGCGTAGACGGGTGCCGAGTCGACCCGGCCCAGCTCGGCGGCCCCGGCGGGGGCCTTGCCCGGCCGGACCGACTTGGCCACCGTGACGCCCTTCCCGCGCAGCAGCCGGGCGAAGGCCGCGGCGGCGTGGGCGGGCGGGTCGGACACGCGGGGGGTGTTGGAGCGCGGGTTCTGGCGGCCCTCGTCGATGGCGAGCGCGTGGACGGGGGCCACGTTGCCCTCGGGGATGTAGCCGGGCTTCCAGCCGGGGGCCGTGGCGGGGCCGGTGTAGAGCGACGTGTCGTAGGTGAGGGTGACCTTCTTCACGTTGCGGGCCTTGAGCGCGGCGGCCGTACGGGAGGCCAGGGTGGCGAGGCTCGCCTGCTTCGGGTAGCCGCCCTGCCGGGCCGAGGGACCGGCCAGCAGCGGGTCGCCGCCGCCGACGAGCACCACCGTGTCAGGAGCCGCGCCCTGCACCACGCGGGTGGACAGCCGGGCGTCGGGGCCCAGCGAGGCGAGCGCCGCCACGCAGGTGACGATCTTGGTGGTGGAGGCGGGGGTGATCGGGGTGTCGGCGCCGGCCGCGAAGATCCGCTCGCCGGTGGCCGCGTCGAGGACCACGGCGCCCACTCGTTTTCCGAGCGCTTCGTCACCCAGCGCGTCGGTGAGCTGTCGCGTCAAAGTACCCTTGGTCGGGAGAGGTCCGCCTCCTGACTTCACCGAAAGCCCGGCCAGCACCGGCCCCGAGGTGACCACGGGGGCGGGAGGAGGAGACCCTTCCGGCGAGGACGCCGTCGGCTCGGTCGGTGACGTCTGCCTCGTCAGCGCGCCCAGGCTGAAGTCGGTGGTCATCGCGTACACGCCGGTGACGACCGTCAGCACCTGGAGCACGGCGAGGGTGGCCAGCATCACCAACCGGTCGTGCCGCGCCACGTCTGCCCTCTCTCCTGTGTTCGCCTAGAGACATTAACGCCCGTCCGGGGGTGCCCGGGGGCTTGAGCGGAGGAACCGCGGTGGAGTTCGACGTTGTCGTTGAGATTCCCAAGGGGCAACGGAACAAGTACGAAGTGGACCACGAAACCGGGAAGATCAGGCTCGACCGGCTCCTGTTCACCTCCACGCAGTACCCCGCCGACTACGGCTTCATCGAGAACACCCTGGGCGAGGACGGCGACCCGCTGGACGCCCTGGTGCTGCTCCAGGAGCCGACGTTCCCCGGCTGCTACATCACGTGCCGGGCGGTGGGCATGTTCCGGATGACCGACGAGAAGGGCGGCGACGACAAGGTCCTGTGCGTGCCGTCCACCGACCCGCGGATGCACCACATCCAGGACATCCATCACGTGTCGGAGTTCGACCGGCTGGAGATCCAGCACTTCTTCGAGGTCTACAAGGACCTGGAGCCCGGCAAGTCCGTCGAGGGCGCCAACTGGGTGGGCCGCGCCGAGGCCGAGGCCGAGATCGAGCGCTCCTTCCAGCGGCTCAAGGAGTCCGGCGGGCATCACTGACACGCTCATGGGGCGCGTTTCACAGGGGCCTGGTGGCGCCCACCAGGTCCCCCCGCCAGATGGAGGCCACCCGCACCACGTCGCCGGTCTGCGGGGCGTGCACCATCAGGCCGCGGCCCACGTAGATCCCGACATGGTGGATCGTGCTCGGGTCGCTCGTCACGTGCGCGAAGAACAGCAGGTCGCCGCGGCGTAGCTGGTCGAGCGGGACGTGCGGGCCGGCCGTCCACTGGGTGCCCGTCCAGTGGTCGAGCGCGACGCCGGCCCGCTCCCACGCGCGCATGGTCAGGCCCGAGCAGTCGAAGGTCGCGGGGCCGTCGGCCGCCCACACGTACGGCTTGCCGAGCTGGGTGAGCGCCCAGTCGGCCGCCACGTCGCCCATCGCCGAGCCGCCGGTCATCAGCCCGGCGGCGGAGGCGGCCACCGCCCGCCGCCTGGCCAGCAGGTCGGCCCGCGTGCGGGCGGCGTCCACCCGGCGCTGCAGGCGGTGCTCGCGGGCCCGCAACGCCGTCGTCTCGCGGCGCTGATTCTCCACCGCCTCCCTGGCGGCGTCCTTCGCCGCGCGGGCGCGTTCGGCCATCACCTGCTGCTCCGCCCGCGCCTCCGCCGCCTGCGTCCGCAGGATCGCGGCCACCTGCTGGGCGTCGCGGAGCCTCGCGAGCATCGCCGCCCGCTCGCCGCTGAGCTGGCCGAGCACGCTCGCGCGGTGCAGCGCGCCCTCGTCGTCGCCGTGGTCGGTGAGCAGGCCGAGGATCGGGCCCAGCATGCCGAGTCCGCCGTACGCCTCGGCGGCGAGCAGCGCGACCGGCTGCCTGGCCCGTTCGACCTCGGCGTCGGCGGCGGCCAGGCGGGCCTGGGTCTCGCGGGCCTTCTCCTCGGCGGCGCGCAGGCTCACCAGCTGGCCGTTGTAGGCCTCGACCAGCCGCTCCACGTGGGCGGCCAGGGTGGCGAGCCGGGACTGCGCCGTAGCCAGCCTGGCGCTGGTGGTGGCGAGGGCGAGGGAGCGTTCGCGTACGGTCTGGCGGGCCTTGCGGAGGTCGTGGGCGCCGGGGCGCGGCTCGGGGTGGGCGGCCGGGCACAGGGCCACCAGGAGGCAGCCCGCCAGCAGCGTGGCCCGAATCGTGCGCATAGGTCCCCCCGAAAACAATGGTGACTCTATGCACACGATTCCCACCTGTTTCGCTCACGTAACGTGACGGAGCGGCCCGGGTCACGGGGTCGTGGCCGACGGCTCCTCGGCGGTGGCTGTCGTGGTCGGCGCGGTCGGTGCCGTGGTCGGCGGCTCGGGCGAGGACGCGGGCGGTGCCGTGGTCGGCGGCGTGGTCGGCTCCTGTGTCGGAGGCTGCGTCGGCGCCTCGGTGACCGTCGGGGTCGGCCGCGGCGGCAGGCAGTGCGGACGGAAGCGGCCCCGGCAGGGGCGGTCGGGCCGGCCGTGGTGCGAGGGCGTGGCCGAGCTGCCCGGGATCGGGCCGCGAGGGCCGTGCGGGTTGCCGGGGTCACGGGGATTGCCGGGATTTCGTGGATCGCCGGGATCGATCGGGCTGGGCGACTCGGCGGCGGCGGGATCGCCGGGCCGGCGGTCGGGCGGACCGGCTTTCGGCTCCGTCGGGTCGCCGGCGGCAGGGGGACGGCCGGTCGGCGCGGAGCGCGTGACGACGGCGGCCGGCTCGGCCGCCGCCGGGATGCCCGTGGCGTTCGCGACGGGCTCCACGGTCACGGGAGCGTCCTCGGGGCGGTCCTGCCAGGGCAGACGTACGGCGGGCGGCTCACCCGCGGGCGGGAACGCGGCCGTCGCCACGTCCGAGACGACGCCGTCGCGGCCGAGCCCTTGGAGGATGACCGCTATCGCCACCACGGCCCCGACCGCCGCCAGGAGGCACGCCAGCGCCCGCGGCCACCGCCGAGCCGCCTTCTTCTGGGGGAGGGGAAACCCGGCGACGCCCAGGCGCGAGGTGCGGCGGGCGACGTACCGGCGGTAGGGCGCGAGCTCGGGGTCGGCGAAGCAGCTCAGCACCCGCAGCCGCAGCGCGTCGGGCAGCTCCGGCTTCGGGAGCAGCTCGAAGACCTTGGCCGCGGCGACCTGCCGGCCCCGGCGCGGGGCGCAGATCGCGCACTCCGACAGGTGGCGGACCAGCCGCTCGCGCTTCTCCGTGGTCAGGCGGCCGGAGAAGCCCCTCAGGATGGCGGCCCGGCGCGGGCAGTCGCCCGGGTCCTGGCCGGCGAGGAGTTCGACGGTGATGGCGTCGCGCAGGCGGCGGAGCGCGGCCTCGCGCGCGGGCTCGACCTGGCGGCCGGGGATGCCGAGCACCAGGGCCAGCTCGGCGTCCGGCAGCTCGTGCTGGATCGTCAGCTCCAGCAGCTCGCGGTCGGCGGGCGGCAGGCTGTGCACGGCGTCCCACGCCATGATCTGCAGCCGCGAGTCCCCCGGGCCGTCCGGCAACTCGCCCAAGGGCCACTCGGCGTCCGGCGTCCACTCGGCGTCGGGCGCGCCGGCGCCTGGTGCGCCAGAGGCGGACGTGCCGACGGCGGGCGGGACGGGGGCGGGCGGGACAGCGGCAGGTGGGACGGGGGCGGGTGAACCTGGGGATCGCGGACCGGCGCCCGACGAGGCGGAGCCGGGCGAGCCCGAGGATGGCGGGGTGGAGGAGGGCGGGGTGGAGCCGGGCAAGCCCGAGGAGGGCGAGCCAGAGGAGGGCGGGCTGAAGCCGGGCAAGCCCGAGCCGGCCGCCCCCGAACCTGCCGCTCCCGAACCTGCCGCTCCCGAGCCGGCCGCGCCGGAGCTGGGCGGGGTCGAGGAGGGTGGGGTGCGGGTGGTGGCGGTGCGGCGGCGGAGGCATTCGGCGCGGGCCAGGGCGTACAGCCAGGACCGCAGCCGGGCGGGCTCGGCCAGGGCGTCGGCGTGCGCCTCGGCGGCGATGAGCGCGTCGCGGAGCGCCACCTGGGCGGCGTCCGCGTCGCGGAGGAGGGACCGGCAGTAGCGGTAGACGCCCTCCGCGTACGCGTCGTAGAGCACGGCTGGGGCTCCGGGATCGCGGGCGCGAAGGGCTTCCACCAGGTTGCGGTCGTTCATATGACCGAGGGTAATGGATTGGTAACTAATAGTTCTACCGTTTCCGCGCCGATGGCATCGCTTGTCGCGCTACCACCAAGAATTACATGCCGACTTTTCGGTATCTATTGCTGAGTATCCGCAATGATTTGCGTGCGCCGATCCTCCGCGAACGGCTCGGTCGTCGGCTTCACCGTGTGCACCGGCACCGCCCCGGCCAGCGCCAGGTCCTCGAAGGGCCGCCCGGTGGAGCCCCACGTACGGGCCGTGACGTCGGTCCTGGCCACGTCGGTGCCGCGGGGCAGCCCCGAGACGGTCAGGATGAAGCGGGGCGGGCTGCCGGCTTTGACGTCGTCCACGAACGTGCTGCCGCCGCCGAGCAATTTGCCCGCCTTGTCGCGCAGCAGCGCGTTCACCACCAGACTTCCGGCCACCAGCTGGTACGGATTTCCCACATATCCCGTAATAAGGTAAGAACCGTCTTTCTGGCGCATTGTCTGCACCCGAGTGACGGGAAACCGCTGAAACGCGGACGGGACCCGCGCCGCCTGCCGCCACTGCGCGGGACGGTACTGGATCGACACCTTGGCGGGCCGCTCGGCGGCGGTCGCCTGGCCGGTGAACTCCAGCGTCCCGCCCGGCGGCACGGCGTCGAGCGGCTGGTCCAGCCGGACGACCTCCGCGCCCTTGGCGTCCTGGCCGACGATCGTGGCCACCACGTGCTCGCCGAAGTGCCACGGGTTGGCGTTGCTGAGCACGCCGGCCCAGCTGACGGCGTACCCGTCCGCCGACTTGGCGATGGTCGAGACCTGTTCCTTGAGCGCGAGAGGCTTGAGCTCCTGCACGGGCTGCTTCTCGCTGGAGCACGCCGCGAGGCAGATCGCCCCGAGTGCGAGAAGGCTGACGGTTCGGCTGCGTGGGATCACTTTGCCGTGATAACCCGCGCATGGGCACGGCCGGCGGTGACACGCGCCAGCCGTACCAACTCTTTAACGCGGGCGCGCCACCCTGGTCTCGTCCCACACCGGCTGCGGCGACTCGTAGACGTTGCCGTCGGAGCCGAAGACGAGGTAGCGGTCGAAGTCGGCGGCGAACCAGCGGTCGTGGGTGACCGCCAGCACCGTGCCGTCGAAGGCGTCGAGCCCCGCCTGCAGCGCCTCGGCGCTGGCCAGGTCGAGGTTGTCGGTCGGCTCGTCGAGCAGCAGCAGCGTCGCCCCGGACAGCTCCAGCAGCAGGATCTGCAGCCGGGCCTGCTGGCCGCCGGACAGCGTCTCGAACCGCTGCTCGGCGACCCGGCCGGCCAGCTCGTAGCGGGCGAGGGCCTTCATGGCCTCGTTCTTGAGCCGGGCGTGCTCGGTCATGACGATCTCGACCGGGGTGCGGCCTCTCAGATCGGGCCTAGCGTGGGTCTGGGCGAAGTGGCCGGGCACCACGCGGGCGCCCAGCCGGGCCACGCCCTCGTGCGCGACCGGCTCGCCGGCGACCAGGCGCAGGAAGTGGGACTTGCCCGAGCCGTTGGAGCCGAGCACCGCGACCCGTTCGCCGTACCAGACCTCCAGGTCGAACGGGCGCATGAGCCCGGTCAGCTCCAGCCGCTCGCAGATCACCGCGCGCTTGCCGGTGCGTCCGCCGCGCAGCCGCATCCGGATGTTCTGCTCGGCGGGGGCCACCTCGGGCGGGCCCGCCTCCTCGAACCTGCGCAGCCGCGTCTGGGCCGCGTGGTAGGCGGGGGCCATGCCGTCGTTGTACCTGGCCTTGTTCTTCAACATGTTGACCAGGGCCTTGAGCTTGGCGTGCTCCTCGTCCCAGCGCCGGCGCAGCTCGTCCAGGCGCTCGTTGCGGGCCTTGCGCGCCTCGGCGTACGTCCCGAAGCCGCCGCCGTGGATCCACACCCCGCCGGACTCGACCGTGACGATCCGGTCGGCGGCGTTGGCGAGGAGCTGGCGGTCGTGGCTGACCAGCAGCACCGTCTTCGGCGTCTCCCTGAGCTGCTGCTCCAGCCACTCCTTGCCGGGCACGTCGAGGTAGTTGTCGGGCTCGTCGAGCAGCAGGGTCTGGTCGGGGCCGCGCAGCAGCGCCTCCAGCACGAGCCGCTTCTGCTCGCCGCCGGACAGCGTCGCCACGTCCCGGTATTTCACCCGCTCGTACGGCACCCCGAGCGCCGCCACCGTGCAGGTGTCCCAGAGCACCTCGATCTCGTAGCCGCCCGCGTCGGTGTAGTCGGCGATGGCCTGCGCGTAACGCATCTGCGTCTTCTCGTCGTCGCGCTCCATCATCGCCAGCTCGGCCGCGTCGAGCCGCTCGGCGGCCTGCCGCACGGCCGGCGGCGCGACGCCGAGCAGCAGCTCGCGCACCCCGCTGCCGTCGCGCACGCTGCCGATGAACTGGCGCATCACGCCGAGACCGCCGGAGCTCGTGACCGAGCCGTCCACCGGCTGGAGGTCGCCGGCGATCAGGCGCAGCAGCGTCGTCTTGCCCGCGCCGTTGGGCCCGACGAGTGCCGCCTTGACGCCTTCGCCGATGCGGAAGGAGACGTCGTTGAGCAGAGGGCGCCCGTCGGGCAGCACGTATGTCAGATGTCCTACTTCGACGTGGCCCACCCGCGCAGGCTATCCGGGCGCTTCCGCCCCTCGCATCCGATTTTTCTACACGAGCGCGCTCTTGTAGAAGATGCTCGCCCTGCGCGCCCCCGACGCCCCGGAGGCCAGGCCCAGGCACAGCCGGGGAGCGCCCGAGACGATCTGGATCGCCATGCCCTCGGGCTCGCGGTGGTCGAGCGACTTGCCGGCCTGGGTGAGCGAGCGTTGCACCTGCTCCCCGGTACGCAGGTCGACGCAGGTGATGTAGGTGTTGCCCGGCGCGGGGTTGGAGGCGCTGTAGGCGGTGCCGTCCAGCAGGTAGAGATAGTCGCCGTAGGCGGCGTAGCCCTGGAAGACGCCGAGCCCGGACGGCTGCGCGACGTCGTACAGCTTGTCCTTCCCGCCCGCCTTGACGGCCGACAGCGCGTAGACCGCGTACCGCATCTGGCCGTCGAGCAGGTAGCGCATGACCAGGCGGCCGGTCGAGGGGTCGATCGCGCAGGTGGTGTTGGTCGCGCCGGAGATCAGCGTGTATTTGGTGACGCCGGAGGAGGACGGCGTCAGCGTGCGCCCGTCGGCGAAGGAGAAGCGGGCCAGCCGCCTGCCCCACATGGCGCCCGAGCTGTCGGGCGCGGCGTCGGTCTCCGTCCAGAGGACGCCCGGCGACTCGACGCCGATCTGCACCCCGTGGCCGAAGCCCTTGAGATACATGTGGCCGAGCACCGCGCCCGACAGGCTGAGCCTGGTCAGGCAGAGGTCGCCGGCCGCGGCCGAGGCGGCGCCGTTCTTGAGCTGGACCGCGTAGATGTGCCCCTTCGGGTTGTCGAAGGCGAACGACTGCAGCACGGTCTCGTCGTACAGAGCCTTCTTCCAGATGAGCTGGGTGGCGGGTGCGGCCAGGTCGAAGCGGCCGGCGGCGGCCGAGGCACGCGACGTGCCCGCGGCGACGGTCGCGGCGAGTCCCGCGCCGATCGTGAGCAGACCGCGACGGCTCAACGACATGTGACCTCCACTCGGGGTGTTTCGCGGAGTCAACACCCTAGTGGGCGAAGATCGGAAAAGACTGCGAAAAGCACGATCTCGCCGCGCTAGCGGCCACTGCCCGACGTGATGCCGCTGTAGGAACCGATCACCTCGACCTGGCCGGGTCCGGCCGTCCTCGGCGGGATGTGGGCGACGATCTGGATCAGCTCGGTGAACTTCATGTACGTGTAGTACTTGCCGGGCAGGAACCCGCTGTTCTTCTGCTGGACGTAGTTGCGCTGCGGCCCCTGGCGTACGTCATAGCGCCGGGTCCGTTCGACGGTGGTGAAGGCGAGCGCTCCGCCGTCGGCCGTGCGCACGGCGTAGGAGGGATACGCGGCGGCCGGGCGGGCGCTCTCGGTGAGCTTGGCGTACGGGGCCATCTTGATGCGGGTGCTCGCGGCGCCGGTGGTGAGCCGGTCGGCGGCGAAGCGGCTCTTGGACGCCGCGGCGCCCTTGCCCACCAGGTGGGCGGCGTAGCTCCTGGCGAACGCGGCGGGCGACATCATCAGCCCGGCGGCATCGGCCTGGGCCACTTCCACGGCCGCTCCCGAGGCGTCCTTCGCGATCTCGGGGAGTTCGTCCACGGCCTGGTCGCTGAAGACGTCGGGGGCGTACATCTGCAGCCACGACTCGCCGTCGCGGGCGAACAGCAGGTACGTCGGCTCCTTGGCGGTTTCCTTCTTGCCCTTCCAGTACGCCGTGGTCACGAACCAGCCCCCACCCTTGACGGCCGCCACGGTGGGAGTGGGCTGGGTGTAGCCGAACGGCTCGTGGTCGCGGTCGCCGAGCTTGAGCTGGGAGAGGTAGCCCGCCTTGTCGATGGCGAGGCTGGAGCCGCCCTCGTAGCCCGCCAGCAGTTTGGCGCTCATGGCCTTGTTGGCGGCGTTGTTGCGCTTCACGTAGTCCGCCAGGAACGCGGCGATCCCCTCGGGCGTGCCGGGCCCGGCCGAGGCCGCCGGCGTGCTGGTGGGCGATGCGGCCGGGGTCTGCGCCTTCGGCCCGATCCCTGGCAGGACTGAGCACCCAGCCATTGCCCAGCACCCCACCAACCACATGAATCGCCGCATCGAGTCAACCTCACCAACTTTTCCTGTCAAAGCGCACAAAGCTAGCAGCTACTCGGGAGAAGCCCGGGGACCCTGGACAGCAAGTGATCTAATGACTAGAACTGTAGGGAACCTCACCCCCCTAGGAACCACCATGACGCGATTCCGTCCCGCCCTCGCACCCCTGGCCATCGCGTTGCTCGGGTTCACGGCGGTGCCGCTCCCGGCCGCCGCCGCGCCCCCCGCCGCCTGCACCCCCGCCGTGGTCGCCAGCGCGACCACGGACGCCCGGCTGACCAATTTGTTCACCGCGTACGGCAACGACAACAGCCGCCTGGACGACTGGACCGGCGCCGACGGCACCTACTCGCTCCGGCTGCCGAGCGGCAAGGAGCTGTGGATCTTCTCCGACACCTTCCTCGGCCAGGTCAACGCGGACGGCTCGCGCCCGCCCGTGGTCGAGGAGGGCGGCACGACGGTCTTCCTCAACAACTCCTTCGCCGTCGAGCGCGACGGCCGCCTGTCCACCATCCACGACGGCACCGCCGCCAAGCCGACGGCCGTGATGCCGCCGCGCGACGAGAACCACTGGTACTGGGCCGGCGACGCGACGCTGGCGGGCGGCATCGTCGAGGCCACCTACCAGGAGTACGAGCGTTTCGGCACCGGCGCGTGGGACTGGCGCTGGCACCGCAACGTGGTCGCCAGGTTCGCCCCCGGGCGGCTGGAGCGGCCGATCAGCGTGCACGACCTGCCCTCGGGGCACGGCGTCGCCTGGGCCTCCGCCACGCTCAAGGACGGCGGTTACACCTACGTGTACGGGGTCGAGGACCTGGGCTCGCCGAAGTACATGCACCTGGCGCGGGTGCGGGGGCAGAGCCTGCTGGGGACGTGGGAGTTCCTGACGGCGGAGGGCACGTGGTCGCGGAACGAGACCGACTCGGCGCGGATCATGAGCGGGGTGGCGAACGAGTACAGCGTCACCAAGGTCGGATCCTCGTATGTCCTGATCACGCATGACACGTCCGAGCCGCTGAGCCCCAACATCGTGGCCTACACCTCGTGCTCCCCCGCCGGGCCGTTCACCGGCAGGCAGCACGTCTACACGACGCCCGAGACCGGCGGGAACATCTTCACCTACAACGCCCACGCCCATCCCGACGTGGCGGGGGACGGGCTCGTGGTGTCGTACAACGTCAACAGCTTCGTCAACACCGACCACTACCGCGACGTCACCATCTACCGTCCCCGCTTCCTGGACGTGACCTTCAGGTGAGGCGCAACTGGGGGGCTCGGCTGCGGGAGGTCGTGCTCGGCGGCCTGCGGGCCGTCGAGTTGGAGAACGAGTCGCTGCGGGTAACCGTCCTGGCCGACAAGGGCGGGGACGTGGTGGAGTTCCTGCACAAGCCCACCGACACCGACTTCGTCTGGCTCTCGCCGCAGGGCCTGCGCAGTCCGCGCGACCACCTCCAGGGCGCGGCCGACGACGTCGCCCAGTTCGTGGACCACTACGAGGGCGGCTGGCAGGAGGTCTTCCCGAACGGCGGCGCGCCCAGCGAGTACGAGGGCGCACGGCTGGCCCAGCACGGGGAGGTCGCGGGGCTGCCGTGGTCGTACGAGATCGTCGCCGACCGCGAGGACGAGGTCGCGGTCCGGCTCGCGGTGCGGACGCGGCGGCTGCCGTACCGGCTGGAGAAGGTGCTCCGGCTGCGGGCGGGCACGGCCGCGCTGGAGGTCGAGGGGGCGGCCACGAACGACTCCCCGGTCCCGCTGCACGCCATGTGGGGTCAGCACATCGTGTACGGCCGGCCGTTCCTGCGCCCGGGGGCCAGGATCAGGCTGCCGGAGGGCGTGCGGGTGATCCCGCACGCGAGCGCGATCGGCGCCGGCGGGCGGCGGGTGCGCGCGGGCGGGCCGTGGGAGTGGCCGCTGGTCCCCGCCGACGCGGGCGGGGTGACGGATCTGAGCGTGGTGCAGGAGCCGGGGTCGCCGAGCGACATCGTGTACGTGACGGGCTTCGGCGACACAGGTTGGTACGAAATTTCCGAAAATATCGGCATGCGGGTGGAGTGGGATGCCACGCTCCTCCCCTACCTGTGGATGTGGCAGGAGCTGGGCGCGTCCACCGGCTACCCCTGGTGGGGACGGGCGTACACGGTGGGCCTCGAACCGTTCTCCAGCCTGCCGACCGACGGCCTCGCCGCCGCGGTGGCCAACGGGACGGCCCTCGCCCTAGGCCCCCACGAGACGAAGAGGTTGCGGATGCGCGCGGAGGTGCTGGCGTGAGCGAGTTCGACGGCAAGGTGGCGCTGGTCACGGGCGGCTCGACGGGGATCGGGCGGGCGGTGGTCGACCGGCTGGCCGCCGCAGGCGCGTCCGTGGTGTTCTGCGGGGTGGACCAGGATGCCGAGCTCGACGGCGAGCGGGTCGTCGGCCGGGTCGCCGACGTGCGGCGCGCCGACCAGATGCGCGACCTGGTGGAGCTGGCCGTGTCCAGGTTCGGCGGGCTCGACGTCGTGGTGACCTGCGCGGGCGTGCAGCGCTACGGCACCGTCGAGGACACCCCCGAGGAGGTCTGGGACGAGGTCCTGGACATCAACCTCAAGGGCGTCTACCTCACCTGCAAGGCCGCCGTCCCCCGGCTCAGGGAGCGCGGCGGCGGCTCGATCGTGCTCATGTCGTCGGTGCAGGCGTTCTCCTCGCAGGCCCAGGTGGCGGCCTACACCGCGAGCAAGGCCGCGATCAACGGCCTGACCAGGGCCATGGCGCTCGACCACGCGGCCGACGGCATCAGGGTCAACGTGGTGTGCCCGGGGTCGGTGGACACGCCGATGCTGCGCTGGGCGGCCGACCTGTGGCGGGGCGAGCTGTCGCAGGAGGAGCAGGTCCGGCAGTGGGGGCGGGCGCATCCGCTGGGCCGGGTGGGGCGGGCGGAGGAGGTGGCGGAGCTGGTCGCCTTCCTCGCCGGGCCGCGCTCGTCGTTCATCACCGGGGCCGAGCACCGCGTGGACGGCGGCCTGCTGGCGCAGAACCCGGCCGCGCTCCCCGAATAGGCGTTTTTCCTTTCCTGAATGGCAAGAATTGCGTCAACGCCGAGAACTCACAGGTCACTCCCGCGATTGGGTGGTCGCGACAACCCACCCGACAGAAGGAGAGACCCTCGTGAGGCTCAGCAAAAAGGCCGCCGGCTTCGTCGTAGCGGCCGCCGCCCTGTTCACCGTGGCCGCCCCGGCCGCGAGCGCGCTGGCCAGCCCCCGTTCGACCTGCTACGGCGGGCGCGTCTGCCTGTACGCGGGCTTCGACTACAACCGCGGGCAGACCGACCTCTGGCGCGACTTCGTCGCCGACGACGCGAACTTCGCCGACAACAACTGGCTGAACTGGGACTTCAGCAATTCCTGGCGAAGCATCGACAACGACACCAGCTCGGTGCGCAACCGCGTCGGTTGCAGCGCCACGCTCTGGCAGCACCCGGGTTACACGGGCGCGCACAGCACCTTCACCCACAACTCCAACGACGGGTTCCTGGAGAACAACGCCATCGGCAACAACCGCGCCAGCTCGCTCGACATCTGGTGCCGCTGACCGTGAACGCAGGCGCCGGTTCCCGGAACTGGCCGCTGGGAACCGGCTGTCGCGCTCTTCTCGCAGGCATGTCACTGCTGGCCGTGACCGCCTGCGGGGCGGAGGAGCCGGCCGCACCGGTGAGCACCACCACGCCGCTGACGCTGCCCTTCGACGCGTACAAGACCACCCCCGAGCAGCGGGCCACGCTGGGGAACGCGCACAACCTGCTGGTGGCGCGGTGCATGCGCGAGCGGGGCGTCGCCGTCGAGCCGCCCGCCGAGGACCCGGCGCTCCTCGCCGCGCTCGACCCGGGCAACTCCCGCCGCTACGGCGTCACCGACACCGCGGCGGCCGGCCGCTACGGCTACCACCTCGCCCGCCCGCCGTCCCCCGACACGACCGCCGCCTGGGCCGAGCTGCCCGCCGCCACGCAGAGCCACCTGTACGGCGCCGGCGAGCGGCGCGGCTGCCTGGACCGGGCCTCGCTCGTCCTGGAGCGCGGCGCGCGCAAGGCGGACTGGCCGTGGCTCTCCCGCCAGGACGTGCTCACGCTGGAGCGCTCCGCCAAGGCTCCCGAGGTGGTCGCGGCGGCCGGCCGCTGGCGGGCGTGCATGAGCCGGGCCGGCCACGACTACCCGTCGCCCGAGGCGGCCATCACCGACAGCCGCTGGAACCTCGACGAGCGGGCCGTCACCGAGGACGAGAAGCGGACCGCGGTCGCCGACACGCGGTGCAAGTGGTCCTCGGGCCTGGTCGCCGCCTGGCACGCGGCCGACGCGGCGCTGCAGCGGGCGCTGGTCCGCGACAACGCCGCCCGCTTCGCCGCGCTCCGCGCCGATCTGGCGTACCGGCTGCGGCGGGCCTCAGCCGTTCTCGCCGCGCACGAAAGCGGCCAGGTCGGCTGACTGGCGCAGCCGGCTGGGCTCGTGGACGTACATCATGTGCCCGGCCTCGTAGTAGGCGAACTCGACGTTGCCCGCCAGCTCGGGCGGCACCGGCAGGTGCGCGAAGCTGTGCTCGGCCGCGAAGTACGGCGTCGCGCCGTCGTGGTAGCCGCAGGCCACGTGCACCCGCAGGTGCGGGTTGGCCCGCATGGCCGCCGCCAGCTTGTCGACGACCTGCACGTGCGCGCCCTCGAACTCCTTGTACGACCACGGGTGCACCCGCGAGGTGAGCAGCTCGTACGGCAGGTCGTTCGCGTAGTCCAGCTCGGTCCGCAGGTAGTGGTTGAGCGCGGCGCTGTACGGCCCCATGATCGCGTTCATGCTGGGGTCGGCCGTGAAGTGCTCGCGCCCGGCGTCGGGGTCCCAGCCGACGAAGCGGCCGTCGAGCCGCCCGACGACCTGGCGGCGCGAGCGCAGCAGCTCGGTGAAGAACCTGATGTGCTCGACGCGCAGGTCCACCCGGTCGACGTAGTCCTCGCTCAGCCCGGTCAGCGCGGCGATCTTCGCGACGGCGGCGGCGCGCTCCTCCGGGGTGAGGCGGGCGCCGCGGGCCAGCGCCCACGGGTAGTCGCGGGCGGCGTACTCCTCGGCCTCGCGCAGCACGTCGGCGAGCGGCCGGTCGCCGTGCAGCCCGTGGTAGTGGGCGATGGCGGCGTAGGTCGGCAGGTAGAGGGCGTAGGCGAGGTCGTTGCCCTGGTTGAAGTCGCCGGTGATGAAGTCGAGCACCGAGGAGATCAGCATGACGCCGTTGAGGTACATGCCGTAGCGCGACTGCAGGTGGTCGGCGAGGCCGGCCGCCCTGACGGTGCCGTACGACTCGCCGGCGAGGAACTTCGGCGACATCCAGCGGCCGTTCCTGGTGGTCCAGAGCCGGATGATCTCGCCGACCGACTCCAGGTCGCCGGTGAAGCCGTGGTACGGCTCCGCCTTCTCCCCTTCGGCGGCCCGCGAGTAGCCGGTGGAGACCGGGTCGATGAAGACGAGGTCGCTCACCGTGAGCAGGGTCTCCTCGTTGTCGGCCAGCCCGTACGGGGGCGGCAGCAACGCTCCCGCGTCGCCCATCACCACCCGGCGCGGCCCCAGCACACCGAGGTGCAGCCACACGCTGGACGAGCCGGGCCCGCCGTTGAAGGCGAAGGTGACGGGCCGGCTCGCGGGGTCGGCGCCGTCCAGCGTGTACGCCGTCACGAAGACCTCGGCCTTCGGCCGGAGCCCGTCGAACCTGCCTTCGGTGAACACCTCCTCGCGCAGCACCATCGTGCCGGTCACGGCGGTGTACGTCTGGCCGGAGGGGAGGGAGTGGGAGGTGGTCACCAGGTTGTCAGCGGGAGGGGCAGGCTGTGATGTTTCCGACATAGCGCCCCATTATGGAGTGGCTACCTCGGGGTCCGCGAAACGCTCGTTCGGGACGGTGGCGTACCAGCCGGGCCGGCCCGGATCGCGGTCGTACGGATAGCCGCCGAGCTCCCGGTACAGCTCGGCGTAGCGCTCCACCCGCTCGCGGTCCAGCTCGACCCCGAGCCCCGGCCCGGTCGGCACCGCGATGGCCCCGCCCGCGTAGGCGAGCTTGCCGCCCTCGATGACGTCGTCGCGGAGCTGGTGGTAGTGGGCGTCGGCGGAGTAGGTGAGGTTGGGCAGCACCGCGCCGAGGTGCAGCATGGTCGCGAGCTGGATGCCCAGCTCCCCAGACGAGTGCACGGCCACGCCGAGCTGGAACGTCTCGCACACCCCCGCCGCCTTCACGCACGGCCGGATCCCGCCCCAGAACGTGGTGTCCAGCAGCACGACGTCGGCGGCCCTGCGCAGCACGTTGGAGGCGAGCTGCTCGAAGTTGACGACGACGGTGTTGGTCGCGAGCGGCACCCGCACCTGCTCGCGCACCGCGCGCAGCCCCTCCAGGCCCCAGACCGGGTCCTCCAGGTAGTCGTTGTTCAGCCCCTCGATGGCCTTGCCGAAGCGCAGCCCCTCGGCGACCGACAGGACGGCGTTGGGGTCGTACCTGAGCCGGTCGCCGGGGAACGCCGCGGCGAGCGCCCGGTAGCACTCCAGCTCGTAGTCCGGCGGGAAGACGCCGCCCTTCAGCTTGTGGACGGTGAAGCCGTGCGCCTCCTTCAGCCGCCGGGTGTGCTCCACGAGCTGGTCGGGGGTGCGGACCTCGGCGTACCCGTCGTCGGCGTAACGGAAGAACAGGTAGGAGGCGAACGGCACCTCCTCGCGCACCCGCCCGCCGAGCAGGTCGCACACCGCCACCCCGAGGTGCCGCCCGATGAGGTCGAGGCAGGCGAACTCGATCGCGGCGAGGAGCTGGGTGCGGTTGTTGTAGAGCGAGGCCGTCGGGTTGGCGATCTTGAACCGCAGGGCTTCGAGCTGGAACGGGTCGTGGCCCTTCAGGTACGGCAGCAGCGCGCGGAAGGCCGACTCCGCGCTCTCGCCGCCGCCGCCCATCTCGCCCAGGCCGACGAGCCCGTTGTCGGCCTCGACCTCGACGATCGTACGGACGAAGCGCCCCCAGTGCGCGCCGTTGCTGTGCCGCAGCGGCGCCTCCAGCGGCACGGCCACCGTGGTGGCCCGGACGTCGACGATCTTCACAGGCGCGTTCCCTCCGCGACCGCCACCCCGCAGGCGGGCAGCCGTACCGTTGTGGTCTCGTTCCCCAGGGCGACCGTCGCCTCGACCGGCTCGGCGGCCAGCGACTGGAGCCTGACCCCGTTCTGCCCGATCGAGGTGATGAGCACGTCGGGATGGTCCACCGAGGCGTACGTCGTGGTGACCGGCGCGGCGTCGGTGACCAGCGCGCCGACGAACGGCTCGGTGAGCCCGGCCGCCGCCGCCGCGCCCAGCCGGCGGGCGGGGGCGCCCGCCTCGGAGGCGACGGCGTACCTGAACGTGGTCTCGCCCTGCTGCTGCGCGGGGAAGTTGGTGTCCCAGATGTTGTTGAGCGCCCAGGAGTAGACCGTGCCGTCCTCCTGGTCGAGCGTGGGCGGGAACGGCGCGTACGGCATGTGGATGGTGCCGAGCTGCACCAGCGGAGCCTCCAGCGTGGCCCAGGCCACGGTCAGCTCGGGGTCCTCGAAGGCGATCCAATGCCTGATGGGCAGCATGTACGCCGCCGAACCCGGCACCCGCGGCACGTCGGGCCCGCCGACGCCCCCGGTCAGCTCCCACGCCGAGGGCGGCCCCGCGGCGAACGGGAAGGCCAGGAACACCGCCTCCTTGGCCGGGGTGCCCTGCTTGGCGAGCTGGTAGGTCAGGTCGAGCCGGGGCACGCCGTAGTGCAGCTCGATCGTGGTGCGGATCCAGTCGACGCCCTTGCCGCGCAGCTCGACCACCAGCCGCTCGCCGACCGCCGTGCGCCGGCACTCGGTGACCGTGGCGTGCCGGCCGATGGCCCGGTCGCCGAGCAGCGTGCGGTCGTGCGCGCCGACGTGGCCGGACAGGTGGTTGAAGTGGGGGGCGGTGGCGTACTGGTCGTAGACGTACTGGCCGAAGCCGGCCGCGGCGTCGCCGTTGACCAGCTCGCGCCCGGCCCGCTTGTCGAAGACCGAGCTGAGGTGGCCCTCGCGCACGTCGTAGGCCACCCGGTAGAACTCGTTCTCGATGACCGCGTCGACCGGCGGCTCGGCGGGCTCGGGAGGCTGCGCCTCGGCCCGCACCACGTCGAGCCGGACGTGCCCGAAGCCCGGCACGTCACGGACCACCGCGTGCACGTGCCGCCCGATTGGCCGGGTCGGCCAGTCGTCGGGGTCCACGAACTCCTCGTGGTGCGGCACCGTCTCCCCGGTCCGCGCGTCCACCAGCGCGATCGGCACGTCCACCGGCACCACGTCGCGCGGCAGGAACGCGCGCACGACGTCGGTCCGCGCGCGGGTGGCCGGGTTGAACACCGCGAACGCGGGCCGGCCCTCCCCCTCGGCCAGCGCGGCGGCGAAGCGGCGCACGGCCGCGTGCAGCAGGTCCGCCGCGTCGTCCTGGGCCTGGTAGGCGCCGGAGGACTTGCGCGTCCACTGCAGGCCGCCGGAGTCGCCGGCCTCCTCGGCGTCCTCCCACGGGTTGGCCGCGCCCCAGGTGTGCTCGTTGAACAGGGCGACCCCGTCGTAGGCGGCGTCCACCTGCGCGGTGACGTCCACGCCGGCCAGCGTGTGCAGCGTCTCGGCCACCCGCAGCGCCGACTGCGCCCGGCGTACGTAGCCGAGCGGCCGGGCGCCCGAGCCGAGCCCGTCGGCCCACCAGTCGGTCCAGTCGCCCTCGTGCACCGCCAGCCGGTCCAGGTGGTGCTCCTCGACGTGCGCGAAGAAGTCGCTGTTGACCGCCGAGCGCAGCCGCGGCCAGGCCCACTGCTCGTTCCAGCGGCGGGCGATCGAGGCCGGCACGATCGACGGCCCCGCGTTGTCGGCGTGCGCGCCCTGCACCCGCAGGTGCAGCACGTCCAGCTCGTACGGCTCCCGAGGCGCGTCAGGGCCCTGCCACCCGAATGTCCCCGGCCCGTACGGATAACCGCGCGTGGCCAGCGCCGCCAGGTAGCGCGGCAGCAGGTCGTCGGCCAGCTCGTAGGAGTCGGTCAGCCCGACCGTGTTGCCCTCCATGTACGCCATCCCGTGCGGCGTGTCCGTGAACCAGACGAGGATCTCGTTCCCGCTCGGCGCCCGCCACCGGAACGGCCGGGTGAGCTTGTCGCCGCCGTGCAGGTAGGGCACCGACCGCCCGGCCCAGTTGTGCGCCGCCGCGAGATAGCGCACGCCGGCCGCGCTGAGCGCGTCCACCAGCCCGACGACCGCGCCCGGCACGTCGGTGTGCATGGCGGAGGTGACCGGCAGCCCCGACTCGCGGGCGAAGCGGAGCTGCCGGTGCAGCTCCTCCGTCGAGCACGCCTCGGTGTGGAGCTGGAACGGCAGCGCCGTCACCTCGATCACGCCCTCCCGCGCGAAGCGGCGGAACGACTCCACCGCCTCGGCGGGCCGCGCGGCCAGCCACTTCTGCGCCGGCCACGACGACTCGACCGTCCAGCGGAACTTCGCGTCGTCCGGCCAGGACGCGGTCTCCTCCGCCAGCCGCACCGCCGCGTCGAGGTAGTCGAGGTGGTGGCGGAGCACCGTGCCCTGCGGGTCGGTGTAGCCGATGTCGAGATGTGAGTGGTGCACGACGAACACGCTCCACTTGCGCTGCGGCGTCACCGTCACCCGGGCGGTGCCGACCACGCCGCTCTCGTCGCGGCACTCCAGCGTCAGCGCGCGCGGCGCGTCCACCTCGGGCACCAGCAGCGTCACGTCCGTGCCCGTCGCGCTGTCCACGCCCACCAGCACGTGCGTCAGCGGCACGGTGCTCGACACCCTGACCGCCTGACGCCCGTCGTGGGTGAACAGCGGCACCACCGCCACCCGCACCTCCAGCCCGCGCTCGCTGATCACGGGCGTCGAGGTGTCGTCCCGCAGCGCCTGCCTGATCCCGTCGTAGTCGGGGCTCCCGAGGCTCCGCTGGAGCAACCGGCTGGTCATTGCACACTCCCTAGGGAAAGGCCTCGGGCGAAGAGGCGCTGGGTGGCGAGGAAGAGCACGACCGTCGGCAGCGAGACCACCAGCCCCGCCGCGAGGCCGACCGGCACCGGGGTGCCGGCGTAGACGTCGGTCATGAGCCCCGCGATGGCGGTCATGACCGGCCGTACGTCCGCGGTCTGGCTGAGGGTCAGGCCGAAGACGAGGTCGTTCCAGATGAAGGTGAACTCCAGGATGAACACGGCGGTCAGCGCGCTGGCCGACATCGGCAGGTAGATCCGCCAGAAGATGCGCCAGGTGGACGCGCCGTCCATGCGGGCCGCCTCGAAGATGGAGAAGGCGACGCCCTGGTAGAAGTTGCGCAGCACGAACGCGCCGAGCGGCACGTTGATCGCGGTGTAGACGAGGATGAGGCCGAGGCGGGTGTCGTACAGACCGGCGTCGCTGTAGCTGACGAACAGCGGCACCAGCAGCATCTGGGACGGGAACACGGTGCCGCCGAAGATCAGCAGGAACCACCAGAAGCCGTGCCGCAGCCGCAGCACCACGATCGTGTAGCCGGCCAGCGCCCCGATCAGCACGCCGAGCAGCGGCGAGACCACGGCGTAGAGCGCGGTGCTGGCCAGGCTGCCGCCGAGGTCCGCGCCCTCGACGGCCCGCGCCACGTTGTCGAGCAGCGCGAAGTCGCCGGCGGGCGCCCAGGCCCGCGACGGGTCGTACGACTCGGCCGGCCGCGCGGCGTTGACCAGCAGCAGGTAGGTGGGCCCGAGCCAGACCAGCCCGAGCACGATGAGCACGGCCCTGCGGATCATCGCACCTGCCTCTTCAGGTAGAGGTAGGACGCGAGGCCGGTCACCACCGTGAGCAGCACCGCCACGGCCGAGCCGTAGCCGTACTGGCTGGCCACGAACGTCTCCTTGTACATCGTCACCGCCAGCGTCTCGGAGTTGCGCCCGGGACCGCCCTGCGTGAGCACCCACACGATGTCGAACGTCTTCAGGCTCGCCACCAGCGCGAGGCCCACCACGACCGCCGTCAGCGGGCGCATCAGCGGCCAGATCACGTGCCGGAACAGCCGCCACCCCGACGCGCCGTCCAGCCGGGCCGCCTCGATCGGCTCCTTCGGGATGGACTGCAGGCCGACGACGAACAGCAGCGTGTTCACGCCGAGCTGCTGCCAGGTCCAGACCAGCAGCATGGCGAGGGTGTTCTGCGGCGCCTCCTGGAGGAACGCGGTGTCCACGCCGAGCAGCAGGTTCGCGATCCCGTCATGGGACAGGACCGGGCTCCACACCATGGCGAGGCCCGCGCCGCTCAGCGCGTACGGCAGCATGAACGGCACGCGGTACCAGACGCCGCCCTTGAGGTCGTACGACAGGACCGCCACCAGCAGGCCGAGCCCGACCGGCAGCACCATCGTGCCGGCCACCCAGATCAGCGTGTTGCGGACCGAGGTGAGCAGGGCCGGGTCGCCGAACAGCTTGACGAAGTTGTCCAGGCCGGCCCATGCCGGGGGCTCCAGCCCGTCGTACCGGGTGAGGCTCAGGTAGGCGGTCCACACGAACGGCGCGTAGAGCAGCACCGCGACCAGGACGGCCGCGGGCGCCACGTACCCGTGCCGGAACCTCCCGAGCACCGGTGAACGGGTCACTGATGCGTGCTCCAGTACTCGTCGGCGGCCTTCTGGATGGTCTCCAGGACCTCCTTGTAGGTGCCGGGCTCGGTGACGAACTTGCCGAACCCGTCGAGCGCGGCCGTCAGCACCGGCGGCGGCGTCGCCTCGAAGTAGCGGTTGACCAGGCGGTACTTGCCGCTGCCCGCGTCCTTGGTGACCGCGCCGAGCGCCTCGTCCTGGATGGCGACCTTGGGGTTGGCGCTCACGTCTCCGCGGCTGGTCGCCCACTTCTCCTGCGCCTCGGCGCTGGTCCACCACTTGAGGTACTTCATGCTCGCCTCGGGGTCGGCGGCCTTGGTGAGCGAGCAGAGCGGCCCGCTCTCGAAGATCATCGACGTCTTGGGGAGTGCCGCGTTGACGTTGGGGATGACGAAGAAGCCGTAGTCGGTGCCGGCCTTCATGTCCCGCTGGGTCATGCTGGTGTTGAACCAGGTGCCGAACGACACCATCGCCGCCTTGCCGTTCTTCAGCACGTCACCGGGGTCGGTCTTGTCGCCCGGGTTGATGAAGTAGCCGGCGTCGATCATCGACTTCCAGCGCTCCATCACCTGGACCACGCCGGGGTCGGTGTACTTCGCCTGGCCGGTGGACAGGCGGTCGTACAGGTCGGGGTCGGTGCCGGCCATGAGCTGCTCGAACCAGACGAACGAGAACAGCACGCTCGTGTGGTAGAACGCCTTGACGCCGTTCTGCTTGAGGGTGTCGGCGACCTTGATCAGCTCGTCCCAGGTCTGCGGCGGGGTCAGGCCGTGCTGGTCGAAGACCTTCTTGTTGTAGAACATCCCCCAGTAGGCGACGTTCATCGGCACGCAGTACTGCTTGCCGCCGATCGTGTAGTAGGGCGCGAGGTCCTGCGACAGGTCGCCCGCCTTGATCGCCTCCTGCCAGACGGCCGTGGTGTCGGCCACCTGCTTCTGCTTGACGATCTCCTCCAGCATCCCCCCGGTCTGCCAGGTGAACAGGTCGGGCTTGACGTTCGTGCGGAACGACGCCTTGATGAACGCCTGGTACTGCGCCGAGTCCGTGTATCCCGTCGGCTTCATGCCCAGGCCGATCCGCTGCTTGGACAGGGCGCCCATCTCGTCGAAGAACTTCGTCCACGCGCCCTTGTCGTTGTAGAGCGTCAGCTCGGTCTTCTTCTCCTGCGTGGTGGCGCCGTTGCCGCCGCACGCGGCGAGGACGAGCGCCGCCACGCCCAGCGTGGCAACACGTGACCGGAACATGGGCCGGCCTCCTTGGTTCTTGTTTCTATCGGGGGGATGCGTCTCCCGGAGGAGACTGGAGCCGACGCTCGACGACCGTCTTCACGTCGGCCAGGTGAGCCCGCATGCGGGCCTCGGCCGCCGCCGCGTCACGCGCTTCGATGGCCGCGAGGATCGCCAGGTGCTCGTCGTAGTCGCGCCGCCGGTCGTCGAAGATCTGCAGGATCTCGCGCTGCTCGGGGCCGTGGACGGTGAGCAGCGAGTCGACCACCTCGTGCAGGACGCCGTTGCCCGCCGTACGGGCGGTGGCCCGGTGGAAGGCCATGTTGGCGTCGTGCAGCTCGGCGTCCTCGCCGCGCAGGTGCCGCCCCGCCTCGTCGAGCACCCGCCGGAACGCGGCCAGCTCCTCGTCGCCGGCCCGCTCGGCGGCCAGGGCGGCCAGCGGGGGCTCGATGACGAGGCGGGCCTCCAGCAGCTCCAGCAGCCGGGCGGCGCGGATCTCGCGCATGTTGGGGTTGGGCAGGACCAGGCGCTCGATGTCGGCGCCTACGTAGATGCCGGAGCCGTGGCGCAGCTCGATCGCGCCGGTCGCCTCCAGCCTGCGGAGCGCCTCGCGCAGCGTCGGCGTGGTGACGGCGAAGCGCTGCGACAGCTCCCTCGTGGACGGCAGCCGGTCGCCCGGCCGGTGCCCGCCCGTACGGATGAGCTCCAGCATGCGCTCGGTCAGAGCGTCGGACAGTGTCGGCCGCGTCACCTCGGACATATCAAGTGATCTAATCACTTCTCGCGGGCGGCGTCTATGAGGAGTTGGCTGTTTCCTCGTTTTTCAGCCTTGGACCAGCTTTTTCAGCTTTTGGCCAGCTTTGTCATCAGCTGGGCCATCATCTCCACTTGGCCGCGCCGCGAGCTCTCCACCTGCCCGGCCCACGCCTTGGCCGCCGGGTTGATCCCGCTCGCGACCTCCTCCTGCGCCATCCTGGCCGCGTCGCCCTGGTGCGCGATCAGCAGGTCGAGCAGGTCCCGCTCGAAGTCCTTCGACTTCCTCAGCGCCCGGATCCGTTTCACGTCGGTCTCCGGCATGCCGCCGTGGTGGTCGTGCGCCCCCTCGCCGGCCTGCAACGGCTGCTCCCAGTCGTGCAGCCAGCGCAGCATCATCTCGACCTCGTCCTGCTGGGTCGTCTCGATGGCGGCGGTGAGCGTTCTGACCTCGGGCGACCTGGCGCGCTCGGCGCCCAGCTTCGCGATCTCGATGCCCTGGCGGTGGTGCTGGACCATCATCTGGACGAACATCACGTCGTCGGCGTTCAGCGGGGGCTCGGCGGGCGGGGCGCCGCAGCCGGCGACGGCCAGCACGATCCCGAGGACGACGACCGCAATCCCGCGCACTCTCGTCACCCCTCTTCTTACAGGAAACTTTCCTAAGAGTTGACGATTTCTCCTGCGGGCGCAAGCTCTCCTTTGACATCAACCGAACTTGAGCTTGCATGGTGGATCTCCATGGAGCCCTTCACGATCGGCGTCATCCTGCCCGGCATCCCGGTGCAACGCCGCGACGGTCTCGACCTGCCCGCCGCCGCCCGGCACGCCGAGCAGGCCGGCCTCGACGGCGTCTGGCACGGCGACCACCTCGCCATCGGCGCCCCCACCCTCGACGCGCCCGTCGCCCTCGCCACCGCCGCTGCCGTCACCAGCCGCGTCGCCATCGGCACCAGCGTGCTCGTCCCCGCCCTCCGCCCCCTCGCCTGGGCCGCCAAGCAGATCGCGACCCTCCAGCACGTCTCCGACGGCCGTCTCGTCCTCGGCGTCGGATCGGGCGGGGGGCCGGCGCAGTGGGCCGCGGCCGGGGTGCCGTACGCCGAGCGCGGCGCCCGTACCGACACGGCGCTCACGCTGCTCCCGAGCCTCCTGTCCGGCGAGCGGACGCCGCTGCCTGACGGCTCGGCCGCCGAGCTGTCCCTGTCCGTGCCGGTGCCTCCGGTGTGGGTGGGGAACGCCTCCCCGGCCGCCCTGCGCCGGGCCGCGCGCCTCGGCGACGGCTGGTTCCCGTCCCTGATCTCCCCGCGTGCGGTGGCCGACGGGCGCGCGCGGCTGAACGACCTGGCCGCCGGGCACGGCCGCCCCGCGCCGGTCATCGCCATCGGCTGCAGCGCGGCCCTGGGGGCCGGGGCGCCCTCCCGGGCCGAGCTGGCCGCGGGCATCGCCTCCGCCTACGACCGGCCGTTGGCCGACGTCATGGACATTCCGCTCACCGGCACCCCTGAGCAGGCGGCGGAGAGGCTGGCCGCGTACCGGGAGGCCGGGGCGAACCACGCGGTCGTCGGCGTGGCGGGCGACGACTGGCGGGCCCAGGTGGACCTGCTGGCCCAGGCCCGCGCCCTGCTGCTCTAGGTCCGTAGCCAGCGCAGGGCCGCGTCGAGGCAGTCCTCCGGGCTGGTGTTGAAGGCGATGGCCGCGTCCGGCGCGTGCTCCCGTACCAGGTTGATCATGCGCTCGAAAATGTGCAGTGCCGGCTCGTGCCCTCGGATGCCGCCGCCGATCACCACGCACTCATGACCGCCCCGGCTCAGCGCCTCCACCAGCGCTCCCTCGGGGTCCGCGGCGAGGTCGACCAGACAGTAGTCGGCCTCGACGCCATGCTCGGCGAACCTGGCCCGGCCGCGGGCGATGGCCGCCTGCACCGGCTCGGGATCCCAGTCCTTCAGCGTGGCCGGATCGAGCCCGACCACCAGCACCCGTGCCGCCATCCGCCCGCCCCTTTCACGGCTGTTGGCCACCAGCACATCAGCACATCAGCATGGCACTCCGACTCCAGGCAGCACCAGCACGCGAGACCCCGCTCAACTCGGCTTCAGTCGAGGCAGAACTCGTTCCCCTCCGGGTCGGCCATGATGATGTGCCCGCCGGCCATCGGAGGGGCCGGCTCGTGCCGCTCCAGCCGCGTCGCGCCATGCCCCACCAGCCGCTCGGCCTCCGCCTCCAGCGCCGCCATGCGCGCCTCGCCCTCCAGGCCCGGCGCGGCCCGTACGTCGAGGTGCAGCCGGTTCTTGACCTGCTTGCCCTCCGGCACCCGCTGGAAGAACAGCCGCGGCCCCGCCCCCTCCGGGTCGAGCAGCGCGGAGGCGTCGTTGCGCCGCTCGGGCGGCACACCCATCGCCTCCAGCGCCTCCTCCCAGGACGCGAAGCCGGGCGGCGGGTCCTGCAGCCGGTAGCCGAGCGCCTCCGCCCAGAACGCCGACAGCTTCGCCGGGTCCGCGCAGTCGAACGTGATCTGCACCTCAAGCGCCATGGTCGCTCTTCTCCTTCTGTCCGGTCGTGTGCAGGTAGAGGTCGCGGAGCAGGCACACCTCGGAGAGGTGGTGGATCAGCTCCCTGTTGATGTGCAGCACCAGCGCCGCCATGGGGTGGGCGGCCCACTCGCCCTCCGCCTCCCCGCAGGGACGGGCCAGGCCGGCCTCGGCGGCGGTGGCGGCGTACTCGTAGGAGTGGTAGTCGGTGGCCGCGCGGCCGAAGTGCGCGGCGTTGCGCATCGCGAGCACGCCGACGATCACGTGCCCGAGCCGCCAGGCGATCGTGGTGAACGGCGCCGGCTCGGGCATCGGGAACGCGAAGTCGATCGTCACCGCGCCCGTCCCGCCCTGAATCGGCGCGGACCCCGTGCCCCGGGGCCGCACGTTCCAGGAGCCGGGCGCCGGCTCCCAGAAGTACTCCTCGTCGCTGAGCCCGTCGAGCCGCGGCCGTAGCTGCTGGGTCCAATGCCACGCGAACTGATCCCGCAACAGCGGGTTCCAGATGATTTCCTCGCTCACGGGACCCACTTTCCCTCCTTTCCCGGACAGGTACGGTCCGCGATCCGTGAAACCCTGACGTACGTGACCGTCGAGGGAACCACCGAACGCGTGCTCCGCCTGCTGGCCCTGCTCCAGCGCCGCCCGTCATGGACCGCCACCGAGCTGGCCGCCGAGCTGCGCGTCACCGACCGTTCGATCCGCCGCGACGTCGAGCGCCTGCGCGCCCTCGGCTACCCGGTGCACGCCGCGGCAGGCGTCGGCGGCGGCTACCAGCTCGGCGCGGGCACCCGGCTGCCGCCGCTGCTCCTCGACGACGAGGAGGCGATCGCGACCGCGGTGTCCCTGCGGCTGGCGTCCGGAGGCACGGTCGCCGGCGCGGGCGAGGCGGCCCTGCGCGCCCTCGCCAAGCTCGACCAGGTGATGCCGCCCCGGCTGCGCGCCGAGGTCGGGGCCGTGCACGGGGCCATGGACACCCTGGTCGGCCCCGGCATCGAGATCGACCATGAACTGCTGGTGACCCTCGCCCGCGCCTGCCGCGACGCGGTCCGCGTCCGCTTCGGCTACGCCGCCCGCGACGGCGAGCCGCGCGAACGCACGGTCGAGCCGGTCCGCCTGGTCGCCACCGCCCGCCGCTGGTATCTCATGGCCTGGGACGTCGACCGCGACGACTGGCGCACCTTCCGCCTCGACCGCATGCGCGACGTGACCGCCACGACCTGGCGCTTCCGCCCCAGGAACCACCCCGACCCGGCCGCCTACGTCCAGCGCTCCGTGACCGAGTCCCCCTACCGCCACCACGCCCGCGTACGCCTGCGCGCCCACCCCGACCAGGTCCGCGACCGGATCCCCCCGCAGGTGGGCCGCGTCGAGGCCGACGACGAGGACGGCTGGTGCCTGCTCACAGCCGGGGGCGACGACCTGAACTGGCTCGCCGTACACATCGCCGCCCTCGGCTTCGAGACCCAGATCCTCGACCCCCCTGGACTTCGTGAGGCCGCCGCCCGCCTCGCCCGCAACCTGACCGCCGCCGCCGGACCGGATGCCGACACGGGGCCGGCATGACCCGCCCGGTCCCGGCGCCGCGCTCCACTAACCGATCCTGGTCACGTTCCCGGTCCTGGCATCGACCTTGACTCCATGCCAGGCGCCTTCCGAAGTGAGGACATCGGCATCCCAGACGAGTGCCTCGTCGCCGTACCGGTCCAGGCTCATGTGGGTGATCCTGCCTTCCGGCACCGCAGAGGACACCTTCGCCGCCGCGTCCCTGAAGCTGAGCCGGGCGTCCTTGCTGATGCCCATCACCCTGGCCTTCTCACCCTCACCGGTGTCCTTGACCCTGGCCCCCGAGACCTTCCCCGACGCATCCACCTCCAACAGCCGCTCGGTGCCGTCGGGCCCGGCGAGCTGCACCTCCCAGACCCGGCCACCGTTGTTCGACTGAACCGAGAGGACCTTGGAGTCCTTGACCGCGTCCATGGCCGCGGCACTCGCCCTCTCGCCCGCCCCCGTACCGCCCGGCGGCTCCGAGGGCGCCGTGAAACCGGCCAGGGCCGAGCCCATGAAAACGGTGCCGATGATGACCTTTGTCCGTCTTGCACCATCCATACCGGCCAGGCTGCCCGCGCCCCGACAAAGGCACGCCCAGAACTCGGACAACAAGATCCCGCCCTGTACACGGCGAATGATCGGTGCGATTCTGACTGGCGTGCTGGCACTGTCGATAGCCACGCTCTTGGAGTCCGCGGCGACGGATGAGCATCGACAAACAGGAAAGATAGAAAACCTGGAAAAATTGCTGCAGCCAGAAGGGCTGGCAGCTCTGGAGAAGGTAGCCACCTTCTACGCCTTTCTTGCCTTTCACCCCGGTGTCGATCAGGCGATCAAGGAATACGTGCTCTCCGGGTCGCTCTCGGCGGACAGCGGACCGGATGTCCTGGTGATGTTCTGCCTCGACGAGACCGCCGACACCCCCACGCCGTTGGACGACTCCTCCTTCGGGTCCTGGCTGACGCTGGAGACGACCGCCCCTCCCGCGTACACGATGGTGCGGCATCTCTTCGGCGCCTCGCCCGTGCCGCCGCTGCCCGGCATCGCGTTCTTCGAGGGCATCGGGCACGACGACGAAGTGGTGTACGTCCACCTCGTCGACGACCACGAACCGGAGGCGGTGCGCGCCAAACTGCGGAAGGTCCTCTCGATCGCCGCCCAGGCCGCGAGCCGGTCACCAGGGTCCGGCAGGCAGGCGGTGCTCGCCGCCGGCCTGCTGAACGAGCGCATCCCCTACACCCGCTCCGGACGTACGAGCCTGCGGGAGTGGCTGATCCACGGCCGTCGGTTCCTGTCCGAACGCGGCTGGGACCTCGTCAGCCTCCTAGGGCTCTGACAGTGCCCGCCGAGCCCGCCGAGCCGCTGCTCACCTGCGAACGGCCCGAGCAGGCCGGGCCCATCCTGGCGATCGCCGAAGCACTGCTCGATCAGCGCTTCCTGGCCGGCCGCCACGCGGCGGACCACGCCGCAAACGGCCGGGACGCTGACCGCGCGAGACAACTGATGGCCACCTACCTGGAGCGCGCCGACCCCGTCGTCGGCTACCTCACGGTCGTCCTGGAACGAGAGGCCGGGCTCAGGTTCTCCGGACGCCGCGGTTTCCCCTACCGCTTCCACCTGGCGACACGACCGCCAGGCGTGCCGCTCGCCGGCGACGTGGCCCTCGACCCGGCACCGCCCGTCGGCGCCGTCCTGTACGCGACCATGAGGCGCTGGCAGCTCATCATCGAGCGCGACGACGACCATGACGAGTTCGTGGGCATCCTGCACCCGGCGCTCCTGGTCGGTCACCGCCACGGCCTGGCGGCCGGCCTGCGTCACATCGTCGGCCTGATCGACACCGGCCAGATCCTCGACGTGTCCGCCGCGGCCTCCGCGGCGTCGACCTTGCTCCGGGCCGCCGCCGTCACCAGGGACGACGCCGAACTGTTCGACGAGATCCTCGGCGACCCCCCGAAGGACGGCATCGGCCTGATCGCCTATGGCGCCGACCTGTTCGACGAGCGGTTCCAGCAACCCGTCCCGCGTTCCTCCTCCCGGGTCACCCCCTTGCTGGAAGGGCTGCTGTCCGACGCCTGGCGGCGCGTCGCCGTGATCCGGGCCGCCTCCGACGCAGGCGAGTGGTGGTGCGCGCTCACCGGTTTGACCGCGTACCTGAGGTTCGTGACGTCCGTCTTCTGGTGGACTCTCGCCTCGCCGTCACAGGCGGTGGAGGCGGCCCTGGACCAGTTGGATGAGCTGGCCGCCGACGTGTTCGCGATCACGGTGGCGATGGAGCTGGACTCGATGGAAGGCGTGATCGACTACGAGACCGGCGTCATCGAGGCCATCGCGCATCGGACCGGCGACCTGGCCGCCGCCGAGAGACGCTTCCGCCGCGAACGCTTGCTCGTCCCTCCGGAACTGCTCGACGCGCCTCTGGACGCGGCGTGGAGGGTCCCGGACCCGCGGCCGGCGAACCTCTTCGCGTATCTGGCGGGCGAGTCCGACCCGGCTCACCTCCGTTCTCCGTTCGGCCGGACGAGCGGCGAGGGCCGCCTGGAGAGCATGCGCAGACCGAACCTGGAGCAACGTACGGCGGAGGTCCGCCGCACGTTGGAGGCGGCGGACGCCATGCGCCAAGACAACGCCCCCGAGGCCGTGGCACTGCTCAGGGACTTGCTGAGCGCTTATCCGTGGTGCGCGCCTGCCTACTGCATCCTCGCCCAGGCGGTTTGGCGGACAAGTGACCAGGACGAGGCGGTGAACCTCCTGGTGAAAGCGCTGACGCTGCGCCCTGGCAGCCACCGCGCCTGGGCGGAACTGGGGGATTTCCTGGGCGAGACGGGATACGAGTGGGCGGCAGGAGTGGCTCAGCGCGTCGCGCACCATCTGGACAGGAGCCGAACCTGAAATCCACACCCAGCCACCTGACCAGGCCATTCCCAGGCTGCTCGCCTCACGGACATGCCATGACCTCAGCACATTTCGGCCGCGGATTTCTTGTGACAATTCTGCAGAGTGATCCGCTCGTTACTTGACTCGATTACCGTGTCGATCGACATCGGATCGAGATGCCTGGGAACCATGAGGACATCCATCAATACGAATGCGTCCGAGGCTGGTGGAGTCGCGAGACGCCCGCGCGCCAAGTGGCCCGGCATCATTCTCCTCATATGCATAGCCGGAGCCGGCTTGCTTTACGTGAATCAGAACGCGTCGCCACGATCGACATGGGAATGGACACCGGAGCCTTTCGATCCGCCCGTACAATACGCCTTCATTCCCGAGAATTCGAACTGTCCCAGCTGGCCTCCCGATTCAGCTGAAGAACAGGAACCTCCGCTGGTCACTTGCACCGAGTGGCGGTTACACGTCAATCTCAAGCTCGGTAGAGGAAGGCAGGACATCGGCATCCCGTACGGGACGGGATGCGGCGGGTACCGAAAAGGGGTCAGTGTCGGCGATGACGATTGCACCAGCAACATCGACCTTTACGACGCGGCCAGTCAGGTACAGCTGAACAATACCGAGGGACGCGGGGTCACGCTCCGGATCACTCGTGACGGCCATCGCATCGCTTACTTCAGCAAGAAATACATGCAGTTCGTGGGTTGGGATCTGCCGACGGCGCAGCGAAAGGCGATCTCCCCGCGCCTCGACGCCCGAGCACTGGGTGACGTACGCGGCCTGGACATCTCACCGGACGGAAAATTCTTTGCGGTATCCTTTTCCGGGGACCGACCTCGCTTGCTCATCACCGAGTTCGCCACCGGACAGACCACCACCCTTCAAGGATTCTGTGCGATCATCGGCATGAGCCGTGATGCGGCACGGATAGCGGCACAACGAACGTGTTCCGGCATCAGCGAGCCGAGCACGGTGACCATCCTGAAGCGCGATGGCGCCGTCATCAGCGAACGGCGAGAAGGCTACTCCGCCGAAAGCCTCTCCCCGGACGGCCAGTTCCTCGTGGACATACAGGCCGACCCCGACGATGGCGATGAGTATCTGGTCACTCGCGACGTCATGACCGGAAAAATCATCAAGAAACTGAAGCTTCATCTCCTCTCAGAACCGAGCGACGCGGTCGGCCATGTCTGGCTGACCGATGACGAATACATCGTCGAAGCCGGAGCGCTTGAGGGCGGCGGATCATTCGGCTATTATCGGGTCAACGTCCATTCTGGAGTGTCGCACAGAATTCGCGACCTCGGACTGCACCCTGGCAACACCGTTTCTCTGGGAAGCGCGCTGATTCGCGATTGAGACCGTTGCCGCCCTGCCCGGCTTCCCGAGGAGGGACTGCGGCAAACTGGGGCGGTGGTGACAGGAGCGGAGATCTCGCCTCGGGAAACCGAGGTGCTGGAGCTGGTCGGTGCCCATCTCAGCAATGCCGAGATCGCGGCCCGGCTGTGCATCTCGGTGCGTACCGTGGAGAGCCACGTCTCCTCGCTGCTGCGCAAGCTTGAAGTGCCGGATCGGCGGGCGCTCGCCCGGCGTACGCCCACGCCGGCCGGTGCCGTCCCGGCACCGTTCCTGCCCACCCCGCTGACCTCGTTCATCGGCCGGGCGAGCGAGCGGGCCGAACTGACCGAGATGACCAGGGCGCACCGACAGGTGACCGCGGTCGGTCCCGGCGGAGTGGGCAAGACCCGGTTGGCGCTGGCGGTGGCCGCGGAGGTGAGCGGTGAGTACGCCGACGGAGTGTGGTTCGTCGACCTGGTCCCGGTCACCGATCCGGGCCTGATCGCGACCGCGACCGCGGTCGCGGGAGCGCTCGGCCTCGGTGAGCAGCCCGGCCGCGACATGACCGAGTCCGTGCTCGCCGCGCTGGCCGACCGCCGAGCGCTGCTGGTGCTGGACAACTGCGAGCACGTGGCGGACGGGGTGACGCTGTTTCTCGAGCGGCTGTTGGCGACGTGCCCGCGGGTGACGGTGCTGGCGACCAGCAGGGCCCGGCTGATGGTGCCGTTCGAACGGGTGTATCCGGTCCCGCCGCTGTCGCTGGCCGCCGACGGCGACTCGGACGCGGTCGCGTTGTTCATGGAACGGGCGGCGGCGGTCGGCCGGCCGCTGGATCCGCCGTTGCGCGGCCAGGTTGCCGCGATCTGCGAGCGGCTGGACGGGATGGCGCTGGCGATCGAGCTGGCCGCCGCCCGCTGTCCGATGCTCGGGTTCGACGGCATCACCGCCGCCCTGTCCCACCCTCTGCGGATGCTCACCGGCGGCTCCCGTGCCGATGACCGTCACCGCTCGGTACGGGCGGCGCTGGACTGGAGCCACGCCCTGCTGGAGCCCGCCGACCGGGCGCTGCTGCGCCGGGTGTCAGTGTTCGTGGCACCCTTCACCGCCACGGCGGCGGCGCAGGTGACCGGGGACGAGGACGAGGAGGGCCTGGTCGTCGACGGCCTGGCCCGGCTCGCCGGACAGAGTCTGCTGACGGTGACGACGTCCCTGGGCAGGACCGAGTACCGGGCGCTGGAGACCATCCGCCAGTACGGAATGGAGCGGCTGTCCGAGGCCGGTGAGCTGATCGACGCTCGATCCCGGCACCTTCGCTGGTGCCTGGCGCAGGCGGCCGGCTTGGCAGTGGTGGACCCAGATTGGCGGGCCCGGTTCGACCTGGTGGCCGACGACCTCCGCGCCGCCCTGGCGTGGGCGGCCGACCGTCCGGAGCAGCGCGCCGACGCGTTCGAGCTCGCCCGGTGCCTGGCCGAGCTGACCTTCACCCGTCACCTGACCGGCGAGTCCCAGCGGCGCTATGAGCAGGCCGCCGCACTCGCGACCGACCCGGCCGCCTCCGCGTCGATGCTCCGGCAGGCCGCGGCCGTAGCCGGGTGCCGGACGGCCGGTGATGACATGTACCGTCTGCGCCACGCGGCCGCGGACGCCGCCCGCGCGTCCGGCGCCACTGCCGCCACCGACCTGGCGACCGCCGCCACCATCGCGTTCCGGTTCTCGACCACATTCGTACGACGCCCGTCCCAGGAGGAGACGCTCCAGCTGATCACGGAGGCGCGGGAGCAGGCCGGCGACGATCCGGCCGCGCACGCTGCGGTCGCACTGGCCGAGGCTGCGGTGCTCACCGACGCGTTCGGCGCCGTCCAGGGCCCGCCCGGCAACGCCGTACCGGAGACGCGTGAACGCGCCGAGCACGCGGTCGAACTCGCCCGCCGGACCGGCGACCCGCTCGCCGAGTCGGCCGCACTCGACGCGCTCACCGGCGCTCAGAGCTGGGCCGGCGACACGTTCGCCGCGGCGGCCACGGCCCGGCGCCGGATCATGCTCCTGTCGCCCCTGCCGAGCACGCCGGCCGGCACCCACGAGCTGATCGACGCGCTCGGGATCGTCGCCGAGGCCGCCCTCGGGGCGGGAGACGTGCAGGCCGCCCGCCGATGGGCACGGCAACTGGCCGATCATCCATCGCTGGCGGAGGTGGGTCATCGCGCTACGTGCCGGCTGCTGATGGTTGCCGCGCTGGCGGGCGACGTCGACGAGGCGCTCACCGGCAGCGTCCGGTTCCTCGACGCGTGGCAGCGGGCAGGCAGCCCCGCCCGGTCCATCCTCGCCCCGGCGGCGGCCGGTGTGGCGATGATCCACGGCCTGCGCGGCGACCACGACGCCAGACGCGCATGGCAGGAGATCCTGGGCCGGCTCGGCACCTCACCGGAGCACACCTACGGCTACGGGGCGGTCTTCGACACGATGCTCCTGCTGCACCACGGGCAGGCAGCGGAGGCGCTGGAACGGATGGCCCCCGAGCCCCGGCAGATGTGGAAGTGGATCACCTGGATCTGGCACCACTGGTATGTCGCGCTGCGCAGCGAGACCGCAGTACTCGCCGAAAGTCACAACGCCCGCGCCATCGTGGCCGAAGCCCGCACCGTCGTGACCGGCAACCCGGTCGCCGCTGCCATTGTGGAACGAGCCGGCGCCCTGCTCGACGGCGACCGGGAGGCGCTGCTCGCCACGACGGACGCGTTCGACACCGCCGGCTGCCACTACCAGTTCGCGCGAACCCTCGTGCTCGCCGGCGGCGCCCACGCCGAACGCGGCGCCGCCGCTCTCGCCGCCCTCGGTCTCGCCCCGATGAAACCAACCGGCCGAAGATGGTGACCTCGTTAGCGCACCGGACCGGATCGCTCTGTGGGCATGGGTTGTCTGGAGCGTGCCCGCACAAGATCCCTGCGTGGCAGAACCCGCTGGCGGAGGTGACACCAGGGCCCTCACCACCGAGCTCACCCTGAGCAGTTCCTCATCGAGAGTGAGTTGGAGCCGATTCGGCGTCAGTGGTGTCGCACCGGCGCCGATGGAACCCCAGTGGGGACGCTGTTAGCAGGAGCGTCAGCAAAAGCCCTTCGCGATACGGTTCGGAACCGCTGCATCCTCGGGAAATCCATGAATCCCCCGCTCACCTGGGGCTTAGGCCCCGCGCCGGACGTACCGTTCAGGATGCCGCGCCAACGCCATGGCAGCGTTTGAACTTCCGGCCCGAACCACACGGGCACAGAGCGTTGCGACTCACACCATGATTTCGGGCTTGAGCGCTTTCGGCGGACCGATTCCTGCGCGCATGAATCACATTGTCCAGGTTCTGACGGCTGGCTCTGGTATTGGGGTGCTCTGCGCCTAGAACCCGTACCAGGCTCTGCCAGACCGCCCGGCCCTCCGCCTCCGCCTCCTCCAACCGCCCCAGCCCTCCCAGCGCAGCAGCAAGGTTGCCACGGCTGGTCAGCGTGTCGGGATGCTCCTCACCCAGCACCCGCGCCTGGACCTGCCAGACTGCCCGCATTTCCGCCTCCGCCTCTCGCCACCGCGCCAGCCCCAGCAGCACGAGCGCGAGTCTGACATGGCTGGCCAGCGTGTCCGGGTGCTCCTCACCCAGCACCCGCGCCTGGACCTGCCAGACCGCGCGAGCCTCCGCCTCCGCCTCCTCCAACCGCCCCAGATCCCGCAGCACGGCAGCAAGGTTGGCACGGCTGGTCAGTGTGTTCGGGTGCTCCTTACCCAACACCCGGACCGTGCTTCTCCAGACAGCGCGGTTATGGGCCTCCGCATCCTCCAACCGCCCCAGCATCTGCAGCACGAGCGCGAGGTGGCTACGGCTGGCCAGCGTGTAGGGGTGCTCCTCACCCAGCACCCGCGCCTGGACCTGCCAGACCACTCGAGCCTCCGCCTCCGCCTCCCCCAACCGCCCCAGACCCAACAGCACGGCAGCAAGGTTGGCACGGCTGGCCAGCGTGTCCGGGTGCTCCTCACCCAGCAGCCGCACCATGCTCCGCCAGACAGCGCGGTTATGGGCCTCCGCATCCTCCAACCGCCCCAGCCTCTGCAGCGCCAGCGCGAGGTGGCTACGGCTGGCCAGCGTGTCCGGGTGCTCCTCGCCCACCACCTGCACCATGCTCCGCCAGACCACGTGGCTATGAGCCTCCGCATCCTCCAACCGCCCCAGCCCCAACAGCACGGTCGCGAAATTGCCGCGGCTGGTCAGCGTGTCCGGGTGCTCCTCACCCAGCACCCGCGCCTGGACCTGCCAGACCACGCGAGCCTCCGCCTCCGCCTCCCCCAACCGCCCCAGATCCCGCAGCACGGTCGCGAAATTGCCGCGGCTCGTCAGCGTGTCCGGGTGCTCCTCACCCAGCACCCGCGCCCGGACCTGCCAGACCGCGCGAGCCTCCGCCTCCGCCTCCTCCAACCGCCCCAGACTCTGCAGCGCCAGCGCGAGGTTGTTGCGGCTGGTCAGCGTAAGGGGGTGCTCCTCGCCCAGCACCCGCACCTGGACCTGCCAGACCGCGCGGCTATGGGCCTCCGCCTCCCCCAACCGCCCCAGACCATGCAGCACCAGCGCGAGGTTGTTGCGGCTGCTCAGCGTAAGGGGGTGCTCCTCGCCCAGCACCCGCGCCTGGACCTGCCAGACCGCGCGAGCCTCCGCCTCCGCCTCCCCCAGCCGCCCCAGCCTCTGCAGCGCCAGCGCGAGGTTGTTGCGGCTGGCCAGCGTGTCCGGATGCTCCTCACCCAGCACCCGCACCTGGACCTGCCAGACCGCGCGAGCCTCCGCCTCCGCCTCCTCCAACCGCCCCAGATCCCGCAGCACGGTCGCCAAATTGCCACGGCTCGTCAGCGTGTCCGGATGCTCCTCACCCAGTGAGGCTTGATTGATGGCGTAGTCGTGCGTGACCAGGGTGAGAGCACGCTGGTAATTGCCCTGCTCGTACTCATGCACTACCGCCTGCCTGAAGACCCAATCGTGCTCGCCGCGCGTAGTGACGATCTGATGATGGCTCGTCAGGGCCGCTATGTGCGGACTGAGGAGGCGTCGCCGACCGAGCTGATCGACGGTAGGCGGCTCGCTGGTGGTGTGTGGCCAGGCCGCAGCGAGCCATGCCAAGGCCACTTGGACGACCGCCTCCCCGGAGGGAAGGTCCGCCGAGGCTGCAGGCGCAGGAGTGGTCAGGACGGCTTGCAGCAGCCGGTGCATGGAGATGGTGTGCCGATCCAGGCTGATCAGGCCATAGGAGACGAGCAACCGGAGCGCGTCCAACGTCGCCGGATTGGGCACGCCGGCGTCTCTGTCTGCCCAGTCCGCGTCGATCAGGTCCCGCGGGATATTGTCGGGGGCGTAGCAGGCCAGCACGCGCAACAGGTGCTCGGCGTGCGGGTTGCGATCCCGGATGGTGCCCAGGTGGGAGTTCCAGAGGCGGGCGATGGCCCGCCCGGCATCGCCCCCTTCCGGCACAGCCGCGTACAGATGAGCCGGATGCCGGGACAGCAGCTCCAAGTACGCCTTCGGGCTGATCCGGGCTTCCCGCAGGTAGGCCCCGGCCTGCTCCAACGCCAGCGGCAGACGCCCCAGCTCCTGCGCGATGGCCGCTATGGCAGGCCGGTCGGCTGGTTCGGGGCATCTGCTGGTCTGGGCGAGCAGGTCGATGGCCGCGTCCGGGCCGAGCACGTTCAGCGGAACTGGGCGCACTCCGTCTGGCCAGGCCACATCACGGCGGGTGGTGAGCAGGATGTGACCAGTGCGGAGCTGCCCCAGCAGGTCCCGGACATCGCGCGGGTCTTCCACGTTGTCCAGCACCAGCAGCCAGTCCTGATGTGCCTGCAGCCAGCCGTACGCCCATGCCGCTGCCTGCTCCACGCCCAGCACGGTGGTCAAGGCCGACTGCCGGGGCAGCGGTGGATGCAGCCGTTCCGCCAGCATGGCCAGCCCGTTCTGGATCTGATCGGCACCATCTGCGACGATCCACCACCGCACCCGGTACCGCTCCGCCCGCGCGAGCGCGTACTGGCGGGCCAGCTCGGTCTTGCCCACCCCTCCGATCCCGTGGATCACCTGACCGATCACCACCCGCGACCGGTCCGCCTGCAGCTCCCGCTCGAGCGTCGCCAGCGCCTCATCGCGGCCGACGAATACCTCGGCCGCCCCGCCGGGCAGATTGCTCAGCGCCGACGGTGCCGCCACCGTGCCGGGAGCGTGCAGGACTCCGGGAGGCAGGTGAACGTTGGTGCTCTGGTCGACCAACTGCCAGCCCTGACCGAGATTGGCCTGCCTCGCCTGCCCGGTGGCCTGCGCCTCGACCCGGCCCGCAGGCTCACCGCTCACGCTGATCGGCGAACGACACGGACATCGTCCCCTGCCCCAGGTTGGCCTGCTGCGCGTGACCGGTCGCGACCGCGTTCACCTGCCCCTGCCCGACCAGCGCCTGCCCGCGGGCCTGCTCCACCATCCGCGCCACCTCAGCCGCCAGCCCAGGATCGGCGGCGAGGGCCTTCCTGATCTGCACCCGCAGCGCCGCCTGCAGGTCGGCATCGTCCGGAGCCTGCGCCAGCTCCGCAATCGCCTCGGGGACCTCCTCCTCGGCGGGGTGGGTCCCGAACACACGCTGGAGGATCTTCCGCCCCCACCCCACGGTCGCATCGGCCGCGTCCTCCTGCGCCTGGGCCAGCACCGCCGCCCCATATGAGGCCACCGCTGCCGTCGCCCATGGAGAGACCGCCGCCACCAACGCAGCCAGATCCACGCTCACGCACCCGCCCCTCACACAAGCGCCCCCGAGCGATGCATCCGCATCCCGCTGCCCCGAATCTAACGGCCCGCCCCGCCTGATGCGTCCGGAGAAGCCGAATACGTCTCCTACGCCCTCGGGGCGGTATCCAGCAGGTGCGCTCTCATCAGGGCGATGGCCTTCATGACGTCGCTGACCATCCGATCAGCTTGGTGTTCGTGGCCTGGCCACTTCCCCTGGTCGATCCACGCGGTACTCAGGCCCGCCATGCCGCCGCTCTCGATGTCGGCGATCAGTTTGTCCCCGACCATCCGCCCGCCCGTCGGCCAGGGTGGTCCCCAGCACCCGTTTGCAGGCGCGTGGCGGCGCTGACCGCGATCGGCTGGAGAGCCGCAGCACGGCCGGCGACTGCCCGACGCGCGACAGCCCGTGGCCGTAGCGGTGGAGGTCGGTGACGCCGGGCATGCGCTGCGGGTCGGAGCCGCAGTGGACACCTCGACGCTGCCGGCCGAGCGGCGGGCACGGCCGGCGGTGGACCTCGCCTGGGCGCATGCGCAGCGCCGCCAGGTGGATGAGGCGCTAGCGCGACTGCTGGAGGTTGAGAACGTCGCTCCTGAGCACATCCGTAATCACCGGCTGGTGCGGCAGCTCGTCTCCGGTTTGGTGCCGATGCAGGATCCGGCATCGTTGGGCTACGGGAACTGGCCGAGCGGATAGGCGCGTAGAAAACGTACATGTGCGGATCCTGCGGCACTCGCGGATCTCCGTGACCATGAACGTCTACACCCAGATCGCCAGCCCAGAGACACACAAGCCCTCGACGTACGCAAAGGCCCTCTCGGATGAACCGGGAGGGCCTTTGAGCTGGGAGCCGCCTTGGGGATTCGAACCCCAGACCCCTTCATTACGAGTGAAGTGCTCTGGCCGACTGAGCTAAGGCGGCGGGTGCCATGCAGCGTGAAAAGTCTACAGGAGCCCGGACAGTCCTCGCTCCCCCCACAACCACGCGCCTCCGGACAGAACACACGCCCCCTAGGAGGACGCGGGCCCGTCGCCGTACATCGCGTCGTGTTGCTTGCGCGGCGAGCAGACGCTGGCCTTCGAGCAGGAACACCGCCGCCCCCCGTCCGCCAGCCGGACCACCACGGAATCGGACGGTACGTTGTGGCCCACCACCGTGCCGGCGCCCTCCGGGGTTTCCACGTTCGTCCCCACGCGCGGCGCTGAGGCGCGGAACTCCTGGTAGAGCGGGTGCTCGTACTTGAGGCAGCACATCAGGCGGCCGCAGGCGCCGGCGATGCGGAGCGGGTTGACCGGGAGGTCCTGGTCCTTGGCCATGCGTACGGAGACCGGTTCGAAGTCCTTCAGGAACGTGGCGCAGCACAGGTCGCGGCCGCAGGGGCCGATGCCGCCCTGGAGGCGGGCCTCGTCCCTGGGGCCGATCTGGCGGAGCTCGACCCGGGCGCGCAGGTTGCGGGCCAGGTCGCGGACCAGCGCGCGGAAGTCCACGCGGTGCGGGGCCGAGAAGTAGACGGTGTAGACGTTGTCCTCGTCGAGGTAGTCGATGCCGACCACCTTCATCGGCAGGCTGTGCCGCTTGATCAGGCGCTTCGACACGCTTCTCGCCTCGGCCCTGCGGCGCTTGTTGGTCTCGTCGCGGGTCAGGTGCTCCTCGCCGGCCAGGCCGGCGCAGACCGGCAGGCCATCGATGTCCTCGCTGGTGTATTGGGGCGCCCAGACGCACTCCGCCACCTCGGGGCCCGAATCGGTCGGAACGAGCACCTTGTCGCCCACCTTGGGGCTGTGCCCGCCGGGGTCGAGGTAGTAGAGCCTCCCGTAGCGGGTGAAGCTCACGGCCATGATCATTCCCATGGGCTCGCGCTCGCCTCCTGACGCCTAGGTCTTTCCGGCCTTCCTGCCCACACTACGTGGGCAGGTGCGCCGAAAGTCAGGGGGCGGGAGTGATCAGCTGCCGGGCGAGCACATCTTGTCCTCCGGCGGGCTCATCCCATAACGGCTGAGAGCGAGCATGCCGTCCTTCTGGCAGGGCACGTAGGAGACGCTGGCCACGCCGGGCTGGCGTCTCAGCATGGCGACCGGTTTGGCCCAGTCGCTCCCCTGCTTAAGGAACACTCTGAACGATTGCGGCATGTCCGACACCTTGGTGCTCTTCAGCAGAGTCTTGTTCGAGGTGAACGCGCGCTTGAAGTTTTCGTACGCCGCCCGCTGGTCCTCGAACGTGACCGACTGCACCTCGGGCATGTCCTTGATCAGCTTTGTCAGGGCGATCGTCTGGGTCCTCGTCGCCGCCTTGCCCTCCTTGACGACAGTCCCGTCCGACTTGCGCTCCGCGCCGCAGGACGGCAGCGGCGTCCCCTTGCCGCACAGGAACACGTTGACCAGCAACTCCGAACGCGACTCCAGCGCCGCCTCGGTCGCGGTGTTGTCGGTGACCCCACCGATCCCGGGCAGCGCGCGGAGGGATTTCTCGACCTCGCGACGGACCGCCCTCTGCTTAAGGGTCAGCCGGATCGACACCGGCAGGTCGGTGACCTTGACCGCGTCCAGCATCGGCTGGTTGAGGGCGAAATCGGCGCGGAAGTCGTCGTAGGCGTGCTGCTGATCCACTGTGTACGCCGCCTCGACCTGCGGCAGTCTCCGAACCGCCCGCTCGACCGCGGCCACCTGCTCGGCGGTGGCGTCACGCCCTCCGCACCGAGGCTCCTTGACCACGAGAGCGCTGGTCGAGCACATGATGACGGTCATGTCGGCCTTGCCGGGCTCGATCCGCGCCGGCTCGGCGACCGCGATCTGCTCGTCCCCCGGTCCCAGCGTCAGCCCCACGGCCGTGGCCGCGACGCCGGCCGTCACCGCAGCGCCCACCACCAGCAGCCGGGCGTCCATCCACGTGCGACGCCGGGCAGGCGCGGGCAGGGGCCGGAGCGTGTCGGGGTCGATGGTCGCGCCCGCCTCCGCCAGGGCCGCGCGCAGTCGTTCTTCCACTGGGCTGTTCATGCGTCCTCCCCGAGTGCCCTGGCGAGAGCGGCCAGCCCCCGCGCGATCGTGGACCTCACCGTGCTCGCGCCGACCCCCATGGTGTCGGCGATCTCCTGGTCGGCGAGGTCGAAGTAGTAGCGCAGGGTCAACGCCTCGCGCTGCCTGCGGGGGAGCTCGCGCAGGGCGAGCAGCACCTCGCGGCGCTCCTCACCCAGCAGCGCGGCGCTCTCCGCCGACCAGACCGGCGGCTCGTACGGCAACGCCCGCCGGAACACGGTCGCCCGCCGCCGCAGCACCGACCGGCATCCGTTGAGCACCGCCGACCGGACGTACGCCAGCGCCTTGTCGGCGTCGCGCAGCCGCCCCCGGCCGGCATGGGTGCGGGTGAACGCCTCCTGGACGACGTCCTCGGCGGTCGCCCGGTCGCCCACCAGGATGAGGGCCAGCCGGACGAGACCCACATGGTGCTCGGCGAAGATCGACGCCACGTCGACCCGCTGCCGCGCCAGGGCCTCTTGTTGGGTGAGTAGTTCGACTTCCACGTATCAGAGACGCCTGGCGAGCCCGTCTGCTGCTCGGGCGGTCAGCCGGTTCCGGACCGGCAGGCGTCAGGAGAACTCTCTGCGGCGAAAGGGATGTAGGCCTGAAGGCCGTAATCCCCCATCAGCTTGGCGACCGTCTCGAAGCACCTGGCGTTGGACGCCCGGCTGACCCCCGGCATCCGCACCATCCGATTGGTCACGGTGTTCCAGTCGGCGTCGGGCCGGAGAATCAACCGGTACGACTCCGGCATGTCCGACACTTTGGTGGCGGCGACCAGGGCGTTGTTGTAGGCGTATTCGTCCTTGAAGTTCTCGTACGCCGTGCGCTGATCCTCGAACACGTACGACAGGACCGCGGGATCCTTCGCGAGCGCCGCCGCCATGGCCGCCCGCTCCCGGGCCGTCGCCGCCTTCTTGTTCGCCTTGCCCCTGCCCTTGGCACACCGGGCCCAGGGAGAGCCGGCGGCGCACAGGACGACGCTCCCGTCCCAGTCGGGCGCCCAGGACAGCGCATTCCGCTTCCCATTGGCCGTATCCGCGACCCAGGACACACCCGGTCGCCCGTGGACGGCCTCCGTCACGCGGTCCCGGTCGACGCCCTCCTTCAATCGGAGGACGAACGTCTCGAGCAGGTCCTTCGCCGTGATCTGCCGGAGCAAAGGCTTGTTCGCGGCAAAGTCACGCCGGAAGCTCGCGTACATCCCGGCCTGATCCACGAAACGCACCTCCTCCACCTCCGGCAGGCCCTCCAGCAACGTGCGAATCGCCCGCTTCTGGGCGCCCGTGGCCGCGCGCTTGCCGCAGCCGGGCAGGGACGGGGAAGAGCACATGAAGACGCGGATCTCCCACTCGGCGTCACCAGCGGCGGAGGCCGGCGAGCTCACCGCGACAACCGCCGACGCCACCAGAGCGACACCCAGCAACCCTCGTAACACCGCACGCATGAGCTTCGAGCCCTCCAGAAGGATGTACGCGATCAGCGCAGCGCCAGCATCATCGCCTCGACCGCGATCTGCGGGTTGACGTTCGCCGCCAGCCGCTCACGGCATTGCATGATCGCATCGATCCGGCGCAATGTCTCCTCGGGCGTGGACTTCTTCGCGAGCTGGTCCAGGTCGAAACGCAGGTCGTCGTTGGCCAGCTCGACGCCCGCCCCGAACTGCACGGCGAGCACGTCGCGGTAGAACGACACCAGCTCCAGCAGCGCGGCGTCCAGCGAGTCGCGCTTGATCCGGGTCGCCCGGGACTTCTGCCGGTCCTCCAGCTCCTTCAGCGCGCCGGCGCCGCCCCGCACCAGGCCGCGGTTGAGCCCCTTGCCCGTGGAGCCCTCGCCGTAGATCCTGCGCAGCTCGGTGGTCTCGTTGTCGTTGAGCGCGGCCGTCGCGGCGGCGGCCTCCTCCTCGGCGGTCTTCACCAGGCGCTCGGCCGCCGAGACGCACTCCCCCACCCCCGTGAGCGAGCGTGGGATGCCCAGCACGGCCTCGCGGCGCTGCCGGGCGGCGTCGTCCAGCGCGAGCGCCCGCGCCCGGCCGATGTGCCCCTGAGCGGCGCGGGCGGCGAACGCGGCCGTCTCCCACGGCACCCCGTCGCGGGCGGCGAGCACCCGGGCGACCGCCTCCGTGCCGGGCGTCGTGAGCGTGATCAGGCGACAGCGCGACCGGATGGTGATCATCAGGTCGTCGGGGGCCGGGGAGCAGAGCAGCCACACCGTACGGGGCGGCGGCTCCTCGATGGCCTTGAGCAGCGCGTTCGCGGCCGACTCGGTGGCCCGGTCGGCGTCCTCGAACAGGATGACCCGCCACCGGCCCTGCGTCGGCGCCCCGGCCGCGCGCAGGATGAGCTCGCGGGTCTGCTTGACGCTGTAGGACAACCCTTCGGGGCGTACGGACTCCAGGTCGGGATGGGAGCCGATGAGCACCTGGTGGCACTGGTCGCAGTGGCCGCAGCCGGCGTCGGGACAGAGCAGCGCGGCGGCGAAGGCGCGGGCGGCGTCCTCGCGGCCGGCGCCGGGCGGGCCGGTGAACAGCCAGGCGTGCGTCATGCCCGCGCCGCGCCCGCCCGCGACGACCTCACCGGCCGCCGCCGCGGCGCGCGACAGCACCGCGACGGCCTGGTCCTGGCCTACGAGGTCATCGAAGACGGTCACGAGGCAAGGTTAGTCGCGGATGGCGGGCATCGTGCCGGTGATGTCCTCGGACTCCCGGGGCACCGGGTCGGGCAGGAGCTCGTGGATGCGGTCCTGGATCTGACGGGTGATCTCGTCCATCGGCTGTGTGCCGTCGACCACGAGGTAGCGCTCGGGCGCGGCGGCGGCCAGCGCACGGAACTCCTTGCGCACCCGCTCGTGGAACTCCAGCGGCTCGGCCTCGATGCGGTCGACCGCGCCGCCCAGCCGGGTCAGCCCCACCTCGGGCGGGGTGTCGATGAGCACGGTCAGGTGCGGCACCAGGCCGCCGGTGGCCCAGGCGTTGATCTTGGAGACGTCGTCGGGCGCGAGCGCGCGGCCCGCCCCCTGGTAGGCCAGCGACGAGTCGACGTAGCGATCGGTGATCACCAGCGAGCCCCGGTGCAGCGCCGGACGGATCACCTTCTCCACGTGCTCGGCCCGATCGGCGGCGTAGAGCAGCGCCTCCGCCCGCGCCGACAGCCCCTTCTCGGCCGCGTCGAGCAGGATGGCACGCAGCCGCATGCCGACCTTGGTGGAGCCGGGCTCGCGCGTCTGCACGACGTCGTAGCCCTGGTCGCGCAGCCAGATCGCGATCGTACGGGACTGGGTGGTCTTGCCCGAGCCCTCGCCGCCCTCGAAGGCCACGAAGAGCCCCGGCACGTGCTCGGACCCCTCGGCGGGGAACCGGTCGCCCCGCACGGCGGCGATCAGGTCGGCCGCCAGCGGGACGCCCTTGCGGTCGTCCATGTGGCGCAGCGCGAGCAGGCCGACGGTCATGGCGAGCGCGCCGGCGACCACCAGCACGAGGTTGGTGCCGTCGAAGCGGTAGCCGATCGCGCCGAACGCCAGGTCGTACTCGCCGAACAGCGCCGCCAGCGGGCTCGCCACGGCCACCACGAGCAGCAGCGTCACCCGCGCCGTGGACTGCAGGAACGCGAACGTCCTGCCGCGCAGCCCGTCCTCGACCTCCAGCCCGATGAGCGTGTAGCCGATGATCCAGGCGATGCCCGCACACGCGCCGAGCAGCACGGTCAGCATGACCACGATGACGAGGTTGTGCACCAGCGCGATCGCCACCAGCACCAGCCCGGCGACCGTGATGGCGAGCCCGAACAGCCGCCGCCGCGACAGCTCGCGCAGCAGCCGCAGCCCGAAGAACATGCCGAGCGCCATGCCGAAGAAGACCGCCGCGAACACCACGCCGTAGGCCGCGTCGCCGCCGCCGAGCGTGCCGACGTAGATCTTGGCCACGCCCACCACGGCCCCGCCGGCGGCGAACGCCCCCAGCATGCCGATGATCAGCCCGCGGACCAGCCGGTCGCGGCCGACGAAGCGCCAGCCTTCCACGATCTGCTTGAGCACGGAGGGCGTGGAGACCCCGCTGTCGCGCTTGGGGATGTCGCGCAGCGTGAAGATCAGGGCCGCCGACACCAGGTAGGCGCAGGCGTTGACGATCAGCGCGAGGTAGGGCCCGGTCAGGGCGGGCGCGAGCCCGGCGATCAGGTCGCCCGCCACCGACAGCGCCGCGAACAGCATGGCCGCGACCGGCGCGGTGCCGTAGGTGACCAGCAGGTTGAGCCGGTTGGCCGCCTCCAGCTCCGCCTTGGGCACCAGGTTGGGCACGGTGGCGTCCTTGGCCGGCACCCAGAAGAGGTTGACGCACTCGACGAGGACGGTCGCGATGATGATCCACTGGTAGCTGCCGATCAGCGGGATCGACAGCACCACCGCGAAGCGGGCGAGGTCGGCCGCGACCATGGTCAGCCGCCGGTCGAACCGGTCGGCGAACACGCCTGCCAGCGGCCCGAGCAGCACGGCCGGCAGCATCTTGGCGACGAAGACGCCGCCGACGGCGAGCGACTGCACGCGGTAGTCGGAGCCGCTGGTGAGGTTGGCGGCCAGGGCGGTCAGCGCGAGGAGGTTGAGCCAGTCACCCAGACTGCACACCGACATGGCCGTCCAGAGCCGTCGGAACGGCACGTTGGCCAGCACGTGAGCGCGGGGGCGTCGGCCAGGGGCAGTCATCTTCTCAGCGTATCCAGGTGTGGGCCAGGGGCGGGTGGACAAGCGACGGGCCGGCCGCACCCGGGGGCTTGCCGAGAGTATTACGCCCGCGCGCCGGCGCGCAGGTCACCCATCGCGAACAGGTCTGCGACAACGACGTCACTGGACGACTCCGGCCCCATGTCGAGCTTCTTCCACCACTGGCAACCACTCCGCGTGGATATCGGGTGGTAGATCCAATTCGTTCCACAGCTCGGCCAGCAGCACGCCGTCGACGTGGTCACGCACCTCCTGCGCGGTGCCCTCGCGCAGCAGCAGCGCGTACGCCTCCCGCCGCTCCCCCCGGTCGGCCAGGTCGTAGTCGCGCCCCCGCAGCCGGGCCACGCCGAGCGCCGCCGCGACCGGCAGCCGCCCCAGCCTGCTGGGCACGTGGAAGCTGCGCCCGTCGCCCGTCTCCCGCGCGGCGAACTCCACCTTCGGCTCCAGCACCAGCCGGAACCCCGCCGCGTCGAGGATGCGGCCCGCGGTCTCCAGCGTCGGCGACTTCCTGCCGTGCTCGTAGGCCGACAACGTGGTCCTGGACGTGCCGCTCAGGCCGGCCAGCGCCGACTGGTTCATGCTCGCCGCCTGCCTGGCCTGCCGGAACAGCAGCCCGCCGCGCTCGGCCCAGGCCGCGACACCGGCGGCCAGCGCCGCCTCCATCGCCGAGGACACCATGCTCACCCCGCTTCTTGTATCCGGACGGATACTACGGCATGATGGCCTCTCGTGACCACTCGATTACCTTACGTCAGGAGCGGAGCTCCAGGATCGTGATCTCCGGCGGCGCGCCGACCCGCACCGGCGGCCCCCAGAAGCCCGCGCCCCTGGTCGTGTAGACCTGCACCCCGTCCACCGTGGCCAGGCCCGACACCACCGGCTGCTGCAGGCCCACCACCAGGTTGAACGGCATGATCTGCCCGCCGTGCGTGTGCCCCGACAGCTGCAGGTCCACGCCGTGCCTGGCGGCCTCGGACACCTGCACGGGCTGATGGGCCAGCAGCACCGTGGACCTGCCGGAAGTCCGGCCGCCGAGCGCCTTGGCGAAGTCGGGGCCGTCGCCCTGCGCGGCGCCGCCGAGGTCGTTGACCCCCGCGAGGTCGAGCACCGCCCCCTGGTGAGCGATCTCCACCCGCTCGTTGCGCAGCGGGCGCACGCCCAGCTCGCCGAGCTCGTCCAGCCATTCGACATAGCCACCCGGAGAGAAATACTCGTGGTTGCCGGTCACGAAGTAGGCCCCGTACCTCGACTCCAGGTCCTTCAGCGGCCGGGCCAGCGGGCCGAGCCGGGCGACCGAGCCGTCCACCAGGTCGCCGACGATCGCGACGACGTCGGCCTCCAGCCCGTTGATCATGCGGACGATGCGCTCGGTGTGGGACCGGCCGGTGAGCGGCCCGAGGTGGATGTCGCTCACCACGGCGAAACGCAGCCCGCTCAGCCGCGGGTCCAGCTTCGGCAGCGTGACCCGCACCGGCTCGATGACGGGGTCGCCGAGGGCGCTCGACACGCCGTACCCCACCGTCGCCGCCGCGCCCACCCCGGCCACGGCGGCGGTGGCCCGCCCCAGGAACAGACGTCTGCTCAGGGCGGCGGGCGGCTCCACAGGGTCGGGGACCGCGTCGGGGAGTCCCGCCGCCACGTCGTCCGGCGCCGGCGTGCCCGCGAGCACCGCGACCGGCTCAGGCACCGGCGCGCGCCGCCGCTCGGCCCGGCGCAGCCACACCGCCGCCACCGCCCGCGGGATCTCCAGCACCGCGAGGAACACGAACAGGTAGAACAGCATGGCCAGCCACAGATAGCCCGGCCAGGCCAGCCACGTCCCGAAATCCGCCCGCGTCCCGACGAACGTCGCCACGACCAGCAGCATCAGCGCCACGACACCCCAGGTCAGCGCCTTGCGGAGCCGCCCGGGGGCCGTCGTCGAACGCACCAGCCGGTGCCACAGGTAATAGTGCGCCAGCAGGATCAGACCGACGAAGACCAGGACAATCACATAGGTGATGCTACTTACGATTTGGAGGCCGACTTCTTCGCCGCCGCAGGCGCCTTCTTCGCCGCCGCGGTCTTCGTAGTAGTCGACTTCGCCGTCGCCGCCTTCGTCGCGGTGGTCTTCGTCGCCGTGGTCTTCTTCGCCGGCGCCTTCCGCGTGGTCTTCTTCGGCGCGGGCGCCCGCTCACGCCGCTCGGCCAGCAGCTCGGCGGCCCGCTCGATCGTGATGTCCTCGACCGTGTCGCCCTTGCGCAGGGAGGCGTTGGTCTCGCCGTCGGTCACGTACGGCCCGAACCGCCCCTCCTTGACCACCACCGGCTTCTTCGAGGCGGGGTCGTCGCCCAGCTCGCGCAGCGGCGCCGCCGCGGCGGCCCGCCGCCCGCGCTGCTTGGGCTGCGCGAACAGCTCCTTGGCCTGCTCGATCGTGACGGTCAGCAGGTCGTCCTCGGCCGCCAGCGAACGCGAGTCGGTGCCCTTCTTCAGGTAGGGCCCGAACTTGCCGTTGTGCGCCACGACCTCCTCGCCCTCCAGCTCGCCGACCACCCGGGGGATGGACAGGAGCCTGAGCGCGTCGTCGAGCGTGATGGTGTCCAGCGACATGGTCTTGAACAGCGAGCTCGTACGCGGCTTCGGGGCGTCGGCCTTCTTCGTACGCCTCTTCGGCGTCTCCTCCTCGGCCGGCTCGGGCAGGACCTCGGTCACATAAGGCCCGTAGCGCCCGTCCTTGGCCACGATGACGTGCCCGGTCACCGGATCGCGCCCCAGCTCGCGGTCACCCGTGGGCCGCGAGAACAGCTCCTCGGCCTTCTCGGCGGTCAGCTCGTCGGGCGTCATGTCCTCGGGGACGTTGACCCGGGCGCCGTCCCGGTCGAGGTAGGGGCCGTAGCGGCCGACGCGCAGCACGATGTCCGTGCCCTTGATCGGGAAGGAGCTGATCTCCTTGGCGTCGATCTCGCCGAGGTCGGAGACCATCTCCTTGAGGCCCTCGTCGCCGTCGGCCCCGTAGTAGAAGCGCTGCAGCTCCGGCACCCGTTCGGCCCGGTCGTTGGCGATGTCGTCGAGGACCTTCTCCATGTCGGCGGTGAAGTCGTAGTCGACGAGGTTGCCGAAGTGCTGCTCCAGCAGGTTGACCACGGCGAACGCCAGGAACGACGGCACCAGCGCCGTCCCCTTCTTGAACACGTAGCCGCGGTCGAGGATGGTGCCGATGATCGAGGCGTACGTCGACGGCCGCCCGATCTCGCGGTCCTCCAGCTCCTTGACCAGCGACGCCTCGGTGTAGCGGGCCGGCGGCTTGGTCGAGTGACCGGCCACGTCGAGCCTGCTCACGCTGAGCGCGTCGCCCTCGGCCAGGTTGGGCAGGCGCTTCTCGGCGTCGTCGCGGTCGCTCGACGGGTCGTCGTGACCCTCGACGTAGGCCTTGAGGAAGCCGTAGAAGGTGATCGTCCGGCCGGAGGCGCTGAACTCGACGTCCTCGCCGCTCGACGACGTGCCGCCCACCTTGACGCTGATCGACTCGCCGACCGCGTCCTTCATCTGCGACGAGACCGTACGCTGCCAGATCAGCTCGTACAGGCGGAACATGTCGCCGCTCAGCCCGGTCTCGCCGGGCGTGCGGAACTCCTCGCCCGACGGGCGGATGGCCTCGTGGGCCTCCTGCGCGTTCTTGACCTTGCTGCTGTAGACGCGCGGCTTGTCGGGGACATACTGGGCGCCGTACAGGCGGATCGCCTGCGCGCGTGCCGCCGCGACCGCCGTCTCCGACAGCGTGATGCTGTCGGTACGCATGTAGGTGATGAAGCCGTTCTCGTAGAGCCGCTGCGCCACCTGCATCGTGTACTTGGCGGAGAAGCCCAGCTTCCTGCTGGCCTCCTGCTGCAGCGTGGTGGTACGGAACGGCGCGTACGGCTTGCGGGTGTACGGCTTGCGCTCGACGGACCTGACCGCGAACGACGACCCGCGCAGCCGCCCGGCCAGCTCGCCCGCGGCCTGCTCCGACAGGTGCAGCACGTCGGCCGTCTTGAGCTGGCCGGTGCTGGCGAAGTCGCGGCCCTGCGCCACCCGCCGGCCGTCGACGCCGGTCAGCGTGGCGGTGAAGTCACGCGGCCGCTCCTCGGCCTTGCCCGTGTCGAACAGCGCCTGCAGGTCCCAGTAGTGGGCGGAGGTGAACGCCATGCGCTCACGCTCGCGCTCGACCACCAGCCGCGTCGCGACCGACTGCACCCGGCCCGCGGACAGCCGGGGCTTGACCTTCTTCCACAGCACGGGGCTGACCTCGTAGCCGTAGAGCCGGTCGAGGATGCGGCGGGTCTCCTGTGCGTCGACGAGGCGCAGGTTGAGGTCGCGGGGGTTGGAGACGGCGTCGCGGATGGCCTGCGGGGTGATCTCGTGGAAGACCATGCGGTGCACGGGGACCTTGGGCTTCAGCACCTCGCGCAGGTGCCAGGCGATGGCCTCGCCCTCGCGGTCCTCGTCAGTGGCGAGGTAGAGCTCGTCGGCGTCCTTCAGAAGCTGACGTAGCTTGTTGACCTGCGCCTTCTTGTCAGGATTGACTACGTAGAGAGGTTCGAAGTCGTGCTCGACGTTGACCCCCAGCCGCGCCCACGGCGCGCCTTTGAACTTCTCGGGGATGTCATCGGCCTTCTCCGGCAGATCGCGGATGTGCCCGATGCTGGACTCGACCATGTAGCCGGCACCGAGGTATTCCTTGATCGTCTTCGCCTTGGCGGGCGACTCGACGATCACCAGGCGTGTTCCGCCGGTGCTGCCGTTGTTGGCTGGCACGCTGCTTCCTACCTCACTGTTCGCTTGCAAATCCCCCTGCCGGGAGTCGGCACAGACTGAAAGGTAACCCGACTCGCGGAAATTTCCTTCCCCCGGGCTACCCACTAGCTTCCGGGTCCACCCGCAAGCACGCAGAATAAGGCCCATCGAGCGGCATGGCGCCCTGACTCACCCTGGAGACTAATCGTTGTGCTCGACTACTCCTACATGGATATCTTCATTCCGCGCGACCTCACTCGCGAAGCAGCACGTCAGCTGCTGACCGAACACGCAGAGTACGGTCAGTGGGAGCTCGCGCGCGTCCGCGTCCACCCCGACGGCAGCCGCCACGTACGGCTCCGCCGTAAGATCATCCGAGTACGCAGCACGCTCTGACCACGCCCGCTCGATCGCGGGCATGGCTTTGCCCGCCCCGGGCCGCGCCCCCGGAACGGGCAAAGCGTCTTCTGCCGTTCGCTCACGGATCGTGAGCGAGGGCCATCCTGCCGAAGATCCCTGCGAATGCGTTACTTACGGCCTGACGCGATTCCTTACTTGCGGCCGAACCGGAACCGACGAGCCGTGGCGAACATCGTCGCCGAGGCGGCGAACATGGCGCCGAGCGCCAGGGCCAGCAGCGAGCTGGAGTTCATCCCGGTGACGCCGGCGGGCTGCGCGGCGCTCATCAGGCCGATGTCACCGACCGGCAGGCCACGGGTGACCGAGCCCACAGCGCCGCCGACCGGGGTGGAGCCGACCAGGTCGGTCGCGGGGCTCAGCGGCGAGGACGGACGGGCGGGGCGGGCCGGGTTGCTCGCGACGCGCCCGTTGCCGGGAACGCCGGCGGCGCCACGGCCACGACGGTCACCGGTGCCCGACATCGCGGACTTGGCCGGCTTGCCGGACTTGGCAGGGGCGACCGCGGCCGGGGTCTGCGCCTCGGCGGGCAGCCCGGGCAGCTCGGGGAGCTGCGGCAGGCCGAACGTACGGGAGGCGTCCTCGACCACCGGGAGCGAGGCGGCGACGTCGGCGCCCTTCCGGACCTCGCCCGCGAGAGCGGAGACGCCGCCACCGGTCGCGAGGTCCTGCGCCGGCTTGGTGACGCTCTGGCCGGAGGCCAGGCCCTCCACCGGCTGGGCGAGCCCCTTACCCGAGGCGAGCTCCTGCACCGGCTGCGCGATGCTCAGCCCGTCGGCCGCGCCGCTCTGCGCCTTCTGCGCGCTGGGAACGGCCTGCCCGCCCGCGACCCCCTGGAGGGCGCCCAGAGCCGGGATGCCCTGCAGCCCGCCCAGCCCGCTCAGCGCGGGAACACCCTGCAGTCCGCCCAGCACCGGCAGACCGCCCGTGCCGCCCGGGACCGAAGCCCCCTGGACCCCCGGCAGTGCGCCGTTGGCCGTCCTGAACTTGTCGGTGGCCCGCCCGAACCGGTCGAAGCTCCCGGCCATCCGGTACGGCGCACGGCCGACGTGGGCGCCGCCGAGGCAGCCGGCCGCGGCGTCGCCCAGCACGGCGACGGCGTTGCCGCAGACGTTGACCGGCGCGGCGATCGGCGCGACGACCTGGTTGCCGGCCAGCACACCGGCCCGCCCCGAGGTGCGGTTGCCGCCCGCGCCGCGGCCGTTGTCGTGCACCTCGGCCCCGCCCTTGCACGCCGCCGCGGCCGAGCCGAGCAGCGCGGCCGCGTTGCCGCAGACGTTGACCGGAGCCGCGATCGGCGCGACCACCTGGTTGCCGCTGCCGACGCCCGCCTGCCCGGACGTACGGTTGCCGCCCGCGCCACGACCGCCCTTGTGGACCGTCGCCCCGCCCTTGCATCCGGCGAACGCGTGCCCGACCACCGCCACCGCGTTGCCGCAGACGTTGACCGGGGCCGCGATGGGCGCCACGACCTGGTTGCCGGCCAGCACACCGGCCCGCCCGGAGGTGCGGTTGCCGCCCGCGCCGCTGCCGCCCCCGCGGACCGTCGTCCCGCCGACGCAGCCCGCGGCCGCGTTGCCGACGGCGTTGCCGCAGGCGTCGATCGGCGCGGTGATGGGCGCGATCACCTGGTTGCCGCTGCCGACGCCGAATCGTCCGTCGGTGTCGTTGCCCGACGAACCGGGTGCGGGCACGTGACGGGAGGTCTGGTAGGCCGAGCCACCGCCCCCGCCACCGCCGTTGCGCACCGAGGAGCCGCCCCGGCAGCCGGCGAACGCCCGGCCGACCGCGGCCACCGCGTTGCCGCAGACGTTGATCGGAACGGAGATCGGCGCGACGACCTGGTTGCCGCCGAGCACGGAAGCGTTGCCGGAGGTACGGTTGCCGCCCGCGCCGCGGCCGGTGTTGTGCACCTCGGCCCCGCCCTTGCAGCCCGCCGTGGCGGCGCCGAAGATCGCGATCGCGTTGCCGCAGACGTTGAGCGGGGCGGAGATGGGCGCGTTGATCTGGTTGCCGCCGAGCACGGAGGCGTCGCCGGAGGTGCGGTTGCCGCCCGCGCCGCCACGCCCCTGCGTACGGGCGGTCGCGCCGCCCTTGCAGCCGGCGTCGGACACGCCGATCAGCGAGACCGCGTTGCCGCAGGCGTTGATCGGGGCGGTGATCGGCACGTTGATCTGGTTGCCGCCGCCCACCGAGGCGTTGCCGGAGGTGCGGTTGGGGATGCCGTTCCCGCGGCCGCTGACGGCGGTCGCGCCGCCCTGCGAGGCCGCCTCGGCGGCGCCGATCGCCGCGACCGAGTTGCCGCTGATGTCGATCGGCAGGGAGATGGGCAGGTCGACCTGGTTGCCGCCGAGAACGGAGGCGTCGCCGGAGGTGTCGGCGACCGCGGTGCCGCTGCCGGCGAACGACATGACCGCCACGGCCAGAAGGGCGGCAGGGGTCGTTGCCTTGGCCCACGTACGCATGATGAATGCTCCTAGTGGTTCTTGGGGGGATACCTGAACGGATCGCGGGCGTCCCGAGGCCGTGGTGACGAAGGTCACGCACAGCGGGACCTCGGGATTCGCGAATCGGGAGAACTGACGTGTCACCCACCGGCGGAGGGGATCAGGCCACGCTCCGCCGTGACGTACCGGTCATCGGTGTCGGACAGGACCGGCCGGGCGCAATCGCGCCTCCGAGTCGGCCGGGGTCCGGGCGGGGATCAGTCAGGAGAGAAGGAAGGGTCGTCCGCCGCTGTGCGGACGACGGGGGGCAGCACGTACGCGATGGGAACGCGCCGCGCCTGCAGCCGCGGGTCGAGAGGCGACCGCGCGACATCCCCGGCAACGGGCCCGTAAGGGCCGCTGCCACCGCCGTTGGGCACCAAGCCGTTGGTGCCGTCGAGGATCGAACCGGCGGTGGACGGTGAGGGCAGGCCAGGATCCTGCTGGCTGTTGAGCCCGGCCACGGTGCGCCCGGCCATGGCCTCGGCGTTGTCGGACGCCGCGAAGCCGCCGGAGCCCACGAGGGCGGGGAACTGGGTGGAGCCGGCCTCGGCCTCCGCCACGGCGGAGGTCCCTGTCGCCGCCTTCGCCCCTGTCGCCGCGGCGGAATCCGCGGCCGCCGGGGCGGCGGTGAGCATGCCGAACAGAACAGCGAGCAGCCAGCCGGCGGCCACCAGGACGCCGATCGAGGCCGCTCGCACGACGAGCCGACGGGCACCGGCCGCGAACCGCGCCATCCGGTGACCCCGGTCGACGTTCGCGTTATGTCCCGGGGAAGCGGACACGCGCGCACGGCACACAGCGAGGGACATCACCCTCGACCGCTCTGCCGCCGTGCCTGCCACAAGACCTCCCGAACTCCAGAACCGGCCCCACAGATCGTGAGGCCGGTCGTGGACTCACCCCTCAACGATCCGTAACCGTAGCAGCACGCAAAGTCGCCGCAAGCCACTTTTCCCAGGGAACCCAGGAATTGGCCAAGCCCCTCGCGGACGTACCGCGACCAACCCCCCGATTCCCGCCACCCCCGCGTCATGAGACCCCCATCAGGAGTTCCAGCGCGCCCCATCTCGGCACCCATCGGGAGGGTCTCCGAAGACTGGCCCGATACTTGGTATGACGCACTCCTCAGAGTTTGCTAACCTTACGGAGCCGACGCGGGATGACGGTCCCACGTGCAGGCACCAAGTCCGGGTGGCGGAATAGGCAGACGCGCTAGCTTGAGGTGCTAGTGCCCAGTGATGGGCATGGGGGTTCAAGTCCCCCCTCGGACACACACCGCACGCACATGTGGGGGCTCCGGTTGAATCCGGGCCTCCACATTTTGCTTTCCGGGGTAGTTGCCTGAGCTTCAGGCCGAGCTGTGCCGCCGCAACGGCCTTCAGCTCGGCCGGCTCCACCCCGATCGAGTGCGGCCGCTCCCGTCCCACCGTCCTACGCTCGGACCTGGCCGGCGACCCGCTGACGCGCATCTTCCCCGCCATCGGCGGCGGGGCGTTCCGCCCTGACGACGCTCTTCTCGTCCCACCTCCGCTGTGGCCCGGGATGCGGTTGGGTGAGTCACCGGTCAGCCGGCGAAGAAGCGGAGGAGCCGGCGTCCGGCAGCGGAAGGCTTCGCAGTCGCGGTTTCTGGATCTTTCCCGAACCCGTCTTCGGCAGGTCGTCCGCGATGTCGAAATAGACCGGAATCTTGTACTTGGCCAAGCGAAGGCGCAGGAATTCGCGCAGCTCGTCGGTGGTGACACTCGCTCCGGGGCGTAGGACCACGAACGCGCGGCCGACCTCGCCCCATCTGGCGTCGGATACGCCGAGCACCGCGACCTCGGCGACTGCCGGATGCTCGAAGATCACTGCCTCGACCTCGGCCGGATAGACGTTCTCCCCGCCCGATATGTACATGTCCTTGACCCGGTCGATGACGTACAGGTGATCCTCCTCGTCCAGGACGCCGATGTCGCCGGAGCGGAACCAGCCGCCGTCGGAGAACGCGGCGGCGGTCGCCTCCGGGTCGCGCCAGTAGCCGGGGGTCACGTTCGGCCCCTTGATCAGCACCTCTCCTGGCTCTCCCTCGGCCGCGCCCGTCCCGTCGGGCCGCACGACCCGCACGTCGGCGAAGAACACCGGCACCCCTGCCGAACCCACCTTGCGCACGCTCTGACTGGCCTCGAGGAACGTGGCGCCGGGCGCGGTCTCGGTGAGCCCGTATCCCTGGCAGAACACCAGGCCCCGTTCCTGGTACGTGCGGATCAGCGCGGCGGGGATCGCCGCTCCCCCGGCCATGAGGTGGCGCAACGACGACAGGTCCGCGCCGGCCCACCGGGGCGACCGGGCGAACGCGGCGAACATCGTGGTGACCCCGAACATCCACGTGACCCTGTGCTTCTCCATGAGGTCGTAACCCTCGTCCACGTCCCAGGACGGCGTGATCACCGAGCAGCCGCCCTTGAGGAAGGTCGGCAGCAGAGTCTGGTTCAGGGCGGCCACGTGGAACAGCGGCGCGCTGATCAGCGTCACCTCGTCGCTCGTGACATCGACGCCGAGCAGGAGGTTGAAGCAGTTCCACACGAGGTTGCCGTGCGTCAGCATCGCGCCCTTGGGCCGCCCGGTCGTACCCGAGGTGTAGAGGATGAGCGCGGTGTCGTCCAGCTTCACGGGCGTGTCGATGGGGGTGGGATCGCCCTCCGCCAGCCAGGTGTCGTAATGCCGCTCCCCCGGCCCCGGAGCGTCGAGGGCCACGACCTCTCGAAGGGCGGTGTCCGGCAGGGCTCGCACCACCTCGACGCACTCGGGCGCGTAGATCAGGACCTCCGCGCCCGAGTGGTCCAGCATGTAACCGATCTCGGGCGCGGCCAGCCGGAAGTTCAGCGGCACGAAGATCGCCCCGAGCAGATGCGAGGCGAACATCGTCTCGACGAAGGCGACGTGGTTGCGGCCGAGGTAGGCGACCCGGTCACCGCCCCGCACCCCCGCTGCGCGCAACCGCGACGCCAGCCGGGTCGTCCGTTCGTGTACCTCGGCGTAGGTGACAGGCCGGTCCGCGAAGATGAAGGCGGTCCGATCGGGTGTCATCTGGGCCCGGCGGGCGGGCCACCCTCCCAGTCCGGCGTTGCGCATCGGTGTTGGACCTCCTGTGAGGTGAGGGATCACAGGTCAGGCGTAGTGCCGGTAGATCGCCCGGGCGGCGCAGGCCGGCTTGGCCGCACCGTCGGTCTCGACGGTGAAGTCGACCGTCATCTGCACGCCGTCGCCGGGAACGTCCTCGACCGAGGCGACCGTCCCGGCGAGGCGGATCCTGGCGCCCACCCTGACCGGGCTGGGGAAGCGAACCTTGTCCAGGCCGTAGTTGATGCTCATCTTGACGTCCCGGATCTCCAGCAGCTCGTTGAACAGCGGGATGATCAGGGACAGGGTCAGGTAGCCGTGGGCGATCGTGCCGCCGAACGGTCCGTCCTTCGCCCTGTCGGGGTCGACGTGGATCCACTGGTGGTCGCCGGTGGCCTCGGCGAAGACGTTCACCCGCTCCTGGGTGATCTCCAGCCAGCCGGTGTGGCCGAGGTCCCTGCCGGCCAGCGCCCTGATCTCGTCCAGCCCGCTCACCGTCGTGGTCATCTGTCTGTCGTCCTCTCTGCTCCGCCGAGCCCGAGCAGGCGTACGGCGTTGTCCTTCAAGATCTTCGGGCGGACCTCGGGCTTGATGTCCAGCTTGTCGAAGTCGGCCAGCCAGCGGTCCGGGGTGATCACCGGATAGTCGGACCCGAAGAGCACCTTGTCCTTCAGCAGCGTGTTGGCGTACCGCACCAACTGCGGCGGGAAGTACTTCGGCGACCACCCCGACAGGTCGATGTAGACGTACGGCTTGTGCGTGGCGACCGCCAGCGCCTCGTCCTGCCACGGGAACGACGGGTGGGCCAGGATGATCCGCAGCTCGGGGAAGTCCACGGCCACGTCGTCCACCAGCATGGGATTGCCGTACTTCAGCCGGATCCCGCCCCCGCCGGGGACGCCCGCGCCGATGCCCGTCTGCCCGGTGTGGAACAGCGCGATCGCGCCGAGCTCCTGGATCGCCTCATAGAGGGGATAGGCGATGCGGTCGTCGGGCGAGAAACCCTGGATGCTCGGGTGGAACTTGAACCCGCGCACGCCGTACTCCTCCACCAGCCGCCGCGCCTCGCGGACCCCGGCCTTGCCCTTCCAGGGGTCCACGCTGGCGAACGGGATCAGCACGTCGGCGTGCTCGGCGCAGCTCTCCGCGACTTCCTCGTTGGAGATGCGCGGGTGCCCGGTGGCGTGCTCGGCGTCCACGGTGAACACCACCGCCGCCATCTTCCGCTCCCGGTAATAGGCGGCCATCTCCTCGATGGTCGGCTGCCGGTGCCCGTGCGCCTTGAAGTAGTCCGCGGAGGCCCCGAACAGCTCCGGGCTCAGCGACCCGTGCCCGTCCTTGGAGATCTCCGCGTGGGTGTGCACGTCGATCGCGACCAGCTCGTCCACGTTCATTTCCGGCATCTCAGGCTCCCTCGGGCGCCTTCGGCGCGGGGATGCCGTACGTCTCGGGCTCGGCGCCGACACCCGCCTCCCATGAGGCGGCGATGGCCTCGGCCGTCCAGCCGCCGTCGGCGAACGCGACGGTCTTCTCCTTCGGATGCGCCCACAGCGCCAGGCGGTCCCCGCCGACGCCGATCGCCTGGCCGGTCACGCCTGCGGAAGCGTCGGAGGCGAGGAAGACGACGAGCCCCGCCACGTCCTCGACCGTGCCCAGTCCCTCGTCCTTGCGCAGCCAGTCCGGGAACGGCTTCCCGGTGCGCTCGACCTCCTCGATGACCGGCGCGAACGCGGGAATGGTCTTGGTCATCTCGGTCGCGGCCACCGGGACGACCGCGTTCACCGTGACGTTCGCCCTGGCCAGCTCCATCGCCCAGGTGCGGGCCATCGCCACGATGCCGGCCTTGGCCGCCGCGTAGTTCGTCTGGCCGAAGTTCCCGCGCTGCCCGGCCGGCGAGGAGATCAGGATCAACCGGCCGCCCGTTCCCTGCTCGCGCATCCGCACCGCCGCCGCCCGCGCGCAGGTGAACGTGCCGCGCAGATGAACGTCGATGACGGCGTCGAAGTCCTCGTCCGACATCTTCCACAACACCCGGTCGCGCAGAACGCCCGCGTTGGTGACCATCACGTCCAGCCGGCCGAACTCCTTGACCGCGGTGGCGACCAGCCGTTCGGCCGCCTCCGCGGAGCCGACCGGGGCGACGACGTCCACGGCCTTGCCTCCGTCACCGGTGATGGCCTCGACCACCTGCGCGGCCGCTCCGGCGTCCACGTCGTTGACGACCACCGCCGCCCCGGCCGCGGCCAGCGCCTCGGCGTACGCGCGGCCGAGCCCGCGGCCCGCACCTGTGACGACGGCGACCTTGCCGGAAAGATCCATGGGATTCCCCCTCATTGGAATGTGTGACGATCTCAAGACGATCGTTAAATATCTGCCTGATGTTCAAGGTCAGGCGAGGACGACGTTCTCCAGCCACTGACCGACGCGCTTGACCACCTCGTCACCGAAGGTGCGGGCGTCGACGTTGTCGGCGTGGATCTCGATCACCGGGAACCCGGCCGCCTCCAGTGCCCTGGCCGTGAAGTAGCTGCCTCGGGGATCGTCGGAGACCAGGTGGACCACGCCGTCGATGCCGTGCAGGCGGGCCTCCTTCACGTACCATTCGCTCGACCACGGCGGGGTGTAGAGCTGGTCGCCGAAGGCGGCGAAGCGCGCCGCCAGCGCTCTCATCGGGTCGTCGCCGTAGCGGATGTACCCGTCGGCGGCGATCGCCAGGTACATCGACCAGACGAACACCGCGCCGTACTCGTCCTGGAAGCGCTGGTAGAAGCCCATGTCGTACCAGAGGCCGCGGCCGATCCACATCAACCGGGCCCGCTCGTCCGGGCACGCGGCCTGACCCGTCTCGACCCGGTCGCGCACCTCCTCGTAGAAACGCTTGGCGATGTCCCTGGCCCACTCGGTGCCACGGTGCCATTGCGGGAGCATGACGCTGGGGATGCTGTCGACGACGCCGAGCGGGGCGGGCCGGGTGCGGGCGATGAGGTCGCGGGTCTTCCTGTTCCACTCCTCCTGCTCGTCGACCAGGGCCATCACCTCGCGAAAACGCGACTCGCTGAACCGCCTGCCGGTGGTGGTCTCCAGGAACCTGACGAGGTTCTCCAGCTCCGCGGTGAGCAGGTCCAGCCTGGCCGGGCCGATGGCCTGCTCCCAGCGGTGCGGCATGAGCTCCCACCAGTTGACGGGGACCTCGTTCTCGGCGGCGCTTTCCAGCGGGTAGAAGGTCACCCCTGGCTCGTGTCCCCAGATGTCGAAGATCTTGCGGGTGATGTCGCCCGTGACGTCTCCGACGACGATGTCTGGTTTGGGCAGGCCGCCCCACGGACCGGCCTCCGGTTCCGGATCGAAGGCGGAGCCGAGGGTGACCGAGTTGTACTGCTCCGAGTAGTCGGGGTACCCGCGCTGCCGCACCAGCTCCAGGTAGTGCTGCGAACGCTGCTTGGCGGCCACCAGGGACGCCCACCATTGGCTGACCGCGTACGGGATGTCCATCGTGCGGAAGATCTCGTGCGGGACGTCCGCGTTCAGCAGGGCGAACGGCTCGCCGGCGGCGACCCGCCTGCGCAGGTCGGCGAACCATTCGCGCTGGTGTCTGCCCGCCTCGGCCGCCGTGGCGAGGGATTTCACACTGCGCATGGATGTTCCTTCCGCAGGGCGCTCAGATCGGCACGCCCGTATTCCTGGCGCTCCAGCAGCACGGCGGGGATGTCGAGAGCCGCCCGCTGGGCGGGGAAGTCCCAGGCCGGAGCCTCGTCCCCGACCCTGGAGTAGGCGACGAGGAGCTCGGCACGGCAGTGCCGTACGGCTCTCGCCGCGTGGGCGGCGCGCTCGCTCACGGTGGCCCGGTGGGCGGTCGGACCGCTGTAGTGGTAGTGCTCGGCCAGCGCGTCCAGGCCGCCCGAGCCGCTGGGCCCCTCCGGGGACGGGCCGCCGAAGGAGTGGTCCTCGCCGACGATCACGTAGCCCTCGGACTCGACGGCCTCGTACACGTGTGGCGTGTCGTGGTCACTGCCGCTCAGGAAGACGCGCCGCCCGGCGTGCTCCTCAAGCTGTCCCGCCTCGGCCAGCAGCCGTTCCAGCAGCGCGATGTGCTCGTCCACGGGCAGGACCGCGTTGGCCACCGCGAGGAACTGCCGCCCCGTCAGGCGGGCGGGCACCGCCCTGCGCAGCTCGGCGGCGGCGGCCAGCAGGCGGCGCCGCTCGTTGTGCGCCGCCACCGCCCCGGCGAGGTCGAGGGTACGGCCGGTCCACGCCTCCAGCCTGGCCGCGAACTCACCGATCCTGCGACGGTTGTACCGGGCGGTCGTGCGGTGCGGCAGGTGCAGGATGTCCACGAGATACACCTCGGGCAGTCCCGTGCCCGGCTCCACGCGGCGCAGCTCGCGCAGCGCGTAGAACAGCCGCAGGGAGGCCTCGCAGTCATGCGAGATCACGAGGTGGTCCAGGTCGCCGAAGGACCCGGCGAGCAGCCGCGTGAGCACCGAGCGGGCCATCGGGTCCACCCCTCGGCCCAGGTACCGGTCTCCGAGCGCGGAGCCGGACTCCGGGTCGCCCGTGAGGCGGAGCGCGCGGAGACCCGCGGCGGTCAGCAGTTCGACCGGCACGTCCGCCCCGACGTGGCCGGCGACCGGCGCCCGGTCGCCGGCCGGGAGTTTCGAGGCGGCCGGGGGTGCGCCGCGCCGGGCGTATGCCTCCTCCAGCATGGCGAGCGCCATCGGCATGTCAGATCACCCCCTCCTCGGCCAGGGCCTTGAGTTCGTCGTCGGAGTAGCCGAGCAGGCCGCCGTAGATGGCGGCGTTGTGCTCGCCGAGGGCGGGCGCCGACCGGTCGAGCCCCGTCTCCGAGTCGGAGAAGCGGATCGGCACGCCGGTCCCGTACAGGTCCGCGGCACGACCGTGGCGCGGATGCTCCAGCGGCACGACCTCCTCTCGTTCCAGCACGAGCGGGTCGCGTACGGCGTCGCCGGGCTCACGCACCTCGGCGGCGGGGACGCCGTGCCGGGTGAGCGCGTCGAGGATCTCGGCGAGCGGGCGGTCCGCCGCCCACGAGGCCACCAGACTGTGCAGCTCGCCGGCGTTGGCCACGCGCGCGTCCCGGGAGGCGTACCGCGGGTCCGCGGCCAGATCGTCGCGGCCCATCGCCGCGAACAGGCCGCGGGCGAAGGCGTCGGTGGGGCCGCACAGCGCGAACCAGCCGTCCGCGGCGGGGAACGTCCCGAACGGCGCCAGCCTGGGCACGGTCGTCCCCGTGCGCATGGGCAGGCCCAGCTTCTCGTAGGCGTCGAACGGCTCGCACGCGACCAGCGAGGTCAGCGCCCCCAGCATGGACACGTCCACGTGCTGGCCCTGGCCGGTCGCGTCGGCCCGCAGGACCGCGGCGAGCGTGCCGATCACCGCGTAAAGCGGCGCGACGAGGTCGCCCACCGGCAGCCCGAAGCGGACGGGTGGCTCGCCGGGCGCGCCCGCGGTCATCATCACGCCGCTGAGCGCCTGGATGATGGTGTCCATCGCCTTTCCCGAGCCGGGACCGCCCTGCGCGCCGAAGCCGCTGATCGACGTGCACACGATGCGCGGGTTGATCGCGCTCGCCCAGTCGTGGCCGATGCCGAGCCGCGCCATGACGCCGGCGCTGTAGTTGTCGATCATGATGTCCGACACCCTGACCAGACCGGCCAGGAGGCCCCGGGCCTTGGGGTGCTTGAGATTGAGTGTGACGCTCTCCTTGTTGCGGCCCCGGAGAAGCATCGACACGGACATGTCGTCGTCCCCGTGGCGGCCCAGCGTCAGCCCGTCCGCCCCGAGATAGGGGGCGTTGTTGCGGGAGGTGTCGCCGCCGGTCAGCGGATTCTCCACCTTGATCACGCGGGCGCCGAGCCCGGCCAGCAACAGGGTCGCGTACGGTCCGGACAGTGCGGTGGTCAGATCGATCACCGTGCGGCCGGCGAGCGGGCGGTCAGCCACGCAGCACCACCTCGTCTCCCTCCCACTGGAACTCCGTCTTCAGACCCGCCTGCCGCGTGATGTGCTCGATGTACGACACGACCCGCCGTCCCTCCTCGTCGTCGCCGAGCGGCACCGGACGGCCCGCGTCGTCGATCCAGCAGGGCACGATGCGGGCCGAGACCAGGCCGTCCCGATCGAACCGGCACACCGCGATCGCCGTGTTCCTGCTCTCCGGATGAAAGGGGTAGTACGGCATGTCCGGGTCGGGCGCGAAGCCGTACAGCTCGACTCTGCGGCGCGCCCACGCGGCCCGTTCGCCTGCGTCGCCCGTGGTGGGCGTCAGCGCGCGGGTGACGGTGACGAAGTTGCCGAGCCCGTGGTAGATCGGCCGGCCGCGGTACATCTCGACGCCCCGCATGATGTGGGCGTGGTGGGCGAACACGGCGTGCGCGCCGGCGTCGATGGCGGCGTGCGCCACGGGCCGCTCGTACATCGCGAGGACGGCGGGCGTGTGCCCGACGCCTTTGTGCAGCGACACCAGCACGACGTCGGCCTCGGCGGCCAGGGCCGCCACGTCCTCGGCCATCCGCTCCAGAGAGGCGGGGTCGGCGAAGGTGTAGACGGCGGGCGGCCCGCCGGGGCTGGCGTGGTCGAGCTCGTAGTGGGTCAGCACCTTGATGTACGCGCAGCCGGGCTTGCGGCTGGTCGCCCAGGATTCGCGGGGGCCGACGCAGTTGTAGCTGAGCACGCCGATCCGCGACCCGTCGCGCTCCACGACGGCGGGGCGACGCGCCTGGTCGAGGGTCAGGCCGGCGCCCGTGGTGGTCAATCCGGCCTCGGTGGCGTACTTGATCGTGTCGGCCACCCCCTGGTCGCCGACGTCGTAGACGTGGTTGCCCGCGAGCGTCACCACGTGGAAGCCGGCGTCGGCGACCGCGGAGAGCGCGGCGGGATCGGCGGGCGGGGCGGGGACGTCGGTGCTGACCTGAGCGGTGGACGTGCTGTGGGGCACCTCGATGTGGCCGATCACCACATCGCCCCGGCCCAGCGTCTCCCGGGCCGGGGCGAAGAAGGACGCGGGGTCGGGCTCGTCGACGATGAGGTCGCCGACGGCCATTACCGTGAAACTCAAGAGGTGGTCTCCTCCTCCAGCAGGCGTTCGTCCGGGGTCCGGGCCGCGCGCCCGGAGAAGCGCGACAGGAAGGCCCGGAGGCGGGGCGAGGCGGGGTTGTCGAAGATCTCCTCCGGCGTGCCGGTCTCGATCACCCGGCCGTTCTCCATGAAGACGCACCGGTCCGCCACCTCGCGGGCGAAGCTCATCTCGTGCGTCACGATGATCATGGTCATGCCGCCGCGGGCGAGGCCGAGCACGACGCTCAGCACCTCGTCCACCAACTCGGGGTCCAGCGCGCTGGTGGGCTCGTCGAACAGCATGATCCGTGGGTTGGTGGCCAGTGCCCGGGCGATGGCGACGCGCTGCTGCTGTCCGCCGGAGAGCTGCCGGGGATGGGCGTCCGCCTTGTCGGCGAGACCCACGCGCTCCAGCAGCCGCAGCGCCTCCTCACGCGCCTGCTCCGGCTTCCGTCCGTGGACCAGCACCTGCGCCTCGACGACGTTGCGCAGCACGTTCCAGTGCGGGAACAGGTTGAACTGCTGGAAGACCATGCCCATGCGACTGCGCTGGGCGGCCACGCGCCGGTCGGGCAGGGGGCGCAGGTGGCCCCGGTGGAACTCGTAGCCGAGCAGCTCCCCGTCGAGGTACATGGCCCCGCCGTCGATGCTCTCCAACTGGTGGACGCAGCGGGCCAGGGTCGACTTGCCCGACCCGGACGGGCCGATCACGGTGACGACCTCGCCCTCGTGCACGTCCAGGCTCACCCCGTCGAGCGCCACATGGTCGCCGAACTGCTTGCGTACGTCGCGGATGCGCAGGACCGGTGCGCCGCTCACCGCTGCCCCTTTCCGAAGTGCCGCTCCAGGCGCCGCTGGCCGAGCGACAAGGCGGTGACCACCACCAGGTACCAGGCGCAGGCGACGATCAGCAGCGGCACGATCTCGTAGGTCCTGTTGTAGATCACCTGCACCGAGTACAGCAGGTCGGCCATCGCGATCACGCTGACCAGGGAGGTGCCCTTGAGCAGGCTGATGAACTCGCTGCCGGCGGGCGGGACGATCACCCGCATCGCCTGCGGGAGCACGACCTTGACGAAGCTCTGCCTGGCCGTGAACCCCATGGCGCGGGCGGCGTCACGCTGGCCGCCGTCCACGGCCAGGATGCCGGCCCTGACGATCTCGGCCATGTACGCGGCCTCGTGCAGGGTGAGCCCGATGACGGCCGCGGTCAGCGAACTGATCACCGAGTTGGTCGGCCACGAGACGAAGGTCGGGCCGAACGGCACGCCCAGCGGGATCCGCGGCAGCAGGTAACCGAGGTTGAACCAGAAGATCAGCTGGAGCAGAGGCGGAATGCTGCGAAAAATCGTGACGTAGCCGCCGCAGGCCCAGGCCACCGGCCGGAAGCCGCTCAGCCTGCCCGCCGCGAGAAGCACCCCGAGCACACTGCCCAGCAGCATCACGATGACGGTCAGCAGCAGCGACATGCCGAGGCCACGCAGGACGTTCGGGTCGAACAGATACTTGCCGACCACCGGCCACTCGAACCGCGGGTTGGTGACGAGGAACCAGGCGAACTGCGCGGCGAGCACGAGCAGCACGACTCCGGCCACCCAGCGCAGGGGGCGGATCCGCGGGCGGGCGGCGGCGACGTCCACGGCCTGTGGTGCCACGCTCATTGCGCCGCCGCGGTGTTCATCTTGGGCTCCTGGACCGCCACGTTCTGGAGCCCGTACTTGTCCATGATCTTCTTGTACTCGCCGTTCTTGAAGATCTCCTTGAACGCTTCGAGCATGACGGGGCCGAGACCGCTGGACTTGGGCACGAGCATCGCCAGCTGGTCGACGCCGGCGCCCTGCTCCTCGGTCTGCGTGACGTACGTGAAGGCGTCCTTCTCCTTGGCGAGCACGTCGAGCGCGGCGCTCTCGGTCATGCCGGCCGCGTCGGCCCTGCCGGACTTGGCGGCGAGGATGGTGCCGTTGGTGTCGGCGAAGCCGATGAAGTCGAGCCCCGGCTGACCCTGCTTGGCGCACCATTCGGTCAGGCGCTTGGCCTGGTCCTCCACGATGCTGCCCGCGGTGCCGGCGACGCGCTTGCCGCACAGGTCGTTCGAGCTCTTGATGGCCGAGGATCCGGCCTTGGGGATCAGGTAGGAGGTCCGGGTGACCATCCACACGAGCGCGTCGAACTGCTTCTCCCGCTCGGCGCTGTCCTTGACCGGACCGTTGAAGGCGTCGTACCTGGAGGCGAGCATGCCGGACAGCGCCGCGGGCAGGCCGCTGACGATCGAGATCTCGGTGCGGACCCCCAGCACCTTGCCGAGGGCGTCCTGCAACTCCTTGTCGATGCCCGTGACGGTCTTGCCGTCGTTGGCGACGATCCGATAGGGCGGGTGGGAATCCCCGGCGAATCGGATGACGCCCGCTTCCTTGATGGCCTCAGGCAGGGCGTCGTACAGAGCTGTCGCACCGGCCGGCCGCTGCGTCTCGCCGTCGCCTCCGCCGCAGGCTGCGACGCCGGCGAGGGCCAGAGCCGCCGCACCCGCGAGGATGGTCCTGGGGATTCTCATGGTGATCCTTCCGCGACCAACTAATGCTGCAGTTATTTCTGCGGTCGTGGGGATAAGTGTCACATCTAGAGATGCACACCTGTCAAGAGGCGGCTGTGCGGAGGCGATGACGAGCGGGGCGAGCCGAAGCACCGCCCCACCGCCGGGAGCGATCAGGTGAGCGCGAGGATGGAGCTGGTCCGATGGTGGGCGACCAGCTCGGCCAGCTCGGGCTGGAACTCCGCGACGATCTGCTTGACGCGGAACTCGGCGAGCGGCCCCAGGGTGTCGTAGATCTCCACGAAAAGGTCCCTTGCCGCGGCGCGCGGCCAGTCGGCCGGCAACAGCTCCGTCGGCAGGTCGGGGTCGTGGTTGGGGAACGTCCGCCAGGTGTCCATGATCCCCGTGCGTGCGACCAGCGCCTCGGACGCGCCGACCGCGCCCCTGCGGACGCGTTCCAGAAGAGGCGCGTACTGGGCCACGAAGCCCTCATAGGTGCGCCGAAGCTGATCGAAGTCCCACGCCTCCTGCGGGGCCCGCATGCCCGGGAGGTCAAGGGCCTCGGCGCGGAAGATCGTCGCCATGGGGATCTCCAGCTCGGTCAGCACGGCCGCCGCGCTGTCGGCGTTCGCGGTCGGCGAGACCCACAGCCCGTCGTAGAGCGGGGCGAAGCCGAGCCAGCGCAGCCTGGCGCGCAGCGCGTGGCGCAGGTCGCGCTGCTCCTCGGAGATGGAGAAGGCCGCCATCACCCATCGTCCGTCCCACGCGCCCTGTTCCAGGCCGAAGGACATGATCCGCTGCCGCCCTTCCAGCAGCACCGCCGCGGCCCGATCCGTCAGGCGGTAGTAGGTGCGCCGACCGATCTTGGAAGACTCCAGCAGATCCCGCCTGGTCAGGCGGCTGAGCGCGGCCCGCGCCGCCACGGCGGAGACACCGAACTCCTCGGTCAGCCGCACCAGCGCCGCGGACGGCAACTGCTCGGGCCGGCCGATCCAGTAGTCCCCGAGCAGCGTCGTGATCAGGTGCTGCGGGGGTGCGCCCACCTGGAAGCGCGGAAAATCGACGCCCTCCGCCTCAGAGCTCTCTCGATCATTCACATCAGAAGTATATTGACAACGCCTGATCGCGCGCTCGTTATTCGAATGTCACGCTTTGATCCGCTGCCGAGGTCACCAGGTCGCCGCAGGCCAGGAGGTCCAGACGGTCGCGGCAGGTCGCCGAGCACGCGACCGCCGACCACTGCGGGCGATCACTCCGCCCAGTCGTCCGGGCGGCAAACAGGGGATTGACATTGATGACAGAAAGCTGAACGATCGTCTGCGTTGACGGCGGACATCCGCCTCACAGCGGCTGCCAGGCGCCCCGCCGGCCATTCGCGGACCTCTTCGGGCCCCGGCCCAACACCCCCTGCCCGTCCATCCACCGTGGAGGCAACGCAACCATGTTTGCCCGCTCCATGACCGCCCGGATCCTGCTGGCGGCGACCGCGGGGGCAGTCGTCCTCGCCGGCTCCGGCACCGCGGCGTCGTCCGCCCCGAATCCGCCGCCGAAGACCCCCTCGGCCGGCGCCTCGACGCGGGCCGTGCTGCCCACGGTGCGTGAGGCCGCCGAGGGATTGCCGGGGCACACCGTCTATCGTCCGGCCGATCTCAAGGCACTGCCCAAGAACAGCCTGCCCGTGATCGTCTACGGCAACGGCGCCTGCGCGACGAGCAACCTCGAAGGGATCACCTTCCTCACCGGCCTGGCCTCCCAGGGATACATCGTCGTGGCCAACGGCGGGGTGGACGAATTCGCCGTCCCCAACACCCCCGAGAACACGATCGCGCACCCCGAGGCCCTCCTCGCGGCCGCCCACTGGGCCACCGGGTCGAAGCAGTCCCGCAAGCAGTTCGGCGGGCGGGTGGACACGACGCGGGTCGGAGTGCTCGGCCACAGTTGCGGCGGCGTCGAAGCCCTCGCCGCCGGGACCGACCCCGTGATCGACGCGGTCGCCGGATTCAACACCGGGTACTTCGCGGAGCCGGCCTTCGGCGGCTACGGGCGCGACCGTCTCGCCGATCTGCACACTCCGACGCTGCTGGTGAACGGCGGTCCGGACGATGTCGCCCACCAGAACAGCATCGACAACTACGCCCTGCTCGACGTCCCCGCCGCCCTGGTCAGCGACACCGCGGCCGGCCACACCGGCTTGATCGCCGGTCTCGAGGCCACCAAGGGCTGGCAGGTGGCCGCGGACTGGTTCGACTACGTCCTGCGCGGGGACCGGGCCGCCGGGGCGCGCTTCGTCGGCCCCGACTGCGGACTGTGCACCGAGGACGGGTGGAAGGTCGAGTCGAAGGGGCTGTCGCTGTGATCCGCCGTAAGACGATCGCGTGCCTGGCCTTCGCGTTGGCGGCCGTCGCCGGAAGCGGGACCGCCACCGCCGCCACCGCCGCGCCCCCCGGCGGCACGCCGTGCCTGCCGGACTCCCCCGCCCGCCCCACCTGCATCAGCGGCACCCTCGCTGACGGCACGCCCTACGAGTTCGTCGTCCCGGCCCGCTGGAACGGCGCCGTGGTGGTCGCCCTCGACTTCGCCGGCCCGGGCCGGAACGAGCCCCTGACCGCGCGGTTGCTGGCCGACGGCGTGGCCCGCGGCGGGACGAGCCGGGCGATCACCGGCTGGGACATCCGGTCCGCCATCGACAACCAGGCCGAGGCGCTGGCCCGCTTCGAGGACGCCTACGGCCCGGCACGGTACGCGATCGGTTCCGGGACCTCGATGGGCGGTTTCGTCGCCGCCGGCGTCGCCCAGGTCCACCCCGGCGCCTTCGACGCCGCCGTCCCGATGTGCGGCGGCCTCGGCGGATCCGTCGGCCAGTGGAATCAGAAGCTCGACACGGTCTTCGTGCTTGAGCGCCTGGTCGCGCCGGGGCTGCCGGTCGTCGACATCCCGAAGGACGTCGACTCGGCCCGGAAGGCATGGATCGACGCCCTGGCCGCGGCGCAGCAGACCCCCGAGGGGCGGGCCAGGATCGCGCTGGCCGCCGCTGTCGGCCAGTTGCCGGCCTGGGGACGGAACCCCGACGGGTCCACGCCGCCGCCTCCGGGCAGAGGGGACGCCGACGCGTTGCAGCAGGGCGCCTACCTGGCGCTCGCCGGCGGGCCCCTGCCCTACGTGGGACAGGCCATGAGCAGCCGACGCCAGATCATGGACGTGGTCGGCGGAAACCCGTCCTGGAACACTGATGTGGACTACGAGAAGCAACTGAGCCTCGCCGATCCCGTCCTCCGGCGTGCCGTCCGCGACCTGTACAAGGCGGCAGGTCTGGACCTCGCGGCCGACTTGAGCGACCTGGCCGCGGCGCCCCGCATCGCGGCGGACCCGGACGCCGTCGAGCGCTTCTCGCGCGGCATCGTCCTGACCGGTGACCTGCGCATCCCTGTGCTGACCGTGTCCGGCACCGGGGACCAGATCTCCACCGTCGCCCAGCAGCAGTCGTACGAGGAGAAGGTGCGCCGGGCAGGAGCGGGCTCCCTGCTGCGCCAGACGTACACCGAGACCGTCGGCCACTGCGACTTCTCGCCGGCGGAACAGGAGGCGGCGCTGCTGACCATGCTCGACCGGCTGCGGAGCGGTCACTGGCCCGCGACGTCCGCCCCGGCGATGAATGCCCGTGCGGCGGCCCTGGCGGCCGACCCCGCCCCCCGCTATGTCCCGTTCACCCCGCCCCGGTTCAACCGCCCCTATCCCGGCTGAGCAGCATGCGGGCGGTGGGCCGGGGCAGCCACCGCCCGCGAGGTCGTTGCCTGATGAGGGGGATGTAGGGGGTTGGCCGGGTCTTCTGGACGCGGTTGACTCACGCGACATGAGCCGTGCTTACGATCCGGACCTGCTGCCGTACGTCGAAACCATCCCCAGTGTGGAGCTGAGCGAGTTCATCAAGCGGGACAAGCCGCCCTTCGACCCCGCCACCCTGGATCCGGCCGTCATCGAGCAGATGACGAAGCTCCTGCCGCAGTACACGCCGGAGCGGCCGGTGGCGGTCGAGGACAGGGTGATCCCCGGTGGCGTGCGGGTCCGGCTCTACAGGCCCGAGAGCGAGACTCCCCTGCCTGCGCTGATCTACCTGCACGGCGGCGGGTTCGTCTCGGGCGAGCTGGACTTCTTCCAGGTCAGGAACCTGCGCTTCGCGGACCGGATCCCGGCGCTGGTGATCGCCGTCGACTACCGGCTCGCCCCCGAGCACCCCTTCCCCGCGGCGCTGGAGGACTGCATGGCCACGCTGGAGTGGGTGCACGCGTCGGCGGGCGAGCTGGGCGTCGATCCGGGCAGGATCGCCGCGGGCGGCGACAGCGCGGGCGGCAACCTCTCGACCGCGCTGGCGATGCTCACCCGGGACAGGGGCGGGCCGCCGCTGTGCTTCCAGCTGCTCGACGTGCCCGTCACCGACGACCGGCTGGAGACGCCGTCCATGCGGGACTTCGTCGACACGCCCATGTGGAACAGGGGCGACGCGATCTTGAGCTGGCGGTATTACCTGCCCGACGGGGACGGGCCGGTCTCGCCGTACGCGGCGCCCGCCCGCGCGGATGACCTGTCCGGCCTGCCTCCCGCGTACGTGTCGGTCTGCGAGTTCGATCCCCTTCGCGACGAGGGCATCGCCTACGCGCAGCGCCTGGTGCAGGCGGGGATCCACACCGAGTTGCACCTGTATCCGGGCGCCTTCCACGGCGCCGCCGTGATCGCGGACACGGCGCTCACCAGGCGGATGAACGAGGACATGATCGAGGCGTTACGGCGGGCCCTGCATCCCCTGTGAGCCGCGTGCGTCCGGGTGGAGGGCTCGGGCGCACAGCGTGAGCGCTTCCGCGAGCGTCGTGCGGTCCGGGTCGTCGATCTCGGCGAGCATGACGGCTTCGATGCCGTCGAGTGAACGGTCGCATCGCCGGAGCGTGCTCAGACCTTTCGGGGTGAGGCGGGTGCGCAGGGCGCGGCCACCACCGGGGTGCGGGTCACGGCGGATCAGGCCGCGTTGTTCGAGATCGCGGATGACCAGGTTCATCGCCTGCGGAGTGACGAAGGCGATGCGGGCCAGGTCGGCCGAGGACGGGGCGTCGCGCAGGCGCAGCTCGCTGAGCGCCATGTACGCGGTGGTCGTCAGGCCGTGCCGGGCGAGCGCTTCGTCGAGGCAGGCGCGGATGCGGCGTTCCAGCCGGAACACCAGGTAGCTGACACGGGGCGGCGGCGCGTCCGGCGCGGCGGCCGCGGGGGCACCCGGATCGATCACCAGGAGACGATATCGCGCTCCCTCGGAACGGGCTCCGATGTAAGTTTCGCATCCCCTTATCAAGGAGCTTGATAGCAAGTTACTTGATAACCAGGGGAAATGGCTCTGTGCCAGGTCAACCGGCCGGCATGCGCACCGAGCGGGCGTTGACGGTGGATCGTCGTCCTTTTACTTTCCAGTCCGCGGCGCGTGCCGCGGATGTGGAGAGGAGGAGCGCGCATGAGACGTTTGACCACGGTGCTGGCCGGTGCCTGCGCCGCGGCGCTCTTTGCCGTCATGACCGTGGCACTCGGATCGCCGGCCGTCGCCGCCGCCCTGGTGGAGGTGACCGGCTTCGGCGACAACCCGGGCAACATGCGGATGCACGTCTACGTGCCGGACTCGCGCCCGGCCTCGCCGGCGATCGTGGTGGCGATGCACGGCTGCGGCGGCTCCGGCCCCGGCTTCCACCAGAGCAGCGAGTTCGCCTCGCTGGCGGATCGGTACGGCTTCATCGTCATCTACCCGACCGCCACCCAGTCGGCGGGGTTCGGCAACTGCTTCGACACCTGGTCGGACGCGGCCAAGCAGCGCGGCGGCCGCAGCGATCCCGTCTCGCTCGTCTCGATGATCAATTATGTCGAGCGGACCTATCGGGGAGACCCGAACCGGGTGTACGCCACGGGAAGCTCGTCCGGCGGCATGATGACCCAGCACATGCTCGCCGTCTACCCGGACCTGTTCAAGGCGGGGGCCTCCTTCATGGGCGTGCCCTTCAACTGCTTCGCCGGCGCCTCCGACTACCCGCCGGGAAGCAGCCGGTGCACCGGCGGGAGCATGGACCGGACACCCCAGCAGTGGGGCGACGCGGTCCGCCAGGCGTACCCGGGATATTCCGGGCCCCGCCCGCGCATGCAGCTGTGGCACGGCACCAGCGACACCCTCGTGCCCTACTCGCTGCTGCGGGAGTCGATCGAGCAGTGGACCAACGTGTTCGGGCTGAGCCAGACCCCGACCGGCACCGACACCCCGCAGGCGGGCTGGAGCCGCAGCCGGTACGCCGATCCGTCCGGCACCGTGCAGGTGGAGGCGTACAGCATCCAGGGCGCCGGGCACACTCTTCCGCAGAGCGGCATGGCCCGCTACGCCGTCGAGTTCTTCGGCCTGACGACCAGTCAGACCGACACCACGCCGCCGACCACGCCGGGCACGCCGGTCGCGTCCGGCGTGACCGCCACCGGCGCCACGCTGACCTGGACCGCCTCCACCGACCAGGGCGGCTCCGGCTTGGCCGGCTACGAGATCCTGCGCGCCACCGGCGCGACGGGCGGCACGTTCGCCCAGGTCGGCACCTCGGCCACGACCTCGTTCACCGACACGGGCCTGTCCGCGAGCACCGTCTACCGCTACCAGGTCCGGGCGCGCGACGCCGCCGGCAACGTCTCGGCGGTCTCCGGCACCGTCCAGATCACCACCCAGGGAGGTACGACCGGCGCCTGCCGCGCCACCCCGACCGTGCAGTCCCAGTGGGGGAACGGATACGTGATCCAGCCGCTGACCATCACCAACACCGGCACCTCGACGATCACCGGCTGGACCGTCACCTTCACCCTGCCGGCCGGGCACACCCTGACCGGCTCGTGGAACGCCACCGTCACCACCAGCGGCCAGACCGTCACGGTCAGAAGCGTCGGCCACAACGGCACGCTCGCGCCGGGAGCCGCCACCACCAGCTTCGGCTTCCAGGCGAGCAGGCCCAACGGCGACACCGCCCTGCCGTCCGGCTACGCCTGCGCCTGACCGGCTGAGGACCGTCCGGGAGATTCTTGGCGTGGCTACGGCGAAGAGTCGTGCAAACGCCGGACGCGCCGCCCGCCCCCGTGGCGGGCGGCGACCTACTGTCCTCACGACCGGCCATCACAGCACCGGAGGAGGGGACCCATGTCGGGCAGTGACGTGCGCGGCCTGCTCCCTCCCTTCCTGCTGCTGCTCATCTGCGAGCGGCCCGGCCACGGGTACGACCTGATCGAGCGGCTGGCGCGGCTGGGGGCGTCCGACGCGGAGCCCGGACAGGTCTACCGGGCACTGCGTTCGCTCGAACGCGCGGGCCACCTGGCCTCCTCCTGGGTCGCCTCCGAGGCGGGGCCGGCGCGCAGGCGCTACGAGCTGACCACCGGCGGCATGGCCGAGTTGCAGGCGTGGATGCGCCGGTTGATCGAGGTCCGGCAGCTGCTGGAGACCTGTCTGGTCAGATGGGCGCGGGTCAGCCAGGAGACGGGCGGCCACGGGCTCCCGGACGTACGGGAGGAGACCGGGTGGGAGGAGGCGTCATGGGCGAGGCGATGAGCGCCGTGTCCGCCGCGTTCGAGCGACGGGTGGGGCCGGCGACCGCCCTCGGGGAGGACGCCGAGCGGATCGTGCGCGCCTGCCAGGAGATGGCGGAGCGGTTCCGCGGGGGCGGCAAGCTGCTGGTGTTCGGCACCGGAGGGTCGGTGGCCGACGCGCAGCACGTCGCCGTCGAGTTCGCGCACCCGGTCGTCATGGGCAAGCCGGCGCTCCCGGCCATCTCGCTGACCACGGACATGGCCGTGGCCACCGGGATCGCCCGCACTCAGGGCCTGGACGGGATCTTCGCCGCCCAGCTGCGGCTGCTGGCCGCGCCGGGCGACATCGCGCTCGGGGTGTCGGCCGACGGCGACTGCGCCGGCGTGCGCAACGGGCTCGCGGCGGCGCGCGCGATGGGGCTGCTCACGGTCGCGCTCACCGGAGGGCGGGGGGCGCCCGAGGCGGATCACGTGCTGGCCGTCCGCTCCGCCGACCCGCTGGTCGTCAAGGAGGTGCACATGACGATCTACCACGTGCTGTGGGAGCTCGTGCACGTCTTCCACGAGCTGGAGGCGGTCCGATGACGGAGCCGTGCCACGACGAGGTCTGCGTCACGTGCTCCGACGCGGCGGTGCCGATGCGCGTCCTGCGGCTGCTGGAGGACGGGCTGGCCCTGGTGGAGGCGGAGTCGGGGCCGGAGGAGGTCAGCGTGGCCCTGGTGGACGTACGGCCGGGCGACGTCGTCCTGGTGCACGCCAAGGAGGCCATCGCGATCGGCCCGCGCGGAGAGGAGAGCAGCATCGAGGCCCTCTATCCGTTCCTCGCGCCGGCGCCGGCCGATCGGGAAGCCGTGGTCGCCGACCTGTGCGCGTCCACCCGGAGGAAGGCCGAGGAGATCGTCGCGCTGCGCCGGTCGCTGGTCGACCTGCACGCCGAGGGTCTGGTGGCGTGCGCGCGGGCGATGGCGGCGGCGTTCGAGGCGGGGGGCCGGCTGTTCGCCTTCGGCAACGGGGGGAGCAGCACGGACGCCCAGGCCGTCGCGCAGGTGTTCGCGGCCCCGCCGGAGCCGGCGCGCGCGGTCGCGGCGGTGCCGCTCGCCCAGGACGTCGCGCTGCTCACGGCGCTGTCGAACGACGTCGGGTACGAGCTGGTGTTCGCCAGGCAGCTGGCCGCGCTCGGCCGCCCCGGCGACGTGGCCGTGGGGCTGTCCACCAGCGGGGGCTCGGCCAACGTGCTCAACGCCATGGCGGAGGCGTCCAGGCGCGGCATGCTCACCGTCGGGCTGGTCGGCTACGACGGCGGGCCGATGGCGCAGGAGGATCGGGTGGCGCACCTGTTCGTGGTGCCGTCGGCGTCCGTGCACCGCATCCAGGAGGCGCAGATCACCCTCTGCCACGTGCTGTGGGAGCTGACCCAGCGGGTGCTGACCGGCGAGACGTGACGTGTCCGGTACGGGGGCGCGCCGGATCCGGGTGCGGGTCGAGGGGCTGGTGCAGGGGGTGGGGTTCCGGCCGTTCGTGTGCGGGCTGGCCGGGGCGTACGGGGTGTCGGGGTTCGTCGGCAACGACCCCGGCGGGGTGTTCATCGAGGCGGAGGGCGAGCCGTCCGTGCTGGACGCGTTCACGGCCGGCCTGACCGGGCAGGCGCCGCCGCTCGCCCTGGTCGAGCGCGTCTCGGTGGAGCCGACGGAGCCCGTGGGCGGGTCCGGGTTCCGCATCGTGGCCAGCCGGCGCGGCGAGCAGCCGGACGGCGCGCTGGTGTCGCCGGACGCCGGGACGTGTGCCGCTTGTCTGCGCGAGCTGCGTGACCCGGGCGACCGCCGGCACCGCTACCCGTTCGCCAACTGCACCGACTGCGGGCCGCGGTTCACCATCGTCACCGGCGTGCCGTACGACCGGTGCGCCACGACGATGGCCGACTTCGAGATGTGCGCCGCCTGCGCGCGGGAGTACGGCGACCCCGGTGACCGGCGCTTCCACGCCCAGCCCGTCTGCTGCCCGGCGTGCGGCCCGTCACTGCGCGCCCTCGGCGCGGACGGTCTGCCGGCGGCCGGGGACCCGGTCGAGGTGGCGGCCGGGTGGCTGGAGGCGGGCCGGATCGTGGCGATCAAGGGGCTGGGCGGCTACCACCTCGCCGTCCTGGCCGCCGACGGAGCCGCCGTGGCCGCGCTCCGTGCCCGCAAGCGGCGCGAGAGCCGGCCGTTCGCCGTGCTGGCGCCGGACGCGGCGGCGGCCGGGACGCTGGTCCACCTGGAACCGGCGGCCGAACGGCTGCTCACCGGCGCGTCCCGCCCGATCGTGCTGGCCCCGCGCCGCCGTGACGCCCCGGTGGCCGACGCCGTGGCGCCCGGGGCCCGCGAGCTCGGGGTGATGCTGCCGTACACGCCCCTGCACCACCTGCTCGCCGACCGGCTGGCCGTGCCGTACGTGCTGACCAGCGGCAACCTCACCGACGAGCCCATCGCCTACCGCGACGAGGAGGCGCTGCGGCGGCTGGCGGGCGTCGCCGACGGGTTCCTCGTGCACGACCGGCGGATCGAGGCGCCGGCCGACGACTCGCTGGTGCGGGTCTTCCGCGGCCGGGAGCTGGTCGTCCGCCGATCGCGAGGGTACGCGCCCGCCCCCGTCGGCGTGCCGTGGCGGTTCCCCCGGCCGGTGCTCGCCTGCGGCGCCCAGCTCAAGAACACCTTCTGCGTGGCCAGGGGCGACCAGGCGTTCCTGTCGCAGCACATCGGCGACCTGGAGAGCTACGAGACCCTGCGCTCGTTCGCCGAGGGCGTCGAGCACTTCTGCCGGATCTTCGGCGTCCGCCCGGCCGTGGTCGCCCACGACCTGCACCCGGAGTACCTGTCGACCGCGTACGCGCGCGACCGCGAGGACGTGGACCTGATCGCCGTCCAGCACCATCACGCCCACATCGCCTCCTGCCTGGCCGAGCACGGCCACGGCGGGCCCGTCGTCGGGGTGGCGTTCGACGGGCTCGGCCTGGGCGCGGACGGCACGCTGTGGGGCGGGGAGCTGCTCGTCGCCGACCTGGTGTCCTTCCGGCGGGCCGGGCACCTGGAGGCGGTGCCGATGTCGGGCGGCGCGGCGGCGGTGCGGCAGCCGTGGCGGATGGCGGCGGCCTGGCTGGACCGGATCCACGGCGACGCGCTGCCCGGCCTGGCGGTGGTCGGGCGGCATCGGGAGCAGTGGCAGGCGGTCGTGCGGATGGCGCGGGCCGGGCTGAACTCGCCGCTCACCTCCAGCGCCGGGCGGCTGTTCGACGCGGTCGCGGCCATCGCGGGTGTGCGCGACGTGATCGGGTACGAGGGGCAGGCGGCGGCCGAGCTGGAGGCCCGGGTGGATCCCGGCGAGCGGGGGGCGTACCCGGCCCGGCTGATCGAGGGCGAGCCCCTGGTCATCGCCGCGGGCGACCTGGTCCAGGCTGCGGCCGAGGACGTCGTCGCCGGGGTGGACACGGGACGGGTCGCCGCGCGGTTCCACCGTGGGCTGGCCGCGGCGGTGGTCCGCGCGGTCCGGGTGCTGGGTGAAGGGACAGGACTGCGGACGGTGGCGCTGTCCGGCGGCGTGTTCCAGAACACGGTCCTGCTGGAGGCCGTGGTGTCCGGCCTGGAACGGGAGCGGTTCCAGGTGCTGGTCCACTCCCGGGTGCCGCCGGGCGACGGCGGCATCGCGCTCGGGCAGGCGGTCGTCGCCGGAGCGAACGACCGCCGTTGATCACCGCACTCAGCAGATGCGCGGCAGCGGGTCCCCGACCAGCAGGTCCACGATCCTGGTGCCGCCGAAGGCGGTGTTGAGCAGCACCATCCCCGCAGGCCCCGGCTCGATCGAGCCCACCACCGCAGCGCCCTCGCTCACCGGGTGCCGGCGCAGCGCCGCCACCGCGGCTTCCGCGTGGTCACCGTCGACCACGGCCACGAACCTGCCCTCGCACGCCACGTACAGCGGGTCCAGGCCGAGCAGCTCGCAGGCCCCGGTCACGATCGGGCGCACCGGGACCGCGCGCTCGTCCACCGTCACGGCCACCCCGGCGCCCCGGGCCACCTCGTTCAGCACGGTCGCGACCCCGCCCCTGGTGGCGTCGCGCATCATCCGCACCGGTACGGCGTCGAGCAGCGCGGCGACGGCGTCGTGCAGGGGCGCGGTGTCGGAGGCCAGGTCGGCCTCGATGTCCAGGTCGCCCCTGGCGATCATGACGGTGATGCCGTGCTCGCCGATCGGCCCCGACACGATCACCGCGTCCCCGGGCCTGACCTGCGACTCGCCCAGCGCGACCGGCCGTTCCAGCGCCCCGATGCCGGCCGTGGTCACGTAGCAGCCGTCGGCCTTGCCGCGCTGGACCACCTTGGTGTCGCCGGTCACCACCCGTACGCCGGCCCGCTCGGCCGCGGCCGCCATCGAGGCGGCGATCCTGCGCAGGTCGGCGATCGGGAACCCCTCCTCCAGGACGAACGCCGCCGACAGGTGCATCGGCCTGGCCCCGCAGACCGCCAGGTCGTTGACGGTCCCGTTGACCGCGAGGTCGCCGATGTCGCCGCCGGGGAAGAACAGCGGCGAGACCACGTACGCGTCGGTCGTGAAGACCAGCCGGCCGGTGCCGAGGTCGAGCGTGGCGCCGTCGTCGAGCGGCTGGAGCGCCGGGTTGCGGAAGGCTTCGACGAAGACGGCCTCGATCAGCGTGCGCGACGCCTTGCCGCCGGCGCCGTGCGCCATCGTCACCCGTTCCTCGGTGAGCTTCGGCCTGCGGCGGCGGACGCGTTCGATCCGCTCCAGCACCTGCTCCTCGCGGGATGCTGTACTCATGGCCTCACTTCGTGAGGCTGCTCGGTCGCTCAAACCCGCCGCCTTCCCTCGTCGCTCTGGTCGCTGCGCTCCCGCCGCTCCTCAGTCCAGGCGACGGCGCGACCTCGCGGCGCCGGGTGAAGCGGCCGAAGTTGTAGTAGGCGGCGCAGGCGCCCTCCGAGGACACCATGCAGGTGCCGATGGGCGTCTCGGGCGTGCAGGCGGTGCCGAAGACCTTGCACTCCCACGGCTTCAGCACGCCTTTCAGCACCTCGCCGCACTGGCACGCCTTCGGGTCGGCCACCCGCACCCCCGGCACGGGGAAGCGGGTCTCTGCGTCGTAGGCCGCGTACGCCTCCCGCATCCGCAGCGCGGAGTGCGCGATGAAGCCCAGCCCGCGCCACTCGAAGTGCGGCCGGAGCTCCATCACCTGCGAGATCGCCGACAGCGCCCGGTGGTTGCCGTCCCACGGCACCACCCGCGTGTACTGGTTCTCCACCTCGGCCCGGCCCTCGGCGAGCTGCCGCAGCAGCATGTAGACCGACTGCAGGACGTCCAGCGGCTCGAACCCCGCGCACACCAGCGGCTTGCCGTAGTCGCGGGCGATGAACGAGTACGGCCGGCAGCCGATGACGGTGGAGACGTGACCGGGCCCGATGAAGCCGCCCAGCCGCTGGTCGGGCGAGTCCAGGATGGCCTTGATCGCCGGGATGATCGTCACGTGGTTGCAGAAGACGGCGAAGTTCCCGATGCCCTCGGCGGCGGCGCGCAGCACGGTCATCGCCGTGGACGGGGCGGTGGTCTCGAACCCGATGGCCATGAAGACGACCGTGCGGTCCGGGTTCTGCCGGGCGATCTTGAGCGCGTCCAGCGGCGAGTACACCATGCGGATGTCCGCGCCCGCGGCCTTGGCGTCGAAGAACGAGCCCTGCCCGCCCGGGACCCGCATCATGTCGCCGAAGGACGTCATGATCACGCCCGGCTCGCGGGCGATGGCGATGGCGTCGTCCACCCGCCCCATCGGGATGACGCAGACCGGGCAGCCCGGCCCGTGCACCAGCGACACCTGCTCGGGCAGGTGGTCCTCCAGCCCGTGCTTGTAGATCGTGTGCGTGTGGCCGCCGCACACCTCCATGAACGTGTAGCGCCGGCCGGGCTCGCACAGGTCCCGGATCCGCGCCGCCAGCCTCCTGGCCTCGCCCGCGTCGCGGTACTCATCGACGAACCGCACTGTCCCGCCTCTCAGGTGATGTCGGATTCCGCGAGCGCGTCGAGCTCGTCGGTGTACGCCTGTCCGAGACCGCGCAGGAGCTCGAGCGTGGCCGCCGCCTCCCGCTCGTCGATCTTGGACATGGCGAAGCCGACGTGCACGAGCACCCAGTCACCGGTACGGATGCCGTCCTGGTTGACCAGCCCGACGTTGATGGCCCGCCGGACGCCCGCGACCTCGACCTTGGCGAGTTCGGGCTGTCCGGGGATGAGTTCGACGATCTCGCCGGGAATGCCCAGGCACATCGGCCGCCTCGCTCCTCTCTCACATTCTGCTCATGGTGATGTAGCGCTTCAGCGCGGGCAGTTCCCGCATGATCATCGTCATGACCGCGACCCCTGCGACCAGGGCCAGCACCTTGCCTGGATGCCGCATGTCGATCTCCACCTCCTCTCGGTCTAGCTGGGCGAGAGGTTCGGCATGACCGGCAGGATCGGGTTCTCCTTGCCGGGGCGCACGCCCGTGGAGCGCCGCGCGTCGGCGGTGTCGTCCCCGTGGTGGCCTGCCTGATGGCGGTAGGCGCCCTTCGCGTTGCCCTGCCGCACGCCTTTGACGTGCGAGGGCGTGTCGGGCTTCACGTCGGGCTTGCCTACGCGGATGCCTGCCATGTCGTCCTCCTCATCTGTTCGATTCGGCTCGGTCGAGCTCGGCGAAGAAGGTCGCGATCCGCTCCCAGAGCCGCGGGCCGCCGGACATGCCCGTCCATTCCTGGCGTACCAGGGCGACGAGCCGGTGACAGTCGTCGATCGGCACGAGCCAGCGCTCGTCCATGCCGCGCACGATCGCGACCAGGAACGCCTCCACCGCCGGCCGCATCGACTCCAGCTCCGCGTACCGGCCGGCGAGCCGCTCCCACGCGGCGGCGTCCACCTCCCACCGGGTGGCGCCGACCGGGCTCGGGTAGCAGGCCACGACCGTGCCGTCGGACCTGCGGACGAAGAACGCCAGGCCCACCGGCACGCCCAGCTCGGACGGCGACGGCCCGGTGAGACGGAGCCGCCGGTCAGGCACCAGCCGGAACCGGCCCGGCCCGGCCTCCCCCTGCTCGAACAGCAGCGCGCAGGCGCGGCAGGCGCACAGCACCAGGTCCTTGCGCTCCTCCAGCAGGTGGGCATGCTCGCCGGGCAGCGGCTCGCCGCACAGCTCGCACGGCTCGGCGGCCCGCCGCCGCCCGGCGACCGGCCGGCCGATCACCCGGCCGAGCGCGCTCGCGGTCATGGGGCCGCCGTGGAGGTGGCGGGCCGCCGGACGAGCGTGTCGAGCGGGATGAACGCCGCTCCCGGCTCACCCGCCGGGGCCCTGCCGACGGACACCCCGTGCAGCACGAACAGGTGCGCCAGCAGGACGTCGTCCGCCAGCGCCACGGCGAGCTCGGGAGAGGCGGCGGTGACGCGGTCCACGACGCGGGCCAGCGCCTCCCCGTACACCTCGGCGAGCGTGGCGACCGCGTCGAGCGCCCGCTCCGCCGTGGGCCCCGAGGTCGTCTCCAGCCCGCTCAGCAGCTCCTCCAGCAGCTCCAGGCGCCCGGCGACGGTGCGCTCGTCCAGCCTGGGCGGGCTGGGCGGGTCAGTCATGGCCGCCGCCGAACATGGGCGAGTGCAGCTTGCGCACCGTGCGGCCCTTGCCGAGGTACATGTGGACGCCGCAGGGCAGGCACGGGTCGAAGCTGCGGACCGCGCGCATGATGTCGACGCCCTTGAAGTTCTCCGGGCCGTTCTCCTCGAAGATCGGCATGTCCTGCACGGCGTCCTCGTACGGCCCCGGCGTGCCGTAGCGGTCGCGCGGGCTGCCGTTCCACGGGGTCGGCGGGTACGGGTGGTAGTTGGCGATCTTGCCCTTCTCGATCACCAGGTGGTGCGACAGCACGCCGCGCACCGCCTCGTGGAAGCCGACGCCGATCGCCTGGTCCGGCACGTCGAAGTCCTGGAACACCTTGGTGTCGCCGCCGCGTACGCGCTCCAGCGCCCGCTCCACGAACCACACGGCCATCGCGGCGGCGTACGCCACGAAGTACACCCGGGCCCGGTTGCGCTCGATGGCGTTGGACCACTGCGGGATCCGCCACTCCAGCGTCATCTCCGGCAGGTCGGGCCCCTTGGGCAGGTTGATCTGCACGCTCGAACCCGTCGACTTCACGTACGGCGTGTCCACGAGCCCGGCCAGCGCGGTCGTGTAGAGGCGGGCGAACGGGCCGCCGCCGGTGTCCAGGGCCAGGTGGTCGCCCGTGCGCGGGTCGAGCCAGCGCGGGCTCATCACCCAGCTGTAGTTGCCGTCGAAGTCGCGCTTCTGCGGGGCGGGCAGCGTGGTCTGGTTCCACGGGTGGCGCATGTCCACCGGGTTGCCGATCGGGTCCTGGGTGACGAACGGCTTCTCGTTCACCCAGTCCTCGTAGTACGAGCTGCCCAGCAGGATGCGGATGCCGAGGTTGATGTCGATCAGGTTCGTCGTGATGAGCTCGCCGTCGACGACGATGCCGGGGGTGACGTACATCGCCCTGCCCCACTCGTTCATCGTCTGATAGCGGTAGTCGACCACGTCGGGGTCCTGGAACGCCCCCCAGCAGCCCAGCAGCACCCGGCGCCGGCCGACCTCCTCGTAGCCGGGCAGGGCCTGGTAGAAGAAGTCGAAGACGTCGTCGTTGAGCGCGACGGCCTTCTTGACGAAGTCGACGATGTTGATCAGCCGCGCCAGGTAGTCGGTGAAGACCGTCGGCGACGGCATCGTGCCGACGCCTCCCGGATAGAGCGTCGACGGGTGCACGTGCCTGCCCTCCATCAGGCAGAACATCTCGCGGGTGACGCGGCTGATGGTCAGCGCCTCCTTGTAGACGTCGCCCTCGAACGGGTTGAACGCCTGCATGATGTCGGCGATCGTGCGCTTGCCGTGGATGGCGGCGTTCGGCGCGTCGGTGGTCGCGGCCCGGCGCAGGACGCTCGGGTTGGTGCCCTTGACCATCGCCTCGCAGAAGTCGACGAAGACCATGTTGTCCTGGAAGAGCGTGTGGTCGAACATGTACTCGGCCGCTTCGCCGAGGTTGATGATCCACTCGGCGAGCTTCGGAGTCTTGATGCCGTACGCCATGTTCTGCGCGTAGATCGAGCACGTCGTGTGGTTGTCTCCGCAGATGCCGCAGATGCGGCTGGTGATGAACCCGGCGTCGCGCGGATCCTTGCCCTTCATGAACACCGAGTAGCCGCGGAACAGCGAGGACGTGCTGTGGCACTCCGCCACGCGCTGGTTCTCGAAGTCGATCTTGGTGTAGATGCCGAGGTTGCCGATGATCCTGGTGATCGGATCCCAGGACATCTCGACGAGCTGCCCCGGCTTGGGCGTGACTCTCTCCTGCTGTTCGATGGCCATCCGCAGTGCTCTTCTCTCTCGTGCGCGCCGACGGGCCTACGGGCGCCAGCGCGGGTCGTAGCCGCTGGTCAGCGCCTCACGGTTGTGCCGCCACCGCGGTTCCCTGTTGGCGGTGTGGTTGGTGATGCCGCGCATCCGGCGGATGAACGCGCCGTACGGTTTGATCAACGTCGAGGACAGGCTGCTGCCGGGCGGCATGTCCATGAAGGGCATGAACTTGTCCGGGAACCCCGGCATGGTGCAGGCGATGCAGATGCCGCCCACGTTCGGGCAGCCGCCGATCCCGCGCATCCACCCGCGCTTCGGCACGTTGCAGTTCACCACCGGGCCCCAGCAACCCACCTTCACCTGGCATTTCGGGGAGTTGTAGTCGTGGGCGAAGTCGCCCTGCTCGTAGTAGGAGCCCCGGTCGCAGCCCTCGTGGACCGTCTTGCCGAACAGCCACTGGGGCCGCAGCATCTCGTCCAGCGGGGGCGGCGGCGCGCTGCCGGCCGCGTGGTAGAGCACCCAGGTCAGGGTCTCCATGAAGTTGTCCGGCTGGACCGGGCAGCCGGGCACGTTCACGATCGGCAGCCCGCCGGCCGACCGGAAGTCCCAGCCGAGGTAGTCGGCCAGGCCCATGCAGCCGGTCGGGTTGCCGGCCATCGCGTGGATGCCGCCGTAGGTGGCGCAGGTGCCGATGGCGACGACCGCCCACGCCTGCGGGGCGAGCCGGTCGATCCAGGTGTTCAGGGTCAGCGGCTGGCCGGTGTGCGGGTCGTTGCCGAACGACGTCCAGTAGCCGTCGCCGTTGATGTTCTCGTTGGGCACCGAACCTTCGATGACGAGGATGAACGGCTCCAGCTCGCCGCGGGCCGCGGCACGGAACGGGGCCAGGTAGTCCTCGCCGCCGAGGCTGGGCGACAGCACCTTGTTGTGCAGGTGGACCTTGGGCAGGCCGGGAATGGTGCCGGCGACCACGTCCTCGATCGCGGGCTGGGTCGCCGCGGTGACCGAGACGGTGTCGCCGTCGCAGCTCATGCCCTCGGATATCCACAGGATGTGCATCTCGTCGTAGCCGGCGGCGGCCTGGCCGCCCTGCTGCTGCGTCTGCGTCATGTGCGCACCTCGCTCGCGTGAACGTCCGGTTGGTAGGTGATCGACTCGACGACGACACCGGTGTCGCCCGCGATCTCAACGTCGACGCCGCCGCAGCGCGGGCAGGCGACGAGCGCGAGCGCGTCGGCCGCGGGCGTCCGCGCGCCGCAGTCGCGGCAGCTCACCGCGGGCGGCTCGGTGACCAGCTCGATCCGCGCGTGCTCGGCCGGGGTCCCGGCCGCGGCCACGCGGAAGCCCTGCTCGACGACCGCCGGATCGGGCCGGTGCCCGGCGAAGGCGGCGCGGACGCGTGCCGCGGCCACCCGCCGTCCCTCCGCCCTTCGCAGGACCGCCTGAACGATCTCGTCGCACATTCCCGTCTCATGCATCCGCGCGCTCCCTGTCGGATTGTCGGTACGTCTCGTCACGGGCCAGCGCCGTCACCGCGGCGACCGCGCCCTCGACGGCGGCGGCGACCGGCTCCGACAGGCCCATGACCTCGTCGACGGTCTGGGGCCGGCAGCCCACCAGCAGCACCCTGGGCACCTTGCCGCCCAGCTTGCCGAGCAGGTCGAGGACGGCCTGGGGATGCATGCCGTGCCCGTTCACCGGCGGCAGGGCGTCCGGCGCCGGCTCGTCGTCGATCTCCAGCACGGCCACGGTGCCCGGCGGGCCGTCGAGCTCGACCGCGTCCACCATGATCAGCGTGTCGTACGCGCCGCCGAGCAGTTCGTAGGCCAGGTGGACGCCGCGGATGCCGTAGTCGGCGACCACCACCGACCCGGGCAGGGCCGAGGCGTCCATCCGCCGGGCCACCTCGACGCCGAACCCGTCGTCGCCCAGGAACACGTTGCCGATCCCGGCCACCAGCACCCGGTTCATGCGGGCTCCCCGTCCAGTGACCCGTCCAGTGACCCGTCCAGCGGCTCGGTCTCTTCGGGCGCGAAGTACCGGTAGCGGCCGTACCACTGGTTCAGCTCGGCCGCCGGATCGTCCTCCAGCGTCACGGCGAGGTGGCGGGCGCCGTCCACGTCCAGCAGCACCGCCTCCACCAGTGCCGTCCTGCCGTCCAGGAACATGTCCTGCGGGTCGGAGCCGCGCAGCCTGGGGCGCAGCCGCACCCGGCTGCCCTTGCGCACCAGCGTCCCGGCCACCTCGACGGCGTCCGTCTCCGGCGACACGCCGGCGTCCGCCTCGGGATGCCACCAGGGCACCGGCCCGGCCGGTCCCGGATCGCGGGTGGTGCCGTGCAGGCGGGCCAGGTCCTCCGGGGTCATCGCCTCGACCCGGTCGAGGATGGCGGCGGCGCGCGGGTCGGTGGCGCGCGCCTCGCGCTTCTCGGCGTCGGTGAGGGTCAGCGTGCGCAGCGACAGGATCTCGTCGATCTCGGCCGCGTCGTGCAGGTCGCCGGGGCTCTCCGGCGCGATCCGCGGGTTGTCGTAGAGCAGGATCGGCGACGACAGGACCACCTGGTCGCCGCTCAGCACCGGGTACGTGTGCGCGTTGACGCACGCGCCGGCCGCGTCCCGCGCCCAGTCCGGGGGTTCGAGCAGCGAGACGAACCGGCCGCCTGGCGCGGTGAGCAGGGTGTGACAGGCGATCAGGGCGTGCTGGAGCGCCTCTTCCCTGGGCGTCTCCGGCGACGACGGCTCCCGGCCGGCGTTCTCGGTCCGTACGCGGAGCCTGTAGAGCGTCTCCCCCTCAGGCAGCGGCGCCGCAGGGGCCTCACATGGTTTCAGCGACAACGTCACCCGCGCGCTCAGCGGCCACTCACGCCACCGCGTCCGCCCGGCCGAGCCGGGCAGCGGAGTGACCGTCTCACCGCCAGGAACCCCCAGGTCGAGCCGCTTCTCACCGGACCGCAGCTCCGCCACGGATGCCCGTACGTCGAGCTCGCGCGGCACCGCCTCGTCGAAGCTCAGCGCCTCGCCGACCCGGTCCGCCTCCCGGTGTCCGCCGTCCGGCAACCGCTCCTCGGGCGTACGCCGGCGCAGCTGCAGGAAGCGGAGCCGGCCCCGCACGACGGCGTCGGCGGGCGCGACGAGCAGGCACTCGGTCTGCTGCCACCACGACTCGGCGGAGCCCGCCACGCCGCCGCCCTCCAGCCCGTGCGCCCTGGCCCACGGCTCCGGCAGCAGCACGCCGAACTGCCACCTCACCTGGTTCTTCGGCGAGGAACGGCGATAGGGGTACAGCAGGTAGCCCTCGTACAGGACGGCGTCCGCCACCGCCAGCGCGGCCCGGTACCCGGGCGCGGCGTCGATGCCGTTCGCGTCCACGGCGGGTGGCCCCTTCCTGTCCCTGGTCGTACGTGACCCTTCCGGTATAGCCACGCCGTCTCAGGACAAGTAGGTGGATCGCGCCCCTAGGTGCCGTTCTCACTTAGCGGTTCTTGGTGATCCATCCGCGCGGGAATCGGCCCTTCCGCGACGAAAGCCCGCTCCACCCCAACATGATTTGCCCACCGCCTTGCCTCCCACGGGATCGATCAGGAATGGAGAAGCACGGACCGACGAACTCGCCATAGCGTCGGTGGGCATGGCGAACAAGCGCAGAACCATCTACTGGCTCTCCACCATCGCGGTCGCCCTGGGACTGGTCGGTTCCGGTGTCCAGCAGCTGTTGAGAACAGAAGGCGAAGGGGCGTTGGCGCCGCCCTACGCATGGGGAATCGTGCAACTGGGATACCCCGTCTACATCCTGACACTACTGGGGGTGTGGAAACTCCTGGGCGCGGCGGCGATCCTCCTGCCCCGATATCCGCTGCTCAAGGAATGGGCCTATGCCGGGCTCTTCTTCCTCTTCACAGGAGGGGTGTTCTCGCATGTCGCCTCGGGCGACGCCTGGTATGAATTACTCCCGGCGCTCATTCTCCTGGCGCTCTCGATCGTGTCATGGCATTTCAGGCCGGCAGACAGAAGACTGCTCCCGCGAGCGGCGGAACTTGGCCCCTCCGCAGCGTCACGGCGCGCCTGACGACGCTCTCGGGCCCCGGGCGCGCCAGGCGGCGGACGGCACCGGAGGCTGTCCTGACTCGTGACCGACCCGCGGCTCGACCTCGATGCCTCGGTGAACCAGGAGCCGGTCCAGGCTGACGGTCTTGGGCCGGTCCGCACCAGCAGGTCGGGTCTCGGCCCTTCGCGGCCGTTCAGCCTTGCCCAACGTGCCCGGCCACTCGTGGTGGAGCCACTCGCGACATTGCATACGGAGAGTGTTTGATAAATAACTATCTGTCACAGCATGATGTTGGAGTTCCGACCAAACTCTTCCGGGAGGCAACCATGCTTGCTCGCCGTCTGCTGACAGTCGCCGTCACCTCCGCCGCAGTGAGTGCGGCCACCATCCTGCCCGCCGCGGCCTCCGCTCACCAGCGCGCCGGCCGCACCGCCCTGGCCGGGCCCGCGATGTGCGTCGACACCACCAACAGCCGTGGCAACGGCGTCCAGTTCCACCTGTGGCAGTGCATGGACCACCCCAACCAGAGGTTCGTCATCGAGGACGGCCTCATCAAGGTGCAGGACACCATCGGTAAGAGCCAGGAGATGTGTCTGGACGCCTCCAACAATCGCGCCAATGGCACCCGGGTGTACCAGTGGCAGTGTGTGAGTAACGCCAACCAGCTCTGGGTCGTCCAGAGGGGCATGATCATCCTCAAGTCCACCCTCAACTCAGGCAACCGCATATGCCTGGACGTCACCAACAACCGCACCAATGGCGCGCAGGTATATCTGTGGCAGTGCGTCCCCAACAACAACCAGCTATTCGTGATCGACGACGGCCAGATCAAGGTCAAGGACACCCTGTCCTGATCTCTGGTCACGTCCGGCGCTCCACGAGAAGGCTCTGGGGTTCACCCTGTGGCCGCAGAGATCAGAAAGGCCCTCTCCCCGTACTCGGGTGCTCGGGAAGAGGGCCTGCGCTCTCGATGGTGTCGTGGGATTCAGACCGGCAGACAAAAGGCTGCCCCCGATGAAGACGACCACGTGATCGAGACGAGCAGGGGACGGGCGAGACCGGCCCGTCGGGGGCACACCGACCACCCCGACGCGTGGACCGGCCTCGCACAGCCACCGATCAGCCGAGCTGCGTCGAGTCGTGCTCAGGGACGCACGGCTTGACGCGGCCCTCGATCACCTCCGCCTTGAGCTGCGACTTGACGGGTCCCTTCGGGTTCTCGGTGAACTCCAGCACCACCGTCTGGCCCTTCCCCACAAAGCGGGGATCGATGACGAAACCCTTCGGCCCCGGCCTGGCGACCTTGTAGTGCGCGGACGCGCGCCACTCCTCCGGAGTGTCGTACTCACCGCCGACGAGCGCGCCCCGGTCGTCCTTGCACTTCGTGTAGGGCTTGAGGTAGGTGACGTCGGCGGTCACGCCCAGCTCGTTGAGGTCCTCCTCCAGCTGGTCGGCGTCCCTGAACTCCTTGAGCTCCACGGTGATGGTGCCGTTGGCGTTCTTGCTCACCGCGTACGCCGGCTCAGGCCCGGTGAGCAGCGGCACCGCCACCGCCGCCACGGCTGCCAGCCCGGCCACCGCCGCCCCCGCGAGCAGGCGGCGGCCGACGCGGCGGCTGCGTTCGTTCCGCGCGGCCATCTCGGTCTTGAGGTCCATCAGCAACTGCTCCTCGAATCTCATCGTGGGATTCCTTCCATGACGAAGGGCAGGTCGCGGAGGGTCTTGCGGGCGCGGTGCAGCCGCACCATGGCGGTCCCCGGCCGGATTCCCAGCGCCACCGCCGCCTCTGACGGCGTGAGCTGCTCCAGAACCACCAGTTCCAGGACAGCGCGCTCCCCGTCGGGTAATCCGGCCATGGCCTCGAAGGCCGCCCTGGCGGGCTGTTCCGCGTCAATCTGCTCTTCCAGCCGGGCCACGTCGTCGCCGTCGAGCGGACGCCGCCCGCTCACCCGATGGGTGAGCTGGGACTCCCGCAACGCCCGCCGCCGCTCGGCCGACAGCGTGTTGCGCGCGACGCCGTACAGCCACGCGATCTCGCTGCCTTTCCCCGGACGGTACGTGTGCGCCGAGTCGAACACCGCGAGGAACACGTCGGCCGCCAGGTCGGCGACCGTGTGCGGGTCGTCGACCCGGCGCGACAGGAAACGCGTGACCGCGTCGATGTGCCGCCGGTAGAAGGCTTCGAACGCCACGGGGTCGGTGGCGAGCTTCCCCCGTCTGAGACGCACCGGCCTTGCTCCCTTCGTCGATCTACACCCGTACTTGGTGAGAACCGGCGGAAGGCTTACAAGCCATGGTCTGGAGCTGTGAGGTTCACCGAGCCCCGGCGATGATCCCGCGGGCGGACTCGAGTTGCCGGTCCTTGGCCGCTTTCAGCGCCTCGAACTCCTCGGGATGGGCACGGACGACATCGTCCTGGATGCGTTTCTCGGCGGCCGACCAGACGGAGACGAGACCGGTCTTCACCTTGCACCGCACGTCCGCCTGGGCCGCGCGGATCTCCTCCCGCGTGGGCGGGCCGTCTCCCAGCCATCGCTGGTCGGAGATGGCGGCGAGTGGGTCGGCATAACGCAGCCCCTCGGCCCGCATGCACGCGCTCCAGTCCTGGAAGACCTGGACGACCTTCGCATCTCGCTGGGACCGCTATCCGGTCGCTCAGCCACTTGGCCACCTCGGCGGGACGCAGCTCGGGCACGAACAGCCAATGGCGGCCGACGAGAAAGGGATGCTGCCGCAGCTGATCGGCGAGGGCCGACGGGGTGCAGACGGTGAGCCGGAACCGCTCCTCGCCCGGCTCTCCCTGCGGGCCGACGTACATCTCCAGCAGCTCGCAGGCATGGGCAGGATCGTCGATGCTTCCTCCGAGTTCGAGATCCGGCCATCGGAAGGCAGCCACTTGTGCTCTCATCACCCGATGATCGCGCAACAGGGTGAAGCTAGGAGCGGGTGCCGGCACCCTCTGTCAGCGCCGGAGCTTGCTCGTGAAAGTTGGGCTTCCCCACGTCGACTCCTGGCATGATCGCCAGATGTTCGACTTCGGAATCAGCGGATACAGCCCCGCATGGTTGAGCGGGAGTTCCGCCGTCGCCACCGCTCATGGTGGAAGACTCGCCATGCTGGAAGGGCGGAGGCTGACCCGAGCCCTGCTGGTGTGGGACCTCGACGAGGATGTCTGGTTCTCCGACGGCCTGGTCCTGCTGGACTTCGAGGGCGAGCAGGTCGAGATCGTCCACCAGAAATTCGATGAGATCTCGATCACGTGGAACGCGGTCGATCCGGCTCAGCCACTGGATTGGGCGGGGACAGGATTGCGGCTGGCATGGCGAGAGGGCGTCCCTGACGAGCTGGCGAGCTTGCAGGGGCAGAGACTGCAGGCCGTGGAGCTCCTCGAGTGGAAGGGCGACGACTTGGCGCACGGGACGGTCGCTGTCGGATTCCTCTTCCCTCACGACCGTCTGACGATCTACAACGCTCTCGACGAGAACGGCCTGGAGTTCGAAGAACCTGATCAGCGGTACACGCGCCAGAGACTGTGACGGCCCTCCACTGCTGTCCACAGAGATCGAAAAAGGCCCTCTCCCCGTGCTCGGGAAGAGGGCCTTTCATCTGCGGAGGATCGGGGATTTGAACCCCGGATGGGCGTTAAACCCAAACCGCATTAGCAGTGCGGCGCCATAGACCTGACTAGGCGAATCCTCCTGGTAGCCGGTGCGGCTCAGCACAGAGTACCGGCCTTCTGGCGAGGCGGCAAAGCGAATCCGCTCCCGCCTTCACCAAGAGTTATCAACAGCCTGTGGGTAACTGGCTGTGGATGAAGCCCGCCCAGAGCGTGGGCGGGCTTCGGGGCTGTGGATAACACTACGCGATCGCGTGATCAAGCGGCCGGGTTGGCCTCGCCCTCGATCTCGATCTTGACCTTCTTGCCGACCAGGACGCCGCCCGTCTCCAGGGCCTGGTTCCAGGTGAGGCCGAACTCCTCGCGGTCGAACTCCGTGGTGATCGAGAAGCCCCACACCGCCGCACCCCAGGGGTTGGTGCCGGCGCCGCCGTACTCGACGGTGAGCTCGACCTCCTTGGTGACGTCGCGGATGGTCAGGTCGCCGACGACGGTGAACTCGTCGCCCGAGTGGCCGGTCACGCGGGTGCTCCTGAAGGTGATCTCCGGGAACTTGTCGGCGGCGAGGAAGTCGTCGCTGCGGAGGTGACCGTCGCGGTCGGGCATGCCGGTGTCGATGCTCTCGGTCTTGATGGTGAGCTCGGCGGAGGATTCGAGCGGGTTCTCGGCGATGGTGACCGAGCCGTTGAAGGTGCCGAAATGTCCTCGGACCTTGCTGACCATCATGTGCTTGACGACGAAGCCGATGCGCGTGTGGGCGACGTCGAGGTTGTACGTGCCGGCGGCGGGAATGGTCAGGCTCTCCCAGGTACGGGTGCTCATGGGGTTCTCCTCGTGACAGTCGCGGTGCGGATGTCTGCTGCAACAACTTTCTACACGAGGAATATTCCGCACGTCAACTATCGTCGTCTATGCTATGAGCGTGATGAACTACCACGATTCCCGGCTCACGGCCCTGGGCCTGCTGACCGAGGTGCACGCCGGCATCATGGCGCGGCTGCATCCCGCGCTGGCGCGCGCCCGCCTGTCGGAGATCGATTTCGAGACCGTCATCCGTTTGGCACGTTCCCCCGAGCAGCGGCTGCGGATGAGCGATCTCGCCGCGCAGACCGGGCTGTCGACCAGCGGGGTGACCCGCGTCGTCGACCGGCTCGAACGGGAAGGGCTGGTGGCGCGGCAGGCCTGTCCCAGCGACCGGCGTGCCTCCTACGCGGTCCTGACGCCGGCCGGCCAGGACCGGCTGGAGTCCGTGCTGCCCGAGCACCTCCAGGACATCGACAGGACGTTCACCAGGCTGCTGCCGGATGAGGAGCTTGAGACCTTCCTGGCCAGTCTGAGGAAGATCAGGGACGTCGTACGCCCCTGCGCAACCGCCGGCGCCGACCTCGCCATGGACGCCGCCGGATGCGAGGCCACGGCCGGATCCGGATGCGATGACGCCGCCGTCCCGGCCGCGCCCTGACCTCGGCCGCGCCCTGAGCCCGGCCCGGCGAGGCCGAGCCTACGAGCCCGCGAGCCCCAGGGCGGAGCGGAGCTTGCTCATCGCGCGTGACACTGTGCTCTTCACCGTCCCCACGCTGATCCCCAGCGTCTGGGCGATCTCCGGCTCCGTCATGTCCTCGTAGTACCGCAGCACGATCGCCGCCCGCATCCGCTCGGGCAGCTCCCTCAGCGCCTGCTCGAGCCGCTCGTGGATCTCCCCGCTCGGCGCCCCCTCCGCCGCGGCCACCACTTCGGGGAGTTCGTCCCCCGACGGGTACTCCTCCAGCTTGCGCCGCCGCCACTGGGAGATGTTGATGTTGACCATGGCCCGCCGCACGTACCCGTCCAAGGCCCGGCGGTCCTCGATGCGCCCCCACGCCTGGTACGTCTTGGTGAGCGCGTTCTGCAGCAGGTCCTCGGCGTCCAGGGGGTGCCCGGTGAGCTGGTTCGCGGCGCGCAGCAGGGCGGGACCGCGGGTCGTGACGTACTCGCGGAACTCTTCTTCCCAGTCCGTGGTCTGCATCGTGGCCAGAATCGCAGCCGGATGCCCTTTTCGGGCTGAACTGCAATTCAGGTTTCGGCCCGCCGACGACAAAAGTCCGTCCAGGTCGGTGGCGATCCTTCCACCGCCGGATGTCAGGGCACTTCCTCAAGGTTGCGTATTTTGCTCCCCTGTGCGCTACAGGGCGTGATCCACTCGGGAGTCGTGTGACCCTAGTAGGCGAGCGAGGGAGGGCGGATGGGGTATCCGATCATCGAGCGCCGCCGCGTGCTCGCCGCGGCCGCGCTCGGCCGCGAGCCCGGCGTCCCGGGCTCCGACAATCCCAAGGAATCAGGCGAAGCCGGAGGCGGGCCGTTGCGGGCGGTGGCCGGCGAGATCCTCGACATCAGCCCGCACCTGATCATCATCGAGACCCCTGAGGGCGCCCAGGAACGCCTGGTGATCGCCCCCTGGGCGACGGCCTGGCACGGCGCCGACGTCGCCCCCGCCGCCCTGCCCGTGGGGTCGCTGGTCATGATGCGCACCCTGCGCGAGGGCCGCGTCGTCGAGCGCATCTGGGCCGACACGACCCGCATCACCGGAACGATCCAGTCCATCGACGGACGCAAGGACCTCACGGTCGAGCTGGACTGCGGGCCGCACCGCGGGCACCGCACGATCGTCATCCCCTACCGGGCGTCGGGACGGCTCCAGGTGCGGCATCCGAAGTTCGAGCCCGGCTACCTGTTCGACGCGATCGGCCTGCGCCAGGAGGGCGCGAGCCAGGCGCTGCTGCCGGCGACCTCGCAGCCGCCCTACCCGGCCCGCGCCGTGCCGCCCCCGCCCCCCGCGTACGCCGGCGTGCAGCAGCGCATCGCCGGCACCGCGACCTGGTCGGACACCTTCGACGAGGAGGAACGCGGCGCCGCCTACCCGATGCTGGAGCGCTCCGACACCGGCTGCGCGGACGCCGGGGTGTCCTGCGCCGGACTGCCGTACCTCGCCCTCGGCTCGCTCCTGCAGATCAGGAACGTCTGCTCGGGCCGCTCGGCCAACGTCCCCGTGGTGGCCTGTGGCTGCCTGGCGGGGCGGTTCTGCGACCGCTGCGTCGAGTGCGACACCTCGCCTCGGGGGCGGATCGCGGAGCTCTCGCCGTACTCGTACGTGGAGCTCGGCGGTGATTTGGTGAAAGGCTGCTTCAACGCTCAGATCGGATTGGGGTGACCCGCGTGCTGGAATCACAGCTGCCGATCCTCGTCGTGCTGCTCGCCCTGGGCACGGTGGCCAAGATCGTCACGGTACGCTCCGGCGGCGAGCCCGGCGCGCTGTCCCGGCTCGGCCCGGCCGTGCTGATGCCCGGCCGCCTGCAGGCGCCCGCGCTGCTGGTGTGCGCGGTCGTCGAGGCGGTGCTGGCGGCCGGGCTGGCGCTCTCCACGCATCCGTTCTTCCGGTGGGGCACGGTCGCGTTCTTCGCGATGTCCACGTACGTGCTGCTGGAGCTGCGCAGGCGGCGGCCGGACGCGGGCTGCGGCTGCTTCGGCGAGGTGAGCTCGGCCCCGGTGGGGCTGCGTTCGATCGCCAGGACGGTGGTGCTGACCGGGATGGCCGTCGTGTCGGTGTGGGCGCCCGTGACCGGCTGGACGGCCGCCACCGGCCTGTCGTGGCTGACGGCGGCCGGGGCGCTGGTGCTCGCCGCGCTGTCGCCGGAGATCGAGGAGCTGCTCGACCGGGTGCGCTACCGCGCCCCCTGCGAACAGCGCCCTGGGCCCGCCGAGTCGACGACCCTCGCCCGGCTGCGGGCGAGCGGCACCTGGCGGGCGCACCGGCACGAGCTGACCTCGGCCGAGCCGTACGACAGCTGGCGCGAGCTGTGCTGGCGCTTTTTCGCCTTCCGCAACGAGCAGCAGGACGACGTGGTGTTCGCCGTCTATCTCAGCGGGCGGCGACCGGCGGTGCGGATGGCGGTGGTCAGCGGCGAGGACAGCGACTCGTCTCTGCCGGAATATAGCCCTGTATCGGCCTGAGGCTAGACAGCCGTAGAGAAGCCTCGACGGCCGTGCGGATATGACTCTATTGGGCTATCTAGCTTCCCCTCTAGACAGCCCAATAGAGGACTAGGAGCGTGCCCGGCTCACACCGGCTGGGCGCGCAGGAATCTGCCGAAATGCGGCACCGTGAACGCGATCAAGCCGCGTTCGGCGCTGTAGATCAGCCCTTTCTTGATCAGGCTGTCGCGGGCGGGCGACAGACTGGACGGCTTGCGGCCGAGGGCCTCGGCGACCTCGGCGGTGGCGACCGGCTCGTCGCCGATCTGCGCCATGGCGTGCATGTAGTCGCGCTCGGCCGGGGTGGCGCGCTCATAGCGGCTGCCGAAGAAGCCGACCGCGAGCTCCTCCTCGGCCTCGGGCGCGGAGACCTTGACGTCGTCGAGCGTGATCGGGGTGCGCGGCGCGAGGTCCCAGGCGACCTTGCCGTACGCCTGGACGAAGTAGGGATAGCCGTCGGCGGCCTCGTAGAGGGCGTCGAGGGCCTCGCGGGTGAACTCCACCTCCTCCTCGCGGGCGGGCAGGATCAGCGCGAGGTCGGCCGCCTCCCGGTCGAGCTTGTCGATGCGCGCGTAGCGGAAGAGGCGCTCGGAGTAGCTCTTGCTGGCCGACAGCACGCTCGGCAGGTGGGGCAGCCCCGCGCCGACGACGATGAGCGGGCCGCCCGACTGCGACAGCTCGTGGCAGGCCGCGCAGAGCGCCGAGACGTCGGACGCCGGGACGTCCTGCATCTCGTCGATGAACAGCGCGATGCCGACCGCGAGGTCGGTCGCCACGCTCGCGGCGTCGACGAACAGCTCGGTGAGGTCGATCTCCAGGTCGCCCGAATCGGCGCGCCCGCGGCTGGCGGGCACCTCGATGCCGGGCGACCAGTGCGAGGTGCCCTTGGCCGCGGCCGGGTCGCGCATCGCGAACGCCTTGAGCACCCCGAGGAACTCCTCGATGCGCTCGGGCGCGCGGTGACGCGGCGCGAGCTCGCGGATGGCCATGTGCAGGGCGGCCGCGACGGGCCGCCGGATCGACTGGTCGGGCCGGGCCTCGATCTTGCCCGTGCCCCACAGCCGCTGCATGGCCATGGACTTGAACGTGTTGAGCAGCACGGTCTTGCCGACGCCGCGCAGCCCGGTGACGACCATGCTGCGCTCGGGACGGCCACGGGCGACGCGTTCGAGCACCACCTCGAACTGCTGCAGCTCTCGGTCACGGCCGGCGAGCTCCGGGGGACGCTGTCCCGCGCCGGGAGCGTAGGGGTTTCGCACAGGGTCCACGCTCTCGGACTTTATTGCCGGATATAGCGGCCGTCTTAGATTTGGGAAGAAAGTGCTACGGCGTGTCCGGGCGCGGGGTGGCGCGAGCACCGCCATCGGACACACCCCCTCTCACCAGGCCGAACCCTTGTTCGATTGCCGCTCCCAAGACTGTAGCGCGGACTCGAACACCTATGCGATGGTTTTCGAGTAAAGATCTTCGCAACGGTCGCGACGCCGCGCGGACGACCCGGCGACTTGGCAGCCGCGGCGGCCGGGCAATAGCGTTTCGCGTCATGCGGACCTTCGCGAACGTTCAGGAGCTCAAGGCGGCCGTCGGCGAGACCTTCGGTCCCACCGAGTGGCGCACCGTCACCCAGGATCAGGTCAACACCTTCGCCGACGCCACCGACGACCACCAGTGGATCCACGTGGACGTGGAACGGGCCAAGGAGGGGCCGTTCGGCGGCACCATCGCGCACGGCTACCTGACGCTGTCGCTGCTGCCGTCGTTCATGTTCTCGCTGGTCAAGGTCGAGGGCATCGCCATGGGCGTCAACTACGGCCTCAACAAGGTCCGCTTCCCGCGGCCGGTGCCGGTGGGCGCGCGCATCCGCGCCGTCGGCGAGCTCACCGACGTCAAGGGCACCCCGGCCGGCTACCTGTCCAACCTGAAGATGACGATCGAGATCGAGGGCGAGAAGCGCCCCGCCTGCGTCGCCGAGACCCTCTCGCTGTACGTCCCCGCCGAGTAGCGGCGACGTTTCACGTGCAACAGTAAGACCCCTCAGTCGCTCCCTGGGTTCGTGGAAGATTTCGACGAGTTCGTCCGGGCCCGGGGCGACGCCCTCCTCCGGTACGGCTACGTGCTGTCCGGCAACTCCGAGGACGCGGCCGACCTCGTACAGGAGGCTCTGGCCCGCCTCGGCGACGCCTGGACCCGCGTGCGCAACAAAGACGACCCCGAGGGGTACGTCCGCACGACGATGGTCCGGCTGCACATCAGGTCTTGGCGCAGGCGGCGCAGGGAGAGCCTGGTCGCCACCGTTCCCGACCACGGCGCCCACGACCGTTACGGCGACGCCGACCTGTGGGCCGAGCTCCAGCGACTCCCCCGCAGGCAGCGGGCCGTGCTCGTGCTGCGCTACTACGAGGACCTGTCCGACCAGGAGATCGCCGACCTCCTCGGCGTCTCCCGCGGCACCGTACGCAGCCAGGCCGCCCGCGCCCTCGACAAGCTCCGGATCAAGCGAGTGCTGCAGGAGGCACGATGAGAGGCGAACAGGACCTGATCCGCACCCTGCGCACCGCCGCCGACCAGGTCGAGCAGGTAGACCTCGCACGGGGCGTGGCCGCCAGGCGGCACGCCCGCCGGATCCGGCAGCGGGTGCGGATGGCGCTCGCGGCCGTCGCGGCGGTGGCGGTCGCGGGCGGCACCACGGCGGCCCTGTCCGTCGCGTCGTCCGGCGCCGAGCGACGCGCCGAGGAGCGGTGGACGCAGATCGAGGAGCAGTGGCCGCAGGCGGAGAAGCGGTGGCCGCAGGCCGTGGCCAAGGTGCCGGCCAGGACCGCAGGCGGGGCGCGGATCCTGCCGGTGACCGCACTGAGCCCGGCGGAGGTGCTGCTGCTCGTGGCCGCGCCGGCCAAGGGGAAGCCGTCCCGGCTGGACGTGTACGACATGACCCGCCGTACGACGAGGACGCTCGCCCAGGTCCCGGCCGTCAAGGGCAAGGACGGGCCGGACGGCGTGACGGCCGGCCCGGGGCACGTCGCCTGGTATGTCACGACCGGCGGCACCACGACCTTCTGGGCCGTGCCGCGCACCGGCGGGACGGCCACCCGGGTGGCCACGACCTCCGGCGACGTGGCGGTGCTCGGGGTCACGGACGACTCCCTCGTCTGGTCTCCCTGGAAGGGCGGCGTCCACCGGGTGCCGCTGACCGGGGGGACTTCGTCGCGGCTGCCCGGCAGCGACGGGCTCAGGCTGACCTCCTGGCCATGGGCGGCGCGCCTCGGCCGGAACGTGTACGCCAACCAGGACCAGGTCGTCAACCTGGAGACCGGCCGTTCCTTCGACGTACGGGTGCCGAAGGGAACGCGGTCCCTGCGGTGCGGGCCGCGCTGGTGCGCCGGGGAGCTGAACAGCCGGCTGCTGGTCCAGCGCGTGGACGGGACCGGCCGCAGGACGCTGCCCGAGCTGCGCATGTCCTGGCCCCGCCCGCCCTACGCCGACCGGTACGTGCTCGCCGCACCGTCGTCGTCGCAGGCCGGAGAAGGGGCGCTCGCGGCCCTTCACGACCTGGAGACCGGCACGACGACCGGGCTCGGCACAAGGCGGCTCTTGATCTCGAACAGTCCCTCCGAGACCATTTTCAACTGGGACGCGGACGTGCAGCCTCCCGCGACCTGCGCCGAGAAGACGTGCACACCGACGGCCCTCGGCCGGAAGGAGTGGACGGTGCTCAACCTGCTTGCACTCACACGATGATCGCCACGACCGCGACGACGGCCAGCAGCCCCAGATAGGCCAGCACCAGCCGGGTGTCCCGGAGCAGGCACTTGCTCCGGGTCAGCCCGGCCCGCCGCGCCTTCCAGTAGCCGGCGAACCCCAGCGCCGCGAACCCCAGCACCGCCCACGGCCCGAGCAGCCACGCCAGCAGCGCGACGGTGGCGTACACGCACAGCCGCAGCGGATCGTACGGCGCCCTGCCCTCCGGCTGCGCGCGCTGCGCGCTCATCGGGCCACCAGCGACAGGCGCTGCCGGGACAGCTGCGGCCACGCCTGGACGGCGCAGAACGGCGCGCACTGGTCGCTTTCGCCCTCGCGGGTGCCGACGTGCACGCAGCACTGCGTGAGGCGTTCCTCGATCATCGTGGAGACGTCCATGAACGGCTTGACCGTGATCCGCACCACCCGCTCGGCCAGCATGCGGCGCAGCTTTCTGCGCCGCCCCGGCAGGGCCGAGGAGGCGAGGGTGAGCAGGGTGGAGATGCCGAGGTCGCAGTTCTCGCAGATGTTCCGCCACAGGTCGCCGACCTGGGGATGCGACAGCGACGACTGCTCCGACAGCAGGCCGAGCAGCGACTCCTGTACGGCGAGGCGCAGCTCGCGCGGGATCTCGCTGTCGGCGATGCGGTTGGAGACCAGGCCGAGGTTCGCCTTGAGCCGGTCGTGGCCGATGAGCGCCGTCAGCGAACGCCACTGACCGGCGTCGTCGCGTAGCAGGTAGCCGACCGAGCAGCAGTGCGGGTGCGAGCAGGGCAGGGCGGTGAGGTCGCGCCAGGTCACCAGGCCGTCCGTCTGCGGGCCGAGGCGCTTGAGCACGCCGGTGTGGGTGAGCCGGTCCATCGGGTCGATGGCGCCCGACCTGCCCGAGCCGAACTGGGGCTGCAGGGAGACGCCGCCGACGTACGGGGTGTCGAGCGCGAGGCGTACGACGTCGCCGATCTCCCCGTCGTTCACGCCGAGGGCGGCCGTCATGACGAGCGTGGTGAAGATCTCCCGCTCGGACAGGCGGGCCAGCGCCTGGGCCTTGAGCTGACGCAGGTCGCCGCCGCGGTGGTGCCTGGACGCCTCGGCCGATACGCCGTCGTACTGGAGGTAGACCTCCACCCGTTCCCGGTGCTCGGTGAGCAGGTCGAGGAGGGAGTCGTCCCTGGCGACGAGCACGCCGTTGGTGTTGACCAGGATGCGGGTGATCGGGCGCGCGGTCAGCTCGGCGAGCAGCGTCTTCAGCTCGGGGTGGAGGGTGGGCTCGCCGCCGCTCAGCATGAGCACGTCGAGCTTGCCGTTCTCGCGGGCGAGCCGCTGGTCCACGTTGGCGAGCACGTCGGGGACGGGGACGACGCCGGACAGGTCGGGCGAGCTGTCGGCGAAGCAGGTGGGGCAGCGCAGGTTGCAGGTCTCGGCGATGTCCTCCAGGAGGATGCAGGTGTGCTGGGTCTGCATCTCGGGGAGGCCGTCGAGATAGGCGAGCGGGACCGGCGCGAAGTTGCCCTGGACGTCCGGGATGTGCTGCTTGGTGGGAGCGGTCCATTCCTCCAGGTACGCGAGGATCTCCGGGTCCTCGTCGTACAGGGTGCGGATGAAGCCGTGCTCGCGGCAGCCGCGCTCCAGCCACACCTTGCCGTCGCGTTCGGCGAGATAGCCGCTCAGCCGCTCGATCCGGTCCAGGTCACGGCCGTGGCAGTGGGGACAGAAGGCGTTGACGTACCTGAGGATGCGGTCGCCCCGGAGGCTCATCCCTGCGCTCATGACGTGACCTTTCGAGGGGAGATGAGTGGATCGTAGTAGCCGCGCCGGTAGCCGATCGTCACCCGGACCGCGAGCAGCGGCAGGCCGATCGCCAGGAAGCATTGGGGTCCGGTCAGGCCGAGCCACAGGGTCTCGTTCGCCCGGGTGAACTCCACCAGGAAGCGGAAGGCGGCGTACCCGGCCAGGTAGAGGGTGAACAGCTCCCCCGGCCGGGTCAGCCGCCCGCGCGCCCACATGAGCGCGGCGAACGCGGCGAGCTGGAAGGCGATCTCGTACAGGAACGACGGGTGCATGGCCGCGCCGGTCAGGCAGCCGGGGCAGTCGGGGGTCGTCGGCGGGGCGTGCACGCCCCAAGGCAGGCTCGTGGGACGGCCGGGAGCCTCGGTGAGGTGGCAGCCGATGCGGCCGATCGCCATGCCGAGCGCGACGGCCGGGGCGAACAGGTCGCCGGTGCGCTCGCGATAGCCGCTGATCTTCTTGGCGACGAGGACCCCGACGTAGGCGCCGGTGAGGCCGCCGAGGATGCTGCGGGAGCCGTACAGCCAGAGGTCCTTGAGGTCGAGGGTCTCCAGCCAGCCCGCGAGCCGCATGCCGATCGCGCCGCCGACGAGGGCGCCGGTCACGGCGATGAGGGAGTGCTCGTTCAGCGCGCCTCTGCGGCGGGCCTCACGTACGAACACGACGGACGCCGCCAGCACGCCGAGGCCGACGAAGATCTCATGGTAGGGGGGCATCGGCGGGTCGTCAGGTGTACATGCCGGGGTTGAGCCCGGTGCAGTAACCCGCTGACACGATCGACACCAGGGCCCACCCCATCATCAGCCCGAGCCCCAGCCCGATCGACCAGGACTTGCGCAGCAGCAGGAACGTCACCCCGACCCCGAGCCCCAGCAGCGCCAGGAAGCCGGCGGCCACCGCGATCGCCGCCGTGTGCGCCACGCTGATGGCCACGAGGCCGACGAAGAAGTTGATGACGATATAGCCGAAGAGCCCCGCGAACGCCAGCCCGACGATCACCCCGGTGTTCCGCGGCTCCGGCCCCTGCCCCTGCGGCGGGGGCGGCGGGAACGGCGGCGGTGGAGGTGGTGGGGGCGGAGGCATGTTCACCCCGCTCACATTACGGTCCTAAGTGCTCTCTGAGTAGTGAATGGCCGCCTGGACGCGGCTCTTCAGCCCGAGCTTGTTCAGCAGGCGGCTGACGTGCGTCTTCGTCGTCGCCTCCGCCATGTCCAGCTCCTTGGCGATCTCGGCGTTCGACAGGCCGCGGGCGATGCAGGCCAGGACCTCGCGCTCGCGGGGCGTCAGGCCCTCGGGCGCCCGCTCCCTCGGCCGGGGCCCGCGGCTCCTCTCCGCGAAGGCGGAGATCAGCTTGCGGGTGACGGACGGGGAGATGAGGCCGTCGCCGCGGGCGACCACGCGTACCGCCTCGACCAGCGACTCGGCGTCGGTGTCCTTCAGCAGGAACCCGGCCGCGCCCGCGCGGAGGGCGCCGAAGACGTACTCGTCGAGGTCGAACGTCGTCAGGATCAGCACGTCGCACACCCCCGCCAGCTCGCGGGTGGCCGAGATGCCGTCGAGGCGCGGCATGCGGACGTCCATGAGCACGACGTCCGGCCGCAGCTCGCGGGCCATGGCCACGGCCCGCTCCCCGTCGCCGGCCTCGCCGACGACCTCGATGTCCTGGACGCCGTCGAGGATCAGCACGATGCCGGCGCGGACGGCGGCGTGGTCGTCGGCCACGAGCACGCGTACGGGCGGGGTCACGAGGCGGCTCCTCGCGGGAACACCAGGCCGACGACCTGCGACGACAGCCCGCCCATGCCTTCCGCGGCCGCGGGGCTGCGCTCCTCGGTCGGCAGCACCGCCACCACCTCCCAGCCCGGCCCGGCCTCGGACGGGCCGGCCTCGGACGGGCCGGCCTCGAACGGACCGGCCGGGGACGGACCGGCCTCGAAGGACCCGCCCACCAGCGCGGCCCGCTCGCGCATCCCCACCAGCCCGGCCCCGGCCCCGGGCAGCGCCCGCCGCTCGCCGCCCACCGCGTTCCACACCCGCAGGACCACCCGGCCCACCTCGTACGAGACCACCACCTCGACCGGCGACTCGCCGTGCTTGAGCGCGTTGGTCAGCGCCTCCTGCACGATCCGGTAACCCGCGAGGTCGACGGCCGCGGGCACCTCCCGTACGGTCCCCTCGACCCGCAACGAGCCCGCCATGCCCGCCGCCACGACCCGCTCCACCAGTACCTCCACCTCGGCCAGCCGCAGCCGCACGGCCTCGCCCCCAGGCCGCTCCTCATCCCCGCTCCCCGGGAGTGCGTCCTCCTCCCTGAGCAGCCCGATGATGGTCCGCATCTCCGCCAGCCCTTCCACGCTGTTCTCCCGTACGGACTCCATGATCTTCCGTACCGTCCCCGCATCGAGATCCGTCCGCGACAGCGCCGCCGTGGACTGGATGGCGATGGCGCTGAAATGGTTGGCGATCAGGTCGTGCAGCTCACGCGCCATCCGCGTCCGCTCCGCGGCGATGGCCACGCGCCGGTCGAGCTCCGCCAGGCGCGCCACCTGCTCGGCCCGTACGCGCTCGACCGCCGCCCGATCCCGCTGCTCCCGTATCAGGAGGGCGGTCAGCACGGGCGTCACCAGCACCAGCGACGCCTGCACCCCGATGACCGCCGGCAGCCGCCAGTCCGCCGCCCAGAACCCCGCCCCGGCCCCGGCCCCGATCGCCAGCACCGCCGTCACCATCAGCAGCCCGCGCGCCAGCCGGGCCGGGCCGTACAGGGCGGCCGCGTACAGATTGTCGGTGAACACCAGCACCGTCCCCAGCGACGGCCCCACCACCGCGTCCAGCCCGACCGCCACCACCCCGAGCCCCAGGCAGACGACCGGGGCCCGCCGCCGTACCAGCACCCCGGCACACGCGACGCCCAACGGCACCACCAGCACCCACTCCGGCACGCCCCGCTCAAGCCGCGACCCCGCCGCGATGAGCAACACCCCCATCGCGAACGCCAGCCCGGCCCCCCACACCGTCCGCCTCATCCCTCCATCCCACCACCCCGCCGCCATCCCGGGATCACCCCCTTCGTACGCCCGCGACCTGCGTGATCCTGGACGGCGGACACTAGATCGCGGTTTATGGTTCGAGGCACTCTCCGAAACCCGCTATGCTTGCTTACGCAGCGAGCGGCCGTAGCTCAATGGATAGAGCATCTGACTACGGATCAGAAGGTTAGGGGTTCGAGTCCTCTCGGCCGCGCACAGCAGCAAGGCCCGCTACCAGGGGTTCCTGGGAGCGGGCCTTCGTGTGTCTACTGAAGGCAGCCTGAACGTCTCTGTCATCAAGGCAAGTCCGGCTGCCGCGAGCGCCGACGTCAGCTGACGAGCCGCTGGGTCCAGCGCATGTACCAGTCCAGGAACGGCACCGGCTCGCTCCAGCCTCCATGCAGACGGCCCGACGGCTCGACATCCCTCCAGGGAGCCGATGGCCACCAGTACATGTCCTTCGCCTGGCCCCACTCGGTGAGCCAGACGGTGCCGGCGTACTCGCCGTTCATGGCGAGCATGCTGATCCACGAGCACCCGTGGCTGCACAGGAACATGGTTCCAGGCGCGGGCTTGTCCATCCACAGGGTGGGATCCGCCCCATCGGCGGCGAGGCGCCGCAGTTGCCGCACATCATCCCGAGTCACCGGGAAGGGCTCCCAAGGGTAGGCAGCCACCTCGGGTTCCTCCTGGAAACACTCACGCTCCCATTGGGTCTCTTCCACGATCCAACGCAGGTCGAGCAAGTGGCCGGGCGAAACTCCCCGGCCGAAACGCAGCAGGAACGACCGGAACTCGTCAGGAAGTGGCGCGCCGATCACTTTCTCCAGGGCCACGACCTCGGATTCCGGCAGCGGAACAGCCGTCGAGAGATCAGCGAGCCGGGACAGTTCAGTAGCCATTTCATCCAGGCTGATGTCTGATCGCAATGGCTTCTCCCGGTTGAAGAGTCAACACGCACAGACTAACGGGGGGCGAAGAGCAGGCGGCTGCGGCAGATGGCGGCCGATCGCCGCCTCGCCGTCCGATCAAGCTCCCGCACCCCTACGGCATTCTCAGGGTCCGACAAGGGGACCATTCAGGTGTTTCCCGGGGGCGTGATGAGCCTGTGCCGTGTTTACCTGCCTCCATGCCTCCGGAAGCGACACAGGGCGCCGGCGCGGAGCGACAACCCCCGCTCGCGAGCCCGCGGCGGTCGCGGGTGGTGACATGTCTGGCCGCGGCCGCCGTGACCCTGGTGGCTGCGGCAGGCGGTATGGCCGCGCTGATCGCGGTCGCGACGATCACAGCGACGCCGGCGCTGTTCATGATCGCGGGCGTGGGGGCGTTCCTGGTGATCGGCTACAGCGGTGCGGCGGTGGTCGCGGCCTGGCGAGTGCCGCCGGAACGGCGGCGAGCGGCGCGGTGGACGGTGTTCGCGGCAGGCTCGCTCCTGCCGGGAGCGGTGTTCGCCTGGGCCGTGTCGACGCCGCAGCCTGTGCCCCCGTCATCCGTGTCCGTGCCCGGTGCCATGACGGTTCAGGTGTCCACGGGATCCCGGCTCACCGTGATCAAGCTGCCGGTACGGGCGGCGGCGAGCCGTCCACCGATCATCGTGGTGCACGGCGGTCCAGGAGTGCCCGAGCTGCGGGACAACGCCGAGGCGTTCGCCTTCCTCGCCGACCAGGGGTTCGACGTCTACCTCTATGCGCAACTCGGCGCCGACGGCTCGGCTCGGCTGGCCGATCCGCGCGGCTACACCCGCGAGCGTGCGGTAGCCGACCTGGAGGGTCTGCGCAGCCGGCTCGGTCTGGACAAGGTGACCCTGATCGGCCACTCCTACGGCGGCGAGATCGCCGCGCGCTACCTGGCCGCTCACCCGGACCGCGTCTCCAAGCTGGTGTTGACCTCTCCGGGAGCGGCCGATCCCGACGACCACAGCGGCGATCTCGTCAGCAGTCGCCTCGACAGCGATCAGAAGGTGCGGCTGTACGCCCGTCTGCTCGCCCCCCGCTCGTTGCTGAGCTATCTGTTGTTGCAGGTCAACCCGCGGGCTGCGCACGCCTTCCTGCCTGACGCCGAGGCCGACGCCGTCAACGACATGGTGGTGGAACTCAGCGAGCCTGCCTTGTACTGCCGCGGCGCGACTCTCCCGGACCGGCCGCCGGTACGGGGAACGGGCTTCTACGCGATGCAGTATCCGCAGTCAGCGACCGCCCCGCCGCCGAGCGACCCCCGTCCTGCGCTGGCCGGCCTGCCCACTCCGACCTTGATCGTCAAAGACTCGTGTGACTATCTGTCCTGGAGGTCCGCGGTGACGTACCGCGATCTGCTGCCGAACTCACGCCTGATCTACCTGGTCGGCGCCGGTCACAACGTCTACCAAGGGGGCCACGCGATGGTGCCGAAGGCCATCACCGCGTTCCTTGCCGACCGGCCCCTGCCTCTTCCTCCGTACACCGCCGACACGCCACCGGCTGACTACGAAGGTCCGCCGTGACACCCCCCGGACGGGAGGGATGCGACGCGGCACGCCTGTTCACAGCCATGTCGTCGCCAGCCAGGCAGTGAGAGCCGCAGCGAGGAGAAGGGTGATGTTGAGGGCGATCTGGCGGTCTCCGCGTCTCAGGTGCAGGGCGGTCGCGCCTATCTGGAGGACCACGAAGCCGATGGCCGCGGCCAGGGCGAGCCAGGACGCGATGCGGGTCAGCGGCGGGAGGATCAGCCCGATCGCGCCGAGTACCTCGATCACGCCGATGGCCCTGACGGCCGGCATCGGCGTGTCGTCCACCCAGGCCATCATCGGCCGGAGCCGTTCGCGGCTCCTGACCACCTTCACCCCGCCCGCGTAGAGGTAGAAGAGGGCGAGCAGGCCGGCGACGATCCAGTACGCGACGTTCACGGCGCCCATCCAGGAGTGGCGGGCTCGGTGGCGTAGCGGCGCATCGTCTCGATGTTGGCCTGCGGCGTCATCGCCCGGCCACCGGCGATCATGTCCTTCAGGTCGCGGAAGTACTGCAAGTACAGATCGGGCGTGAACGTGCTGAGCATGACGGCCGGTTCGTCGGTCACGTTGGCGAAGGTGTGCGGGGCTCCGGGCGGGACCATCACGAGCGTCCCCGCCGTCGCGTCGTGGTCCTCGTCGCCGACCGTGGACCGCACCGCGCCGGAGATGACGTAGAAGCCCTCGTCGTGCTGGGCGTGCCGGTGCTGCGGCGGTCCAGGCGTGTGCGGCGCGAGGACGGATTCGGCGATCCCGAGGCGGTGCCCGGTGTTGCTGCCGTCTTCGAGGATGCGCAGTCGCGTGGTGCCCAGGACGATCGTCTCGCCGTCGTCCGGGCCGACCACCGATACGGGTGTGGGTCGATCGGTCATGTCCCGATCCCACCGTCGGCGCACTGCGGCTGTCCAAGATCTGTTCTGTGCCGCCGATACCGTACGGGTATCGTCCCACCATGGAGCTACGCACGCTGCGCTACTTCGTGGCGGTCGCCGACGAACTCCACTTCGGCCGGGCCGCCGCCCGGCTGCACATGAGTCAGCCGCCGCTCAGCCGGGCGATCAAGCAACTGGAGAACGAGGTCGGCGCCGCGCTGTTCGACCGCGCGCCCTCCGGCGTCTCGCTCACCCCGGTGGGGGCCGTGCTGCTGGACGAGGCGCGGGCCCTGCTCGACCAGGCCGACCGGTTGCGCGTACGCGTGGCCGCGGCGGCCGGCACCGCGGCCATCACGGTGGGTCTCCTGGGGGACACCTCCGACCCGGCCGCGGCCCGGCTGGCCGCCGCCTACCGCCGTCTCCACCCGCAGGTCGAGGTCCGCATCCGTGAGACCGACCTGACCGATCCCACCTGCGGCCTGCACGCCGGGCTGGTCGACGTGGCCCTGACCCGCGGGCCGTTCGACGAGACCGGCCTGACCGTACGGGAGTTGCGCGCCGACCCGGTGGGCGCGCTGGTGCGCGCGGACGATCCACTGGCCGGCCGCGAAAGCGTGAAGCTGGCCGATCTGGCCGACCGCCGCTGGTTCCTGTTCCCGGAGGGCACGGACCCCGCCTGGCAGACGTACTGGAACGGAGGGACGCCTCGGGAGGGCCCGGTGGTGCGTGCCGTACAGGAGTGCAGGCAGGCCGTTCTCTGGAACGGCACGGTCGGCATGACCCTCCTGAACCACCCGCAGGCGGACGGGCTCGCCGTGGTGCCGCTGATCGACATGCCGCCGAGCCGCGCGGTGGTGGCGTGGAACGAGGGCGACACGAATCCGCTGATCCGCTCGTTCGTCCGGCTCGCGGTCGCCGCCTATCGCGACGGAGGTCACGGAACCGAGCTGAGCACCCGTCCCACCCGAATCCAGTAGCTGGTCTCCTCGGGCCTCATTAGCGTGACCAGATGCTCAGCTACGACGAACTTGTCGAACAAGCCCTGTACGCCTCCCTGCGCGGCTGGGACTTCAGCTGGTTACGCGGCAGAACGAGTGGCGGGAGCCCGTCATGGCGATACACCGAGCGGGCCTCAGCGCTTCTCTCGGCGGCACCGCGGCTGCTCGACCTGGACACCGGCGGCGGTGAAGTCCTGGCTTCCCTAGCTCCACTGCCTCGTCACACTGTGGCGATGGAAGCATGGCGGCCTAACATCGCCATCGCCGCCGAGCGGCTTCGACCGCTCAACGCCACCGTGCTTGGCGGTACAGCGAATGCCATCCCCGTGAGCGAGGCCACCTTCGATCTCGTGCTCAACAGGCACGGCGCGTTGAACGCTGCCGAGGCCGCCCGAGTTCTCACCCCCGGCGGCCGGCTTCTCACCCAACAAGTCGGCACCCGGAATGATCTGGAGCTGAACATCGCCCTTGGCGCGCCTCTCCCCGATCCAGAGGCATGGACGCTGGCCGTCGCAGTGGATCGCCTTCGCCACTACGGATTTCACGTCCTGGATGCTCGCGAAGAGACGATCGACTATGTCTTCCATGACATAGGTGCCGTGATCTTCCACCTGCGAGCCGTCCCGTGGCAGATTCCCGACTTCGATCACGAACGCTATGAGGGGCCACTACAGAGCCTCCATGAGCGCATCTGTTCGCAGGGTGAATTCACCGTTCGTAACCACCGTTTTCTCATCGAGGCCGTACTGCTATGACCAGCGGCGGGAGATGCTGCATTGACTACAGGTCTTGACGGTGCTCATGGCCGGTGATCACCTGAAGATGTTCTCCTTCCCGAATGTGAGGAGCATCCACAATGCAGATCCGCCGATTACATTCCGCTGTATTCGCCGTGGCGCTGGGCGCCAGCATCCTGGCCGGCGCCGCGCCTGCCTTCGCCGGCACCCAGACCAGCACGGCCGTGGCCACCGCGGGCTGGCCGACGCCGGACTGGTACCTGCAAGGCCCCTACTCGACCCTGGCCGACTGCGAAGTCGCCTTCGAGGACGCTGCGCAGAACGGTCAATACACCGCGCTCGTCGGCTGTCACTGGTTCCGCGGAGGTGGCGTTTGGCGGGCGGGTTACTACTACGAGGTTTACATTCCCTGATCATCCAAGGCTCACTGGGCAGTGATCAGCCTCGTCAGGAATCTCGTGCCACCTGCCTCGCCCTCGCCGCACACAGCAGCAGCAAGGCCCGCTTCCAAATGCCCCTGGAGCGGGCCTTTTCTCTCCTCGCGCCGGAGAGGGCGGTTCGCGAGCCGATGCCCGATCACGGATTGCGATCGTAGGAATTTATAGCGTTACAGCCAGTCGGCGGACTCGGTTGTGCTGGGATGACGGCGTGAGCGAGCCGCTCATCCGCCACGACCTGCTGTCAGCTGGGCGGTTCCAACGATTCCGTGAGGGGCGTGGATGCGGGAAGACATGTCCGACTACGAGACCCGGGCCTGGTCCACCTTGCTCGACACCGAGCGGAAGCGCCGCGGCAGCTTACGAGCACGCGCGGCCAGCAAGGTGGCACTCGTCACCAAGCGTGCCGGCGAGCAGATCAGGAAGGTCCCCGGCGCGGTGAAGGTCATGGACCTCGGTGACGAGACCATGGTCAAGGCGCTGGAGGGCGGCTTCAAGGCCGTCTTTCTGCCCGCGGTGCGTTCGGCATCGCTGGAGAAACGCGTCGAGAAACTGCGTCGCAGACACCAGGATCTGGGCGCGGAGTCGCCGTTCAAGTCGCTCGATCTCAAGGACCTCGACAAAGGCCGGCCCACGGTGACCATTCCGTTCATCGGGGTGCTCCAATCCGGCGTCGCCTCCGTCGTGGTGACCGGAGCGACGGTCAGCACGACGGTGAGCGGCGGCACGACAGCCGGGGTCGCGGTCGTGGCGGTGGCGTCGGACACGGTGATCTCGCTGGCTCTCCTCGGCCGCGCCGTCGCCGAGGTCGCCGTCCACTACGGCTACGACCCTCGGGAACCCGAAGAGGAGTTGTTCCTGATGGGCGTCCTGAACTACAGCATGGCGTCGTCGTCCGCGAGCAGGACGGCTGCTCTCGCGAGCCTGTCACGCCTCACCCAGATGATGATGCGCCGCGCGACATGGAAGCAGTTGAGCAGGGAGCCTCTCGTCCAGGTCATCCTGCAGATCTTCAAGCTGCTCGGGCTGAGGCTCACCAAGGCGCGGCTCGCCAACATCGTGCCGATCGCCGGCGGCATCCTCACCGCAGGGCTCAGCTTCAACATGCTCTATTCGGCCATCGACGACGCGACGCGGCTCTACCGCGCCCGCTATCTGACGGAGAAGCACGGGCTGTCCTGGGAGGAATGGATCACCGAGCCGACGTCGGTGGCCGAAGCCGCGGAGCCCACCACAGTCGTGGATGCGACGGCGGTCGAGATCGACGACCTCCTTGCTGAGGTCATCGCCGGCGAGGAGGAGTCCGGGTACGCCCCGACTGCCGTGGACGACTGACTCCGGGTGCAGCGTGACATGGCCGTCATCTGGCGTCGGTAGCTTGATCGAACCTGCGGCGGGGAGAGGCGTGATGCGTTGGTTCTGGTTGCTCCTCGCTCTCGTCCTGGCCGGTTGCTCGGCCACGGTGCCTTCTTCGCCGACGTCCGTCCGTTCTCCGACGGCAGCCGGCGAGGTGGCGGCCCCGGCGAAGGCACCCGGCGGCGAGCAGAGCGTGGTGCACATCTCGGGAGAAGCGCCGTCGTGCGATGTGAGGCTCAAGGGGACGGGTTTTGTGTACGCCCCTCAGCGGGTGGTGACCGCGGCACACGTGGTGGCCGGCGTCATCCCGGTGGCTCCCGTCGTCACCACTGCTGACGGCGAGGTGTACGAGGGCCGCGTCGTGGCGTTCGATCCTGATGCCGACGCCGCGGTCCTGTACGTGCCCAAGCTTCCTGCGCCTCCGCTGCGCATCACCCGGATGTCCACGTTTCCGCTGCGCATCCCCGGGGTGTCGCTCGGCGATGCCCGCATGCTGAGCTACCCGAAAGGCGCGAAGCATGTCGTGACCCAGCAGGTCAAGATCGAGGAGCGCATCGAGGGCGAAAGCCAGGACATCTACGAGAAACACGATGTGAGCAGGATGATGTTCGCGGTCTCCGGTCCCATGAGCACGGGTGTGAGCGGTGCCCCGCTGATCGTCGAAGACGGCACGGTCGGCGGAATGATGGTCGCGATGGCGAAGGATGACTCGGACCGCGGATATGCGCTGGCCGCCGAGGAAATCCTTCCGGTCGCCAACGAAGCGACCAATGCCACGAGGCATGTCTCGACCAGGAAGTGTCGTAGGGACCGCTGAGTAGTCCCCCTTCAGGTGTCTGTCCTGGTGGCAGGCTTTGCCCGTGAACAGTGGCCCTGGTGGTCATCGCCGTCGTCGCCTGGAGGCGGCGGCGTCACGGGGGCGTGGTGATGCAGGGCGTGGCGCTCGCGGTGGTGGCGGTGCTTGTTGTGATGTGGGAACCGTACGTTTCGCTGCATTGATGGCATCGCCAGAAGGTTCCTCCGTCCGGGAGAATGGCGCTGTGGCGAATTCCGTTGAGGCACCCCCCATGCCGATCACCCTCAAGGCGGTTCGTATTCTCATCACGATCCAGGTGGCATTCGGCCTGGTGGGCGCCGGGCTCTTCCTGGCTCTTTTCTTCTCGAGCTTTGCTTGGCAGTACCTGCTCGTACTGGCGTTCGTCGCGGGAAGCACGGCCCTTCTCGGATGGCTGCTCAGCCAGTGGAACAGTCGCCGGATCTACCTGCGCTGGTCGCTCGTCGCCATGCAGGTGGTGCCGGCCGGCGTCGAGGTCGTGGACATGGTCCTCTATTCCACCGTCGACTGGCGGTCGGTGGCCGTCGGAAACAGTCTCGGCTGGGTGGTGGTCGTTCTGCTCTTGTTGCCCTCGGCCGGGCGGTGGTTCGACAAGCCCCGTGAGCTTCGGTAATTACGCCCGCAGGGTGCGTGATCCTGCTCTGCCTTTTCGGTGGCGGGTGTCGGCTTTGCGTTCCTGCGTGCAGTTGTACCGGCCCCTCGGATTTCGGGCGACGCTGGGCTATCTGGAGGCCAAGGCGGGCCGGTTTCAGCGGGAGGAGTCGGCGTTGTTGCGGGCGTTGGAGCTGGTCGAGGCCAGTCGGGCGGCTCGGCAGGTCGCGGTGCGGGATTATGCGGCGAGGCGGCTGGAGGCCAAGAAGCGTGGTCGGCGGGTGCCGGGGGCAGGGGAAATCGATCCGAATGTTCAGGCGCGTTTCTACTGGTACGGCGCTCCTCGCGAAGCCGCTCTTTTCGCGTTGTGGTTCTGGCGTGAGCGTCGTCCGAGTGAGTCGATGCCGGCGGAGCTCGTTGAATGCGTTGAGGAATGCCTTCGGGCGACGGCCGGGCAACGTGATGCTCTCCTGGGACGGATCAGGGAGGTCGAGTCGCGGCTCCAGTCGTGGGAGTTGTTGCAGGTCGTACGGCACGTCGAGGTCGCTCTGGGATTGTGGACGGATTCGGGCTTGATCGAGACGGGGGCCGTGGCTATATCCTGATCGGGATGAACCTCTCTTTCAGCAGATTGGGGGTCCCGTTCGCGCAAGGTGAGTGCTGATGCGCTCCATGATCGCGGACGAGGATTCTCGCCTTCTTCTCTGGCTGCGCGTGCGCGAGTTCGCCGTGCCGCCCACCATGATCGAACGTGCGACCGCCCGCCGTACCGTCGGCGACTGGGCGGGGGCGTGCGCCGCGGCGCGCGTGGACGTCGATCTCGACCTGCGTTCCGTGGCCCGCGTTCATGGGCACGAGGTCGCGGCGCGCGTACGGGATGATCTCCGGCATCTGGCTCCTGAGCTGCTGCGCTGGCACCTGCCGCGGGTCGCGCCCGACGGTCTGCTGCGGCCTGGGCTGACCGTCGCGCTCGCGAGGTACGCGCCCGGGTTGCGGCTCGTGGCGCGTACGCCGCCGGTCCGGGCGGCGGCGGGGCAGCGGTTCGGCCTGGAGCTGTGGGACGCGGACCGGCCGGTGGCGCGCGGGCATCCGCATCCGCGGCCTCATCGGTGTTTCCGGCTCGACCTGCATCGTCACCTGTGGGACGTACGCAGGGTGCATGAACTACGGACGCGGTCGGGCGCCGGGGGGCCGGGCGGGTGCGCCGTGGATCGGTGGCCGGACGAGGCGCGGCTGCTGCTGCGGGCGGACAGGCAGGACGGGCAGGACGGGCAGGGCGGACAGTGCGGTGACGCGGTCGTCGTGCGGCTCGGCGGGCGGCGGCGGCTGTTGCTGGACCTGTCGGCGCCGGAGCCCCGCATCACGACAGGCGGCGGTGCCGGGCTGCCGATGTTGCCGGACGCGGCGACATGGGTGCTGCCTGACCTGGCGCTGCTGCGGGCGGGGCTGATCGAGGCCGATCGGCTGCATCCGCTGGTCGCGGCGGCGCTCGTCCCCGGACACACGGCGACGAGTTACCCGAAGCCCACGGAAGGCGGCATGCAGCTGGTCCGGTGCCGTGATGCCCTGCATCGGGTCGGGCTCGTGGACGGGGTGCTCGTGCCGCTCGATCACTCGGCCGACGAGGTGCGCCGCGAGCAGCTGCTGGCGGCGCTGGGCGGCACCCCGCTGCCCTGCCTGGCGGCGATCGAGCTGGCGCACCGCGATCCGAGCTCGCTCGACGACGTACGGGGGCGGCTGGAGCACGGCGACGTCGCCGGCGCGCTGGCCGTCGTCGAGCGGCTGCTCGGGCCGGGTGCCTCGCTGCCCGACGGCCCGCTGCGGGACGAGCTGGAGTGGGCGGCCCGGCGTCGGGTGGCTCATGGGCTGTTCCGGGCGGAGCTGGACGAGCTCGGGCCCGCCCCCACTCGCCGCTCCCAGAGGCCCGGCCGTTCCCAGAGGCCCGGCCGTTCCTCCCGGCGTACGCGCTGATCCCCGGGCCGCCGCGGCCCGCACATCGAGACCTTCAAAGGTGATCCCCTTGTCCATGGACGTCGCTGCCGACCTGCTCGCCCTCCTCCACGACACCACCACGGAACCCCGCGCCGACCCTCAGCTGGAGGCGCTGGCCCTGGCCGTCGCGGCCGACCTGCCGGTGCTGCTCTGGGGCGAGCCGGGCATCGGCAAGACCGCCGCGCTGACACAGCTCGCCGACTCCCTCGACCTGCCGCTGACGACGGTGATCGCCAGCGTGCACGAGCCGTCCGACTTCTCCGGCCTGCCGGTGGTCGGGGACGATCCCGCGACGCAGGGCGTCCCGATGGCCCCGCCGGACTGGGCGGTGCACCTCGCGCGGGAGGGGCGGGGGCTGCTCTTCCTGGACGAGTTGTCCACCGCGCCGCCGGCCGTCCAGGCCGCGCTGCTGCGGCTCGTGCTGGAACGGCGGGTCGGCGCCCTGCGGCTGCCGCCGGGCGTACGGATCGTGGCGGCGGCCAACCCGCGCTCGTCGGCCGCCGACGGCTGGGAGCTCAGCCCGCCGCTCGCCAACCGGTTCGTGCACCTGCGGTGGGCCCACGATCACGACGTCGTGGTACGCGGCCTCGCCGGCACCTGGCCACGGGCGTCCCTGCCGCGCCTCGACCCGGCGCGGCTGGCCGAGGCGGTGGCGTTCGCCAGGCGGGCGGTGTGCGGGCTGCTCGCCGCCCGTCCCGCCCTCGTGCACCAGCTCCCCCAGAACGAGGCCCGCCGTGGCGGCCCCTGGCCCTCGCCACGGAGCTGGGACATGGCGCTGCGCCTGGTCGCCTTCGCCACGGCGGCGGGCACGTCGCGCGAAGTGCTGTCCATGCTGGTCAGGGGCACGGTCGGGGACGGCCCCGGGCTGGAGCTGCTGGCCTCGATGGACCGGATGGACCTGCCGGACCCCGAGGCGCTGCTGGCGGACCCCGCGGGGGCGGAGCTGCCGGAGCGCGGTGACCTGCGGCAGGCCGTGCTCGACGGCGTGGTGGAGGCGGTGCGGAGACGTCCGGACAAGCCGCGGTGGGACGCGGCGTGGGCGGTTCTGGGCCGGGCGCTGGAGAGCGGGCCGCCGGATCTGGTCGTGGTGCCGGCGTCCACGCTCGCGGCGCTGCGGCGGGCGGGCTGGGACGTCCCCGCGTCGATCGACAGGCTCGCCGGCGTGGTGTCCCTGAGCAGGCAGGCGGACCTGGCCGCGGCCCGGGTGGCGGCGAGGCAGAGCGAATGGAGGCAGGGCGGATGACGGACACGAGGGAGAAGGTGTTCGCCGCCCGGCTGTACGCCGCCCGCGCCCGCCCCTATCTGGCGACGGCGCTGTACGCGCTGCACGTGGTCGAGTCGCGGCGGGTGCCGACGATGGCCGTGGACCGGCACTGGCGCTGCTACGTCTCGCCGGCGTTCGTCGCCATGACCCCGGTCGAGGAGCTGGCGGCGGTCTGGGTCCATGAGGTCTCGCACCTGCTGCGCGACCACCACGGGCGCGGCGACCGGGTCGCGGCCGAGCGAGGGCTCACCGGGCCGGGCGAGCGGCTGCGCATGAACATCGCCGCCGACCTGGAGATCAACGACGACGTGTACGGCGACGGGCTGGCCCGCCCGGACGGCGCCGCCAAGCCGGCCGACCTGGGGCTCCCCGAGGGCGAGCTGATGGAGGACTACCTGCGCATGTTCCGGCTGGGACCGTACACGCAGGATCTGGCCTGGCTGGACTGCGGCAGCGGCGCCGACGGGCTGGACCGGGACTGGGACCTCGGGCCGGACGGCGCTGACGGGCTCAGCGAGCAGGAACGGGACGCCGTACGCTTCCGGGTCGCCCAGGGCATCGCCGCCCGCCCGGGGAGCGTGCCGAAGGGGTGGCGGCGGTGGGCCGAGGAGGCGTTCCATCCGCCCCAGCCGTGGCGGGAGCTGCTCGGGGCGGCGATCCGCGCGGCCGCCTCCGGCCCCGGGGCGGGCGACGACTACACCTACGGCCGGCCGGCGCGGCGCTCGGCCGCGCTGCCCGGCGTCGTCCTGCCGAGTCTTCGGCGCCGGCCGCCGCGGGTCGCCGTGGTCGTCGACACGTCGGGGTCGGTCAGTGACGCCGAGCTGGGCAGCGCGCTGCTGGAGGTCGCGGCGATCGTCCGCGCGGTGGGCGGGCGGCGCGACCTGGTCAGCGTGGTGTCGTGCGACGCGGCGGCCGGGGTGGTGCAGCCGCTGTGCCGGGCCGAGGGGCTCGCGCTGGTGGGCGGCGGCGGGACGGACCTGCGCCGGGGGTTCGCGCGGGCGCTCAGGACGGAGCCGCGGCCGGACGTCGTGGTGGTGCTCACCGACGGGCAGACCCCGTGGCCGGAGGCGCGGCCGGCCTGCCGGACGGTGGTGGGGCTGTTCCCCCGGGAGCGGCGGGCGTCGTGGCGCGAGGACGACCCCGGCTACGTGCCGGACCGGCCGCCCGCCTGGGCCCGCGTGGTGGCGATAGACGCGGCGTGAGCGGGTCGTCACGGAGCTGGCATACTCGGGGAGTGCCCGCCTGTGTCCCGCGCGAGGATGCCTGTTGTATCGGCGGCGCCGTGCCCACGATGGTGCTCAGAGCGGCCGCGCCCGTCGTCCAGCTTCCCCGGTTCCGGCTGGTCGGCGACGGCAGGCCGGCGACGTGTTCGGGCTTCGTGCTCACGCCCGGCGTGACCTTCGCCCTGGTCGAGGGGCCGGGGAGGTTCCGGCTCCTGGTGGAGGGGATCACGCACCTCGACGAGGCCGACGGGCGTTTCGCCTGGCTCGGCCACGTGGAGCGGGCCGGCGGCGCGGTGATCGCGGTGGTGGACCGGCGGGACGTCGCGCACGACTGGGCGGGGCTCGCGGCGGACGGCCGGGCCAGAGGTGGTTATGTGCCGATCGTCCGGCGGGCCGACAGGTTAAGGACAACCTAGCCGGAAATTGGAAAGCCGAAAGGTAAATCATGCCATCCCATTGCTAACTATCTGGATTAGTATCACCACTGTGGGTGACGACCTGGCGGCGCGGCTGGTGCGCAGAATCGGGCGGCGCGGGGCGTCGCTGGTCTTCGTCGGGCTGCTCAGCCTGGTGATCGGCGCTTCGCTGGTGTTCGCCGAGCCCGAGCAGCGCACCATGCCCGCCTTCACCATCCTGGCCGGGCTCGCCCCGCTGTCCGTCTGGGCCGCCGCCTGGTTCGCGGTCGGCGTGTTGTGCCTGGTGCAGACGTTCATGCGGTCCGACAGGATCGCCTTCGCCGCGGCCACCGCCCTGCTGCTGATGTACGGCCTGATCTTCCTGTCCTCCACCATCACCGGGCAGAACCCGCGCGGCTGGGTGACGGGGGCGGTCTGGCTGGCCTTCGGCGGCTGGATCGCGCTCATCGCCACCTGGCCGGAGGCGGCGCACCTGACCCGGGTGCCGGTGTCCGGCGGGGCCGCCATCGTCGTCGCCGACGACGCCGGCACCATCCTGTCGTGGAACCCCCAGGCCAAGAGGATGTTCGGCTGGAGCACGGACGAGGCCGTCGGCCGCCCGCTGACGGCGCTCATGCCCGACCGCTACCGGGCGCGGCACGACGAGGGGCTGGCCCGGGTCCGCGCCAAGGGCAGATCCGACCTTTCCGGCGAGATCATCCCGCTGATGGGGCTGCGCCGCGACGGCACCGAGTTCCCGATCTCGCTGACGGTCAACGCCTGGCACACCGACGACGGCATCACCTACACCGGCGTGATCCGGGCCTTGGGAGGAGGCCGTGGTGTCCGGGATCGCTGACGTGCTCACCCAGATCGCCATCGGGGTGGTCCCCCTCGGGGTGGCCTATCTCGCGTTCAAGTCCGCGACGGACGCCAACAGGAAGACCCAGCAGACCGCGTTGATGCAGGCCGAGCGGCAGGCGGAGCTGGAGCGTTCCAAGGTGGACGCGGAGGCGTTCACCCGCGCGAAGATCATCTACGAGGACGCGCTGAGCCAGATGGAGCGGCAGATGGAGCGCGTGCAGAGCCAGGCGACGCGGCTCGGCGCCGACCTGCTGGCCGAGCAGAGCAGCTCCACCGCGATGCGCGACCACATCCGCCGCCTTCAGGCGCAGATCCGCGCCCTGGAGCGCACGGTCGTCGCGCTGCGCACGCAGCTCGTCGCGGCCGGGCTGACGCCCGCGCCGGTCTCGGAGGCCACCGGCCCCTACGCGGTCAACCTCCAGCGCCCGCGTCCGGAGGACTGAGGAAGGGCGTCAGAGCTCGTACGCCTGCGCCAGCAGCTCGGCCGAACGCAGCCACAGCTTCCGGTCGGGGGCGGAGAAGGCGACGATCAGCTCGTCGGCGCGCGCGTGCTCGGCGAAGCGATCCACATACTCCTTGACCTCGGCCTGGTCGCCGACCGCCGTGTACTTCATCATCTGCAGGAGCTGCTGCCCGGCGGGCGATTCGAGGATCATGTCCGCCTCCTCCGGCGTGAACGTACGGCCCCGCCCGAGGAACCTGCTCACCCGCAGCCGCTTGGCCTCCAGGAACTGCTCGCGCGCCTCCTCGCCGGTGTCGGCGGCGATGACGTTGAGCGCGGCGATCACGTACGGCCGGTCGAGCTGCGCGGACGGCTTGAACTCGGTGCGGTAGACGGTGACCGCCTCCTCCAGCGCCGCCGGCGCGAAGTGCGAGGCGAAGGCGTACGGCAGCCCGAGCATGGCGGCGAGCTGCGCCCCGAACAGGGAGGAGCCGAGGATGTACAGCGGCACGTTCGTGCCCTTGCCCGGGGTGGCGTGGACGCCGGGGATGCGGGTCTCGCCGGTCAGGTAGCCCTGGAGCTCCAGCACGTCCTGCGGGAACGTGTCGGCGGACGACGGGGTGCGGCGCAGGGCGCGCATGGTGTTCTGGTCGCTGCCGGGGGCGCGGCCGAGGCCGAGGTCGATGCGGCCCGGGTGCAGGGTCTCCAGGGTGCCGAACTGCTCGGCGATCGTCAGCGGCGAGTGGTTCGGGAGCATGACGCCGCCCGCGCCGAGGCGGATCGTCCGGGCGTGAGCGGCGATGTGGGCGATGAGCACGCTGGTCGCCGAGGAGGCGATGCTGTCCATGTTGTGGTGCTCGGCGTACCAGACGCGGCGGTAGCCCAGCTCCTCCGCGCGCTGCGCCAGGGTAACGCTGGCGGCGAAGCTGTCCGCGGCCGTCTCGCCGTCGCCGATGTGCGCCAGATCGAGGATGGACAGCGGCAAAGCCATGGGTACGCGCCTTTCGTCGATGATCTGGCTTTCTGCAACAGCGACGAGGGCGCGGATATTTCAGCCGCCCCGCCGGGCCCCGAGGCGTGGGGCCCGGCGGGGCGACGGTCAGGACGCGGTGCAGGTCACCTGCGACGGGGTGGTGTTCTGGCCGCTGGAGTTGACCAGGAAGCCGAACGTCGTCCCGGCGCCGGCGGACAGGCTGCCGTTCCAGGACAGGTTGGTGACGGTGACGGCGCTGGAGCCGGAGAGGTTGCCGTTCCAGAGCTGGGTGATGGTCTGGCCGTTCGGCAGCGTGAAGCCCACCCGCCAGCCGGAGATCGCCGACGAGCCGGTGTTCTTGACGGCGACCTCACCTTGATAGCCGCCCTGCCACTGGCTGGCGATCCGGTACGTGGCGGTGCAGCCGGAGGGGCCGTTGGTGGGAGTGTCCGTGGGGGTCACGGTCGGGGTCGGGCCGTCCGTGGGCGGCGGGGCCGCCATGGCGAGATCGTACGCCCGCTGCGGCACGAACTGCCCGGCCGCCGCGATGCACCCGTCCGCCTCGCCGGGCGGCTTGACCCAGAGGAAGGCGTCGATCGCGGAGTCTCCGGTGTTCGTGGTGCTCCAGGTGCCGGTGGCGCGGCCGCCCGGGTCGCACCACTCGCTGCCGGACGGGCCGTTGCCGTTGCGGCTGGTGTCGATGACGGCCTTGAGCCGGGAGACGCCGGTCGCGGAGATCACGCTCTTCGCGTACGACACCAGGCCGGGCGTCGAGCGGTAGTTGGAGGTGTTGAGCGCGATGCCGTCGGCGCTGTTCGCGACGTCGGCGCCGTTGAGCCGGGAGGCGGCCTCGGAGGCAGACAGCCAGGCGTCGTGGCCGATGTCGAAGTAGACCTTGGCCTGGCCGCGCAACTTCTTGCCCGCGTACGCCATGGACGCCTTGACCTGGGCCTGCTCGGAGGCGTTCATGCAGTTGGTCATGATGGCCAGGGCGTCGGGCTCCAGGATGACGGTGGCCGGGCGGCCGGCCAGGCCGAGCGCGATCTGGTCGATCCAGGCCCGGTAGGAGGAGTGGTCGGGGGCGCCGCCGGCGCTCGCGCCGCCGCAGTCGCGGTTGGGCATGGCGTACACGACCATGATGGGGGTCTTGCCGGCCGAGGCGGCGGCGCCGACGTAGGCGTCGACCTGGCTGCGCACGGTGGACGGGTTGTAGCTGGCGAACCAGCGGCCCTGCGGCACGGCGGCGATGCGGTCCCTGATGACGGGGGTGCGGCTGTCGCCCGGGTTGGCGGCCACCCACTTGGCGGCGTTGGTCTGGGGGTCGACGTAGAAAGCGGAGTCGGCGGCCTGGGCGGTGGACGAGGACATGACGACCGCCCCGGCCGCGGCCATGGCGGCCGCCGTGAGGAACGCCGCGAGCACGGGCCTTCTGCGAGACATGCGATCACTCCGTTGGTTGTGTGGGAGCGCTCCCACCGGCACCACGGATGCTAGGTAGCCGTTCACGCCGCCTCAAAGACCTCCGACCGATCGCGGGCACGTCTCCGCAGGCCAGACCGGGCGCGAAAGGTGAAACTTTCACTCCTCCAGGCAGGCGCGGAAGACCGCCGTGAGCCGGTCCACGTCGCGCTCCGTGGGGACCGAGGGACCGAGGCGGCGGCGCGTGGCGCCCACGCCGAGGACGACGGCGGTGGCCATGCGGGCCCGCGCCAGCGCGTCGGGGCCGCCGCCGAGCCGGGCCTGCAACGGCTGGAGCACCGCGGTGATCAGGCGTTCGCGGCCCACGTCCACGATCTCGGGATGACGGGCCGAACGTTCGAGCGCACGCAGGATCGGGCTGTCCGGGGGGCGGCGCATGCGCTCGGCGGCGTACTCGGCCAGCCGGCGCGGCAGCTCCGCACGCCCGCCTTCGAGCAGCCAGTCGATGGTGGGCTCGCCCTCCAGGACCGCGGCGAACAGCCCGGCCTTGGAGCCGAAGTAGCGGCCGACCAGCGCGATGTTCGCGTCGGCGGCGGCGGCGATCATGCGGACCGTCACCTGCTCGTATCCCTGCTCCCCGAACAGCGTGCGCGCCGCCTGCAGGATGCGCTCGCGCGTGGCCTCGCGCCCGCGCGGCCTGCTCTCGGTCGCCTGGCTCTCGGTCACCTGGGCCTCCATGTTCCGCACTCTACTCACGTGAGGGTGTGCTGACCCCCGCTTGCCGCGCGGCTAGTAAACATGCGTATACTCGCGTCGGGTAAAAACGGTATGAAGGGGATGTGGTGTCTTGGTAGCCCAAGCTCACGCCGCAGCTCCCCCCGCGAAGCGGACCTACACCCACCGCGAGATCCTCGAGGTCATGTCCGGGCTGATGCTCGCGATGCTCACGTCGATGATCTCGACCTCGGTGGTGGGCACGGCTCTGCCGACGATCGTGGGGGAGCTCGGCGGTCAGGACCAGTACTCATGGGTGGCCAGCGCCACCATGCTGACGATGACGGTCTCCACGCCGCTGTGGGGCAAGCTGTCCGACCTGTTCGGGCGCAAGCTGCTCTTCCAGACGGCGCTGGGACTGTTCGTGTCGGCGTCCTTGGTGGCAGGCCTCTCACAGGACATGGGACAGCTCATCGCCGCCCGTGCCGTGCAGGGCCTGGGTGTGGGTGGTTTGTCGGCGCTGTCCCAGGTGATCCTGGGGGACATCGTCTCGCCCCGCGAGCGTGGCCGGTACTCCGGCTACATGGGAGCGGTCTTCGGCATCTCGACGGTCGCCGGACCGCTGCTCGGCGGGTTCATCGTGGACGCCGACTGGCTCGGCTGGCGTTGGTGCTTCTACGTCGTGGTGCCGTTCGCGGCGGTGGCGTTCGTCGTCATCCAGAAGGTGCTGCGGCTGCCGCCGGTCAAGCGCAACACCTCCATCGACATCTGGGGCGCGACCACCATCACGGCCAGCGCGAGCGCGCTCATGCTGCTGCTCACGCTCGGCGGCAACGAGTTCGAGTGGAACTCGTTCTGGACGTACTTCCTGGCCGCGACGGCCCTGCTCATGCTGGCGCTGTCGGTGCTGTCCGAGCGGACGGCCAGGAACCCGATCCTGCCGCCTCGGCTGTTCCGTAACCCGACGTTCGTGCTGACCAGCCTCGCCTCGCTCTTCGTCGGCATGGCGATGTTCGGCGCGATGATCTACCTGCCCCAGTACCTGCAGATCGTCAAGGGCATGAGCCCGACGAACTCCGGTCTGATGACGCTGCCCATGGTCGTGGCGCTGTTCCTGTCCGGCGTCATCTCCGGCAAGATCGTCACCAACACCGGCAAGTGGAAGATCTTCCCCGTCGCCGGCCTTCTCATCGTGGCCGTCGGGCTGTTCATGCTGTCGCGGCTGCACGTCGACTCCAGCGAATGGCTCATCGGCTTCGACGTCGCCGTGCTCGGCGTCGGACTGGGCCTTTCCATGCAGATGCTCATCCTCGCCGCGCAGAACGGCTCCGAGCTGCGGGACATGGCCTCGACCACGTCCGGCGTGTCGTTCTTCCGCTCGCTGGGCGGCGCCGTCGGCGTGGCCGCGTTCGGCGCCATCCTGACGGGCCGGCTCAAGGACGAGATGGCCACGCTGATCGCGGAGGCCGGCATCAAGGTCCGCGGCGGCGGGGACATCAAGCTCGGCAGCCCGGACGCCATCCAGGCGCTGCCGGGTCCGGTCAAGAACATCGTGCTGGAGGCGTTCACCCGCGGCCTGGAGACCGTGTTCATCGTGGGCGTGCCCATCGCGCTGCTCGGCTTCCTCGCCACGCTCTTCCTCAAGGAGCTGCCGCTGCGCGGCTCCACCACGCCGCCCGCCGAGCCGCAGCCGCTCAGCAAGGACGACCTCGTCCTCGCCGGGCTGCTGCTGGAGCTCGTCGCCCAGCGGGTCGAGCGGTCCAACGGCGAGCCGTCCGCCCTGCTCACCGCGGTCGCCAGGATGGCGCCCGAGGACGCCAGGTCCGAACGCGAGCGCGCCAGATCGGTGGCGCAGACCGTGCTGCGCCCGACCTCGCGCGCGCTGCTCGCGCAGGCCACGCCGGCCCAGAAAGACCTCGTCACAGGAGGAATCCCCCAATGATTCGCAAGTTCGTGGGCGCCGTCGCCTCCACCCTGGCCGTGCTGGCCGGGCTGTGGCTGATGATCGCCCCCTGGGCCCTCGGCAGCCAGCCGGAGAACCGTGACTGGACCGACATCACCACCTCCGAGTTCTGGACCGGTCTCGGCGTGGCCGTCGTGGGGCTCGCCGGCGCGATCAGCTTCGCCCTCGCCATCTACGAGGAGCTGGTCGTGCGCGGCGCCGTGGTCGTGAAGCCGCGCCGGGTCGAGCCCGAGCCCGAGGTCGTGCCGGCCGCGCCGCCGCAGGCGTCCTCGGCCGAGCTGGCGGCCCTGCTCGCCCCGCTCGTCGAGGCCCTTCGCGAGGACATGAACCGGACCGACCGCGCCGGCGGCGAGCACCGGCAGAACGGCAGGACCACCCTGGTCGGAATGGAGGAGAACCGATGAAGGCGAAGCTGGGCGTAGGCGCCCTGGTCGTGCTGTTCCTGGGCGGCCTGTGGCTGGTCGCGGCCCCGTTCGCGGTCGGCTACCAGCCGAGGGGCGCCGAGTACGCCGACGCGACCGTCAACGACCTGTGGGTCGGCGGCGGCCTCATCGGCATCGCGTTCGTCGCCCTCGTCGTCTACGCCGCCGACGCGCTGCGCGAGCTGGCGCGCCGCGGCAAGCACGCCGAGAGCTGACGCGAGAGCGCCGTGTCCGGCGGTGACGTCGACCCCCGCTGGGAGCCGCTGGCAGGCCGGCTCCCCGACGGGGCGTTCGAGATCGGCAAGGACGGCGCGGGCCTGCTGGTGGTGGGGTTCGACGGGTCCGGGCCGAGTCGCAACGCGCTCGCGTACGCGGCCGGCCTGGCCCGCAGGGACAACGCCTCGCTGCTCGTCGTCTTCGTCGAGTCGCTGAACAGCGCGAGCCTGTGGTTCTTCGCCGGCTCGCCCATCATCCCCGACTCGGCGGCCGACCTCACGGAGGACCTCAAGGACGAGCTGAGGGGCAGCGGCGTGCCGTGGCGGTTCGTCAGCGTCCGGGGCGACGCGGCCCGCGAGCTGGAAGCACTGGCCGGCTCCTACATGGCCGACGCCATCGTGGTGGGCCGCTCGCGGCGCACCCTGTTCGGGTCGGTGGCGGGCGCGCTGGCGAAACGGGCTCGCCGTACTGTGCTGATAGTCTCCTGACCTGGCAAGACGTCGCATATGGTGGCTGGATGAAGCGTGCTGTCGCCATGGCGTTCGTGGCCCTCACGACCGTGTCGTGCGGCGCGACGCCGCCCGTCGCATCGTCCGCTCCCTCGCCGGAGCCGCCCGCGAGCTCGCCGTCGGCCCCGGCGTCGCCCACGGCCTCGCCCACGGCGACGCCTAGTTCCACCGCGCCGCCCGCTTTCGCGGCGAAGGTGACCGCCGTCGCGCGCGACCGCCTGCCCTACTCGTGGCGGCCCGGCTGTCCGGTCCACTACCGGGACCTGCGGCTGGTGACGCTGTCGTACTGGGGGTTCGACAACAAGCCGCACACCGGCGAGCTCGTGGTGCACAAGAGCGTCACCGACGACATCGTGACGGTCTTCAGGAAGCTGTACGGATGGCGCTGGCCCATCAGGCAGATGAAGCTCGTGGACGCCTTCAAGGCCGACGACTACGCCTCGATCGAGGCCGACAGCACCTCGGCCTTCAACTGCCGCCGGGCGACCGGGTCCAGCAACTGGTCGAACCACGCCTACGGCAAGGCGATCGACGTCAATCCCCGCGAAAACCCATATGTCACCGCAAGTGGCAGCACGGCGCACAAAAATGCCGAAAAGTTCACCGAGCGCCCGATGAAGGGCAAAGGTGTGATCAATCCCGGCGACAAGGTCGTGAAGGCGTTCGCGCAGGTCGGCTGGGAGTGGGGCGGCTACTGGTCCGGCACCAAGGACCTCCAGCACTTCTCCAAGGGCGGAGGCTGACACAATCACGCCATGGCGGCTAACGACGGCGACGGCTGGATCGAGTGCGCTCAGGGCCATCGGCACTGGGGGCTGCACGGGGCCTCGGGGCTCCTCCTCGTGCACCACGACCCCGCCGGCACGCCGTACGTCCTCATGCAGAAACGGGTCTGGTGGAGCCACCACGGCGGCACCTGGGGGCTGCCGGGCGGCGCCCGCGACAGCCACGAGGACGCCGTCGCCTCGGCGCTGCGCGAGGCCCGCGAGGAGGCCGCGCTCGGCGCCGACGAGCTGCGGGTGCAGGGCGTCTACCTCGACGACCACGGCGGGTGGGCGTTCGAGACGGTGATCGCCGAGACGGCCGAGCTGCTGGCCGCCGCCCCCGCCAACCAGGAGAGCACCGAGCTGCGCTGGGTCGCCCTGCCCGAGATCGCCGCGCGCGAGCTGCATCCGGGCTTCGCCGCCACCTGGGGCACCGTCCAGGGGATGCTCCAGCCGGAGACGGTCGTCCTCGACGTCGCCAACATCGTCGGCGCGCGGGCCGAGCACGGCTGGTGGCGCGACCGGGCTGGGGCCGCCGCGCGACTGCTGGAGGACGTCGCCGGGCAAGGGCTGCGGCATCCGGTGCTGGCGCAGTGGTTCCCGAAGGTGGTCGCGATCGTCGAAGGGGCGGCCAAGGACGTGCCCGGCCCGCCCGGCGTGCAGGTGGTGCCCGCCATGGGCAGCGGCGACGACACGATCGTCGAGGTCGTACGCCAGGCCAGGCCCTGGGAGCGGGTGCTCGTCGTCACCGCCGACCGAGGGCTGCGGCAGCGGGTGGGCGAGCTGGGCGCCGAGAGCGTGGGCCCGAAATGGCTGCTGTCGCAGCTAGGCCGGCACCACGCCGTCGAAGACGGCCTTGAGCCCGGTCACCTCTAACACCCGCTCCAGGACGCCGTGCACGCCCACCAGGGTCAGCGAGCCGGCGTGGGCCGCGACCCGGCGCTGATGCTCCACCAGCGCCCACAGGCCGCTCGAATCGCAGAAGTCGAGCAGGCTCGCGTCAACGACGACGTCCACCCTGCCCTCGGCGAAGAGCGCGGTCAGGCTCTCCTTCAACAACGGCGCGGTGAGCTTGTCGAGCTCGCCGATCACGTGGACGCGCGCGTGGGGGCCGCCGCGCTCCACCTCGACGTCGAGATCCGCCACCTCCTGAACGTACACCGGCCTCATCACAGCCGCTATCGTGGTTTCCGCACAGGAGGGTTCGCATAGTGGACGAGTGCAGCCGCCTTGAAAGCGGCCAGGTCAGCGATGGCCTCGTGGGTTCGAATCCCACACCCTCCGCTCACTCCCTCAGGGCGGCGAATCCGTCGCCCACGTGCGCGGCGAGCTTGAGGTAAGCCTCGCGCGTGCTGTCCTGGAGCCGGTCGAGGTCGATCTCCGCGCCCTCCTCCAGATGCGGGTCGTACGGCACCTGCACCACGGCCCGGCATCGGGCCGCGAAGTGGGCCTCCAGCTTCTGGATGTCCACCGCCGACTTCGACCGCGGCCTGACACTGCACAGCACCACCGTCGCGTTCTTCACCAGATCGCCGTAGTGGTGGGCCTCCAGCCAGTCGAGCGTGGCCGAGGCCGCCCGCGCGCCGTCCACCGACGGGGAGCTGACCAGCACGATCTGGTCGGCCAGCCCGAGCACGCCGCCCATCGCCGAGTGGAGCAGGCCGGTGCCGCAGTCGGTGATGCAGATCGAGTAGAAGTTCTCCAGCACCTGCGAGACGGCCTGGTAGTCGGCCCCGCTGAACGCCTCCGACACCGACGGGTCGCGGTCGGAGGCCAGCACCTCCAGCCGGGACGGCGCCTGCGAGGTGAACGCCCTGATGTCGACGTAGCGCTTGACCTGGTCGCGCTCGTTGAGCAGGTCGCGCACGGTGGCCGAGGTCTCCAGCACCAGCTTGTCGGACAGCGTGCCCCGGTCGGGGTTGGCGTCGACGGCGATGACGCGGTCGCCGCGCACCTGGGCCAGCGTGGCGCCGAGGCCGACGGTGGTCGTGGTCTTGCCCACGCCGCCCTTCAGGCTCAGCACGGCCACCCGGTGGTGGCCGGTGGTGACCGGGGTGCGGGCGCGGTTCATCAGCTCGCGGCGGCGGCGGACCTCCGGCGGCTCGCCCGGCTTGATCCAGCCGCCGGACGCCTTGTAGACCAGGCGCCGCCAGCCCTTGGACGGGGCGTTGCGCCGGCCGCGGAGCAGGGTCTCGGGGTCGAGGCTGTCGGCGGTCGGGCGGCCGGTCACCGGCGGGCGGGGCGGCGAGGTGAACACGGGGACGGGGGCCGGGCGGCGGCGGACGACGGGCGGGATGTCGCGTTCGGCCGGCCGCCACTCCTGCTGCTCGGTCCACTGGGGGCGGTCCTGCCGCTGGAGCGGGGCGCTCCCAGGCGGCTCGGCCCCGCTGGGCTCGCTCGCCGCGCGCTCGCCGCCGGGCGGCTCCGCGCTGGAGGGCTCTGAGCGGGACGGCTCGGGTCCGAACGCGCCGGGCTTGAGCGGGTCGGGGCGAGCCGACTCGGGACGGGCCGACTCGGGGCGAGCCGACTCGGGACGGGCCGGCTCGGGACGGGCCGGCTCGGGACGGGCCGGCTCGGGACGGGCCGGCTCGGGGAGGGGCAGCTCCTGCTCGTAGGTCGCGGGCTCGTGGGGCCGCTCCGTGCGATGCTCGGCGGCCTCGGGCGTGTCCGCCTGCGAGGTGGGCTTGTCCTTGGGGAGGCCGGCGACGGGATCCGCGGGCCGGTCGCCGGGGGACGGCGAGACCGCGGCCTCGCCGGGGGACCCCGCCGGCGAGCCGGGGCGGGAGTCTCCACGGGACTCGGAACGTGAGCCGGCGCGGGAGTCGCCGTGGAAGTCGATGCGGGAGTCGATGCGGGAGCCGGCGCCGGCATCGGCGCCACTGAGCTCGGCGCCGAACGCGGCGTGAGGCTCCGGCTGAGGCCCTGAGTCGGGTTCGCCCCACTTCGGGGGCTCGTTCCTGGGCTGGGTGGCGGCCCAGGGCTCCGGCTGCTCCTCCTGCGCGGGCTCCTCGGCCCGCGCGGGCTCCTCGAACGCCCCCCGCCGCCATCCGCCCGGCTCCGACGGCCGCGACCAGTCGGCCGGCGGCCAGGTCTCGTTTGCCCGCCGGTCCTCGGGCTCGTCCTGGCGTCCTTCCTCGGGCCTGTCCGCCGCGGGCGGCTGGGCCGGCTCGGCGGACGGCGTGAACGTCAGCCCGTACGCCTCGGTGTCCTCGGACCGCGGCAGCGGCTTGAGCGGCGCGTGGAACGGGTCGTCCACGGCGGGCGCGGGCGGCTGGTCCCGGTTGATCTCGCGCAGGGCCTCGCGGGTGATGTCCGTGGTGGCCGCGTCCCCGAGCCATCCGGCATCGGCGTCCGCGGCGGGCTCGGCGGCCGCGACGGAGTCGGCGGCCGCGCGGAACAGCGTCGGCGCCGGGGTGTCGGGCTGCGCGGGGACCAGCGACCACGGGTCCTTGGGGTACGGCGAGACCGGCTCGTCGGCAGCCGCGGCCGAGGCGCCGACGGTGACCGGGGTCTCGTCGCTCTCCTTGATCGCGTCAAGCCAGGCCAGCTGTTCCTCGAGAGATTCCTCTCGATCGTGTCTTGCCACCGTGTTCCCCCTCGGGTGGGTCTAAAGGGGCAGCAAATACCTTGCAGGTTAACGCGCTGGCAACCGGTCCAGCCCACCAACCCACAACTTCTTTGCCCGGCTACCGTGGATCGCATGCGAGCCATTGAGATCACCCGGCCCGGCGGGCCGGAGGTGCTGGAGTGGCGCGAGGTGCCCGACCCCGAGGTCGGGCGGGGGGACGTGCTCATCGACGTCACCGCCTCGGCGCTCAATCGTGCCGACGTCCTGCAGCGGGGCGGCCACTACGACCCGCCGCCGGGGGCGCCGCCGTACCCGGGGCTGGAGGTCTCGGGCGTGGTCGCCGAGGTCGGCGCGGACGTCGAGCAGTTCAAGCCAGGCGACGAGGTGTGCGCGCTGCTCGGCGGCGGCGGTTACGCCGAGCGCGTAGCGGTGCCGTGGCAGCAGGTCATGCCGGCGCCCGAGGGCGTCCCGCTCAAGGAGGCCGCCGGGCTGCCGGAGGTCGCCTGCACGGTCTGGTCCAACGTCTTCATGCTGGCCCGGCTGCGCAGGGGCGAGACGCTGCTGGTGCACGGCGGGGCCAGCGGCATCGGCACGTTCGCCGTCCAGCTCGCCAAGGCGCTCGGCTCCCACGTGGTCGCCACCGTCGGCAGCGCGGAGAAGGCCGAGAGGGTGCGCAAGCTCGGCGCGGACGAGGTCGTCAACTACCGCGAGGAGGACTTCGCCGAGAGGGTCGAGGCCGACGTCGTCCTCGACATCATGGGGGCGAAATACCTCGCGGGGAACCTCAAGGTCCTGCGCACCGGGGGCCGGCTGGTGATCATCGCGCTCCAGGGCGGCAGCAAGGCCGAGATCAACCTCGGCGCCCTCATGGCCAAGCGCGCCTCCGTGCACGGCACCACGCTCCGCGCCCGGCCGGTGGACGAGAAGGGCGCGATCGTCCGCAGCGTCGTCGAGAACGTATGGCCGCTGGTCACGGGGGGTGCGGTGCGCCCGGTCGTGTACGCGGAAGTCCCCATGTCCGATGCTGCCGAAGCGCATCGTATGTTGGATTCCGGGGAGCACGTCGGCAAGATCCTGCTAGTACGGTGAGTGTTATGAACGCTGAGGACAACAACACCCCTCACATCGTGGTGGTGGGCCCCGACTTCCAGGGAGGTCAGGGCGATAGCAGCGAAGAGGACCGTTCGGTCACCCAGCTGGTCGAGCAGCCGGCGAAGGTGATGCGCATCGGCAGCATGATCCGCCAGCTTCTGGAGGAGGTGCGCGCGGCTCCTCTCGACGAGGCCAGCCGCAAGCGGCTGAAGGACATCCACGCCTCCTCGATCAAGGAGCTGGAGGACGGCCTGGCGCCGGAGCTGGTGGAGGAGCTTGAGCGGTTGTCGCTGCCGTTCACGGACGACACCGGCGCCCCGCCGAGCGAGGCCGAGCTGCGCATCGCGCACGCCCAGCTGGTCGGCTGGCTCGAAGGGCTGTTCCACGGCATCCAGACCACGCTGTTCGCGCAGCAGATGGCGGCCCGTGCGCAGCTTGAGCAGATGCGCAGGGCGCTGCCCGGCGTGCCGCAGTCGATGGACGAGTCCGGGCGTCCCCACGGGGGTTCCGGCCCCTACCTGTAGCCGTTTCCGGGCCCCCGCCCGAGGGTCAGAACAGCTTCTCCAGGACCTGCGCGACGCCGTCCTCGTCGTTGGCCGCGGTCACGTGATCGACCGCCGCCAGCACGTCGGGATGCGCGTTCGCGACGGCGTACGACGTGCCTGCCCAGCCCAGCATGGGCAGGTCGTTCGGCATGTCGCCGAACGCCACGACCTCGCCCGCCTCGATGCCGTGCTCCTGGGCGAACGCCGCCAGCGCCGTGGCCTTGGTCACACCCTGGGCGCTCATCTCGATGAGCCCCCGCCGGCTGGAGTGGGTGGCCGTCACCAGGTGGCCGACCAGGTCGTGCACCACGGCGTGCAGCTCGTCCGCGTCCATGTGCGGGTGCAGGGCCAGCAGCTTGGCGCAGGGGCGGGCGGTCATGGACGCGGCCTGCGCCTCGACCGCCCGTCGGTCCAGGAAATCGGACTCATGCGCAAAACCGGCTTCATACTCGACCGAAAATACGAGATCGGACACGTTCGCTCTTAGCTGAGCGACGACTTCCTCAAGGACCTCCGCCTCGATGAGGTGGGATTCCACTATCCGCTCGGTATGCAAGTCGTAGATCAGGGCCCCATTCGCACAGATCGCGAGCCCATGGTGACGTACCGCACCCGCCACACCCCCCATCCACCGGGGCGGCCGGCCGGTCACGAACACGAGCATGGCACCGGAGTCCTCGACGCGGGCGAAGGCCGCGACGGTCCGGGGAGACACGGTTCCGTCCCGGCGAAGGGCGGTTCCGTCCAGGTCGGTGGCCACAAGGCGGGGTGTCGGGTCGCTGTGCATAACAGGTTCCAGTTTGCCCGGTGAGGCCGTCTGACAGAAATCTTCGATCGGACGGAACACCGACGCGCCAGAATGGTGTTAGATGTGATGGCGTTGTATTAGCTGATCCCGTAGTGAAAACCAGCATGACATTGTCTGAGCCACCCCGGGTGCTTGCTGTACGACACACCGGGACCCACGAGGTGTGGGTCCCATAGATTCACATCCTGAGGGAGAGCTTTTATGGCTCAGGGAACCGTCAAGTGGTTCAACGCTGAGAAGGGCTTCGGCTTCATCGCCCCGGACGGCGGTGCGCCGGACGTGTTCGTGCACTTCTCCGAGATCGTCGGCAGTGGCTACCGAAGCCTCGAAGACGGCCAGCGGGTCGAGTTCGAGATCACGCAGGGCCAGAAGGGGCCGCAGGCCTCCCAGGTCCGCGCCATCTGACCTGTTAGTTAGCAAGTAGAAGCCGGGGTTCGCGTCCAGCGGACCCCGGCTTTCGCATGTGTCGGGTTGGTCACGGGTGGGCCGTCCGCTGAACGCGCGGGCCCCGGCGGGCGTCGATCTCTACATGAGGTACGCGTGGTTGTGTCATCCCGTGACCGTTGCCGGGGTGATCGTGCTCCTGGTCAACGACCACCTGCTCAAGCAGGCCTGGCCCGGGTTCGTGACGGGCAAGCTCAGCGACGTGGCCGGCCTGCTCGTGGCGCCCCCGCTGCTGGCACTCCTCTTCCTGCGCCGGGCCGACCTGGCCGCCACGCTGGCCACGGGAGTGCTCTTCGCGCTCGTGAAAACGACGGAGACGGGCGCTGAGGCCGCTTCCCATGTCTGGACCCTCGTGGCCGGGCCTTCGCGCGTCCTCGCCGATCCCACGGACCTCCTGGCCCTGCCGACGCTCGCGCTCGCCTGGTGGGTACGCCGCCGCAGCCTCGCCGCCCCCTCCTCGCCCCGCCTGCGCGTCCTGCTGACCGCGCCCCTGGCCCTGCTCGCGGTCGCCGCCAGCGGCGCGGCCCCCCAGGCCACGTCCGAGGCCGTCTCCGTCGAGGTACGCGGCGGGCGCATCATCGTCCACACCGACGACTCGGCCGCGTGGACCTCGGAGAACAGGGGCGACAGCTGGGTCTACGAGAGCGCGTCCGACCGGCCGCCCAAGCGGCCGACGACGGCCATGTGCGTGCCCTACAAGGCCACCCGCTGCTACCGCGTCACCCCCGGCCGGCTGGGGGTCGAGCAGTCCGACGACGGCGGCGACACCTGGCGCCCGTCATGGTCGCCGTCCCGCGACGACCGCGACCGCCTCGCCCGGCAGTACGACGACGACGACCTCCCGCGCTCCGGCGGCCTCGCCGTGCAGGGCTGGCGCGGCGGGCACGTGGTGGTGGTCGCCAACGGCAGCGAGGGCATCCTGCTCCGCGACGAGACCGGCTCCTGGCGGCGGCTCGGCCACCCCGGCGAGCCGGAGCGGGCCCCGGACCTCTTCCTCGAGGGGGTCACCGCGGCCTTCCTGGCCGGCTGCGTGCTCTTCGGGGCCGCCGGAGCCGGGCTGCGCCGCTATCACCGCGCTTATCTGGCCGTGACGACGACAGCCTGCCTGAGCTTCCTGGGCTTCGCGTTCTCCACGACCGCGTCCGCCCCGGACGGGTACATGGAGCTGCTCGCCGTCCTCGCGCTCGGCACGGTCCCGGCGGCCTTCATCGTGGGCACCGTTCTGCTGATCGCGGGGCGGGCGCGCCCGGCGCCCATAGCCGTGGGCATCCTCAGCGCGCCGTTCGTCTACCTGGCCGCCTACCTGCCCTTCGAGGGCTGGGCCGACGGGACCTTCCGGTCGTACTGGGCCGCGGTCGCCGTGGCCGCGCTGCTGACCGCGCTGGTGCTGGCCGTGGACCTGCTGCTGATCAGGAAGGACGCCGCGAGGGCGCCCGCGGACCTGTGAGCCCGCGGGCGCCGGACGCTACGGCTTGGCCGGCGTGAGGACGTCGAGCCCCACGTACGGGCGCAGCGCCTGGGGCACCACCACCGAGCCGTCGGCCTGCTGGTGGTTCTCCAGGATCGCCACGATCCACCGGGTGGTGGCGAGCGTGCCGTTGAGCGTGGCCAGATGGCGCGGCTTGCCGTCCTTGTCGCGGAAGCGGGCGGCGAGCCTGCGCGCCTGGAACTCCGTGCAGTTGGAGGTCGAGGTCAGCTCGCGGTAGCGGCCCTGGCTCGGGATCCACGCCTCGCAGTCGAACTTGCGCGCCGCCGACATGCCGAGGTCGCCCGCCGCCGTGTCGATCACGCGGTAGGGCACCTCGATCTTGGCCAGCATCTCCTTCTCCCAGGCGAGCAGGCGCAGGTGCTCCTCGTGGGCCTCCTCCGGCCGCACGTACGAGAACATCTCCACCTTGTCGAACTGGTGGACGCGGATGATGCCGCGGGTGTCTTTGCCGTAGGAGCCGGCCTCGCGACGGAAGCACGACGACCAGCCCGCGTAGCGCAGCGGCAGCGCGTCCGCGTCGACGATCTCCTGGGCGTGGTAGCCGGCCAGCGAGACCTCCGACGTGCCGACGAGGTAGAGGTCGTCCTCGGGCAGGCGGTAGATCTCCTTGTCGTGCGCGACGTGGAAGCCGGTGCCCTGCATGGTCTCCGGCTTGACGAGCACCGGCGTGATCATGGGCGTGAAGCCGGCCTCGATCGCCTGCTGCATCGCCATGTTGAGCAACCCGAGCTGCAGCCGCGCGCCGAGGCCCTTGAGGAAGAAGAACCGCGAGCCGGACACCTTGGCGCCCCGCTCCATGTCGATGGCGTCGAGCCTCTCGCCCAGCTCCAGGTGGTCCTTCGGCTCGAAGTCGAACTCGCGCGGCCGCCCCACCGTCTCCAGGACCACGTAGTCGTCCTCGCCGCCGGCGGGCGCGCCCTCCTCGACGATGTTGGGCACCGCCTGCACCAGGTCGTCGAGCTCGGCGCCGAGCTTCTCCGCCTCCGACTCGGCCGCCTTGACCTGGCTCGCGAGGTCCTTGGCGCGCTGCAGCAGCGCGGCCTTCTCCTCGCCCTGCGCCTTGGAGACCGACTTGCCCATGCTCTTCTGCTCGGCGCGCAGGGACTCGAACGAGGTCAGCGCGGCGCGGCGGCGCTCGTCCAGGTCGAGCAGCGTGTCGACGACGGAGTCGTCCTCGCCGCGGGCACGCTGCGAAGCCCGTAGCCGGTCGGGATCCTCACGAAGGGTACGCAGGTCAATCACAAGGAAAGGCTACCGGCGCCGGACGCCGCCCCGCCCCCGGATTACCGCCTGCCGGGGATCTCCGTCAGACCTGGCCGGCGCGGATGCGGGCCAGCCACTCGCCCGCCTCACCGAACTCCTCGTCCGAGGTGCCCCGCTTGATCTGCGGCGCCATGCCGTCGGCCCGCGGATAGCTGCCGAGGAAGCGCACCTCGCCGCAGATGCGGTGCAGCCCGGCGATGGCCTCGCCGACCCGCGCGTCGCCGATGTGCCCCTCGAAGTCGAAGTGGAAGAAGTAGCGCCCGATGCCGTCGCCCGTGGGCCGCGACTCGATGCGCGTGAGGTTGACGCCGCGCACCGAGAACTCGGTCAGCATCTCCAGCAGCGCGCCCGGGTGGTCGTCGGCCAGGAAGACCACCAGCGTCGTACGGTCGGAGCCGGTCGGCGCGGGCAGCGGCCCGCCGGGGCGGTTGACCTTGACGAACCTGGTCACCGTGTCGGACCGGTCGCCGATGCCGCCGGCGAGCTCGGTCAGCCCGTAGTACTCGCCCGCGATGCGGGGGGCGATCGCGGCGTCGTACGGGGACCCGGGCAGCGAGACCTCCTGCGCCGCGGCGGCCGTCGAGGGCGCGGCCACCACGACCGCGTCCGGCAGCTCGCGCGCGATGTAGCCCCGGCACTGCGTGATCGCCGCCGGGTGCGTGTAGAGGCGCTTGATGTGCGGGATCTCGGTGCCGGGCCTGGCCAGCAGCGAGAACCGCACCGGCAGCAGCAGCTCGGCCGTGATCAGCAGCGGCTCGCCCCAGGCGAACTCGTCGAGGGTCGTGGTGATCGCGCCCTCGATGGAGTTCTCCAGCGGGACCACGGCTCCGTCGGCCTCCCCGGCGCGGGCCGCGTTGAGCGCCGCGCTCACGTTGGCGCAGGGCAGCCGCTCGGCCGTGGGGTCGAGGAGGCTCAGGGCCTCTTCGGTGAACGTACCCTCGGGCCCGAGGTAGGCGAGTCTGGGCATGCGTCCAGAGTAACCGCAGGTCGCCAGGCCCGCGCCCGTTTCGCCCCTGATCCGCCCTTGATCCGCCCTTGATCTGTCAGGTCAGAGCGGGCCCGCCGAGCGGCACGGCACCAGCGGTCCGAGCCCCAGCCGGGCGGCCCGCACCGCCTCCGCCTCTTCGGGCGACAGCGGCTGCTCGCCCTTGCCGCCCACCACGGGCCGCACGTACGTGCGCGTCTCGCTCTGCCCGTTGATCGAGGTCAGCACGATCCCGTCGCCCAGCCCGTTGATCATCGCCACCGAGAACGACAGCCGCCCGCGCATCTCCGACAGCGCGTCGTAGCGGCAGACCGCGACGTCCCTGATGGCCTTGAGATCGCCCATGCCCTCGCTGCTCTGCCTGGCCAGCATCCGCTGGCACTCCTCCACGGCGGCCCTGGCCTGCCGCAGCGACAGCCGGCCGATCAGCACGCCGCTGACCCCGGCGACGACGCCCACGATCACCCATGCGGTAACGAGCACGTGACCGAGGGTAACGGCTCAGTCAAGCAAGCTCGCGCCGTTTCGGCAACCACGACACCAGCAACCACACCAGGACCAGCGCCCCCAGCCCGAACCCGTTCTGGACGATCTTCCCCAGCACCAGGCTCACCCCCGGGATGCCGGCCGCGATCAGCGCCACCCCCCACCACGGGACCGGCACCACGTAGTACAGCCACACGCCGCCCGCCACCCGCAGCCGTACGCGGTCGCGCCCGTCGCCCACGATCGCCCCGAGCACCACGACGATCCAGGCCAGGTGGTGGATCCAGGCGACCGGCGAGAGCAGCACGGCCATCAGGCCGACCAGCGCCACGGCGGCGAGCGGGTCTCCCGCCCGGTGCGCGTCCCGCGCCCCCCTGAAGCCGAACCAGCCGACCACGGCGACCAGCACCAGCCAGATCGCCGACTCCACCGTCTCGTTCATGTAGAGGCGGATCAGCATGCCGCGCATCGACTGGTTCGTGGTGGCCGCGTTCGCGCCGAGCCGCTCGGGATCGAGCAGCGCCGAGAACCAGAAGTCGGCCGCGTCCTGCGGGATCACGGCGAACGGCAGCAGCGTGAGCACCGCCGTCACGAACGCCGCCATCCAGAACGTCCGCCACTGCCGGGTGACCAGGAGATAGATCAGGAACACGCCCGGCGTCAGCTTGACCGCCGTCGCCAGCCCGATCAGGAAGCCGCGCGGCCACCAGGGGCGCCTGGCCAGGCAGTCGGCGACGCAGAGTGAGACCAGCAGGATGTCCACCTGCCCGAAACGCACCTGGTCGCGGATCGGCATCAGGTACGCGCAGGCCACCATGAGCAGCCCGAACACCCACGGCGCGTACCGCCGGACCGCCTCCCCCTTCAGCACCTGCCGGAACGAGAACCAGACGGTCACGGCCAGCGTCACGTAGATCCCGGCCGTCCACACCCACTGGGCCGTCTCCCACGACATCACGGCCAGCACGACGGCCAGCATGGCCGCCACCGGCGGGTACGTGAACGGCAGCAACTGCGGCGCGGGCGTGTAGGCCGCGTACACCGGGCGCCCTTCGAGCAGCATCTGCCCGCCGGTCCGGTAGACGTCCAGGTCGACCAGGCGCTGGTCGTCCGGGTTCGTGAGCCACGTGTGCACGAGCGGCGCGACGGCCGCCGCGACGGCCAGCGCCACGATCGCCCACGTCCACCACTGCCGCCGGTTCACCCGCACCTCGCCTCTTGTCACGGTGTGGCACGTTACCGTGGCTGTTGTTGTACGAGGGGCAATCACTGGGGGTTCCATCCATGGCGTACGAGAGCGCATCCGGCCTGCCAGGAGGTCGGCCCGGCTCCCGCCCCCGCCTCGTGCACGGCCTCGCCGTCGTCCTCCTCGCCGCCCTCCTCGCCCTCCTGACCCTCACCCCGGCCGCCGCCCAGAGCCGGACGGGTGGCCGGGTGGCGCTGATCGGCGTGCCCGGTCTCCAGTGGAGCGACCTCGACGCGACCCGCACCCCCGCCCTCTGGGAACTCGTGGGCCAGGGCTCATCGGGCTCGCTCTCCACCCGGGCGGTGCCGCCGCCGGACCGCGGCATCACCTGTCCCGTCGCCGGCTGGCTGACCGTCTCCGCGGGCCAGCGCGCCGGCACCGACGGCAAGGGCTGCCCCGCCGCCCCTCAGCCGTCCGGGCGGGGCGACGGCGGCGCCACCGTGCCCGGCTGGCAGGCCATGACCGCTTACCAGTCCGACACCGGGTACGACGCCCGGATCGGCACGCTCGGTCAGCTGGTGACGGACGGCGGGGGCAAGGTCGCCGCCGTCGGGCCTGGCGCGGCCATCGCCGGCGCCAACAAGTCCGGAAATATCGCCAAATACGCCCCCACCCCCGACGCCCTGGGCGACCCGGCCCCGTACAACCTCATCGTCTTCGACGCCGCCCCCCTCGCCGACGCCTGGTCCCGCCAGCCCCTCGACGAGTACGGCGTCCCCGCCGGGATGCCCGCCGCCACCCGCCAGGCCGCCGTCGCCGAGGCCGACCGCCAGGTCGCCGCCCTGCGCGACCGGCTCCCGCCCGGCACCACGATCCTGGTCGCCGGCCTCTCCGACGTGACCCCGAACGCCCACCTCCACGTCGCAGTCGCCGCCGGCCCGTCCCCGGCCGGGGGGCCGTACCCGCGCGGCCACCTCACCGCCACCTCCACCCGCCAGGACGCCCTGGTCACCATCACCGACCTCACCGCGACCGTCATCCAGCTCCTGGGCCTGCCACAGCCGCGCGACGTAGTCGGCCGCCCCTGGCAGGCGGGCGCTCCCGCGTCCGGCAGCACGGCGGACACGGTCTCCGGCCTGGCCGACGCCGACCTCGCCAGCCAGGTGCTCAGGAACGTCCGCGGCCCGTTCTTCACCGTCCTGGTCACCCTCCAGCTCCTCTTCTACGCCTGCGCCGCCCTCGCCCTACGCCGCCGCCGCTCCACCACCCCAGCCGCACGCGACGCCGCGACCCCGCCTCAAGCCGGCATCACCGGCCTGCCCGGAGGCGCCGCGAGCTCGCCCGGAGGCGCCGCGAGCTCGCCCGGAGGCGCCGCGAGCTCGCCCGGAGCCGGCACCACCGGCCCGTCCGGAGGCGATACCGCCGCCTCACCCGGGAACGACGCCGCCATCTCCCCAGCCACGGCCGGGGGCGACGCCGACACACCGCCCGGGGGTGAGCCGGGACCCGGCGCCACGACGCCCGACGTCACCGGCACCGGCACCGGCACCGGCACCGACGACAGCCGCGGCGGCAGCAGCAGCGCCGACAACAGCATCGGCGGCGGCAGCAGCGCCGACAACAGCAGTGGCGGCGCCGACAACAGCAGCATCATCATCATCGGCGGGGATGCGAGCGCGTCCAAGCTGCTCCGCGCCGTCCAGATCGTCGCCGTGCTGAGCGGCGCGATCGCCGTCTCCACCTTCCTGGCGCAGCTCGTGCCCTGGTGGACCCTCCCCGTGCCGATGGTCTCGGTCGTCGTGACGATCCTGGGCATCGCCGCGCTCATCACCGCCGCCGCGTTCGCGGGCCCCTGGCGGGCGCACGTGCTGGGCCCGCTGACCGTCGTCGCGGCGCTGACGTCCCTGGCCCTGCTCATCGACGTCATGACCGGCTCGAAGCTCCAGGTCAACGCCGTCACCGGGTACGAGCCCGTCACCGGCGGCCGCTTCTACGGCTTCAGCAACATCGCCTTCGCCGTCTACGCCACCGGCACCATCCTGGGCCTGGCCGGGATCGCGCAGTGGCTGCTGAACAGAGGCGTCTCCAGGCTCGTCGTGGTCGGGGCCTGCGCGCTCTACGGGATGTTCGCGGTGTTCGCGGACGGGTGGCCGTCCTGGGGAGCGGACTTCGGCGGGGTGCCGGCGTTCGTGATCGGGCTGGCCGTCTTCCTGATCCTCCTTTCCGGCAGGCGGGTGTCGGTGCTCAGGCTGCTGCTGGTCGGCGTCGCGGGGGTGGTGGTCGTCGGGGTGTTGTCGGTGGTCGACTGGTTGCGTCCCGAGGCGCAGCGGACGCATCTGGGGACGTTCGTGCAGCAGGTCGTCGACGGCCAGGCGTGGACCGTCGTCGGCCGCAAGTTCAGCGCCATGATCGGCGTCACGGTCGGGAACTGGTCCTTGACCCTCCTCACGCTGGTCGCGCTCGCGTTCCTCTTCCTGGTGCTGGCCCGGCCCTCGCGGTACGGTGCCGCGGCGCTCGGACAGGTCTACGCCCTCGCCCCGACGCTCCGCGCCGGCCTGTTCGGCGCGTTGACGTGCGCGTTCGTCGGGTTCCTGATGAACGATTCGGGCATCGCCATCCCCGCCATGGCGCTCACGGTGGCGGTGCCGCTGACGCTGGCGGCGTGTGTGCGCGCCCTGCAGCTCGCCAGGCCCACACCGCCAGGGCGATCGTCAGGGCGAGCAGCACCCAGGCCGTCTGAGGCCGGACCACGCCGCTGAGCCACGCGAGGTCGGCGGGCTGCCCGTCGACGCGGGCGGGCAGGTAGGCGAGCGACAGGGCCAGCAGGTGCACGACGAGGAACGCGTCCACCGCGGACCCCGCCACGAGCGCCAGCATCCCGAAGGCCAGCCCGTGGTACCAGGGCAGCACGTACGGCGAGGCGAACACGTACGCCACCGCCAGCCCGGCCGCCACCACGGGCGCGCCGAGCCCGGCCACCCCGGCAGGCTCCGCGCCGGCGCCCCAGGCCCATCCGGTGCGGGCGGCCCAACGGAACAGCAGCCAGGCCAGCAGCGCGAGCAGCAGGAGCGAGCCGACCTGGATCTCGCCCCGGTAGGCCGTCCCCGTGCCGATCACCGACTGCAGCCACCCCTGAACCAGCTTCCAGATCGTGGCGTGCGAGATCGCCTTGCTGGTGCGCGTCACCGGCGCGATCGCGTCCGTGCCCGCCACGGCGTAGCCGGCGACCACCACCGCCAGGGCGCATCCCGCCATGACGGCCAGGCGGCCGGGGCGGCGGCGCAGCTCCCAGGCGGGGCCAAGGGCGACGAGACCCGCGTTGACCTTGATCGCCACCCCCAGGCCGAGCAGGACGCCCCCGCCCACCGGACGGCCCCTCGCGAGGAGTGCGGCGACCATGCAGGCCACGGCCAGGGTGTCCACGTGCATGCCGGCGACCAGGTGGTAGAGGAGGAGCGGGTTGGCCGCCCACAGCAGCGCGGCGCGGCGGCGGGCGGCCTCGTCATGCCTGGTGAAACGGTCGATGAGCAGGGCGGTCACGATGAAGGCGGCGGCGTTGACCAGCGCCAGAACGAAGATCGTCAGCCGGAGCGAGTCGCCGCCGACCCAGCTCGCGAACGCCTGGACCGCCGTGGCGACCGGCCCGTACACGCTGGGCTCCTCGCGCCACGGCCGCTCGACCGCGTCGGCGATCACGTCACCGGGGAGGTCGGCGGCCCCGTGCGTGTACGGGTTGATCCCCAGCGTGACCATGCGGCCGTACGCCGCGTAGTTGAGGTGGTCGCCGGAGCCCGAGGGTGGCAGGAAGGCGAGAATCGCGGCGGCGAGGCAGCCGAGCAGCATCAGCACCCGCCCGTCCGGCAGCCGGCCGCCCCCGAGGCTGGCGGCGCGCCAGGCGGCGGCCGCGCCGGGCGCGCCCCGGGCTCCGGCAGGGCCTACGGAGACGGGCAGCGCCACCTTGGCCCCCTCGGCCGCCGGAGCCGCCGACGCGCGCGCAACAGAGGCCCCAGAAGCGGGCGCCGATGCGGGCGTCGCAGGGCCCCCCGGGGCAGGCGTCGCAGGGCCCCCCGGGGCAGGCGTCGCAGGGCCCCCCGGGGCAGGCGTCGCAGGGCCCCCCGGAGCGGGCGTCGCGAGCGCGAGCAACGTGGTCAGCAGGCCGAGACCGCCGAGAATGATCGCCGCCGCACCGAGAGCGACCGTCAGATGCGGATCAGGGTGGACGTCCAGAGAGTACGACGGCTGCCAGGCGGGCCCGCCCAGCGCGGGGACCATGGGCGACGGGCCGAGCAGGCCGATGGCGGCAGTCAGCAGCACGGAGGCGCCGATCGCCCACATGCCCGCCCACGCGATCCGCCCGCGTGCGGTGTCGTGCCGCGTCTCCGTAGTCACCCGCGTATTCCAGCACACGAGCGGACGGCCTCGGCCCGGACGGCGGGCACCTGTGGATAACCGGCCGGGCACCCCCGCAGGTGCCCGGTGACCGTGGCGCGGGCTCGACCTGTCCGGAGGTGGTCAGCGGTTGGGGTGAAGTTTGTTCAGGTTTTGGACGACCACCGGGTCGCGGGTGGCCAGCGCCCGCGCCACGTCCCGGAGCTGGATCGCGCGATGGAGCTGCGCCCGCCAGTCCGTGCCCGTCGCCCGGTGGGCCATCTCGACCTCGACCTGCTCCACCCGGTATCCCTTGCGCACCAGGTCGATGGTCAGGGCTGTCTCCACGCCGAACCCGTGCGCCAGCGGCCGCGCGGCCTCGAAGGCGGCCCGGGTCAGGCAGCGCTGGCCGTTGAGCGGCTGGGCGAGCTCCAGGCCGGTCGCGCGGCGGATGCCCTCCCTGGACAGGCGGACGACTAACCCGTGGCCCCCGAGCTTCACCCTGGTGGCGAAGACGGCGATGGTCATGTCGGCCGCGCCCGCGCGTACGGGCTCGACGAGCGGCGCGGCCGCGGCGGCGGTGTCGCCGAGGTCGGCGTCCAGGAACAGCAGGTGGCGCGGTGCGGCGTCGTCCCCGTCCAGGAGGCGTACGGCCTCGGCCCCGCTCTCCATCGCGGCCGCCTTGCCCCGGTTGCGGCTGTGCCGCACCACGCGGGCGCCGGCGGCGCGCGCCGCCTTGCCGGTCAGGTCGTGCGAGCCGTCGTCCACGACCACCACGAGGGCCACGCCGGGCAGCGCCGAGGCGGCCTTGACCGTGGTCGCGATGCGTTCGGCCTCGTTCGCCGCCGGAATGACGACCGCGGTGTCACCGCTCACTGCTCGTGAACCCGGTGCGGCCGCCGTCATGATCCCTCGGATATGAGGAACTCCTGCGGAACCTCTTCGTGCACGGTGAACACCGAGTCGAGCCCGGTGACCTGCAGGATCTTGCGCACGGCGGGACGGGGCGAGGCCACCTCCAGCGTGCCCCCCTGCTCCTTCATCCTCTTGAGCGCCGAGAGCAGCACGTTCATGCCCGTGGAGTCGCAGAAATCCACGGCGGACATGTCGATGACCACCCGGCTCGGCCCTTCCTGCAGCAGCCGAGTGAACTCGGACTGCAGGTGAGGCGCCGTATAGAGGTCGATTTCCCCGGTGACCGCGACGAGCGCGAACCCGGCATGTGATCGAGTCGAGACCTTGAGCTCCACATGGGCAGGCTAGCGGCGCGGAGGCTTCCGGTCACGTTGTCACGCCGATAGGGCAAGCACAGGTTTTTGTCCTCCGTTTGGGCTCCACGGGCACGGAGAGTACGCGAAGCTTGACAGCGTGACACCTGAACACCCGCCGCGGCATCGAGAAGGAGGGACCAGGGCACGGCTGACGGGCCCCACGTCGATGAAGACCGAGAAACCCGAAGATCCTCAGCGCGAAGGGCTCCGCGACCGGCTGGAGTCCATCCTTCTCCGTACGGAGAAGGCCAACTCATGGCACGACGAAGCAGCGCGGCTGCGTGGCCTGCTCAACCACGAGGGCTACGTCCCGATCCGTACGCGGCTGGTCCGCGAAGACCTGGAGTTCCTGGCGGGGGCCCGCGCCGACCTGCTCAGGTTCTCCGAGCTGGGGCTCAGGCTGCTCGACCTGCACCAGCCCCGTGACGCGGGTGGCATCACCAGCGACGCGGCGCACCCGATCCTGCGGTGCCGGAGCTGCATGTGGCGGTGGCCGTGCCCGACGTTCCGGGCGATGGTGGAGTCGTTCGGCTCCCAGCGGGACACCACCGGCGCCCAGAAAAGCCAGGACACCGCGGCCGACGGTCCGGCCCGCCCCGCCACGGAGCTCCGCATCGGCGAGGAGACGGTCCGGAGCACACCCACCACGGAGAGCACCGTCACCGCGGAGACCACCCTCAGCACGGAGACCACCCTCAGCACGGAGACCGCTCTCAGCGCAGAGAGCACCCTCAGCACGGAGAGCACCCTCAGCACAGGGGCAGCCGGATCTCGAACCGGCACCCCGGCCCGTCGTTGACCACCCCGATCACCCCGTCATGCGCCTCCACGATGCCCTGGGCGATGGCCAGCCCGAGCCCGGCCCCTCCGTCGGCGGTCGGCGTACGCGCGCTCTCCCCCCGGAAGGCCACCTCGAACACGCGAGGCAGGTCCTCCTCCGGGATGCCGCCGCAGCAGTCGGCGACCGACAGGCACGCCATGCCGTCGTCCACGGCGGCCCGCAGCACCACGGACCGGTCCGACGGGGTGTGCCTGATGGCGTTGACCACGAGGTTGCCGAGGGCGCGCCCCAGCGCGCCCGCGTCGGCCTCGACGGGCACGGCGGCGTCCGCGGCCTCGGCGGTCAGCAGCACGCCCTTGGCGCGGGCGAGCGGTTCGGCGCCCGCGACCGTGTCGGCGACGAGGTCGGCCAGCCCGACCCGCGCCCGCGACAGCCGCAGCGCCCCCGCGTGGATGCGCGACAGCTCGAACAGGTCGTCCACCATGGCCGACAGCCGCTCCACCTCCAGCTTGATCTGCCCGTGGTAGCGGGCGACCGTCGCGGGGTCGGAGACCACGCCGTCCTCCAGCGCCTCGGCCATGGCCCGCATGCCGGCGAGCGGCGTACGCAGGTCGTGGCTGACCCACGCGACCAGCTCGCGTCTGGCGCCCTCCAGGGCCCGCTCGCGGGCGTACGACTCCTCCAGGGTGTTCGCGATCTCCTGCAGCTCGGCGGGCAGCCCCTGGGGCGCCTGGAACGGCGGCTCACGTACGGCGTCCACGAGCCGGCGGCTCTCCCGTACGACCCGCTTGGACAGCACGAACGCCACCCCCAGCCCGACCAGCCCGCCGACGGCCACCACGCTCAGCACGAAGTCCTTGACCGGCCCCTCGATGATCATCTTGGCGATGATCGCCACGACGCCGGCCAGCGTGGCCGCCACGGCCACCACCACGACCACGGCCAGCATCACGCCGATCGAACGGGTGCGCAGCCGCCCCATCGCCCAGATCCCGCCGAGCGCCACCAGCAGCCCGAGCCCGGCCGCCACGGCCACGACCATCGGCAGCTCCCCGACCGCCACGGCCGGAGAGACCCCGTGCGGCGCCATCAGCCCTCCATCGGCTCGTAGCGGTAGCCGACTCCCCACACGGTGACGATCCTGCGCGGCGCGGTCGGATCCGGCTCGATCTTCTCCCGCAGCCGCCGCACGTGCACGGTCACCGTGGACGAGTCGCCGAACGACCACCCCCACACCTGGTTGAGCAGCGCCGACCGGCTGAACGCCTGGCGGGGGTTGCGCATGAGGTAGGCCAGCAGGTCGAACTCGCGGGCGGTCAGCATGACCTCGGCGCCGCGCAGGCGTACCTCGTGGGCGCCGACGTCCACCGTCAGGTCGTCGTCGCGCAGCACCCCGGTGCCGCCGGTCACGGACGCGCCCCGCGCCCGCCGCAGCACCGACTGCACCCGCAGGGCCAGCTCGCGCGGGCTGAACGGCTTGACCACGTAGTCGTCGGCCCCCGTCTCCAGGCCGACCACCCGGTCGATCTCCTCGCCCAGCGCGGTCAGCATGATCACCGGCACCGGCCAGCGCTCCCTGAGCCTGCGGCACACCTGGAGCCCGTCGAGCCTCGGCAGCATGAGGTCGAGCACCATGAGGTCGGGCGGCTGCGCGAGGGCCCGGCGCAGCGCCTCGGCGCCGTCGCCCACGCACTCGACCTCGTGCCCGTCACGCTCCAGATAGCGGGCGACCACCTCGGAAACGGTCGGATCGTCCTCGACCACCAGGATGCGCGTGTTCACCACTTCACGGTACGGCTCACGCCCCCGGGACCGCCGCTCACGTCATCACTCCGTAAGCCTCGCGGCCCCTGCCCGCAGGACGTACGGTGGCCTCATGAGTAGAGTCGTGATGATCGTCATAGGGGCCCTGCTGGGCCTGTTCGTGGTGTTCAACTTCCTGCTGCCGCTGCTGGCGGGGCTGTTCAAGCTGGCCTTGATCGTCGGTCTGATCGCTCTGGTCCTGTTCGTCGTGGTCACCGTGATGAGCAAGTCCTCCCGTTCGCAGTGACCCAGCTCCTCTTCGACCCGTGGCTGGCCGGGATCACCATGGTGGCGATCCTGCTGCTGGTCGCGTGGGCGGCCACGTTGCTGCCCGTCCTCGGCGGGGAGCCCCTGGGCTTTCCGCTGACCTACGCGCGCCGCACCGCCTTCCAGCGTCAGCGCGACCCTGACGCCGCCGGGCGGTCCCGCCCGCGCGCTCCTTAGGCACGCCCCGCTTCCCCAGGCAAGCGGGGCTCGCCGCCGGGTGAGCCCCATCCCGATCGTCCCCATGGATGGAAGGCTCGCTTTTTCATGATCGATTCTCTTGTGACGTTCGTCGTCGGCGCGGCCGGAGGCGACGCCGCGCTCGCGATCGTGCTGTTCACGCTCGCCGTACGGCTCCTGCTGCTGCCGCTCAACGTGCGCCAGGCCCGTACGGCGAGGATCCGCGAACGCCTCGCCCCCAAGCTCCAGGCGCTGAAGAAGCGTCACGCGCGCCACCCCGAGCGGCTGGCCGAGGAGACGAGGGCGCTGTACGCCGCCGAGGGCAGCTCGCCGTTCGCCGGGTTCCTCCCGATGCTGGGGCAGTTGCCGTTCCTGTGGCTGATGTACCGGGTGGCCACGCATCCGACGGCGCTGGCGGGGCACACGTTGTTCGGTGCGCCGCTGGGGCAGCAGGTGGCGGGTCTGGTGGCGAATTACGGTCTGCTCAGTGTGCCTGTTTCGGTCTTCGCGCTGGTCATCCTGCTGGTCGCGGCGGTGGCGTGGCTCTCCGCGAGGAACATCAGGGTCGGGGACGACCAGCCGGAGCTGCTCAGGAGGATGGCGAAGCTGGCGCCGTACGGGTCGATCATCGCCGTGCTGGTGCTGCCGCTCGCGGCGGGGCTCTACCTGCTGGTGTCGAACGCGTGGGCGACCGCGGAGCGGGCCGTGCTCTACCGGCGCCCCGCCGGCGCGGGCGCCTGACGCGGCTCAAGGGCCGGTCAGCCGGCCTCCTTCAACGCCGCGACCTGCCCGTTCATCGAAGCAGCCTGAGGAGCGGGCAGGATCGCCCACACCGTCGTGGTGTCGCCGTCGTGGCGCACCCCCCAGCTCTCCGCGACGTACTCCACGATGCCGAGCCCCCGCCCCCCGAGCGAGGACAGGGTCGGCCGGGCCGCCCGTGGCTCCGTCGCCGCGCCTCCGTCACTCACCGCGACCTCGATGTGCCCGTCGCTGCGCAGCCAGGCGACTCTCACCATGCCGGACGGCAGCGGGTGCGCGTGCCGCAGCGCGTTGCTCAACAGCTCGCTCACGACGAGCACGGCGTCGTCGATCGCCGTGGCGAAGACCCCGCTGTCCTGCAGGTCCGTGCTCAGACGCTGGCGGGCGACGGCGACGCTGGACGGCGCGTACGGCAGCAGCACCACGCTTGACACACCCACCTCCCCGTTCCCTGTGCCCCCCGCGGGAACACTCCCCGGTACGACCGAAATGCCCCGTTACTCGATCCCAGAAACCGCATCTCGATCACAGCTTGTACACATTGGAAGATAGATCAGCTCAACCGTGACCACCTCGTTACCGCATCGGTGTGTCGGATCCGATAGTGCCGGCGGCCTTCAGCACCAGCCGCATCCTGGTGCCCCCGCCGGGCCTCGGATGTGCGCTCACGTCTCCTCCTTGTGCCCTCGCCAGACTGCGGACGATGTAGAGCCCGAGCCCTACTCCACCAAACCTTCTCCGGTCCCCGCTGTCCACCTGGACGAACCGCTCGAAGACCCGTTCCCGGTCAGGAGCGGCGATACCGACGCCCTCGTCGTCCACCACGACCACCACGTCGTCGTCCTCCGGCCACGCCTCCACGCGGATCAGCCCGCCCTTGGGCGAGTACTTGAACGCGTTCTCCAGCAGTTGCCCGAGCACGATGTCCGTGGCGAGCGCGTCGCCGAGCACGCACGGCAGCCCGTCGCCGATCGCGACCTCCACCCGGTGCCGGTCCGACAGCACGGGCAGCCCCAGCGTGGCCGCGTGGATGCGCTCGGCCAGGTCGAACTCCTCGATGCGCACCTTGAGCTCGTCCGCCCCGGCCCGCGCGCCGAGCAGCAGGTGGTCCATGAGCTGGCCGAGCGACCTGGCACGCTCGGCGATGGTGTGCACGGCCGCGCGCCGCTCCAGGTCGCCGAGCTTGTCCCAGCGGGCGTCGAGGGTCGAGGCGAACCCCCGCACGATCGTGATCGGCGTGCGCAGCTCGTGGCTGGTCGTGGCGAGGAACAGGTCCTTCGCCTCCTCCAGCTCCTTGGCCCTGGTCACGTCGCGGAAGTCGACCACGACCTCGCCGGTCTCCTCGATCCGCGCGCCCACGACGTCCAGCCACCGCCCGGTCTCCAGCTGGAAGGTGAGCTTCTCGCCCGGCTCGGGCAGCGGGAACGGCGGCGGCCCGCCGAGCACGGTCTCCTCGGGGATCGCGGTGATCTCGGCGGCGGCCGGGTTCCAGCGCACCACCCGCCCGGCCTCGTCCAGCACGGCGATGCCGTCGGCGCTGGCGTCGAAGACGGCCCGCTCGTGGGCCCGCTGCCGTACCGCCTCCTGGTAGGCGACGGCGTTGCCGACCGCGATGCCCGCGTGCCCGGCCAGCAGCTCCAGCAGCTCCAGCTCCAGGTGGCCGGGGGTGCTCCTGGCGAACAGCGCGTAGAGCGCGCCGTAGGGCCGGCCGCCGACCGCGGCCAGGCCGAGCGCGATCGTGTGCAGGCCTTTCAGCCGCGCCCACACGAGGTCGTCGAGCCCGCTCGACTCCAGCAGGACGGTCTTGCCCGTGCGTAAGAGCCGGTCCACGAGGCTCGTCCGCAGGTCGGTGGTGGTGCCGCGGAGCCCGTCAGGCAGCTCGTACGTGCTCACCAGCCGCAGCCGCTCCCCCTCGATGAGCACGAACCCGCCCGCGTCGGCCCCGGTCAGCTCGGTCAGGCTGGCCGAGATGCGGTCGAGCACGGCCGACAGCTCCAGGTCGGAGTTGATGTCGCCGACCACGTCGGTCAGCCGGCGCACCAGCCTGGCCCGGCGCGCCATCCGGGTCTTCGCGACCTGGTCGGCCCGCGCCAGGTGGTGGACGCACACGTAGCCGGCGACGGCGCTGCCGAGCCGCAGCGCGCTGATGTCCACCCGCACGTCGAGGAGGTCGCCTGCGCTGTCGAGCCGTTTGGTGCGCACCGACACCTGGCCGCCGGTCCGTACGCGCTCCAGCGCCGCGTTGTGCTCGGCGGTCAGCTCCGCCGGGACGATCGGCGCCCGGCGGCCCAGCATCTCCGCGGCCGTCCAGCCGAACAGCCGCTCGGCCGCCTCGTTCCAGACCAGCACGGTCTGGTCCCTGTCGACCGCGACGACGGCGTTGGGCGAGCTGTCGAGCACCGCGCGGGCGATCTCGTCGTCACTACCGGCCCATTCGTCCCCCACTCCTCCATAGTGCACGTGGCGCGGTGGGTGCGTCGGGCGATCCGTCCGATACGCTGCGGTCACGACGATTCCGGGAGGGCGAGGGCATGACGAGCGGCGAACTGGACGCCCTGCTGCGCGTGACCTCCAGCACCTACCGGGGAGACGCACCCGACATCGCGTTCGGCACCTACGACGGCGCCGTGGGCCGGCTCGTGCTGGCGGTGACCGCCAAGGGCGCCGTGGCCTGCTCCTTCGAGCCGGAGAACGACGTCTTCGAGCTGATCAGCCGCACCGTGGGCCGCTTCATCGGCCCCGACCCGCGCCGCCTCGACCCGCTGCGCAGAGAGCTGGACGCCTACTTCTCGGGGCGGCTGCGGGCCTTCGCCACGCCGGTCGACCTGGCGCTCGCCACGCCGTTCGCGCGCACGGTGCTGCAGAAGACGATGGCGGTCCCCTACGGCACCACCACGACGCTGGAGCTCATCGGCGAGAGCATCGGCCGGCCGCGCGCGCTGCGGGCGATCGGCAACGCGCTGGCCTCCAACCCCCTCTGCGTGATCGTCCCCTGTCACCGGGTGGTGCGCGAGGACGGCGCGCTCGGCGACTACGCGGGGGGCGTCGCCGCCAAGCAGCACCTGCTCAACGTCGAACGGCGCGCCTCGACCGGCCCGTGAGCCACCCGGCGAGCAGCGTCACCAGCGCCGCCACCAGGGCCGCGCCGAGCGCGCCGTTCATCCACGGCTGGCGGGTGAAGCCGATCGCGTCGCGCAGGCCCGCCCAGATGCCGTCCCAGGCGGCCACGGTGGGCGTCGAGGTGGTCAGCCAGTAGGCGACGAACCCGAGCGCCCACGGCACCAGCATGCTCCAGCGCGAGGGGGCGTCCTCGGCGGTGTTCCAGTGGCCGGCGCGGGCGAAGACGAAGTAGTCCACGGCCAGCACGGCGAACATCGGCACGAAGACCGCCCCGATCACGCCGAGGAACGCGCCGTAGGAGGTCACGTCCACGACCAGGGCGATCGCGACGGTCAGCACGCCGATCGCGACGGAGAACACCCGCCGGTCCACGCGCGGCATGAGGTTCTGCAGGGACATCGTGGTCGAGTAGACGTTCGCGAACGACTGGTCGGTCTCGCGCAGCACCAGGATGCCGAAGAACAGCGCGCCGAGCGGGGCCGCCACGAACGGCGCGAAGACCGCGGTGCTGTCGGCGATGACGGCGGCGGAGCCGGCGATGGCGACCGCGTACACGCCGAGCCCCAGGCAGGCGACCTGGGCCAGCGTGTAGCCGCCGACGACGCCGGTGAACGCGGCGCGGCTGGAGCGGGAGTGCCGGGCGAAGTCGGCGGCCATCGGCACCCAGGAGACCGACAGGGCGATCACGTAGTCGACGGCGGCCGGGAACGCGGTCCACGAGCCGCCGGTGTACGTGGGGGCCTCGTTCAGGAAGAACCAGGCGAACCAGAGCATCGAGATGATCACGCCGACCGTGACGTAGCGGCGCAGCAGCCTGATCGAGCCGAGCGGCCAGATCGTCAGCGCGGTGGTGAGCACCCCGGCGACGATCACCCACACCTGGTAGGGCACCCCGCCGAAGATCGCGGTGGCGGCCTTGGCGATCACCCACAGCTCGAACGCCCCCCAGCCGAGCATCTGGACGATGTTGAGCACCGTGGGGACGTAGGAGATCTTCGCCCCGAACAGCCCGCGCAGCAGCACCATGGCGGGCTGCCCCGTCCGCGTGCCGGGGACGGCCGACAGACCGACCATGGCGGTGCCGATGAGGCTGCCGACCAGGGCCGCGACGAGCGCGCCCGCCAGGCTGAGCGGGGCGTTGCCGAGGGGGTCGAGCAGGAACAGCGCCCCGGAGAAGCCGAGGAGGCTGACGCCGAGGTTGGCCCAGAGGGCGCCCTGGTCGAGGACGCCGAGCGTCTTCGGCGGAGCGCCGTCGAGGGTCAGGGGGACTTCGTCGGCGACATGCGCCATCGCACACTCCCTACGCCGGCATTACCCGGACAGGTTCAGGCGGTCGGCAGCGGCTGGTCAGCTGCCCTCTCAGCCCGGCGAACCCCGAGCTCCCGCGACGATCTGTAGTTTTCGCCCTCATGATGCCTCAATGGCGCCAGAAGCGCCATATGAGGCTCTTCCTCGGCCGATCAGGCCACGAACGGGTCCTGACCGGTCTCGCTCACCATGGGCCGGCGCGCGGCCTCCCACGACTGCATGCCGCCGCCGACGTTGACGGCGTCGCGCCCGAGCTGGTTGAGCCAGGCCGCGACCTGCAGCGACCGGCCGCCGACCCGGCAGACGACGTAGACGGTGCGGTCGGCCGGGATCTCCTCGACCCGGCCCTGGATCTGGGTCATGGGGATGTGCACGGCCTCCGGCGCGTGGCCCGCGAGCCATTCGTCCTGCTCACGCACGTCGAGCAGGTAGGCGTCCGCGGGGACGGCGCTGGCCTCGGTCTCAGGAACGGTCATGCTTCCATTGTCCCGCCCGCGCGGAGCTATTTGAGCAGCTTGGACATCCGCCGGTCGGCCAGGGGCTTGCCGCCCGTCTGGCAGGTCGGGCAGTACTGCAGCGAGGAGTCGGCGAACGACACCTCGCGGATCGTGTCGCCGCACACGTCGCAGGGCTGCCCCGCCCGGTTGTGCACGCGCAGGCCCGACTTCTTCTCCGCCTTGAGGTCCTTGGCGGCCAGGCCGTGCGCCCGCTCGACGGCGTCGGCGAGCGTCGTGACGATGGCCTCGTGCAGGTCGGCGACCTGCGCGTCGGTCAGCGTCCCGGCGATCTTGAACGGGGACATCCGCGCCGCGTGCAGCACCTCGTCGGAGTAGGCGTTGCCGATGCCCGCGATGACCTTCTGGTCGCGGAGCAGGCCCTTGATCTGCGTGCGGTTGCCGCCCACGATGCGCTTCAGCGCGTCCACGGTGAAGGCCGGGTCGAGGGGGTCGGGGCCGAGGGCGGCCACGCCGGGCACCTCGTCCGGATTTTTCGTGACATAGATGGCTAGCCGCTTCTGCGTCCCCGCCTCCGTCAGCTCGAACCCCGGCGCCTGCCCGTCGTCGTCGGGCGCGAAGCGCACCCGCGCCGCGAGCGGGCCCTTGCCCGGCCGCACCGGCTTGGCCCCCGACATGTCGTCGCGCCAGCGCAGCCATCCGGCCCGCGCCAGGTGGAAGACCAGGTGCAGCCCGTCACAGTCGAGGTCGAGGAACTTGCCGTGCCTCGCCACCCCGGTGACGGTGAGCCCGCCGAGCGCCGTGACCGGCGGATCGAACGTCTTGAGCGCCTGGATGCCGACCACGTCGATGGCCATGATGGACCGGCCCACCGCCCGTTCGCGCAGGAAGTGGGCCAGAGACTCCACTTCGGGAAGTTCCGGCATGCCCCCAGAGTACGGTGCGCACCGGACCATCCACAGCCTGTGGAAAGCTCCGGGCGATTAGTGTCGGGGCATGAAGGTGACGATCGCCGAAGAACTCCTCCTGCTCGCGTACAGCGAGGACGAGGGCAAGCAGCTCATCAGCACCGTGCAGCTCGACCCCGCGCTGGCCGGCGCGCTCCTCGCCGAGCTCGCCGTCGAGGGCCGCGTCGAGCTGACGGACGACAGGCTCGTGCTCATCGACTCCGCGCCTACCGGGGACGACGAGCTGGACGCCGCGCTGAGCCGCCTGGGCGGCGAACGCAAGGAGCGCAAGCCCGCCTGGTGGGTGCAGCGCCTGCAGTCGCACAAGCTGCGGGCGCGCCTGCTGACCAGGCTCGCCCAGTCCGGCGTGCTGACCGAGCAGCGGGGCAAGGTGCTCGGGATCTTCCCCGTCACGCGCTGGCCGGAGGCCGATCCCAGCGTGGAGGCCGACGTCAGGGAGCGGGTGGCGAGCGTGCTCGGCGGCGCGGAGCCCGACCCCCGCACCGCCGTCCTGATCGCGATCATGCACGCGGCCAAGCTCGACCGCAAGGCGTTCCCCGGGGCGAGCAAGGAACGGGTGAAGGAGCTCGCCGAGGGCGCCTGGGCGGGCGACGCGGTGGCCAGGACGATCGCGGCCATCAACGCCGCCACCATCGCCGCGATCACCGCCACCACGGTCGCGGCCACCGCCGGCGGCGGCTGACCGGCCGGGGCGCGGAGCCTCAGTTGGCGTCGATCACTTCCTTCGGCACCGGCTTGTCCTCCTTGAGCGCGTCGAACAGGGCGACCGCCTTGGTGCGGTCCCACTTGATCGCCGTGCCGCCGCTCGCCACGGCCTCCTCCCCGCCGAAGGGCACCACCGTCGTCACCGGGCTGTCGCCCATGGACAGCCCGAGCGACAGCATGTCGAACACGCCCGTGTCGGTGTCGACCTCGACGGCGTCGGTGGCGCTCATGGCCAGCGGGATCGAGGTGAACGGGTTGATCAGCACGCCGGGGCTCGCCGCCTTCTTCACGACCGCGCCGAGGAACTGCCGCTGCCGCTTGGTCCGCTCGAAGTCGGGCAGCGCGCCGCCCTTCCTGGTGCGTACGTAGCCGAGTGCCTGGGAGCCGTTGAGCACCTGGGTGCCCTTCTTCAGCTTGAGCCCGGCCTTGGGGTCGTCGACCGCGGCCCGTACGTTGATCTCGACCCCGCCGACCGCGTCCACGATGTCCACGAACCCGGCGAACCCGATCTCCATGTAGTTGTCGATGTGCAGCCCGGTGACCGTCTCCACGGTGCGGACGAGCAGCTTGGGTCCGCCGAAGGCGTAGGCGGAGTTGAGCTTGTCGCGGCCCCTGCCGGGGATCGTGACGGCGGAGTCGCGCGGCAGGCTGACCAGCGTGGGCCTGTCGCCGCTGTCGGGGATGTGCAGCAGCATCATCGAGTCCGTACGCTGCCCGACCGCCCGCCCGGTCGCCAGCTTCTTGCGCTGGGCGGCCGAGAGGCCCTTGCGGCTGTCGGAGCCGACCAGCAGCCAGTTGGTGCCGGGGGTGTCGTCCGGGCGGCCCTCGTAGGGGTCGAGCACGCCCTCGATGCCGGTCAGCCGCGAGTTGACCCAGAAGAGCAGGCCGATGCCCGTCACCAGCAGCGCCACCAGTGCCGCCGCGATGATCTTGACGATGAGCCGGCCGGACGGCCGCCTGCGCGGCCCCCGTGGCGTCCCGCCGCGGCCCTGCTCGGGCGGTTCGCCGCCGCCGCCCGACGACGAGCGCAGCGGCCGGACCGGGCCGCCGCCGCCGCCGGAACGTTCCCGGCCGTAGACGCGCGAGCGCCCCTGCGCCGGCGCGCCGTCGTTCGCGGCGCGCGGGGACGACGGCTCGGGCGCCTGCGGGACGGTGGGAAGCTTGTGGGTGGGCGCGTTCGCCCCTCTCAAGGGCGGCGTCTGGTGGGCGGGAGCGCCGCCCGAGCGGAGGCCGTCGTCCGGCCTCGGCGGCAGCGGGCGCCCGTCGCCCGGCGAGCGCATGGCTCGCGTCCGGTCGTCCTCAGACACTTCGCCCTCTTCCCCTTCGGTATGTCATAGACGGTACGTCGATCCCCCCGACTGTGCGGAGTGCCGCCAAGGTTGCTCCACGGAAAAGTACCGGGAACCAAAAGATCGTAAGCGGCGCGGACGCCCTCGAATGACCCTTGTGACGGGTGTGACGGAAGCAGCGGCGGAAACATAGACGCCGCCTGCGTCGTTAGTTAAGGGACGACCTCTATCGAAGGGATGATCGTGTCCGCTCCGGACCCGTGGAGTCCATGCCCGTGCCGGTGCACGGGTTCCTCTGAGGGCTCACTGCGGTGAGCGCCTATCTCGGGCTACTGGCCCTGTTCCTCCTCACCGCCGCGACCGGATTCTTCGTCGCCCAGGAGTTCGCCTACGTCGCCGCCGACCGGGGTGTCCTGCGCGAGCAGGCCGCCGCCGGTGACGCCGCCGCCGACAAGGCGCTCAAGGTCACCTCGCGCCTGTCGTTCATGCTCTCCGGCGCCCAGCTCGGCATCACGGTCACCGCGTTGCTGGTCGGCTTCCTCGCCGAGCCGGCGATCTCCGTGATCGTCCGCCCCTGGCTGGAGGGGACGGGCATGTCCGACACCATGATCTCCGGCGTGTCCGTGGCCTGCGGCGTGCTCGTGGCGACGGTGGTGCAGATGGTCCTCGGCGAGCTGGCGCCCAAGAACCTGGGCATCGCCAGGCCCGAGCCGGTGGCCAAGTTCCTGGCCCGGCCGACGCTGGTGTACCTGGCGGTGGTCGGCCCCGTCGTGCGGCTGTTCGACTCGGCCGCCACGGGCCTGCTGCGCCTGGTCGGCATCGAGCCCGTGGAGGAGGTGGAGCACGGGGCGACCCCCGAGGAGCTGTCGCGCATCATCGAGGAGTCGACCCGCGCGGGCGAGCTGCCCCCGCGGCTGTCGGACCTGCTGGAGCGGGCGCTGGAGTTCGGCGACCGCACCGCCGAGGAGGCCATGGTGCCGCGCCCCCGCGTGGTCGTGCTGCGCGAGTCGCAGCCCATCTCCGACCTCCTCGGCGTCATGCGCGAGCGCGGCCACTCCCGCTACCCGGTGCTGGCCGAGGACGGCGACGTGCTGGGCGTGACGGGCGTCCGCGAGCTGCTGGCCTCCGGCCTGGAGGAGGGGCGCGTCGGCGCGGTGACCCGTCCCGCGCTGCTGGTGCCCGACAGCCTGCCGCTCCCGCTCGTCCTCGACCGCATGCGCGGCGCCAAGGACGACATCGTCTGCGTCATCGACGAGTACGGCGGCCTGGCCGGCGTCATCACCGTCGAGGACCTCGCCGAGGAGCTGGTGGGCGAGCTGCTGGACGAGAACGACCCCGAGCCGCTCGGCGCCGTGCAGCGCCCCGGCGGCGTCTGGGAGGTGCCGGGACGGCTGCGCCTGGACGAGGTCGAGCGCGCCACGGGCCTCAGCCTGCCCGAGAGCGACGACTACGACACGCTCGCCGGCCTGGTCCTGGCCCGCCTGGGCCGCCTGCCCGACCCGGGCGACGCGGTGTCCGTCCCGGTCACCGCGGACACGGACGACCCCTTCGAGGAGGACGAGGGCGGCCGTACGGCCCGCCTGACGGTGATGTCGCTCAACAGACGAGTGCCGGAGTGGGTCCGCGTGTCCCCAGAGGAACAGCCGGCGGAACAGCCGGCGGAACAGGCTGCTGAGCAGCGGGGCGAGTGGGCGGAGGCGGCCCGATGACGCTGCTGCTCCTCAGTCTCGCCCTGCTCGCGTTCAACGCCCTGTTCGTGGCCGCGGAGTTCGCCTTCGTCTCGGCCCGCCGCCACCGGCTGGAGGAGATGGCCACGGGCGGCAACCGCCTGATCCGCGTCGCCGCCAAGTCGGCGGTCGGCGGCGGGCGGCAGCTCTCCCTCATGCTGGCCGGCGCGCAGCTCGGCATCACCCTGTGCACCCTGGGCCTCGGTCAGGTCACCGAGCCGGCGCTGGAGCACGCGATGGAGCCGCTGTTCGCCGCTCTGGGCGTCCCCGAGGGCCTGCGCCTGCCGATCTCGCTCACCATCGCCCTGGCGCTGGTGACGTTCCTGCACATGGTGGTCGGCGAGATGGCGCCGAAGTCGTGGGCGCTGACCCACCCCGAGCGGGCGGCGCTGCTCCTGACGCTGCCGTTCCGCGCGTTCACCAGCGCGATGAGCCCGCTCCTGCGCTCGCTCAACGCCCTGACGAACGCCATACTGCGCCTCTTCGGCGTCCAGCCGAGGAACGAGCTGGCGACCACCCGCACCCCTCGCCAGCTCGCCATGCTGGTGGGCGAGTCGGGCCGCATGGGCCTGCTCGACCGCGAGGAGCACGACCTGCTCACCCGGGCGCTCCGCCTCCAGGCGGAGGGCATCGAGCGGCTGATGGTCCCCATCGAGCGCGCGGTGAAGGTCGGTGTGAAGGCGACCGGGCGGGAGATCAGGAAGGCGGCCGCCGGCAGCGGGCACCTGAGGCTGCTCGTGGAGGGCCCGTCGGGCGTCGAGGGCGCCCTGCACGCCAGGGACGCCCTCCTGCGGCCCGAGGCCACCGCGGAGTCGCTGAAACACCCCCTGCCGAGGCTGGCGTGCGTCACGCAGGTGCCGGAGGCCGTGACGGCCCTTCAGGACGCGCGGGCGCACCTGGCCCTGGTGACGAACGCCGCGGGCGCCGTCATCGGCATGGTGAGCCTCACCGACCTCCTGGGCGAGCTCCTGGACACCAGGGCGGCAGGGGCCACGGCGGGCTGAGCTCGGGTTCCCTCGTGCCGGCTCGTCGCCGAGCCGGCACGAGAAAGCCCTTTTGTGAGCTAAATCACGCAAGCCACCCGAAAGTGATCTGCAAGCGGAGCCATCTACCGTCCTCCTTGCGGAGCGCGGCCGTGCGCACCAGGGCCCGACAAAGAAAAAGCCCCGGCTCTTGCGAACCGGGGCTGCTTTCGTCAGTGTGGGTCTGCCGATTTCATCGGTGACCCGAGGTGGGCGAGGAGGGATTTGAACCCTCACGTCCTTTCGGACACACGGACCTGAACCGTGCGCGTCTGCCGTTCCGCCACCCGCCCTTGTGGGTGCGGAAAGAACATTAGCACGGAACAGCCAGTGGTACTGAACCCGGATACGATCGCATAAGACACGGGAGCGGAGGAGCTGGGCGCGACAGCCGACGGGCGCCGAGGAACGCCGCCACGTGGAACAAGCGGAAACCGGGCGCCGGGCGCGCCTGGGGGCCGCGATCATATGCACGGAGGAAGGGAGGTACCCGGTGGGAGTCCTTCAGCGCTTCGAGCGAAGGCTCGAGGGCTTGGTTGAGGGAGCCTTTGCGCGGGCGTTCAAATCCGATCTCCAGCCGGTCGAGGTCGCCAGTGCGGTTCAGCGTGAGATGGACGAGCGCGCGGCGATCGTGGCCCAGGGTCGGACGCTCGTGCCCAACGACTTCGTGGTGGAGCTGTCCACGACCGACAGCGAACGGCTTGAGGTCTACGCCGACAGCATCAGCCACGAGCTGGCCAACCTCGCCAGGGAGTACGCCAAGGAGCAGGGCTACTCCTTCGTAGGACCGGTCCGGGTGCGTTTCGAGACCGCCGGCGATCTGGCTGTGGGCCTGTTCCGCATCCGGTCGGGGGTCATCCGCGGCGCGACGGTCGAGCAGGACGAGATCCGCCAGCCGGCGAGCGACCTGCCTCCGTCCCGGCCCAACGCGTTCAACGGGCGGCCCAGGCTGCTCGTGTCCACTCAGGACGACCCGCAGGGCGACCGCTCCTACGAGCTCACCACTCCGGTGACCTTGCTCGGCAGGGGCACCGACTGCGATCTTCGTCTCGTCGATCCGGGCGTCTCCCGGCACCACGCCGAGCTGCGCGTCGAGGGCCAGACAGTGGCTCTCGTGGATCTCGGATCGACGAACGGAACCTTCGTCAACGGCCAGCCGGTACGCAGGATCGAGCTCCAGAACGGCACGCGAGTGACGCTGGGTCGCACGACTCTGGTTTTCCGGCGCGATTAGAGGTAAACAGACGGTCCATGTCCGAGCTCACGCTGCTGCTGATCCGGCTAGCCTTCCTGGCGGTGCTGTGGTTCTTCGTCATTGCCGCAGTCGGCGTGATCCGGACTGACTTGTTCGGTTCACGCACGGCTCCCGCGGCCCCGCGCAAGGCGCCACGGACCACGAAGGCACCGGCGAAGCCCAAGAGCAAGAAGGGCGAGCCACGCCAGCTCATCGTCACCGGTGGCCCGCTGCAAGGCACCACCATCGACCTCACGGAGACGCCCATCACCATTGGCCGGGCGAACGACGCCACGCTGGTAGTCAGCGACGATTACGCATCCAGCCGGCACGCCCGGCTCTTCCCACAGGACGGCCAGTGGATCGTGGAAGACCTCGGCTCCACCAACGGCACATACCTCGACCGCAACAAAGTCACCCGCCCGACCCCGGTGCCGCTCGGTGTTCCGATCCGCGTCGGCAAGACAGTCATTGAATTGCGCAAATGACCATCGCACTCCGCTACGCCGCCCGCTCGGACGTCGGCCTCCTCCGCGAAGGTAACGAGGACTCGGCGTACGCCAGCGGCCGCCTGCTCGCCGTCGCCGACGGCATGGGCGGGCACGCACACGGCGAGGTGGCGAGCTCAGTCGCCATCGCCGCCATGGCCTCTCTCGAAGAGGCCCCCCAGGGGGGTGACCTGCTCAACGCCATTGAGGCAGCGGTACGCGATGCCAACCGCAGGCTGCACGAGATGGTGGGCCGGGATCCCAGCCTCAAGGGCATGGGCACGACGCTCACGGCCATGCTGTGGAGCGGCACCCAGGTAGCCCTCGTCCACGTGGGAGACTCGCGCGCCTACTTGCTGAGACGCGGCGAGCTCTACCAGATCACCCATGACCACACCCTGGTCCAGCAACTCGTCGACGACGGGCGCATCACGCCGGAAGAGGCCGCCACGCACCCGCAGCGCTCGATCCTGCTGCGCGCGCTCGACGGCAGCGGCGAGGTCGATCCCGACCTAACGCTGCGGGAGGCGCAGGTGGGCGACCGCTACCTGCTGTGCTCCGACGGGTTGTCAGGGGTGGTGAGCGCGGAGACGCTGCACGCCACGCTCACCAACATCGACGACCCCGAGGAGGTCGTCCGCCAGCTCATCGACCTGGCCAACCGCGGTGGCGGGCCGGACAACATCACCTGCGTGCTGGCCGACGTCCTGGAGATCGACGATGGGCAGCCGGTGCCCGCCGAGGCCGCCGTCGTCGGCGCGGCGGGGATGACCCGGCTGCATGGCGCCCCCCAGGACACCCAGCCGGGGCGAGCCGACGCGGTGACCGCGCCCCAGCCGGTCCTCATTGACGACGACTTCGGAGAGCCGGTCGCCCAGCGGCCGGCCGGCCGGCGTCGTCGCCGGATGTGGCCCGTGCTGGTCACCGTGCTCGGCGTGGGCGGCGCGGCCGTCGGCGTCGGCGGCTACTTTGGATACCAGTGGACCCAGGACCAGTTCTTCGTCGGCGCTAGGGGCGACGAAGTGGTCGTTTATCGGGGGGTGCAGAAGGAGGTGGGTCCCTTCCAGCTCTTCAGTGTCTCCCGGCCGACCGGGCGGCAGCTCTCCCGGCTGTCCGAGGCCGATCAGGCGCTGGTCAAGAGCGGCATACCGGTGACCAACGCCGACGCGGGCGTGGAGAAGATCAACAGCTTGAAGTTCTCCACGAGCCAGGCCGACGACGGCTCGACGACGGCGTCCCCGTCCCCCACGCCGTCGGCGTCCGCGACCAAGACCAAGACGAAACCGCAATAGATGAGCGAAGTCGCAGCTTCCCCCGTCCCCATGCCGGCCAAGCGCCGGGTGGCCCAGCTCGTGATGCTGGCGCTCGCGGTCCTGATCGTCATGGGCGCCTACGCCAACGTGGGCCTCGCCGTGGACGGCCGGGTGCCCGCGGGCATGCTGGCCTACGGTCTCGGCCTGGGCGGCATCATGCTGGTCGCCTACCTCGTGCTGGCCAAGTTCGCCCCTTGGGCCGACCCGCTGATCCTGCCGCTGGTCACGCTGATCAACGGCCTCGGCCTGGTGATGATCTACCGGCTGGAGTCGGCCAAGATGGCCGGCGCGTCGGCCGCCAGCCAGATCATGTGGACCGGCCTCGGCGTCGTGATGTTCGCCGCCACCCTCATCGTGCTGCGTGACCACCGCATGCTGCAGCGCCTCACCTACACCGCGGGCGCGATCGGGCTGGTGCTGCTCGCGATCCCCGCGCTGCTGCCCGGCTCGCTGAGCGAGGTCCAGGGCGCCAAGATCTGGATCCGCATCGGCGGCTTCTCGATCCAGCCGGGTGAGTTCGCCAAGCTGGCGCTGGTGGTCTTCTTCGCCGGCTACCTCGTGGCCAAGCGCGACGTGCTGGCGCTGGCCGGCCGCAGGCTGCTCTTCATCGACCTGCCCCGGGCCCGCGACCTCGGCCCCGTCCTCGTGACGTGGGGGCTGAGCCTGCTCGTGCTGGTCTTCGAGAAGGATCTCGGCACCTCGCTGCTGCTGTTCGGCACGTTCATCGCGATGATCTACATCGCCACCCAGCGCACCTCGTGGGTGCTGATCGGCCTGCTGCTGTTCGTCGGCGGCGCCTATCTCGCCGGGCTCGCGTTCTCGCACGTGGGCGACCGGTTCGAGATCTGGCTCGATCCGGGCAACCCCGAGTTCTACGACCGCGAGATCGGCGGCAGCTACCAGATCATGCAGGGGCTGTTCGGCTTCGGCGCCGGCGGCATCCTCGGCACCGGGCTCGGCCAGGGGCATCCCGAGCGGATCCCGTTGTCGTTCTCCGACTTCATCTTCGCGGCCACCGGCGAGGAGCTGGGCCTGACCGGCCTCATGGCGTTGCTCATGCTCTACGCGCTGCTGGTCGAGCGGGGGCTGCGCACCGCGCTGGCGGCCCGCGACCCCTTCAGCAAGCTGCTCTCGGGCGGCCTCGCGTTCCTGCTGGCGTGGCAGGTGTTCATCATCGTCGGCGGCGTGACCAACCTCATCCCGCTGACCGGCCTGGTCACCCCGTTCATGTCCCAGGGCGGCTCCGCCCTGCTGGCCAACTGGATCCTCATCGCGCTGCTGGTACGCACGTCCGACGCCGCCCGGCGCCCCCCACCCCAGGCGATCCAGAACGAAGGATTGACGCAGGTGTTCCAGCGATGAACAGCACACTGAAGCGCGTGTCCGTGGCCTGCCTGGCCATGTTCGCGCTCCTGATGATCAACGTGAACTTCCTGCAGGCGGTGCGGGCCGAGGAGCTGAGCGCCGACGCGCGCAACATCCGCAACTTCTACGAGCGCTACTCCATCGAGCGCGGGCGGATCACCGCCGGCGGCAAGGTGATCGCGCAGTCCGTGGAGACCGACAGCAAGCAGTTCAGGTTCATCAGGCAATACCCCGACGCCAAGCTGTACGCGCACGTCACCGGCTTCTTCTCGCCGGAGAGCGCGAGCGCGATCGAGGCCAGCGAGAACAAACTGCTCGACGGCTCCAGCGCCGACCTGCTGCTGCGCCGCAGCATCGACCTGTTCACCGGCGAGCCGACCAAGGGCGCCAACGTCGAGGTCACGATCAACCCCAAGGCCCAGAAGGCGGCCTACGACGCGCTGCGCCAGAGCGGCAAGCGGGGCGCGGTCATCGCGATCGAGCCCAAGACGGGCGCGATCCTCGCCATGGTGTCGCTGCCCACCTACGACCCGACCGAGCTGTCGGGCACCGACAAGGGCAAGGTGTTCTCCCGCTACGACGAGCTGGCCAAGGCCAAGGACCAGCCGCTGCTCAACCGGACGATCGGGCAGACCTACCCGCCGGGGTCGACGTTCAAGGTCGTGACGATGGCGGCCTACCTGGAGGACGATTCCGACCGCGGGCCCGACACGACCGTGGACGCGCCGCAGAACCTCCCGCTGCCCGGCACGAACATCAGCCTGCCCAACTACGGTGGCGCGGCCTGCGGCTCCGGCTCGGTCACGCTCACGTACGCGCTGGAGAGGTCCTGCAACACGCCGTTCGGCAAGATGGGCATGGAGCTGGGCTACGACAAGATGAACGAGCAGACCGAGAAGTTCGGCATGGGCACCCAGATCGGCGTGCCGATGTCGGTGGCGCAGAGCGACTTCGGCAAGGAGGAGGACAAGGCGGCGCTCGCCATGGCCTCCATCGGCCAGCGCAGCAACCGCATGACGCCGCTGCAGATGGCCATGATCGCGGCCGGCATCGCCAACAACGGCACGGTCATGAAGCCCTATCTCGTCAACAAGATCACCGACTCCAAGGGCGACACGATCGACGAGGCCGACCCCGACGAGCTGACGGACGCGGTCAGCGAGGAGACCGCCGGCAAGCTGCGGCAGATGATGGTCAGCGTCGTCCAGAACGGCACCGCCAACCTCGCGCAGGTCCCGGGCGTCCAAGTAGCGGGAAAGACGGGCACCGCGGAGACGGCCGACGGCCAGCCGCCGCACGCCTGGTTCATCTCCTTCGCGCCCGCCGACGACCCGAAGATCGCGCTCGCGGTCATCGTCGAGTCCGGTGCGGCCAACGTCGGCGCGGAGGCGACCGGCGGCCACACGGCCGCCCCGATCGCGAAGGCCGTGCTGGAGGCGGTGCTCACCAAGTGACCGACGGTAACCTGCTGGATCATGCGGCTCCGTAACCGCTACCTCCTGGTCTCCCGCATCGCCATGGGCGGTATGGGAGAAGTGTGGCGTGCCCGGGACGAGCTCCTGGGCCGCGAGGTGGCCGTCAAGATCCTCCGAAGTCACATCCACGTCGACCCGGCCTTCCGCGAGCGGTTCAGGAACGAGGCCAGGATCACCGCGTCCCTGGCCGACCCCGGGATCGCCCAGGTCTTCGACTACGGCGAGCAGAGCGATCTGGCCTACCTCGTGATGGAGCTGGTCCACGGGGAGCCGCTGTCGGCCATCCTGGCGCGCAACGGCGCCATCGGGGCCGAGGTGACCCTCGACGTGGTGCACCAGACCGCCAGGGCGCTGCACACGGCGCACGCGGCGGGCGTCATCCACCGCGACGTCAAGCCGGGCAACCTGCTCGTCACGCCCGAGGGCGTGATCAAGGTCACCGACTTCGGCATCGCGCGGGCCCTGGAGGCGGCGCCGGTCACGCAGACCGGCACCGTGCTGGGCACCGCCCAATACGTCAGCCCCGAGCAGGCGCAGGGCTTCCCGCTCACCCCGTCGACCGACCTCTACTCGCTCGGGGTGGTCGCCTACGAGTGCCTGGCCGGGCGCACGCCGTTCCTGGGTGACAATCATGTGGCCATCGCGCTGCGGCATCTCAACGAGGCGCCCAGGCCGCTCGGCGTGGACGTGCCCGCGCCGGTGCGCGAGCTGGTGATGAGGCTGCTGGCCAAGGATCCCGGGCTGCGGCCGGGGACGGCGATGGAGGTGGCCGATCGGGCGTACGTGCTGCGCGAGTCGCTGGCGGCCGCCGCCGAGCGGCCCGCCGAGCTGAGCATGCTCACCGACCCCGGCGGCTTCCGCGTACGCGAGCCGTCGCCGGAGGACGAGCAGGAGACCGACCTGGTCACCCCCACAGCACCCGACGAGACAGCGCCCGACGAGCACGCCACCGGGCGGGCGCCGGCGAGGCGGCGCCGCCGGGGCGCCCGTACACTGGCCGTGGTCGCCACGGCCGGCTGCGTCGCCGCGGTGGGGCTCAGCGCCATGACCCTCGCCGCCCGGACCCCCGGCATCACCGCCACGCCAGGCACCGCGGAGCCGACGCCCCCGGTGCCCTCGCCCGCGCAGGTGCGGCCGGGCAGGACCAAACCGCGGACCCACCGGCCCCCGGTGGTTCCGGTCAGGTCGTCGCGGCCTACACCCTCGCGGTCGGCTACGGTAAGCAAGTCGGCTACTCCCACAAGAAAGCCGACCCCCAAACCGACCCCGACGACGCGAACCCCGACGCCTACCCCCACAACCCCGAAGCCCACCACAACCCTGACAACTCCGACACCGCCCGCTTCGCCGGATCAGGGTGCGACAAACACGCCCGAGGAGGAGACGTGACGCGCCAGGGGGTCGATGATGGACACCGGCGGCCCCCGAGCAGGCCGGTACCCAAGATGAACGGTAAGGGACAGTGCAGGAAATGACTCAGCCTCGGCTACTCGGAGGTCGTTACGAGCTCGACGGTGTCGTCGGGCGCGGCGGCATGGCTGAGGTGTATCGCGCCCGAGACATCCGGCTGGACCGCATAGTCGCGATCAAGACCCTCCGCTCCGACCTGGCGCGCGACCACACCTTCCAGGCCCGCTTCCGCCGCGAGGCGCAGTCGGCGGCCTCACTCAACCACCCCGCCGTCGTCGCGGTGTACGACACCGGCGAGGACGTCACCGACGGCGCGCCGGTCCCGTACATCGTGATGGAGTACGTCGACGGCCGCACGCTGCGCGACCTGCTGCGCCAGGACCGGCGGCTGCTGCCGGAGCGCGCGGTCGAGCTGGTCGACGGCATCCTTCGGGCGCTCGACTACAGCCACCGCGGCGGCATCGTGCACCGCGACATCAAGCCGGCCAACGTGATGATCACCCGTGCGGGCGACGTCAAGGTGATGGACTTCGGCATCGCCCGCGCCATGGCCGACTCGGCCGCCACGATGACGCAGACCGCCCAGGTGATCGGCACGGCCCAATACCTCTCGCCGGAGCAGGCGCGGGGCGAGCGGGTCGACGCGCGCAGCGACATCTACTCCACCGGCTGCCTGCTCTACGAGCTGCTGACGGGCCAGCCGCCGTTCACCGGCGACTCGCCGGTCGCGATCGCCTACCAGCACGTCCGCGAGGAGCCGATCCCGCCGTCGCAGATCGACCCCGAGATCCCGGCCTGGGCCGACGCGATCGTGCTCAAGTCCATGGCCAAGGACCCCGCTCAGCGCTACCAGAGCGCGGGCGAGATGCGCGCCGACATCCAGCGGGCGATGTCCGGCATGCCGACCGACGCCCAGACGATGGCGATGAACGCCGGCGGCTACCAGGGCACGCGCATGATGACGGCCACGCACGCGGCGACCGGCCCGGCCACGCAGCGCACCAACGCCGTCCCGCCCTACGAGTACGGCGACGGCGATGGCGGCGGCCGTGGCGGCCGGCGCCGGGCCTCAGGAGGCGGCGGCAACGGCCTCAAGACCGCCCTGTGGATCATCATCCCGCTGCTGATCATCGGCGCGTTCGTGACGGTCGGCTACATCGTCTTCGCCAACGGCGGCGGCGGCGCCACCTCCGACAGCCAGGTCACGATCCCCTCACTCGCCTCGCAGGAGCGGGCGTACGCGGAGGAGCAGCTCAAGGCGCTCGAGCTCAAGGTCGAGGTCGTCCAGGAGAACAGCTCCGAGATCGACAAGGGCAGCGTGATCCGGACCGACCCGCCGGAGGACACCAAGGTCGAGAAGGGTTCGGCGGTCAAGCTCTACGTCTCCAAGGGCCCGGCCAAGAAGAAGGTGCCGGACGGCCTCATCGGCCTGTCCCAGGAGGACGCGATCGCCGCCCTCGAGAAGGAGGGCCTGCGCGGCACGGTCAAGACCAAGGTCTCCAGCAAGAAGCAGGGCACGGTCATCGACACCAACCCCAAGGCCGGCGAGGAGATCGAGGAGAACGGCACCGTCACCCTCTTCGTGCCCAAGGAGCTGGGCGAGGTGCCGAGCGTCATCGGGCTCACCCAGGAGGACGCCTCCGCGCAGATCAAGGCGGCCGGCTTCCGGGTGAAGGTCGTTCCGCAGCCGAGCGACCAGCCGCAGGGCACGGTCATCCAGCAGAACCCCGGCGAGGGGGCCAAGCTGGCGCCCAACACGACGATCACGATCGTGGTGTCCACCGGGCCGCAGCAGCCGCAGCAGCCGACGCAGGAGCCGAGCGACGACTTCCCCGAGCAGCCCAGTGACGAGCCGACCAGCGACAACCCGATCGACGAACCGCCGACGAACGACAACCCGATCGACGACGAGCCCGACGGGTTCTAGCGACCGGTCCTGACGCCGCTGAGGGCCGCCTCTCCCTTCCGGGAGGGGCGGCCCTCGGCGTTTCTGGGACGAAAAAAGAACGCCCCCGCCGCTCGGGGGCAACGGCGGGGACGTTCACTGGTAAGTCGGTGGCAGCGCGACATTTGTTACATGGTTCGCCGAAGCCAATTTTCCAGCAGCTTGTAGCCGTGCTCGGACAGGACCGATTCGGGGTGGAACTGGACGCCCTCGACCGGCGCCCGGCGGTGGCGCAGGCCCATGACCACGCCGTCGGCGGTGCGCGCGGTCACCTCCAGCGCCTCGGGCACCGTCTCGGGCAGGACGGCGAGCGAGTGGTAGCGGGTCATCCGCACCGGCGAGGGCAGCGTCTCGAACACGCCCTCGCCGTCGTGCAGGATGTCGCTCGTCCGGCCGTGGAACAGCTCGGGCGCGCGGGTGACGGTGGCTCCGAAGGCGACGGCGATGGCCTGGTGGCCGAGACAGACGCCGAGCAGCGGCTGCCGCCGCGCGACCGCCCGGCGGACCAGCGGGACGCTCACGCCGGCCGCCTCGGGGGCGCCGGGGCCGGGGCTGACCAGCACGCCGTCGAAGCCGTCGGCGTCGGCCTCGCGCACCTCGTCACGCGGGCGCACGTCGCACTCGGCCCCGAGGACGCGCAGGTACTGCACGATCGTGTGGACGAAGCTGTCGTGGTTGTCCACCACCAGCACGCGGCTCATTCCTTGACCGTCACCTCGTCGAGCGTCACCAGCGGCTCCAGTAGCGGAAAGACCACAAACCACAGTACGGCCACCACGGCCATGACCAGCACGGCGGCGGTCAGGACGCGGCGGGGCAGGGGGCCGGGCAGCTTGCGCCAGAGCCAGGCGTACATCTGGGGCTCATTCCTTCCTGAGCTGGGTCTCCTTGAGCACGCCGTACACGATGAGGCGCTGGGCGGCGGAGTACTCCGGATGGCAGGTGGACAGCGTGATGTAGGCACGGATGGGGCGGATGTCGGGCTTGCCGGGCACGGGGGCGAGCACGTCCACCTCGTCGGGCTCCACGACGTCCTGGGAGGTGACGCGGTAGGTGTAGCGGGCCTCGCGGGCGTCCACCACGATCTCGTCGCCGCGTTCCAGCTCGTCGAGCCGGTTGAACGGGGCCGCGTACGTGGTCCGGTGCCCGGAGACCACGAAGTTGCCGATCTGGCCGGGCAGGGCGCTGCCCGGGTAGTGGCCCGGCCCCTTCCTGAGCTGGTCGGCGCCGACGCCTTCGACGATCGCGTACCGGTAGCCGGGGCCGAGCTTCGGGATGCCGAGCACGGCGACGGCCCGGCCCAGGTCGATCCGGTCGAGACGGCCGCGCTCGCCGGCCGCCTTCGCCGCGGCCAGCTCGCGCTGGAGCAGCAGTTGCTGGCTCCGGGTGTAGGCGCCGGTGCCCCAGAGCAGATAGGCGCAGAACAGCATGAGGATGAGGCCCGCGGTGATGCTCGTCTCCCCCAGGGCCCGGAGCGCAGCCCGCATTCGATCAGGGTAGACGGGGGAGTCGCGGCGGCCGGGGATCGCCAGGACGTGCGCGTGGCGACTATCCTGGGCCCGTCTCGATTAGGCTAACCGAAGAGCCTGCGGACGATCCGGATGCCCCAGGCCCTCAGCAGGAGTTACCCAGTGCCCAAGTCCAAGGCTCGTAAGAAGGCGGTTTACACGCCGCCGCAGAGGTCGCAGCAGGTCAAGGTCAGCCCGCGGTGGCTGGCGCCGACGATGGTCGTCTCGTGGATCATCGGCATCCTGTGGATCGCGGTCTACTACGTCGCGCCCAGCACGCCCTTCATCGGCGAGCTCCAGAACTGGAACCTGCTGATCGGGTTCGTGTTCATCATCTTCGGTGTGGTTCTTTCCACCCGCTGGCGTTAGTTCTTTCCACAGTTTTTTCCACACCCTGTGGGCGCCGTCACGTGGCGGCCCTCGTTCAGGCCCCGTTCAGGCCCCGACGGCGGCCTGGATGGCCGACACGCGCACCAGCACCAGGGCGATCAGCACGATCAGCACGCCCGCGATGGTCGCCGCCTGCCACAGGGTCCGGTTCCTGCTGGGGGCGTAGGCGATGGCCGCCGCCAGCAGCGAGCCGGTGATCAGTCCGCCGACGTGCCCGGTCCAGCTGATGCCCGAGACCACGAAGGTGATCGCCAGGTTGATCACGATCAGCACGGCGATGCCGCGTACGTCCATGTTGAGCCGGCGGCCGACCACGAAGACCGCGCCGAACAGGCCGAAGATGGCGCCGGAGGCGCCGACCGTCGGCTGGCTGAGCGGGTCGAGCCAGAGGCCGAGCACGCTGCCGCCGAGCGCGCTGATCAGGTAGATCGCGATGTAGCGGGCGTGGCCGAACGAGCGCTCCAGGTAGGGGCCCACGACGTAGAGCGCCCAGGAGTTGAACAGGATGTGCATCACGCCGCCGTGCACGAAGGCGGCGGTGATCAGCCGGTGGTACTGCTCGCCGAGCGCGACCCCGGCGGGCCACATCGCGAGCTCGCCGGTGACGCGGTCGCCGGTGAGATATTGGGCGCCGAAGATCAGCAGGTTGATGACCAGGATCGCGTACGTGACGATCGGCGTGCGTACGACGTTGCCGCCGAAGGTGGAGCGGGCCTGACGGATGCCGCGGTTGCCCTCGGCCACGCATTCGGGGCACTGGAAGCCGACTGCCGCGTCACGCATGCAGTCGGGGCAGATCGGGCGCTCACAACGCTGGCAGCGGACCCAGGTTTCCTTGTCGGGATGCCGGTAGCACGTGGGCACGGCCTCGGCCGGCTGCTCCGGCTGAGGGGGCGGGCTGGGCGGCTGGCTGGTCATGACCGAAAGCCTATGGCCTGTTACGGCTTGCTGCGCTTCGCCCGCCCCTCAGGAACGCGGGCTCAGCCCTGCACGCGGTCGATGGTGACCGACTCCAGGATGACGTCCTCGATGGGCCGGTCGCGGGCGTCGGTGCGGGTCTTGGCGATGGCGTCGACGACGTCCTGGCCCTCGATGACCTCGCCGAAGATGGTGTGCTTGCCGTTGAGGTGCGGCGTCGGGACGACCGTGACGAAGAACTGCGAGCCGTTGGTGCCCTTGCCGAAGCGGATGCCCGCGTTGGCCATGGCCAGCAGGTAGGGGCGGTTGAACCAGAGCTCGGGGTGGATCTCGTCGTCGAACTCGTAGCCGGGGCCGCCGATGCCCTGACCCAGCGGGTCGCCGCCCTGGATCATGAAGCCCGGGATGACGCGGTGGAAGATGGTGCCGTCGTAGTAGCGGCCCGTGCTCTTCTCGCCGGTGCCCGGGTGCGTCCATTCGCGGGTGCCTTCGGCCAGCTCCACGAAGTTGCGCACCGTCTTCGGCGCCCTGTTGGGAAAGAGTTCGACCTTGATGAGGCCGCGGTTGGTCTGCAGGTTAGCGATCAGCTTCTCAGCCACGAGACAGCTGCCCCCCTTTATGTACAGGGTTGTTGGTGATCTTGTGCGAACTGTGGCCTTATGGCCGCTGTGACCATCCTCCCACGGACCGCAATGAATGGACCGCCTCCCCCAGGGAAGGTCAGGCTCGGGATCCCAACGACAGGGGAGGTTGTCGTGTCCCTGACACTGAGAAAGCGCCGCGTGGCCATAGAGGTACCCGCCACGTGGATGGGTCGCGTGAAGACCCGGGCCGTGCAAACCGGCGAACGCATGTCGCCGATGGCCGACCAGGCCAGGATGGCCGCCACGCACCGTATCGAGGACGCCCGCTCGTGGGCGGCACCGCGGCTGGAGTCCGCGGCGCACGGCATCGAGGACCAGGTCGCTCCGTACATCAGCTCCATGCTGACCGCGGCGGCCAGGAAGATCGAACCGGCTCGGACACGGTCGCGCAAGTGGCCGATGCTCGTCCTGATGACCGGACTCGCGGTGGGTGCGATGGGCTACATGGCCTACCGCCGCAATGCCCAGCAGTGGACCGAGCACATGAAGGACTCCGCCTCCGATGCCTCACGGTGGGTCAGTGAGAAGGCGGACCGTACCGCCGATATGGCGAGCGGTGTGTCGGACCGGGCGGACGAGACGTCTCGCAAGATGTCCTGATCCGGCGACCAGGGTAGGCGCCTCCGTGCTCCGGCACGGGGGCGCTTCTCCTTTCCGGGGGGTTTGACCGCTTACCAAGCGCTTGCTACAAACGGACATGAGCCTGTCGCCCCTCGACGACCACCCCGTCCACCAGGCGGCCCAGGTCATGCGGCACGTGACCACCTCCGACCGCAACTTCTACGACCGCTACTACTTCAACTGCCATGCGGGCACCGACGAGCTCATGCTCATCGTCGGCCTCGGCCAGTACCCCGACCTGGGCGTCACCGACGCCTTCGCCCTGGCCCGCCGGGGGGACCTGCACCGGGTGGTGCGGGCCTCGCGCGAGCTCGGCGCGGACCGGATGGACACCGGGGTCGGGCCGTTCCGGGTCGAGGTGGTCGAAGGGCTGAAGCGGCTGCGCGTGGTCCTGGAGCCGAACGCGTACGGGCTGTCCTTCGACCTGAGCTGGGAGGGCACGATCCCGGCCACCCTGGAGCCGCGGCACTTCCTGCGCTGGCAGGAGCGGGTGATGTTCGACTCCGTCCGGCTCGCGCAGACCGGCCGCTGGTCGGGGCACGTACGGATCGGCGACGAGGAGATCCCGGTCACGCCGGACCGCTGGCTGGGCACCAGGGACCGCTCCTGGGGCATCCGCCCGGTCGGCGAGGCCGAGCCGCCCGGCATCCAGTCCAGGAACGCCGGCACCTTCTACTGGCTGTACGCCCCCATGAGCTTCGGCGACCACGCGATCCTGTGCATCGTCCAGGAGGACGAGCGGGGCCGGCGGCTGCTGGAGGAGGCCGTCCGGGTGTGGGCGGACGGGCGCGAGGAGGAGTATCTGGGCCGCCCCGACTACCGGCCCGTCTACGCGCCCGGCACCCGGGACGTCGTCGAGGCCGTCATCACCTTCACCCCGCCCACCGGCAAGCCCTTCGACGTGCGCTGCACCCCCGTCCTGCCGGTCCACCTGATGGCCGGCACCGGCTACGGCCTCGAACCGGACTGGCGGCACGGGATGTACCAGGGGCCGGATCCGGTGGTGCAGGGGGTGACGTACCGGCTGCCGGAGGACGCGGACCGGATGTGGGGGCTCGTGGACGCGGTGGGGCGTTTCGAGTACGACGGGCTGGTGGGACACGGCCTGTTCGAGTACTGGGCCCTGGGCCCGCACCCGTCGTTCGACCGGGGATAGCGCGTCGCCGCCCATTCTCGTAGCGACGCGGCTACTATCTGCTACTCAGACGAGGAGATACAACCACCGGGGCGACGAGTCCGGGAGGCGGCCCGGCTCGCCCGGCTTTCCCTCCTCGCCGCTGCCGCCGATGCGGACCGGTGACTGGCTGGCCAAGCCCGCCTCGCGCATCGCCGGCGCCTTCCATGAGGTCGAGGACGCGGCCGGTTGGCTGGCCCGCGAGCTTGGCAAGGTGCGCGCGTCCCTCATCCGGCCGGAGCGCATCCCCCTGGAGGAACGCCTGGTCAACGCCAGGGACGCGCTGCCCAGGGGCGTGGACGTGCAGTGGGGTGAGTGGCTGAAAGGTGGCAGGTTCGTGAGCCTGGGGCTGATCTGCTGCCCCAACCGGCACGTGTCGCATCCCTGCCCCTCATGAGCAGCCGCTTCACACCGGGCGGGAGTACGCCGTGCTGCGGTGGGCGACGGCGAAGCCGGCGCGTTCGTACACGGCGACCGCGCCCGTGGGGTTGGCGGCGTCCACGCCGAGCCCGGCCGCGTCGTAGCCCTGGGCGGTGAAGGCGGCGAGGGCGTGGGCGAGCAGCGCGCCGGCCACGCCCTTGCCGCGCCACTCGCGCAGCGTGCCGACGATCTGGATCCAGGCGACGCGCTCGCCGGCCGGCGTCTCGCGGTGATGGGTCATGAGCACGCCGACGGCCCGCCCGTCCGCCACAGCCACGAACGACGAGCCCGGCAGGAAGTTGGGCGGGCCGGTGATGGCGGCCCGCCAGCTCTCCGGGGTGTGCGGCACGCTGCCCCAGTGGTCGCGGAAGGACTGGTTGCGTACGGCACGGGCGCCTTCGTCCAGGTCCGGCGACCAGGGAAGGACGGACACGCCGGCCGGGGGCCGGACGGCGGGCAGGTCGCCCGGCAGCGGGCGGGCCATGCGGGCGAAGGTGCGTACCGGGACGAACCCGGCGGCCTCCGCGAGCACCGCCGCTCCGGGGTCGGTGGCGTACGCGGTGAGGTGGACCTCCGCGGGAACGCCGGGGAAGGCCCGCGCGCTCAGCGCCGGGGCGGCACGCAGGCTCCAGTTCACGATCCGCCGGCCGAGGCCGCGGTGGCGGTGGTCCGGATGCACGCCGCCCCAGAGCCGCATGGTGTGCGTCTCCGGGGCGGACTGCATGACCGGCAGGTGGCCGAAGGCGATCAGGCGGTCGCCCTCCCAGGCCGCGAGGGTGCCTTCGGCCAGGTCGAGCAGCGGGCTGGAGAGGTAGCCGGCCACCTCGTCCACGCCGTGGGCCACGCCGGCGCGGTCCACGGCCTCCATCGCGCCCAGCAGGTCGGCCAGCGGCCGGGCGTCCGCCAGGGTCAAAGGCTCCCATTTCATGACAAGGGAGCCTAGGTCAGCTCACGGCTTGACCACGCGCGAGTTGTGGAAGGAGGCGAAGCGCCAGCCCTCGGGGGTGCGCAGCGCCGTGAAGGTGACGGTGGACGTCCGGCTCGGGTCGGGGACGCCGTTCACGGACGACGACCCGCCCGTCACGACCACGGCGACGTCGTCGGTGATGTGCCTGATGCTCGGCTCGACGTCGCTCTCGTCGAGCTTGATCGCGCTGCGGAACAGCCCCCGGTGCGTCTCCTCGATCGCCTCGCGGCCCTTGAGGTGCAGGCCGAAGAAGGTGACGTAGTCGGCGTCCGCGGTGAACAGCTCCGCGTAGCCGGCGGAGTCGCCGGCGTTCCAGGTCTCGGTCAGGCGGGCGAGCAGGCCGTTGATCTCGACGGTGGATTCGGTGGTGGACATGACGCGGTTCCTCTCGGTCGCGGCGCCTATCCTGGGCTTTGCGAGTCCGGACAGGGCAGGCGCCTTGGTCGGATGCCGGCCGCCGTGGTGTTGGCGCACCTCGGCGGCCGTTTTTCAGGTGGGCGAGCTCCAGTCGAGCTCGCCCTGGTCCAGCCGGGCGAGCAGGTCGCCGAGCCAGGCCAGCTCGGCCCGGTGCAGCGCCTGCTCGTACTCCAGCTCCAGCGCGAGCACGGCGGGCAGGCCGTTCTCCGCCATGGCCCGCCGGTGGGCGTCCATCCCGGCGAGGACGCCCTCGATCGTCGCGGCGCGGGCGCGCAGCGCCCGCTGGGCCTCGGGCGGCGGGAGGCAGCCCATGAGCGAGACCGCGGCGACGAACGCGCGCCGGTCGGGGTCGGGCCGTTCCAGGAGCAGGCGTAGCCGGGCGGCCAGCTCCTCCCGGCCCTCGTCGGTGATCTCGTAGACCGTGCGCTCCGGCCTACGGCCCTCGCGGTCGGTCTTCGCGGGCACGATGAGCTCGTCCCTGGCCAGCCGCTCGACCGCGTGGTAGAGGCTGCGCGGCAGGCCGGTGATGTAGTCCTTGTGCCAGTCGACGATGAGCCGGTGCAGCTCGTACGGGTGAGCGGCGCGCAGCGTGAGCAGGGCCAGGACCGTGAGCCCGACCAGATCGTGGCGGCGCGCCATGATGCTCCTTCCTATAGTGCAATTTGCACTATAGGCGCGTGCAGCACCGGAAGTCGAGAGTCCGAGGGCGATCAGGCGTCGAGCTGCAGGAAGGCGCGGTCGATCGCCTGCCTGCTGGTCTCCTCCGGGTACGGGAAGCGGCCGATGAGGTCACGCAGTCCTTCCGTGTGCGCCCGCCTGGCCAGGTCGGCCACCAGCGCCAGCTCGGCCTGCTGCCCCGACGCGTACGCGCGGTCCACCACCGCGCCGTGCCCCGGCACGATCACCGGCTCGGGCATCTCCCTGAGCATCGCGGCCAGCGTCACCGGCCAGTCCAGCGGGTACGAGTCCCCGAACGCGGGCGGCGCCCCCTCCTCCACCAGGTCACCCGCGAACACCACCCCCGCGTCCGGCACCTGCACGACGACGTCGTTGCTGCTGTGCCCGAGCCCGAAGTGCCGCAGATGCACCATGCGCCCGCCGATGTCGAGGCTCGCCGCGCTGGTGAACGTGCAGTCCGGCGCGACGATGGTCACCTCCTCCACCTCGGGAAGCCGTTCCAGGAGGGCGGCGCGCTGCTGCTCGCCGTACGTCTCGATCTCCTCGGCGCAGCGGGTGTGGCCCCAGATCTCGGCGGGGCGGAAGAGCGCGTTGCCGAAGTAGTGGTCGAAGTGGGAGTGGCTGTTGACGACCGTCCAGGGGCCGTGGGTGATCGTCCTGATCGCCTCGATCAGGTCGGCCGCCTGGCGGTGCGAAGCCCGCGTGTCGAGCACCAGGCAGTGCCCGTCGTCGCCCACGACCAGGCCGGTGTTCATGTCGTAGGAACGGTGCCGGCGGACGTAGACCCGGTCGCCGATCTCCTGCCACTTCTCGTCCATGGCACCGAACCCTACTTTTCACCTCCACCTATGGCATACAGGTGAACCGGAGCCCTTCGAACGTCCCCGAGGACCGCCACTGGTCGATGTAGGTGAAGAACGCCGCCGCGCCCCCGGGATAGCCGCCGTTCAACCGCCCGCGTACGCCCAGGTCCCGCCCCTCGTTGTTGTAGTAGCCGGGCGTGCAGTCGGGCGAGCCGAGCAGCGGGCCGTTGCCGGACAGCAGCAGGTCCACCCAGCCGTTCTCGGCCTCCTCGGTGACCTCGACCTCGGTGTGGCCGTTCGCCAGGGCGTGCGCGACGACGGTGGCGACCGTGCGGCCGGCCTCGGTGAGGTTGTGGGGGATGTTGGAGAGCAGGTTCGCGCCCTGGGTGTGGCCGATGAGGAAGGCGTTGGGGAAGCCGTGCACGTGGATGCCGTGCAGCGAGCGCATGCCGCCCGCCCAGTGCTCCGACAGCCGGCGGCCGTCGCGGCCGATCAGGTCGTAGCCGGCGCGGCGGGTCCAGTCGGTGCCGACCTCGAAGCCGGAGGCGTAGATGACGCAGTCGACCTCGTACTCGCGGCCGGCGACGACGCCCTTCTCCGTGATGCGCTCGACGCCCTTGCCGTCGGTGTCCACGAGGTGGACGCCGGGCAGGTTGAACGCCTGGAGGTACTCGTCGTGGAAGCAGGGGCGCTTGCAGAGCTGGCGGTACCAGGCCTTGAGCCCGCGCGCGGTCTCCGGGTCGCGTACGACGGCGTCCACGCGGGCGCGGATCTCCTCCATCTTCTCGAAGTCGGAGTCCTCGAAGGCGGCCAGCAGCGTCTGCGGGGTGATCTCGGGCAGCTCTGCGACCCTGGCCCTGACCCGGCGGGCGAGGTCGGTCCAGCCGTCCATCACCAGGTCCTCATCGGCCTGGGCCCCGGTCTGCATGGCGGTGAAGTTCTCCAGCCAGCGCCGCTGCCAGCCGGGCGTGGCGATGCCGGCGAACCATTCGGGGTCGGTGGGGCGGTTGTCGCGTACGTCCACGCTCGACGGGGTGCGCTGGAAGACGTACAGCTCGGCGGCGGCCCTCGCCAGGTGGGGGACGCACTGGACGGCGGTCGCGCCGGTGCCGATGATCGCCACCCGCTTGTCCGCCAGCCGGTCCATGGGAGCGCCGGCCGGGTCGCCGCCGGTGTAGGCGTAGTCCCAGCGGCTGGTATGGAAGGCGTGGCCGCGAAAATCCGCCATCCCGGGGATGCCGGGGAGCTTCGGCACGTGCAGCGGCCCGATGCCCATGACGACGAACTGCGCCGTGAAAGCGTCGCCCCGGCCGGTGCGCACCAGCCACCGGCCGCCGAGCCATTCCAGGCCGGTGACCTCGGTGTGGAACAGCGCGTCGTCGTAGAGGCCGAAGTGCTTGCCGATGCGGCGGCAGTGCTCCAGGATCTCGGGCGCGTGCGCGTACTTCTCGGACGGCATGTGGCCGGTCTCCTCCAGGAGCGGCATGTAGACGTACGACGCCGTGTCGCACTGCGCTCCCGGGTAGCGGTTCCAGTACCAGGTGCCGCCGAAGTCGCCGGCCTTGTCGAGGATGCGCACGTCCTGGACGCCGGCCTCCTTGAGCCTCGCCCCGGTGAGCAGCCCGGCGAAGCCGCCGCCGATGACCGCGACCGTGACGTGGTCGGTCTTGGGGGCGCGCTCGGTCCTGGGCGTGTACGGGTCGTCCAGGTAGTCGGCGGGCAGGCGGAGGTACTGGTCGTTGCCGTCCGGGCGGAGCCGCTTGTCGCGCTCCTCGCGGTATTTGCGGCGCAGGGCCTCTTTGTCGATGCGGCCGATCGCGGCTGTCATGCGTCCTCCGGTGGATTGTCCGAGGCGATTCCAGAATCACATTCGGCGCCGGTCGCCGACAAGGCCCCGCGCTGGACGGCCGTCGGGCGAGTTGAGGGCCGCTATGGTGATTAATCCGTACGTAAAGAAGCTGCCCGAGGAAGCTGCACCGCCTTGGCTCATCGCGCGCTGGTCATCGCCCTCCTGCCCGCCATCGGGCTGCGCGTGCTCGCCGTGCTCGGGTTCCCGCCCGCGCTGCTGTTCTACGGCGACTCGTTCGCGTTCCTGCGCGAGGAGCTGACGCCCGGCACCGCCCGGCCGTCCGGCTACTCCCTGCTGCTCGCGCTGCTGCGCCCGGCCCACAGCCTGACGCTCGTCACGGTCCTGCAGCACCTGCTGGGGCTGGCGCTCGCGATCGGCGTGTACGCCCTGCTCAGGAAGCGCGGCCTGCCCGGCTGGGGCGCGACGCTGCTGGTCACCCCGCTGCTGTACGACGAGTTCCTGATCCTCCTGGAACACATGATCATGGCGGACGCGGTCTTCGTCGCGCTCGTCACGGCGGCCGTCGTGCTCGTGGTCTGGCGGGTCACCCCGGCCACGGCGGCGACCGCCGGGCTGCTGCTCGGCCTGGCCGGCATCACCAGGACGGTCGGCCTGCCGCTGCTGCTGCTCACGGCCGCGTACCTGCTGGTCCGCCGGTACGGCTGGCGCCCCCTCGTGGCGCTGGTCGTGGCGGGGGCGATCCCGCTCGGCGCGTACGCGACCTGGACCAAGGCCGAGAAGGGCAAGTTCGCGCTCACCGAGGCGGACGGCAACTTCCTCTGGTCGAGGACCATGAGCTTCGCCGACTGCGCGGTGATCGACCCGCCGGAGCGCCTCGCCGTGCTCTGCCCGAACATGCCCGTCGAGCAGCGCCCCTACCCGCCCCACTGGCTGTGGGAGGACTTCTCGCCGCTGCTCAAGGTGCCGGGCACGGCCAACCGCAACCAGCTCGCCGGGGAGTTCGCCCGGCAGGCCATCCTCGCCCAGCCGGTCGACTACCTCGCCGCCGTGGCGACCGACCTCCGGCAGCTGCTGCGCTGGGAGCGCACGGCCGTGGACGAGAAGACGCCGTACAAGCTGCCCGCCGCCGAACGGCCCATCAGCGAGTCCGTGCGCGGCATCGCGGAGTCGTACGAGGCCGGGCCGGCCGCCACGCGGGTGGTAGAGCCGTACGCCGGCTGGCTGCGGGCCTACCAGCGCTTCGGGTACGTGCCGTTCCCGCTGCTGATGGTCGCGCTGGTGGCCGCGTTCGGGCTCATGGTGTGGCGGCGGCGCTGGGACGCGCTGCTCCCAGCGCTGGTCGCGCTCGCGCTCGTCGTCTCGCCGCCGTTCCTCGCCGCCTTCGACGTCCGGTACGTGGTGCCGGCGATCCCGCTGATCTTCCTGGCCCTCGGCCTCGCCCTGAGCGGACGTACCACGGAGCCCGCCGCCGAGCAGGAGTCCGCGGTGCTCAGCCGAGCAGGATGACCAGCCCGACGGCGATCAGCACGAGGGGGAGCAGCACGTGCCCCCAGCGGCTCAGCGCGCGGGCGACGAGCGGCCGGGTGGCGAACAGCCGGCCCGCCAGGCACCAGACGGCGACCAGCACGAGGAAGACGGCCGCGTACCCGGCGATGCCGGCCGGGCCCGAGGTGGCGAAGACCGGGACGTAGACGCCCACGTTGTCGCCGCCGTTGGCGAACGTGACGGCGGCCACCGCGAGCGCGCCGGGACCGCCCGGACCTCCTCCGGGTTCCTCCTCGTCCCCGCCGTTCCGCTCGCGCCAGGCCCGCCAGGCCGCGCGGACGCCGAGGGCGAGGGGGAGCAGGCCCAGGTACGGCAGGACCTGCTCGGGCAGCAGCGTGGCCCCGAGCGCGGCGGCGACGGACACCGCGAGGATCGCCGCGAAGCCGAGGTACTGGCCGAGGACGATGCGCGCCGCGCCGCCCCGGTGCCCGGCGGCCTGGGCGAAGAACAGCGCGAGCAACACGAGATCGTCGACGTTCGTGACGGCGAACAGCCCGGCGGCCTGCGCGACGACGCCTCCGATGCTGTTCCCGGTGTGCATGGGCACCATGATCCCGGACATGCCTGGCGGGTAGCCGCGGGGTTGGCATAATGACCGCCAAATGGCGAAATTTCAGGGTCTGGCGGAGTATGCGGCGGCGATCGCCCCGATCATCGACGCGGCCCACGTCAACGTGCACGCCACGGCCCGCCGCGCCGCCACCGAGCTCGCCGAGACCTCGGGCGTCACCCCCGGCCTCCTGCCCGACCTGCGCTTCGTGCTCCCCCTGCGCCCGCTGACCCGCGCCGGGCTCGCCGTGATCCACCGCTACCACGACCCGGCTGCGCTGGAGGACGCCGTCCTGGAGCACCTGCGCGAGGGCACGCTGGCCGACGGGGACGACGGCCTGCGGCTGACCGCCCGCGGCCTCGCGTACGTCCACGGCCTGTACGAGGTCCACGCCGCCGCCACCGCCCGTGCCTGGCCAGGCGACCTGCGTGTTCTGGCCGAGCTGGCCGGCCGCGTCCTGGAGCACGCCGAGCGCGTCCCCGGCGGGGCGCTGGAGCTGGTGGCGCCGCCGTACGAGCCGGGCGGCGCCTCCCCCGGCGTGCTGCTGTTCAACCGCCTGGCCGCGCTCCGCTACCACCGCGCCGACGCCCACGCCGCGGCCTGGGAGGCGGCGGGCCTGTCCGCGGCCGAGATCGTCGGCCTCCGGGACGGCCCGGTGCGCGCGGAGGTCGAGGCGGCCACGAACCTCCGCGCGGGCCGGCCGTACGCCGCGCTGTCCGCCGCCGAGCGCGACGCCCTCCACGACGGCCTGCTCACGCTCATCTGATCCGCCTCCCCGACCGGCGACGCCGAAGTTCGCAAAGTCCCACCTCCCGGTAACCGGCCGGGTGGCGCACTATGGTCGTACTTCTCATCAGGAGGCACCGTGGAACAGGAACTGCCCGGCGGTGCGAGGCTGATCGTGGGAGTGGACGAATCCCCGGCCTCGCGCTGGGCGCTGGCCTGGGCCATCGGGGCGGCCAGGCTGCACCGGATGGCCCTGGTCGCCGTGCACGTCAGTCGCGCGCCGGTCCATCCCTTCCCCGAGGCGCTGCCCGTGCAGCACGCGGTGCGGGCGGGCGAGGAGGCCCGCTGCGCCGAGGTGATCACGGCGGCGTTCGAGGACGTGGCGGGCGGGGTGCCCGACGACCTCACGACGGCCGCCATCGGCCGGGTCGGCGACCCCGGCTACCATCTCGTCGATCTCGCCGGCGAGGGCGACCTGCTGGTGCTCGGCCGGGGGAGACGCGGGCTGTTCAGCCGCATCTTCCTGCCCTCCACCAGCATGTACTGCGCGCGGCACGCGCGTACGACGGTGGTGATCGTGCAACAGCCGGCCGCGCCGGACGACCCCGAGCTGTCAGGTGACCGAGGCCGGCGGTCCTGGGGCCGCCGGCATCCGTAGCGAGCGGCCCAGCAGGCGCAGGCCCTCAGGGACCAGGTCCCTGGTGATCCCGCCGTAGCCCAGCACCAGCCCGGATTGCGGAGCGCCCTCCGCGCAGTACGCCTCCAGCCGCTCCACCGCGAGCCCCGGCGCCGGCTCGAAGGACACGCCGGGCGCGAGCCGGGCGCACAGGTGCAGCCCAGCGCTGGAGGGCACCGGCCGCAGCCGCTCGTCGGCGGCCAGCGCCTCGGCGATGGGCGCGTGGCGGGCGGCGTACTCGCGGGTCGCCTTCCTGATGTGCCGGGCCAGCAGCCCCTCGTCGATGAAGCGGGCGAGCGCCGCCTGCGCCGGCAGCTCCCCGTGCCAGTCGGACAGCTGCTTCGCGGTGCGCAGCGCGGGCGCGAGCGAGGCGGGCGCGACGAGGAAGCCGAGCCGCAGCATGGGGAGCAGCGTCTTCGAGAACGAGCCGACGTAGATGACCCGGCCCGCCCGGTCGAGGCTCTGGAGGGGCGCGAGCGGGCGTTCGCCGAAGCGGAACTCGCTGTCGTAGTCGTCCTCGATGAGCACCGCGCGGCGGCGCTCGGCCCAGGCGAGCAGCGCGGCGCGGCGGGCCGGCGACATGGGCGTGCCCAGCGGGAACTGGTGGGACGGCGTCACGTACACGACGCGGGCCGCGCCGGGGATGGCCGCGACGTCGATGCCCTCGGCGTCCACCGGCACGGTCGCCACGCGCGCGCCGAGCGAGCGGAACAGCAGGCGGGCCGGCCAGTAGCCGGGCTCCTCGACGGCCACGCAGGCGCCGGGCTCGATCAGCACCCGGCCGATGAGGTCGAGGGCCTGCTGGGCGCCGTTCGTGATGAGCACGTCGCCGGGCCCGGCGTGGACCGAGCGGCTGAGGCCGATGTGCCGGGAGATCGCCTCGCGCAGCGCCGGGTGCCCGGCCGGGTCCGCGTAGCCGCCGATGCCGGCGCGCAGCTCGCGGGCCACCAGGCGGCGCCAGGTCTGCATGGGGAACAGGCGGGGGTCGGGCATGCCGACGCGGAAGTCGTAGCGGGCGGGCGGGACCTGCGGGGGCGGGCTGAGGTCCGCCCAGGGCGCGCGCGGGAGGATGACGCCCTTCGGCGCGGCCCTGCCGCGCACCGGCGCGGCCGAGACGAACGTGCCCGCACCCGCCCGGCCCACGAGGAAGCCGTCGGCCACCAGCCGGTCGTAGGCGAGCGCGACCGTGTTCCTGGAGATGTCCAGCCGGCGGGCCAGCTCGCGGGTCGGCGGCAGGCGCTCGCCCGAGCGCAGCCGGCCGTCGAGGATGGCGTCCATGAGCTGCCGGTACACCTGGGCGGCCAGGTTGCCGCGCCCCTCGTGAAGGGTGATGTGCACGTCCATCTTGGCCCAATCAATTGGCTGGAAATTGGAGCTTATCCTGGGACAAGCCAGGCGCGAGGATGAACTCATGACCGAACGCATGAACCTCGGATCCCTGGCCCGCGAGGCCTACCGCGGCATGGCCGGCCTGGACCGCTTCGTCGCCGCGAGCCCCCTCCCCACGTCCCTCGTCCACCTCGTCAACCTGCGGGCCAGCCAGATCAACGGCTGCGTCTACTGCGTGGACATGCACAGCGCCGACGCCAAGAAGGAAGGGGAGAGCGACGCGCGGCTGCACGCGGTCGCCGTGTGGCGGGAGGCGCCGTTCTTCACCGAGCAGGAGCGGGCCGCGCTCGCCTTCACCGAGGCCGCCACCCGGCTGTCCACCGACGACGTCACCGACGCGGTCTGGAACGAGGCCGCCGCGCACTTCAGCGAGGAGGAGCTGGCGGCGCTCGTGGTCGCGGTGGCGGCGATCAACGCCTGGAACCGGATCGGCGTCTCCACCCGCATGACTCCGGAGTCGTACCAGCCATGACCACCCTCACTCTCGCCGCCCCCACCCCCGCCGGCCGCCTTGGCTCAGGGCGGCGCGTGCTCGCCCAGGCGCAGTTCGCGAACTCCGTCGGCGACGGGGCCTACCTCGTCGCCTCCGCCTTCTACTTCGCGAAGGTCGTGGGCCTGCCCCCGGCCCAGATCGGCATCGGCCTCACGGCGGGCTGGGCGGTCGGCATGGTGGCGGGGGTCCCGCTCGGGCACCTCGCCGACCGGCGCGGCCCGCGCGGCGTCGCCGTGGCGCTGGCGGTCGCGACCGCCGTCGCGGTGGCCTCGTTCGCGCTGGTCCGCTCGTTCGTGCCGTTCCTGCTGGTCACCTGCCTGTACGGCATCGCGCAGACCGGCCTGTCGGCGGCCCGCCAGGCACTGCTCGCCGGCCTGGTGCCGCCCGCCGAGCGGACCGCGGCCCGCGCGATGCTCCAGGCCACGCTGAACGGCGGGCTCGCGGCGGGGGCCGGGCTCGGCGGGATCGCGTTGTGGCTGGACACGCCCGCCGCGTACACGGCGCTCTTCGCCCTCGACGCGGCCGGCTTCCTCGTGGCCGCGGCCCTCCTGCTGCGGCTCCCCGCGCTCCGCCCGGTGAGCTCCGCCCCCTCCGGCCGGTTGACCGTGCTGCGTGACCGGCCGTACGCGCTGGTCACGCTGATCAACGCGGTGCTGCTGTTCTACATGCCGCTGCTCAGCGTCATCGTGCCGCTGTGGATCGCCGGTCGCACGTCCGCGCCGTCCTGGGTGGTGGCCGCGCTGCTCCTCGTGAACACCGGCAGCGTGCTGGCCTTCCAGGTGCGGGTGGCCCGCCGGGTGCGGACCCTGCGGGAGGCGTCCGCGTCGGTGCGCCGGGCCGGGCTGATGATGCTGGCGGCCTGCGCGGTGTTCGCGCTCAGTCCGTACGGGTGGCCGTACCTGCTGGTGGGTGCCGCGCTGCTGGTGTGGGGCGAGATGCTGCTGGCGGCCGGCGCCTGGGAGATCAGCTTCGGCCTGGCCCCCGACGACAGGCAGGGCCAGTACCAGGGCTTCTTCGGCACCGGCACCGCCGTGGCCCGCATGCTCGGCCCGGTCGCGCTCACCACGCTCGTCCTCGGCGGCGGGACGCTGGGCTGGCTCGCCCTCGGCGCGATGTTCGCGGCGGCCGGCGCCGCGATGACGCCGGCCGTCCGCTGGGCCCGCCGCTCGGCCTCGCGCTCAGAACGCGCGTAGCTTCGACGCCCGCCCCCGCTCAGCGGAACGCGCGGAGCCGCAGGCTGTTGCTGACCACGAACACGCTGGAGAACGCCATGGCCGCCCCCGCGATCATCGGATTGAGCAGCCCCGCCGCCGCCAGCGGCAGCGCCGCCACGTTGTACGCGAACGCCCAGAACAGGTTGCCCTTGATGACCGCCAGCGTCCGGCGCGAGAGCCGGATCGCGTCCGGCGCCACCCGCAGGTCGCCGCGCACCAGCGTCAGATCGGCGGCCTCGATGGCGGCGTCGGTGCCGGTGCCCATCGCCAGCCCCAGATCGGCCTGGGCCAGCGCGGCGGCGTCGTTGACCCCGTCGCCCACCATGGCCACGACCTTGCCCTCGCCCTGGAGCCGCTTGACGACGTCCACCTTCTCGGCGGGCAGCACCTCGGCGATCACCTCGTCGATGCCCACCTCGGCGGCGACCGTACGGGCCACGGCCTCGTTGTCGCCGGTCAGCAGCACCGGGGTGAGCCCCAGCGCCCTGAGCTGCGCGACCGCCTCCTTGCTGGTGGGCTTGACGACGTCCGCCACCACCAGCAGCGCCCGCGCCTTGCCGTCCCAGCCGACCGCGACGACCGTACGGCCCTTGGCCTGCTCCTCCTCCAGCTCGGCCGCGAGGTCCGCGGGCAGGTGCTGTGACCACTCGGCGAGCAGCCTGGGGCGTCCGACCAGCACCGCGTGCCCGTCCACGATCCCCTGCACGCCGAGCCCCTCGACGTTCGCGAAGTCCTCGACCTTGGCCTGCGAGGCGGCCTCGCGGGCGACGGCCTGGGCGATCGGGTGCTCGGAGGCGTTCTCCAGCGCCCCCGCCAGCCGCAGCACCTCCTCGCGGGTCTCCCCCTCGGCCAGGTGCACGGCGGTCAGCGTCATGCGGCCCTCGGTGACCGTGCCGGTCTTGTCCAGGACGACGGTGTCCACCTTGCGCGTGGACTCCAGCACCTCGGGGCCCTTGATGAGGATGCCGAGCTGCGCGCCCCGCCCGGTGCCGACCAGCAGCGCCGTCGGCGTGGCCAGGCCCAGCGCGCACGGGCAGGCGATGATGAGGACCGCCACCGCGGCCGTGAACGCCGCCCCCGCCCCGTTGCCGGTGCCGAGCCAGTAGCCCAGCGTGGCGACCGCCAGCGCGATCACCACCGGCACGAACACGCCCGAGATCCGGTCGGCCAGCCGCTGCACCTGCGCCTTGCCGGTCTGCGCCTCCTCCACCAGCCGCGCCATCTGCGCGAGCTGTGTGTCGGCGCCGACCCTGGTGGCCCGGACGATGAGCCGGCCGCCCGCGTTGACGGTCGCGCCGGTGACGCCGTCGCCCGGCTTGACCTCGACCGGCACCGACTCGCCGGTCAGCATCGAGGCGTCCACCGCCGAGGAGCCCTCCTCGACCACGCCGTCCGTGGCGATCTTCTCCCCCGGCCGCACCACGAACCGGTCGCCGGTCTGGAGCCGTTCGACCGGCACCCGGCTGCCGTCGGCCAGCTCCACGTCCTTCGCGCCGAGCTCCATCAGCGCCCGCAGCGCCGCGCCCGCCCGCCGCTTGGAGCGGGACTCGAAGTAGCGCCCGGCCAGGATGAACGCCGTCACCCCCGCCGCCGCCTCCAGGTAGATGTTGCCGGAGCCGTCGGTGCGCTCGATCGTGAACTCGAACGGGTGCGTCATCCCCGGCGTGCCCGCCGAGCCGAAGAACAGCGCCCAGAGCGACCAGCCGAGCGCCGCCAGCGTGCCCATGGAGATCAGCGTGTCCATGGTGGCCGCGCCGTGGCGCAGGTTGGTCCAGGCCGCCTTGTGGAACGGCCAGCCCGCGTACACCACGACCGGCGCCGCCAGCGTCAGCGACAGCCACTGCCAGTTCGGGAACTGCAGCGGCGGGATCATCGCCATCGCCACCACCGGGACGCTGAGCACGATCGCGGTGATCAGCCTGCGGCGCAGCTCGTCCGGCGGCTCCGCCTTCTCCTTCCCCTCCTCCTCGGCGGCGGGCGGGGCGGGGAGCGCGGCGGTGTAGCCCGCCTTCTCGACCTCCTCGACCAGCGCCCGCGGATCGAGGCCCTCCGGGAAGGTGACCTTCGCCTTCTCGGTCGCGTAGTTGACCGTCGCGGTCACGCCGTCGAGCTTGTTGAGCTTGCGCTCGATCCGGTTGGCGCAGGACGCGCAGGTCATGCCGCCGATCGTGAGCTCGACAGCCTTGCCCTCGGTCATGGAGGACATGTCACCTCTCCCTTCGTCGCGTCCGTGCCGTTAGTGGCCGTGGTCGTGGGTGGCCGAGGGCGCGTGCCCGTCGGCCAGGGTGGCGGGGACGGTGAAACTCGCCGTCCGCACCTGGTCGTCGTGCTGGAAGTCGAGGAACAGCCGGTAGTTGCCGACGCTCGGCACCTCGGCGTAGAACGTGATCTCCGGCCCGGCCTGCTCGCTCTCCTCCGGGTGCACGTGCAGGTAGGCGAGGTCGCCCGCGCGCAGCGCGACCAGATGTCCGTACGCGCCCAGGTATGGCTGGAGGTCCGTCACCGGCTTGCCGTTCTTGCTGACCGTGAGCGTGAGCTTGCTCGACCGGCCTGGCACCAGGTTCCCTGCGAGGTTCACAGTGTAGTCACCGACCGTCGCCGTACGGCTGACGTGCGGCAACGGCTGCGGCTGGTAGTCGCCCGCGGCCTGGAGGTCGGCGCCCAGCGTCAGCTTCTCGCCGCCCTCGGGGCCTTCAGGGACGAAATCGGCGAAGGCGCGGTAGGCGCCGGGGGCGGGCAGCGTGAGGCTGGTCTTCCAGGTGCCGTCCGGGGCCATCTCGGGATGGACGTGCTGGAAGCTGGTGAGGTCGCGGGAGACGACGATGAAGTGCATCTTCTTGTCGTGCTCGACCTTGTAGCCGGTCACGGGGCGCTGATCGGGGCCGGTGACGCGGAACGTCAGGTCCATCGGGCGGCCGGTGACCGGGGTGGTGAGCAGGGAGAGGGTGTAGCCGTTCTGGGACACCTGGAGCCCCCCGGGGGTATCAGTTCTGGTAGTGGTGGCGCTGTTGGTGGTGGCCTCATGACCGCCGTCCGCGCCGTCGTGCCCGCCCGTTTCCGCATGCTCCGCCACCGCTGCGGACTTCCCCTGGGTGGGGGCGTCACCGGGGCCGGTGACCCGCCCTACTCCCAGGGCCCCGCCGAACACGACGGCCAGCCCCAGGACGTAGGCGCCCAGCTTGCCGGCGGCGTTCATGACCGGCCTGCCAGTTCGTACCCGGCTTCTTCCACGGCGGCGGCGATCCTCGCCTGCTCGACGGGCTCGTCACTGCTCACCGTGAGCAGGCCGCTCTCCAGCTCGACCTCGACGGAGGTGACGCCGGCGACCTCGCCGACCTCCTCCTTCACCGAGCTGACGCAGTGGCCGCAGGTCATGCCCTTGACGGTGTAGGTGGCGGTAACGGTCATCACGGTCTCCTCAACATGGTCAAATACGTCCTCTTCGAGTCTAACACCGTACCCCCCTAGGGTATTTCGGTGCCCCGCCTCTCCCTATGACGTACGGACAGAGGCGGTCCAGCGGCGGGCCGTTCGCTCACAGCGTCCCGCCCAACCACTGCGAACCTAACATACCCCCCTAGGGTATGAGCAAGCCCCCGAATCCGGACAGGCGGCCCCGTCGGCACGTGAGAACCGTCACCCCTGGATATGGTGGGCTCTTGAACACGCGAAGACTCGCCGAGCACCCGCTCGCTTGAAAAGTTGCCTGAGCAGTCGTTTCGGCACCTGCCCGTATCCCTATCCATCCCCCAATCCGCACATTTCACCGCTCAATCCGCACATCTGGTCCGCGCACAACACGAGGACCGCAGCCATCCCTTGCTAGGCTGCATGTCAACCGTTGGGTCTCACCCCGGCAGGTGAGGCCGTCGAAGAAGTGGGGTCACACCGTGAAGAAGCTGCTCGTGCTTGCGCTGATCGCCCTCGGGGGGCTGCTGATCTGGCGCAAGGTGCAGGCCGACCGCGCCGAGCTCGATCTCTGGACCGAGGCGACCGGCAGCGAGAACTAACCGACCGGCGAGGCGATGAGTGACATCGTCCCCATCAAGCTGGTGTGCCTGGACCTTGCAGGCACCACGGTCGGTGACATCGCCATGGTCGAACGCGCCTTCGCCGAGGCGATCGCGACACAGGGCATAGTGCCCGGGACCGGAGCGTACGCGCGAGCCATGGTTCACGTGCACCGGTCCCGGGGCTGCCCCAAGATCGACGTCTTCCGCGGCATCTTCCCCGGCAACGAGGCCCAGGCCCAGGCGGCCAACCTGACCTTCGAGCGCTCCTACGAGGGCACCCTGGAGCGCGCGGGTCTCGAACCCATGCCCGGCGTCCTCGAAGTCCTCGACAAGCTCCGCGGCAACGACGTCAAGCTCGCCCTGATCACCGGCTTCAGCCGCACCACGCTGAGCCGCGTCCTCGGCATCCTCGGCTGGCACGACCGCATCGACCTCGCCATCAGCCCGGAAGACGCGGGAGGCCGCGGCCGCCCCTGGCCCGACATGGTCCTCCACGCCGTCCTTCGCCTCGGCATCGCCGACGTACGCAACGTGGCCGTGATCGGCGACTCGGAGAGCGACATGCTCTGCGGCCGCCGCGCCGGCGCCTCCGTGGTGGCCGGCCTCATGACCGGAGTCCACAGCCGCGAACGCCTCCTCAAGGGCGGCGCGACCCACATCCTGGACTCCATCGTCGACTTCCCCGACCTGATCCTGAGCGACAGCATGGGCGCGACGCAGGTGGCATCCTCCGCCCGGTAAGCTATCTTCGTCTCGAAGGGGCCTTAGCTCAGTTGGCAGAGCGCCTGCTTTGCAAGCAGGATGTCAGGAGTTCGAATCTCCTAGGCTCCACTCCAAGCAAAAGGCCACTTCCCCTGATCGGGGAGGGGCCTTTTCGGTTTTATACGGCTACCACAGTTGTAGGGCGCGTTCAGCGCCGCCTTGGCGCTAGGCGACGCGTCGCAGCGTGAACCAGAAGGTCGGCACCGAGTTGGTGCCCGGTGTGACGTCGAGGAGTTCCCAGCCGGCGAACCTGGCCCGGAGTTCGTCGGCTGTGACGCCCGCCGCCCACGACTTGATCTCGGTGGTCGGGTTGTCGAGCGGCTCGGGGCCGTACCCGAACATCAGCAGCCGTGCTCCGGGAGCGGCGCGGTGGGTGAGCCCGGCGGCGTAGGCGTCGCGGCGGTGCAGCAGGATTCCGCAGTAGCAGCTCAGGTCGAAGAACAGGTCGAAGGGGCCGGGCACGTTCAGCTCGTCGAGGCGGGTGGCGTCTCCGTGCAGCAGCCGCACCGTCACTCCCGCCGCCTCGGCCCTCTGCCTGGCCTGGTCGACGGCGCGGTCGATCAGGTCGACGGCCGCCACCTCCCAGCCGTGCCGGGCGAGGTAGATGGCGTTGGTTCCCGTGCCGCAGCCGAGTTCGAGGGCGCGGCCGGGCGGCAGCGCGCCTTGCCCCTCTACCAGGGCCACCAGCTCGGGCGGGGTGACGCCGGTGTCCCATGGCGGCTTGCCGGCTCGGTAAAAGCCCTCCAGTGCGCGGTGTACGGACTCCTCCTCCTGGGCCTGTTCCGTTGGGGTCAGGTCCGAGTCCGGGTTCTGGGCGTTGAGCTGATCCATCGTCTCCTCCAAAGAAGCTAGAGTTGAACTCTAGTGTCGAACTCTGAAGTTATACTCGCAAAATGGAGAGAGTCAACCGGCCGGACAAGCGAGCCGAGCGCTCACGCCGTACCCGTGAGAAGGTCGTCGAGGCGGCTCGCGAGTTGTTCGTCGCACAGGGTTACGGAGCGACGAGCCTTCAGGAGGTCGCCGACCGGGCAGGTGTGGCCGTCCAGACGGTCTACTTCGTCTTCCGCAACAAGCGGACGCTGTTCAAGGACGTCGTCGACACGTCCATCGCCGGGGACACCGAGCCCGTCGCCACCATGGATCGTGAGTGGTTTCGAGCCGCGTGCGCCGAGCCCACCGCGGCCGGGCAACTGCGCGCGCACGTCCGCGGCACCTGCGAGATCCTGGGCCGGGTCGCCCCGATCATGCCGCTGATCGCGTCCGCTGCGGCCACCGACCCCGAGATCGCCGCGCAGTGGCCGGATGGGCCCGACCCGCGTTACACCGTGCAGTACGCGGCGGCCGAAGCCCTGGTCGGCAAGCCCGACGTCCGGTCCGGCCTCTCCGTCGAGATAGCGGCGGATCTGCTGTTCGGCCTGCTCAGTCCGGAGCTCTACCTGATCTTCGTCCGCGACCGCAGCTGGTCGGCGGACACGTGGGAAGAGTGGGCCCGCACCACTTTGACCTTCCAGCTCTGCGCCGGCCCAGGGTAGTGATCACCTGATACCTGCGTTCCGCGTAATTCAGTAATTTCAAACGACTCGGCGAATTCAATCTGCAGGTCAGAGCATTGAGACCGCCTTAATGGGGCGAGATTACCTGAAAGCCGATTTTCTGGGATGCCCTTCGCCGTGTGTTCCGCCAGGAGGACAACGGCCGGCAGATCTTTGTGTCCAAGTGGTGAATATCGCCGCGATATCGACGTGCGCTAAATCTACTTCGATCGATCAACTGCCCGTCCCCTGTAAGGAGAAGCATGCAGAAAGTCACTTGGCTCCACCGGCTGGGCCTCGTCCCAGCGGTGGTGGCGGTCGGCCTGGCAACCGCGCCCGTGGCCGCGCACGCCGACGGCTATGACACTCCCCGCAGCGCCACCGCGCTGGGGGCGGGCAGCACCCACGCGGCCGGGCTGGCGGCGGCCGAACAGCGGGCCCGGGAGGCCGTCCTCGCGGTCGGCCACGACTGCACCCCTGGGACCTATTACACGCTGACGATCTATTCCTCTCCAGGTGGTGGCACATGGGTCTTCAGGTCCACCCACGAAGCGATGTGCGTTGACTGATCAGGTTTCCGCAGGTCGGCAAAGCGTCAGCTAAAAAGCCACTTCCCTAGAACGGGAAGTGGCTTTTTTATTTCGTACGGCAGCACCTTCGAGGTGGTGGAAGACCCGGGTCAGCAGGGTGTGGAGCTGGGCGCGCTCCGCTGCGTCCAGAGGCGCCAGCACTTCGTCCTCGACCGCTGACACTTCGGCGGCCAGGTCGGCGAGGGCGTCGGCTCCCGCGGGAGTGAGCATGACGTGGATGCGGCGACGGTCTCGCGGGTCGCGGGTGCGTTCGACGTGGCCGGCGGAGACCAGTTCGTCCAGCACCTTGGTCACGTCGCTGGGGTCGATCGCCAGTGCGGCGGCGAGCTCCCGCTGTGAGCGCGGCCCGGAGCCGGCCAGGGCGTCCAGGATCGCCATGTGCCACATCCGTACTCCGTGCAGGGCGAGCCGGGAGGCGACCTGGCCGCGTACGGCCTTGCCGGTCTTGGACAGCAGGTAGGGGGTCAGCGCTGCCAGGCGGGGTGGTGTCTTGGTCACTCATCTATTGTAGGTTGGTACCTATCATTGGTGCGAACCTACGATGGGAGCGGGAATGGACGGGTTCCACCCTCGTTTGCTGGCCGGCGACTTCGCTGCGGCCTTTCGCTTCTATGACGCCGTGCTCCCCGAGTTGATCGGCGCCGAGCGGGTGCAGGGCACCGAAGCCGGCCCGTACGCTCACTGGGACGCCGGCGGGCAGGGGGTGCTGACGCTGTTCGACCGGGAGGCCATGGCCCGGGTGGCCGGCACCGCGGACCTGCCGGAGCACGGCCCTGCGGTGCAGGACGTGGTGATGTTCGTCAGCCGGGTGGCGGACGTGGACGCCGGCTACCGGTTCTGCCTGCGTCAGGGGGGTCAGGCCGTGGCACCGCCGACGGACCGGCCGGAGTGGGGCCCTGGCCTTCGTACGGCGCTTCTGCGTGATCCGGAGGGCAATCTGCTGGAGTTGCAGGCGTACTGACAAGCTAGGCGTCCAAGGCATTCCTTAGCGCGGTGGCCAAGGCGGCGGCCTCCTCGGGGGTGTGCTCGACGATCCCGTTCTCTGCCATGAGGGCGTGGTACTGCTGCTGTTCGTACGGCACGCCAGGCGGCAGAGCCGCGACGTGCCAGTGCAGGTGGGCGTTGCCCTGCTGGCTACCCAAGGACAACAGGTACGTTCGCTCGCAGGGCACGCTCGCCTCCAAAGCCAGAGCGACTCGACGCACAATCCGCATCACCGTGACGAACTGGTCCTCAGTGAGGTCTCGGACGACGTGTTCGATGTGGGCTTTGGGCGCCACGAGGACATAGCCCGGCAGCGAGGCGAAGCGGGCAAGGAACGCGATGTGCTCGCCATCGTCGTAGACGATTTCCTCCGGCTGGGCGGGATCTTTGCTGACGATCGCGCAGATGAAGCACGGTCCCGTACGGGAACGGCGGATGTAACTTTCCACGTCGAACGGCACGCGCTTGATGGGATCAGTCATCGCTGCCTTTCCTGGAACCCTGGGAGGATTTTCCGCATGGCGGCAGAGAAGCTCGACGCGGACGCCTATGGCCTCGCTTCGGGTGTTCTCGAGGGCCGGGTCAGCGCACGGCACCGCTCTCGCCTGACGCGGCTGACATCGGCGTTCGAGAAGGTCCTCTTGGTGATTGATGACCAATATGCGATCAAGTACTACACGCATGGGCGGGACATGGTCGTATTGGCCGCCGAGATACTCCAGGTCAAAGGCCACATCCCCTCGTGAGCGGGATGTGGCCTTTTGTCAGTCTGTTCCGGGTCAGGCCGGGATCTGCTTCTCGTACCAGGTGTAGTAGAGGTACGTGCTGCCGGGGCCGGTCAGCGTGCCGTAGACCTGCCAGAAGCTGTTGGGGGCGAGCGAGTAGCGGAAGATCTTGTCCCCGGGTCGGTCGTCCACGAACGAGCTCTGTGAGCCGTTGTTCCAGCTCCGCACCTCGATCGTGAAGGTCGAGGTGTCCGGGATGTCGAGGCAGATCTCGTACGTGTACGCGAGCGGGCCGCCGATGTTGTAGCTGCGGCCGTCGATCGCGGGCCTCTCGATGTTGGTGGGGACGTAGCTGTTGTGGACCCGGGTGTATCCGCCTGCCGCGCAGTCGACGGCGGAGGTGGATGCGGATGCGAATGCGGGACTGGTGCCGGTGAGCGTGGCGCCGAGGACGCCGGTGGCGACGAGAACGGAGATGATGCGCTTCATGCCTCTCCTATCCGTGCAGTGACGCTCCAACCCAGTAGTTGAAGGCTGAACTGATTCTGGCGTGGATCACTGCATCTGGACAAGACCGGGCAAAAACTCGTGCATGTTCGAGTCAAGTTGGGGCGTTCCATAACCCACGCGCCACCGCCGCTGTCGCTCGTCTGATCCGTGGGCCGTGCCTGCGCCACCACACGCGGGCCCAGAGCACGTCCGGAACGATGACGAGCAACAGCACCACGACCGCCTCGGCCATCGCCCACGGCTCCACCGCCGCCAGCAGGTCCCGGACCGAGTGGGCGATCAAGGTGATCACCAGCGGCAGCGTGACCAGCGCCGCGAACGCGAGGCAGGCGACGGTGCCGACGCTCTGGAGCATCGCGTAGAGGCGCACGCTGAGCCGCTCGCGTGGCGGCAGCGCGGCCAGGGTGTTCCGCCTGCCGCGCAGGAGGCCGCGCACGTAGGCGGCGCCGTCGCCGTACAGGTTGCGGCAGCCGGTGACGTCCTGCAGCAGGAAGTACAGGTCGGTACGCATGAACACCAGGAGCTGATTGGCCAGGCGCATTGCCTGGATGAGGATGGTCCAGGAGGTGAGCGGGTTCGGGCCCATGAGGTACGCCCAGGTCAGGGCCAGGCCACAGATCGTCAGATCGACGGCTATGCCGGACAGGTAGACGGTGACGCGGACGCGTGTCGGCGCCAGCCAGATCCCCGAGACGTCGGTCTGTGCCACCAGGAACTGCAGGCGCGTGCCAAGGGTCATCCGCGCCGGCACTCCGGCGGCCCTGGCGGTGACCAGGTGAGCCAGCTCGTGGAGCCCCGTCGTCAGCCAGGCGATCGCCGCCCAGGTCAGCAGTACGGCGACGCCGTGGCCGGTCCACAAGGCCGCTTCCCATCCCGGGAAGATCGCGGGGCGTAAGGCCAGGCAGGCGATTCCCGCCCCGATCGGCACCGACAGGGCCAGGTGCAGCGCGGGATGCAGCGTCCAGCGCACGTACCGGGGCTGGAGCCGGGGAAAGGTCGGTCGCGGTGGCGGCGGGCTCGGTACGGGACGCCCCTCGACCTCGGCCACCAGACCCGCGTCCGACAGGTCGGCGACGAAGTCGTCCACATCGAGGTCGGTGCCGGTCTCCTCCCACAAGCGGGCGCGTACCTGCTCGACGCTCATTCCCTGCCCCAGCAGGCGGATGGCCAGCAGTCCTTCCTCGGGTACGGCCACGAAGTCGCCCGAGTCCACCCGCCCGACGATCCACTCGTCGCCGTCACGGCGGACACCGAGACGGTGGAAGGCGACCGTCAAGCCACCCTCATCCTGGCGCAGTACGTACGCAGGTCCTCGCCCTTCTCGAAGAGATCTGCCAGGACCGGTATGCAGGGCTCGACGGCGCGCGGATCGGTGATCTTGCGTGCGCCGGTGTGCCTTCCGGTCTCGTCGTAGCGCACCTCGTACAGCAGGGTCGGGTTGAACAGGACCAGCTCCGGCACGGGCCCCTCGGCCTCGTACGGGTGCACCGCCGAGACGGGCACGACCCTGCTGTTCTCACCCTCCTCGGCGCGCATGGAAAGCAACGCGAGCTCCCAGCGGACGTACGGGGAGAACGGCTCTTCCACCACTCGGATCCGGCGGAAGTCCATCCGGTCGGGATTGTCGGCGCGAAAACCGGGACGCATCTGTTCCGCCAGCTCCATCGCCCGGTCCCAGTCTCCGTCGAGCATCGCCAGATAGCTGGGCAGATCCCCCTCGTCGAAATGCTGGGCGCGTTCGAGTTTCCACACGACTCCGGCGGCGCGGTCGAACTCTCTGGCGAAGTCGGCCCCGTATTCGGCCGCGTTCATCGCCTTGGCGGGCACGTTGATCAAGCGGCTCAGAACGTCACTCATCACGCCTCCCGAGATGCAGGTGCGGGCAGGTCGCCCTGCCCGCACGTTGATCAGTTGGAGTTGCCCTGGCTGGGAGTCATCGTGGTGGGCTCGATCTTTTCCAGCCGGCGCACAATGATTTTCTTACGCGGCTTCCGCTCCTGCTGTGGTTCCGGGGAGGGGGTGCTACTCATGACACTCCTTACCGATCGGGTCGGGAACGGTAACGGCGAGAGTATGATCCCTTCGGCCGCAGATCAAGAACAGATTTCGCACTCGGGTCGCGATGGATGGCGGGCGTACACGTGCCCGTCCGGGTCCAGCAGCGTCACTCCGTGGAAGTAGCCCGGCGGTGTGGCCAGAGTCCCGGTCACGAGCGCCAGGACGTCGTGCGCGACCAGGTGCCCGGACAACCCCGCGGACGCGCCGGTCACCCCGGGCCAGGCGTAGTCGGCGCCGGGCTGTGGCGGTATGCCGGCTCGTACGCAGGCGAAACACGGTCCCCCAGGGCCGAAGACGCCCACGCTGACGAGGGGACCGTTGTACCCGCCGCTCACCCACGGGATCCCCGCCTTCCAGCACGCGCGATTGGCCCAGCTCTGGATGCCGGACGGCTCGCGCGGCCGATCGGCGCACAGCGCCAGGACGTCGAAGCCGCCGACCAGGCCTGCCAGTTGCTCAGGGCTGTCCACCGTCGACTTCTCCACGGTGACCTCGACACCGGAGTTGACCTGGCGCAGCCGCTCCAGCGCCACTTCGGTCTTGGGCCGGCCGATGTCCGCTTCGGTGTAGAGCAGTTGCCGGTTGAGATTCGACAGCTCCACGACGTCAGGATCCACCAGGTGCAGCCGGCCCACTCCTGCGGCGGCCAGCGACCAGGCCGCGTGACTGCCGGTCCCGCCCAGGCCGAGCACCAGCACGCGAGCGTCCTTGATCCGCAGCTGGGGTTCCCATCCGTGGTCGCGCGGGGTGAGATCCACCCAGCGGAAGTAGTCCCTGCTCCGGCTGTAGCGTTCCTGCTCCTGCTCGGCCAGCTCCTGGCACGGGCCGGGGGCGGCCTCCTCCACGTGGCCGGAGGACAGGAGGGTCGCGACGATGCCTTCGGCGTCCTCGGCGGTCAGGTCGGGGAAGCCGGAGCGGAGCTCGGAGGCGATCTCCGCGGGGGACCGGGTGCCGTTCATGAGCATCAGGGCGGCCCACGCCCAACCGTCGGCATCCGCGATCTCCGACGCTATCCCGTGCAGGGCGCCGCCGAGACGGATCGTGCCGTCGCTGAGCCGGTAAGGGGCGTGTTCCGGTTTCACACGGGGAAGGCGCATTCACCGATGGTCGGCAGCGGCGCGTCGCAGCGTCAAGATCGAGCGCTCCAGGCCGCGGTCACGTAGGCGATTGCTCAGTTCTGTCGGGGGGAGCGGATCAGGAGGGTGGCCAGCGCTTCGTCCGGGCCGACGGTGCTGTAGACGTGGGGGACGTCCTGCCGGACCAGGCCGCGGTCAGCTCGATCTGGCCATGGTGAGTACGGCGATGTCACGGCCGAAGCAGACGATGACGTGGCCCTGTGGGGTGGTGGCGACGGCGTTGACCTGGTCGGGGAACGCGAGGTCAGGGATGATCCTGTCGAAGGTGGCGAGGCTCCAGGCTGCTACCGTTCTCTGGCTCGCGGTGAGCGCGATGGGGTGGCCGTCGATCGTGGTGGCGGCGAGGACGTCCACGTTCATCAGGTAGACGTCCTTGTACGTCGTGCGGAGCTGACCGATCTGCTGGGCGGTGGCGACGTCCCAGACCTGCGTCCATGGGTCGCGCCAGTCGTCGTTCGTGGTGACGGCGATGGGTCGTCCGTCCGCGAGGGTGGCGGCCACGAGACGCACCGGTTTGCCGTTGCTCCCGGTGGTCTGGAGCCGGGTGTCGCGGTTCGCGGTGAGATCACGGACCCGGAAGCCGCCGCCCCGCCGTCCGAGGAGAGCGACGGGCCGATCGTCGAGCGTGGTGATGGCGAGGGCCTGTACGGATCGGTGGTCGCTCTTGCGGGGGTTTCCGGTCTCTTCGCCGGTGCGGAGATCCCATACCCGGATGGTCTTGTCGTCGCCGGCGGTGATGGCCCGGGGCGGGTCGTCCGTGTCGTCGGCGGCGATCGCGGTGATCGGGCCGCGGTGGGCGGCCAGCGGCGCTCCGGCCGCTTTCCCCAGGGCGAGGTCCCAGACACGGGCCTCGCCGTCCTTGCCTCCGGCGAGCGCCACCGCCCGGCCGTCCACCTGGGTCGCGGCCACGACGGTGATGGCGCCGGTGTGGTCCGTGAGTGGCCGGCACACCTGATCGCCGGTTTCCAGATCCCACGCCCGTACGGTCGCGTCAGCGCTCCCGGTGACCGCCACCGGCCGGCCGGCCACTGAAGTGGTGGCCACCGCCGTGATCGCGGCGTCGTGGCGTTCCGGCTTGCCGGCCGGTCGGTCGACGACCAGGTCGGACACCCGGACCGATCCGCCGTCGCAGCTCGACACCACCACCTGCCGGCAGTCCGTCACAGCCGTCGCCACCGCGAGCAGCGTGCGGGGATGCTGGGGGTACAGCTCATCGACCAGCTCGGCCGTTCGCAGGTCCCATACCTGGATGGTGGGCTCATTGGAAGTGCAGGTGATCGCCAGCAGCCGGTTGTCCATGACCGTGGTCGTCACGGACTTCAGGTCCACCGATCGGGGGAGGTCACCGACCGGCAGGCCGGTGGCCAGGTCCGACACGCGGGTGGTCGTCTGGTAGCCACCGGAGACGACCACCGGATGGCCTGGAGTCAGCTCCGTGACCGCGAGCGCGCTCACGTGTCCGCTGTCGCGGGTGAACGGGCTGCCGACCGGGTCACCGGTGTCCAGGTCCCACACCCGGACCGTTCGGCCGCTCGTGACGGCCACCCAGCGGCCGTCCAGCGCCGCGGTCGCCACCGCGTACACCGGGCCACTGTGGCCGCGGATCGGCGCCATCACCTCCTGCCGCGTCTCCAGGTCCCATACTCCTACCGGCGTGTGGTAGCACGCGGTGACCACCGCCTGGCGGCCATGGCGTTCGGCGATCGCGAGGGCCCGCACGCCGTCCTGGAGGTGGAACGGCTCGCCGACCGGCTTGCCGGACGCGAGCTCCCACACCCGTACGGTGCCGTCGTCACCACCGCTGACCACGACGGGACGGCCGTCCAGCACGGAGATCGCCAGCGCCCGCACCGTGTTCGTGTGACCGGTCCATGGGGCGCCGATCAGCTCACCGGTGGACAGATCCCAGACCCGTACGGTGTTGTCGCCGCTCCCGGTGACCGCCACGGGACGGCCGTCGAGGACCGTGGTCACCACCGCCGACACATAAGTGGTGTGGCCCTCCGCGGAGCCCAGCGGCGGGCATGACTTCACGCCCTTCGGCAGCAGACTGGTCCACGTCGGCTGCACACGCCAGGCAGCGGGACGGCTGATCGGTGCCTCATGGCGGGGCAGGGACGACATTCCGCGCATCTTAGACGCCTATAAAGGGACACGTCCCGAAAACCTCGGGCATGCCGCCGGCGTGTGGGAAGACGATTCCGGGCTGCGGCGAAGGATGGGTGATCGAGACCGCAGACCCAGAAGGCAGACCGCATGCCGGAGACAAGAACGTGAGCGCCGAAGCGAGCGAACAGGTGACCGACGCCGAGCTCGTCGCCCGGTACCGGCGCGACCCCCACCTGTTCACCGCCGTCCACGACCGCTACTACCGCGACATCTACCTGTACGTCGCGGGCCGCCTGGACACGCAGATCGCCGAGGACCTCACCGCCGAGACGTTCCTGCTGGCCTTCGACCGGCGCGACCGGTACGACCCGGAACGCGGAGACCTTCGGCCCTGGCTGTTCGGCATCGCCACCAATCTGATCGCCAGGCACCGCCGCAAGGAGACCCGCCACTACAAGGCGCTGGCCAAGCTGGGACCCGAGCCCGTCGTGGAAGGCCACGAGGACCGGGTCGTCACCTCGGTCGCCGCCGAGCGCATGCAGCCGTATCTGGCCAGGGCGCTGGCCGCCCTGTCCGGCGGCGAGCGCGACGTGCTGCTGCTCGTGGCCCTGGGCCAGCTCAGTTATGACGAAGTGGCTCAGGCGCTCGGCATCGCCGTCGGCACCGTGGGCTCCCGGCTCAGCCGGGCCCGCAGCAAGATCGTCGCTATCATCGACAAGGAGAACGCCCGTGGATGACCTGGACGCCGTCGCGACCCTTCTCGCCAAGCCCGAGCCGTCCGCCGAGGCGGTCGCCCGCAGCCGGGAACGTCTCCGGGACAGGATGAGGCGCAGCCGCGCCCGCCGGCGCCTGCCGGTGCTGGGCATGGCGGTGGCCGCCGCGGTGACCGCCGCAGTGATCGTCGCCGGCGTGTTCCAGCCCGCCGCCGCGCCGGTCTCGGGCAGGGACGTCCTGCTCATGGCGGCGGCCAGCGCCGAGCACGTCTCCCAGGGGACGGGGACCTACTGGCACATCAAGCGTACGTTCCAGGGCCCGGACGGGCCCCATGTGCAGGAGAGCTGGACCACCCGCGACGGCCGCCACTGGTCCAGGAACGAGCCGTCCGCCACGCCCGGCTCGGTCGTCGAGGACCCGGCGCCGTTCAGACTCATGGGCGCCGAGATCGGGTTCGAGGAGCTCGAAGGGCTGCCGGCGGATCCGGAGAAGCTGAAGGAGCACATCGCCGGGCTGCCCCGCCAGGACAGCGCCATGTTCCCTGCCGACCGGCAAGGCGAGCTCGTCTCCCCGCTGATCGAGCTGATCACGGAGCTGCCGACGCCCGCGCGGGTCCGTTCGGCGGCATTCGAGGCCCTCGCCACCACCCCCGGGGTCAGGAACGTGGGGCCTGTCGAGGACGGACAGGAGCTGGTGATCCCGCTCTCCGGGAAGGTGGAGGTCAAGATGGTCGTCGATCCTGAGGCCGCCCGGGTGACGCGCGCCACCATCCTGCTGACCGCCGAAGGAGGTGCGGCGATCAGCAACTCGTACATCTCCGTCACCACCGGGTGGACGGACGAGTTCCCGCGCTGAAGGCCGCTCTTCAGGGGCGGTCGAAGGTCTGGACGGTGATCAGGGAGGCGAACGCCGCGAGCGCGAACGCGGTCCGTACGAGGTGCAGGTTCAGCCACCGACGGCGGCTCTCCTCCCAGTCGGCGGGCAGGAGGTCGGGGTCCCAGGCGTCCGCCAGCCGGTTGAGCGGCTCCAGGCCCGCCAGGGTGAGGGCCACGGTGAGGATCACCAGGATCAGGGCGGCGGCGGTGAGGCCGAAGGCGAACCATCCGCGGGGCCACGACAGGGCGGCCGCGACGATCAGCGCCGCGATGCCGGCCAGCAGCAGCGGCGGCATGGCGCGGCCGTAGTCGACGTTGAGCGCCTGCCAGTACCGGACGTAGGCAGGTCCCGGCAGGCGGGCCACGGACGGGGCGAGGAGGACGAAGACGACGCCGCCCGCGTACAGGCCGATCAGCAGCAGCGCGACCATCCTGGCCGCGGTCAGCACCAAGGACATCGCATCTCCGGGAGTTGGGTATAGACAGACGCTTTCATTGGAAGGGCTTCTAGTCAATATGGTTCTGGGAGTATGGCTGGCGATGACTGAGCGGAAGAAGCGCCGTCCCTACTCCAGCGCTCTGCGACAGGAGCAGGCCGAGGCCACGCGGCAGAGGATCGCGGGCGCGGCGCGGGAACTCATGATCAGGAAGGGCTACGCGGACACGACCATGGCCGAGGTCGCCCGCGAGGCGGGGGTGGCGCTCCAGACGCTGTACACGTCCTCCCCCGGCGGCAAGCCCGCCCTGGCCAAGCTCGTCTACGACATCACGCTGGCCGGCGACGCCCGGCCCCTGCCGCAGAGCGACCGCCCCGAGGTCCAGGCGATCATCGACGAACCCGACCCCGCACGCAAGCTGGCCCGGTACGCCGCCATGGCCACCGGGATCCTCCGGCGCATCCAGCCCGTGCACCGCGTCCTGCGCGCGGCCGCCGCCGCTTCCCCGTCCGACGCGGGGCTCCAGGAGGTCCTGGCCGACATCGAACGTGAGCGGCTGAAGGGCAGCCACGGGCCGGCCCACCATCTGCACGCGCTCGGGGCCCTGCGGCCGGGCCTCACTCCTGCCAGGGCGGCCGAGCAGATCTACGTCCTCACCTCGACGGAGAACTTCGAGAAGCTGACCGAGGTCTGCGGGTGGAGCGAGGCCGAGTACGAGGAATGGCTGGCCGGGATCCTCGCGGCCACCCTCCTCCAGGCTTGACGCTGCCGGCGGTCGTTGGGAAGGATCGGTCTTCGACGATCATCCAGAGGATCTGAGGGGCCTGGCCCTGTGACGGTCCGGCAACCTGCCCAGCTCGGGCAAGGTGCCAACGCCAGGAACGATGAGGAAGGTCTGATGAGCGTTCAGCTCGACGTTCCCGTGCTCGCCGGTTCCCTGGTACGGCTGGAGCCGTTGACTATGGAACACGCGGCCGACCTGGCGGAGGCCGCCGAGGAGGACAGGGCGTCCTACGGGTTCACGCTGGTTCCCCGAGGGTCCGGGATGCGGGGGTATGTCGCGGCGCAGTTGGCCAGGGACGGGCTGACGCCGTTCGCCCAGATCCGCGTAGGTGACGGGAAAGCCGTGGGGTGCACCGCGTTCTGGGACCCGCGGCCGTGGCCGGACCGGCCGGACTCCCTACGGGCGATCGAGATCGGCTTCACCTGGCTCGCGGCGTCGGCGCAGGGCACCGGGATCAACGCCGAGGCGAAGCTGCTGCTGCTGGCGTACGCGTTCGAGAGCATCGGCGTCGCGCGGGTCGATCTGAAGACCGACGCCCGCAACCACCGGTGCCGACGTGCGCTGGAGCAGCTCGGCATCGGCTTCGAGGGGGTCCTTCGCAACTGGTCGATGTCGTGGGCGCCCGGCGAGGAGGGGATGCTGCGGGACTCGGCGATGTTCGCGGTGGTCTCGTCCGACTGGCCGGCCGTCCGGCGGACGCTCATGACCCGGCTGGCCTCGGCGTCGGCGCCTGGCCCGGGCCGAAGCGGTGGCGGTACTGCAGGGGGGTGAGGCCGATCCTGCGGCGCATCAGCGCGCGAAGGTTCGCGGCCGTGCCCAGGCCGGTGTGCCGGGCGACCGTCTCGAAGCGGGACTCGCCGCGTTCGATCAGCCGGCAGGCCAGGGCGAGGCGTTCCCCGGTCAGCCAGGCCAGCGGGGTGGTGCCCAGTTGCGCCTGGAAGCGGCGGTGCAGGGTGGCCGCGCTGACCGAGGCGCGGGCCGCGAGGTCGGACACCGTGAGCGGGGCGTCCAGGTGCTCCTGGGCCCAGGCGAGTACGGGCGCCAGGGACTCGTCAGGCACCTCGGGCACCGGCCGCTCCACGAACTGCCGCTGCCCGCCGTCGCGGTGGGCGGCGAAGACCAGCCGCCGGCTCACCGAGTTGGCGACCTCCGCGCCGTGGTCGCGGCGGACGATGTGCAGGCCGAGGTCGAGCGCGGCCGCGCTGCCCGCGGCGGTGAGGATGTCGCCGTCGTCCACGAACAGCACGTCCGTCTCAAGGCGGACGGAAGGGAAGCGGGCGCGGAAGGAGTCCGCCCACTGCCAGTGCGCGGTGGCCCGGCGCCCGTCGAGCACCCCGGCCTCGGCCAGGGTGAAGGCGCCGCTGCAGAAGCCGACCAGGCGGGCGCCACGCGCGTGCGCCCGGCGGACGGCGTCGAGCACGGCGGTTCTTCTGGGCACCTCGACATCGGGACGGTTCGGGACGATCAGGGTGTCCGCCGCGTCGGCCGCCTCCAGGCCGGCGACGCCCGTGAGGGTGAAGAACCCGTCCCGCATCAGGGTGCGCGGCTCGGGGGAGCACAGGCGGAAGTCGTACAGGTCGCGGCCGAGCTCGGGCCGACGGAGGCCGAAGACCTCGGTCGCGCAGCCCAGCTCGAAGGGGTTGGAGTTCTCGTCCACGATCACGACGACCCGGTGCGCGTCCGAGGCGGTGTGCGAGGATTCTTGCGGCATGTGCTATTCCTAGCACTCACGCCGGGCGGGTCCGGTGGGTCAGGATGCACTCGTGAACCTCGAACCCATCGCACTCAGCCAGGCCCTGGCCTCCTTCGACGCCCTGTGGAGCCCTCGGATCGTCACGCGGGTCAACGACTACGACGTACGCGTCGCGAAGGTCGAGGGCGAGCACGTCTGGCACGTCCACAACGACACCGACGAGTTCTTCCTGGTGCTCGACGGGGAGCTGGACATCGCGCTGCGCGAGCCCGGCGGGGAGCGTACGGTCCGGCTGCCCACGGGCTCGGTGTTCACCGTCCCGCGCGGCACGGAGCACCGGCCGTCCGCGCCCGCCGGGGCGGCGATCCTCATGTTCGAGCCCACCGGGACGTCGTCGGTCGGCGACCGCCACGCCGAGATCCCCGATCACGTCGACGCGACGACGGGTCGCCCGCTCGGTTTCTAGGGGAGCTGTGCGAGCGACATGCTGTTGCCGTCGGGGTCGAGGATCTCGACGTGGCGCACCCCGTTGGGGTAGGTCTCCACCGGTTCGTGCTCGATGCCGTGCGCGGCCAGGCGGGCCAGGATGTCATCGAGGTCGGTCACGCCGAACGTGATCATGGCGCCTCCGACGCGGGCGGCCCGGACGGGCCGGTCGTCGATGACGAGCCAGGCGTTCTCGCCGGTCTGCCACAGGTGTTCCTCGCCGATGATCTCGTCCGCCGGCCGGCCGAAGAAGGCTTCGTACCACTTCAGGGAGATTGTCCGGTCACGTACGCACACCACGCTGTGCAGGTCCACGGGATCGCTCCTCCTCATGAGTTCGGTCGTCTCATGAGGAAGACCACGCCCGGGCCCGGGAGTCATCGGAGGGAGTCGATGAACGCCTCGGCCTCCGCCTGGCTCATGTCCTCGGTGGTTCGTACGAGAAAGACGGCCTCCTTCCGGCTCCCGGCCGCGATCAGCGCACGAACCTGAGCGGAGAGGTCACCCTGGTCGAAGACCGGGAACCCCGGCAGGACCCCGCCGTCCCGCAGCACGTTCGCGACCTCCACGGCCGTGCGGCGGGACACCTGGGACTCCTTGCGGACCAGCTTCACGGCGTCGCGGAACCTGCCCGCCTCAATGAGGTCGTGGGCGCGCACCTGCACGCCGACAGGGGTGATGTGGTCCAGGCCGATGTAGATCTGCGCCACCTTGCGCCGCGCCGCCCACCTACTGATCCCCGTCCCGACGATCATCAGTAACAGGATGAGGAGCAGCGACTCCTCCGTGTCCAAGCCGAACATGCGGGGAGCGTAGCGAGAGGTACCGACATTCAGAAGGACAGGCTGCAGCTCACCTTCGTGCCGGTGCTGAACCACGTGACCGGCACGTAGTAGACGTAGAAGTGGTGGGTCCGGGTGCCGTGGCCTCCCTTGCTGATGGTCGAGGTGTACTGGTACTCCCACTCGTACGTCCCGTTGCCCTGGCTCTCGGGGACGCACCGGGGCGGCGGGATGGCAGCGGGCGGGATCGGGTTCGCGGCGGCGGGGCTGGCGGGCGCGACCAGGGCGAGGCCGGCGGCGGCCAGCGTCGGGACCAGCAGAGCGATCTTTTTCATGTGGTCAAGGCTCGCGGACCGAGGGTGCCGGGACCAGGACACGGGCAGGGCATTGACCGGTCATCGGAGTGCGGCGCGGGAGCGGGCGATCTGGTCGCGGGTGCGGGCGGACCAGAGGTGCTCGTTGAGCGGGTCGAGCCGGTCGAGGCAGGCGGTGAAGTGGGCCAGCGCCACCCGTTCGTCGCCGCGCCACCGGCTGATCTCGCCCAACGTGTACGAGATCAGCGCCTGCCCCCGCGTGTCCCCCGCGTTCACGAACATCCGCGCGCACCGGGCGAGCATGCCGATGGCGGTGTCGTGGCGGCCCAGCGCGGCCTCGGCCTGGGCCAGCCGGTGCAGCGACAGCCGTTCGCCGGTCTCCCATCGCAGCTCGCGGCAGAGGTCCAGGCTGGCCCGGTAGTGGCCGATCGCCTCCTCGACGCGGCCCGTCTCGTAGCAGGCGATCCCGAGGGCGCGCAGGAAACGGGCCCGATGGAGGGAGCTGTGGCCGTCGAGGTGGGCGAGGGCCAGGCGGCAGGTCGCTCCGACGGCGTCGTGCCGGCGCAGGTAGAACTGGATGCCGGCGATCTCGGTCCACGCGCTCAGCAGGCCGTGCGCGTCGCCCAGCTCCTGGAACCGTTCGGCGGCCAGCGTGGCGGCGGTGAGCGCGGAGCCCAGGTCGTGTTCCAGGGTGGCGGCGACCCCGAGCAGCGCGTACGCCGCCGCGTGCCGGTCCCCCGCCCGCGAGCTGCGGCCGAGCAGGTGGCGGAACTCGTCCGCGACCGTGCCGGCGCGCCGGCGATCGACCTCGGCGTCGGCGCTCACCAGCCGCAGGCGCGTCTCGGTGACGGTGTCCCCCGCCGTCGCGGCGGCGTGGGCGACCGTGCCCACCATCCGTACGACGTCGTCGTGGAAGCCGCGCACGACGAGGAACGGCGCCAGCGCGTACGCGAGACCGGCCGCCTCCCGTACCAGCCCGGCTCGGGCGGCGGCCTCGGCCACGGCGACGAGCACGCCGCGCTCGGCCGCCAGCCAGGCGCCGCCTTCCGGGCAGGGCGGCGTCCTCTCCGGCAGATCCAGCGGCGGCGGGGCGAAGGCGAGGGGCAGCTCGGAGGCGGCGCCGGCGGCGCGGGCGCGGGCCTCGGCGGCGACCCGGCGCAGCGCGGCCGTCCGGTGTTCACCGCTCTCCTCGGCGTGGAACAGCTCGCCCGCGAAGCCGCGCAGCAGGTCGTGCATGCGGTAGCGGGGCTGGGCGGCGGCGTCGGCCGCGCCGGCGGTGATCAGGCCGGCGACGGCCAGCTCCTCCAGGGAGCCGTCCACGTCGTACGGGCTCGCCCCCGCCAGCGCCGCCACCGTCCAGGCCGCCACGCCGTCGGCGGCCACCGACCCGAGCAGCCGGAACGCGTGCCGCGCGGGCGGAGACAGGGTCGCGTAGCTCGCCTCGAACGTGGCGCGGACGTCCAGATGGCCCGCGCGCAACTCGTTCAGCGCCGAAGCGTCCGCGAGGCGGCGTGCCAGCTCGGCCAGGGGCCAGGCCGGGCGGGTGGCGAGGCGCGCCCCGGCGATGCGCAGGGCGAGCGGCAGCCGCCCGCAGGCGTCGAGTATCGCCTGCGCCGCCTCCGGGTCGCTCGCCACCCGGTCCGCCCCGGCCACGCCCGCGAGCAGGGCGCGGGCGCCGGCCGGGGTGGGCACGTCCAGCGCGTACGTGACCGCGCCCGGCAGCGCGGGCAGCGGCCCCCGGGAGGTGAGGAGGACGGCCGATCGCGGCGTGCCCGGGATCAGCGGCTGCACCTGGGCCGCGCCGGCCGCGTCGTCCAGCAGCACGAGCACCGCGCGGTCGGCGATCATGGCCCGGTACGTCGCCGCCCGCTCCTCGGTGGAGGCGGGCACGCCCGCTGAGTCCACGCCGAGCGCCCGCAACAGCTCCGCGAGCAGGTCGGACGGGTCGCGGGGCGTCGCCGACGCGCCGTGCAGCCGGACGAAGAGCTGGCCGTCGGGGTACCGGTCGCGGACCAGGTGCGCGACGTGCACCGCCAGCGTGGTCTTCCCGACACCGGGCGGCCCCGACACCGCCACGATCACCGGCGCCACACCGGCAGCCCGGCGGGCCGCACCGGCCGCCGCGCCACTCGCCGCATTGGCCGCCGCACCACTCGCCGCACCGGCCGCCCCTCCGGACATCCCACCGGCCGCCGCACCACTCGCCCCATCGGCCGCCAAACCGGACGCCGGCTCGGAGGCGCCCAGGGCCGTGACCAGGTCGCGGGTCTCGCGCTCCCGCCCCGCCAGGTCGGCGATGTCCGCCGGAAGCAGGCAGATCCCCGTCCACCCCGGCTCCCGTACCGTCTCCAGCTCGGGAGCGGGAACGGGACCGTCGTCGAGAACCGCCGCGTGCAGCTCGCGTAACTCCTGGCCGGGCTCCAGCGCCAGCTCGGCGACGAGGACCGAGCGGGCCCGCCGGTACGCCTCCAGCGCCTCGGCGCGCCTGCCCGCCCGGTGCAGCGCCAGCATGAGCCGGTGCCACAGGCGTTCGTTGAGCGGCGCGGCCTCCACCAGCGCGGTCAGCTCACTGACGAGCTCGTCGTACAGGCCGAGCCGCAGGCGCACGTCGATCCAGCCGAGCCGGGCGCTCTCCCGGCGTTCCTCCAGCTCGGCGATGCGCGCCTGCACCGTCGCGGCCAGCGTCACGTCCTCGGCGGGCCGGCCGCGCCACAGCGACAGCGCCCGCGCGAACAGCCGGTTCGCCGCGGCGGGCTCCCCGCGCGCCGCCTCCAGCCTGGCCTCACGTACGGCCTCCTCGAAGGCGAGCGCGTCGAGCCGGTCGGGCCCGAGGCACAGGCGGTAGCCGTGCGGCACGGTCTCGACCTCGATCGCCGCACGGCGCAGCGCGGTGAGGTACGTCTGCAGGTTCGGCAGCGCGGACCGGGGCGGGTCGTCCCACACCGAGGCGATCAGCCGCTCCCTGGTCAGGACGGTGTTGGGGTGGAGCAGGAAGACGCCGAGCACCGCGCGCGCCTTGGCGGCCAGCCGGACGGGCCGCCGCGCGTCGGTGACCTGGACGGGCCCGAGGATCGCGAAGTCCACCTGCGTCTCCCGGCACGATCAGCGGTTCTGTCCTTCTATGGCGACCCTATGCGGTTTGTGTGGGCCGATGGAGGAGGTTGATCGGAAACGAGCGGAGAAGGAGGTGAACGCGGTGAAGATCGAGGTTCGCAAGGTCGAGGCCGTCAAGGCGACCCAGTTCATGACCTGAGGCACCGCCTCTCAGCCGGCCGGGAGGCGGTCCTGCCGCCTCCCGGCCAGTCCCCGGCCCGACGGATGATGCGGACAGCGTGATGCAGGTGATGTTGAAGGAGTGCGCCTGGGAACCCCTGGGCGACGAGCTGGTGGTGGTCCATGACCCGCGCGAGGCGTACACGCTGGCCGATCCCGACGGCCGGATCGCGGCGCTCCTCGACGAGCTGGCGCGCGGGCCGGCCACGGCGGAGGAGTTGAGCGCGCGGTTGGCCGCGCGGGGCGTCGCCGTCACGGGGGACGACGTCCGCGCGGGGCTGGCCGGGCTCGACTCGCTCGGCCTGGTCGAGGACGCCGCGGAACGGTTCCTGGGCGACCCGGAGGCCAACGAGCGGCATTTCTCCAATCTGACGTTCTTCGGGGCCTTCGCCCGGCTGGGCAGGTCGCGGGCGGAGTTCGTCCGGCGGCTGCGCGACTCGCACGTCCTCGTGCTCGGCGCGGGCGGCGGCGGCTCGGCCCTGGTGCAGTGCCTGGCCGGGCTCGGCGTCGGCGCGCTCACGCTGGTGGACCGCGACGACATCGCGCCGCGCAACTTCGCCCGCCAGTTCCTCTACCGGCAGGCCGACGTCGGCCGGTCGAAGGTGGAGCGCGCCGCCGAATGGGTGCGCGAGTTCGACCCCGGCATCGAGGTACGCGCCGTGGACCGCTGGATCTCCGGCCCTGACGACCTCAAGGACCTGACCGAGGACGTCCACGTGATCGCGGGCGGCCTCGACGGCGCGCCCGACGCGAACCTGTGGGTGAACGAGGCGGCGCTGCGCGCGGGCGTCCCCCTGGTCGCCGGCGGGATGACCCGTACCCAGCTCATCTACTTCTCCGTGGACCCGGGCAGGAGCGCCTGCCTGCTCTGCGACGAGTCCGACCTGCCGCCGCGCGACGGGCGGACGAGCGCGGCCGTCGCGCAGCGGCTCAGCCGGGGGCTGCGGCTCGCCAACGGCCTCACCGGGCCGATGGCGATGCAGGTCGGGTCGCTGGTCGCGTACGAGGTCATGCGCTATCTGACCGGCGTCGAGCCGCCGCGCGCGGCCGGGGCCCGGGTCGTGCTCGACCTGCTGGACGGGCTCGTCCCCGTGTGGCAGCCGTTCCCCCGCGACCCGGGCTGCCCGGCGTGCGCGCTGGCCCGGCGGTGACGCCCATGACCGGCGGGGTACGGCTGCGCCCGCTCACCGTGATCCAGGAGGGCGACGAGGCCCTGGTCGGCGACCCCGCCACCGGCACCTTCGTGGCCATGCCCGCCGTGGGCGGCGTGCTGATCTCGGCGCTGCTGCGCGGCGCGAGCGTGGAGGAGGCCGCCGCCGAGGCCGAGGCGTACGCCGGCCGGCCCGTGGACCTGCCGTCGTTCGTGGCGACCCTCGCCGAGCTGGGCTTCCTCGACGACCGGCCGGACGCGGAACGCCAGGTCGTGCGCACCGCGCCGATCCAGACGCGGCGCTGGTTCGCGGGGGTGAGCGAGCGTGTGGCCCGCCCGTTCTTCGGGCGGGCGGCCTGGGCCTGCTACCTCGCCCTCGCCCTGTTCTGCCTGGCCGTCTTCGTGACCTCGCCGTCGCTGTTCCCGAGTCCGGAACGGGACGCGTTCCTGCTCGGCGACGTCGGGCTGAGCGTGCTGCTGCTCATGCCGTTCGTCCTGGTCTCGACCGCTCTGCACGAGGGCGGGCACTGGCTGGCCGCCCGCGCGATCGGCGTCCGGTCCAGGTTCGGGGTGGACCGGCGGATGATGCTGCTGGTCCTGGAGACCGACCTGTCCCAGCTCTGGACGGTGCCGCGCCGCCTCCGCTACGGGCCGCTGCTCGGCGGGATGGCGGTGGACGTGGTCGTGCTCAGCCTGCTGCTGGCCGCCCGGCTGCTGATCCGGCACGGGGTGTGGTCGCCGGCTCCCGCCGTGGACGCGACGCTCGCGGTGTGGGTGTTCGTGAAGCTGGCGGGCCTGCTGTGGCAGTGCATGGTGTTCCTGCGTACCGACCTGTACGCGGTGCTGGTCAACGCGCTCGGCTGCCGCGACCTGTGGCGGGTCAAGACCCTGCTGCTGCGGCGGGCGTTCGGCCGGCTCACCCCGGGCCAGGCGGCGGAGCTGGTCGCGGCCGGGCCCACCGACATCAGGGCCGGGCGGTGGTTCCGGTGGGTGTGGCTCGCCGGGTTCGCCGGGGTGCTGGCCTGGTTCGTCTTCTTCGTGCTCCCGGTCGTGGCCGCCACGCTGGCGTGGACGGCCGACCGGCTCGTGCTGGGGCCGTTCGAGCCGCGGTTCTGGTACGCGCTGCTGTGCGCGGCCCTGCTGCTCGGGCCGTACGCGCTGGCCCTTTTCCTCGCGGTACGGGAGCGCGTGCGGCGCTAGGCGCGCGCCGACGGGTTGAGCAGCTCCGTGACGCGGAGGAACCCGTCGTCGCCGTGGCCGAGCCCGATGACGCGGCGGGCCAGCCCTTCGGCCGCGCGCATCACGCTCGCGTCGATGCCGTGGGCCTCGGAGGTGTGGACGATGTGGGCCATGGACGACACCGCCGAGGTGATCGGGTTTCCCTCGCCGGAGTACGTGCCGCTGTCCGCCTCCGCCGCGCCCTCCTCGAAGAGCGGCGGCAGGATCGCGCCGATCCCCTGGGCGAACGGCGCAAGCTCCCGCGCGCTGATCCCCTCGGCCCTGGCCACGGCCAGGGCGTGGGCGTACCCGGCCATCGCCGTCCAGAAGATGTCGAGCAGGGCGATGTCGTACGCGGCCGCCCTGCCGACGTCCGCGCCGAGGTGGGTGTGCGTGCCGCCCAGCGCGTCCAGCGTCGGCCGGTGCGCGCTGTAGAGGTCCTCGGGGCCGCTGTGCAGGAACACCCCGGCCGGGGTGCCGATGGTCGGGGTCGGCGTCATGATGGCGCCGTCCAGGTAGCCGATGCCGTGCTCGCCCGCCCAGGCCGCGGTGTCCCTGGCCCGGTCGGGGGTGTCGGCGGTCAGGTTCACGAGTGTGCGTCCCTTGAGCGCGCCGGTCACCTCGGGGCGCCGTACGACGGCGTCCACCGCGTCGTAGTTGACGACGCAGATCACGGTCAACGGGCTCGCGCCGGCCGCCTCCTCGGGCGAGCGGGCGCTGACCGCGCCCCGCTCGACCAGCTCATGCTCCTTGCCCGGCGTACGGTTCCATACGGTCGTCCGCACGCCGGCGGCCAGGAAGGCCCCTGCCAGCGCCCGGCCCATCGGGCCCAGACCGAGCACGGTGACGGCAGACTGTTGGGTGTTCGAGGTCATTCCTCAGCTCCTCAAAATGGCACTGAACGACGAAAAAAGGGGACGACGATGACGCGCAGCCGCGCCCGGGACCCGAACGTCTGCGGGGTGACCGCCGCGATCGCCGTGATCGACGGCAAGTGGAAGACGATGCTGCTCTGGCTGCTGGAATCCGGCCCGCACCGGCCCGGCGAGCTACGCCGGCGGCTGCCGGGGCTCACGGAGAAGGTGCTGACTCAGACGCTGCGCGAGATGGAGGCCGACGGGCTGGTCCACCGGGAGGTGCACGACGTGCGGCCGCTCAAGACGGTCTACTCCCTGACCCCGTTCGGCCGCGAGCTCTCCGAAGCCCTGGAGCCGCTGTCCGACTGGGGACACCGCCGTCTGGAGAAGCTGGCTGAGTCACGACCAGCCTCATGAACCACCGCCCACTTCCCGCTTCACCTGCTTGTACGGACCAAGCTTCACCCCGTCCGGGCCCGGCCGACAAGTACCCACAAAAAGGTGGCTATCGGGCGTCCAGCTCTTCCGCGAGGCTCCGCCAATGGGTATGCACCTGGGCGGCGAGCCGCTCGTCTCCCGGGCGAGGTCCGATCGTGCCGTCGAGCAACGTGAAACCGACATCCCGGTAGTCGGGATCCTTCTTCCTGACCACCCGCAGAAGGGCCACGTCGCCGGACGGCACCCGATAGGCCAGCACCGCCCCGGCCGACAGGTCGGTGACGTGCCGCCACGGCGGGCGCAGCCGCCTGCGGGCCGGCTGAGGACCGGTGAGCTGCGCCCGCGCCTTCAACAGCGCCGCCTCCCGCCGGGCCAGAGCCTTGGCGCCGGCCGCCTCCCACCCGGCGAGAGCCTCCCCTCGCTCGATGATCCCGAGCGCCCGGTCCCGCACCACGGGGTCCAGGCGGCCGAGCTTCGACTCCGTGACCGCGAGAGCCAGCCAGAACACCGGCGCCTCGCCGGGATCGTCCAACGCCTCGGAATAAGACTCAACCACGCGGCGCCGCGCTTCCTCGTCGGTCGCGCCGTCCTCGATGAGCTCGCGATATTCGTCCCGTACGTCACACGCGAGATCGTCCGAGAACAGGCCGGGACCCCAGGCACCCATCCCGTGTCACCCCCGCTCAAGGGTGAGCAGCGGCTCGGCGAACACGGGGGCCGGGGCGTCGGGGTCCTCGGCGACGGCCCGTTCCAGGCTGCGGAAGCCGGCCTCCTGCTCGTCGGGGGTGAGGTGGGCGAAGAACGACAGGCTGCGCAGGCGGAGCCGGTCGAGCATGTCCCGGCGGCTGCCGGACGAGGGCTCGGTGACCGTGGTGAAGTCGGTGACCCGCCAGCCGTTCGCCGTGAACATGGCGATGACCTCGTGCAACGGCTGGAAGAGCGCGGTCTCGACCTCGTGGGCCCGGGGGAAGTGGTCCAGCCACCACGGCCGGGGGTGGTGGTCGCTGAAGTTCGCGCGCAGCAGGAGCCGCCCGCCGGGACGGAGCACTCTGGCGAGCTCGTGGACGGCCTGCGGCTTGTCCACCACGTGGTGCCAGGACAGGAACATGAGGGCGTAGTCGGCGCTCGCGGCCGGCACGGGCAGGTCCTCGGCGCGGCCGTCCAGGTACCGCACGCCGGGACGTGCCTCGGCCACCTCCCGCATGCGGACCGACGGCTCGATCCCGATCACCGGGCCGAACGCGCTCGCCAGCGCCGGGGTGAAGCGGCCGGTCCCCGACCCGACGTCCAGGCCGGTCAGGGGACGACGACCGGGCAGCACCGCCGCGAAGGCGTCGATCCAGACCTGGAGCTGCCGCCCGGTGAGCGCCCGGCCTCGGGCGTAGTTCTCGTGCAGCTCCGTGTCGTAGTCGATCCGTCTCATCGCGGCCGCCGTTCCTGCTCGCTTCGATATATCGACCTGATACATCGCGACGATAGGCCGCGTGAACGTCATCCCGCAAGGCCGCGGCGGAGCACCTTGCCGGGAAGCGCGCCGGACGCGGCGCCGTCGAGGCGGAAGCCGTCGCCGGCCGTCCGCCGGTCGACCACGACCACCCCGTTGACCAGCACGAAGTCGATGCCGGCCGGCGCCGCGGGGGCGTCGAACGTCGCCCGTTCCCCCACGCTCGCCTCGTCGAACACCACCACGTCCGCCCACGCGCCGGCCCGCAGCACGCCGCGGTCGGTCAGCCCCATCAGCGAGGCCGGCAGCGAGGTCATCTTCATGACCGCGGTCTCCAGCGGCAGCGCTCGCTTCTCCCGTACGTACTCGCCCAGCACCTTCGGGAAGGCCCCGTAGCTGCGCGGATGGCACGGGGCCAGCCACGGCTGGTTGAACCCGTCGGTGCAGACCGCCAGGTACGGCAAGGACAGGTAGCGCCGGACGGCGTCGTCGCTCGTGCTCAGGTCGGTCCCCATGACGGCGTCGGAGCGCTCGTCGGGCAGCATCTCCAGGATGAGCTCGGCCTCCGCGTCGGGGGTCGGGGTGAGGCCGCGCGCGGTCAGGATGTCCGCCAGCGTCTTCCCCTGCCACCGGCGTCCGTCGCCGTCGGTCCAGTCGAACACCACCACCAGGTCGCCGTCGCCGCCGTGGTAGCGGGTGATCCGGTCGACGATGCCTTCCTTGATCAGCCGCCGGCGGGCAGGGTCGGGCAGGTAGGTGTCGAGCAGGGTCGTCCGGCCGGCCGCCAGGTGCTCGCCGGGGATGAAGATGGAGGGATTCCAGCCGAAGAACGTGTACGGGTACTGGTCACCGGCCACGTCGATGCCGTCGGCGCGGGCCGCCTCGATCGCGCCGATCACCGCGTCCGTCTTCCACCAGTTGCATGCGCCGTCGGTCTTGAGGTGGGAGAGCTGGACGCGGGCGCCGGAGTCACGGCCGATCCTGATGCCCTCCTCGACGGCGGCGAGCAGGTGATCGCCCTCGCTGCGCATGTGGCTGGCGTAGAAGCCGCCGTGCTCGGCGACGACGGTGGCGCACGCGATCAGCTCCGCCGTACGGGAGGACAGGCCGGGGATGTACTCGAGCCCGGTCGACATGCCGAACGCGCCGTCCGCCATCGCCTTGCCGAGCACGTCCCGCATGGCCCCGATCTGCTCGCCGGAGAGCTCTTCTGCGCCGGCCGGGACGCCGCAGGCGTCGCGTACGTATCCGTGCCCGGCCAGCGTGCCGAAATTGACCGCGGGAGGGTGCTGGTCGAGGCGGCCGAGAAGCTCGCCCGGCGCCATTTCCGCCATTCCGCAATTACCGGCGAGGACCGTGGTGATGCCCTGCATGAGGTAATTCTTGAACAGCAGGTGCCCGGGGTTCCGGAACAGGTCGAGATCGGTGTGCGTGTGAATGTCGACGAAGCCGGGGCACGCCACCCGCCCGCCCGCCTCGATGACATCGGTGCCGGGACCGATGAGCGCGGCCACCTCGGTATGGTCCCCGACCTGGCTGATCCTGCCTCCGGTGATCGCCAGCGCTGCCGCCCGCGGCCGCGCCGGGTCCATGGTGAGCACGGTGGCGTCGAGCACGACGACGTCCGCCGGGCCTGGGCGTGAATCAGGCATGCAATTTTCCGTTCCGAGGTGTCCGGGGGGTGGTTGCAGGATTGTCGGCGCGGCGCCGAAGCGCTGTCAAGGAAAACAATGCGCCCGGCGCGCAAGTCGCCATATCGGACGGGAGAATGACCGTTGAGCCAAGTGCGCCGATTTCAGCGCGGCGACAGCAGATCAGCCGGCACGCCGAGTTGCTCGGCCGTGAAGCGGGCGAGCAGGCCCCGCGCCGTCTCGGCGGACATGCCGCTGTAGCCGAGCGTGTTGCGCACGGCCAGGCTCTCGGAGATGGCGACGTACCGCTCGCACACCTCGCCGAGCGGCGCGACCGGCGTGAACGTGCCGTCCGCCACGCCCGCGACGAACACCCCCATCACCGCGTCGGCCCACCGCCGCGACATGCGTACGCACTCGTCGAGGAAGGCCGGGTGACGCCTCACCCGCGCCCACATCTCCAGCCACAGCAGGTACTCCTCGAAGGCGCCCTGGTCGCCGGGGATGCTGAGTTCGAGCAGGTGGCGCAGTTGGCCGATGGTGCCGACGTTCTCGTCGAGCAGGCGTTGCAGGGTGACGTGCAGCTGGTCGCCGGCCCAGCGGAAGGCGGCCAGCAGCGCCTCGTCCTTGCTCCTGAAGTAATAGTGGATGCTGGCGTTCGCCACTCCCGCCTCGCGGGCGATGTCGGCGATGCGGGTCGCCTCGATGCCGCGCTCGGCCATGAGCCGGCAGGCCGCGACGCGGATGCGGTCCTCGGGGCTCCCGGGGTCGGGGGTCCGGCCCGGCCTGGTGCGGCCCTGCTCCTTCCAACGGCCGGCCAGCCTTCGCAGCAGGTCGGCGTCGTCGCCGCCGGCCTGGAGCACCTCGTCGATCCGCCGGGTCATCCGCCAGGCCCGCCGGTAGTCGACGCCCAGCGCCCCGGCGACCCGGTTCGGGCGCGCCTTGCCGGGGGAGTCCAGCATCAGCACGACGGCGTCGAGCCAGGCGGCGAGCGGCACGGGGGAGCCGGCGAACGGCGTGGTCGAGGCCGGGTAGACGTGCGCGCCGCAGCTGTCGCACGCGTACGCCCGCCGCCGCGAGACCCTGTGGAACGAACGATCGGCGGCGCACCGGCGGCAGTAGGGCGTCCGGCCTTCTGGGGCGTGGACGGCGCTCCACAGCAGCGCCAGCGCGGCCTCCTCACGCCCGGCGTCCGTCACGGACGTACTTGCTTCTAAAGGTATTTTCACACTTCCGGCTCTCTGTAAATACAAGGTAGAACGTTCCTTGACAAGCCATCGCAGCGAATGGAATTGTTTCCGGCACCAAAGATATACCTGCAGAAACATTGGAGAAACAAATGGCGGCGCCGTTTCGTGACGATCTCCGGAGCGCGCCCACGGCCTGGACGGGCGGCGATTCACCGGCGGCGGCCTTCATCACCGGGCTCACCTGGGAGCGGTTACCGCGCGAGGTGATCGACCGGGCCGTGATGTGCCTGATCGACACGCTCGCGGCCGTGCTCGCCGGCCGGGCGTCGAAGTCCGCGCTCGTGGCCGACGACCTCGCCCGCGCCTGGTGGCCGGCCGGCCCGGCGACCTCGATCGTCAGCGGCAGCCCGCTGACCACCGGCGGCGCCGCCTTCGCCAACGCGGTCGCGGCCAACGCCGTCGACATCGACGACTGCGGCATCTACACCTGGGGCCATCCCGGGGCCCAGGTCGTCCCGACCGCGCTCGCCCTGGCCGAGGAGCTGCGTCTCAGCGGACGCGAGCTGATCACCGCGATCGTCGTCGGCTACGAGACCGCCTTCCGCGCCGGCCGCTGCGTCAACCACGAGCAGAGCACCGTCCACTCGGCCGAACGCACCTATCGGGCCTGCGGCTCGTGGGGCGCGGTGGCCTGCGCCGCGATCGCCTGCCACGTCCACGGGCTGGACCAGATCACGACGCGGCACGCGCTGGGCATCGCCGAGTACGACTCCCCCGATCTGCCGATGATGCGCGCCATCGACACCCCTGGCATGGTCAAGCACGGCGTCGGCTTCGGCGCGCTCACCGGACTGCTGGCGGCCGACCTCGCCCGGCGCGGCTTCACGGGGATCGAGCCCAGCCTCGACCTCCCACGTTTCCGCCCGTACGTGGACGACCTGGGCAGCGACTACTACCTGCCCCACGGCATCACCTGGAAGCGGTACTCCAGCTGCGCCTGGACCCACCCCGCCCTGCTCGCCGTGGAGAAGCTGCGCACCGAGCACCCCCTGCCGCCCGCGGACATCGCCCGCGTCGTCGTCGAGACCTACCCCGACGCCGCCCGGCTCGGCACCCGGCTGCCGGAGACCACCGAGGAGGCCCAGTTCAACCTGGCCTGGCCGGTCGCGGCGCTGCTGGTCGACGGCCGGGTCGGCCCGGACCAGATGGCCGACTCCCGCCTCGGCGCGCCCGAGGTCGTCGAGCTGTGCCGGCGGATCGAGGTGGTGGTGACCGACGACCTCACCCGCCGCTACTACCTCTCGGAGGTCAACGACCCGGAGGGCAGCGACTCCGCCGTGGTCACCGTCACGCTGACCGACGGCACCGTGCTGTCGTCGGGCCGGGTCGACCACATCCTCTACCCCGAGCCCGGCTGGACCCTGGACGAGATGCGGGACAAGTTCACCTGGCTGGCCTCCGGCCGGATGGCGCCCGAGTCGGTTCCCCGGCTGCTGGAAGCCCTGGAGGGCGTGGAATCCGCCGACGACAGCTCCGTCCTCCTTCGGGACCTGGCGTCGTCTCTGACACCGGTTGGAGCCAACTGATGAGATCACTTCGCCGGCGCGGCCGGTCGACGTTTCTGAGCGTGGTGGCGATGGTCGTCGCGCTCGGCGGCTGCGCCCTGGCCGCCGACCCGCCCGCCCCCGAGGTCGGCGGCAAGGAGAGCGCCGCCCCCGCCCCCGCCGCAGCGACGCCCGCGGCCGACCCCGCCCTGCACGACCTGCTGCCCGAGCGGATCAAGTCGGCCGGTGTCATCCGGGTCGCCAGCAACATCCCCTATCCGCCCTGGGAGATGTACACGACGGCGGGCGGCCAGCAGCCCACGGGCATCGACTACGACCTCTCCCAGGCCCTCGCCGCCAAGCTCGGCGTGAAGGCGTCCTTCGACCAGACGGCCTTCGACAGCATGATCCCCGCCGTCCTGGCCGGCAAGGCCGACATCGTCATGGCGGGCATCTTCGACACCCCGAAGCGGCGCGAGTCGCTGAGCTTCGTCGACTACGCCAAGGACGGCTACTCCCTGCTGGTCGTCAAGGGCAACCCCCAAGGTCTGAAGGACGTCACCGACCTGTCGGGCAAGACCGTCGCGGTGCAGAGCTCCACCTCGGAGGAGGCCGCGATGAGCAAGCTGAGCAAGCGGTTCGAGTCGGAGGGCAAACCGGGCGTCACGGTCCTGGCGTTCCCCGGCGACAGCGAGGCGTTCCTGGCGATCAAGAGCGGCAAGGCGACGGCCCGCGTGCAGGCGACCTCCGCGGCCGCGTACGCCGCCAAGACCTTCGAGGACGGCAAGGCGTTCGAGCTGGTCGAGGCGCCCTCGATCACGGCGGAGTTCGGCGGCGGCATGGAGGGCATCGGCGTCCCCAAGGCGGACACCGAGCTCAGGACGGCGCTGCAGAAGGCGCTGCAGGCGCTGATGGACGACGGGACCTACCTGAAGATCCTCTCCCGGTATGGCGTGGAGAACATCGCGTTGACCAAGGCGGAGATCGACCAGGGGACCGACTAGGGCACCCGCGAGAAGGAGAAGTGTTGTGACCTCCTTGGCATCCGCCGACGCCACCTCGGCCCCGGCCGGGCAGCGGCCGCCTCCCGTCGCCGTGGTGCCGGTCCGCCGGTACGGCCGCTGGGCGGCGGCGGCACTGGTGGCGTACGTCCTGTTCGCCCTCGGCTGGTCGTTGTGGCACAACCCCAACCTCGACCTCGCCTCGATCCGGCAGTACCTGTTCGCGCCCTCGATCCTGCACGGCCTCGCCGTCACCATCGAGCTGACCCTCGTGGCCATGGTGATCGGCGTCGCCGGCGGCGTGCTGCTCGCGGTGATGAGGCTGTCGGACAACCCGGTGCTGTCCGGCGTCGCGCAGGGTTACATCTGGTTCTTCCGCGGCACTCCCCTGCTGGTCCAGATCATCTTCTGGGGCTTCCTGGGCGCGCTCTACCCCAACCTCTTCCTCGGGATCCCGCTCACGGGCATCGTGTTCGGCTCGGTGCCGACGAGCTCGCTCATCGGCGCGGCCACCGCGGCGGTGCTGGCGCTGGCCACGAACGAGGCCGCGTACTGCGCCGAGCTGGTCCGCGCGGCGATCATCTCGGTGGACGGCGGGCAGCGCGAGGCGGCCATGTCGCTCGGCATGTCCTCGGGACGCAGGATGCGCTTCGTCATCCTGCCGCAGGCCATGCGGGTGCTGATCCCGACGCTCGGGAACGAGGCCATCTCGATGCTGAAGATGACCGCGCTGGTCTCGGTCATCTCCGGGCGGGACCTGATGACCAGCGTGCAGCAGATCTACCAGCAGAACTTCAAGATCATGCCGCTGCTGGTGGTGGCCTCGCTGTGGTATCTGCTGCTGACCTCGGTCCTCAGCGTCGGACAGCACTACGTGGAGCGCTACTTCGGCCGCGGGTTCGGCGTGAAGCCCTCGGCCGCGGCCGAGCGGCGAGCCCGGCGTCGCGCGGCCGCCCGCGCCAAGGCCAGGCCCACGCCCGAGCTCGTGCCCGACGCCCCGAAGGAGAGCACGGACGACGGCGAGCCGATCATCCGGGTGGAGCAGGCGTGGAAGTGGTTCGGCTCCACCGACGTGCTGCGAGGGGTGAACCTCACCGTCCGCCCCAGGCGGACCCTCGTCCTGCTCGGCCCGTCGGGCAGCGGCAAGTCCACCCTGCTGCGCTGCGTCAACGCCCTGGAACGCCTGGACTCCGGCCTGGTCGAGGTGGAGGGCCGGCGGGTCGGGCTGCGCGAGGCCGGCGGGCGGCTGCACGAGCTGACCGAGGCCGAGCTGTGCCGGCAGCGGGTCCGTATCGGCATGGTGTTCCAGCGTTTCAACCTGTTCCCGCACATGACCGCGCTGGAGAACGTCACGCTCGGCCCCCGGCGCGTACTGGGCCTGTCCCGCGCCCAGGCCGAGGCGGAGGCCGAGCGGCTGCTGACCCGGGTCGGCCTGCGCGACAAGCTCGATTCCTACCCGTCACAGCTGTCCGGCGGGCAGCAGCAGCGGGTGGCCATCGCGCGGGCCCTCGCGATGAAGCCGCACGTCATGCTGTTCGACGAGCCGACCTCGGCCCTCGATCCCGAGCTGGTGGGCGAGGTGCTCGACGTCATGAAGGACCTGGCCCGGCAGGGCATGACCATGATCGTGGCCACCCACGAGATCGGGTTCGCCAAGGAGGTCGCCGACACCGTCGCCATGCTCGACGGCGGTGTCGTCATCGAGTCGGGCCCGCCCGGGGAATGCCTGGTGGCGCCGAAGGAGGAGCGCACCAAGGCGTTCCTGTCGAAGGTCCTCGGATGACCCCCGCTCGTCATCACGTTTCCTGGAGGTTTGAGCAGTGCCCGAGGTCATCGTCGTCGGCGCCGGCGTCATGGGCGCGTCCACCGCGTTCCACCTGGCCGAACGCGGCGCGCGTGCGGTCACCGTCGTCGACGCGCGGCACGCCGGGGAGGGCATGAGCAGCCGCTCGTCGGCCCTCGTCCGGATGCATTACACGTTCGAGCCGGAGGTACGCCTCGCGGTCGACAGCCTCGCCTTCTTCCGGGAGTGGCCGGAGCGGGTCGGGCGGCCTTCCGTGCTGCGCGAGTGCGGGTTCGTCCGGGTCGTCCAGCCCGGCGAGGCCGACCTGCTGCGCAAGAACGTCGAGATGCAGCGGGCCTGCGGGGCCGAGGCCGAGGTGATCACCGCGGCCGACGTGCTGGAGCTGGAGCCGCGCTGGCGGGTGGACGACGTGGTCGCGGCCGCGTACGAGCCGCGCGCGGGCTACGGCGACGGCGCGGTCGTGGCAGGCGATCTCCTGTCCCGCGCGCGGGAGCTGGGCGTCGCCTACCGGCCCAACACCCCCGTACGCTCGCTGCTCACCGACGCCGGCGGCCGGGTGCGCGGGGTGCGTACCGACACCGGCGACCTCATGGCCGACCTGGTCGTCCTGGCCACCGGCGTGTGGACCCGGCCGCTGCTCCGGGCCGTGGGCGTGGATCTGCCCATCGAGCCCGAATACCACGAGGTGGCGGTGCTGCGGGACGGGCCCGATGGGCCGGCGTCCAGGATCGCCTGCATCGACTCGGGGACCCGTACGTACTTCCGCCCGGAGGGCGGCGGCCTGCTGCTCGGCGACTTCGTCGGCCCGCGCGACGGGATCGACCCCGACGACTTCCCGCAGACGCCGGGCGAGGAGAGCGTGGTGGAGCTGGTCGGGCGGGCCGCGCGCCGCGTTCCCGCCCTCGCCGAGTCGGGCATCAGCCGCGGCGTGACCGGCGTGTACGACATGTCGCCCGACGCCCGGCCGATGCTGGGCCCGGTGGCCGGGATCGAGGGACTGATCGTGGCGGCCGGCTTCTCCGGCATGGGCTTCAAGATCTGCCCGGCGGTCGGCCGGGCCCTCGCTGAACTGGCTCTGGGAGAGCCGCAGACCGTGGACGTCTCCGCCTTCACCCCCGACCGGTTCGCCCAGGGACGCCCGATCAACCCCCCGTACGGCTACGACGACGACTGACGGGCGCTGTACCGCAGGAACCCGGCGACCTGCAGCACGCCGATGAGCGCCACGCTCGCCACCATCGCACACCACAACCCCGCCAGTCCCCCGGCCTCGGCGGCCGGGGTCATGGCGAGCGTGAGCAGGCCGTACCCGGTGCCGGTCGAGGCGAGTTGCCAGGTCGAGCGCCTGAGCCCGACCAGCCCGTACGCCACCACGATCCCGCAGTTCCCCACCAGGGAGAAGGCCACCAGCAGCGGCACCAGGCCACCGGCGAGGCCGAGCACGGCGGCGTCCGGCGTGAACGCGCCGAGCACCGCCCCACCGGAGAGCAGCAGCACGAGCCCGCCCACGAGCACCCCGGCCGCCGCGATCGTGACGGCCGCCCCGCTGACGCGCCGGGCCTCCCGGGGCGAGGCCGCCCTCGCGATCTCCGGCGTCGCGGCCTGCGCCGCCGCGAAGGCCGCCAGCCCCAGGAACCCGTCCAGCGCGATGAGGATCGCGTGCGCCGCCGCCCCCTGGACCCCGGTCCGGGCGGCGGTGTACGCCACCCCGCCCAAGACCATGAACTTGATCACCAGCGTGGCGGACATGGGAACGCCCACCTTGGCCATCCGGACGATCCGCCGCGCTCGCGGCCGCCCCGGCCACGGCGACGCGCCCGTCAGCCGCACCAGCACCCCGTTCGAGACGGCGACCGCGACGCCGGTGGACCCCAGCAACGCGACACCGATCCCTTGAACCCCGACCCTCGGCACGAGAACGAGCGACAGCGCGACCTGCGTGCCCGTGCCCGCGAGGCCGGACCAGAGCACCAGCCGGCTGCGTCCGAGCGCGACCAGCACCCCGTTGGCGCCGCTGCCCGCCGCGAACAGCAGCACGTGCAGCGCCAGGAGCAGCGGCAGCAGCCCGAGCTCCGCCACCGCCTCGTCCGGCGCCCCGCCCGCCCGCGCGATGGACGGCACCGCGAGCATGACCCCGGCGCCCACCGTGCCGAGCCCGAGCGCGAGCCACCGCGCGTCCTTCAGCACGGCGACCGCCTCGGCGGGACGGTCGCGGTGGACGGCCACGAACGGCGCCGCCCCGCGCAGCCCACCGGCGACCGCCGCCGTGACCGGGTTCAGCACCGCGCCGGCCAGCGCGAACGCCGCCAGTTGGGCGGTCGCCTGGTGCCCGAGCAGCGACGTGCCGACGAGTTGCGCGACGACCCCGGCGCTCATGGACCCGAACAGGGGAACGGCCGCACTGAGAATCGTGCGATGAGGGGAAGGCATGAAAAGCAAAATCCCGGGCGGCCTCACCGCTCGGGACAATGATCATTCTACACCCGATCGCACGCGTCCACAGCTCGATTCAGCCGTCGTTCGATCGCCCGTGGGTGGCGTCCGAGCGAGGACCGGGCCTCCGCCAGGGCCATGACGGCCTGACCCATCGCCTCGCTCTGCCAGGCCGCCGGCGGGCGGGCGACGGAGAACAGCCGCTCGCAGAGGCCGGCGATCCGCGCGTACGGAGCCAGGGTCGCCGCCGGCTGGGCCTCCGGCGCCACCGGTCCCGCGTCCGGCGGGAACGCGCCCGCCTCGACGAGGTCGCGCAGCGGCGCGGACTCGTCCTCCAGCGACTCCTGGAACGCCAGCACCTGGTCCAGCAGCTCCTTGCCCCGGTCATCGCCCCGGTCATTGCCATGGTCGCCGCCGCGCAGCTTCTCGACGGTCGCGTCCACGACCTCGCGCAGGTCCTTGCGCAGCACCCGCCCGGACAGCAGGGCGACCGTGGCCTCCTCGCCGTCCTTGAGCTCGCGCTTGAGGTCCACGCACGCGCGGGCGGTCCGGATGAGGTCGCGGGCGTGGCCACCGGACCAGGCGTGGCAGAACAGCACGAACACGTTGGAGAACTCCCGCGCCCGCCGCGACAGCAGCGTCTGCGACTCCTTCAAGGAGAGCGGGCCGACGCCGATGATGGTGTCGAAGGCCGAGTCGAACACGTCCCTCACCGGCACCCCCCGCGCGGCGAAGTTGTGCATGGCGTCCGTGGAGACCGAGAGGACGAAGTGGGCCTTGGCGACGTGGAACAGGTCCTTGAGCCCGTTGATCGCGTCGACGGCCTCGGCCGGGTTCGCCAGCTTGTCCAGCTCGTCGACGCAGATGACCACGGGCTTGCTGCTCAGCGCGAGCAGTTGGTCGATGAACTGCCGCAGCGCCTGGACCGACTCGGCGTGGGTGATCTCCCGCTCGGTCCTGGAGAGCTTGCCGCCGCCGTCGAAGCCGGTGCCGCCGACCTTGAGCGCGGCGCCCGCGCTTCTCTCGACCGTCGTCGACCAGCGCAGGAACTCCAGTTGCTGCAGGCAGAGCTCACGGACGGTCCGGGGCGGGACCGTCAGCCTCGTCCGGCTCTGGAAGAGGACCCAGCCCCGGCTGAGCATGAACCCCATGATCAGCGCGCCCAGGACGACCGCGGCGAAGCCCGCCCAGCCGAGGTCGAGCGCGTCCGGCACGGGACGGTTCTTGTCGTAGATCCATAACGTGATCATGAAGAACAGCACCACGGACGCGAGCAGCGTCCGCAGCACCGCGCGCAGCGTCGGCGCCACCATGCGGTGCCGGATGAGCGCCGCCTCGCCGGGTTTGAGCCCGACCTGTGCCAGCTCGTTGTGGATGAGGCGGGTGAACTCCACTGCGGAGTACTGCACCGGCGCGCTGACCAGGGCGACGTGACAGTCCAGGTCCTTGTCCAGCCGCAGTTGCCGCATCAGGGTCGTCTTGCCGGAGCCGCGCGCTCCGGCCAGGCCGATGGCGGAGGACTCGTGCTCGCCGATGAAGGTGCGCAGCCGTTCGTAGGTGCGGGACGGGATGGTGTCCTGAAGGTGGAGCTCCACCAGCGCGGGAGCCTCGGACGTGCGCAGCGTGCCGCCCCAGCGCACCTCGTCGTCCTCCAGCTCGCTGATGAGGAGGCGGATCAGGGCGCGCAGCGGCGCCACCAGCGCCCTCCGCAGCTCGCGGGCGGCGTTCACGCCGCGCCGCCGGATCGCGGCCCAGCGCGCGGCGACGGCGATCGTCCCGAACACGGCCAGGCCGGACGCGAACGTGACGTTGGCCGTCCGCGTCCGGAACGGCGTCCCGTCGCTCCACAGAGCGGCCGCGAGGATGAGAAAGGTGGCCACGAGAAAGGCGAGAACGGCGACGACCCGGAGGCGGAGCAGCGCGCGGCGGGCCTCGCCGACCACCGCGATCTCTTCGCCCAGCAGCGCGGAGAGATCGTCGGACCGCTGCCGGACGTGATCGAGTATCGCGCGGTGCTGGTCGCGTCTGTACGCCAGCTCGGCGTCGTTCTCCAGCAACTGGCGGGCGGCCTGCTCCAGCTCCTCGGGCGACAGCCGATCGACCTTTTTCCGCATTCAGGTCACCATAGATGCAGTCGTGAGTCAGGGGGGTAAAAGGCGTTTCTTACGCCCGAGATTGTCTCCGCCGAGGACTTCTGACGCCAGACATAGCATGATAGAAGACTTTCTTGGATGATTGCGGCATTACCCAGCCGGATTTCATGCCAAGCCACCGTCAGGCAGAACACACATTCGCCTGCGGCGGCAGCGGATACGGGAGATCATGATTCGACAGGAATCGGCGTCGGCGGGAGTCTCTTCGTGACCTCCTACGAAGATGGGCCCTGGGTCGGCCTCCGGCCTTTCCGCAGGCCGGACGCGGCCCGTTTCTTCGGACGTGACGCCGAGAAACGCGAGCTGGCCGAGCTCTGGAAGAAACATCGGCTGACCCTGCTGGTCGGCGACTCGGGTGTCGGCAAGACCTCCCTGTTGCATGCCGGTGCGGCTCCGTACGCGGCCGCGAGCGGAGCTCGGGTGGTGCCGGTCGGCGACCTCGACTACCGCAGGTCCCTGCCGGCTCCCGTGGTCACGGCCCGGGGCCGCCCGCTCTTCGCGCTCCTGTCCTCGTGGCAGCCCGAGGAGGAGGACGCCGCCCGCAGCGTCGGGCTGACGATCCGCGAGTTCTTCCAGCGGGAGACCAGGAGGGCGGGGCGCGGCACGCCGATCCTCGTGGCCGTGGACGGGGCCGACCGGATCCTGCGGCGTCCGGCCGCCGCACTGCCGGACCACCGCCGCGTGCGCGCGGAGCTGGAGACGGCGCTGCGGGCGTTCCCCGACGTCCGGCTGCTGCTCGCCGTCCGGCCGGACTCCGTGCAGGAGGCGGGCGACCTCGGCGTGGCGCTCGGCCTGACCCCCGCGCGGTACGACCTGCCGCCTCTCGACCGGCCGTCCGCGATCGACGCGCTCACCCGTCCGCTGCTCGGCACCCACCTGCAGTTCGAGGAGCTCGTGCCGGAGCGGCTGGTCGACGCCCTGGCGGTCGAGCACGGCACGACGGGCGGGCGCGTGGAGCCCGTCCTGCTGCAGGCGCTGTGCGCCCAGCTCTGGGCCGGGCTGCGCGACGGCGGCGGCCTGTCCGTCGTCGCGGAGAAGGTGCTCGACGACGTGGACGCGGCGCTGGCCGACTACTGCACCCGCACGCTGTTCACGCTGACCACCGACCACAACCTGCCGACCTGCGAGATCGGCGGCTGGATGCGGCGCACCTTCACCAGGTCGCCGGACGAGCGGTCCCCGTACGAGGCCGTGCCGGCACCGCGCAGCGCCCGCCCCAAAGAGATCACGGACACCGTCGTCCGCGCGGTGGAGGACCGGCATCTGCTGAAGTACTGCCGGCTCACCGGCGACGACGGCCTCCAGCTCCAGCACCCGCGGCTGGCGCGGGCCCTCCAGCGGCTCGGCGAGGCGCCGGGGCCGCAGCCGGAGCCCACCGCGGACGACCTGCTGCGCGAGTGCGAGCAGGCGATGTCCGCCGGCAACCTGCGGCTCGCCGAGAAGTACGCGCGCGCGACGCTGGAGAAGGACCGGCGGGCCCACCACGACGCGCACACCGCCGCCCGGATCGTCCTGGGCGACATCGCCTACCTGCGCGGCGACCACGGCGCGGCGTGCGAGGCCTATGAGACGGCGCTGCAGGACAAGCTGATGACGGACCGCAGGTCGCCCGCCGTCATGCACCTGTACGCCGCGATCGCGCGCCTGCACCTGCTCCAGGGGGACGCCGACCGCGCCCTCGGCGCCGCGCGCTCGGGCCTGCTGAACCAGGCGGCGGAGTCCATCGCCAGGCTGGAGGTGGCGCAGGCCCACTGGCGGGCGAACCGCCACAAAGCGGCGGTGAGAGAGCTGAACGGGCTGCTGGAGCGGGATCCGAAGCACTGCGAGGCCCTGCGCATCCGCGGCGAGATCCACGCGGACTGGGGCAACTCACAGCTGGCCGTGGCCGACCTGAGCAGCGTCGCCACCGCGGCGCCGCCCTCGGCCCGCGCGGCGTACATCATGGCGGCCAATGTGCCGGTGGCGCGGAGCGAGGTCGAGGAGCTTCGCGAGGAGGGGCGGGCGCACGGCCTGGTCCTGGTGTTCCTGGCCCAGGCGGCGGACCGGCGCGGCGACCGGGACCTCGCGGCGGAGCTGGCCGAAGAAGCGCTCCAGGCGACGAGCCCGCGCCTGTTCCGCCATCACGAGAAACCGATGGGGAAAATTGCCCGCAGACAGTGACTAAAGGGCGATTTCCGCCCGAATGGGACGTTAAGCGCGTTACTGATAGTCGATGGAGTTGCTGAATCCGGCCACGACTTCGGTGTCGCGGGGGTCCGGCGACATCAGGCTCCGCAGCGCGTGGGCGAACGCCGAACTGTCGAGCTCATCGAGGTCGCGAAGGGACAAATCGGAGCAATCAGGCAGCTGACCTGCCAGGTCGTTCTGCTGCTGCTCCATGAGGGACTCCCAGCTCGATACATCATGGTGCTATGTCCGGGCCAGCATACAAGCTGAGCCTCCGCGCCTGACACCGGGGCTCGTTCAAAGGCCAGCACTAAAAGGTCATGGCCGGGCCCGAAGGAACCATTTACGATAGCGAAATCTTGCCCGACGTTGGCATTGAAATCCGCGATCCGGAGGTGTCCCTTATGACCGGTACGCACCAGAGTGAGGTACGACGGTCAGGCACCCCGGAGGTATGGGGCAAGGTGCCGCCCAGGAACAAGAACTTCACCGGCCGGGAAGAGCTCCTGGAGAAACTGCGCGCCGGGATGACCGCCGGCACCACCGGTCAGGTCACGGTCGTGCTCCCCCAGGTGCTCCCCCACGCCCTGCACGGCCTCGGCGGCGTCGGCAAGACGCAGATGGCGGTCGAATACGCCTACCGCTACGGCAACGAGTACGACCTCGTCTGGTGGATCTCCGCCGACCAGCGCGTGCTCATCCGCTCGTCGCTGGCGGCCCTGGCGCCCCACCTCGAACTGCCGTCGGCGGCGGCGGTCGGCGTCGAGGACGCCGCCAACGCGGCGCTGGACGCGCTGCGGCGCGGCCAGCCGTACGACCGATGGCTGCTCATCTTCGACAACGCCGACGAGCCGGAGGAGATCAGGGACGTCATCCCCGACGGGCCCGGCCACGTCCTGATCACCTCGCGCAACCACCGGTGGGAGGACGTCGTCGAGGCCGTGCCCGTCGACGTCTTCAGCCGCAAGGAGAGCATCGCCTTCCTCACCAAGCGGGTGCGCCGCGCCCTCGCCCCCGAGGACGCCGACCGGCTCGCCGAGCAGCTGGGGGACCTCCCCCTGGCGCTGGAGCAGGCCGGCGCGCTCCAGGCGGAGACGGGCATGCCCGTCGACGAGTACATCGAGCTGCTCAACGAGCACACCGGGCAGCTGCTCAGCGAGGGCAAGCCGACCGAATACCCGATCTCGATGACGGCGGCGTGGAACCTGTCGGTGAGCCGGCTGAGCGAGCGCCGGCCGGAGGCCATCGACCTGCTGCGCTGCTGCGCCTTCTTCGGCCCCGAGCCGATCCCGCGCGACGTGTTCAGCCAGCGGGTCAGCGGCCTGAGCCCGCGCATGAGCGAACTGCTCGCCAACCCGATCAAGCTGAGCCGGTCGGTGGGCGAGCTCGGCCGCTTCGCCCTCGCGCGCATCGACCCGGGCAGCCGGACCATCCAGGTGCACCGGCTGATCCAGGCCCTCGTCCGCGACGAGCTCGAACCGGAGGAGCGGGACGAACATCTCGCGGACGTCCACCGCCTGCTGACCGGCCTGCAACTCGGCAACCCGGAGGAGTCGGTCAACTGGGGGAAATACGGCGGCATCCTGGGGCACGTCGTCCCCTCCCGGGTCCAGGAGAGCCGCGACGTCAAGGTCCGCGACTTCGCGCTCGACCTGGCCCGCTACCTCTACATGTCGGGCGACGGCTTCGCCCACCAGTTCGTCAACCTCTTCATCGACCAGTGGGAGCGCGACTCCGGCCCCGACGACCCCCACGTGCTCAAGGCATACCGCGAGCTGGGCAACATCCTGCGCCAGCTCGGCAGGTACAACGAGGTCTACGAGCTCAACCAGCGCACCCTCGCCAAGATGCGGCAGGTGGGCACGCCGGAGGACGAGCTGCTCAACCTGGTCAGCGGCATCGGCGCCGACCTGCGCGCGCGAGGCGACTTCAGCGCCGCGCTGGAGCACGACGAGGACTCCGTACGCCGCCACGAGGCCGCCTTCGGCCCCGACGACCCGCGGACCCTGCGCGCCAAGAACAACCTGGCCCTGGACTACAGCCTCACCGGCAGCTTCCAGCGGGCGCGCGAGCTGCACGAGGTCGCCTTCATCGGGTTGCAGGACGCGCAGGCGGGCGCGGCGACCGTCCTCGTCCACTGGAACTCCCTCGCCCGCGCGGTCCGGCTCACCGGCGACTACGCCGAGGCGAGCGACCTCGGCGAGGAGGCCCTCGCCTACGGCCTCGAATACCTCGGCGGCGAGCACCCCGCCTACCTCTGGACGGCGAAGGACCTCTCCATCGCCTGGCGGCGGCTCGGCGAGCTCGACCGGGCGCTGGAGATGTGCGCCGACGTGCACGGCCGCTACGTGCGAAGGTACGGCCTCGACCACCCCGACACGCTGGCCGCCGCGATGTCCCTCGCCAACGTCCAGCGCAACAACGGCCAGGAGCAGGAGGGGCTGGAGCTGGCGGCCGACACCGTGGCGCGCTACCCCCGCGTGTACGGCACCAACCACCCGTACGTCCTCGCCTGCACCGGCAACCTGGCGCTGCTCCACCGCACCTGCCAGGACCCGGAGCGGGCCCGCGCGGTCAACGAGGAGACACTCAACGACATCGAGCGCCACCTGGGCCGCGACCACCACTACTACCTGACCGTGGCGACCAACCTGGCGAGCGACCTGGCCGAGCTCGGCCACCACGAGGCGGCCGTAGAGCGCGGCCACGACACCTACCGCCGGCTGCGGGAGCTGGTCGGCCCGGACCACCCGGTCGCCCTCGCCTGCGCCGCCAACCTCTCCGCCGACCTCAAGCGCCTCGGCACGCCGGAGGCCGTCGAGGAGGCGGAGCGGCTGAGGGAGGACACCCGCGAGAAATACGCGCACCGCCTCGGCCTCGAACACCCCGACGCCGTCGCCTTCCTCGAAGGGCGGCACCTGGACCTCGACTTCGACCCGCCGCCCATCTGACCGGGACGACGCCCAGGGCCTACGGCGCGGCCGGGGCGGGCACCTGCCCGGCCGGCGGCTCGCCGTTGCGCGCGCGCCAGCCGGCCAGGTGCCGGCCGGCCGAGCCCCGGGCCCGGAGCGTCGCCTCGGCCGGGACGTCCTCGGCGCCCATCGCGGCCATCACGTCCGCCATCCCGGCGGCGAACACCTCGCCCTCGGGGGTGAGCCGCCCGCTCGCCCGCAGCGTGCGGATCACCGCGTCGGTGCCCTCGCGCCACCGTACGAACTCCGTGTGCGCCCGCAGCAGCAGCTCGTCCGGATGCGGCTCGCGCCGCTCGACCTCCCAGAACGCGGCGATGGCCAGGTGCGCGTACGCGCCCTGGAGCAGGCCGCCCAGCGGGCGCGGGTCCTCCCGCCACGGCGCGTAGTAACGGCTGCCGTCGTCCGGCCGGGTCAGCGGGATCAGGTCGAGCAGGCCGCTCAGCTTCGCGTGCTGGGACTCGTGGGCCAGGGTCACGGCGAAGGAGTGCGGATCGGGCGGCGTGGACAGGCCGATGTTGCCGAAGGCCAGTTTGGAGGTCGCGCTGGCGGTGCCGTCCGCCGGGCCGATCAGCGGGGTGAGCGCCTTGACCACGGCGTCGGTCTCCTCGGCGACCAGCGGGTGCCGCTCGACCAGGATCTCCCACGCCGGCTGGAGGGTGGTGGCCCACCGGTGCAGGTCCGCCTCGCTCAGCCGCTCCTCCAGCCGCCGCGCCCCCGGCATCCGGCCCGGATCGACGTCGTCCACGACGAACTCGACCGCCACCCCGCGGTGCTCGGCGCGGATGCGGCGCAGGCCCTCCCACGAGGGGCCCTCGCCGACGCGTACGGTCACGCCGCCCGCGCTGATCTCCGCCTCGCCGTCGGCGATCCGTACGACGGCGGTCCGCGCGTCGCCCGGCACCACGGCCCGCCCCAGCGACGGGAGCACCACCGTGCCGTCGAGCACGGGCACCTCGACCGTCGCCGCACGCCCGGCCCGGATCGCCGCCACCGCCGCCAGCGACGCCATGACCGCCGGATCCTGCCAGGCGGCCGGCGGCGCCTCGCCCGCGAGGGCCTGGAGCGTACGCAGCCCCCAGGACCCCACGGTCGGGTAGCGCAGCACCGCCCTGACCACCTCGGGCGCGGCCTCCTGGAGGTCGGCGAGCAGGTCGTAGGCATGCCGGACCCGCTCGACGTCCTCGGTGGCGAGGTCGCGGACCCCGCGCAGGAGCAGCAGGCGTTTGCCGTCCTGCGCCGCCCACAGGCGGCCGACGGCGTCGCGGCCGCCCCCGCCCGAGGCGAGCTCGGCGAACACCTTCTGGGGCAGCAGTAGCGGGGTCAGCCTCATGACGTGGAGTGGCCTCTCTGCGGATCGGTGAGCTGCGCGGACGCCTGGCGGCGCCGGCGGCGCTCGCGTACGGCGGCGAGGTCGTCGCTCACCGCGTGCTGGACGTGCTTGATGAGCCGGAAGAGGTCGCGGCAGTAGACGCTGGGATTGGCGAACCCGGTGCCGGGGCGGTAGCGGTGGGGGTAGAGCCCGGCGCCGCACACCCGCCTGATCTCGCACGCCTGGCACTCCGGCGCGAGCGCGCGCTCGCCGATCTGGCGGGCGGCGATCGGCGGCAGCATGAGCGCCGTGTCGAAGGCGCCGGCGTCGCCGACGTGCAGCGGCGTGCGCGTCGCTCCGTCGTAGGCCGACTTGAGGCTGTCCACCTGCTCGATGCCGCCGTCGGTCTCGATCACGACGACGGCGACCGCGGACAGCCCGACGGTCTCGCTGCGCGAGGGGCGGCCGAGCAGCAGCCGGATGATCTCGTCGAACAGCCGCAGCCGCGTCTCCCGCTCCGGCGCGCGATACCAGCGGTCGAAGACGGCGACGAGCCAGTCTCCGTAGGGGGTGTCCTCGCTGTCCGGCAGGCGGCCCGGCGGCGGGGTCTCCCAGGTGCCGTGCGGCAGCAGGAGGTCCACGGCCGGCGGCCCGTACGCCAGCAGCGCCTCGTACGTGCCCACCGGATCGTTGCGCAGGTCCACGGTGCACAGCAGCCCGCTGAACAGGTGACGGAAGGCGGGGGAGACGAGCCTGGTCAGCCCGGCGTCCACCCGGTCGAAACTGCCCTGACCGGCCGGTCCGCGGCGGTGGCGGTCGTTGGCCTCGCGGTCGCCGTCGAGGCTGACCGCGACGAGCACGCCGAGCTCGTCGAACAGCTCCAGGAAGGCGGCGTCGAGCAGCACGCCGTTGGTCTGCACCTGGACGTTCACCGTCACGCCGGGATCGACCGCGGCGCGGACGGCGCTGACCGCGTAGCGGAGGTGGTCGACGCCGGCGAGCAGGGGTTCGCCGCCGTGCAGGATCACCTCGACCTGGGACAGGCGGTTCATCCTGGCGTGCTCGGCGATGCGGGCCGCGGCCGCGTCGATCGTGGCCTGCGACATGCGCCGGGGCTGGCGGCGCCAGCCCTGGTCGGCCATCTCGTACATGTAGCAGTAGGTGCAGGCGAGGTTGCACCTACTGTGGATCTTGAGTACGAACTGCTGGAAGGGCGTCGGGCGCCAGCCGCTCTCCAGCAGAGCGCCGATGTCCAGCCCCGAGGGCCATTCCGGCCGCGCCTCTTCGGACTGCGAACTCACGCCCGCCCTTTCCCTGGGGAGCTCCGAGCACCTGCGGAACGCCGCGATCCTAGCGCTCACGGGCAGGCGTCGCCGGACTTACACGCAGGCCGCCAAGCCCTGAACCGCGGGACTTTTCGTCACACCTGTCACATAGCTACGATCGAGCACCAATCCGAAGTGAGGAGAGTCCGCACGTGGCTGAATCAGGCAGGGGCGGGCGAGACGCGGCCGAGACCGCAGGCGACGACAACAGCTCGGACGGCGCTCGTCCGCGGCGGCTGGCCGGCGCGCGCCGGCTCCCTCTGCGTACGGTGCTGCTCATCATCGTGTTCGTGCCGAGTCTGACCTTCACTCCGCTGCTGGCCTCGGGCATGTACCAGCTCTCGTCCCAGTGGCGGGCGGAGCGGGCCCAGCTCGACCTCGCGACCGAGACCGCCGGCAGGCCCGCGGCGGCGCTCTTCCTCGACCTGCAGAAGGAGCGCAGGCTCACGGCCGAGGTGCAGGCCGCCGCCGAGCCGCGCGTCCGCGACCAGCTCGTCAAGCAGCGGGCGGCGACCGACGAGTCCGTACGCGCCTTCCGCTCACTCGTCGGCCAGGACTTCGCCAACGGGCAGGAGGGGCTGCCCGAGGCCGTCGCCGCGGCCGACCGCGTGCTCGCCTCCCTCGGCGCGGAGCGGCGGGCGGTGGACGCCGGCACGTCCACGGCGAGGAAGGCGTTCGACTACTACAGCCGCCTCCTGGTGGCGGACCTCGGCGTGCTCACCACGCTCAGCCACACCGACGAGGGCCAGGTGAACAGCCGCGCGCAGATCATGATCGACCTGTTCTGGGTCGTGGACACGATCGGCCGCGAGGACGCCGTGCTGGCCCGCGCCTGGAAGACGGGCCGGCTGACCAGGGACGACTACGCCGTCGTCACCGATGCCATCGGCACCCGTACACATCTCCTGGAGTCCAGGATCATGCCCGCGCTCACCGGCGACGAGCTGCGGCACCGCTCGCTGATGACGAGCCAGGCGTGGAACGCCCTGGTCGCCCAGGAAGCGCGCCTGGCCACCGGCGGCGACGACGCGAGCGGCCAGGTGGCGGTGCGCGGCGACGCGGCCGCCTGGCGCACGTCGGCCGACGCGGTCACCGCCCAGGTGCTGGACCTCCTCAACCTCCGGCTGGAGACCGTACGCGAGCTCGGCTACGGCCACGCCCGCATGCTGTTCGTCGTCTTCGTCAGCATCAGCAGCGTCGGCCTGCTCGCGCTCGGCCTGGTCATCTTCACGAGCTGGCGGCTCACCTCCGTCCTCCGGCGGCGAATCCTCCGCCTGCGCGAGGAGGCCCAGGAGCTCCAGGAGCGCCTGCCCGAGGTCGTCGCCCGGCTGGAGCGCGGCGAGGACGTCGACGTGGACGCCGAGGTCCACCTGGTCGAGCCCACGCCCGACGAGCTCGGCGAGCTGGGGGAGGCGCTCAACCAGGCCAGCCGCAGCGCGGTCCTGACCGCCGTCCGGCAGGCCGAGCAGCACCGCGGCTTCCAGCGGATGCTGCAGCGGATCGCCCGGCGTACGCAGATCCTCATCGGCCTCCAGCTCAAGAAGCTCGACGAGCTGGAGCGCAGGCACGAGGACCCGGAGGTGCTGGAGGGCCTGTTCGACCTGGACCACCTCACCGCCCGGCTGCGCCGCTACGAGGAGAACCTGGTGATCCTCGGCGGCGGGCAGCCGCAGCGCCGCTGGCGGCGGCCGGTTCAGCTGCTCGACGTGCTGCGGGCCGCGCAGGGCGAGGTGCAGGACTACCGGCGGATCACGATCGACGTCGAGGGCGAGCCCTGGGTGGCCGAGCGCGCGGTCGGGCCGCTGGTCCACGTCCTCGCGGAGCTGATGGAGAACGCCACCGCCTTCTCCAAGCCGCTGACGCCCGTCGAGGTGCGGGCCTCGCCGGTCAGCCGCGGCGTCGCGGTCGAGATCGAGGACCGCGGCCTCGGCATGGAGCCCGAGCAGTACGCGGCCGCCAACGCCCTGATGAAGTCGCCGCCGCAGCTCGACGTGATGACGCACGCCGACGACGTACGCCTCGGCCTGTACGTCGTCGCCCGGCTCTCGGCGAACCTGGGTCTGCAGGTGGAGCTGCGGCCGTCGGCGTTCGGCGGCGCCCGGGTCATCGTGCTGGTGCCGGAGACGCTGGTGGTGGAGCGCCCCCAGGAGAGCGCCGCGCCGCCCGCCGAGGAGCCCCGCCCGGCGGCGACCGGTCCCCGGCCCCGTCCCCAGGACGAGGCCGCGCGGGAGAACGCGGCCGCCGGCAACGGCCTGCCGAGCCGTACCAGGGGCCGCGCGCTGGCGAACGTGGCGGCCTCGCCCGTTCCCCCGCCGCCCGACCCGGATTCCGGCCGTCGTCCGCTGCCGCAGCGCGTACGCCAGGCCAATCTGGCCGAAGAACTCAGGACCCCGGCCACCCCGGATCCGGACGAGACAGACGAACAGCGGCTTTGGGCCTGGGGCGACCGGCCCAGCCGCTCCGGCGCCACGATCGGCGCCTTCCAGAGGCAGTCCCGCCTGCGCCGCGGCGACGACGACACCTCACCGCACCGGCCGAACGGGTCCCCCGAGCCCGGCTCCCCTACGACGGAAGATCGATGATGACGCAGCGAACCACCGCCACCAACGCCGACCTGGACTGGCTGCTGGACGGCCTGGTCGATCGAGTCGCGGGCACCAAACACGCCATCGTGCTGTCGGACGACGGCCTGGTGATCAGCCGCTCCCGGTCCATCCAGCGGGCGGACGCCGAACGACTCGCCGCCATCGCCACCGGCCAGCAGAGCCTCGCCCGCGGCGTCGGGCAGCTCTTCAGCGGCGGCCTGGTGCACCAGGTCATCATCGAGATGGCCGAGCTGTGGCTGTTCATCACGGCGGCGGGACGCGGCACGCACCTCGCCGTGGTCGCCTCCCAGGAGGTCGACGCCGAGCTGATGAGCGTCGCCATGCACACCCTCATCCAGCAGGTCGGCCAGAAGCTCGGCGCCGACGCCCGCGCTCCGGAGGCCCGCGACATCGGGGGACACGGATGAAACACTGGACGGAGGGTTTCGACGACGACGACGCCGACGAAACCCTCGTCCGTCCCTACACGATCACCGGCGGGCGCACCACTCCCGAGCGGGACGACCTCGCGCTGATCACCCTCGTGACGACGGTGTCCGACACCTTCCCCGAGCCCGGCCGCGGCCCGCGCCGGCTCCAGCCGGAGCACCGCCGGATCGCCGTCCTGTGCCACCGGCCGATGGCGGTGGCCGAGGTGGCCGCCGCGCTCGACCTGCCGGTGTCCGTCACCAAGATCCTCATTGGCGACCTGATCGAGACCGGGCAACTGCGCGCCCGGCCTCCGATGGCCTTCGCGCACGCGAACGGCCTTCCCGACATGGAAATCCTCAAGGCGGTGAGGGATGGGTTACGCGAACTCTGACCACGGGGACACCGCTCCCCTGGCGGTGAAGATCCTCGTCGCCGGCGGTTTCGGGGTCGGCAAGACGACCATGGTCGGCGCGGTGAGCGAGGTCGAGCCCCTGCGTACGGAGGAGTACCTGACCCACGCCAGCGTCGGCGTCGACGACCTGGAGGGGCTCAACGGCAAGACGAGCACCACCGTCGCGCTGGACTTCGGCCGCATCACGATCAACCGCGAGCTGGTCCTCTACCTGTTCGGCACGCCCGGCCAGGAGCGGTTCTGGTTCATGTGGAACGACCTCGTCAACGGCGCGATGGGCGCGGTCGTCCTGGTGGACACCCGGCGGCTGGACGTCAGCTTCGCCTCGATCGACTTCTTCGAGAGCCGCGGCATCCCGTTCGTCGTGGGCGTCAACTGCTTCCACGGCGTCAGGGACCGCGCGCCGGAGGAGATCCGCAAGGCGCTCGACCTCGACCCACAGGTGCCGCTCGTGCTGTGCGACGCCCGTGACCGCCGGGCGAGCCGGGACGTGCTGCTCGCGCTCGTGGACCACCTGATGGCGGCGCACTCGCGGCCGGCGACGCCGGGCTCCTAGCCGTACCGGCTAGGCGTACCGGCCGCGCGACGGGGCCTCGACGGCGGCGGCGAGGTCGGCGGCGAGCGGCGCGAGGTCGGCCGGGCTCAGCGTGGAGACGGTGACGCGGATCGCGGGCGGCGTACGGACCCGGTTGCGCGCCCCCGGCGCGGCGGCCCAGCCCCGGGCCAGCAGGCGGGTGATCGCGGCGGACTCGTCGGCGACGGGCACCCACACGTTGAGCCCGGTCCGGCCGTGCGCCCGCACGCCCCGCCCGGCCAGCGCCGCCACCAGGCCGTCCCGCCGCTCCCGGTACGACGCCGCCACGGCCGCCGTGTCCACCGCCCCCGTACGCCAGAGGTGCGCGACCGCCCGCTGCAACAGGTGGCTCACCCAGCCGACGGCCAGCCGCTGCCGCCCGCGCAGCCGGTCCAGCGTGGCCCGGTCGCCGGTGACCGGAGCCAGCCGCAGGTCAGGGCCGAACGCCTTGGCCGTCGAACGCACCAGCACCCACCGGGACGTGACCCCGGCCAGCGGGTGCAGGGGCACGTCCACGAAGCCGTCCCCGTGGTCGTCCTCGACGAGCAGCACGTCGGGGTGCGCGGCCAGCAGCTCGCGCAGGGCCGCCGCGCGGGCGGCGGTGACGGCGGCGCCGGTCGGGTTCTGGGCGCGGGCGGTGACCACGACGGCCCGTACGCCGGCCCGCAACGCCCGGTCGAGATCGTCGGGAAGCGGCCCTTCGTCGTCCACACGCACCGGCACCGGCCGCAGGCCCAGCACCGCGACCAGGTCGAGCAGGGACGACCAGCCCGGGTCCTCGACGGCGACCGGGTCGCCGGGACGCAGGGCGGTGGCGAGGACGCGTTCGACGGCGTCGAGGGTGCCCGAGGTGATCGCCAGATCGCCGGGCGGCACGCCGTCGCCGCTCAGGCGGGCGGCGGCCAGGGCGAGCAGGTCCGCGTCGTCGTGGGTGCCGTACATCGCGGGCCGCTCCTCATGGGCTCGGGCGGCGGCGGCGAGCGCGTCGTGCAGGGGCGGCAGCAGGGCCGCGTCGGGATTGCCCTTCGACAGGTCGCGTACGCCCGGCGGCACCTCGATGCGGATGTCCTCCCGGGTGGTGCTGGCCGGACGCGGCCGGACGCGGGTGCCGCGCCGCCCGGCGGTCTCGACCACGCCGCGCTCGCGCAGCAGCCGGTAGGCGGCCGCCGCCGTGCTGGGGCTGACCCCGGCCTGCTGCGCCAGCTCGCGGATCGGGGGGAGCGGCGAGCCCGGCGGCAGCCGTCCCTCGGAGACGGCGGTCTCGATCCCGGTGACCAACTCGCTGGCTGTCTCGCCGACGATCCGATATTTTTCTAGCACAAAAGACATTATGTACTAATACAAAGGAGTTCGGGTGCTTATTCATCCTTGGGACGCGGCCCTCGACGCGGACGAGTGGCGGTCCTGGCTGCGTACGCGTGACTTCGGCCTGCTGGCCGCGAACGGCGCGCAGGGCGGCCCGCCCGTGGTGGTGCCGACCCACTTCCTGCTGGACGCGGGCAGCGGCGAGGAGATCGTGCTGCATCTGGCCCGGCCCAACCCCATCTGGGCGGCGCTGGAGGCCAACCCGACCGTCGTGATGAGCGTGCACGACGACTACGCCTTCATCCCGTCCACCTGGCGCGCCGACTCCCCCGGCACCGGCGTCCCGACCAGCTACTACGCCTCGGTGCAGCTCACCTGCACGGCCCGGATCGTGGACGACAAGGAAGGCAAGGCCGACATCCTGCGCCGCCAGCTCGCCCACCACGAGCCGGACGGCGGGTACGGTGTGGTCGCCGCCGACGAGGGACCGTACCGCAAGATGTTGTCAGCCATCCGTGGGCTGCGGCTTGAGGTGATGGGCGTCCGGGCCAAGTTCAAGTACGACAGCCACAAGCCGGTCGAGCTCCGCGAGCGCGTCGCCGCCGCGCTGGCCGAACGCGACCTGCCGGGCGACGCGGGCGCGCGGGCGCACCAGCTCAGGAGGATGGGCACGCAGTAGGGCGAGCTTTCCCACACACTGTGGATAACTCACCCTTCCTGTGGATAACCACTCCCCGTAACGCCGCATCCCCAGCCAACCCCTCACCCCGGCCCACCGCGCCCAAAACCGGCTCCGCACGCACGTCCTCCCAGTACAGACCGGACGCGCAGATATCCACAGGATGATCGGCCGGCCGCGCCGAACCCCTTTCCCCGCCGTCCTTTCCGGGCGACCTCGTCCGTGCACAGCCTGTGGACGACGGGGGACTTGCCTACTCCACCCACCACCATCCGTCACCCAGCTCCCGGACCGGCCGCCCCATCCCTCCCTCCGCCGTCGGCACGAGCCGGCCGGCGTCCGGCGACGGCCCCAGGTACGCGATTCCCGCCCCGCTCTCCCTCCGCCACTCGTCCACGAGAACCGGCAGATAAAGCCCGCCATCCAGCACCCGGACCTCCCCGCCGACCGACACGTACGCCATCCATCCCGGCGGCTCGACCGGCCGGCCCTCCCGGTAGTCGGCGGCCAGCTCGGCGAACGCGTCCCGCTGCGCCCACATGACGCCGTCGACGAACGCGGTCCGCCAGTCCACCGCCCACACCCCGGCACCCCCCACGCTCGCGGCGACCAGCACCACCGCCGCCCGCGCGTACGCCCGTACGGACAGGCGCAGGATGACCGCGACGAAGGTCCACAAGCCGCTCCACAGCCAGCCGAACCCCACGACGAGCAGCGCCCCGAACCACCCCATCTCCCGGTGGAGGGGAATCTGCAGCCAGCTCGCCGCGACCAGGAACATCCACCCCAGCACGGCCATGAGAACAGACATCCGCACGAACGGATCGTCCCAGCCTCACTGTCGCCTGATCAGGACTTTCACCGTCTTCACACAGAACCCGCACATCTGAATTCTCGATTTGGAGGTTGACAAGCGAACCCTCATCCGTCATCCTGAAAATGCGACCGGATAGATGGGTCTGCGTTAGCGTGGACAAAATTAGGCAGAGCGAGTACGCTCATGCTTCCACGCTCCCCTTGTGACGCCTCGTGCTGCCCGCTCGCATCCCGAGGTCGTCTGGCGTGCGTGTAGTCAGTCCGCCGCGAGCCCTCGGAAGGACATCTGTTGGCAGCCTCGCGCAACGCCTCCGCCGTACCCGCTGGTCCCCGTCGCGTGTCTTTCGCGCGTATCCAGGAGCCGCT